>NZ_JBKBET010000018.1:0-99914 GCF_048910785.1 Nocardia nepalensis | reverse complement strand
GGACGGGCGGGCAATGAGGCGGCGCTTGGGGCGGGGGCTTCGAGTGGATTGGTCGGAGGCGAGGCGGCGCACGGTCCGGGGGCTTCGGGTGGACACGCAGGCGGTGAGGGGGCTCCGGGCGAACTTGCGGGCGTTGGGGTGGCCCACGGTCCGGGGCCTTCGCGTGGACGGGCGGGCGTCGAGACGGCGCTCGGTGCGCATGGCACGGGGGCGGAGGACAATGGGACGGGATTCGGTGCGGCCGGAGGGGAGCGGGTTTCTGTGGTCGCGGGGGTGAGCGTCGGTGCAGCTCAGGGCGATTCGGCGTTGCGGAAGGCGATGGTGTGGTATCCAGGGATGGACGTGGAGCATCCTGAATTCGGACACGGGTGGGTGCAGGGGGCCGGGCTCGGTGTGGTTACCGTTCGGTTCGAGACCAGCTCGACAGGGCCCGGTCCGGCGCGTACCTTTGCCGCCGACGACATCAGTCTGTCCCGGGCGGATCCGCTCGGCAGTCTCCGCTGACAGGTAGCCTGGGTCATTCGTGCAGCGTTGCCGGTTCGGGTGACGGCTGCCGTTGGTGGAACGACATGTACCTACTCGAACGCAAAGGACGAGCAGTTGAAGCTTCGTAAGACTGGACGCATCGCCATCGCCGCTTTGGCCGTCGTCGCCGCCCTCGGCATGACCGCCTGCAGCGATGACAAAGAAAGCAAGCCGGCCGCGAAGACCAGCACCAGCGCCAAGGCCTCGGCCAGCGCGAACACCAACCTGCCGCCGGTCCCCACCGTCGCGGAGCTGAACACTCAGCTCCAGCGCGCGCTCGACCCGTCGGTACCGAATTCGGAGAAGCTGGACGGCGTGCAGGGCGCCCAGGCCGACCCGGAACTGCCGAACCGTCTGGCCGAGGCCGTCAAGAGCGCCAACGTCACTATGACGGTCACCGATGTGACCAGCTTCGGCGATAGCGTCAACGCCAAGGCCAAGGTCGTGCTCAACGGCCAGGAGAACATCGTCGACGTGCCGTTCGTCGCCGAGGACGGCAAGTGGAAGATCCAGAAGGCGTGGGCCTGCACCATGCTGAGCAACCTCGGCCAGCAGTCGGTGGCCTGCAGCTGATGCCGGCGTCGTAGCGACTGCTTGCAGGTCGCTCGAAAACGTCAGTCGCGGCCGACCCGGGCAAGTCCGGCGTCGGCCGCGACAGCTGTGCGCTTGCTGAGAATCAAAGCTGGACACCAGCAAGAACTTTCGTTCGGAATGGTAACCGTTAGGATCAGGCCCCGTGGCTGACACGATGGTGTGGGCGGGGCAGCCGTCCGTCGAGGAATCCGAACCCGGGACGGCACAATCGAACAGACGTGGGGGTTGGGCCGGGCCGATCGCGCTGATCGCGGGCCTGTTGGGCGCACTGTTCGCGGTGGCGGTGCCGCTGCTGCCGGTGCGCGTGGACGCGGCCACGCTGAGCTGGCCGCAGGCCGGTTCCGCGCGCAGTATCGAGGCGCCGCTGATCTCCTATGCGCCACTGACTTTCGACGCCACCCTGCCGTGCACGGCGATCAACCAGCTCAGCGCCAAGGGCGGCACGCTCGCGGCGACCGGGCCCAACGGCGCTCCGGATCTCGAGCGATACGGATTCCTCGCCCGCGTGCAGGCGGGGGCGGATAGCCCGGCGCGGCTGGATGTGGTGCTGCGCAATCAGGCGTTGCTCAGTGTGCCGGTCTCGGAACTGGTTCCGGGCTGTGAACTCACGGTGCACGCCGATAACACCAGGGCCACCGCGACCTTGGTCGGATTCGAGACGCCCGGATTCCCGGTGGTGCTCAATGGCGACTACCGGCCGCAGATGGTCGGTGTCTTCAGCGATCTGGCGGCGGCGGACGGAGCGCGTGTCACTGCCGAACTCGACACCCGATTCTCGTCCACGCCCACTCCGCTCAAGCGGGCGGCGATCTGGCTGACGGTGGTGTGCACGATTGTTTCGCTGATCGCGCTGTACCGGCTCGATCGGCGGGACGGCCGGCGGGTGCGCCGCTTCCTGCCGCAGCGTTGGTGGACGTTCTCGCTGCTCGACGGCGTGGTGCTCGGCACCATGGTGGTCTGGTATTTCATCGGGTCGACGACCTCCGATGACGGCTATCAGTTCGGTATGGCGCGCGCGTCGGGTGTGGCGGGCTATATGGCCAACTACTTCGCCTACTTCGGAGTGCCCGAGAATCCGGTCGGCACACCGTATTACGACCTGATCCGGATCATGACCGAGATCGGCACCGCCAGCCCGTGGGTGCGACTGCCCGCGCTTTTCTGTGGTGTGCTGATGTGGCTGCTGCTCAGTCGTGAGGTGGCGCCTCGGCTCGGAGTCGCGGTGCGGCACAACAGCATCGCGATGTGGACCGGTGCGCTGGGCTTCCTGACCATCTGGCTGGCCTATGACAACGGGCTGCGTCCGGAACCGCCGGTGGCGCTCGGACTTTTGCTGACCTGGTGTCTGGTCGAGCGTGCCATCGCGACCAGGCGATTGTTGCCCGCCGGATTCGCGATCCTGGTCGCGGCCTTCGCCTGTACGGCCGGGCCGTCCGGTGTCATCTGTATCGCGGCGCTGCTCGCCGGGTTGCGGCCGGTCGCGCGAATCATCATGGCGCGCATCGGTACTCGGGGGCGCGCTCGGATCGTCGGTTACCTGACACTGCTCGCCCCGCTGCTCGCCGCCGGTACCGTGGCACTGGCGATCATGTTCGCCGATCAGCCGCTGGCGGCGATGTTCGAGATGAAGCGCATCCATCACATCGTCGGCCCGGATGTCGAGTGGTTCAACGACTATCTGCGCTACCAGTACCTGTTCCAAGGCGAGACCGATGGCTCTGTCGGTCGCCGGATCGGCGTGCTCGCGCTGTTCGCCGGACTCATTGTTTGCGTACTCGTGTTGCTGCGCAAGGGCGGTCGGATCCCGCTGACCGCCGCGGGGCCGACCCGGCGCATCCTCGGTGTCACCCTCGGCGCACTGCTGCTGATCATGGTCACGCCCACCAAGTGGACCCATCACTTCGGCGTCTACGCGGGTGTGGCCGGAGCCGTCGCGATGGTGACCGCCATGGCCGTCGCGCCACGGGTGCTGCGCGCGCCGCGCTACCGCGCCCTGTTCGCCGCGGCGGTCGCGTTCCTGCTCGCGCTGGTCTTCTCCGGGCCCAATAAGTGGTGGTATGTCTCGTCTTACGGCATTCCGTGGTGGGATAAGCCACCGGTGGTCGCCGGGGTCGAGCTCAACAAGCTGTTGCTGCTGGCCACTGCCGTCTTGCTCGCCGTCGCCGCCTGGTGGCATGTGCACTCACCGGAACCTGGTACCCCGCACAAGGTTTCCCGCTTCGCCTGGCGAGTGTCGGTGTTGCCGCCGCTGACCATCGCGCTGGCGCTGCTCGTCGTCTGGGATGTCGGCTCCTTCGCCAAGGCGGCCGTCGCCCAGGGGCCGGCGTTCTCGCTGGCGCGCTCGAATATCGAAGCGCTGACGGGTAAGACGGCCGGTTTGGCCGGTCACGTGCTGGTCGAAACCGATCCGAATGCGGGCATGCTGCCGCCGCTGACCGGTGACGCGGTGAGCACGCTGTCGGGCACCGGGACCGGATTCACCGGTGCGGGCGTGGCCGCCGATCTGCGACCGGACGATGATTCGAGTCCGACCGGCAGTATCGCCGACGCGTTGAGCAGCAAGTCGGCCTCGGAGAACACCGCGGGAACCGCCACCGCCGCATTGCCTTTCGGGTTGAACCCGGCGACCACACCGGTGCTCGGCAGCTACGGTTCCGGTGACGCGGGCCCCGCCGACCTGACCACCGGCTGGTACCGGCTGCCCGAACCCGGCGATCGCACCGGCATCATCGCGCTCACCGCGGCGGGCCGGATCAGATCGGTCGACCCCGATGGCATCGTCACCCAGGGGCAAACCCTCGAAATCGAATACGGCGCAACCGATTCCGCCACCACCGCGCAGCCGATGGGCAAGGTCTCCCCGATCGATATCGGGCCAGCGCCGTCCTGGCGCAATCTGCGCGTGCCGTTCACCGAAATCCCCACCGGCGCGGACGTGATCCGCATCGTCGCCATCGACCGCGACCGCAACCCCAAGCAGTGGCTCGCCGTCACCCCACCCCGCGTCCCGCAGACCAGGACGCTGAACGACGTTGTCGGCTCGCAAGTCCCGGTTCTCACCGACTGGATGGTCGGCCTTCAATTCCCCAATCAACGCCCCTACGACCACCACGACAATATCGCCGAAGTCCCCGCCTACCGCATCCTCCCGGACCGCCCCGGCGCCGAGATCACCACCCTCTGGCAAAGCCACGACGGCGGCGGCCCCCTCGGCTGGTCCAACATGCTCCTGCGCCCCCGGACCCTGGCCACCTACCTCGACCAGGATTGGCGCCGAGACTGGGGCGAACTGCAACAACTGACCCGCATCGACCCCAAGGCCGACGCTGCGAAACCCGACATCACCCAGCATGACCACTCCGGCCTCTGGACTCCCGGGCACATCAATACCGCCTACTGATCGCGGTCGGCGCACCTGTGGGCGCCTGCGTGGCGGCAACCACGTTCACCACAGCAGCCCGAGGTCGGTGGCGGGAGATTACCGGGTGAAGCTGTTCGTGGCTATGCGGGTGGCGAGGGTGGTGAGGTCGTCGGCGGTGAAACCGGGGTAGCCGTGCAGGAGTTGGCGCCAGCGGTGCGGGATGGCGGTGGCGCCCCAGCGGGCGCCGAGGAGGCCGCCCGCGATGGCCGCGGTGGTATCGGTGTCACCGCCCGCGCGGACACAGAGTTCGAGGGCATGCGGCAGGTGGCCGGGACCGGAGGAGTCGGCGGTGGTGATGGCCCACCAGGCGGTCTGCAGGGCGTGTACGACCCAGCCGTTATTCGAAAAGTCCTGCGGGGTACCGGATTCGGCCTGGTCGAGCAGGTGGGTCCAGTAGGCGGCGCTGGGCGAGGCGTCGACGAACGCGCGGACACCGTCGAAGGTTCCGGTGAGCACCGCGTGCCGGATGGCGGAGGTCCAGATCTTGCAGGCCTCGATGGCCTGCTGGTCGTGATGGGTGAGCGCGCCGATCGCACCGGCCATGCGGACGCATTCCTCGGCGTCGCCGAGATAGGCGAGGGCGACCGGTGCGGTACGCATCAGCGAACCGTTGCCGCCGGTCTTGCCGTGCAAGGACATGGCCTGCGTCTGCATCTCCCGGGCCGAGCGCGGGCGCACCGCGAGCACCGCACGGGTCTGGACGCCGATATCGGGGGGATCGGAATCGAACCACCGGACGAATCCGGCCGCCACCGCGTCGAGGTCGATGCCGGGACCCTTATCGGCCGCCAGCGCGATGGCGATCGCCATGGAGGTGTCATCGGTCCACTGTCCCGGCGCCCACCGGCACGGCCCGCCGCCGATCATATCGATCGCGACATGCGTTCCCGGCCACGTGAATTCGTAGCCCGCCCCGAGCGCATCGCCCGTCGCGGTGCCGAGCAGCACGCCCGCCGCCCGATCCAGTTGCGCATCGTCCAGCATCAACAAACCTTCCGCCTCCTGCGGTGATCGCGGCAAATGTACCCGAGGACCAGGGCAATTCCGTCCTGTCGGTATCGACAAGTGATTGCCCGCAAATCTGTGGCCTCACCACGAAGCCAGGGCTGGGAAGAGCTCAGCCGTGCTCGGTCGCCGACGGTTCGGGCGCCGCGGCCCGGGCAGCGTGGCGCCCGCGCCGACCACGCGCGAGCGCATCGGCGGTGAAGATGGCCAGCGCCGCCCAGATGAGCGCGAAACCGGCCCACCGCGACGCGGGCATGGGCTCATGCGCGACTGCCACGCCCCAGGCCATCTGGAGCGCAGGAGTGAGGTACTGCAGCAGCCCCATGGTCGAAAGCGGAACCCGTTGCGCGGCAACGGCGAACAGCAACAGCGGCAACAGGGTGACCGGACCGGTCGAGATCATCAACCCGGAATGCGCGATGCCACTGGCGAACTCACTGCGCCCGGTCACCGCGAACATGATCACGAACGCCAACGCGAACGGTGCGGCGACCAAACCCTCGGCCGCGATCCCGTGCAGCGCGTCCAGCGGTATGACCTTCTTCACCAGCCCGTAGGTGGCGAATGAACAGGCCAGTGTCAGCGCGATGAGCGGCGGCCTGCCGTAGTCGACGGTGAGCACCGCGACGGCCAGCGCCCCCAGCCCGAGTGCGGCCCACTGCGCCCTGGCCAACCGCTCACGAAAGATCAGCACGCCGAATGCCACCGTCACCAGCGGATTGATGAAGTATCCGAGTGCGCACTCCACCACATGTCCGGAGGTGACGCCGTAGACGTACACGCCCCAGTTGATCGATAGCGCCGCGATGGCCACCGCCGCCATCCGCCAGGTCCTCGCGGCGATCCCGCGCAGCCCGCCGAGCTGCCCGGATACCGCCAGCACGATGAGCACCAGCACCAATGTCCACAGAATTCGCTGGGCCACCACCTCGGCCGGATTGGCGAAGGCCAGCAACCCGAAGTACGCGGGGAACAGTCCCCAGATCAGAAATGCGCCCGTACCGAACACAACGCCGGGGACCGTCCTGCTTCGCTGCACGCTACCGACCGTAGTTCTCGGTAGCCTGGCGGTCATGTCGATTACCGTGCCCCAAACGGCCGTCACCGGGCTGACCGCGGCGGAGGTCGAGCAACGTCGCCGCGACGGGCTGACCAATGACGTGCCGGACCGGGCGAGCCGATCCGTGCGCGACATCGTCCGTGCCAATGTCTTCACCAGGATCAATGCCATCCTCGGCGTGCTGTTCATCCTGGTGCTGGCGACCGGCTCGATCATCGACGGCATGTTCGGTCTGCTGATCATCGCCAACAGTGCGGTCGGCATCATCCAGGAGGTCCGCGCCAAGCGCACCCTGGACCAGTTGGCCATCGTCAGCCAGGCCAAGCCGACCGTACGCCGCGACGGCCAGTCGCTCGAGGTGGCGCCGAAGGAGGTCGTACTCGACGATCTGATCGAGCTCGGTCCGGGCGACCAGATCGTCGTCGACGGCGCCGTCGAGGAATCGGCGCTGCTCGAGATCGACGAATCGCTGCTCACCGGTGAGGCCGATCCGGTGGACAAGCCGATCGGCGCGGCGGTGATGTCGGGCAGTTACGTCGTTTCCGGATCCGGCGCCTACCGCGCGACCAAGGTCGGCAAGGACGCCTACGCGGCCAAACTGGCCGAGGAGGCCAGCAAGTTCACGCTGGTGAAGTCCGAGCTGCGCAGCGGTATCGACACCATCCTCAAGGTCATCACCTACCTGCTGATCCCGGCCGGTCTGCTCAGCATCTACAACCAGCTGTTCTCCAGCAATAGTGAGACCTGGCGACCCGCGGTCACGGGGATGGTCGCGGCGCTGGTGCCGATGGTGCCCGAGGGGCTGGTGCTGATGACCTCGGTCGCGTTCGCGGTCGGCGTGGTGCGACTGGGCAGGCGCAAGTGTCTGGTGCAGGAACTGCCCGCCATCGAGGGCCTGGCCCGGGTCGACGTGGTCTGTGCGGATAAGACCGGCACCCTCACCGAGAACGGGATGCGCCTGTCGGATATCAAGACGCTGGGCTCATTCGACGACGCCGAGGTGCGCCAGGCCTTGGCCGCCATGGCCGCCGACGATCCGCGCCCGAACGCCAGCGTGCAGGCGATCGGTGAAGAGCTGACCGATAAACCGAATTGGCGGCACACCGCGGTCGCGCCGTTCTCCTCGGCGAAGAAGTGGAGCGGTTTCTCCTATGGCGAGCACGGCGACTGGCTGCTCGGCGCACCTGATGTGCTGCTCGATCCGAGCTCCGAAGATGCCCGCGTCGCAGAGGAACTCGGCTCATCGGGTCTGCGCATCCTGCTGCTCGCGCGCAGCGACCGTCCCGTCGACGCCGCCGACGCGCCCGGCACTGTCGATCCCGCGGCACTGGTCGTACTCGAGCAGAAGGTTCGGCCCGATGCCCGCGAAACCCTCGATTACTTTGCCAGCCAAAATGTTTCGATCAAGGTGATCTCCGGCGATAACGCCGTCTCGGTCGGTGCGGTGGCCTCCTCGCTGGATCTGCCGGGCGGCGAGCACGCGGTCGACGCCCGCGAACTGCCCGAGGACCGCGACGCACTCGCCGACGTGCTGCAGCACGAGACCACTTTCGGCCGGGTGCGCCCGGATCAGAAGCGAGCCATGGTGGCCGCCTTGCAGTCTCGCGACCACACCGTCGCCATGACCGGCGACGGTGTGAACGATGTCCTGGCGCTGAAGGATTCCGATATCGGCGTGGCAATGGGCTCGGGCAGTCCGGCCACCCGCGCGGTGGCCCAGATCGTATTGCTGGACAACAAGTTCGCCACTCTGCCGTATGTGGTCGGCGAGGGCCGCCGGGTGATCGGCAATATCGAGCGGGTCTCGAATCTGTTCCTCACCAAGACCGTTTACTCGGTGGTGCTCGCTTTCCTGATCGGCATCGCCGGTGTCGGCTCGCGGATCTTCGATTACGAATCGGTCGACTATCCCTTCCTGCCGAGGCATGTCACGATCGCGGCCTGGTTCACCATCGGCATCCCGGCGTTCATCCTCTCGCTGGCCCCGAACAACGAACGCGCCCGCTCCGGATTCGTCTCGCGCGTCATGCGTTTGGCGATTCCGTCCGGTGTGGTGATCGGCGTCGCCACCTTCGTCGCCTACCTGATCACCTACGCCGGTTCGTACGCCACCCCCGAGCAGCACAAGGAGCAGGCGGGCACCACGGCGCTGATCACATTGATCATGATCGCGGTATGGGTGCTCGCCATCGTCGCCCGGCCGTATGTGTGGTGGAAGGTGGTGCTCATCGGCGCCTCGGTCACCGCCTATGTGCTGTTGTTCACAATCCCGTTCACCAGGCACTTCTTCAAACTCGACCCCTCGAATCTCGGGCTCACCACCGCGGCGTTCATCTGCGGGGCCGTCGGCATCGTGCTCGTCGAGGCCGCCTGGTGGATCGCCGCCGCCGGTCAGGGCGAGAAGCACACGCTACTTCCGAGTTCACCGGGCGGGAGCGCCTGAAGAACTGGACGGGTGACTTGCCGCGCCGCGAGATACCTTGTGCGAAGGGATCATTCGGTGTTGGAGTACCTTTTCGAATATGGAGGTATTGCTGCACCAGATCGACGCGTTCGCCGACGCACCGTTCTCGGGCAACCCGGCCGCGGTCATGCCGCTGCCCACCTGGCTGCCGGACGAGCTGATGCAACGCCTGGCCGAGGAGAACAACCTCGCCGAGACCGCCTTCTACACCTCGCAATTACCAGTCGAGGCGGGCGGACCGCCGGGGGAGTGGCCCGCCTGTCACCTGCGCTGGTTCACCCCGACGATGGAGGTCGACATGTGCGGCCACGCCACCATGGCCGCGGCCGCGCAGATCCTCGAGGACATCCACCCGGGCGAGGACCGGGTGAGCTTCTTCACGCGCAGCGGCTGGCTGCACGTCGACCGCACCGATGACGACGAATACGTACTCGACCTGCCCGCCCTGGAATCCAAGGAGATCGCGCCCGATCCCGCGCTGGTGGACGCGCTCGGCGTGCGCCCGGTGCGCGCGTACACCGGATTCGACGAGGTGATCGTCCTCGGCTCCGAACGGGAGGTGCGCGAGGCGCGGCCGAACTTCGCGGCCTTCCCGCCGCTGGCGTTCGATGCCGTGATCACGGCGCCCGGCGATACCGTCGACTTCGTCTCCCGCGTCTTCGGACCCGATCTCGGTGTGGTCGAGGATCCGGTGACGGGATCGGCACACGCACAACTGGTTCCGCTGTGGAGCCGCGAATTCGGCCGCACCGAACTCAGCGCACGTCAGCTGTCCCAGCGCGGCGGCAGCCTGCGTTGCGAGCTCGCGGGTGACCGGGTGTTGCTCACCGGCCGCTGCCGCCGATACCTGGATGGTGTTGTGACACTGCCGGATTGACCAGTCCGGCCTCGTAGGCCGCGATGACGAGCTGAACCCGGTCCCTGGCAAGGGTTTTCGCCAGGATCCGGCTGACGTGCGTCTTGACCGTCAGCGGGCTCAGCACCAGGGTTTCGGCGATCTCGGCGTTGTTCAGCCCGCGGGCGATCAGTACCAGCACGTCGAGTTCGCGTTCGGTCAGCGTGCCAAGCGCGGGCCGCGGCACGGGATCCGGCACCGACCGAACCCGGGCTATCACCGCCGCGGTCGCGCTGGGCGAGAGCAATGCCTCACCCGCCGCCACCGTGCGGATGGCATCGAGCAGGGCGGCGGGTTTGGTGTCCTTGATCAGAAATCCGCTTGCCCCGGCACGCAACGCGGCCAGCACATTGTCGTCGGTGTCGTAGGTGGTCAGTACCAGCACGCGCACACCGGCCAAGTCTTCATCGGCGGCGATCCGCTCGGTCGCCTCGATTCCGTCGAGATCGGGCATGCGGATATCCATCACGACGACATCGGCGCGGGTGCTGCGCGCCAGGGCCACGGCCTCGCGACCGCTGGCGGCCGCACCGACGACTTCCATATCGGCGGCCGAGGTGACCAACATGGCGAATGCCGCGCGCACCAGGGTCTGGTCGTCGGCGAGTAGTACGCGGATCATGCCGCACCACCCGCGGAATCGGCTACAGCCGCCTCGATATGCACTGCGGCCGGGTCGGGCCGCCCGTGCGCATCGGCTGTCGTCGATGCCTCACCCCGGTCCGTGCCGATCCGCTCGGCGTTTATCGCAGCGACCGGTAGTTCCGCCGTCACCGCGAATCCAGCGGCGGCGCTGCCCAATTGCGCAGAGGCACTAGTGAAGCGCGCCGCAGCGACGGCGGATCGCGCTGGAGTACTGGCGGATTCGGATGCCGGCACGCCGGATCCTGCTGGAGTGATGTTGAGTTCGGGTGTCGTGAGTGCCGATTGCGCTGGGGTTCTGGTGGATGTGGGTGCCGGGCCACCGGATCTTGTGGTGGTGATGTCGAGTTCGGGTGCTGTGCTTGCTGATTGCGCTGGGGTTCTGGTGGATGCGGGTGCCGGGCCACCCGATCCTGTGGTGGTGACGCCGGGCTCCGGTGCGGTGGGCGCGGATCGATATGTGGTGGGGGCGAGTGGCGCCGCAGTGCCGGTGGGTTCGGGTGTCGAGATAGCCGATCTTGATGCAGTAGTGCCGAATTCGGCTGCAAGGGTGCTGGTCTCGAGTGTGCCGCCGATCGCCTCGGCCCGCTCACGCATGCCGCGAATGCCGAATCCTGTTGTAGCGGCGGGGCCTGCGCGGCCGTTGTCCAAGATCCGGATAATCAGGCGGTCGGTCCGGTAGTCGAGTTCGACCAGGGCGCGGCTCGCCGCTGAATGTTTGGCCACGTTCGTGAGCGCTTCCTGGACGATGCGGTAGCCGACCATTTCGACGGCGGGCGCGAGTGGGCGTACCGCGCCGTTCACGGTGAATTCCACAGTGACGCCTGCGGCTTCGGCCGGTTCGGCCAACCCCCGGAGTTGGGCGAGAGTGGGTAGCGGCGCGCGGGATTCGGCAAGAGGCGCGCGCAATACCCCCACGGTGGCCGTGAGTTCGGCGCGGGCGTCGGCACAGGCGTCGGTGATGGTGTCGAGTGCGCCGAGCACCGTCGCGGGTTCGGCCTTGCGCTCGGTGATCAGGTGCGCGGCGACCCCGGCCTGGACCTGGATGAGGGTGATCGTGTGGGCGAGCAGGTCGTGCAGATCGCGGGCGATCCGCAACCGCTCCTCGGCGACCTGACGACGCGCCTCCTCTTCGCGGGTGTTCTCCGCACGGTCGGCACGGTCGATCACCTCGGCCAGGTACGCCTGCTGCAACCGGGCCGCTTCACCCGCGACGCAGACCACCACGATCCACCCGGTGGCCCCGACCGCGTAGACCGGTCTGGTGTCATCGTCGATCCGCAGCACGATGGTCCACAGCAGCGCGACCACGATGACCGCGGGCATGACCACCGCGGTGCGTCGTCGATTGCCGTAGCGGGCGGCCGCGAACAGCGCGACCATGGTGGCCGGTGTCAACGCCTCGTGCGGGTAGTCCAGCGCGTGGTACGGAATCGCCAGCGCCACATGCAGCAGGAAGGCGGGCAGCGAGGCGGTGCGTAGCAGGAGCAGCGGGGCCGTCGCCAGCACCAGCAGCAGCGCGCCCGGCGCGTCGAGCGGATGTTTCTCCGGTGCGAGCAGCGCCCAGCCGAACTGCACCAGCAGCACGGCCAGCGTGATCGCGCCATCCCTCCGCAATCGCGTGCCCATTCCAGCCATTGTGCGCCGCTGACCCGGGTCATGCGTACTCCGTGCGGAGTATTCACAAGAGCCCGCCACGGGCGGACGCGCACCGCCCGAAATCTCGCGACGCTGCTTCCCATGACCGGATCGAGGAGACAGTGGATGGGCGCGCGGACTCGGGCGTCGCTGGTGATCGTCGTATGGATCGCCGCGCTGGCGGCCCTGCTGCCGCTGGCGGGTCGACTGAACGGCGTGAAATCCAATGAGGCGACCGAATACCTGCCCGCATCGGCACAGTCGACGACAGTCGCGGAAATCGATGCCACTCTGCCCGGCGGGACCACCAACCTGTTCACTGTGGCGTACTCCAGACCGGGCGGCCTGACACCGACCGACCGCGCTGCGGCTGAACGCCAATTCGCCTCGCTCAACCGGCGATTCGGCAGCGACACGGATGCGATGCCGCCCGGCGAAACCTCGCCCGACGGCACGGTCCTGCTGTACTCGCTGGCCGTCGGCCAGTCCCACGGCAAACCCACCGAATACATCGACGATCTGCGCGCGATGGTCAGCGAGCACCCCGATGGGCTGACCGTGCAGGTCACCGGACCCGCTGCGGCCCAAGCCGATTTCGAGGGCGCGTTCGAGGGCGTCGATTCGCGCCTGCTGCTGTTCACCGTGGTCGTCGTGACGATTCTGCTGCTGTTGATCTACCGCAGTCCGGTGCTGTGGTTGTTGCCGCTGCTATCGGTGGCGCTCGGCGACGCCATCTCGATGGCGGTGGTCTACGGACAGGTGCAGCTCTTCGATGTCGCCGTGAACGACCAGACCTCCGGACTGCTCACCGTGCTCGCATTCGGCGTCGGCACCGACTACGCATTGCTGATCGTCGCGCGGTATCGCGAAGAGCTGCACCGGCATTCGATACCGGCGACGGCTATGGCGGCGGCGCTACGCGCTGCCGCGCCTGCCATCATCGCCTCGGCGGCAACGGTTTCCGTCGCGCTGCTGTGCCTGCTCGCCGCCGATATGCGCAGCACCTCCGGTATGGGACCGGTTGGCGCCGCGACGATCCTGTGCACGCTGGCGGTCATGCTGACGTTCTTCCCCGCGCTGTTGGTGCTGTGCGGCCGCTGGGTGTTCTGGCCGCGGATTCCCCATCCGAACGCCGAAGCCCTGGTGCCACGTGCGGGGGTGTGGGATCGGTTGGGCGCGGCCATCGCTCGCCGCCCGGGCGCGGCGTCGAGCGCCGCCATCGTGGTCTTGCTCTTGCTGACGCTCGGATGGTTCGGAAATACGAGCGCACTGTCCCAGGCCGATCGGTTTATCGAGACACCGGAATCGGTTGCGGGCCAGACGTTGATCGCCGAACACTTCCCGGAGCGCGCCGGTCAGCCGCTGATCATCATGGCGCGCAACGAATTCCACACCGACGTGCTGCGCGCGGTGCGGTCCGATCCCGGTGTCGGCGTCGCCGAGGACGGCCGCACCGGCCCGACCTTCTCCGAGATCGTCGTGATCCCGGTGGATCAACCCGATTCGAAGGGCGAAATCGCGACCATCGAGCGACTGCGCGCGACACTGCCGAAGGTGGGCGCGGGGACCGTGGTCGGCGGTGCGAGCGCGGCGAATCTCGATGTCGCGGATGCCTCTGCACATGACAACTGGGTGGTACTGCCGCTGGTACTGCTGGTGGTCACCGTTATTCTCGGGCTACTGCTGCGTTCGGTGGCGGCGCCGATCGGCTTGGTGCTCACCGTGGTCCTGTCATTCGGATCAGCGCTCGGCGCAAGCATTTTCGCATTCCAGCACGTCTTCGGATTCCACGGTCTGGAGCCCAGCCTGGTGGTGCTGACCTTCCTGTTCCTGGTGGCCCTCGGCGTCGACTACAACATCTTCCTGATGAGCCGTGCCAGGGAGGAGGCACAGCGCACCGGCACCAGGACAGGGATGCTGCGCAGTCTGGCGGTCACCGGCGGCGTGATCACCTCCGCCGGTATCGTGCTCGCGGCGACCTTCGCGGTGCTGATCACGCTGCCCCTGGTCGCCACTGCCCAAATCGGCTTCGCGGTCGCGTTCGGTGTTCTCCTCGACGCGCTGCTCGTCCGCTCGGTCCTGGTCCCCGCTCTCACGCTGCTCGCGGGCAGCACAGTCTGGTGGCCGTCGGATGATTACTGATCCGGAACCGCGCCGTCGTCGGGGCCAGGTAGGGCGATGTCCTGGTACTCCGGCAGTAGCGGGACGATGGCGAAGCTGGTCGCGACCGCGTCGGCGGGGAGAGCCTGGACCGCGCGGACCCCGTTCTGGGCGGCCAGATTTCGGAGTTCGGAGAGTCGGCCGCGAACCACGAGACCGACGGTGCAGGCGCATCCGGCGCGCAGGCGGGCCACCGACACCGTGGTGACGCGGTTGGTGCGATCGTCGGTGGGATGTTGGGCCAGCAGTTGCCAGGCGGCGTTATCGGCGGAGGCGATGGCGACGGCATTGCCCGCGGGGAGTTGGACGGTGACGATCGGGGTGTGCACGCGGGGGATCGACACATGGTGGCTGGCCGCGGCGATGCGCAGACCGCCGCTGTGCGCCGGAATCTGATCGGGGGTAAGCGGTTCGGTGAAGGACACCAGAGCCCAGTGCTCGCTGGCATCCGAGCCCGACAGCGAATCCCGCGCCCGCACAAGATAATCCGCGACCGGCTCGCCCCGTTCGGGGCCGAGCCGGTCGGTGGAGATGCCGGACGGACGTGGCGGAATCAGCACGCCGAGTACCACGACGAGTACCGCGAACCCGAGGGCCGCAACGGCGATGCCGATGCGGCGCAAAGGGATCGAGTCAGCCATTGCGCAGCACGTCGAGGGCGTTCTGCAAATCGTCCGGGTACTCGCTGGTGATCTCGAGATACCGGCCGTCGCTCGGATGGTTGAACCCGAGCGAACGCGCATGCAGCCATTGACGTTCCAGCCCGAGCCGCTCCGCCAGTCGCGGATCCGCGCCATAGGTGAGGTCACCACAGCACGGGTGCCGGATCGCGGAGAAGTGCACCCGGATCTGGTGGGTGCGACCGGTTTCCAGGTGAATATCGAGCAGGCTCGCCGCCTGGAACGCCTCGACGGTGTCGTAGTGGGTGATACTCGGTCGCCCGTCCGCGGTGACCGCGAACTTCCAGGCGTCACCGCGGGCCCGGCCGATCGGCGCATCGATGGTGCCGCTGCTCGGATCCGGATGTCCCTGCACCAGTGCGTGATACCGCTTATCGACGGTGCGCTGCTTGAATGCCCGCTTGAGCACCGTGTAGGCGTGCTCGGACTGCGCGACCACCATTACTCCGGAGGTGCCGACATCGAGGCGGTGCACGATGCCCTGCCGTTCGTGCGCACCCGAGGTCGAGATGCGGTAGCCCGCCGCGGCCAGTCCGCCGATCACCGTTGGCCCGGTCCAGCCGACGCCGGTATGCGCCGCGACGCCCACGGGTTTGTCCACCGCGACGATGTCGTCGTCGGCGTAGAGGATCTTCATGGCCTCCACCGGCTCGGGCACGATGGTGAGTTCGCGTTTCGGTTCCGGGAACTCGACCTCGAGCCAGGCCCCGCCGACGAGCCGATCCGATTTCCCCGCGGTGACGCCGTCGAGCTGTACCGAACCCTCCTCGGCCAGCGCGGCCACGGTGGTGCGGGACAGGCCGAGCAGCCGGGACAGGCCGGCGTCGACCCGCATGCCGTCGAGTCCGTCGGGTACGGGCATGGTGCGTGTCTCTCTCATGCCTGCACCTCGCTGGCGCTCGGTTCCGGCATGAGCGATGCTCGCTGTGACATGATTCGCTCGCTGCGCTCGCTCATGCCACATTCCCCTTGCTGTTGCTGCCGGCCGCACCGTTGGTGCCGTTATGCGATGGTTCGTCCGCGGTGGTGCCGATCGCGGTCTCGTCGGAGCCGTCGCGTCCGGTGCGAGTGCCGTCGGGCTCGAAACCGAACACCGTCAGCACCACCAGCAGGATGGCGCCGCAGACGATCGAGGAGTCGGCCAGGTTGAACACCGGCCACCAGCCGACCGCGATGAAGTCCACCACATGTCCCTGCAGCGGTCCGGGCGCACGGAACAGCCGGTCGACCAGATTGCCGAGCGCGCCGCCGAGCACCATGCCGAGCCCGATGGCCCACCACAGCGAGCGCAGCGTTCGGCCGATGCGGATGACCCCGATCACCACGGCGGCGGCGACGAGCGTCAGCAGCCAGGTCATGCCGGTCGCCATCGAGAATGCCGCGCCCGGGTTGCGGACCAGCGACAACCGTGCGAAATCGCCGATGATCGGCACCGGATCGCCCGGGGTCAGCTGCGCGACGACGATGGTCTTGGTGAGCAGGTCCAGGCCGAGCAACACCGCGGCGATGATCAGTAGGGTGCGTAGCCGCAGCGGGGCGGCCGACTTCCCGGAATCGGCGGTTGGCGTCGGTGTTTCTGCGTCGTCGCTGGGCGGCGCTGCCTTATCGGCGGTGCTGTCCTCGGGCGGCCGGTCGTCACTCACGTCGACAATCATCTCTCGAGTGACGACATGCCCTGCGCCCGCGGTCACCTGCATGTCCCAGCTGACACTCAGGAAGCGGTCGTACTCTGATGCTCGTGACGGTGTTGTCTTCTCCCCACATGCCCCGGATGGCGCGCTCGGGTGTGCTGCTGATGGTGCTTGCGGTCGGGTTGTCCGCCTTCGGCGTCGGCTGTAGCGACGGCTCCGACGCGCGTGTCGAAGCCGACAGCACCGAGCCGGTGGGCATCGGTAAGGAAGTGACCGTGCCGATCTCGGCCGCGGTCACCACCGTCGTCTCGGCGGGTGAGGAGCCGCGGTCGCTGCTGCGTCCCGGCTATCCGGCGGGCACGGTGCAGCAGGTGACGCTGCGTACCGATCACCACATCGAGCAGCAGATCAATGATCAACCGCCCAGCGACTTCTCCACGCCAGCGCTGACGATTCCGATGACCGCACAGACCGATGCCGACGGTGTCGAGCTGACCCTCGGCGCCGTCTCCACCCCGGATCCGTCGCTGGCCAAGGCGCTCACCGCCGCTGGTGGTTCGCATGCCGGATTCGATATGAGCGATCTCGGCGCGATCACCGCGCTGCGCCTGGCCCCCTCACCGGACACCTCCAATTCCGCCCGCGCGGCCCTGGAACAGGCCTTCTATCAGGCGGTCTACCGTTCGATCACCTTCCCCGACCAGCCCGTCGGCGAGGGTGCGGTGTGGACGGTGCGCCAGGAGGTCGACGGCGGTGTCCCGCTCGACCAGGTGACCACCGCGACGCTGACCAAGCGCGACGGCGACCGGCTGACCATCGAACTCGAGGTGACCCAGAAGCCGAAGTCGCCGGTGTGGACGCTGCCCAATAACGCGGGCACCCTCGACATCAAGGATTACGTCATGCAGGGCGCGGGCACGATCACCGTCGACCTCGGATTGCCGCTGCCGGTGGCCGGATCCATCACCGTCGGCGGGCATCAGGCCTACCGCGATCCGCGCAGCGCGAGCATGCTCCAGCAGACGATCAATACGCAGGTCATCTGGAACGAATGAGGGCGGACGCCGGTCCACACTCAGGCCGTGCTCGCTAGATCAAAGCGCCGATCCGGGCCTTTTCGCCGGATGCGAGGAATAGGCTCGCACCTGTCCGACAAACGCCTCGATCGGAGGTATTCCATGTCCGATGTCAAACCGATCCCTGAGGGCTATCCGGTGGTCTCGCCCGGGTTGGCGATTGCTGGCGCGGCCGCCGCCATCGACTTCTACAAGCACATCTTCGGCGCATCGGAGCGGATGCGCATGCCGGGACCGGAAGGCAAGATCGCGCACTGCGAACTGATGTTCGGCAACTCCCTCGTCATGGTCGGCGATCCGGCCCCCGATATGGATTTCCTGGACCCGAAGACGGTCGGCGGCACCCCCGTCAATCTGTACGTCTATGTCGAGGATGCCGACGCCGCCTTCACCGCCGCCCTCGCCGCGGGCGCCAAGGAACTCACCCCCATGACGACCCAGTTCTACGGTGACCGCAGTGGTGCGTTCGAGGACCCGTGGGGCCACCGATGGACCGTGGCCACGCACGTCGAGGACGTCCCGCCGGACGAGATGGACCGGCGGATGGCCGAACTGTTCGGCGGCGCCTGAGTCGTTGGAGGTGGGGTAGGCCGCGCGGTCGACGTACCGCGCGGCAGTGCGCTGTGCCCGGTCAACCCAGCACGATCGAATCGCCGTCGACGTGCACGGCTTTCGAGGCGAGCCGCTGGGTGGCCGGGCCGTTGACCACCGAGCCGTCGAGGCCGAATTTGCTGCCGTGGCAGGCGCAGTTGATGGTGCCGCCGGACACCGTGGCAACCTTGCAGCCCGCATGCGTGCAGGTCGAGGACAGGCCGACGAACGAACCGGCATTCGGCTGGGTCACCACCACATCGCCCTTGATGACACCGCCGCCGACCGGCACCTCGGCGGTCGTGGCGATGGCATTCGGATTCGGTTGCCCGGCACCGGCATTCGGTCCGGGCGAGCCCGCGGCGGGCTTGGGTGGGTCGGCCTTGGGGGCGTCGTCCTTGCCGTAGGTGCTGCACCCGGTCAGCGCGGCCGCGGCGGCCGCCGCACCCGCACCCGCGATCACGACGGTGCGGCGGTTGAGGACGAGATCATTGTTGGTCATGGCGGACTCCGATCAGAAGGTTCAGAAGGTGATGCCGTTGTGCTGGAAGAACCACAGGGCCGAGGTGAGCCACAGGCCGGTCAGCCCGGCCAGCACCAGACCGCCCGCGACCGGAATGATCCAGCCGGGCAGGCCCTTTCGGGTCAGCAGCAGCATCTTGGCGACGAATGCCCCGTAGAAGAAGCAGCCGAGCAGGGAATGGATGAGCACGCGGTTCTCGTAGTCCTGAAAACCCAGCGCGTACAGGCAGTGCACCGCAACCGGGACGGTGACGAGTACGGCCAGACGGCCCGACCACACGTGGACGGTGGCGATCCACGGCGGAGCCTTCCCGAAAAGCGCGTCGAGTCTGCCGTACATGGCCAGCGCCGAAAGGAATTGGCACAGCGCAAGCGCGGTGGCGAGGGTGGCCAGCCAGGTCTTCACCGCGTACGGGCTGGAGAAGCCGGCCACATTGATCGAAAAGAACCGTGGCTCATGCTGTTTCGCGTACACACCGAGCAATACCGAGACCGCCGCGCCGACGAGCAGCGCGATGACGATGGCCGCTGCCGATGCCCGGCTCGGATTCCCCTGGACCGTCGGTGCTTCTCGCTCAGCCGACACTGTCACCACCACTTACCTTGTTCGCCGTGACCTTCTTGCCATCGACTACGGCCGTCGCATCGGGTGCGAGCGTGACCGCTGGTGCGGTCGAGCCGTCCGGATTGCGCTGGACGCCGGTGACCCCGCCGTTCGCGTCGACGATCCAGCTCTGGCGGGTCCCGGCCGCGCTGTAGATATAGAGTCCGGCGGGCGGTTGCACCGGAGCGGCGGTGTAGTTCCACTGCTTACCGCCGATCCAGAGGGTGCCCTGCACCGTCTTGCCGTCGTAAGCGCCGGTCAGTCGGGCGTCGTCCTTGCCGGTGAGCTGCAAGGATCCGTTCGTCGCGCTGCCACGCAACCAGGACTCGATCGTCTTGCCGTCACAGGCATAGGCGATGGCCTTATCGCCCGCGACGGTGATCTCGAGGGTCGTGGTGCCGCCGGAGGCGAGCGGAATCTTGCCTACGTAATCGGCCTTTCCCGGGAAGGGCACTGCCGCCGGCGCGGTGGTGGTCGGCGGTGCCTGCGTCGTGGCAACCGTATTGGTATTCGCCGTCGACGGTTCGGTGTCCTTGGACATATTGATGGCCAATAGGACGAGGCCGAGTAAGGCCACTGCCGCCAGGGTGAGCCACGGTCCCAGTCGTTTCATAGGTCTCCTCGATGTGTGGCCGCCCGTGGGGCTGTTCGCATTGTCCACGTGGCAGACCCGGCCAGCGGTTCAAACCGGCATGCGCGGGGACCGTCGAGCGGCGTGTCACAGAACGTGTGTCGGTTCTTACCGAACAGTCAGTGAGGCAAGGCTTCTACCAGGGCGAAGCGCCCGCCACGCGACGTTGGCGGAATCTGCCCATCCCCTGACCGCGACGGTTAACGGGTACCGGCGTCGGCGGTCGTAGCGTGGATGTGAGGAGGCCGGGCCGATGGGTAGTACAGGATTGGGCTGGCCGAACCCTGGTGTGCCGCGGGTGCGGCCACGGGGGCACTGGTTGCGGGTGGTCCCGTTTCTGCCGCAAATACTCTGGGTCGGTACGCGGCATCCGCGGCTACTGGCCAGCTTGTACGCGTTGGAGGCCCCGGCGGAGTTCGGGCAGTGGGTGTTCGCGCGGCTGAGTCACCGTGACGTGGAACTCGTTGTGCTGCGGGCCAATTGGAATGCCGGTCATTACACACACTGGTCGCTGCACGCGTTGTGGGGTCGGATCAGGGAGGGGCGGGAATTCCTGGATGCGGTCCGGGTGGGTCCGGCCGATCCCTTTTGGGATGCGCGAGGTTCGGCGCTGCTGCGGGCCGTCGACGAGCTGCACGACGATCTCGCGATCGGCCCGGACACGCTGGACGCGCTGGTCGGATTCGGCTATCGGGATGCGGAGCTGACCGAAATCTGTTTCATTACAGCGCATTACGAAATGCTCGGAATGCTGTTCGAAAGTGCCGGAATGCCAGCGGAATTCTTTGTGCCGACGCCGAACCCGGGGCCCGGGCCGATTCCGCGACGTCGACGGCGTCCGGCTCGGAGATTCGATACCGGGCTGGATCCGCGGCGGCCGTGCTGGCCGGGCGCGGGGCACCTGTTGGGTGAGCATCGATTCTTGCGGGTGGCCCTGTGGATGTTCGGTCGTGCTGCGGCCAATTGGGCCACAGTGGATTCGAGTGAACTCGCCACCGCGCTCAGCAGACGGGCTGGTCGGCCGCAAACGCGGGATTTCACGAGCGGGGACCACGAGGAGGCCGGTGCGCGGTGTCGTGTGCTGTGCCGCGCTGTCGATGAGCTCGACAGCGAATACTTCCTCTCCGATGACACCTGGGTCGAACTGCTCCGCTATCTCACTGTCGCGCAGGTTTTGGAGTTGTGTGTGTTGGTCGGGCACTACCGGTTCTTCGAAATGATCGTCAATACCCTGGAGCCGATTGAGCTGGGCTGAGTTCGTTGGTGATCGAGGCGGCGAGGTCTCTGGCTTGCGCCGGGGTTAGGCCGGCGCCCGTGGCGTGGGCGGTGGCGAAGGCGGAATCGCCCAGGGCGGCACGGGCCTTGGCGGTGGGGCGGTCGATGTCGGGGCGTTCGGCGGGCAAGAGGGGGATGTCGTTGGTGGCGCGGATGGCTTCGGCGGTGCCCAAAAGGGTTGCGGCGATTTCATATTCGCCCAGTTCGGTGGCAGTGGCGGCGAGGGCGGCGATGGCGAAGGTGGTGTCGCGGGGAGCGGCGATGCGCTGGGCGCCATCGAGGGCGGATAGGTGCAGGGCGAGGGCGGCGGTCGGGTCGCGGTGTTCGAGGATATAGCCGAGTTCGACCTGGAGCATGGGGAGGAACAGAGGCGTTTCCTCGCCGTCGGCCGGAGTCAGCTCCAGCAATTCGCGCAGGATGCGTTCGGCGACTTCCGGATTGCCGTCGCGGCGGGCGGTGAAGGCCGCGACGATGGAGGCGAATAGGCGGCCGGGTGCGTAGCCGTGTTCGGTGGCAATGCGCAGTGCCTGATCGGCTAGGGCGGCCGCGTGGTCGAATTCGGTGTGCTGCATGCGGATCCACCCGAGCCAGCAGAGGTGGGTGCAGACCTGACCCCACAGCTCCAGCTCCTGAGCCAAACCCAATGCCTCGGTATGGATTTCCATCGCGCCGGTCAGATCACCGGTCAATTCGGCCAACCCGCCCAACCATTCGGCCGCTTGCAAGCGCCCCCAACGATCGTCGATTTCGGCGAAGATCCGAGCGGCGGTGCGGGCATGATGCTCTAACGCGGGCAGGTCGACCCGACTGTGCGCCGCCTTGGCCAGCGCCACGTGCGCGGTCGCGACGGCCCAACGGTCGCCGAGTTGTTCACCGACCGGGAGAGCCTGTTCGATCACGGCCTCCAGTTCCGGGAGGTCACCGGATTCCAAGGCGGAGAAGGCAAGAAACAACACCGCCCGCCCCCGCCCCACCGGATTGTCGACGGTGTCGAAGGCAGCGAGCACCTCGGCCCGCCGCGCCGCCCCATCAGTGAATTCCCCCTGCTGGAACGCGAACCCGAGATCCCACGCCAGCGCCCGCGCGCGCAACTCCGCCGAACTGCCCAGGCGTGAATCGCCCTGGCGCGTATCGCTCTGGCGCATATCGCGCGGTGCTGAATCGCGCGAGCCTGAATCGCTCGGGGTTGAATCGCGCGAGCCTGAATCGTGCGGGGTTGAATCGTGCGGGCCTGAGTCCTCGTCAGCCCAGTCGCGCCCGGCCGAACTGTCCTGGGGCGACCTGCTCTGCTCGGAACCGCTCAACGCCAGTGCGGCCGCGAGCCAGCGCCGCGCCTCACCGAAGCGGCCGCGCAGCAGCCAGTACCAAGCCAGTGCGTTGACCAGCCGCAAAGAGTGTTCCGCGTCGCCCGCGCGCACGAATCCATCCAGTGCGGCACGCAGATTCGCGCTCTCACTGTCGAGTCGGCGCAACCAGCGCTGCTGATCCGCACCATAGAGCTCGGGTTCGGCCTGCTCGGCGAGCCGTAGGTAGTACAGGTGGTGAGCGCGGTACACAGCCTCGAGTTCACCCGCCTCCACCAGCCGGTCCACGCTGAACGCGGCCACCGATTCCAGCAGGCGATACCGCCGCCCGGCGGTGTGCACCAGCGACCGATCCACCAGCCGCGCAACCACATCAGCGACCATTGATCGATCGAGCCGGACCGCTGCGAATGCAGTGCGCCCATCGGCGGCCGTGTCGGGCCCGGTCGTGTGGCGTGCGGTGGGCGCGGTGTCACCGGTCCGATTGCCGTGTGGCTCGGTGGGGGTGAGTCCAGCGCCGCTGCTGCCGCCGTTCCTGGGGTGCTTCTGACCGAGATCAGCGTCACCTGCGGCCGTGTCAAGCCCGGTCGTGTGGCGTGTAGTGGGCGCGGTGCCATGCGCGCGATTGCCGTGCGGCGCAGTAGAGGTGAGTCCAGCGCCGATGCTGCCGCCGTTCACGGGGCGGTCCTGACCGAGACCGGCGTCACCTGCGGTTGCGTCGGGCCCGGTCGTGTGGCGCGCGGTAGGTCCGGTGTTACCGGTCCGATTGCCGTGTGGCTCAGTGGGGGTGAGCCCAGCGCCGAGGCCGCCGCCGTTCCTGGGGTGGTTCTGACCGAAACCGGCGTTGTCCGAGGCGGGCTCGCTGCGGGGCATCTGTGTGCTGAGGCCGCGTGGGGAGAGGGCGTCGACTGCGGCGTCATCGATGACGGTTGTGGCGCATACGGTTTCGGCGGCTTCGAGGGTGCAGCCGCCTGCGTGTACGGCGAGTCTGCGCAGGACTGTGCGTTCGGTGTCGTCGAGTAGGTCCCAGCTCCAGTCGATCATCGCGGTGAGGGTTTGCTGTCGGGGTGGGGCGCCGCGGTGGCCGGTGGCCAGCAGGCGGAAGCGGTCGTCGAGGCGGGCGACCATTTCGTGTACGCCGAGGGCGCGTACTCGGGTTGCGGCCAGTTCGAGGGCGAGTGGGATGCCGTCGAGGCGGCGGCAGAGGGTGGCGACGGGTTCGGCGGTGTCGGCGTCGAGGGTGAAGTCGCGGTCGCTCGCGCGGGCGCGGGTTACGAAAAGCTGTACGGCACTGGACTGTTCGAGTTCGGCGAGGTCGATGGCCGGTGGCGGCACGGCCAGGGGTTCGACCGCGACGATATCTTCGCCGGGCAGCCGCAACTGTTCGCGGCTGGTCGCCAGGATATGCAGGTTGGGCGCCGCGCCGAGCAGGAGTTCGGCCAGGTCGGCCGCGTGTTCGACGACGTGTTCGCAATTGTCGAGGACCAGCAGCAGTTCCTGGTCGGCCAGCACTTCGCACAGCAGGTCGGTCGGATCGGTGCCATCGGTGGCACGGATGCCGAGCACCTGCGAGACCGCCTCCGCCAGCCACGAGGCGGCGTCGGTCGCGCTCGGCTGCAATGGTGCGAGTTCGACCAGCCAAATGCCTTGCGGGAAGCGCTCGTTCAGTTCGGCCGCGGTCGCCAGCGCCAAGCGGGTCTTGCCGACGCCGCCCGGTCCGGTGAGTGTCACCAGCCTGGTCTCGGATACGGTGGCCCGCAGCAGCGCCACGTCCTCGTCGCGCCCGATCAGTGCGGTGCGCTGAGCCGGAATATTGGAACTGCGTCGACGAAGTACGGTCTCCGGTCGCGGACCGGCGACCTCGAGCTCTTGGCCGAGGATCGAGCGGTGCAGCGCGACGAGTTCCGGACTCGGATCCAGACCGAGTTCTTCGTCGAGGTGTCGGCGTAGATCCGCATAGCTCGCCAGCGCCTCGGCTTGCCGTCCGGCACCGTATAGCGCACGCATCAATGCCGCTCGAAGTCGTTCGCGCAGTGGATATTCGCGCACGAAGACAGCGAGATCGCCCGCGACCTCCCGATATTCACCCAGCGACAGCCGCGCCTCGGCCAACTCCTCGACCGCGACCAGACGCTGCTCCTCGAGTTGCGCGATGACGGGCCTGGCGAATTCGGCATCGCGGAAATCGGCGAACGCGGGTCCACGCCACAACCCGAGCGCCTCGCTGAGCGCCGCGACGCGGGCGGTCGTATCGCCGGCGGCGCGCGCGGCGGCGATCAGCGAGCGGAACCGCAGCGCGTCCACCTCGGCACTGGCCAGCCGGTACCCGGGCGGCGGCGACACCACCAGATCACGTCCGCCGGGTTCCGCGTCCTCCAGCGCCCTGCGCAACTGCGACGCCTTCGCGGCCAGCGTGCCCGCCGGATTGCCCGGCGGATCCTCGGCCCAGATGTCGTTGACGAGCCGATCCGCCGACACCGGCTGACCCGCGGCGACCAGCAGATCCGCCAGCAGCGCGCGCACCTTCGCACCGGGAATCGGCACCACGGTGCCGGTATCGGTCCATACCGTCAGCGGACCGAGCACACCGAAACGCATGTGCGCAGCTTAGCGGGGCTGCCGACCGGAATCGGACCGTAAACAAACCGGAAGGGGCCGCGCCCAGAGTTGGTCACAACGCAGCGACACCGACCCGAGGAGCCCGATATGAAACTCACCACCGCGATCGCCACCACCATCGCAGCCACCGTGACCGCACTGCTCACCGGCTGCGGCTCCGACAACGTGCAGACACCCGGCGCCTACGCCGAGGTCAACGGCCTGCACATGTACTACGAGGTGCACGGTCCTGCGACCGACCAGCCCCCGCTCGTCCTGCTGCACGGCGCCCTCTCGGGCATCGACACCGACTTCGGCCAGCTGATTCCGGAACTGTCCAAGACCCGCCGCGTCATCGCCATCGAACAGCAGGCGCACGGCCGCACCGCCGATATCGACCGCCCGCTGCGCTACGAGCAGATGGCCGAGGACACCGTGGCCCTGCTGCACAGCATCGGTGTCCGGCGCGCCGATATCTTCGGCTACAGCATGGGCGGCGGCGTCGCCCTGCGGATCGCGCTCACCCACCCGGATCTGGTGCGCAAGCAGATCATCGCCGCGGCCAGCCTCGACGTGAACGGCATGAAACCCGGTCTGATGGAAGGATTTGCCGAAATCCAGCCCGAAATGCTGCACGGCACACCGTTCTACAACGACTACCTCGCGAATGCGCCCCGCCCCGAGGACTTCCCGCGGCTGGTCGCCAAGGTCAGCGAACAGGACAGGAACGCGACCCCCACCTTCCCGGTCGAGGCGGTGCGGCAGATCACGTCGCCGACCTTGACGATGGTCGGTGACGCCGACATCATCCGGCCCGAGCACGCCGTCGAGATGTTCCGCATCTTCGGCGGCGGCGCGATGGGCGACACCCCGGCGGGCCTGCCCAACGCACAACTGGCCATCCTGCCCGGCACCTCGCACGTCACCCTGGTGCACCGGCCGGAACTGCTGCTGTCGATCATTCCGGCATTCCTCGACGCGCCGATCAAGGCCGCACAGTGAACGAGCGAGCCATCGACGCGCTACCTCGGGCGCAGTTCGGGGTAGCGCAGCAGCGCCTGCGCATTGCGATGATCATCGGCAGCACCCGGAGCGGCCGCTTCGGCCCGACCGTCGCCAACTGGTTCGCGGGCCGCGTCCACCGCCGCCGCGACCTGTACCTCGACACCATCGATCTCGCGACCGCCACCCTGCCCGACCGACTCGGCGACCGCGACGAACCGACACCCGAGACCGTGCGGGAGTTGGGGGAGCGCCTGGCCGCCGCCGACGCCTTCGTCGTGATCACCCCCGAATACAACAGCAGCTTCCCGGCCGCACTGAAGAACGCCATCGACTGGTTCGACAGCGAATGGGCCGCCAAACCGGTCACCATCGTCAGCTACGCCCGCGACTCCGACGGCACTCGCGCCACCGCCCAGCTGCGCCAGATATTCGCCGAACTCAATGCCGTCCCCATCCGCCGGACCGTCCCGATCGCCAAGTCCTGGCAGCGCTTCGCCCCCGACGGCACCTGGCCCCGCCGCGACGCCGAACTCGATGAGGCCGTCATCGCCGCCCTCGACCAACTCTCCTGGTGGGCAATGGCACTGCGCCACGCCCGCGCCACCGCACCGTTCGTGCCCTAGCGGTAGCGGCGGACCCGATCCCCCTCATCGGTGTTGGCCGGGTCCGCCGCCAGGGGCGTCGCCTAACCGCGGGCGATGGCCTCGAAGACCTTCGGATCGACGAGGGTCGACGTATCGCCGAGTTCGCGACCCTCTGCGACATCGCGGAGTAGGCGGCGCATGATCTTGCCGCTGCGGGTTTTCGGGAGTTCCGGGACAATGTGGATTTCCCTGGGGCGGGCGATGGGGCTGATCTCCTGGGAGACCGCGGCTTTCAGCTCGCCGATCAGCGCGTCGCCCGAATAGTTCGCGCCTGCGGTGAGAATGACGAACGCCACGATCGCCTGGCCGGTGGTGGCGTCGTTCGCACCGACCACCGCGGCCTCCGCGACCGACGCATGCCCGACGAGCGCGGATTCCACCTCGGCGGTGGAGATCCGGTGCCCGGAGACGTTCATGACATCGTCGACCCGGCCCAGCACCCAGAGGTCGCCGTCGTCGTCGAGCTTGGCGCCGTCACCGGCGAAATACCAACCGCGGTCGGCGAATCGATCCCAGTAGGTCGCGCGGAACCGATCCATATCGCCCCAGATGCCACGCAGCATCGACGGCCACGGCTGGTCCAGCACCAGCAGTCCGGACCGGCCGCGCTCGAGTTCGACGCCGTCGTCATCGACGATCTTCGCGGAGATGCCGGGCAGCGCGGTCATGGCCGCACCCGGTTTGGCCGCCGTGACGCCGGGCAGTGGGGAGATCATGATGGCGCCCGTCTCGGTCTGCCACCAGGTGTCCACAATCGGAGTCCGGTTGCCGCCCAACACCTCTCGGTACCAGCGCCAGGCCTCCGGATTGATCGGTTCGCCGACGCTGCCGAGCAGTCGCAGCGAGGACAGATCGTGCGCGTCCGGAATCTGACGGCCCCACTTCATGAAGGTCCGCACCAGCGTGGGGGCGGTGTAATAGATGGTGACGCCGTACTTTTCGATGATGTCGAAGTGCCGGTGCTCATCGGGGGAGTTGGGCGTGCCCTCGTAGACGACCTGGGTGGCGCGGTTGGCGAGCGGTCCGTAGACGATATAGCTGTGTCCGGTGACCCAGCCGATATCGGCGGTGCACCAGTAGACGTCTTGTCCCGCTCGGTGATCGAAGACATTGTGATGGGTGTAGGCGGCCTGGGTCAGGTAACCGCCGGTGGTGTGCAGGATGCCCTTGGGCTTTCCGGTGGTGCCGGAGGTGTACAGGATGAACAGCGGGTGTTCTGCGTCGAATGCCTGCACCTGGTGATCGGGCGACGCGTCGGTGACGGTGTCGTGCCACCACAGATCGCGTCCCCCGGTCCACGGCACCTCGATATTGGTGCGGCGCACCACGAGTACGTGTTCGACGGTGTGCTCGCCGTCGGCCAGCGCCTCGTCGACCGCTGCCTTGAGTGGTGCGGCCGTACCACGCCGCCACTGCCCGTCGGTGGTGATCACCAGGCGCGCACCGGCATCGTCGACCCGTTGGCGCAGCGCCGTCGGCGAGAACCCGGCGAACACCACCGAATGCGTGAGCCCGAGCCGGGCGCAGGCCAGCATCGAGACGATCGCCTCCGGCACCATCGGCATATAGATGGCGACGCGATCGCCGGTCCGCAGCCCGAGCTCGGTGAAATAATTTGCCGCCCTGGATACTTCGGCCAGCAGCTCGCTGTAGGTGATATCACGGGAGTCGCCGGGTTCGCCTTCCCAATGGATGGCGACCTGGTCGCCGTACCCGTCCACTACGTGGCGGTCCACGCAGTTGTAAGCGACATTGAGCTTGCCGCCGACGAACCATTGCGCGACCGGAGCGTCGCTCCAGTCGAGTACCTGCGTCCATGGCTGATGCCAGTGCAACCGCCGAGCCTGCTCGGCCCAGAACTCCAGCCGATCGGCCCTGGCGAGGTCATACAGCGCACCGGACGCGTTCGCGCTCGCGGCGAACGCCGCATCCGGCGGGTAGGTGGTCGGGTCGGTGGTCGCACTGGTCAACGTCGATCTTCTCCTATCGAAACAGCAAGGGCGGCAGGCTCAGTCGCATGCGGTCAGTGCACGACCGCCTTCTCCGCGCCGACACCGGTGAGCGAGCGAACCTCCATCTCGGCCTGCTTCGCCGGATCCTCCGGCTTGCGACCGCCGAGGAACGTGCCGACCACGCCGAGCACGAAAGCCAGTGGGATGGACACGATTCCGGGATTCGACAGCGGGAACCAGTCGAAGTCCGAACCCGGGATCATCGCGGTCTTGGTCCCGGATACCGCGGGGGAGAACACGATCAGCACAATGGTCGAGATCAGGCCGCCGTACATGCTGAACAGCGCACCGGTGGTGTTGAACCGCTTCCAGAACAGCGAGTACACAATGGTCGGCAGATTCGCCGCCGCCGCGACCGCGAAGGCCAGCGCCACCAGGAACGCGATGTTCTGACCGTTGGCCAGGATGCCGAGGCCGATGGCCAGCGCACCGATCACCACGGCGGTGATCCGGGAGACCTTGACCTGCTTGTTCTCGTCGACCCGGCCCTTCTTGATCACGCTGGCGTAGATGTCGTGCGCGAACGATGCCGACGCGGTAATCGTCAGGCCCGCCACGACCGCCAGGATGGTGGCGAAGGCGACCGCGGAGATGATGCCGAGCAGGACCACACCGCCGAGTTCGAACGCCAGCAGCGGCGCCGCCGAATTCTGACCGCCCGCCGAGGCGAGGATGCGGTCCGGTCCGACGATGGCGGCCGCGCCGTAGCCCAGCACCAGGGTGAACAGGTAGAACGCGCCGATCAGGCCGATGGCCCAAACCACCGAGCGGCGTGCCTCTTTCGCGGTCGGCACGGTGTAGAAGCGCATCAGCACATGCGGCAGACCCGCGGTACCGAGCACCAGCGCCAGGCCGAGGGAGACGAAGTTCAGCTTGGAGGTCGCGCTGCCACCGTACTGGGCGCCGGGGGCGAGCACGTCACGGGCGGAAACGCCCTTGGACTTGGACCCGTGCACCGCGTCCTGGGCCGAGCCGAGGATGTCGGAGAAGTTGAAGCCGAATTTGGCGAACACCATGACGGTCATCAGCGCCGCGCCGGTGATCAGCAGCACCGCCTTGATGATCTGCACCCATGTGGTGCCCTTCATGCCGCCGACCAGCACGTACACGATCATCAGCACGCCGACCACGGCGATGACGATGCTCTGCCCGGTCTTATCGGAGATATCGAGCAGCAGCGCGACCAGACCACCCGCACCCGCCATCTGCGCCAGCAGATAGAACAGCGAGACCGCGAGAGTGGTCAGCGCGGCCGCGGTGCGGACCGGACCTTCCTGCAAGCGGAAGCTGAGCACGTCCGCCATCGTGAATTTTCCCGTGTTCCTGAGCATTTCGGCGACCAGCAGCAATGCGACCAACCAGGCCACCAGGAATCCGATGGAGTACAGGAATCCGTCGTAGCCGTATACCGCGATGGCGCCGGCGATGCCGAGAAAGCTTGCGGCCGACAGGTAGTCGCCCGCGATGGCGATGCCGTTCTGCGGTCCGGTGAAGCCGCGGCCGCCGGTGAAGTAGTCGGCGGCGGTGCGGTTATTGCGACTGGCCCGGATCACCACGACCATCGTGATCGCCACGAAGAGGCCGAAGATGGCGATATTCGCGGCGGGATTGCCGACCGTCGCGGCGGCGAGGTATTGCTGGTTCACGCCTGGCCTCCCTCGAGGTAGTCGCGGATCGACGCGGCGCGCGGATCGAGTTCCTTATTGGCGAACCGGACGTAGAGCCAAGTGATCACGAATGTCGATACGAACTGACCGAGGCCGAGCAGCAGGCCGAGGTTGATGGTGCCGATGACCTTGGTGGCCATGAAATCGTGCGCGTAGGCGCCGAGCAGCACGTAGCTCAGGTACCAGACCAGGAACAGCGCGGTCATCGGAAAGACGAAGCGGCGCAACCGACTTCGCAATTCCTGGAATTGGGGACTCGACTGGACGGCGGCGAAATCTTCCGCCGTCGGCGTGCGCCGTGGTGGCGTGCCATCTTTGTCGAGGTCGATACTGGTCATCGCAGGGTCCTAGCGTGTGACGTGGCTTACTACTCGCTGACCATAAGGGGACCTTCGTGAGCGAATCATGATGTGTTGTGGGTCACTCTGTGAAGGCCCTCGATTGTGCGGTGAACGGTCGGCTGGCCGCGACGAACGGTCGGCGGTCAGCTCGACCGCAGCACCCGCTCACGGTCGGCGCCCATGCCGAGCCGCTCGGGTGCGTGCATGCGGACGAAGATCCGCCCGACCCGGCGCGCGCTCTGCCCCCGCGTCAGCATGCTGACCAGGATCATCGCCGCGAATGCCAGTGGCACGCTGATCGCCGCGGGATAGCCGAGTACGGCGGCGAGCCAGCCGCCCGCGGGCCGATCGGAGATGCCGCCGGTCACCGATACCGCCGTCGCGCCACCCGCGGCCAGACCGCCGACGATCAGTCCGGTCGCCGCACCCTTCGCCGTCAGACCGCGCCACCAGATGCCCAGCACCAGCAGCGGGCACAGCGTCGAAGCGGCCACCGAGAAGGCCAGTGCGACAGTCCGGGACAGATCCAGCGACACCACCGTGAGCGAAAGACCAAGGGGCACAGCACCGGCGAACAATGCGGCGGCCCGGAAATCGCGAATCCGCCCGCGCAGCATATCGGTACTGAGCACGCCCGCGATGCTGACCAGCAGTCCGGACGAGGTGGACAGGAATGCCGCGATCGCACCCGCGGCCGCCAGCGCCGCCAGCAGCTGACCGGGCAGCCCCGCGAGCACCGATCCGGGCAGCAGCACCACCGCCGCGTCGGAGGTGCCGGTGATCAGCAGCTGCGGCACATACAGTCGCGCGAATACCCCGAGCAGAATGGGGAAGAGGTAGAACAATCCGACCAGGCCTATCACCGCGAGCGCGGTCGTGCGCGCCGCGCGGCCATCCGGATTCGTATAGAACCGCACCAGCACATGCGGAAGTCCCATGGTGCCCAGAAAAGTGGCGATGATCAGCGAATAGACCTGGTAGGTGGGATGGGTGCCGCCGAATCCGCCGCCGGGCGTCAGCCAGGCCGCGCCGTTGGTCGGTGCTCCGGCCACCACCGGCACGGCGGACCCGGCCTCCAGGGTCAGCTCGGTGCCCGCCGCCAGTTCGTGCGCACCCGGCGTCAGCAGGACCGGACCGTCCACCGCCCGATCGTCGAGCGTCCCGGTGATCGAAACCTGTTGCGGCGCACCGACCCGCACCACCACGCCGGTGCTGACATCCACCGTGGTGCGCTCGGTGACCACCGGGGGAGCGGGCGTGCCGAGCTCGCGATCCTCGGCCAGGAAATGTCCGAGCAGCACCAGCGCCGGAATCGCCACCGCGGTCAGCTTCAGCCAGTACTGGAAGGCCTGCACCAGCGTGATCGACCGCATGCCGCCGCCGGCCACATTCGCGATGATGATCGCGCCCACCGCCACCGCGCCGACCCATTTCGGCACATTCAGCAGAATGTGCAATGTCAGCCCCGCGCCCTGGAACTGCGGAATCAGGTAGACCCCGCAGACCAGCACCACCACGACCGCCGCCAGCCGGCGCAACCGCAGCGACTCGAGCCGGAATTCCGCGAAGTCCGGAACCGTATACGCCCCGGACCGCCGCAGCGGAGCCGCGACGAACAACAGCAGCCCGAGATATCCGGCGGTGAACCCGACCGGATACCACAGCGCGTCCGCACCGTACTTCGCGATCAGCCCCGCTACGCCGAGAAATGAAGCGGCCGAAAGGTATTCACCGGATATCGCCGCCGCATTCCAGCGCGGTCCGACACTGCGCGAGGCGACCAGGAAGTCGGAGGTGGTGCGCGCCAACCGAACACCGTAGACGCCGATGGCGACCGTGGCGAGCGCCGCGAACAGCAGCGCGAGCACCGTGAGCGCTGGGGCCGTCGCGGCGCTCATGGCATGCCTCGATATGGTCCGCCGACCGAGACCGGGGTGCTGCTGGGGCTCTGCTGGACGCGGGCCAGGATCGCCTCGAGCCGGATGCGTCCGCCGCTGTCGTGTTCGACGCCGAGTTCGGTCAGCGTGCGATAGGGCCGATGGGTTCGGGTTGGAATGGCTCGTGGATTCTCCGCAGGGCGACGGTTGGCCAGCGGTATTGCGGCACGCGACATCCAGTCAGTCCTCGGCCAATTCCAGGAAGTCCTGTTCGTTGCGTTCGGCCAGGCGCACATACAGTCGCCCGACGCCGTACAGCACCGGATACACGGCGACACCGAGCAGCAACCACGGCAGCCGGACCCCGAGCACGACGAACGAACCGGCCGAGCCGAGCCGGAAAAGCACCGGGAGCGAACACAATACGAGAACCATGACCAACCCCACCCGCAGCGCCAGCCCGAGCTGGGCCCGGATCAGCCCACCGATCAACGCCGCACCGATCTCGGTCTGCTCGACCACCTCCGTGCGGGTCCGCACCCGGCGCGCACCGCGGCGTTCGGCGAGTACAACGCGCTGGCGGGTCGGGCGCTGCGGTGTGGTCACGGATTCGTCCACTGCTGACGCGGCCCGTGCACGAGCCGCTGCTTCAGCTCCCGCACCTGCCGACGGCTGACCGGCAGTTCCACCGCCACGGCATTGCCGTCGGCGCGCAGCCGGACCACCGTCCCGTTGCCCACCGTGCGCAACCCGGTCACCAGCCGCAGCGCCACCAGATACGACCGGTGCACCCGCAGGAATCCGGCGTTCTCCCAGCGGGATTCCAACGCCGACAAGGGAATCCGCACCAGATGCGAGCCCGCGTTGGTATGCAGCCTGGCGTAATCGCCATCCGCCTCCACCCAGCTCACGCTCGACCGGTGCACCAAAGTGGTGACCCCGCCCAACTCCACCGGAATGACCTCGCTGGGATCGGCCTGCGGCAGCGCAACGGCCGGGGCGGCAATGCGCGCCCCGGCGATCCGTCGCACCGCCTCCACCAGTCGTGCCTCGCGCAGCGGCTTCAACAGATAATCCACCGCTCCGAGATCGAATGCCGCGATGGCCCGGTCGTCGTGTGCGGTCACGAAGACCACGGCGGGCGGATTGGCGAACTCCGACAGAATCCCCGCCAACTCCATCCCGTCCAACCCGGGCATATTGATATCGAGGAACACCGCATCGATCGGATGGGCCCGCATCAGCCGCAGCGCGCTGGTCGCATCACTGGCGTGGTGGATCTCCCCGACGCCCGGTTGTGCGCGCAACAAATAGACCAGCTCGTCCAGAGCGGGCTTCTCATCATCCACAGCGAGCACACGCAGCGCGGCCGCGGACTGGTCGGTGGTCCGGGTCACAGTCGTTCCATGGTAAACGCCGCGTCTCGAGCGGCGGTCCGGATGTCTACACCAGGGTCGATCGGCAGCGCACCCGGAGCCGGGGCGCACTTCACGTGCGTGTTCGTCGCGACGCTCGTGCGATGCGCAAGTGCTGTGACCAACAGGCGTGTGCCGCGACGCGGCTTGGGTGGTCAGGCCTGTATACCCGCGCGGAACTTGGGCACGCGCAGGCTCACCTTGGTGCCCGCACCCGGCGCGGTTTCCACGATCAACCCGTAGTCGTTGCCGAACGCGGCGCGCAGCCGGTCGTCGACATTGGCCAGACCCACATGCGCGGATTCACCGGAACCCGCAGGGCCGGTGCCGGTTTCGATGGCATCGAGCGCTCCGGAGCGCAGCAGATCCGGATCCATCCCGATCCCGTCGTCCTCGACGCTGATCACGCAGTCGGTGCCCGCATCGGCCGCGACAATGGTCACGGTGCCGCCACGCGCCGCCCCGGCCAAACCGTGTCGAACCGCGTTCTCCACCAACGGCTGTAGCGCGAGGAACGGCAGCGCGACCCCCAGTACCTCGGGCGCGATCTGCAACCGCACCTCCAGCGCGTCACCGAAGCGGGCCCGCTCCAGCGCCAGATACCGCTCGATATTGCGCAGTTCGTCGGACAGGACCGTGAATTCACCCGCGGCGCGGAACGAATACCGGGTGAAGTCCGCGAACTCCAGGATCAACTCGCGCGCCCGATCCGGATCGGTACGCACAAACGACGCAACGGTATTGAGCGCGTTATAGATGAAATGCGGGCTGATCTGCGCCCGCAACGCCCGCACCTCGGCCCGATCGAGCCGGGCCCGCGACGCGTCCAACTCCGCCAACTCCAGCTGCCCGCAGGCATATCGCGCCACCTCGGCGACCGCCCCCAGCCGCCCCGGCTCCGGCTTAGCGGTGGTCACCACCCCCAAAGCCCCTGCCACCCCGGCATTTTCGATGAGCAGCGGCTGCGCGATCAGCGTGCGCCCGGCGTGTTCGCCCCGGCCGGGCCCCGACACCAGCACCGGTCGTTCGGTCGCCATCGCCCGCCGGGCCGCGTCGGTGAACGGCTCGGCCAGATCCGAATGCGGCCCGTCCCAGGCCAGCAGCGTGCCGTCCGGATCGGCCACGCCCAACGCATCGGCCCCGGTGAGCGCCCGCAGATGCGGTGCGGCCTCCTGGGCGGACCGATCGTTCAAACCCTGCCGCAATGGCCGTGCGGCCAGCGACGCCGTATGCAGTGCGCTGTACACCGCCCGCTCGGCCGGAGTGGTCACCACCCGCCGCGTCCGCGACCACACCAGCAGCGCGCCGACGATCAAGACCGCGCCCGCGACGACCGCGACAACGGCGGTCGTCACCGCGCCCGCCCCGAACGCCTCAGCCACCTCATCGCCCGATTATCGCGGCGGACCACCGAATGCGACAGCGCCGATCGGGCGAGGGCACCAGCAGAATCAGCGCGGATCGAACCGACGGGAACCGTCAGAAGCCTCCGGCTCAGGCCGTTCGGCCGATCGTCGGGGGTGGCCGCGCTCGACAACGATTGGTCCGGTTCGAAATTCGTCTGGCGCAAGCGCGCTTGATCGAGGGCTCGCGTAGGGTCGAGCGATCCGCGGACCACCCCACTGTCGCGGAAATCGGACAGCCGCAATAGTGAGTCGCGAGACGCGCCGGTGATCTTCACCACCGACACGCCGAGCACCTGCGTCAGCGCGGCGCGGGAAGCCGAACTCGTCGGTGGGGACCCCTAGAATCGCTACACCAACCCCCGTCGAGACCTTGGGAGGAAGGACCGTCTTGGCCGCCTCGTCCGGATCGTTCGTTCACCTGCACAACCACACCGAGTACTCCATGCTCGACGGTGCCGCCAAGATATCTCCGCTCTTCGCCGAGGCAAAACGGCTGGGTATGACCGCGGTCGGCATGACCGACCACGGCAATATGTACGGGGCCTCGGAGTTCTACAACTCCGCCAAGAAGGCCGATATCAAGCCGATCATCGGCATCGAGGCCTACATCGCGCCGGGTTCCCGGTTCGACACCAAGCGCGTGCAGTGGGGTGATCCCAGCCAGAAGGGCGACGACGTCTCCGGCTCCGGCGCCTACACGCATATGACCATGGTCGCGGAGAACGCGACCGGCCTGCACAACCTGTTCAAGCTGTCCTCGCTCGCCTCGCTGGAGGGTCAGCTCGGCAAGTGGGCGCGCATGGACGAGGAGATCATCGCCGAGCACGCCGCGGGCATCATCGCCACCACCGGCTGCCCGTCGGGCGAGGTACAGACCCGCCTGCGTCTCGGTCACGACCGCGAGGCCCTGGAGGCGGCGGCCAAATGGCAGGAGATCTTCGGACCGGACAATTTCTTCCTGGAGATCATGGACCACGGCCTGTCCATCGAGCGCCGGGTCCGCGAGGGGCTGCTCGAGATCGGCAAAAAGCTCGGGATCCGGCCGCTGGCCACCAACGACTGCCATTACGTCACCAAGGACGCCTCGACCAATCACGAGGCGCTGCTGTGCATCCAGACCGGTAAAACCCTCAGCGACCCAACACGTTTCAAGTTCGACGGCGACGGCTACTACCTGAAGTCCGCGGAGGAGATGCGGGCGATCTGGGATATGGAGGTGCCCGGCGCCTGCGATTCCACGCTGTTGATCGCCGAGCGGGTGCAGTCCTACGACGAGGTGTGGCAGCACCGCGACCGGATGCCGATCTTCCCGGTGCCCGAGGGCCACGACCAGGCCAGCTGGCTGCGCCGCGAGGTCGACCTCGGGCTGGCGCGCCGCTTCCCGGACGGCGCGCCCCAGGAGTATCTGGACCGCGCGCAGTACGAGATCGGCGTCATCCTGGAGATGGGCTTCCCGGCCTACTTCCTCGTCGTCGGCGACCTGATCAACCACGCCCGCGAGGTCGGCATCCGGGTCGGTCCCGGCCGTGGTTCCGCGGCCGGTTCGCTGGTCGCCTACGCGCTCGGCATCACCAATATCGATCCGATCCCGCACGGTCTGCTCTTCGAGCGCTTCCTCAATCCCGAGCGCGTGTCGATGCCCGATATCGATATCGACTTCGACGATCGCCGCCGCGGTGAGATGGTCCGCTACGCGAGTGAGAAGTGGGGCTCCGATCGCGTCGCCCAGGTCATCACCTTCGGCACCATCAAGACCAAGGCCGCCATCAAGGACTCGGCGCGAGTGCTGTTCGGCCAGCCCGGTTTCGCCATCGCCGACCAGATCACCAAGGCGCTGCCGCCGCCGATCATGGCCAAGGACATCTCGGTGTCCGGCATCACCGATCCGGAGCACGAGCGGTACAAGGAGGCCGCCGAGGTTCGCGAACTCATCGCCAGCAATCCCGATGTCGCCAAGATCTACGAAACCGCGCGCGGCCTCGAGGGCCTGATCCGCAACGCGGGTGTGCACGCCTGCGCGGTCATCATGTCCTGTGATCCGCTCACCGACGCGATCCCGGTCTGGAAGCGGCCCCAGGACGGTGCGCTCATCACCGGCTGGGACTATCCGTCGTGCGAGGCCATCGGCCTGCTGAAGATGGACTTCCTTGGCCTGCGCAACCTGACGGTGATCGGCGACGCGCTGGAGAACATCCAGGCCAACCGCGGCGTCGACCTGGATATGGACCGGTTGCCACTGGACGATCCGCGTACCTACGAATTGCTCTCGCGCGGTGACACTCTCGGCGTATTCCAGCTCGATGGTGGGCCCATGCGCGATCTGCTGCGCCGCATGCAGCCGACCGCGTTCGAGGACATCGTGGCCGTCGGCGCGCTGTACCGCCCCGGCCCGATGGGCATGAACGCGCACAACGACTACGCCGACCGCAAGAACGACCGGCAAGAGGTCAAGCCGATCCATCCGGAGCTGGAGGAGCCGCTGAAGGACATCCTCGGCGAGACTTACGGCTTGATCGTCTATCAAGAGCAGATCATGCACGTCGCGCAGAAAGTGGCCGGGTACTCGCTCGGTCGAGCAGATATTCTGCGCCGCGCGATGGGTAAGAAGAAGGCCGAGGTGCTGGCCGCGGAGTTCGAGGGCTTCGAGGAGGGCATGCAGGCCAACGGGTATTCCAAGGCGGCCATCAAGGCGCTGTGGGACACCATCCTTCCGTTCGCCGGTTACGCGTTCAACAAATCGCACGCCGCCGCCTACGGCCTGATCTCCTACTGGACTGCCTATCTCAAGGCGAACTATCCCGCCGAATACATGGCCGCCCTGCTCACCTCCGTCGGCGACGATAAGGACAAGGCCGCGGTCTACCTGTCGGATTGCCGCCGCCTCGGCATCACCGTGCTGCCGCCGGATGTCAACGAATCGGAGCTGAACTTCGCCTCGGTGGGCAAGGACATCCGGTTCGGCCTCGGCGCGGTGCGCAATGTCGGCGCCAATGTCGTCACCTCGATCATCCAGGCGCGCAAGGAGAAGTCGAAGTTCACCGATTTCTCCGACTACCTGAACAAGATCGACGCCATCGCCTGCACCAAGAAGGTCACCGAATCCCTCATCAAGGCAGGCGGATTCGACTCGCTCGGACATCCGCGCAAGGGTCTTCTGCTGATCCACTCCGATGCCATCGACGCGGTGATGTCCACCAAGAAGGCCGAGGCGATCGGTCAGTTCGACCTGTTCGGCGGGCTGGACGACGGCGACGATTCGGTGGCCTCGGTCTTCAACGTGAAGGTGCCCGAGGAGGAGTGGGAGACCAAGCACAAGCTGGCGCTCGAGCGGGAAATGCTCGGCCTGTACGTATCCGGGCATCCGCTCAACGGCGTCGAACACGTGCTCGCCGCACAGGCGGATACGGCCATTCCGGCCATTCTCGAGGGCGATATCAAGGACGGCGCCCAGGTGACCATCGGCGGCATCCTCGCCTCGGTCAACCGCCGCATCAATAAGAACGGACTCGCCTGGGCCTCCGCCCAGATCGAGGATCTGACCGGTGGTATCGAGGTGCTGTTCTTCCCGCAGGCCTACTCGGTGTACGGCGCGGATGTGGTGGAGGACGCGGTCGTGCTGGTGAAGGCCAGGGTGTCGGTGCGTGACGACCGAATCTCGTTGATCGCCAACGATCTCGCCGTCCCCGACCTCTCCTCGATCGGAGTGGCCAAGCCGCTGGCGGTCGTCATGCCGACGCGCCTGTGCACGCCCGACAAGATCGGCGAACTCAAGCGCATCCTGTCCAGACATCCGGGTACCGCCGACGTCCACGTCCGCCATGTGGGCGCGCGCGACAATACGTCACTGTGGAAGCTGGATGACAGCCTGCGGGTTTCACCGTCCTCGGCCCTGATGGGCGACCTCAAGGCCCTGCTCGGCCCCGGCTGCCTCGCGGGTTAGTGCTGGATGTAGACGGCCGGTACGGCTATGGCGAGACCGCGACACCCAACGACAGTGCGGCAATGAACTTGGGTCCGTCGGCGTAGAACTCGTCGAGCTCGCGGATCTCGAATCCGGCGGCCTCGATGATCCCGCGGATATCCCGGTCGAGATTGCAGCCGCCCGCGATGGCCTTCTCGATCGGATTCAGGCGGTGCTGCCAGGTCTGGACGCCGGGATCCGGTGCCAGCCCGTGTTCGACGAAGTGCAGGGTGCCGCCCGGGACGAGCACCCGGCGCACCTCGGCCAGCGCGGACGCGATGTCCGGAATGGTGCACATCGTCCAGGTCGAGAGGGCGGAATCGAAGCTGTTATCGGCGAAGGGCAGCGATTGGCCGTCGAGTCCGGCGCGTTCGACCGGCACGGTGGCCTCGGCCAGCCGTTTGCCCGCCAGCCGCCACCCGAGGTCGGCGGGTTCGACCGCGCTGACGGAGTCGACGGCGGCCGGATAGAAGGGGATGTTCAGCCCGGAGCCGAAGCCGATCTCCACGACACGTCCGTGCAGCTCGGCGCAGGCACGCTTGCGCTGCGGATTGTTGAACTTGGCCCCGCAGGCCAGATTGACCAGCCGCGGCACGACCTGATCGCCGTAGATTCCCACACCCCCACTGTGTCAGGGTGATCGTGTCGTGGGCAATGGTCAGTAAGACGAAGGTTACCCACGGGATGCCGACAGGCCGCCCGGTGCGTGACATGCGATGCTGGCTCGGTGACCTTGTTCGAGGTGTGGGCCCCGCGGCCGGACCGGGTGCGGGTCGAGGTGGACGGCACTACGCACCCGATGACCAGGTCCGCCGACGGTTGGTGGCGAGCCGAGGTGCCCGCCGCGCCCGGCACGCGCTACGGCTACCTGCTCGACGATGATCCGACCGTCCTGCCCGATCCGCGCTCGGCCAGACAGCCCGACGGCGTGCACGGCCGCTCGGCACTGCACGCCCTCGACCCGGCCGGGTGGACCGATGCGGGCTGGACCGGCCGGCCGCTGGCGGGCGCGATCCTGTACGAACTGCACCTGGGCACGTTTACTCCCGAGGGCACCTTCGACGCCGCCATTGAACGCCTCGACCACCTCGTCGGACTCGGCGTCACCATGGTCGAGCTGATGCCGGTCAACGCCTTCGACGGCACCCACAACTGGGGCTATGACGGCGTGCTGTGGTATGCGGTCCACGAGCCCTACGGCGGCCCCGACGGGCTGCAGCGCTTCGTGAACGCCTGCCACGCAAGGGGTTTGGCGGTCGCGCTCGATGTCGTCTACAACCATCTCGGCCCCTCGGGTAACTACCTGCCCCGCTTCGCGCCGTATCTGACCGATGGCCGCAACACCTGGGGTCAGAGCCTCAATCTGGACGGACCAGCCTCGGATCCCGTGCGCCGCTTCATCATCGACAACGCACTGCGCTGGCTGCGCGACTTCCACATCGACGCACTGCGGCTGGATGCCGTGCACGCCCTGGTCGACCGCACCGCCACCCACCTACTCGCCGAACTGGCCGCCGAGGCCGAAAGCCTTGCCGCACATGTGCGTCGGCCGCTGTCGCTGATCGCGGAGAGCGACCTCAATGATCCGCGGCTCATCACCCCGCGTGCGGCGGGCGGATACGGCCTGACCGGCCAGTGGAACGACGATCTGCACCACGCCGTGCATACTGCGGTGTCCGGTGAACGTCAGGGCTATTACGCCGATTTCGGCTCGTTGCGCTGTCTGGTACACACACTGACACACGGATTCTTCCACGCCGGAACATACTCCAGCTTCCGTGGCCGTATCCACGGCCGGCCCATGGATACGCGGCTGATCCCGGCAAGCGCGTTACTGGCCTACACCTGCACCCATGATCAGATCGGCAATCGGGCGATCGGGGACCGGCCCAGCGCGTATCTGACCGACGGGCAGTTGGCGATCAAGGCCGCCCTGGTGCTGTTCTCGGCGTACACGCCCATGCTGTTCATGGGGGAGGAGTGGGGCGCGCGCACCCCGTTCCAGTTCTTCACCGCGCATACCGATCCGGTGATCGGGGCCGCCACGGCGTCCGGACGCAAGACCGAATTCGCCGAACACGGCTGGGATGCCGACGAGGTGCCGGATCCGCAGGACCCCGAAACCTTCCTGCGCTCGAAGCTCGATTGGTCCGAACTCGAGCAGGATCGACACAGTCGGCTACTTTCCTGCTATCGAAGACTGATCGGTTTGCGGCGCGCACGTGCCGAAATCGCCGACCCTTGGCTCACCCGTCTCGGCGTCGACTATGACGAGAATGCTGGCTGGATCGCGGTGCGACGCGGCCCGTTGACATTGCTGTGCAATCTATCCGAAGAGCAGGTCACAGTGCCTATTGCCGGTGTTTCCGTGCTGTCGTGGGAGCCTGCGACCGAAGGCGTTTCCGCGACGGAGATACCGGGCCACTCCTTCGTGATACTCGAGAGCACATAGCGAAGCCCGGGGATTGCCGCGACCTCACTGAATGTAACTGTCCGAGACACAATCATTGCCGAGCGCGATCGGCGCCATTACCGTTGATATATGAGCAACGTGGCTTCACCCGGGGACCTAGCGGATCTCCCCGATGGGGTGGGTGGCAGCGCCGCCGCCGAATTCGCACCATTGGCACGCGCATTCGCGAAGGTCTTCGGGCACCGCCGGGGGGCGGGCGGCGCCTTGGCCGTGCATCTGCACGGCGAGCCCCTGGTCGACATCTGGACCGGCAGCGCGGGTGACGCGCCCTGGACCCAGGACACCGGATCGATCATCTTCTCCGCGACCAAGGGCGTCACCGCCACGGTCATCCACCGATTGGCCGATCGCGGTCTGCTCGACTACGAGGCGCCGGTGGCCGAGTACTGGCCGGAATTCGGTCAGAACGGCAAGGGTGACATCACCATTCGTCAGGTGATGACCCACAGTGCCGGACTCGGCGGACTCAACCCGATCGCTGCCGGACTCGAGGATGTGCTCGACCATCAGCTGATGGAGGAACGCCTCGCCGCCGCCAAGCCCGATCACCTGCTCGGCACTCCGGCCTATCACGCGCTCACCTTCGGTTGGCTGCTCGCCGGACTGGCCCGTGCCGTCACCGGCCAGGGGATGAGCGAGTTGTTCCGCATCGAGGTCGCCGAGCCGCTCGGCATCGACGGCATCCACCTCGGCAAGCCGCCCGCCCATTCGTCGACTACCTATGCGCCGCTGGCGGGCACCCAGCTGAGTCTGATCGGAAAGCCGATCAGCACAAAGGTTTTGGGCCTCAGCTATGGTCTGCCCGGTGCGCTCGGCGCGGCCGCCCGATGCCTGTTCCTACCCGGGCTGGAGACCATTCTGGAGGGTGAACTGCCGCCGATCCTGCACACCGAACTCGGTGCGGGCAATGGCGTCTGCACCGCCCCGGCGCTGGCCACCATGTACGGCGCGCTGGCCAATGAAGGTATGGCCGACGGTGTGCAGTACCTGACACCGCGAACCATCGAGGCGCTGAGCCGGATTCGGACCTTCCGTCTGGACCGCGCACTCTTCTACGCGCCGATGCTCTGGCATCTGGGCTACCACTCGCTGCCGATGCCCGGCGCACGCGGCGGTTTCGGCCATATCGGCCTCGGCGGTTCCTTCGGCTGGGCCGAGCCGCGCCTCGGGCTGTCGGTCGGATTCGTGCACAACCGACTCTCGGCGGGGCAGTTGAGCTTCGATCAGGCCTCGGCCGCATGGCTGTTGCCGATGGTCATGGCGGGTCTGCGCACGACGCGCCGGGCCGCCGCTCCGATGGAGACGCCCGAGGCCGCGTGATCGGCTGAAAGACCGGCCGCGCGGACAATGTCCCCGCGGCCGGTTTCGCTGTTCAGGTCGGATCAGGTGAGGTAACGGTAGGCCGGGGAACCCGGCTCCAGGCGTTCGCACTGGATCGGCGAATCGTCCATCCGCGCCAGCAGCGGGCCGAGTCCGTCCGGTGCGCCGAGTTCGATGCCGACCAGCGCCGCACCGGTTTCCCGGTTGTTGCGCTTGACGTACTCGAACAGGGTGATGTCGTCATCGGGACCGAGCACCTCGTTCAGGAACCGCCGCAACGCGCCCGGTTCCTGCGGGAAGTCCACCAGGAAATAGTGCTTCAGGCCGCGGTGCACCAGCGAACGCTCGATGATCTCGCCGTAGCGCGAGACATCGTTATTGCCACCGGATACCAGGCAAACCACCGTGGATCCCGGCTCGACAGCGATCTCGGCCAACGCCGCCACCGACAGCGCGCCCGCGGGTTCGGCGATGATGCCCTCGTTCTGGTACAGGTCCAGCATGGTGGTGCAGATCGCGCCCTCGTCGACCTGCATCATCTGGAAAGCGCCAGCGCCCCTTGGAGATTCGGTCGCGGTCAGCAATGGCAGCGAGGCATGTGAGACCACTCTGCCGCCGAATGCGGCGATCGCGGTGTAAGGCACCTGGCCGATCCGGCGCACCGCGGCGCCGTCGACGAAGGGATCGATCTCGGGCAGCGTCACCGGGCCGCCCGCGACCAAGGCGGCGGTCATCGAGGCCGCACCAGCCGGTTCGACGCCGAGAATGCCGGTGCTCGGCGAGCGCTTGCGCAGGTAGGTGCCGACGCCCGCCAGGCAGCCGCCGCCGCCGACCGGAATGACCACCAGATCGGGGGTCCGGCCGCCGAGCTGTTCCAGGATCTCCGGGGCGATGGTGCCCTGTCCGGCCGCGGTACGGGCATCGTCGAACGGCGGCACCATAGTCGCACCGGTGCGTCGGACATCGTCGGCGGCGGCCGCGGCGGCCGCGTCATAGGTTTCCCCGACCGCGATCAGCTCGACGTATCGTCCGCCGTGCACCCGGATGCGGTCGCGCTTCTGCTTCGGCGTGGTGGTCGGGACGTAGATGCGGCCCGTGATACCCATCGCATTGCAGGCGAAGGCCACGCCCTGGGCGTGATTGCCCGCACTGGCCGCGACCACCCCCGCGGCCCGCTCGGACTCGGTGAGCTGCACGATCAGGTTGTAGGCGCCGCGCAGCTTGTAGGAACGCACGGCCGTGAGGTCCTCGCGCTTGAGGTAGACCTGCGCCCCGGTCAGCGCGGAAAGCCGGGGGCTGTGCTGCAACGGGGTCGGCTCGATAATCTCGGCAATTCGCTTGGCGGCGGCGTCGATCTCGTCCGCGCTGAGCGCGGGACGAGAAGTGGACTGGTCGAGAAGGTCAAGCGGATTGGACACCCGAAACATGCTGCCACCCGCCGCGTCGGCCGGACGCGGCGGGTCGGCGTCGGGGCTGGCAAACGACCGCTTTCGCGGCCGCCTTCGACCGGATTTACCGCGGCGTCAGGACGAAAACCGGAATTTCACGGGTCGTCTTGGTCTGATAGCCCGCGTAATCGGGCCAGACCGCGACCGCCCGCTCCCACCACAGCGCCTTCTCCTCGCCGAAGACCTCGCGCGCGGTGTAATCCTTGTTCACGGTGCCATCGCGCAGCTCGACATGCGGCTCGGCCTTGATATTCCAGTACCAGACGGGATGCTTCGGCGCGCCGCCCAGCGATGCGACGATCGCGTACTCGCCGTCGTGCTCGACCCGCATCAGCGCGGTCTTGCGCAGCAGACCGGTCTTCGCGCCCTTGCTGGTCAGGACGACGACGGGCTTGCCCTGCAGAGTCAGACCCTCGGTGCCGCCGGAATTCTCGATCTGCTCGGCCTGCTCACGGGCCCAATCGGATGTACTCGGTGCGTATTCACCTGTCAATGGCATGACATCGGCAACACCACCGACCCTGTCACTGTTCCCGCCACAAATGTTCGGTAGCCCGAACTTCCCAATCCGTGTAGCCTGACGCCATGGCAGTGGTTCACCCGGCCCGCCCCGCAGCGGTAGACATCGCGGGCAGCGCATGGCCGATGTACAAGCTCGAGGCGCTCAGCCTCGGCTTCATGATCTGCCTCGTGCTCGCACTGATCACCGGATCACTCCAAATCGCGGTCCTAGCCGCCGCCGCCATCGCGACAGCCCGCTGGGTCATAGGCCACATCACCACACGCCGCAGCACATAACGACCCCATCCCACGCCGCCGAGCGCAGTCCAATGGCGGCACGGGCTTTCAGGCGCAGTCGAAAGGCGGCTCCAAACCCCACCCACAACCACCACTCAACCCCCCTCGAAACGCTCGAGAACGCAACCACAGCCAGTCGACCAAGCTGGAAGCCACGGGCCTGCCCACCCGACTGCGGGAGGTAAGTCGGGTACGGCACCCGACGCGCCCAGCACTGCACCGGCAAAACCACGGAACGCCAAACCATCCGGGTCGAGCACCCTCTGGGAGTCGGTGCAGAACAACAGGACCTACCGCAGCCCACCCAACCCGAACGCCACCACCCACCCCCTCAGTTGGACATGTGATCACGTGGAATCTGTGGCGGCATCGCCCGAGAAGCCCCCGCCACCAGTGCCACCTGATCTTGATCGCTGCGGGGACTTAGGCCTCGTCCAAGGGGAGGTCGGGGAGTTCGGTGCGGGAGAGGACGCCGAGCTTGGGGTAGGCCTTGTAGAGGTGGTGACCTACGGTGCGCGGGCTGAGGAAGAGTTGGGCCGCGATGTCCCGGTTGGACATGCCCTGGGCGGCGAGGCGGACGATTTGCAGCTCTTGCGGGGTCAGACGGGCGAGGACGCCGGTGGTCGGGCGGGTGGCGGCGCCGACGCCGAGGGCGGCGAGTTCGGTGCGGGCACGGTCGGCCCATGGGGCGGCGTCGAGGCGGTCGAAGGTTTCCAGGGCGGGCTGGAGTTGGTTGCGTGCCTCGGTCTTCCGGCGGTTGCGGCGTAGCCATTCGCCGAAGAGCAGTTGGGTTCTCGCCTGTTCGAAGGGGCGGCCGCCGCGCTCCAGCGCTGCTTGAAAGTGCTTCTCCGCCTTATCTTCCGGCGCGGTCAGTGCCATACAGCGCTGGACAAGGGCGCCGACCCATTCCTGCTGCGAGGCCACGGCCCAAGTCTGTAGTCGACCCAGTGCGTCACCCGCCCGCTCCGGGCTGCCCAGGCGCACCGCCGCCTCGATCAGGTCGGGCAGGGCGCGCAAACCGATCACGTGGTGGCGGGCGGGTTCTACGGTGAGCAACTCCAGCCGCGAGAGCGCGCTGTCGACCTTGCCCTGGCCCAGCTCGAGCACGCCGAGCGCCGCCAGCGTCCACGGCGCGCCAGGGGCCGCGGCGCCGCCGAGTTCTTCGGCGAGCGCGCGGTCTACGAACTCACGGCAGTCCTGCTCGCGCCCTTCGAGGGCGGCCAGATAGGCGAGATAGCTCGACATCTGGCTGATCCAGTGCCGCTGCCCGATGTCCTGGGCGATCCGCAGGCCCTCGGTCGCGGCAATACGGCCCTCGCGGGGTCGGCCGAGGAACAGTTCGGTCTCGGCGCGGAAGAACAGCAGGGTCGGCAGCAGGGCGATGCGACCCTGTTCACGGCATTCGGCGATGAGGGTCGCGGCCAGCTCCGCGGCCTGCTCGTCCTGGCCGACGACCATGCCGGTGCCGCACATCTGCACCAGATCGCGCGGGCTGTCCGCGCCATTGCGCCGGGCCGCGGCGGCCGCGTCGCGCAGGTCGATGGTGAATCGGCCGTCGATACCGGCGACCGTGTAGCTGGCGATGGGCGCCATCGGCTCGGATTCGGGCAGGATCAGGGCGTTGATGTGCGCGGCGACCTCCGCCAGTTCCGGTGCGCCGAGATACCAGGCCGTGTGCACCGCCTGCATGAGGATGCGGGCGGCGCGTGCCGGATCGTCGGCGCGCACCAGGTCGGCGCCCGCCAGCAGCAGCCGGTGCGCCGAGAGTGGTTTGCCCGCACCGAATTCCGCCGTGGCCCGGACCAGATCGAGTCGGGCGCAGAGCATCCGGTCGGTTGTCTGGTTGGCCGCACGGTCGGCCAGGCGGCTCGCGCGATCCAATTGTCCGGCCTCGCCGGCGGTTTCGGCGGCCGAAACCAGTCGGCGCACGCGAGCGGCGGCGTCGGTGCTCAAGCCGGCCGCGCGCTCGTAGGCGGCAACCGCCCCGGAGAAGCCGCTGCGGCGCCGGGCGCGATCGGCGGAGTCCTCTAGGGCGGCGGCGGTGGTTTCGTCCGGTCCCGTCGCCGCCGAGGCCAGATGCCAGGCGCGCAGATCGGCGTTCTCGGGTTCGGTCGACGCGGCGGCGAGGGCGGCGTGGGCGGTGAGACGTTGGGTCAGCGGCGCACCCTGGTAAACGGCCGAGCGCAGCAGGGGATGGCGGAACCGCACGGTCAGTCCGTCGCTGCGGACGAGTCCGGCGTCGGCGGCGGGTTGCAGATCCGGCAGGCGCGCGCCGAGTCCGTCGGCGGCGCGCAGCACCGTGGTGAGATCGTCGGTGCCCGCGGCGGCGGCCACCAGCAGCAACGTCCGTGTGGCGGCGGGGAGCCTGCTCACTTGGCCGTGGAAGGCGACCTGCAATCGCTGTGTCAGCGGTAGGGGATTGGGCCCGCTCGTATGGCCGGATCCCGTTGCCTCGGCGGCCAATACGGCGGGCAGCTCTTGCAGCGCGAGCGGATTACCGCCCGCCTCGGCGAGCAGCCGATACCGGATGGCGGGCGCCAACTCCGGACCTCGGCTGTCCACCAGCGCGGCCGCCGACTCCTGCGTCAAACCGGTCAGCACCAGTTCGGGTAGTCCGGGCGCGGGAAAATCCTGCTCGCCGGTCCGCGTCGCGAAGATCATCACCACCCCCTCGGCATCGAGCCGCCGCGCCGCGAACAGCAGCGTCTCCGCCGTCGCCCGATCCAGCCAATGCGCGTCGTCGATCAAACACAGCAGCGGCCCCTCCTCCTCGGCCAGCAGGGATAACACCGCCAATCCGATCAGCATCCGATCCGCCGGATCGTGGTGTGCCAGCCCGAAGGCCCCGCGCAGCGCATCGCGCTGCGGCGCGGGCAGCCCGTCGACCAGCGCCATCCCCGGCTTGATCAGCAAATGCAGCCCCGCGAACGGCAACTCCGCCTCGGACTCGATACCGGCGCTGCGCACCGACGCAATCCCTTGCGCCGCCGCATAATCCAGCAGCGCCGTCTTCCCGATGCCGGGTTCCCCACGCAGCACCAGCGCCCCACTGCGGCCCAACCGTGCCTGCTCGAGAAGCCGATCGATCTGTGCTTGTTCGGCTTGTCTTCCATGGAGCATCTGCTCACCGTAACCGTTGTCCGCGGCGTTGCTCGATCGGATAACGGGCCGCATCGCGGTGTTCTGCGACACCACCCGGTTGTAGCCGCGCCAGGATACTCGCGAAAGTCCCGTCCGGCGCGCGTCCTTTCCATTGAAAGACGACATTTTCATTAACGTTCCCGGTTGGGCCGTCGATGATTCGGGTAGTCGAGTACGCAGGTTTCGACGGTAATCGGGGCGGAGGATCGCTACCTATGAAACGACTGGTGGTCTGCTGCGACGGCACTTGGAAGGCCGAATCGAGCAGCACGGTATCGAATATCATCAAGATCGCGCAGACGATCCGGTACGAGGCGCCGGGACCGTCGGGGGAGCCGATCCAGCAGTGGGTCAGCTATGTTTCCGGGCCGGGTGCCCGCGGCTTCCTGGCCGACCGCCTGATGGGCGGTGCGTTCGGGCTCGGACTCGAGGCGAATCTGTCCTCGGCGTACTGGCATCTGGCGTTGAACTGGCAGCCGGGCGATGAGATCTACATCTTCGGTTTCAGCCGCGGCGCCTTCACCGCACGCAGCCTGGCCGGTCTGATCGGCCGCATCGGGATCATGACGCCCGATGCCATGATCGAGGGAAAGTACCCGCAGGCCTTGCGGATTCACCATCAGCCCGCGCCGATGCGGACACCGGAGAACCCGGATCCGAAGGAACCACAGGAGTGGATCGACTTTCGCAAGGAGAACTGCTGGGACGGGCCCGCCAAGATCGACTTCATCGGCGTCTTCGATACCGTCGGCGCGCTCGGCGTGCCCGGACTGACCTCGCTGCGGCATCGGTTCCACGATGTGAAGCTCGGACGCAACGTTTACTGCGCGCGCCAGGCCCTTGCCCTCGACGAGCGGCGCCGCAATTTCGAACCGTGCCTCTGGGAGGTGCCGATCGAACCGGATGTGAAGTACTCCCGCCACTACGACCGCGTCAAGCAGGTGTGGTTCGAGGGCGTGCACAGCGATATCGGCGGCGGCTACCGACAATGCGGGCTGTCCGACATCACGTTGCGCTGGATGGTGGCCGAGGCGGAGGCCGTCGGGCTCGTCTTCGACCGGGAGCGGCTGGAGGGTCTGGCCGAGCGCTGCCGGGCCCAGGAAAACCATATGGAGCTGCACAGGTCCCTGGGCATCGGATACCGAATCCTCAACGTGCTGCGCACCATTCGCCAGCCGATGAATCCGCGCTTCTACTGGGACTCCTGGCGGCGGCTGTACACCGATGGGGACCGGGGCGTTCGCCTGGCCTCCACCGTGCACGACGCCACCGGATACCGGCCTATGAATCTGCGGCGCTGGCTGCACGATCACGACGGGACGGTGCCCGAGACGCTGATCGAGAAGACCAGCACGGCCACCGCGATCGCACCGGAGGAACCCTCAGCGCACCAGTAGCGCCACCGGCAGTCGGGCGAACAGCTTCTCCAATCGGGCCCGGCCCTGGAAGGTGTGACCGGTGAGCCGGTCGGTCCAATTGCCCTGCGGCAGCTCCAATGTCGTGTCGCCCCACCCGGTTTCGGCCAGACCGAGGCTGTGCCGGGTGGCCGCCACGATCACCTCGGGCGTCTCACCGGCGCGGCCGCGCGCGTAGGCGACCAGCCTGCTCTCCTGCTCGCCGGTGGCGAACAGCGGCAGATAGGTGCCGCCCACGAAACAGTCCGGACGTTCGCGGCGCAGCCACAGCGCATAGGCGACGATCCACATCTTGGCCGCGCCGGTGGTGTCCAATGCCGGTGTGCCGGTGAGCGATTGCAGCAGTCCGGCGCGGGCGGCGAAGTCCACCGGACACCGGTTGTCCGGATCGACGAGCGTGTCCTCCCACAGTTCGCAGCCCTGATAGATATCCGGAATCCCGGGCCCGCACAGCTGCAGCAGTTTCTGCGACAGCGAATCCGACCAGGCGTGCGGCGCGAGTTCGTGTACCAGATCACCGATTTCGGAGCCGACCGGACCGTCGATCACCGCGTCCAGCCAGCCGTGCACCTTCTTCTCGAACTCGGAATCCGGTTCCTCCCAGGAGCTATGGACTCCGGCCTCGCGGATCGCCTTCTCCGCGAACAGATGCAGCCGCTCGCGCAACCCGGCCACCGACGAGGCGGGACGGCCGTCGGCGGGCCAGATGCCGAACATGTTCTGCAACAGGAACAGTGTCGTCGCGCCGTCGGGACCCGGTGTGATGTCCTGCCAGGATTCGACGGCGCGCGCCCAGGTCTCCGCGGCCTGGGACAGCACCCCGATCCGCGCCCGCACATCCTCGCCGCGCTTGGTGTCGTGGGTCGAGAGCGTGGTCATGGTGGCCGGCCAGCGCAGTGCGCGTTCGCTATTGGAGAGGTGGAATTCGTTGAGCGAGTGGCCGAATCGCGCCGGATTGCCGCCCACCTCTTGCAGCGAGACCAGTCGTGCCGCCTGATAGAACATGGTGTCCTCGACGGCCTTGGCAGTGATCGCGCCGCAGACCTGGCTGAATCGCACAGCCGCCTCACCGTCGGTGGCCAGCGCGGCCACCAGCACGCTCAGCGGCACGGTGAGTTCGCTATTGCGCTTCTCCACCTCGGCGACCACCGCACCGGTCATACCCGCCAGTGGCGCGTAATCCACCCGGTATACCGGCATGAAGGCCAGCACCTCGATGGTGGCATTGGTCAATGCCATGGTGTCGAAGCTCTCGGCGTGCGCGTCGCGCTTGATCGCGGCGACCAGGCGCCGGATCTCCGGGGCCAGAATGTTCTCCGCCACCGCGCGTTTGATCCGATGTTCGGTTTCGCCGACCCAGGCGCGGTCGCTGCCGTGTCCGGCGAGTTTGCGCGACAGTTCGGTCAGCGCCGGTTCGCCGTCGGGGTGGATCAGCACGCCGCCGTAGTCGGACAGGGCGTCGTAACCGGTGGTGCCGTCGACCGGCAGGGTGGCGTCCAGCGGTTCGCGGTTGGCGAGGATCTTTTCGACAAGCAGTAGCCGGTGTGGGCCGATGAGCCGACGCAGCTTCGTCAGATATGCGGCGGGATAGGACAATCCGTCCGGATGGTCGATCCGGACGCCGTCGATGAGATCGTGCTCACACCAGGCCGCCAGTTCCCGATGGGTGATCTCGAAGACCTCGGGATCCTCCTGACGCACCGCGGCCAGGCTGCTGACCGCGAAGAACCGCCGATAGGTGCACAACCCGGCCTTCCAGCTGACCAGCCGGTAGTGCTGTTTGTCGTGGATGCGCAGCGCGTTATCACCGTCGGTGCCCGCCGCGATGGGGAAGCGCAGATCATGCAGCGCCAGCATCGGTTCCGAACCGGATCGATCGACCGTCAGTGCGGCCGGATCGTTTTCGCTCTGCAACACCGGCAGCGCCAGCCGCCCGCCCGCCCCGTTGCCCGCGCTCCAGTCGATATCGAAGAAGTGCGCGAACTTCGATTCGCGCCCGTTGCGCAGTACATCCCACCACCACGGGTTCTGCCTGGGATCGGCGACGCCGACATGGTTGGGCACCAGGTCCACGATCAAACCCATACCGCGGCTGCGCACTTCGTCCGAGAGCGCCTTGAGTCCGGCCGGGCCGCCGAGGGCGGCCGAGACCGTGGTGGGGTCGGTGACGTCGTAGCCGTGTGCCGACCCGGCCGTCGCGGTGAGGATCGGCGACAGGTACAGATGCGAAATCCCCAACTGCTGTAGGTATTCCGCGATCGCGCGGGCATCGATGAAGGTCAAGGCGTCGGGGCGCAGCTGGAGTCGGTAGGTGCTGCGGATCGGGGTCTGCCGGGCCGTGGTGCGGCCGCGGGAGATGGGATCGGTGTGATAAGTGTGCGTCTCGATCTTGTGGGTCTCGGTCATCGGCGTTTCGGTTATGCGGGGCAGTGGAGGACTAGCAGACAACGGGCGGGGACGGCAATGGTGCTCGCCGCCGGATGGGTGGCCTCGGCTCGGCCGTCGGGCACCGAACAATCCAGTGCGACAGACCATTCGGCGCCGTAATCGGGACCGGGTAGTGCGAAGTCGAGGCCGGCGTCGTGTGCGTTGAAGCACAGCAGGAACGAGTCGTCGGTGATGCGCTCGCCGCGCGGACCCGGCTCGTTGATGCCGAGACCGTTGAGATACACCGTCAGCGATTTGCCGAATCCGCTGTCCCAGTCCGCGGGCGTCATCTCCTCACCGGAGGGAGTGAGCCAGGCGATATCGCGGGCATGCTCCTTGGAGCGGATCGGCCTACCCGCCAGGAAGCGGCGGCGACGGAATACCGGATGCGTTGTGCGCAATGCGATCACCCGTTTGGTGAACTCGAGCAGGTCCGAATTCGTCTGCATCAGTGACCAATCCATCCAGGCCAGCGGCGAATCCTGGCAGTAGACATTGTTGTTGCCCTGCTGCGTGCGGCCCATCTCGTCGCCGTGCGCGAGCATCGGGGTGCCCTGACTGAGCACCAGCGTGGCGAGCAGATTGCGACTCTGCTTGGCGCGCAACGCGAGAATCTCCGGATCGTCGGTCGGTCCCTCCACACCACAGTTCCACGAGCGGTTGTAGCTCTCCCCGTCACGATTGCCCTCGCCGTTGGGCTCGTTGTGTTTCTCGTTGTAGGACACCAGGTCCCGCAGCGTGAAGCCGTCGTGCGCGGTGATGAAGTTGATACTGGCGCTCGGGCGGCGGCCGGTGGCCTCGTACAGATCCGAGGATCCGGTGAGCCGGGAGGCGAATTCGCCGAGGGTGGCGGGTTCGCCGCGCCAGTAGTCGCGAACGGTGTCACGGTACTTGCCGTTCCATTCGGTCCACTGGCCGGGGAAATTACCGACCTGGTAGCCGCCCTCGCCGACATCCCACGGTTCCGCGATCAGCTTCACCTGACTGACCACCGGATCCTGTTGCACCAGATCGAAGAATGTCGAGAGCCGGTCCACATCGTGCAGTTCCCTGGCCAGGGTGGCGGCCAGGTCGAAGCGGAAGCCGTCGACGTGCATGTCCAGGATCCAATAGCGCAGCGAGTCCATGATCAGCTGCAACGTGTGCGGGTGGCGCACGTTGAGGCTGTTACCGGTGCCGGTGTAATCCATGTAGTGCGATGGGTCGTCGTCGACCAGGCGATAGTAGGCGGCGTTGTCGATGCCGCGGAAGGCCAGGGTCGGCCCGAGATGATTGCCCTCGCCGGTGTGGTTGTAGACGACGTCGAGGATCACCTCGATGCCCTCCGCGTGCAGAGCCCGCACCATGGCCTTGAATTCGGTAACCGCGGCGCCGCCGCGCGGGCTGGCGGCGTATTCGTTGTGCGGCGCCAGGTAGCCGAAGCTGTTGTAGCCCCAGTAGTTTCGCAGCCCCTGATCCAAAAGGACACGGTCGTGCAGGAATTGGTGCACCGGCATCAGCTCGATCGCGGTAATGCCGAGGCCCTTCAGATGTTCCACGATCGCCGGGTGCGCGATGCCCGCGTAGGTGCCGCGCAATTCCTCCGGAATATCCGGATGCGTCATCGTCATGCCCTTGACGTGCGCCTCGTAGATGACCGTTTCGTGGTAGGGCCGATTCGGCCGACGGTCCGCGCCCCAGTCGAAGAACGGGTTGATCACCACACCGGTCATGGTGTGCCCCAGCGAATCCTGGCCGTAGGTGTAGAGCGAGGAGTCGTTGTCGAAATCGCCGTCGAAGGCCTTGCCATAGGGATCGAGCAGCAATTTGCTTGGATCGCAGCGTAATCCGTGCTCAGGATCGTAGGGTCCGTGCACCCGGAAGCCGTAGCGCTGGCCCGGTCCGATGGTCGGGAGATAGGCGTGCCAGACGTAGGTGTCGACCTCATCCAGCGGCACTCTGGCTTCGGTTCCGTCCCTGGCGATCAGGCACAGCTCGACGGCGTCGGCAACCTCCGAGAACACCGAGAAATTGGTACCGGCGCCGTCGTAGGTCGCGCCCAGTGGGTAGGCGGTGCCGGGCCAGACACCGAGGGGTGTCACCTCACCGGGCGCTGCGTCGGGCTGAGCCATGTCAACGACACTAGCGTCAGCCGGGCCGCACTCGGAGCGGGTGGTTGCGGCCGGGCGAGTCAGTCCTGGTCGCGGCCGGTTTTCACCCGACGCCGCCGGTAGCCGATCCGGGTGATTGATCGCGTGTCGGGAGCGTCAGCCGCCAGGTCTGGCCGACTAGATCGTGGCCGAAGCTGTGATGGTGATTCGATTCCGCCAGTTCGAATCCCGCGCGCTGATAGATGCGCCGCGCCGAGGTGAGTACGTCATTGGTCCACAGCACCATCTCGTGGTAGCCGACCTCGGTGGCGAATCGCAGGCATCGGTCGACCAGTGCGGAGCCGACTCCGAGGCCGCGGGCGGTGGGTTCCACGAGCAGTAGCCGCAGCCGGGCGGTGGTCTCGTTTTCCGCCACACAGAACACGCAGCCCACCGGTTCGCCGTCGTATTCGGCGATCCAGGCGCGCTCGCGACGCTCGTCGTGCTCGTCCAGGTAATCGGCGACGATGCGGGCCACGAGCACTTCGTAACTGGCGTCCCAGCCGTATTCGGCGGCGTAGAGCGCGGCGTTGCGCTGGATCACCCAGCCGTAGTCGCCCGGTCGCGGGGCGCGGATCACCAGCTCGCCCGGTCCGGTGCCGTCGAGAATGCGCTGGATGGTGCGCATGGAGGTGACCAGCTTGGCGCGCTCGGCCGGTGAATGCGCGTTGAGGAGGTAACCGACTTCGCTGCTGGACCGCTGGTTGAGTGCCTCGAAGATCTCCTGGCCGCGCGCGGTCAGCCGGACCTCCTGGCGTCGCCCATCGCTCTCGGAGCGGTTGCGCTGGACCAATCCGTCCTTCTCGAAGCGGGCCAGAATGCGGCTCAGATATCCGGGGTCGAGGTCGAGCGTGCGTCGCAGTGCGACGACCTCGGTCGAGCCGGAGTTGGCCAGTTCGAACATGATTCGCGCTTCGGTCAGTGAGTATTCGCTGTCGAGCAGGCCCTCCCGCAGCACCCCGATGACCCGGGTGTAGCGGCGGTTGAATTCGCGGACGGCGTCGATATCGGCGGCGGCAACGGCGGTCACGGCGGCTCCCAATCTTTGACTGAGTCAAAGGATACGTCGGAATATCCGGTTAAGTGTGGTATTCGCCGATGCGGGATCGTGCGTGTGCAGCTCGAGTGGTAACTTGAACGGCGTTCAAGCTCGCCCCGGGGAGGCCGGGGCCGTCGCACGACCGCGAGGATTCCCGTGGCACTGAATTCACCCACCCCGCCGGCTGCCACCCCCCTGACCCCTGCCGAGATCACCGCCATCGATGCCGCGCATGTCTGGCATCCCTACGGCGGCTTCCCCGCGACGACCGAGCCGCTGGTGGTCGCCAGTGCGTCCGGGACACGGCTCACGCTGGCCGACGGGCGGGAATTGGTCGACGGGATGAGCTCTTGGTGGGCCGCCATCCACGGTTACCGGCACCCCGTGCTGGACGCCGCGCTGGTGGCGCAGTCGCAGCGGATGAGTCATGTGATGTTCGGCGGCCTCACCCACGAACCGGCGGCCCGGCTGGCCCAACTGCTCGTGCAGTTGACGCCCGCGGGACTGGACAAGGTGTTCCTGTGTGACTCCGGATCGGTTTCGGTCGAGGTCGCGGTGAAGATGTGCCTGCAGTACTGGCGCGCTGCGGGTAAGCCGGACAAGCGGCGGCTGCTCACCTGGCGCGGCGGGTACCACGGTGACACCTTCACACCGATGAGCGTGTGCGATCCGCAGGGCGGCATGCACTCGCTGTGGACCGACGTGCTCACCGAGCAGATCTTCGCCCCGGCGCCGCCGCGCGAGTACTCGCCGGAGTATGTGACCGAATTCGAGCGGCTGCTTGCCGCGCATGCCGATGAGGTCGCGGCGGTGATCGTGGAACCGGTCGTGCAGGGGGCGGGCGGGATGCGCTGGCACGATCCGCGGTATCTGACCGACCTGCGCCGCCTGTGCGACGAATACGGGGTATTGCTTGCCTTCGATGAGATCGCGACCGGATTCGGCCGCACCGGAACGCTTTTCGCGGCCGATCATGTCGGGGTGAGCCCGGATGTGATGTGTATCGGCAAGTCGCTCACCGGGGGATATATGACCTTGGCGGCCGCACTGTGCACCTCGCGGATCGCCGAAACCATCAGCGCCGGACACGGCGGGCTGATGCACGGGCCCACCTTCATGGGCAACCCGCTGGCGTGCGCCGTCGCGGTCGCCTCGATCGAGCTACTGCTGCAACGGGATTGGCGTGCCGAGGTCACCCGCATCGAATCGGAGCTGAAAGCCGGCCTGGCTCCGGCTCTTTCGCTGCCCGGGGTGGTGGATGTGCGGGTGCTGGGTGCGATCGGTGTCGTCCAACTGGACCATCCGGTGGATATGCGCAAGGCCACTCACGCCGCCGTCGAGGCCGGGGTCTGGTTGCGCCCCTTCCGCGATCTGATCTACACCATGCCCCCGTTCATCAGCACCACCCAGGACGTCGAACGCATCGCCGCCGCCATGGTCGCCGCCGCCCAGGCCTGAGTGCCCGTCCACCCACTCCTGCTGATCGCCGAGCGTAGTCATATGGCGGTCGAATACGGCCTGGGCGGCCACCATTCGACTGCGTTCGACGGGAACCCCGCGTCCCCGGGCTCGGTACGGCAGGAGCTAGCTGAACGGGGCGCTAGCGGGTGCTGCTCTGGGTTCGGGCGATTTCGGGATGGTCGGTGTCGGAGACGACCTCCCAGACGCGGAAGACACAGTGGTAGTCCTCGGCCCAGCCGCTGGCGATCAGGAGGAAGCTGTCGCCGTCGCGTAGCAGGATGCGGCGGCCGGGGAGCTTCGGATGCTGCGGCGTGAAAGTCGATATGAGACTGGTCAGTTTGGCGAGCGCCTGCTCGCGCGTACCGATCACCTCCGCGAGTACCCGCGGTGACCAACGGTTGTGATCCCCGGAACCTGTTGTCTCTTCGACGACTAACGCCCACCGTGGCATCCGGCCCTACTCCCTTTGGCGGAAATGCCGCGCCACCGTTGTCCGGTGGCGACCTGTCAACGATTGCTCCCACGGTACCAGCATCCGACCCTCGGCAGGCGGCCTGAACGGTGTTCAAGTATGCTGCGGAGCTGTGACTACCGATCCGTTGGGCTGGCTGGATGAACGCGCCGCCGAGCGCGTGAGCGCTGGGTTGCGCCGTGAGCTACGGCCGCGCGCGCCACAGTCGCCGTCGATCGACCTGGCCTCCAACGACTACCTCGGGCTGGTGCGCCACCCCGAGGTAATCGAGGGCGCGATCGACGCCGTGCGACGCTGGGGCGCCGGGTCGACCGGATCCCGGCTGGTCACCGGGACCACCGCCGAACACGAACAGCTCGAGACCGAACTCGCCGAATTCGTCGGCGCCGAAGCCGGTTTGGTCTTCGCCTCGGGCTACGCGGCCAATCTCGGCGTGGTGACCGCGCTCGCCGGGCGTGGTGCGCTGATCGTCTCCGATGCGGGCAGCCATGCCTCGCTGGTCGATGCCTGCCGACTCTCGCGGTCGCGGGTGGAGATCGCCGCGCACTGCGATGTCGCGGCGGTCGAGCGGCTGCTCGGCGAGCGCACCGAGGAACGGGCGCTGGTACTCACCGATTCGGTGTTCAGTGCCGATGGTGATCTGGCTCCGCTGGCCGAATTGCACCGGGTTACCCGGGCCAACGGTGCGGTGTTGATCGTGGACGAGGCGCATGGGCTCGGTGTGCGCGGCACGGGCGGACGCGGGCTGGTGCACGAGGTCGGTCTGGCCGGGGAGCCGGATCTGGTGATCACCGCGACACTGTCGAAAGCCCTTGCCGCGCAGGGTGGTGTGGTGCTCGCCAGTGCGCGGGTGCGCGCGCATTTGATCGATGCGGCGCGCACGTTCATCTTCGATACCGGACTCGCGCCTGCCGCGGTCGGTGCGGCACGCGCGGCGCTGCGGCTGTTGCGCCGGGAGCCCGAGATGGCGGGCCGGGTATTGCAACGGGCTGCTGAGATCGCGCGCATTGCCGGTGTGGCGGAACCGGATTCGGCGGTTGTCTCGGTCGTGCTGGGGCAGGCGCAGGTCGCCTATGACGCAGCGCAAGCTTGTCGGGGGCGTGGGCTGGATGTCGGGTGCTTCCGTCCGCCGTCGGTGCCCGAGGGCACCTCGCGGCTGCGGCTCACCGCGCGTGCGAACCTGACTCCGGATGAACTCGACACCATCGCAACGGTTCTCGGCGAGGTGTTGGCGCGGGCGCGTGGGCTGGAAGTGGTCGGCGCATGAGCATGCTGTTCGTTACCGGGACCTCGACCGAGGTCGGCAAGACCGTGGTGACGGCCGCTCTTGCGGCGGCCGCTCTTGCCGCTGGCCGGACTGTTGCCGTGTGCAAACCGGCCCAAACCGGTGTGGGGCCGGGCGAACCCGGCGATCTGGCCGAAATCGAACGCCTGACCACGGTCACTCGAACGGTCGAGCTGGCTCGCTATCCCGACCCGTTGGCGCCGGACACCGCCGCGCGCCGTTGCGGGCAGCCGCAGCTGACATTGAGTGAAACCGCCGCCGCCATCGACCCGCTCGCCGATGCGGATCTGACGTTGGTGGAAGGCGCTGGCGGATTGCTGGTCCGTTTGGGCGAATTCACGCTGCTCGACCTGGCGCAGAAGCTCGATGCTCCCGTGCTCGTCGTTGCCGCGGCCGGCCTCGGCACCCTCAACCACAGCGAATTGACCACGCGCGCATTGTCTTCCGCTGGGGTCCGCTGTGCGGGTCTGGTGATCGGTTCCTGGCCCGCGCATCCGGACCTGGCCGCCGAATGCAATCGCGGCGATCTGCCCCGGGTTACCGGCGTCGACGTGGTCGGTTCGGTGCCAGCGGGTGCGGGCGGCTGGGATCGCGATCGGTTCTCGGCAGCCGCTCCCGGTTGGTTCACGCCTGGGTGGTCCCCGCTCGAGCGCTAGGTGTCCGCAGGGCTGCCGCGGTTTCGGCCGCTGGCTCCGGGATCGCGGCTATTCGGGCTGATCGGATCGGGTGGCTCGGGTATCGGAACTCGGCTGGAGTATTTCGCTGGGCCAGCTCGCCGCGCTCGCCGAGGCCGGCGAACTGCACTGATCGCGTATCGAGCCGCCGCACCACACTGTGGGCGCGTGGCTCAATGGTGGAGGCGGGCATCGGGTTGCGTGGCAGCGCTCGCCAACGGTACCTACAGTGGGGTAGATGTCGCCGTTGGACGATCGGCACCCGTCCACCGTCTCGGACTGGGACGACGCGCGACGTAGAGCCCGGCTACGGGAGACTCGTCTCGGGCACGGGTGGCAGACGTTGCGCCGCACCAGGCAGGCGCTGCTTCGGGTCGCCTTGGTATTGCTTGCCGGGTTGATCGTGTTCGCCCAGTACTGGGAGCACGACGTCACCCCGGAACGCGATCGGCTCGCGCGCACCGAACCCGCGGTGCTGCCGATCGCCACTCCCGCGCACGAGCGCGACTGGGACACCGTCGTCGTCGATATGGTCGGTCTCGGCGGTTTGAACGCGAGCAATACCGCGGCCGCACTGCCCGCCCTCAGCGAGATGGGCGTGGTCTGGGCGATCAAATACGACAATCAAGGTATCGACACCAAGGTGATCGCCGATCTGATCATCCGCGCCGCCCAGATGTCGGGCCTGAAGAACATCGTGCTGGTCGGGCACAGCATGGGCGGGGTCATCGCGCTCGAGGTCGCCCGGCATATCCACACCGGCAGCGACCGGCGGCTGGTCGGGGTGCTGCTGGATTGCACACCGGTGGATCTGAATGCGGTGCGCCCGGAGAGCCGCGGCGCGGGCGAGGACATGGTGCGCTGGATGGGCTGGCTGCCCGGCGCGCGGGAGAGCCGGACACTGCGGCTGGCCGTCGAAACCTATGCGCGCCGAGACCGATTCGTCGATCGCGGGCGCAATGGGTTACCCGGTGTCCGGCTCGAGCCGTTGCGCGACGTGGTCGAGGAGGTGTTGAGCGAGAAGGTCTTTTCCCGCGACGCGGCCAGCAACGGCCTGATCGAGACGCAGTTCCTGGCGATCGTGGCGGGCGGTGCGATCAACGACCTGCGCGCACTGTCCCATCCCGCCGACGGCAAACCACGTCCGGCCATCGTGTTCATCCGCCCGCGTGATCCGGGTAACGACCCGGTGGTCGATGTCGAGTACTCCCATCAGGTGCTCATCGAGCGGGCCGGCGGCGTGGACGGCACGCTGCTGGTCGTCATGCCGCGAAATACCGGGCACGCCAATCCGATGCAGCGGCCCGAGGCCTACAACCAGATCATCGACCAGCAGATCCTGCCGTTCATCCAGCGGTATCAGGAGCAGGTGCGCGGTTCGATCTCCTCGGCGGCGCCGCCCTAGTTGGCATCGTGCGCTGAGTTGGAATCAGGCTAAGACAAACCGTATGCGTGCCGGTTTCGCCCTGCTTCAATTCCACGCATGCTCCGACCAACTACGTTCCTGACCGGCCTGCGCGGCCGCACTACCGCCGCTTTGCTCGCCGCGGCGACCGTTGCGAGCCTGGGCTTGTCCGGCTGCGCGAGCGACAATAAGCCGGTCGGTAATGTCGACGCCCCGCTGCCCACCGAAATCCCCGCTGGTACCAAGCTTGTGCTCGCCGATCAGCAAGAGCGGTTCAAGTCGGTGCTGCAGTTCTCCGGCGAACTCGACAAGCTGCCGTTCAAGGTGGAATTCGCCAATTTCGTTGGTGGACCGGCCATCCTGGAGGCCTTCCGGGCGGGCGCCGCGGATGTCGCGACGGTCGGCGATGTCCCGCCGATCCACGCGCAGGTGGCGGGGCAGGATGTGCCCATCATCGCGGCCTACCAATCCAGCCCCAGCGCACTGAAACTCGCGGTGGCGCCGGGCAAGACGGCCACCACGCTGGCCGACCTCAAAGGTAAGAAGATCGCCTACGCGGAGGGTACCGCCCAACAGGCCGCGGTGCTGCGTGCGCTGGCCAAGGCCGGGCTGAAACCCGGTGATGTGCAACTGGTTCGGCTGCAGCTCGCGGAGTTCCTGGACGCGGTGCGCACGGGACAGGTCGATATCGCGCCGCTGGCCGAACCGAACGTCACCCGGCTGTTGCGCACCCCCGGTGCGTCGCTGATTCCGGATTCGGAGACCACCGGCATCTACGGCGGTGTCGGCTACCTGTACGCGCGTCGTGCCGTGGTCACCGATCCGGCCAAGGCGGCCGCGACTCGGGCGCTGGTCGCCGCCTATATTCGCGCCTACCAGTGGGTCAATACGCACCAAGACGAGTGGGCGCGCAAGTACTACGTCGAGAGCCAGAAGGTCAGCGCCGATGACGCCAAGCGGATCGTCGACTCGCTCGGCACCTATACCTTCCCGCACCTGGATCAGCAGCTCGTCGATCGTCAGCAGGGCACCATCGACGCGATCGACAAGGCTGGCGAACTGCCCAAGAAGGTACGTGCTGCGGACGGTTTCGATCTGCGCTTCGACGCCGTCGTCGCGCAGGCCGTCACCGAGAGCGGCGCGGCATTCGAACAGAAGGCGAAATAGCCATGGCCACCCTGGATGTCGGCGTACTCGGCCGAATCGGACGAGGTTCGCACACCGCTTCGGAGCCGGTATTGGCCCGGCGCAAGCCGACTCGACCCCGCCTCGGTCCCGGCCGCCCCATCCCGTTCGGGATCGCCATCGGGCCGGTGCTGCTGATCGGGGCGTGGGTGCTCGGATCCGCCTCGGGCGCACTGGATTCGCAGACGCTACCCGCACCGTGGACGGTCGCCGAGACCGCGCGTGATCTACTCGCCGATGGCAGACTGCAATCGAATCTGGTCACCTCACTGAAGCGCGCGGGCTGGGGCCTCGGGCTAGGTGTCGTGATCGGTGTGGTGCTGGCCTTGATCGCCGGGCTGAGCCGGATCGGCGAAGCCCTGCTCGACGGCCCGATCCAGATCAAACGCTCGATTCCGACGCTGGCGCTGATTCCGCTGTTCATCGTGTGGTTCGGCATCGGTGAGGAGATGAAGCTCATCGTCATCACGACCAGTGTCGCGATACCGATCTACATCAATACCCATGCGCAACTGCGCGGCGTCGACAGCCGATATGTGGAATTGGCTGCGACGGTGGGTCTTTCGCGATGGGGTTTCGTCCGCCGGATCGCGCTGCCGGGGTCGCTGCCGGGATTCTTCACCGGTCTGCGGCTGGCGGTGACCATTTCGTGGCTGGCGCTGGTGGTGGTCGAGCAGGTCAATGCCACCAGCGGCATCGGCTATCTGATGACGCAGGCGCGCACCTACGGCCAGATCGACGTCATCGTGGTCGGCCTGGTGATCTACGGCCTGCTCGGACTGTTCGGCGATATCGCCGTGCGGGCAACGGAACGGAGGGCGCTGGCATGGCGGCAGACGATCGCGGACTGAGCGTGGTTCGAACCCGCGATTTGCGCAGGGGTTTCGGCGATCGGGTCGTATTGCACGGCATCGACCTCGATATCGCGCGTGGTGAATTCGTCGCTCTGCTCGGGCGCAGCGGTTCGGGTAAGAGCACGCTGTTGCGCGCGCTGGCCGAACTGGATCGTGACGTGCCCGGCTCCGGTGAGCTGCGCGTGCCGACGGAACGTGCGGTGGTGTTCCAGGATTCGCGACTGCTGCCGTGGAACCGTCTGCTGGACAACGTGATTCTCGGGTTGAAGGGTTCCGACGCCGCCGAGCGCGGCCGCACCGCGCTCGCGGAGGTCGGCCTGGGCGGGCGGGAAAAGGCCTGGCCCAAGGAGCTTTCCGGAGGCGAACAGCAGCGCGTCGCGTTGGCGCGGTCGCTGGTCAGGGAGCCGGAATTGCTACTGGCCGATGAACCCTTCGGTGCGCTGGACGCGCTGACCCGCATCAAAATGCATGTGCTGCTGCAGGATCTGTGCGCCAGGCACAAGCCCGCCGTACTGCTGGTGACCCACGATGTCGACGAGGCGGTGCTGCTCGCCGATCGCGTGCTCGTCCTGGACGAGGGACGCATCGCCATCGACCAGCGCATCGACCTGGAACGTCCACGCCGACACACCCATCCGGACTTCAACCGCCTCCGCGAATTGCTGCTGGCCAGCCTCGGCGTCGATGTCGCGGCGCTACACGATGAGAAGAAAGCCTCATGACTCGCCAACTCAGCCTCAATGCGTTCATCTATCCCTCCGGCCATCACGAGGCGGCCTGGCGGCATCCGCAGAGCCGACCCGACCGGATCTACGATGTCGCCTACTACCAGGAGATCGGTCGCACCGCCGAGGCGGCCAAACTCGACGCGGTGTTCTTCGCCGACGGGCCCGCGCTGCGCACCAATGTCAAGCACAACGCGGCCTCCGGACTGGAGCCGATCACGCTGCTCACCGCGATCGCCACGGCCACAACGCATCTCGGGCTGATCGCCACGGCGTCGACCACCTACTACGAGCCCTACAACCTGGCCAGGCTGTTCTCCACGTTGGATCACATCTCCGGCGGCCGGGCGGGCTGGAATATCGTCACCACCGGAACCGACCTCGCCGCAGCCAATTTCGGACTCGACAAACATCCCGATCACGCGACGCGATACGCGCGGGCCAGGGAGTTCGTCGACGCCGTCGTCGCGCTGTGGGGCAGCTGGGAAGACGATGCGATCCTGCTGGATCAGCAAGCGGGCGTGTACGCCGATCCGGACAGAATCCATCCGATCGACTTCGTCGGCGAATACCTCAGCGTGCGTGGGCCGTTCAACGCGCCGCGCACCCCGCAGGGACATCCGGTGCTCGTGCAGGCCGGGGCCTCCAATGACGGCCGGGCGTTCGCGGGCAAGTACGCCGAGGCGATCTTTACCGCACACCAGCGCCTAGAGGACGCGCAGGCGTTCTATGCCGATATCAAGGCCAAGGCGGCCGAATTCGGCCGCGACGCCGATCAGGTCAAGATTCTGCCCGGTATCAGCCCGTTCATCGGTGATACCGAAGCGGCCGCCAAACAACTCGAGCGGGAGTTCAACGAGCTCACGGTGCCCGAATACGGTCTGAAGCAGTTGGAGGGTATCGCCGGGCAGAGTCTGCGGCACCTGCCGCTGGATGAGCCGGTACCGCTCGAATTGTTCAGCGACGCGGGCGATGTCACCGATAACGGCCAGAGCCGTCGGCAAGTGGTCGCCGGGATCGTGCAGCGGGAGCGGCCCACCGTGCGCGGGCTGCTGCACCGCCTTGCCGGCGCCCGTGGGCATCGGGTTTTCGCCGGAACACCGGAGCAGGTCGCCGACACGATCGAGGAATGGTTCCGCAACGGCGCCGCCGACGGTTTCAATGTGATGCCGCCCTACTACCCGGGCGGGCTGGAGGTTTTCGCCGAGCAGGTGGTCCCGATCCTGCAGCGGCGCGGCCTGTTTCGCACCGAATACACCGGCACCACCCTGCGCGACCACTTCGGTCTGACACGACCGGAGAGCCGGTTCGCCCGCCGGCCTGCGCTCGCCCAGTGAGCGCCGGTAGCAGCCTGCGGGCGCTGTGAGCGAGCGTCATCGAGCGAACCATCAGCACCATGCGCCGATCCGCTCCCGCTGCGCGGCCTGGCTCAGAGTGAGCCGCCCGCGCAGCGCGGTCTCCATCAGCGCATGTGCGCCTTCGCGCACGACGGAGCCGAGCGTCAGCGAGGTGGATTCGTGAGTGAACAGCGCTACGCCACAACCGAACCCGTGCGACTGCGATCGCTGGTGTGGACGGTATTCGTGCCGGTGGTGCTCTACGGCATCGGATCCGGCGCGGCCGCGCCGATGTACGCGCTGCGTGCGCTGGATCTCGGTGCCTCGGCCGGTGTAGCGGGGATCGTCGTCGCGTTGAGCGGGTTGGGAATGGTGCTCGCGGATCTGCCCGCGGGGCGGATCGTCGGGCAGATAGGGGAGCGTTGGGCGATCGCCCTCGGTTCGGGCCTCGGTCTGGTCGGGGTGCTGTGCGCGATCTGCGCTCCGCATGCCGGCGTGCTCGCGGTGGGTGTGCTGCTCAATGGAACCGCCAGCGCGGTGTGGGGTTTGGCGCGCCAGTCCTACATCGTGGCCGTGGTGCCGCAGAACGAGCGTGGCCGCGCATTTTCGACCCTCGCCGGAGCCTCGCGGCTCGGGTCCTTCTGCGGACCGTTCGCCGGGGCGGGACTGGTCTATGCGATGGGGCCGAGCGGCGCACTATGGCTGCAGTTCGCCACGACCGTCATAGCGGGTGCGGCGATGCTCGCCATCCGTCCGGCCGACGGCGATGCCGCCGACTCCGCCGACCACACGCTGCGCTCGGTGGTCGTCGGGAACCGCAGGGTGCTCGGCACACTCGGCCTGGCGGCCCTGCTGATGGGTGCCGCGCGGGCGACCCGCACCACGCTGCTCCCGCTGTGGGCCGCACACATCGGCGTGAGTGCCGCCATCACGAGTCTGGTGTTCGGGATCGCCGGGGCAATGGATGTGCTGCTGTCCTATCCGGGCGGCATCTGGCTCGATCGCTACGGCAGTCGCGCCACGGGCGTCCCGTCGATGCTGTTGTTCGCGGCCGGTTTCGCGGCCATCCCGCTCACCTCGACCGCAGTCGAACTCGCCGGTGTCGCGGTGCTACTCGGCCTCGCCAACGGCGTGAGCAACGGCATCATCATGACCGTCGGCGCCGATGTCGCACCGCCGGGCCAGCGCGCCGAATTCCTCGGCGCATGGCGGCTGACCCACGACATAGGCATGTTCGCCGGTCCCATCGCGGTGGGTTTGATCAGCGCCGCAACGGTTCTCGGTGCCTCGGCGCTCGCCGTCGCGGCGGCGGCATCGGCAGGCGCGATCGCCATGCACCGATGGTTCCCGGGTGCCGACCCCGCTGCCCCATGACCGTGAACGGCCGTACCTCAGGTCACTGGACGGGTTCGGCCCAAGTATGCGAGGAGTCGGTCGCCCGGGGTAGCTGTCGGTGGTTCGATCGGGGGACCGAACAACGGCCATCTGTCCGCCACCGGGACGAGTTCCGGTGCCACCGTGAGTAATTCGCGGGCGAGGCGGTCGGGAATCGGTGTGGCGGACGGGTAGATGGCGGCGAGATCCCAGGCGTGGACCGTCAATTCGAGGGCGCCGACCATGCCGAGGACCCGGGCGGGAATCGGTCGGCCGAAGACGACCACCGATTCCGGGTGTTCGTTCGCCCAGTCGCCGAGCAGGGCTTCGGCACGAATGCGAATATGCAGGGTTCCAGCGCAACTCGGTAGTGGCGCACCAGGTGTTAGCCGAACCTGCCCGCCCGCCAGACCTTCCCGCAACGCGGCGATCGACTCGTCCACATGCGCGAGCAGCATGCGCGCATTCCAGCCCCGGCACGGTGTCGGCGCCGATAGATCGGGGCCGACCTCGGTCAGGACCGACAGAAGATAGACGACCGCCCGCTCGAGCAGATCATCGGTCATGGCAGAACCGGCTCGCACCACGCGGCCTCGACCAAGGAGGTGGGCAGGCCGAATGCCTCGAACAGCCTGGTGTCGTGAAACGAGACGACGTGCGAGATCCCCTCCGCGGTGAGCGTGAGCACCTGCAGCGATTGCGCGTGACCACGCACGTAGAACGCGAATCCGGGCTGACCGTTCGCCGCGATCGGCACCATCCGGACCTCGCCCGCCGTATACGGGCACTTCGAACGAATCAGGTCCACGATCGTGGTGTCGCCACGGAACCATTCCGCGATCGGCGGCATCTCCCAGACCGCGTCCGATCGCAATAGTGTGACGAGCGTATCCATGTCGGCGGCTTCGAATGCCGCGGCGTATCGATCCAGCAGCGTGCGGATTTCGGGGTCGTCCGGCTCGACGACCGGCGTGTGCGGGCCGAGCTCACCAAGGGTGACGTGGGCGCGTTGCAGCATGCTGTTCACCGCCCCCACACTGACCCCGATCAGTTCCGCGACCTCGGCAGCCTTCCAGTGCAGCACATCTCGCAGAATCAGCACCGCGCGCTGGCGCGGCGGCAAATACTGCCACGCGGCGATCAGCGCCAGCCGCATATCGTCGCGGGCCGCGACAATGGCGGCCGGATCCGAGACCTCCGGCGTCACCAGCACATCCGGAAGCGGTTGCAGCCAAGGGATTTCGGGTGCGAAGCGAACCTCCTGCGTGGGATCGCCGGTCGGCCCGGACAATCCGGCCGGCAGCACACGCCGACTGCTGTGCTCGAGTGCGTTGAGGCAGGCGTTCGTCGCGATCCGATACAACCAGGTCCGCATCGAAGCGCGCCCCTCGAAGTCGCCGTACGCGCGCCAGGCCCGCAACAGCGTCTCCTGCACCAGATCCTCGGCGTCGTCGACCGAACCGAGCATCCGATAGCAGTGGGCGAGCAGTTCGCGCCGATACGGGGTCGTGCGGGCGGCGAATTCGTCGCTGTCGGTCATGCGCTGTCCTTCCGGGTGCCCCGAAATGTGTCCCTCCGAATACCGACCGCCGTACCGCCCGGAACTCATCGGTGCGCCGCGAATCGATCCGACCGATGAGTTTCGGGCGGGGGCCGGTCGGTATCTGTGCGTGTCCGAAACCACCGGATACGCCGAAACCACAGGAAGGACCATCGTGAGCACACCGATCGTTTCGGCGGTGACACAGCGCTGGGTGCTCGCACTCGGCGCGGTCGCCTCGCTGATGGCGGCACTGGACACCCTGGTCGTCAGCACGGCGCTCAGCACCATCCGCCACGACCTCGGGGCGTCGCTGGAGACGCTCGAATGGACCGTCAACGGCTACAACCTCAGCTTCGCCGTCCTGCTGATGACCGCGGCCGTGCTCGGCGACCGCTTCGGGCGCAAGCGGATGTTCATGGTCGGGCTCGCCATCTTCGTCGCGGCCTCGGCGGCCTGCGCGGTATCGAGCTCCGTCACGGCCCTGATCGCCGCGCGCGTGCTGCAGGGCGTCGGCGCGGCGCTGATCATGAGCCTGGCGCTGGCCCTGGTCAGTGCGGCGTTTCCGCCGGAGAAGCGGGGCATGGCCATGGGTCTGCTGCAGGGCATCACCGGCCTCGCGGTCGCGTGCGGGCCGCTGGTCGGCGGCGCGGTCGCGGAGGGATTGTCCTGGCAGTGGATCTTCTGGCTGAACGTGCCGATCGGGCTGGTCGCGATGCCACTGGTGGCGACCCAGGTTCCGGAGGGCTTCGGTCCCGATACCGCGATGGACGGCACCGGGTTGGCCCTCGTCACCGGTGGCGCGTTCGGTGTGGTGTGGGGCTTGGTGCGCGGCAACATCGCGAGCTGGTCCGGTTCGGAGGTGTTGGTCGCATTGATCGGCGGGATCGCGCTGTTGCTCGCCTTCGCAGTCTGGGAAGCCCGGTCGCGCGAACCGATGTTTCCGATGCGGCTATTCGTGAATCGCGGATTCGCGGCGGGCAATATCGCGATCTTCCTGACCTTCGCCGCCCTCTTCGGCGAGGTGTTCTTCTACGCCCAGTTCCTGCAGGCGGTGCTGCACTACGGACCGCTCGGCGCCGGATTGCGGCTGCTGCCATGGACTCTCACGCTGTTCTTCTGCGCCCCGATCGCCGGTGCGCTCGCCGACCGGATCGGGGAGCGGCCGCTCATGGTGACCGGGCTGGCGTTGATGGCCGGCGGCATGTTCTGGATCGCGTCCATCGCCGATCCGGCAATGTCATACGGGGCCTTGGTGATTCCGTTCATCGTCTCCGGCGTCGGCACCTCGATGGTGCTGCCGTCGGCGCAGAGCTCGGTCGTCGGCGCGGTCGAACACGCGATGCTCGGCAAGGCCGCCGGAGCCAACAGCATGATGCGGGAGTTGGGCGGAGTCTTCGGAATCGCCGTCGCGGTGGCGGTTTTCGCCGGCTCCGGTGGATACGGCTCGGTGGATGAGTTCACCGCCGGATTCGGCCCGGCCATCGAAGTCGGTGCGGCACTTGCTCTCTTGGGCGCGGTCGTGGCGCTCGCGCTGCCCGGGCGCAGGGCGAGCGTCGCGGCCTCTGATCTCGAGACGGCGGCGGCGTCCGTCTGAGTCGGGACCGGTACGCCCGCCGACACCGGGCGTACCGGACTCAGCGCACGCGGGTGCCGAGCAGGTGACGTACGCCACCCACGAACAGCTGCAGGCCGAAGTCGAAACGTGCGGTCGCGTCCGGGGTTTCGTTGAGCGGGGAGGCATCCTCGGTCAATGCCCCCGCGGAATCCATCTGCATCCTGGACTGTTCGTCCACCGTCTGCCCGAGCACGTAATACAGCAGCGTATATGCCGCCAATTCCGCCTCCGGCCGCTGCATTCCGGCGCGGATCGCGGACACCACGAGTCGTTCCCGGCCCTTGCTCGTGGTGAGCCGGGAAGCGTACGTCGCCGAGACCAATTCGGCCCCGTCGCGATACGCGAGCAGGCAGCTGCGCAGGCGATGCGCCAACTCGGTGATCTGGCCGGACCATTCCTCGGCCTCGACCGGATCCTCCATCGGCGCGAGGATCGTATCGGCCACCGCACCGAGCAGCGCCTGTTTGTTGGGGAAGTGCCAGTACAGCGCCCCCGGCTGGACCTGGAGTGATCCGGCGAGCCTGCGCATGGTCAGATCGGCGAGACCGTACTGGTCGAGAATGGCGATGGCGCCGTCGACCACGTCCGACCGGTGCAACTGCACGAGGTTCTCCTCCCCGAGGTGTTTTGACTCACTGTTACCGCTACCCTAGCCTGAACACCGTTCAAGTTGCACGGCCACCTCGGCCGGACGAAGGGATTCGTGCAGTGACCCAGGCACCCGTCCAAACCGATATTCTGGCGACCGCCCGCGAGCAGGTGCTCGAGCGCGGCGAAGGCCTGACGCAGGAGCAGACCCTCGAGGTCCTCCGGCTCGGCGACGACCGGCTAGAGGAGCTGCTGGCCCTGGCGCACGAGGTGCGCATGAAGTGGTGCGGTCCCGAGGTCGAGGTCGAGGGCATCATCAGCCTCAAGACCGGCGGCTGCCCCGAAGACTGCCACTTCTGCTCGCAGTCCGGTCTGTTCCAGTCGCCCGTGCGCGCCGCCTGGCTCGATATCCCCAGCCTGGTCGAGGCCGCCAAGCAGACCGCCAAGACCGGCGCCACCGAATTCTGCATCGTCGCCGCCGTGCGCGGTCCGGACGAGCGGCTGATGGCACAGGTCGCCGCCGGTGTCGAGGCCATCCGCAACGAGGTCGACATCCAGGTCGCATGCTCGCTCGGCATGCTCACCCAGGAGCAGGTCGACCAGCTCGCCGCCATGGGTGTGCACCGCTACAACCACAATCTCGAGACCTCCCGTTCGCACTTCCCGAACGTGGTCACCACGCACACCTGGGAAGAGCGCTGGGACACCCTGCGCATGGTCCGCGATGCGGGCATGGAGGTCTGCTGCGGCGGCATCCTCGGCATGGGCGAAACCCTGGAGCAGCGTGCGGAATTCGCGGCCAACCTGGCCGAACTCGAACCGGACGAGGTCCCGCTGAACTTCCTCAACCCGCGCCCCGGCACCCCCTTCGGCGACCTCGAGGTGCTGCCCGCCGCCGACGCACTGCGCGCCGTCGCCGCATTCCGGCTCGCGCTGCCGCGCACCATCCTGCGTTTCGCGGGCGGTCGCGAGATCACCCTCGGCGACCTCGGCGCCAAGCAGGGCATCCTCGGCGGTATCAACGCCGTCATCGTCGGCAACTACCTGACCACCCTCGGCCGACCCGCCGAAGCGGACCTGGATCTGCTCGGCGAGCTGAAGATGCCGATCAAGGCGCTCAACGAAACACTCTGATCCGGCTGGCGAACACTGAGTACGCAAGCATCACGAAAGAGGCTGGCGCCGTGAGTACTGTCATGGATATGGACGAGCGCTACAACCCGTTCACCGGCAAACCCGTCGTGGCCGGGCTCGACGATCCGGTCCCCGCCGCCGCGGCGCTGGGACTGGAACCGCCGCGCTTCTGCGAGCAATGCGGCCGCCGCATGATCGTGCAGGTCAGCCCGGACGGGTGGTGGGCGAAATGCTCGCGGCACGGCGTGCTGGACTCGAAGAATCTGGAACACCGCTAGTGGTGGCCGAATACGGCGATGTCGACATCGTGGCGCAGCGACCGGCCCGGCGGGTCGGTGTGCGGGGCGAGTTGCGGGCCGCGGGGCTGGTCGCGGTCGGGGTGCTGTTGCTCAGTGTGCTGGGTGGTGTGGTGTGGGCCTTCCTGGCACCCACCGAACAGTTCCTGGTGACGAAGGCGCGCGCCGATGCGGTACCGGCCAAGGGTGCGGCCCTGACCGGGGAGAGCGTGCACCAGTTCGACGCGCTGGCGATCTTCGCCTGCATAGGCGCGGTGTTGGGTGTGCTCACCGCGGTCGGTGTTTGGCGTTGGCGCCGGGTGCGCGGACCGCTGCTGCAGCTGGGGCTGCTCATCGGTTCGGCGGCGGGCGCTTATGTCATGTCCGAGCTCGGCGAGCAGATCATGCAGTGGCAGCACCCGATGCCGTACGACCCGCCGGTCGGACAGATCGTGCCGGTGCCGGTGGAGGTCGGCAGCTGGCTGGCCTTGCTCGTGCAGCCGCTGCTCGCCTCGCTGATCGTGCTATTCCTTGCGGCGCTGAGCCCATCGGAGGATCTGGGTACCGGATTCAGCGGGCCGTTCGGTGATTCGCGGCCAACCTTCACCGCGACAAGCACATTCGAGGCATTCGATCCTGCCTATGGCAACGCTGCGAACGGCGGGCCGGTACCCTACGGCGTGCCTTACGGCGGCTTCGGATCGCCCGGCTCCGATCGCACTCGCTGACGTATCGTCCGAACCGTTGCCCGCGGGTCGGCACAGTCGTACCGGTACGGCGTCTACACCCGCGCCGCCACACTCGGCGATATCGCCCGGTTCCTGCTCATCGCAGTGCCCTCGGTGCTGTTCCGCTCCATCCCCGCGGTCGTGGTGACCGTATTCCCGTGGCTGTTCCGACAAAAATCGGTGGTCATGCGCCGGTCGCGCGGATACCGTTGGCGCGCAAGCTCGAGCCGAGCGATGGGAAGGAGGTGGCGATGAGCGAGGACATGTTGACCAGGCATGGGCAGGCGGTGTTGATCCCGGACGTATCCGCGGAGCAGGAGCGGCCGGATTTGGTGGCTTGGCGGCGGCGCAATGCGTTGCGGCGGTCCAGTGCCGCGCAGCCGATTCCCAGTAAGCGGCGGTATCGGCGGAAGGCGAAACATCAGGGACGGGACCGAGATTGAGGCCCTTCGATAGTGCTCCCGTTGATAGTTGACGACCCCGTTTTCGCGTGAGCGGAAGCGGGGTTTTTGTTGTGGTCGCTTAGGACAATCCGTTATTGAGCGCATCGGGCGCGTCGCCGCCCTGATGCTGCCGCCATCCCTCCCGACGCCGTCGACCCGCCGCATTGCACGGACCATCGCATCCATCCAGCAATCGCTCCACGGCGAACTCACCGACGAGGCCGAAAACTTCTCTGTCACAGTGTGATCGCCGGTGCACTGAGTCATCACTCGATCCGGTCCGGAAAGATCACCCCGCTGCCCGCGGCCATCCGCTTCCGGTCCGGATAACTCGTATCCGACCGTGACCAGCCATATTCGGCGACTCTGAACGCATGGCCGTTCCGTCGCGGCGCACCGATCCCTAACGTCGAAGTCGTTCGATCGATCGAACAGCGGAGGCGGACAGTCGATTCCGCCGCCGCATAGCGCAGAGGGAACTTCGGCCGATCAGGGAGGGACGGCAATGTTCTGGAAATCGCTAGTGGTTGGGACGGTTCTGGTGGGTGGACTGGTCGTGGGCACACCGCTCGCGACCGCGGCGGCAACCGGTGATCCGGCGGTCGTCCGGGGGCGGACGGGTCTTCACGTGAGACCCGCTTCCCGTCCAACTGGGTCGTGTGGATCCTGTGCTCCGGGCATCTGGGTGTGCCCGGCGGGCTGTCCGAGTAGAAGGGGAGTGCCCGGGTCAGTGATGATCGGGGCGCGCTCGGATGCCGCAGCCCCTATGACAGCGGCTGCGGCACAGTCCGTTTCGTGCTCGGCGATCGGTTCGGGGTTCCGGTCGCCGGGTGGGGGCCGATCGCGGGGAGGGCGATCGAGTGGGTCAGGCGGGTGGGCGGAATGCGGCGAATTCATCGGTGACTCGGATTTCGGAGTCGGTGAACCGATAGACCGCCGCGGGCCGTCCACCCGCCCGACCGGGGGAGGCGGTCGCGCCGGTCGGCGTGATCACCTTGCGGCGGGTGAGAACTCGCTGCAGGTTCGTCGTATCAACCTCGTAACCGAGTGCAGAGCAATAGATTTCGCGCAGGGTGGACATGGTGAACTGCTCCGGCGCCAGCGCGAAGGCGATATTGGTGTAGGAGAGCTTCGCGGCGAGCCGGGTGCGCGCATGTTCGACGACCGTGCCGTGGTCGAACGACATGCGCGGCAGCTGGGAAACCGGATGCCACGCGGTGTCCGAGGGGAGCCGCGGATCCGCGGTCAACGGCACCAGACCCAGATACGCCGAGGCGATCCGGCGCGGCGCTGGCACCCGGTCCGGACTGCTGAAGACCGACAGCTGCTCCAGATGCGCCAACTCGCGCACGTCGACCTTCTCGGCGAGCTGACGACGGGCCGACACGTTGAGGTCCTCGTCGTCGCGCAGGCGGCCGCCGGGCAGTGACCAGGTGTCCTTCTGCGGATCGAGCGCGCGCTCCCACAGCAGCACCGCGAGTTCGGTCCGCTGGCCGGGCGGACAGGGGCGAATCAGCTCATCCGTCACCCGCGCAGGGGCGCTACCTGCGCTGATGTCGTCGGGGAAGCGCCGTACCTGGAACACCGCGGTAAGCGTTTCGTGGATGGTGTTACTATGGGGCACGTTTTCGATTATAAGTCGAAAACCTGGTTTGGTGTGAATCGGCTGCCATGTGAATAGGCACAAGCTCCGATCGCACGAGGAGAGGAGCCATCATGTCGACGATGGGTGTGAAGCTGGCGCCCCCGCTGATGGGACAGGTAGTCGACGGTCCGGCCGGATTCACCGGTGTCGAGGCCACGCCGGAGTGGGCGGCCGAAATCAAGCGGCTCGCCCGGGAGCGCAACGCGACGATTCTCGCGCACAACTATCAGTTGCCCGAGATCCAGGACGTTGCCGACCACGTCGGTGATTCGCTGGCGCTGTCCCGCATCGCGGCCGAGGCCCCCGAGGACACCATCGTGTTCTGTGGCGTGCATTTCATGGCCGAGACGGCCAAGATCCTCAGCCCGGAGAAGACCGTGCTCATCCCGGATCAGCGGGCGGGGTGCTCGCTGGCCGATTCCATCACCGCCGACGAATTGCGCGCCTGGAAGGCCGAATTCCCGAATGCGGTGGTCGTCTCGTACGTGAACACCACCGCGGCGGTGAAGGCGCTCACCGATATCTGCTGCACCTCGTCGAATGCCGTCGACGTGGTCGCCTCCATCGATCCCGATCGCGAGGTGCTGTTCCTGCCGGACCAGTTCCTCGGCGCGCACGTCAAGCGCGTCACCGGCCGCGAGAATATGCACATCTGGGCGGGCGAATGCCATGTGCACGCCGGGATCAACGGCGACGAACTGACCGAGCAGGCCCGCACCCATCCGGATGCCGAACTATTCGTGCACCCCGAATGCGGTTGCGCCACTTCGGCGTTGTACCTCGCGGGCGAGGGCTCGTTCCCGGCCGACCGGGTGCACATTCTGTCCACCGGCGGCATGATCGACGCCGCGCGCGCCGCGAAGTCGAATCAGGTGCTGGTCGCCACCGAGGTCGGCATGCTGCACCAGCTGCGAAAGGCCGCCCCGGGCATCGACTTCCAGGCCGTCAACGACCGTGCGTCCTGCAAGTACATGAAGATGATCACCCCGGCGGCGCTGCTCCGCTCGCTCGTCGAGAACACCGACGAGGTGCACGTCGACCTGGAAACGGCCGCGCTGGCACGTAATTCGGTGCAGCGGATGATCGAAATCGGCAACCCGGGTGGTGGCGAGTGAGCGAGCGTAGCGAGCGAACAGTGAACACAGCCGCCTTCGCGGTCATGCCGGAGCCGAGCGTCAGCGAGGCGCAGGCATGAGCGCGCCCGGGTGCGACCGGAGTGCGATATGCGCGCTCGTCCGGAGTGGCGGTGCGGAATGACCGCCGGGGCGGCCGGTAGCACCGCGCCGCGCATCGACTGGGAAGCCGACGCCGATCTGGTCGTGGTCGGCGGCGGCGTCGCCGGACTGACCGCGGCACGGACGGCATCGCTGCGCGGGCTGCGGGTGCTCATCCTCAGCAAAGGCGGGCCGACGGACACTGCCACCCAGTACGCCCAAGGTGGTATCGCTGTCGTCGCGCCACACGAGGATTCGGTGGAATCGCATATGCGCGACACCGTGGAGGCCGGTGCCGGGCTGTGTGACGAGTCGGCGGTGCGCTCGATCGTGGCGGGNGTCAGGCGGCCGTCGCCGCGCTGACCGATCTGGGCGCGGTCTTCGATCTCGCTCGGGACGGCCAGATTTCGCGCACCCGCGAGGGCGGGCACAGCACGCGGCGGATCATCCATGCCGGAGGCGATGCCACCGGCGCCGAGGTGCAGCGTGCGCTGAACGCGGCCGGACTGCCGGTCCTGTTCGGCGCCGCGGCACTGGAGATCGTCACCGGCCGGACCGGTGTGCAGGGCGTGATCGCGGTGTCCGAGAACGGATTCGGGGTCGTGCACGCACCGGCGGTGTTGCTGGCCACCGGCGGACTCGGTCAGCTGTACGCATTGAGTACCAACCCGCCGGGCGCGACCGCCGACGGTATCGCGCTGGCCCTGTGGGCCGGGGCGACGGTGGCCGATCTCGAATTCGTGCAATTCCATCCGACGGTGCTCTACACCCCGGGTGGGCTCGGCCGCAGGCCGTTGATCAGCGAGGCCGTGCGCGGCGAGGGCGCGACGCTGGTGGATTCCGAAGGGAATTCGGTGACCGCGGGTGTGCACCCGCGCGGCGATCTGGCCTCTCGCGATGTGGTGTCGCGCGCCATCGCCGCACGGATGCGCGCGCTCGGCACCGATCACGTCTACCTCGATGCCCGTGCGATCGACGGTTTCCCGCAACGCTTTCCGACGATCACCGCGTCCTGTCTGGCCGCGGGGATCGACCCGCGCACCGATCTCATTCCGGTCGCGCCCGCCGCGCACTATCAATGCGGCGGGATCGTCACCGACACGCACGGCCGGACCGCGGTTCCCGGTCTGTACGCGGCGGGTGAGGTGGCGCGGACCGGACTGCACGGCGCCAACCGACTGGCCTCGAACAGCCTGCTCGAGGGGCTGGTGGTCGGCGAGCGGGCGGGGGTGGCCGCCGCCGAACGGCTCGACGAGGACGCACAGGTGACGGAGGTGTCCTTCCACACCGTGCCGCGTGCCGCGCGAGCACTGGTACAGCAGTCGATGACATTGCATGCCTCGGTGGTTCGCGAGGCGGCCGGACTCGCGGAGGCTGCCGCGCGATTGCGAGATGCGGTGTCGCACAGTGCCGCGAACCGCTTGCGTGCCGGGTTGACCGGTGCCGCTCGAATCGCCGGAGTGACCGGTGTGGGTGGCGATATCTCCGCACTGCAGGGCACCGGGGAGTCGAGCAGTACGGCTGCGGCACAACGCATCACCGCGTTCGAGGATGCCGCACTGACCCTTACCGCCCAGGTGCTGCTGCTCTCCGCGGCAGCCCGCACCGAGAGCCGGGGCTGCCACACCCGCTCCGATCACCCGAACCCCGACGAACACCAACGCCACAGCCGCGCAGTACGTCTGGGCCCCGAAGGTCATCCGGTTCCGGCCCCCGACGGCCTCGACCTGGCCGACTGGACCCAGGACCCCATCCCCAGCGCCTCATGATCGGCGAGCGGGGACATGGCTGCGTCAGAGTTTCGGCGGACCGAGGTCCAGGCGACATGGCGGCCTGGCGATTCGAGAATTGCTCAGTAGGACGAGGAGTGCACTGATGGGTCTGGATACCGGCCTGGATCGTGACGAGGTGCTGACGCTGATCCGCACCGCGCTGGATGAAGATCTGCGCTATGGCCCCGATATCACCACGGTCGCAACGGTTCCCGCCGACGCGGCGGTCAAGGCGTCGGTGGTCTCGCGTCAGCCCGGTACCGTCGCCGGGCTCGACGTAGGACTGCTCGTCCTCGATGAGGTGATCGGCGCGGGCAACTACGAAATCACCGACCGGGTCGCCGACGGCACCCGGGTCGAGCCGGGCCAGAGCGTGCTCGGCCTCGTCGCACCGACCCGCGGCCTGCTCACCGCCGAACGCACCATGCTCAACCTGGTCTGCCACCTCTCCGGCATCGCCACCGCCACCGCGGCCTGGGTCGACGCGGTCGCGGGCACCAAATGCCGCATCCGCGACAGCCGCAAAACCCTGCCCGGCCTGCGCGCCCTGCAGAAATACGCGGTCCGCGTCGGCGGCGGCGTCAACCACCGGATGGGCCTCGGCGATGCCGCCCTGATCAAGGACAACCACGTCGTCGCCGCCGGTTCGGTAGTCGCCGCCCTACGCGCCGTCCGTGACCTGGCCCCTGATATCGCCTGCGAGGTCGAAGTCGACAGCCTCGAACAACTCGATGCCGTCCTGGCCGAAAACGTCGAACTGGTCCTCCTGGACAACTTCCCGCTCTGGCAAACCCAAGCCGCCGTCCAACGCCGCAACAACACCGCCCCCGACACCAAACTCGAATCCTCCGGCGGCCTGACCCTCGACCAAGCCGCCGACTACGCCCGCACCGGCGTCGACTACCTGGCCATAGGCGCCCTGACCCACTCCGTCCAAGTCCTCGACCTCGGCCTCGACATGTAGTCGGAACCGACGTCCATGCAGCCCGAGCCGCCGATAGTCGCAGCCGCCCGAATCGGGAATACCGCCGAGCTGACGCGCTTACTGGATGCCGAGCCGAACTCGGTGAACGCCAGAGCCCGGATGGGGATCACCCCGTTGATCGCCGTCACATGGCACGCCAATTCCGCTGGGGCGGTACGCCTTTGGCGTCACCCGCGCGACGGCGGATCAGGCTGTGAGTTCGCGTTCGAGGGGGGTGCGGAAGCGGGGGATGGCGCGGACTTCGCCGAACCAGGTGGTGGTGCGGGCGGCTTCGGTCTCGATCATCGCTTCGGCTTCGGAGCCCACGTCTTCCAGGAGGCGGTAGGCGATTTCGCCGTCTTTGCGCTGGCCCCAGCCGCCGACTATGCGGCCGTTGTGCCAGATGGTGGGGCCGATGTTTCCGTTGCGGTCGAACAGGGCTGGGGCGTGTGGGCCGAGGTACCAGGCACGCGACTGCCAGCCCATAGGGGTGGGGTCGAGGGCGGGGAGCAGGGCGGTCCAGGGTTCGGGTTCGGGGACCGGGGCCTGGTCGTCGGCGAGTAGTAGGCCGGTGACGCCGTCGAGATCGACCTCGACCACGTCGAGTTGGGCGAGGGCCTTGCGGACTTCGCCGAGGGTCCAGCCTGTCCACCACTTGATATCGGTGATGGGCGCGGGGCCGAAGGCGTAGAGCCACTGCCGGACGAGTTCGGCGCGGGCCGCATCGGCTGGCATGGTCGCGACACCTTGCGGCAGCCAGGTTTCTATCGGCGCCCAGGTGTATTGGCTGCTCGTCCAACTGCCGTTCGGTCGACCGCGCACGATGCGCCCCTCGACACCGAGGATCACGAGCACCCAGGTGGTGATGCTGGTGGGACGCGAATATGCCTTGTCCGGAGCGGTATTCACCTGCGTGCGCAGCCGCGGTACGTCCTTGCTCAACTGCGCGCCGGTCGCCGCCCCTCGCGCTAACAGCGCCCTGTGCGTTTCGTCTTCGACATCGGCGAGCCATGCCCGCACATCCCCGTCGACAACTCCGGCTTGCTCGATGAACCTGCCGTAGGTGCGACGTTGCTTCTCCGCCAACGCATCCGCGCACGACGCCTGCAACACGGGCAGCAATTCGACCGGCGCGACGAACATCGTGCGCCGCATCGCCAGCAGGCGCAGCAGCGTCCGATCGTCGTACAGCGCCTTCTCGACATGCGCGGGCTCGGCAGTCAGACTGCGCGCGCCCACCGACAGATACACCGTCGCCGGATCGGTCGCATGCAGCACGACCAGGGACCGAACGATATCGGCAACGTCATCGGTGCGGGACGTCGGCGTGAGCCGATGCCGCCGCGCAAGCCGGGCCCGCCGCTCCGCCGCATCAATCGAACGCATATGCGAATAGTAGCGGTCGGATACCGAACTGCTGCGACAACGCCCGACACGCCTCCTGCGCCGCCGCGATCTCGTCCTGATCGAAATTCCCATCCGCATTGCCGATCAAGACGACGGCCGGAGCCTCGGTCGACTGTCGCACGCGGTAGCAGGACCCACCGGGACATACCTGCTTCCGAAACACCGCCGAATTATGCCGGCTGCCAGGCGCGAACCAGATCGAGCAGGCCGGGAAAGCGGGCGTCGAGGTCATCGATTCGGACCCGGCTGCGGCGTTCGAGCCCGTACTGCCGCTGACGGGTGACCCCGGCCTCGCGCAGCACCCGGAAGTGGTGCGTCAGTGTCGATTTCGGTCGATCGATATCGAACCAGCCACAGGAGCGGTCGGTTTCGGGGGATTCGAGCAACAGTTTCTGCACCATGCTCAGCCGCAGCGGATCGCTGAGCACGCCGAGCACCTCTTCCAGCCGCAACTCGGCGCGCGCGGGCTCGGGCAGCGTGGTCGCGGCGGTGTCGGTGGCGGGCATCGGATCTCCTGCGGGTCTCGAATCCTTAGTTCGACTTCTATCGTACTAGATGTTAAGTTCGACTCTCGTCGTACTAGTACGAGAAATTTCGAACTGATGGAGGTTGGCGATGGCGACACTCGTGGCGCCCGAGTCGGAGATTGTCGAGCGCAAAGGCGCGGTGTGGCTGGCGGCTTGGCCTGTGTTGGCGGTTTTCGTGCTCTCGAACGCGCCGACGCCGCTGTATGTCGTGTGGCAGCGCCAGCTCGGCTTCTCCTCGGGCACCTTGACCGCCGTATTCGCCTGCTACATCGTTGGTTTGCTAGGCGCGCTGCTGGTCGCTGGCGTGGTCTCGGACCGCATCGGCCGCAAACCGGTGCTGCTGCCCGCGGTGGTGCTCGCGATGCTCGCCTGCGTGCTGTTCGCCACCGCGAATTCGGTTGCGGTGCTGGCGATCGCGCGCCTGCTCACCGGCATCGCGGTCGGTGCCGCCGTGTCGGCGGGTATGGCGGCGGTGACCGATATCGGCGGTCCGGAACACAAACGTGTTGCCGCACTGGCGGCGTCGTCGGCCATGGTGCTCGGCGCGGGATTCGGTCCGCTGTTGGCGGGTGTGCTTTCGCAAACAATGCCCGGCCCGACCGTCACCATTTTCATCGTCGAGATCGTCCTGCTCGCTTCGGCTTTCGTGGTCATCGCTCGGCTCGACCTGCCCAAGGGCGCGGGCGGGCGCGGCCCGTGGATCCGCATCCCGGCGGTCGCGCCGGGTGGCCGCACCGCGGTCCTGCTCGGCATCGCGGTCTTTGCCCCGGGCATCACCGCCACGTCGTTCGTGCTCTCGCTCGGCCCCTCCCTGCTGTCGAACCTGTTGGGCGCCACCAACCGGGTGCTCGCGGGCGGCCTGGCCTTCGTCATGTTCCTCGGCGCCACCGGAATTCAATTCGCGGTGCGGCGGCTGCGGTTGCGCGCGATCCTGCTCGGCAGCGCTGCGGCCACCTTGCTCAGCATGGTCACCCTGGGCTCGGCGCTGCGACTGTCATCGATCGCGCTGTTCGCCGCGGCCGCGATACTCGCCGGAATCGGTCAGGGCATGGGTCAGTTCGGCGGCCTCACCGCCATCAGCGCGAACGTGCCTGCCGATCGACTCGCCGAGGCCAATGCCGCCCAGAATGTCGGCGGCTACCTGCCCGCCGCCGTGCTCCCGCTGTCGGCCGGATTCCTCAGTGACGCAATCGGATTGCCGACGGGCGCGAGCACCTTCGCGGGCGTGGTCGGCACCGCCGCGGTGGTGGGCGCGATATTCGTCGCGACGCGCGCCGCTGCCATCGGACCCCGATAGCCGCATGTCATCATTCCAAGATGAGGCGCGGATACCTACTGCTGACGGTCTGCTGTGCGCTGCTCATCGCGGTGTCGACGACAAGCCTTGCCGCACCGGCCGTTTCGGCCGAACCGGAGTGCGCGGTCCAGGTGGACATCAGGCCGGTCACCCTGACGGTGGACGGCGAGGACGCCACCGGCCGCGTGTACGAGCCGTACCGTTGTGCGGCAGGCGATCTGACGCCGCACGATCTGGTCGTCGCGGTACACGGCCATGACGGCACCTCCGCCGACTACGCCGGATATCTGACCTCGATCGCCCGCCGCACCGCGACCCCGGTCCTGTCCATGGACGCACGCAGCGCGACCAGCGTCTGGCGGACCGGCGACTGGAACCTGTGGGCGGGCTGGCGCGATATCGTCACCGCCACCCAGTGGTACAAGAATGAGCACCCCGCGATCGGCCGCACCGTGCTATGGGGCTGGAGCCAGGGCGGCACCATGAGCGGCCTCGCAGTGGCATACGGCCCACCGGGACTCTTCGACTACTGGGTCGACAATTACAGCCCCGCAGACGATTTCACCATGTGGTTCGCCTCGGCGGGTGTCGATCCCGCGCTACCCGCCCAAATCGAACGCGACGCGGGCGGCTGCGCACCGACGGTCTGCCCACAGGCCTACGCCGAACGCTCACCCGTCCTGCTGGCCGCCCGAATGGGCATGAAACGCGCCTTCCTCGTGCACGGCACCGCTGACGACGTCGTGCCCTACCCGGCGAGTCTGGAGATGCGTGCCGGACTGGCGGCCGCGGGCAAACCCACCTCGATGTACACCATCGTCACCGGCCGCGACCTGAACGGAGCCGTGGTCCCGGGTGACCACAGCGTCGGCCCCGCGTACTTCGAGGGCGGCTGCGTCGTCGAGCGGTTGCTCATCGGCGCGGAACCCGTCGACGGACCGGACCGCGACTATCTGGTCGATGTCGCCCACGGCATCGACACTGCCCCCGCGGCCCCGTCGAATGCCAAATGCGCTGCCTGAACCCCGTGGGAACACCCGTCGGGGAGCTGTGGTTCATTTCAGCAAACCCGATACGAGGAGAACTGCGATGACGAAGCCGAACGATCCCGCCTACCACTGGAACGGCGAGGAGTTGGACCTCGACGCATACCTCACCCGCATCGGCTACGACGGTGACCGCACCCCTACGCTGGCCACATTGCGGGCCCTGGTCTACGCCCACACCACCACGATCCCGTTCGAGAACCTGGAGACCATCCTCGGCCGTCCGGTGCCATTGGACCTGGAAGCGTTGCAGAACAAGATGATCCGGCAGCATCGCGGCGGCTACTGTTACGAGAACGTCGGCCTGTTCGCCGCCGCGCTGGAACGGCTCGGCTTCGGCGTCACCGGTCTCAGCGGCCGGGTCACCATGGGCGCGTCCGGCGGTGTGCGTCCCGCCACCCACGCCCTGCTGCGCGTCACCACCAGCGACGACGACCGGATCTGGCTCTGCGATGTCGGCTTCGGCTCCGGCCCGCTCGCACCCTACGAACTGGTCGAGGGCGGCGAATTCGCGCTCGGCGACTGGCGATTCCGGCTCGAACACACCACCGGCGAACTCGACAGCGATCTGTGGGTGCTGCACCAATTCGGACGCGACGGCTGGATCGACCGCTACACCTTCACGTTGAACCCGCAGTACCGCACCGATTTCGCGGTCGGCAACCACTTCGTCTCCACGTCCCCGCGCTCCCCGTTCACCACGCGCCCGTTCGTGCAGCGTTTCCTCCCGCAGGTCCACCATGTCCTGGACGGCCTCACCCTCATCACCGAATACCCCGACGGCACCAGCGAAACCCGCGAACTCGAACCCACCGAACTACCCAAAATCCTCGCCGAGGTCTTCGACATCGACCTGTCCGACCCCGACGCCGCCGCCCTCGCCGAAACTCCCTGGCTCGCCTGAAATTCGGACCCGCCCCGGCGCCCGCAACGGGTGCGAATCCCGACAAGGGTGCGGATTCGCTCCGTGCGGGCTACCCGGGCCGGTCACCGTCGGCCACTAGAGTCGGCCGGGTGCGCGCATACCGGAATCTCCTCGTCCTGTTCGCAGCCGCCGCCGTGGCCTCGACCGGCTGCATTTCCGGACCGGACCAGCCCGACACCGTCGCCGGGCAGTTCGCCGACGCGCTCAACCGCGACGATATCGCCGCGGCCGCCGCACTCACCGACGATCCCGCCAAGGCCTCGGCTGCACTGGGCCAGCTCTATGACGGGCTGGGCAAAGAGGTGAAATTCGATGTCCGCGGCGCGGATAAGAACTCCTTCACCCTCGCCGCCACCTGGAAGCTCGGCAAGGACGGCAAGAACGAGTGGGCCTACACCACCAACGGCACCGCCAGTGATTTCGGCGACGGCTGGAAGATCAAGTGGGATCCCAACGCCATCGCACCCGGCCTCGTCAAAGGTCCGCTGAGCTACGGAACCACCTATCCGAAGCCCGCCCGCATCCTCGAGTCATCGGGCGGTGAGCTGATGACCGAGCAGGTGGTGACCCTGGTGAACGTCGCTCCCGGTGCCGACACCGCAGCGCTGGCCGGCGTTCTCGCCCCCGTCGCGGCGGGCATTACCGCCCAATCATTGCAATCGGATCTCGCTGCGGCACAGGGCAAGTCGATTACCGCCATCACACTGCGCGATGCCGATATCGCGCCGATCCAAACGGCGCTGGCCGCGATCCCCGGCGTCACCCTCGCGCCGCAGACCCGCCTGCTCGCCACCGACAAATCCCTGGCCTCCCCGGTGCTGTCGGGCCTCGCCGACCTGTGGCAGAACTCCGCCGACGCGGCCGCTGGCTGGGCGGTCCGGGCACAGACCCCCGACGGCACCGAACGCATCGCGGGCCAGGATCCGAAACCCACCGCGGACATCGTGACCACCCTCGACACCGATCTGCTGCGCGCCGCCGAGAGCGCGTTGACGCCGATCACCCAGCCCGCCGCGATCGTCGCACTGCAACCCTCAACCGGAAAGGTGCTCGCCATCGCGCAGAGCGCGGCCGCCGACACGCAGGGCCCGATCGCGCTCACCGGCCTTTACCCACCCGGTTCCACCTTCAAGACGGTCACCGTCTCTGCCGCACTCCAATCCGGCGCGGTGACACCGGATACGGTGCTGCCGTGCCCGGCCACCGCGAATATCGAGGGCCGCCGCATACCCAACGACAACAACTTCGATCTCGGGAACGTCCCGCTGCACACCGCTTTCGCCCAGTCCTGCAACACCACCATGGGCCAGCTCGCGGCGAATCTCGCACCGAACGGTCTGACCGATGCCGCGGCACAACTCGGCCTCGGCATCGACTTCGTCACACCGGGCCTGACCACCGTTACCGGCAAGGTGCCGACCGCCGACACTCCGGCGGCGCGGGTGGAATCGGGCATCGGCCAGGGCAGGGTGACGGCATCACCATTCGGCATGGCGCTGGTCGCCGCGTCCATCGCGCGCGGATCGATGCCGCTGCCGATGGTCGTCAACGGACAGCCCGGCGTCGCCGACCACGCACCGGCGCCGCTGCCGCCGACCATTGATGAGCAGCTGAAAACGATGATGCGCGAGACCATCACCGGCGGCACCGCGACCGCGCTGCGGGATATCCCGGGCCTGATCGGCAAGACCGGCACCGCCGAGTACATCGATGACAAACATGCGCACGGCTGGTTCGTCGGCATAGACGGTGACCTGGCCTTTGCCGTATTCGTGAGCGATGCGAACAGCTCGGGTCCGGCGGTGGAGGCCGCGGGTCGTATGCTTCGTGCGCGGCCGTGAATTAGCACGGCAGCGGCACTCGGCGCATTGTGGGCGGCGAATATACCCCCGCAGCCGCGTGCTGAGGATTGCGCCCCGCTACACTCATCGGCGGAACGCGTTGATGGTCAATACGCGTGATGTCACGATTTCGAGAAGGTTCGGAGTAGGCGCCATCGATACCGGTCAATTGATCGCGGAGCACTACCGCCTGGTCGAGCGGATTGGTAGCGGCGGCACAGGTGTGGTTTGGCGTGCCATCGACGAACGCCTGCAGCGCTCGGTCGCGGTGAAGCAGATCCACATCAAGCCCAGCCTGCCCGAAGCCGAGCGCGATGTGGTGCGTCAGCGCGCGTTCCGCGAGGCCCGCAATGCGGCGCGCTTCCAGCATCCGAATGCGATCGTGGTCTTCGATATCACCGAGCACAACGGCGATCCGTGCCTGGTGATGGAGTACCTGAAGTCGAAGAGTCTGGCCGGAGTGATCTCCGCGCAGGGCATGCTGCCGCTGACCCAGGTCGCGCGGATCGGCGAACAGGTCGCCTCGGCGCTCATTGCCGCGCATCACGCCGGGATCGTGCACCGTGATGTCAAACCGGGCAATATCCTGCTCGACGACACCGGCACCGTGAAGATCACCGACTTCGGCATCTCCCGCGCCACCGGTGACGTCACCCTCACCGAGACCGGTCTGATCTGCGGTACCGCCGCCTATCTCGCACCCGAGGTCGCCCGCGGCGCCGACCCGACGCCCGCCGCCGACGTATTCGCCTTGGGTGCAACGCTTTTCCACGCACTCGAGGGTGAACCGCCATACGGCTCCAGCGCCAACCCGCTGGCCGTGCTCTACGCCGCGGCCAACGGCCAGGTGAGCGAACCGCGACATGCCGGCCCGGCCACCGACTTCCTGCTGGATCTGCTCAGTCCGGAACCCGCGGAGCGGCCGACCATGCGCGCCGCCCGCGAACACCTGTCCGCGCTCGCCGACGCCGGTTCCACACCGGTGCACGCCGGATTCGTCCCCGCCAGTGAGGCTTTCGGCCGCCGCGGCGAGTCCGCCACCCGTGCCCTGCGGCCGCCCGCGAATCCGACGCCGGAACACCAGCCGACGGCCCGTCAGCCGCGTCCGGTGCCGCCGCCGCGAAATTCGGTCCGCCCCAACAACTCCGGCGGCGACTCCGCGCATCCGCGCACCGCCGCGCATCCGCGCACGACCACCCAGCCGCGTCCGCTGCCGCGCAAGTCCGGTGGCAAGCGCAAGGCGGTGCTGATCGGTGCGACCGTCGGTGCGGTGGTGGCCGTCGTGGCCATCGTGATCGGCGCGCTGACCCAGTCGGGCACCAATACGCCATCGGTGCAAGCGAGTCCGCCTTCATCGTCGGTTTCGAAGGGCGGGACCAGTTCCACGGCCTCTGCTGGTGCGCCGGGGCAGACGAAGAGCGTCGGCCCGGCAGACTCGCGGCAATCCATCGATCAAGTGGTGGACTTCTACAACAACCTCACCTATCTGAGGTTCGCGGCTGCATGGCAACAGTTGACTCCCGCTGCCCAGCGGGTCTACGGCACTCAGTCGGCCTTCCAGGATTACTGGACGCAGAATCGGGTCACGGGCTTCAACACCGTTGATGCCGGTGGTGGTACGGGCACCAACCCGGACGGTTCGGTGGAAGTCAATGTGGCCAGCGTGACCTCTGCGGGCCAGAACAGGTCGGTGACGCTGCGTTTGATCAACCCTGGCAGCGGGGCCCCACTCATTGACAGCGACACCCATTAACCCGCCTGCTCTACCGTCGAGCGGAAATTCAGCGACCCCGCTGGTCACGCGAATCACCCCGAGTGGGAGCCCGCCCGCACCGAGGTCCGCGCCCACGTCGCCAGCAGCTGCAATGCCGTTGCGCTCGGCGAATCCGGCTCGGTGGTGTGCATGATCAGCGCCTGATCCGGATCGTCGGGCAGGCGCAGCGTCTCGAAACCCAGCTCCAGCCTGCCGACCACCGGGTGCAGGTACACATAGCGCCCGTGCGTCTTGTCCTTGAGTTCGTGCCGCTCCCATAGCTTTTGGAATTCCGGCTCGGCGCTCAGCTCGTCGATTAGTGCGGCGATGCCCGCATCGCCGGGGTTGCGTGCCATATCCAGCCGGAGATAGGCGACGACGTCGGCCGCCTTCGCCGCCCAGTCCTCGTACAGCTCCCGCATCCCCTCGTCGAGGAAGACCAGCCGGGCCAGATTGCGATCGCGCGGCGGTAGCGCGCCGAAATCGGTGATGAGCGCTGCGGCCAGTGCGTTCCACGCGAGCACATTGGTGCCCCGGCCCACGATGTAGGCGGGCACATCGGCGGCCGCGTCCAGCAGCGTGCGCAGTCCGGGACGGACCTGCTGCTCGGCCGGCGGCTCCTCACCGGACCAGGGACGGGCCAGCCGATACAGATGCTCGCGTTCCACCTGGTTCAGTCGCAGCGCCTGCGCGACGGCGTCCAGCACCGACTCCGAAAAGTGCAGGGTACGGCCCTGTTCCAGGCGCACATAGTGATCGACGCTGACCCCGGCCACCATGGCCAGCTCCTCGCGGCGCAGGCCCGGCACCCGGCGGCGGCTGCCGTAATCGGGCAGGCCCACTTCCTCGGGGCTCAGGCGGGCCCGTCGGGAACGGAGGAATTCGCCTAGTTCGGCGCGTCGATCCAGATTCACGATTCCAGTATTACCGGGCGATAGCGGGCCAGGGTGGTCATGGTGTGCCCAGGCTCGGGAGGCGCTGTTTACCGCCCTTGCGGGAGCCGAAAGTAGAGGTCACAGCCGGAACGGTTCCGGCAACGAGGAGACAGACACAATGAGCGACACCCGCCCCTTCGGCGACACCGGCATGCGCATCACCCCGCTCGGCTTCGGCACCTGGGTCTTCGGCGGATCCGGTTGGCAGTACTCCTGGGGCGCCACCGACGACGCCGAATCGATCGCCGCCATCCAGCACGCGGTCGGCGCCGGAATCAACTGGATCGACACCGCGGCCGCCTACGGTCTCGGACATTCCGAGGAGCTGGTCGGCCGCGCCCTCGCCGACATCCCCGAATCCGAACGGCCCTACCTGTTCACCAAGACCGGTCTGATCTGGGAGGAAGGTGACGACCGTTCCGGCCCACCGCGCCGGATCATGCGTCCCGACGTAGTGCGCGAGGAGATCGAGAATTCGCTGCGCCGACTGCGCGCCGATCAGATCGACCTCTACCTGGTGCACTGGCCGGATACCGGTGGGGTTTTCGTCTACGGCGCCGAGGGCGAGGCCACTGACCAGGCCACTCCGCTCGAGGAGTACTGGCAGGTCATGGCCGATCTGAAGAAGGAGGGCAAGGTGCGCGCCATCGGTCTGTCCAACCATGACGCGGACCAGCTACAGGTCGCCGAATCCATCGCCCACGTCGATGCGATCCAGCCGCCGTTCTCGGCGATCAACCGCTCGGCCGCGGCCGATATCGCATGGGCACGCGAGAACGGCACCGGCGTGATCGTCTACTCACCACAGCAATCGGGCCTGCTCACCGGCACGTTCAGCGAGGAACGCCTGCGCAACCTGCCCGAGGAGGACTGGCGCCGATCGCACCCCGATTTCACCACGGGTCTGTCCGCCAACCTCGCCCTCGTGGAGGCACTGCGCCCGATCGCCGCCCGGCACGAGGTGACCGTCGCCGAAGTGGCCCTGGCCTGGGCAACCGCATGGCCCGGCGTTACCGGCGCGATCGTCGGCGCCCGCAACACCACCCAGATCGACGGCTGGCTCGGCGCCAGCGACCTCGCCCTCACCAGCGACGATCTCGCCGAGATCGAGACCGCGATCACCGCGACCGGCGCGGGCACCGGCCCCGCCCGCGGGTGATCCCGACAATCCCGAAGGAAACCGACATGACACTGCACGTAGTTGCCGAATTCCGCGCCAACCCAGGTCGCGAAGACCGGCTGCGCACCGCACTCGAAGCAATGATCGAACCCTCCCTCGCCGAGCCCGGCTGCCTCGTCTACCAGCCTTACACCGACCCCAACGATTCAACCCGCATGGTGTTGATCGAGGAATGGACCGGCCCGGAGGCCCTCGACGAGCACTTCACCACCCCGCACTTCTTCCACGTGCGCGACGTACTGGCCCAAATCCTCGCTGAGCCGATGGTCGTCAAACGCCTTGTGGCGGCCTGATACCCGCGATGCCCCGGTCCCTATCTTGGACCGGGGCATCGCGGTTGCGGTACGAAAGACCGCGGCTAGTACTCGAGTTCAGCCCATGGGATCGAGATCGGGAACGGGAAGTCGATCTCGATGCCGTTTTCGTCGTTGGGTACCCATTCACCGGCCAGCAGGTAGTTGGCAGGATGCAACGGGTGGACGCCCTCGGGGAGGCGGCCAGGAGCAGTCTCGAGGGCGTAGGCACGCACAGTGGCGATCGCACTGGCCTCGCGGGCCAGATGAACTTCCCAGTACCACGGGATTCCGGCGCTCGCGTAGCGGCCCTTCTTGGCCTCGATGTCGGTCTGTGTGTTCGAGGGGGACAAGACCTCGCCGACCAGCAGGACGTCATCGCCACGGACATCCTGATAGGGCGACTCGAGGCAGCGGTGGACGAGGAAGTCCGGCGTCAAGAAATCGGACTTACCGGTGCGTCCAAGAAAGACGTTGGTCTCGAAACCGGCTCGCCAGCAGTGCTGGGGACGATCCGACATATCCTTGCGCGCGCAACGCTCGAGTGCAGTCCACAGACGTCCCATGAAGACCTGATGTTCGGACGGACCGCGGCGCACCCACACCACCCGCCCATCCCATAGCTCGATCTGCTCGGCGATCTCCTCGGGAAGTCGCTCCAGCTCCTCCCAGGTCATGCGCTCGGGGAGATCGGGCTGCTGAACATGCGGAATGGACATGACGCCATCGTAGTCAACTTCAGCACGTCGCGAATCGCTGTTTCTCGGCCCGACCCGAGCAGATTCGACACCGGAACGAGTGTGCGTCATCGAACACCGGCGCGGCGAAAATCCGGTGGTGGCGGACCGATAGGCTGGTACCTGGAGTGGAGCGGAGAATACCGACCGCTCGGCGTCGGAAACCGGCGTCCAACGATCAGGACAGACAGGACCGCAGACCTCATGACATCCCGCATCGAGCTCGCCCGCGTCGATCTGCGCGGCCGTACTCCCTCCGCTGCCGAGCTGCGCACCGCGCTGCCGCGCGGGGGAGTCGACGTGGACTCGGTGTTGCATCAGGTGCGGCCGGTGGTGGAGGCGATCCGGGATCGCGGGGTCGCGGCGGCGCTGGAATTCAGTGAGAAGTTCGACGGAGTGATTCCAGCGAGCGTGCGGGTGCCCGCGGCCGAGCTGGAAGCCGCGTTGGACAAGTTGGATCCGGCCGTGCGCACCGCGCTCGAGGTCGCGATCGAGCGGACCCGCAAGGTGCACGCCGATCAGCGGCGCACCGACACCACCACCGAGGTCGTGCCCGGCGGTACGGTCACCGAGCGCTGGGTGCCGGTCGAGCGGGTAGGGCTCTATGTGCCCGGCGGCAATGCCGTCTACCCGTCGAGCGTCGTGATGAATGTGGTGCCAGCACAGGCGGCGGGCGTCGACTCGCTGGTGGTGGCCTCGCCGCCGCAGGCGCAGTTCGGCGGGCTGCCGCACCCGACCATCCTTGCTGCCGCGAAGCTGCTCGGCGTCGAGGAGGTGTGGGCGGTCGGCGGTGCGCAGGCCGTCGCGCTGCTGTCCTACGGCGGCCTCGATACCGATGGCGCCCAGCTCGAGCCGGTCGACATGATCACCGGTCCCGGCAATATCTACGTGACCGCCGCCAAGCGACTGTGCCGCGGCCTGGTCGGCATCGACGCCGAGGCGGGACCCACCGAAATCGCGATCCTGGCCGATGCCACCGCCGATCCGGCCCACGTGGCCGCGGATCTGATCAGCCAGGCCGAGCACGATGTGCTCGCGGCCAGCGTGCTGGTCACCGAGAGCGCCGAACTCGCCGATGCGGTCGATGCCGCGCTCAGCGCGCAGATGACCGTGGTCAAGCACGCGCACCGGGTCCGAGAGGCGCTGTCCGGCAAGCAATCCGGCACCGTGCTCGTCGACGATATCGAGCAGGGCCTGCGCGTCATCAACGCCTACGCGGCCGAACACCTGGAGATCCAGACCACCGACGCACCGGCCGTCGCGGCCCGGGTGCGCAGTGCCGGAGCGATTTTCGTCGGCGCGTACGCCCCGGTCAGCCTGGGCGACTACTGCGCGGGCTCCAATCACGTGCTGCCGACCGCGGGTTGCGCGCGGCACTCCTCGGGCTTGAGCGTGCAGACCTTCCTGCGCGGCATCCACGTGGTCGAATACACCGAGGCCGCGTTGAAAGATGTCGCCGGTCACGTGGTCGCCTTGGCCAATGCCGAGGATCTGCCCGCACACGGGCAGGCCGTGCAGGCGCGATTCGAGGCGCTGGCATGACCCCCGAGATCACCGTGCCCGGTGCCGAAGTCAGCCTCGACGATCTACCGCTGCGCGATAACCTGCGCGGCAAAAAGCCTTACGGCGCACCGCAATTGACGGTCCCGGTGCAGCTCAACACCAACGAGAACCCGCACCCGCCGAGTAAGGCCCTCGTCGACGACGTCGCCGAATCCATCCGCGCCGCCGCCACCGATCTGCACCGCTACCCGGACCGCGACGCCGTCGCCCTGCGCACCGACCTGGCCGAATACCTGACCCGCCAGACCGGCGTCGCGGTGAGCACCGCCAATGTGTGGGCGGCCAACGGCTCCAACGAGATCCTGCAGCAGCTGCTGCAGGCCTTCGGCGGACCCGGTCGCAGCGCACTGGGTTTCGTGCCGTCGTATTCGATGCACCCGATCATCTCCGAGGGCATCGATACCGAGTGGGTAGAGGCCAAGCGCAACGCCGACTTCTCCCTCGATATCGACTACGCGCTCACCACCATTGCCGAGCGTCGACCCGACGTGGTCTTCGTGACCAGCCCGAACAACCCGACCGGACACAGCATTCCGCAGGCCGACCTGGCACGGATTCTGGCCGCCGCGCCGGGCATCGTGGTCGTAGACGAGGCATACGGCGAGTTCTCCGCCGAGCCGAGCGCGATCGCGCTGATCGATCGGTATCCGACGAAACTCGTGGTCACCCGGACCATGAGCAAGGCCTTCGCCTTCGCGGGCGGGCGCCTCGGCTACCTGGTCGCGGCCCCCGCGGTAATCGATGCGATGCTGCTGGTGCGGCTGCCGTACCACCTGTCGGTGGTTACTCAGGCCGCCGCCCGCGCGGCCCTGCGGCACGCCGACGAAACCCTCGCCAGCGTCGCCGAACTGGCATCGCAGCGGGACCGGGTCGCGGAAGCGTTGCGCGCCATGGGTTTCGACGTGATCCCCAGCGATGCGAACTTCCTGCTCTTCGGCCGCTTCACCGATGCACCGCGCGCTTGGCAGCACTATCTGGACGGCGGTGTGCTGATCCGCGACGTCGGTATCCCCGGATATCTGCGCGCCACCATCGGTCTCGCCGCCGAGAACGATGAATTCCTGAGCGTCAGCGGCACCCTCGCCGATACCGACCTCACCATCCGATGAATCCGCCTGTGGAGGAAGCAACGATGAATCGCACCGCGCGGGTGGAGCGCGTCACCAAGGAATCCAATATCGTCGTCGAACTGGACCTGGACGGTACCGGCAAGACCGATATCTCCACCGGTGTCCCGTTCTACGACCACATGCTGACCGCGCTCGGCGCACACGCCAGCTTCGACCTGACCGTGCGCGCCGAGGGCGATATCGAGATCGAGGCGCATCACACCGTCGAGGACACCGCCATCGTGTTCGGCCAGGCGCTGGGTAAGGCGCTGGGCGATAAGTCCGGCATCCGCCGCTTCGGCGACGCATTCATTCCGATGGACGAGACCATGGCGCACGCCGCGGTGGACGTCTCCGGCCGCCCGTACTGCGTGCACACCGGCGAACCCGACCACCTGCTGCACGCGGTGATCCCCGGTTCCGGCCCGGGCGCGCCGTATTCCACCGTCCTCAACCGGCACGTTTTCGAGTCGATCGCGCTGAACGCCCGCATCGCCCTGCATGTGCGGGTGCTGTACGGCCGCGACCAGCACCACATCACCGAGGCCGAATTCAAGGCGGTGGCACGCGCTTTGCGCGCCGCCGTCGAACTGGACCCGCGGGTGAGCGGTGTGCCATCGACGAAGGGGACGCTGTGATGACCAAGACTGTCGCCCTGCTCGACTACGGCTCCGGCAATCTGCACTCGGCGCAGCGCGCGCTGGTCCGCGCGGGCGCGAATGTCGAGGTGACCGCCGACGCCGGTATCGCGCTAGCCGCCGATGGACTCGTCGTCCCCGGTGTCGGCGCATTTGCCGCGTGCATGGCCGGACTGCGCGAGGTGAAAGGCGAGCGCATTATCGGCCAGCGCCTCGCCGGTGCGCGTCCGGTGCTCGGAATCTGCGTCGGTATGCAGATCCTGTTCGAGCGCGGAGTCGAGTTCGGTGTCGAAACCGAGGGATGCGCGGAATGGCCGGGCGTGGTCGAGCGTCTTTCCGCTCCCGTGCTGCCGCATATGGGCTGGAACACGGTGTCGGCTCCGTCCGACAGTGTCCTGTTCGCGGGTATGGATAGCGATACGCGTTTCTATTTCGTGCACTCCTATGCCGCGCAGACTTGGGACCTGCCGCCGAGCGAACACTTCGCTACGCCCAAGCTCACTTGGGCAGAACACGGTGTCCCATTCCTGGCGGCCGTCGAGAACGGTCCGCTGTCGGCGACGCAGTTTCATCCCGAAAAGTCAGGTGATGCGGGCGCGCAGCTGCTCCGCAATTGGGTGAACTCGTTGTAAACACCCGCTGGCCAGGCGATTTGACATCGTGCACGCCGGTAAGTAACTTTATCCAAGTCAGAGCGACACGGACACCGACCCGGAGCCGAACGGCCTGGGAAACGAGGTAGGACGAGGAGCGCCTGACGATCACACTGGTTCGAACGGACCCTGATTTTGTGTCGGGGAACGGTTGGGCTAAGCTTCACCAAGTTGCCTCACGGAAGCCCGGATTTAATCCGGAGTGAATGTGTGTGCGTGTGTTCTTTGAGAACTCAATAGTGTGTCGATGAATGTCAGTGCCAATTATTTATTGGTTCCGGCTCCTCATACCCCCGTGTGGTGGGGCTGGACATTTTAGTCAGCAAATACTTTTGCTGGCGTTTGATTTTGCCAAGGTTTTCGGACTCTGGTTAATTCTTCTGATTGCATCCTTTGGGGTGTGATTGAGAGTCTTCAACGGAGAGTTTGATCCTGGCTCAGGACGAACGCTGGCGGCGTGCTTAACACATGCAAGTCGAGCGGTAAGGCCCTTCGGGGTACACGAGCGGCGAACGGGTGAGTAACACGTGGGTGATCTGCCCTGCACTTCGGGATAAGCCTGGGAAACTGGGTCTAATACCGGATATGACCACGGGATGCATGTTTTGTGGTGGAAAGATTTATCGGTGCAGGATGGGCCCGCGGCCTATCAGCTTGTTGGTGGGGTAATGGCCTACCAAGGCGACGACGGGTAGCCGACCTGAGAGGGTGACCGGCCACACTGGGACTGAGACACGGCCCAGACTCCTACGGGAGGCAGCAGTGGGGAATATTGCACAATGGGCGGAAGCCTGATGCAGCGACGCCGCGTGAGGGATGACGGCCTTCGGGTTGTAAACCTCTTTCGACAGGGACGAAGCGTAAGTGACGGTACCTGTAGAAGAAGCACCGGCCAACTACGTGCCAGCAGCCGCGGTAATACGTAGGGTGCGAGCGTTGTCCGGAATTACTGGGCGTAAAGAGCTTGTAGGCGGTTCGTCGCGTCGATCGTGAAAACCTACCGCTCAACGGTGGGCTTGCGGTCGATACGGGCGGACTAGAGTACTTCAGGGGAGACTGGAATTCCTGGTGTAGCGGTGAAATGCGCAGATATCAGGAGGAACACCGGTGGCGAAGGCGGGTCTCTGGGAAGTAACTGACGCTGAGAAGCGAAAGCGTGGGTAGCGAACAGGATTAGATACCCTGGTAGTCCACGCCGTAAACGGTGGGTACTAGGTGTGGGTTTCCTTCCACGGGATCCGTGCCGTAGCTAACGCATTAAGTACCCCGCCTGGGGAGTACGGCCGCAAGGCTAAAACTCAAAGGAATTGACGGGGGCCCGCACAAGCGGCGGAGCATGTGGATTAATTCGATGCAACGCGAAGAACCTTACCTGGGTTTGACATACACCGGAAACCTGCAGAGATGTAGGCCCCCTTGTGGTCGGTGTACAGGTGGTGCATGGCTGTCGTCAGCTCGTGTCGTGAGATGTTGGGTTAAGTCCCGCAACGAGCGCAACCCTTATCTTATGTTGCCAGCGCGTAATGGCGGGGACTCGTGAGAGACTGCCGGGGTCAACTCGGAGGAAGGTGGGGACGACGTCAAGTCATCATGCCCCTTATGTCCAGGGCTTCACACATGCTACAATGGCCGGTACAGAGGGCTGCGATACCGTGAGGTGGAGCGAATCCCTTAAAGCCGGTCTCAGTTCGGATCGGGGTCTGCAACTCGACCCCGTGAAGTTGGAGTCGCTAGTAATCGCAGATCAGCAACGCTGCGGTGAATACGTTCCCGGGCCTTGTACACACCGCCCGTCACGTCATGAAAGTCGGTAACACCCGAAGCCGGTGGCCTAACCCTTGTGGAGGGAGCCGTCGAAGGTGGGATTGGCGATTGGGACGAAGTCGTAACAAGGTAGCCGTACCGGAAGGTGCGGCTGGATCACCTCCTTTCTAAGGAGCACTTCTACGCTGGTCGGTTCGAACAGTCGTCCTCGACCGCGTCAGAGACCGTTTAGTTCTCACATGTAGAACTGCGGACGCTCATGGGTGGAACGCTGACAAGCTTTATCGCATTCGATCAATCCTGTGTGGTTGGTCGCGGTGAATATATCGACACACTGTTGGGTCCTGAAAGAACAGGCGTTCTTTCCAGGCAAGATAACGATCCGCTCGGATCTCCTGTCATACCGGGAAGGCTGAAAGGTCTTCTGCTGGTGCGGGGTTGGGGTTTGAGTGGGTGTGTTGTTTGAGAACTGCACAGTGGACGCGAGCATCTTTGTTAGTAAGTGTTTAAGAGCGTACGGTGGATGCCTTGGCACCAGGAGCCGATGAAGGACGTAGGAGGCTGCGATAAGCCTCGGGGAGCTGTCAACCGAGCTGAGATCCGAGGATTTCCGAATGGGGAAACCCAGCACGAGTGATGTCGTGTTACCCGCATCTGAATATATAGGGTGTGTGGAGGGAACGTGGGGAAGTGAAACATCTCAGTACCCACAGGAAGAGAAAACAATAGTGATTCCGTGAGTAGTGGCGAGCGAAAGCGGATGAGGCTAAACCATGCGGATGTGATAGACGGCAGTCGTTGTCCGTGTGGGGTAGTGGGGCTTTTCTTCTCATCACTGCCGTGATGAGCGAGAGTTAGAAACCAAGTTGTTAGTTGAAGTGGTCTGGAACGGCCTGCCATAGACGGTGATAGTCCGGTAAACGAAAACTTCTTGGCTCTCGTGAAAAGTGCCCGAGTAGCAGCGGGCCCGTGAAATCTGCTGTGAATCTGCCGGGACCACCCGGTAAGCCTGAATACTCCCTGGTGACCGATAGCGGACTAGTACCGTGAGGGAAAGGTGAAAAGTACCCCGGGAGGGGAGTGAAATAGTACCTGAAACCGTGCGCTTACAATCCGTCAGGGCCTGCGCCACCTTCGGGTGGGTGGGTGATGGCGTGCCTTTTGAAGAATGAGCCTGCGAGTTAGTGGCATGTGGCGAGGTTAACCCGTGTGGGGTAGCCGTAGCGAAAGCGAGTCCGAATAGGGCGTTTCCAGTCGCATGTTCTAGACCCGAAGCGGAGTGATCTACCCATGGCCAGGGTGAAGCGACGGTAAGACGTCGTGGAGGCCCGAACCCACTTAGGTTGAAAACTGAGGGGATGAGCTGTGGGTAGGGGTGAAAGGCCAATCAAACTCCGTGATAGCTGGTTCTCCCCGAAATGCATTTAGGTGCAGCGTCACGTGTTTCACACCGGAGGTAGAGCTACTGGATGGTCTAGGGGGCCTACAAGCTTACCGAAATCAGCCAAACTCCGAATGCCGGTGTGTGAGAGCGTGGCAGTGAGACTGCGGGGGATAAGCTTCGTAGTCGAGAGGGAAACAGCCCAGATCGCCGGCTAAGGCCCCTAAGCGTGTACTAAGTGGAAAAGGATGTGGAGTCGCGAAGACAACCAGGAGGTTGGCTTAGAAGCAGCCACCCTTGAAAGAGTGCGTAATAGCTCACTGGTCAAGTGATTCTGCGCCGACAATGTAGCGGGGCTCAAGTACACCGCCGAAGCCGCGGCATTCACACATAACACCGAGGTTGGTCTACGGATCTTCTTCCAGTGGTGTGGATGGGTAGGGGAGCGTCGTGTAGCCATGGAAGCGGCGGAGTGATCCAGCCGTGGAGGCTATGCGAGTGAGAATGCAGGCATGAGTAGCGAAAGACGAGTGAGAAACTCGTCCGCCGAATGACCAAGGGTTCCTGGGCCAGGTTAATCCGCCCAGGGTGAGTCGGGACCTAAGGCGAGGCCGACAGGCGTAGTCGATGGACAACGGGTTGATATTCCCGTACCCGTGTATCCGCGCCCAATGGCGAATCAGTGGTGCTAAGTGCCCAAAACCTGAAAGACTTCCTTCGGGAAGCTGGATGGGGCTGCGCACGACCCCTGCTGTAGTAGTCAAGCGATGGGGTGACGCAGGAAGGTAGCTGGGCCAGTCAGTGGTTGTACTGGTGTAAGCCTGTAGGGCGTTGTGTAGGCAAATCCGCACAACATTGAGCCTGAGAGGTGATGCGTAGCCGATTGAGGTGAATTCAGTGATCCTATGCTGCCGAGAAAAGCCTCTAGTGAGTTGGTACACGGCCCGTACCCCAAACCGACACAGGTGGTCAGGTAGAGAATACTGAGGCGATCGAGAGAACTGTGGTTAAGGAACTCGGCAAAATGCCCCCGTAACTTCGGGAGAAGGGGGACCACGTCTGGTGATGGCCCTTGCGGTCTGAGCTGGGTGTGGTCGCAGAGACCAGAGAGAAGCGACTGTTTACTAAAAACACAGGTCCGTGCGAAGTCGTAAGACGATGTATACGGACTGACGCCTGCCCGGTGCCGGAAGGTTAAGAGGACCGGTTAGCGCCCTTCGGGGTGCGAAGCTGAGAATTTAAGCCCCGGTAAACGGCGGTGGTAACTATAACCATCCTAAGGTAGCGAAATTCCTTGTCGGGTAAGTTCCGACCTGCACGAATGGCGTAACGACTTCTCTGCTGTCTCAACCACAGACTCGGCGAAATTGCATTACGAGTAAAGATGCTCGTTACGCGCGGCAGGACGAAAAGACCCCGGGACCTTCACTATAGCTTGGTATTGGTGTTCGGTACGGTTTGTGTAGGATAGGTGGGAGACTGTGAAGCTGGCACGCCAGTGTTGGTGGAGTCATCGTTGAAATACCACTCTGATCGTATTGGACTTCTAACCTCGGACCATGATCTGGTTCAGGGACAGTGCCTGGTGGGTAGTTTAACTGGGGCGGTTGCCTCCTAAAATGTAACGGAGGCGCCCAAAGGTTCCCTCAGCCTGGTTGGCAATCAGGTGTCGAGTGCAAGTGCACAAGGGAGCTTGACTGTGAGAGTGACAGCTCGAGCAGGGACGAAAGTCGGGACTAGTGATCCGGCACCGGCAAGTGGAAGCGGTGTCGCTCAACGGATAAAAGGTACCCCGGGGATAACAGGCTGATCTTCCCCAAGAGTCCATATCGACGGGATGGTTTGGCACCTCGATGTCGGCTCGTCGCATCCTGGGGCTGGAGTAGGTCCCAAGGGTTGGGCTGTTCGCCCATTAAAGCGGCACGCGAGCTGGGTTTAGAACGTCGTGAGACAGTTCGGTCTCTATCCGCCGCGCGCGTCAGAAACTTGAGGAAGGCTGTCCCTAGTACGAGAGGACCGGGACGGACGAACCTCTGGTGTGCCAGTTGTCCTGCCAAGGGCACTGCTGGTTAGCTACGTTCGGAAGGGATAACCGCTGAAAGCATCTAAGCGGGAAGCCTGTTCCAAGATGAGGTTTCTCACCACCTTCGAGTGGTTAAGGCCCCCCACAGACCATGGGGTTGATAGGCCAGAACTGGAAGCCCGGTAACGGGTGTAGGTGACTGGTACTAATCGGCCGAGGACTTACCAACAAAGAAGCTACGCGTCCACTGTGCGGTATCTGAAACAACACACAGATACAGATGCACCACACAAACCCCCTGGGGTGGGTGTGGGT
>NZ_JBKBET010000017.1:0-200762 GCF_048910785.1 Nocardia nepalensis | reverse complement strand
AACAAAGAAGCTACGCGTCCACTGTGCGGTATCTGAAACAACACACAGATACAGATGCACCACACAAACCCCCTGGGGTGGGTGTGGGTTGCTCTCTGTGACAGTTTCATAGAGTTACGGCGGCTATAGCGGTGGGGAAACGCCCGGTCCCATTCCGAACCCGGAAGCTAAGGCCACCAGCGCCGATGGTACTGCACTCGACAGGGTGTGGGAGAGTAGGACACCGCCGGAACATCCTTGCGAAAGGCCCCCAACAACAGTTGGGGGCCTTTTTGCGTATCAGCGTGCCCCACAACGGTTTTCGGGGCCGAGCCTGAGCTGGCCGATGTCGGCTACGCAGTGCTTCTCAGGGTAGACCCTGACCCCGGATGTCGTGGATATGGGGGCTGCTTCCGGATCCGCCGCGCCGCGGCCTCGGCTTACGGTCGTGACGAGGAGGTCGTCATGAGGTCCGCAACGGTTCCGCTGAGCGTCATCGGTGTCTACGCCACGGTCGCGAGTTTCGCGTTCGCGGCCGCCCTCACCGAGACGATCATGCTGTACCCCAATATCTTTCGCGATGTGCCCGAGTCACTGGCACAGACTCAGCAGTTCATGAGCGAGGTCGCGGTCGGCGATGTCATGCGCCCGCTCGGCGGGGCGCTGACAGTGTGCGCATTGATCGCCTGTGCGGCGGCGGTCCGGTACCGCCTCGCGCGGGGATGGATCGCCGCATCAGTGATTTCGCTCATCAGCGGGCAGTTCCTGCTGTCGATCCTTTATCTGTGGCCGCGCGCGACGATCCTGTTCGACGAACGTTCCCGGCACAGTCTCGCCGAAATCGAGAGCGCGGCAACCGAATTCCAGGTGGGCGAGTGGGTTCGGATAGCGGCGGCCCTGGCGACCGCGGTGTTCGCGGTCGCCGCGACACTGAGCTGTTATCGCACACGGGTTCTCGCCAAGGCCGACGAGCGGTTCCGGCAACTGGCCTAAGGCCGGGTGCCGGTGGACCACACCGGAGTCGTCTCTACTCGCGACAGTCGCCACCCCGCGGTGGTTCGGACGGCGTCGAAGCGGTAGACCTCGCCGAGGGTGAACTGCGGCTCGGGCGCGGTTCGCGGTTCGGCGGTCGCGGCCGGAGTGAAGGTGGCGATGAGATTCGCCCGCACCGTGGCGGTATCGCCGCGCAGATCGATCATCACGTTGCTGATGAAGTGCTGAACGCGCTTATCGTCGGAGTGATTCCGGCTGGCCTGGGCGATCAGCGCATCGACGCCCTCGGCCCGGCCACCAGGGGTTTTCGCGGTCGCGTCGGCGGTGTAGATCGCACGGAAGTCCTCGAAGCGTCCCTCGTCCAAGGCGCGGCCCAACCGGTCGACCAATGCGGTGATCTCGTTGCGGTCCACCAGCTCTCGAAGTTGGCGCTGGGTCGTGTCGTCCTTGGCGGTGGCGGTCGTGCACGCGGCGAGCAGTGCCAGCGGCAGGGCAGCCAGGGGGAGGATGCGGCGGATCTTGTTCATCGGTCGAACCTTTCGCACTAAACGTTGGTCGGTCCAACGTTGGTGAAGCCAACCTAACAGATCGTGGGTATCACCAACAAGTGTTGCTACATTTGACCCATGGAGATCGCGCACGAGGACACACCGGGCAGGCTGCGCGCCCTGCCCACCCGACTGGTGAACCAGGTGGCCATCCTGGCCAATCGGGCGACCGAGCGCGCCTTCGACGCGACCGGATCACGCCGCTACCACTACGCCCTGCTCACCACGCTCGGCGAATTCGGGCCGGCCAGCCAGGCCGACCTGGGCCGACGCACTCGCATTGATCGCAGCGATATCGTCGCCGCGCTGAACGATCTGGCCGAGCGCGGTCTCATCGAACGCAATCCGGATCCGGGCGACCGCCGCCGCAATATCGTCACCATCACCAAGGCGGGCACCCGCCACCTGGCCGAACTGGATCACCGCATCGAAGGCGCCCAAGACGAGTTGCTGGCCGCCCTCTCGACCGACGAGCGCCGCGAACTCGTCCGGCTGCTCACCCGCATCCTCGATGATCATGCCCACGGGTGACCGCGCCGGTATTTCCGCAGGCCGGGGATAGGGCGCGCGGAGCGAGCAACTAAACTGCATCCGTGAGTCTTGTGCTGCTACCTGCTGTCGATGTCGCCAATGGAGAGGCCGTGCGCCTTGTTCAGGGGGAGGCGGGCAGCGAAACCAACTACGGCTCCCCGCGCGACGCGGCGCTCGCCTGGCAGGAAGCCGGTGCGGAGTGGGTGCATCTGGTCGATCTCGACGCGGCATTCGGGCGTGGCTCCAACCGGGAGCTGCTGGCCAAGGTCGTCGGCGAACTCGATGTCCAGGTGGAGCTGTCCGGCGGCATCCGCGACGATGAGTCACTGGAGGCCGCGCTGGGTACCGGTTGTGCCCGGGTCAACCTCGGCACCGCCGCGCTGGAGGATCCGCAGTGGTGCGCCCGCGCCATCGCCAAGTACGGCGAGCGCATCGCCGTCGGTCTGGACGTGCGGATCATCGACGGTGAGCACCGGCTGCGCGGCCGCGGCTGGGTCAGTGACGGCGGCGATCTGTGGGAGGTGCTCGAACGCCTCGAGCGCGACGGCTGCTCGCGCTACGTGGTCACCGATGTGACCAAGGACGGCACCCTCACCGGCCCCAACTTGGATCTGCTGCGTGATGTGTGCGCCGCTACCGACGCACCGGTCATCGCCTCGGGCGGCGTGTCCACCATCGAGGATCTGATCGCCATCGCCGAACTGGTCCCCGAGGGCGTCGAGGGTTCGATCGTCGGCAAGGCGCTGTACGCGGGCCGTTTCACGCTGCCCGAGGCACTGGCCGCGGTGCGCTGACCGATTCGATGACCGCCAACCGCCTCGACACCGAACTAACGGCACTGCTCGATGTCGCCAGCGACATCCTCGACGCGGCCAGCCCCCGTTTCGTCGAGGGGGTCGGCGCGCCGAGCGCGGTGGCCAAGGGCCGCAACGATTTCGCGACCGAACTCGATCTGGAGCTGGAGCGCACCATCTCCGCGCAGCTCGAAGAGCGCACCGGAATCGAGGTGCACGGTGAGGAATTCGGCGGACCGCAGCTCACCTCCGGCACGGCGTGGGTGCTCGATCCGATCGACGGCACCTTCAACTACTCGTCGGGACATCCCCTTTCGGGCATGCTGCTGGCGCTGGTGCACGACGGGGAGCCGTTGCTCGGGCTGACCTGGCTGCCGTTGCTCGGCCAGCGCTACGCGGCGGCCTCCACTGGTCCGGTGCTGCTCAACGGCGAACCGCTGCCCCCGCTGCCGCGCGGGAAGCTGAGCGAGGCGATGATCGGCTTCGGCGCGTTCAATGTGGATTCCGCGGGGCGCATTCCGGGCCGGTTCCGTTTCAACCTGCTGGGTCCGCTGAGCCGGTTGTCCTCGCGGGTGCGCATGCACGGCTCCACCGGCATCGACCTGGCGTTCACCGCATCGGGTGTGCTCGGCGGCGCGATTGTTTTCGGCCACCATCCGTGGGACAACGCCGCGGGCGTGGCGCTGGTGCGTGCGGCGGGCGGTGTCGTCACCGATCTGGCGGGCGAGCCGTGGACCATCACCTCGGGTTCGGTGCTGGCCGCCGCGCCCGGCGTACATGAGGAACTGCTGGAAATGATTTGCACGGTCGCCGACGATGCGTGAGGTCGCGCACGAGGGGACACGGCATGATTCGAGGAGGATTAGCCGATGACATTGGCCGTACGCGTGATTCCGTGCCTGGATGTCGATGCGGGCCGGGTGGTCAAGGGCGTCAACTTCGAAAACCTGCGCGATGCGGGCGATCCCGTCGAACTCGCCGCTGCCTACGACCTGCAAGGCGCCGACGAGCTGACCTTCCTCGACGTCACCGCCTCCACCGGTGACCGCGGCACCATGATCGATGTCGTAACCCGCACGGCCGAGCAGATTTTCATCCCGCTCACCGTCGGCGGCGGCGTGCGCACGGTGGACGATGTGGACCGGCTGCTGCGTGCGGGTGCGGACAAGGTGTCGGTGAACACCGCCGCCATCGCGCGCCCCGAGGTGTTGCGTGAAATGTCCGAGCGTTTCGGTTCCCAGTGCATCGTGCTGTCCGTGGACGCCCGCACCGTCCCCGAGGGGCAGCCCGACACCCCCTCCGGCTGGGAGGTCACCACGCACGGCGGTAAGCGCGGCACCGGCATCGACGCCATCGAATGGGCCGTGCGCGGAGCCGAACTGGGCGTCGGCGAGATCCTGCTCAACTCGATGGACGCGGACGGCACGAAGGCGGGTTTCGATCTGCCCATGATCAGGGCCGTGCGCGAGGCGGTCTCGGTGCCGGTGATCGCCAGCGGGGGAGCGGGTGCCATCGAACACTTCGCCCCCGCCGTCCACGCCGGTGCCGATGCGGTACTCGCGGCCAGCGTCTTCCACTTCGGCGACCTGACCATCCCGCAGGTGAAGGCCGCCATGCGCGCCGAACAGATCGTGGTGCGTTAACCCCGCAGGCGGAATGCGTGACGTGCTGCTCGCCGTCGCACGAGGGATGAGCATCGGAATCGCATTGTCCCCCTTCGCCATCGACGCCACCGACAATGCGGCGGACGCCGCCGTCGCGCTGGGACGGGAGGCCGTCGACGTCGGCCTGAGCTCACTGTGGTTCGGCCAGTTGTTCACCCACGACACCATCGGCCTCGCGGGCATCGTCGGACGCCAGGTGAGGCACTCCAGGTCACCGCCGAATTGGCCGACGGCGCAATGCCTTTCCTGGTCGGCCCCAAGGCGCTCGCCGAGCACATCGTCACGCCCATCACCGCCGCCGCCGAAGAAGCCGGCCGCCCTCGCCCCCCGGATTGTCGCCATGGTGCCCGGCGTGGTCACGGCCGATATCGACACCGCACGCGCCGCGGCGACCGAACAAATGGCCTTCTACAACGAAATCCCGTCCTACAAGCGAATGATCGAGCTCTCGGGCGCATCGCACGCCGCAGAACTGGCCGTCATCGGCGACGAGCAAACCCTCGCCGACCAGATCACCGCCTATTTCGAAGCGGGCGCGACCGACGTCGTTGTCGCCCAAACCGATTTGAGCACCGAGGCCGACCGTCAGCGCACCTGGCAGGTGCTCGGCGATCTGAATCACACCAGTTCGGCCGCCACGCCGCAGCGGTGATTGCTATCTGCCCGTTGGTTACCCAGGCTTAGCGTCCATGTCCGCCATGTGTCCCTCATGTTCTTGGCCCGCGCCGATGCTGGTGTCGACGCATGGCTCGGTTCGCTATCTGCGCTGTGTTTGCGGTAAGTGGTTGGTCGCCCACCGCGGCGGGGTGAACCTGGTGTCCGGCCGGTCCACCTGCACCAAAAAGACTGCGGCTGAACACCTCGAGCTGATTCCGCTGCCCGAGCAGTGAAGAACGGGTCGCCACCCACTGCCCGGCGGAATCAACTCGACATAATTCGCGTACGCGGAAATGTGCAATGGTCATGAGCGCGACAATTGCCGCCGAAACCAGGTAGTGAACGTCGGAGAATCAGACAGGAAATCTCGCAGGCGATTAATATTTGCCCGAATTCGCCGGGTGCCGGGCGCGTGCGGAACGGCGGGCGCTGCCCTGTATAACGGTGATATGACTCTCGACCCCGCCATCGCCGCCCGGCTCAAGCGCAATGACGCCGGACTCGTCGCCGCGGTCGCGCAGGAGCGCGGCACCGGCGATGTGCTGATGGTTGCCTGGATGGACGACGAGGCGCTGGCCCGCACGCTGGAAACCCGTAAGGCGACCTACTATTCGCGATCGCGCCAGCAGTACTGGGTCAAAGGTGAGACCTCCGGCCACACCCAGTACGTGCACGAGGTCCGCCTCGACTGCGACGGCGACACCATCCTGTTGGTCGTGGACCAGCAGGGCGCGGCCTGCCACACCGGCACCCACACCTGCTTCGATTCCGACCTACTACTGGCCGACAACCTGCTGCTCGCCGACAGCTGAGCCGAGGTATCGAATCTCGCGCGGCTCCTATGAATTCGGCTGATCGCCGGGCTCCTCGACCGCCGCCGACCGTCCGGTTTGGTTCAGCGTGTCGACTACTTGCCTGGCGAGTAGCTCGGCGAGGTCGGCGAGTTGTGCTGTTTGTCCGGTATCGAGACCGTCGAATACCAACTGGCGCACGGCATCCAGATAACCGGGCGCCGCCTCGACGACCTTCGAGTAGCCGTCGTCGGTGAGCACCGCCTGCACGCCGCGGCGACCTGTGGTTGCTGATCGTTGCGCCCAGCCCATTCGCTCCAGCTTCGACACCACATGGGACAGTCGTGATAGCGATGCATTTGCCTTGTGGGCAAGCTCACTCATTTGCAGCCGATGGCCCGGTTCTTCCGACAGCAGCGTGAGCACCCAGTATTCGAAATGCGTCACCCCGGATTCGCGCTGCAGTTGGGTATCCAAAGCGCCTGGTAGACGTGTCATCAACGCCACGATCGCGCGCCAAGCTCGTTGTTCGTCCGGGTCGAGCCACTTCGTCACTGGATGCCTTCTTTCGAGCCAAGTGACGTGTTCTTGTTAGCGAACCTAGAGATTAATGAAAAGCATGTTCACGGCCACTCGCGTGAATGAGTTTGCCACGACTTCGCTCGACCGTCATGAACTTGGTGCGCTACGTGAGGTCACTCACAAACGCTGGTAGGCCTGTCGGCTACGTGTCCTGCGTAACTGTCGGCGTTTGCGGAGCGACAGCGGGCGGCGTTGTCGGCGCGCTCGGAGTCGCCGGCTTTCCGGGATGCCTGCGCCGCCACCGACGCCAGGCGATCAGGCATATCGCGGCGAGGAAAACCGCCGTCGCCACGATGGCGCCGACCAGCGAGGCGCCACGGAAGGCGGGTGCGTCGACATCCAGGATCCGCTGACCGGCATGTGCGGCACTGCCGTCGCCGAGCACGATCGACAGGGTCATCAGATTCGGAATCGCCACGATCACCGCAAGCAACGCCGCGGCGCCCGCGATGAACTTCCCGGCCCGCCGCTTCCAGATCAGCGCGGCGAACAGCAACAGGACCAGCGGTATGGCGGTACCGAACAAGCCGTACGCCAGACCCCAGCCGATGCCCTTGCTGAAACTGCCGTCGACCATCTCCGCGATGCGCTGCGCCCACCAGCGGGGGATGAAGGCGGCGAGGATGAGATAGGCGATGACCAGTACGGCGACGACCGCCAGTGCGCCGATGATCCGAGTGCGCCACGTGGCCAGCGTGGATTTCTGCCCGTCCGGCCGAACCTCGCTCGAAGTCATGAATCCAGCGTATGTCGGGCAACCTGCAGATCGATGCCTATGGACCTGGCATTTTCATGGCGGCCAACGCGAATCCGCGGTTATCGGCTACTGCAGTGCGCGCTCGCGCAGGAATTTCAGCGCCTCGTCCGCGTGCACATTGGCGCGCAACTCTCCAGTGATCACCTTGGCGACCTTGCGATCCCGGTCGATCACGAACGTCTGGCGTTTGACCGGTGTGAGCTTGCCGAGCAATCCGCGCTTGACGCCGAACTCGGCGGCGACCTTGCCGTCGGCATCGGAAAGCAGTGGGTACCCGAGGTTTTGCTTGGCGGCGAATCCGGCCTGGGTGTCGACGCCGTCGGTGCTGATGCCGACACACGACGCACCGAGCGCGGCGAATTCGGCGGACAGATCGCGGAAGTGACAGGCCTCGGCCGTGCATATCGGCGTATTCGCGGCGGGATAGAAGAACAGCACCAGCGGACCGTTCGTGAGCAGGGCCTCGAGCGAACGCGGTGTGCCGGATTGATCGGGAAGCTCGAACTCGGGAGCGAGCTGACCTGTCTGCATACCGGGGACAGTACCGGGCGGGCGGTCGGCTTGCTTCCCCCTTATGTCCCCGTCATGCCGAAGGCCGGGATGGCGGAGTTGTTTCGAACCGGGCGGTCGGTTCGGGAGGGTCGGGACGCGCCGACAACCGTGTCGGTGCCGCCTGGGATGATGGACGCATGCCTGGCGCGTCCACTCCCACCACCACGACCCGCGAACAGTTCCACGTACTGGCCGCGGAGCATCGGGTGGTCCCGGTGACCCGAAAGGTGCTGGCGGACTCCGAAACTCCGCTGTCGGCCTACCGCAAGCTGGCCGGAGACAGAGCCGGCACCTTCCTGTTCGAGTCCGCGGAGACCGGGCGGTCCTGGTCGCGCTGGTCGTTCATCGGCGCTGGCAGCCCGTCCGCGCTGACCGTGGTGGACGGCGAAGCGGCCTGGCTGGGCAATACACCGGTGGACGCGCCGTCCGGCGGCGATCCGCTGGCCGCGCTGCGCGAAACCCTGCAGTTGCTGCAGACCGAGCGGCTGCCCGGCCTGCCCCCACTGACCGGGGGCATGGTCGGCTACCTCGGCTACGACGCCGTGCGTCGGATCGAACGGCTGCCCACCCTCGCCATCGACGATCTGCGGCTGCCGGAGATGGTGCTGATGCTGGCCACCGACCTCGCGGCGTTCGACCACCACGAGGGCGCGATCACGCTCATCGCCAACGCGGTCAACTGGAACGGCACCTCCGAACGGGTCGACGAGGCCTATGACGACGCGGTGGCCCGGCTGGACCGGATGACCGCCGCGCTGGCCGCGCCCTCGGAATCCACCGTGTCGGTCTTCGACCAGCCCGAGCCGGAGTACATCCGCCGCCGCACCAGCGATGAATTCGGCGCCGGGGTGCGCCGCCTGGTCAAGGAGATCGAGGCGGGCGAGGCATTCCAGGTGGTGCTCTCGCAGCGCTTCGAAATGGACTACGAAGGCGCGCCTTTGGACCTCTATCGGATGCTGCGCGCCTCCAACCCGAGCCCGTACATGTACCTGATCCACATTCCGAACGGCGACGGCGGCACCGCGTTCTCCATCGTCGGCTCCAGCCCGGAATCGCTGGTCACGGTGAAAGAGGGGGTGGCGACGACACATCCGATCGCGGGCACCCGGTGGCGCGGTGCCACCGAGGAGGACGATCTGCTGCTGGAGAAGGGGCTGCTGGCCGACGAGAAGGAGAACGCCGAGCATCTGATGCTCGTCGATCTGGGCCGCAACGATCTGGGGCGGGTCTGCCAGCCCGGCACGGTGCGCGTCACCGAATACCGGCACATCGAGCGCTACAGCCATGTCATGCATCTGGTCTCGACGGTCTCGGGTCGCCTCGCACCGGGCAAGATCGCGCTGGACGCGGTCAATGCGTGCTTCCCCGCGGGCACACTGTCGGGCGCGCCGAAGGTGCGCGCGATGGAACTCATCGAGGAACTCGAGCCCACCCGCCGCGGCGTCTACGGCGGCGTCGTCGGCTACCTCGACTTCGCGGGTGACGCGGATACCGCGATCGCCATCCGCACCGCACTGCTCAAGGACGGCACGGCCTACATACAGGCGGGTGCGGGCATTGTCGCGGATTCGGATCCGGACTACGAAGATGTCGAATCCCGCAACAAGGCGATGGCGGTGCTGCGTGCGGTGGCGGCCGCGAAAACCGTTCGGGCGTACGGTGCGCCGATCTCCGCGGACGGCAGCGCGGAATGACCGGTTCCGAATCCGGCGATACCGGTCCGGCGGCCCCGGTGACCGCCGAACCGCCGAAGCGTAAGTATCCGGTCGGCGCGATCGTCCTGCTTGCTGTCGCCGCGGCCGCGCTGTGGGGCTCCTCCCGGATGACCTGGGTAACCGTCTCCTCCACTGACGGCCTGACCGAACCGCGCACCGACAAACTCAACGGCGGTGTCTGGTTCGGCGCGCTCACTCCGCTGGCCCTGGTACTCCTCGCCGCCATCGCCGCGGTGCTGGCCACCCGCGGCTGGCTGCGGCGCTTCGTCGGCGTCCTGATCAGCTTGGTCGCCGCAGTGGCCGCGGTTCCCGCCTTCGCCCTATTGACCAGATCCGGCGCGACCGCGACCCGTGCCGCCACCCTGGCGCAGCTCCCTGGACGCGCGACCGTCACCGAGGTGGTCACGTCCCAATTCCCGGCCGTGCTCTCGCTGGTGGGAGCGCTGGCGGCCTTTGCGGCCGGTGTCCTGCTGGCTCGCATGCCGCAGGACGCGGCCCGGCTGTCCGGCAAGTACGACAACCCGGTCTTCCGCCGCGCCGCCGCCACCGAGCAGGTGACGCGGCAGCGCACCGATGAGACGAACGCGGAATCGGGACCGCTCTCCGAGCGAGTGCTCTGGGACGCGCTGGACGCGGGCACCGACCCGACCGAGGAAGCGACGCGGCCCACCGACACCCCCGCCGACGGGTCCGATCATGATCAGGGCAAACATGGGGGCCAAGATGTCTGAGCAGGTGACTACAAACCCCGGCGCAACAGCGCCGCAAGCAGCCATTTATTCTTTGTCAGCATCGGTGAGACAGCGCCTGGGGGGATTCTCAGGCAGCAAGTCCGTCTCCCCAGAAAGGATTCGAGCCAGATGACGGTACTCGACTCGATTCTCGACGGGGTCCGCGCGGATGTGGCCGCTCGGGAAGCCCTCTTGGACTTCCAGGCGATCAAGGCGGCCGCTGCCGCGGCGCCCTCGCCGCTGGACGCCCGCGCCGCGCTCCTCGAAGACGGCATCGGCGTCATCGCCGAGGTCAAGCGGGCCAGCCCGTCCAAGGGAGAGCTCGCGGACATCCCGGACCCGGCGAACCTGGCCAAGTCCTACGAGGACGGCGGAGCCCGCATCATCAGCGTGCTCACCGAGGGCCGCCGCTTCCACGGATCGCTCGATGATCTGGACGCGGTCCGCGCCACCGTGAGCATTCCGATCCTGCGCAAGGATTTCGTCGTCGGGCCCTACCAGATCCACGAGGCCCGCGCACACGGCGCCGACGTCATCCTGCTCATCGTGGCCGCCCTGGAACAGGACGTGCTGAGCGCACTGATCGACCGCACCGAATCGCTCGGCATGACCGCATTGGTCGAGGTGCACACCGAGGAAGAGGCGGATCGCGCGCTCGAGGCGGGCGCCTCCGTGATCGGTGTGAACGCCCGCAATCTCAAGACCCTGGAGGTCGACCGCGACGTGTTCGCGCGCATCGCGCCCGGCCTGCCCACCGAGGTCATCCGCATCGCCGAATCCGGCATCCGCGGCACCGCCGACCTGCTGGCCTACGCCGGCGCGGGTGCGGATGCCGTGCTCGTCGGCGAAGGTCTGGTCACCAGTGGTGACCCACGCGCCGCCGTCTCCGAGCTGGTGACGGCGGGTACCCACCCGTCCTGCCCGAAGCCCGCGCGGCGGGGCCGGTGACGCCGGTGACCGCACTACCCAAGGCTTCTGACGGTGTCCACGAGCGCAGCGGCCATGAGCCGGACGCGGGCGGCCACTTCGGCGTCTACGGCGGCAGGCATGTTCCCGAGGCGCTGATGGCGGTGATCGAGGAGGTCACTGCCGAATACGAGAAGTGTCGCCTCGATCCCACCTTCCTCGACGAGCTGGACCGGCTGCAGCGTGACTACACCGGCCGCCCGTCGCCGATCTTCGAATGCCGGCGGCTCGCCGAGCATGCCGGTGGCGCCCGGATCATCCTCAAGCGCGAGGACCTGAACCACACCGGCTCGCACAAGATCAACAATGTGCTCGGCCAGGCGCTGCTCGCCAAGCGGATGGGCAAGACCCGGGTGATCGCGGAGACCGGCGCGGGCCAGCACGGCGTCGCGACCGCGACCGCGTGCGCACTGCTCGGCCTCGACTGTGTCATCTACATGGGCGCGGTCGACACCGCCAGGCAGGCGCTGAACGTGGCCCGCATGCGGCTGCTCGGCGCAGAGGTGATCTCGGTGACCACCGGATCGCAGACTCTCAAGGATGCGATCAACGAGGCGCTGCGCGACTGGGTCACCAATGCCGACGTCACCTACTACTGCTTCGGCACCGCGGCGGGCCCGCACCCGTTCCCGATGATGGTGCGCGATCTGCAGCGCGTCGTCGGCCTCGAGGCCCGCGCCCAGGTACAGGCGCTCACCGGTCGGCTGCCCGACGCGGTCACCGCCTGTGTCGGCGGCGGCTCCAACGCGATCGGCATCTTCCATCCCTTCCTCGATGATGCGGGCGTGCGCCTGGTCGGTTACGAGGCGGCTGGTGACGGCGTCGAAACCGGAAGGCACGCGGCCACTTTCACCGGCGGCACGCCCGGCGCGTTCCAGGGCGCCTACTCGTATCTGCTCCAGGACGAGGACGGCCAGACCATCGAATCGCATTCGATCTCGGCCGGTCTGGACTATCCGGGCGTCGGGCCCGAACACGCCTACCTCAAGGACATCGGCCGCGCCGAGTACCACCCGATCACCGACACCGAGGCGATGGACGCGCTGCTGCTGCTGAGCCGCGCCGAGGGCATCATCCCGGCGATCGAATCCGCGCACGCGGTGGCCGGTGCCTTGAAGCTCGGCAAGGAATTGGGCAAGGGCGCGATCATCCTGGTGAACCTGTCCGGGCGCGGCGATAAGGATATGGACACGGCGGCACGATGGTTCGGGCTGTTCGATGACCACGCCGCCGACGAGGAGACCGAGAAGTGAGCGAGCGCAGCGAGCGAACCATCAACACAGCGTCCATGACGACGACGGGGTCGAGCGTCAGCGAGGCGCAGTCGTGAGTCAGCAATCCCGCCTTGCGAATACCTTCGCCGCCTGTCGCGCGGAGGGCAGGGCCGCGCTGATCGGCTACTTGCCCGCGGGCTATCCGGACCTCGCCGGTTCGATCGAGGTGTGCCGCACCATGGTCGAATCCGGTTGCGACATCGTCGAAGTCGGCGTCGCCTACTCCGATCCGGTCATGGACGGACCGACCATCCAGGCCGCGGCCGACCAGGCGCTGCGCGGCGGCGTGCGAGTGCGCGATGTGTTCTCGGTGGTCCAGGCGATCACCGAGGCGGGCGGTAAGGCCGTCGTGATGAGCTACTGGAATCCGGTGCTGCAGTATGGCGTCGACCGTTTCGCGCGGGATCTGGCCGCCGCGGGCGGGTCCGGCATCATCACCCCGAACCTGATCCCGGAAGAGGCCGACGACTGGTTCGTCGCCTCGGCCGCACACGATCTGGACCGCATCTTCCTGGTCGCGCCGTCGTCGACCGAGGAACGCCTGGTCAAGACCTTGGAGGCCAGCCGCGGCTTCGTCTACGCGGCCTCGACCATGGGTGTCACCGGCGCCCGCGACGCGGTCTCCTCCGCGGCCCCCGCGCTGTGCGCGCGCGTGCGCGCCCACTCCGATATCCCGATCGGCGTCGGCCTCGGTGTGCGCTCGGGTGCGCAGGCGGCCGAAATCGCCTCGTACGCGGACGGTGTCATCGTGGGCTCGGCACTGGTGACCGCGGCGGCCGATGGACTCGACGCGGTGCGCACGCTGACGGCGGAACTGGCCGAGGGTGTCCGCTCGGCGACCGTATCGACCTAGCCCGTACTCCTGCGGCTTCCGCATCGACATCTGCTCGACAGACCGGCGCTGAAACATTCAGCGCCGGTCTTTCTATCAATATCCATGAGCGCACCGAAACCGCCGCTGTCGTACGAGGCTCGACTGACGGGCATCGTCGTATTCTTCGGTCTCGCGCCGTTGGTCGCGGGATGGACCCGTGACGATTCGATCGGCTGGGTCGCCCTGTGGGCGGTCGTCGTCGTGCTGCTCAGTGTGGCAGCGGGCGCCGCGGTGTGGTCGTGGCAGCGGCGCTAGTACCGCTCCGCTACGGTTGGGGCCGTGACCTTACGAGTCCTCGCCGACAGCGTCCTGAGCAATGGTGCCGTCACCGCTGATGTGCTGGCCTACATCCCCAGTCCGCCCCAGGGCGTCTGGCACATAGGCCCATTCCCGCTACGGGCCTACGCCCTGTGCATCATCATCGGCATCGTCGTCGCCATCTGGTGGGGTGAGCGGCGCTGGCAGCAGCGCGGTGGGCAGCAGGGCACGATCCTCGACGTCGCGATGTTCGCGGTGCCGTTCGGACTGGTCGGCGGGCGGCTCTATCACGTTGCCACCGACTGGCAGAAGTACTTCGGCGCCGACGGGCATCCGATCGACGCGCTGAAGATCTACCAGGGCGGCCTCGGCATTTGGGGCGCGGTCTTCCTCGGCGGTGTCGGCGCCTGGATCGGCTGCCGGGTATACCGAATCCCGCTGCCCGCGTTGGGTGATGCGATCGCGCCGCCGATTCTGCTCGCGCAGGCCATCGGCCGCCTCGGCAATTACTTCAACCAGGAGCTCTACGGCCGCAAGACCGATCTGCCGTGGGGGCTGGAGATCTACTACCGCTTCAATCCGTCCAATAATCAGCCGGATCCGATGAACGGCGTCTCCAATGGCGTCGTCGAGAAGATCGTGCAGCCGACGTTCCTGTACGAGATGATCTGGAACCTGCTGATTGTCGTGCTGCTGGTGCAGATCGATAAGCGCTTCCGCATCGGCCACGGCCGCCTGTTCGCGCTCTACGTCGCCGGGTACTGCCTCGGCCGGTTCTTCGTCGAGCTGCTGCGCGACGACGAGGCGACCAAGATCGCGGGGATCCGGATCAACTCGTTCACCTCCGCGCTGGTATTCCTTGCCGCCGTCGCCTATCTCGTCTTCGCGACGAAGGGCAGGGAGACCGCCGATCAGCTGCAACCTTCGACGGTCTCGCGGCCATGGCCGTGGCAGATCGGTGCGCTGCGCGCGGCAGGGGCGGAATCCGAGGCCGCATCGAAGGCTGCCGCCGCTGCGACTCCGAAGCACAGCGCGGGTACGAAGGACGAGACATCGGTCGCGGCAACCGAATCGGCGCAGGGCGAGGCCGAGGTCACCGAGTCAGAGCGGGACGAGGCCGAGCAGGACGAAGACGGATCCGCGAAATCCGATGTGGCCGACGCGAAAAGCGCCGACGAGCCGAATCTGACAAAATCCGCGAACTCCGGCAACGAACCGGATATCACCGGCGATAGCTCAGTGGAGTCCGAGACTTCGGACACCGAACGGGCCAAAGTCGAAACCGCGAAAAAGGACGACTGATCCCATAATCAGTTGGGTAACTCGTTGGGGGCGTACGGAGTAGACACGCGACCGTACGTCCGCGACGATACCTTCGGGTGCCCAATTGCCCGGCAAAAGACGCGGGGAGGCGGGTGAGCACCCGTCGAGATACACAAATGATGGAGGACATTTCGTGACCGACCCTTACCAGAATCAGCCAGGCTTCGGCGGCCCGCAGTACGGTCCGCCCGGTACAGGGCCGGACCTGAACAAGCAGCCCGAAATGCCTGGCCAGCAGTACCCTTCGGATCCGTACAACCAGCAGCCGCAGTACGGCCAGCAGCCGCAGTACGGTCAGCCGCAGTACGGTCAGCCCGATCCCTACGGCCAGCAGCCGGGCGGCTACCCGCCCGCTCCGTACCCCGGCGGCGGCTACAACCCGAATGATCCGGAAGCGCCCTACGGCCGTGACCCGTTCGGCGTTCCGTTCTCGGACAAGCAGAAGCTGACCGCGGGTCTGCTACAGATCTTCCTCGGCGGCTTCGGCGTCGGCCGTTTCTACACCGGTCACGCCGGTATCGCGGTGGCTCAGATCGCGGTCACCTGGTTGACCTGTGGTTTCGGCGGTCTCTGGCCGCTGATCGACGGCATCATGATGCTGACCGGCAAGGTGCCCGACAGCCTCGGGCGGCCATTGCGCGACTGATCGGCGCGAACAATTGACGACGGGCCCCTGTCACATCGGATGACGATGCGACAGGGGCCCGTCGCGATCGCGCGTGAGCTGTGCGAGGATTCGGCGCACCATGATCGCAATACTGTCGGTCGGTATCTTCCTGGCGTAGCCTGAGCCGGGTTTTTGTGTCGAGAGAGGGACTTCAGTGCGCCGCAAGCTGTTCGCCGCCGCCATGCTCGCCATCGTCGCTGCCACCGGGCTCACCGCCTGCGGCAGCAGCAACGATCCGAATGTGTTGAAGGTCGGCACCGAAGGCACCTACTCGCCCTTCAGCTACCAGGGCTCGGACGGCAAGCTCACCGGCTACGACATCGAGGTGATCCAGGCGGTCGGCGACAAGCTCGGCAAGAAGATCGAATTCGTGCAGACGCCGTGGGACGCGATCTTCGCAGGTCTCGAGTCCAAGCGCTTCGACCTGGTCGCCAACCAGGTGTCGATCACCGACGAGCGCAAGGTCAAATATGCCCTGTCACAGGCCTACACCACCTCCGAGGGCGTGGTCCTCACCCGCGCGGACAGCAACAACATCACCGCACTCGCGGATCTGAACGGCAAGACCAGCGCGCAGTCGGCGACCAGCAACTGGGCCAAGGTCGCCCAGGGCGCGGGTGCGAAGGTCGAGGCCGTGGAGGGCTTCGTGCAGGCGGTCCAGTTGCTGAAGACCGGCCGCGTCGACGCGACCGTCAACGACAGCCTCGTCGCGCTCGACTACATCAAGAAGAACGGCGACACCGGGGTCAAGATCGCCGCCAAGGCCGGTGAGGTCAGCCACCAGGCCTTCGCCGCGCGCAAGGACGACGCGCTGATCGGCCAGGTGAACACCGCGCTGGATCAGCTGCGCGCGGACGGCACGCTGGCCAAGATCTCGGAAAAGTACTTCGGCACCGACGTCAGCAAATAACCGTCCGTGGATCCCGCAACCAGGGAACTGATCTGGCACAACCTGTGGCCGATGCTGCAGGCCACGATCAATAAGACCATCCCGCTGACCGCCATCAGCTTCGTCATCGGTCTGGCCATCGCGTTGTTCGTGGCACTGGCCCGGATGTCACCGCTGTGGTTCCTCTCCGCGCCCGCCCGGTTCTACATTTCGATCATTCGCGGCACCCCGCTGCTGGTGCAGCTGTTCATCGTGTTCTACGCGCTGCCGCAGTTCGATATCGTCATCGATCCGTTTCCCGCGGCGGTGATCGCATTCAGCCTCAATGTCGGTGGTTACGCCGCCGAGGTCGTGCGCGCCGCGATTCTGAGCGTCGCGCAAGGGCAGTGGGAGGCGGCCAAGGCACTCGGTATGTCATATGCCCAGGAGCTGCGGCTGATCATCCTGCCGCAGGCCGCACGGATCGCGGTCCCACCGCTGTCCAACACCCTCATCTCCCTGGTGAAGGACACCTCGCTGGCCTCGACCATTCTGGTGACCGAACTCCTGCGCACCGCCCAGCTGGCCGCGGCCCCGACCTTCGACTTCTTCGCCCTGTACGGCGTCGCCGCCCTCTACTACTGGGCGATCTGTCTCGTTCTCGGCTTCGGACAGACCCGCCTGGAGACCCGCCTGTCCCGCCACGTCGCACGCTGATATGACCGGTTTGTACTTTTCGCTAAGCCTTCGTACATATTTTTCACCTAGCTTTCACCGAGGCCACAGCAGGCCGGGGGTACCACACGGGACTAGGCTCTACTCGTGATGCGACGGACGAAGATTGTGTGCACTCTCGGCCCAGCGACCGCTACCGAGGAACGTATTCGGGAACTCGTCGAGAGCGGCATGGATGTGGCGCGGCTGAATTTCAGCCATGGCGAACACTCCGACCATGCCGAGAACTACAAGAAGGTGCGGCAGGCCTCCGACCATCTCGGCCGGGCGGTCGGCATTCTCGCCGATCTGCAGGGGCCGAAGATCCGGCTGGGCCGCTTCACAGAGGGCAAGACCGTTTGGGCCAACGGTGAAGAGGTCCGCATTACCGTCGACGAGATCGATGGCACCCACGATCGCGTCTCCACTACCTACAAGGAGCTGGCCAAGGACGCCAAACCGGGCGACCGCCTGCTCATCGATGACGGCAAGGTCGGCGTCACCGTCATCCGAGTCGAGGGCAACGATGTCGTCTGCCGGGTGACCGAGGGCGGTCCGGTCAGCAATAACAAGGGCGTCTCGCTGCCCGGCATGGATGTTTCCGTGCCCGCGCTCTCCGAAAAGGACATCGAAGACCTCGAATTCGCGCTCAAGCTCGGTGTCGACTTCATCGCGCTGTCCTTTGTGCGTTCGCCGTCGGATGTCGAGCTGGTGCACGACGTGATGGATCGCGTCGGTCGCCGCGTCCCGGTGATCGGCAAGTTGGAGAAGCCCGAGGCCATCGACAACCTCGAGGCCATCGTGCTCGCCTTCGACGCGGTCATGGTCGCGCGCGGTGACCTCGGCGTCGAGCTGCCGCTCGAGCAGGTGCCGCTCGTGCAGAAGCGCGCGATCCAGATGGCTCGCGAGAACGCCAAGCCGGTCATCGTCGCGACCCAGATGCTGGAGTCGATGATCGAGAACTCGCGCCCGACCCGTGCCGAGGCCTCCGATGTGGCCAATGCGGTGCTCGACGGCGCCGATGCGGTGATGCTGTCGGGTGAGACCTCGGTCGGCGCCTACCCGATCGAGACGGTGCGCACCATGGCCAGGATCGTGTACGCGGTGGAGACCGAATCCACCCGGGTGCCACCGCTGACCCACGTGCCACGCACCAAGCGCGGTGTCATCTCCTACGCCGCCCGCGATATCGGCGAGCGGCTCAATGCCAAGGCGCTGGTCGCCTTCACCCAGTCCGGCGATACGGTTCGCCGCCTGGCCCGTCTGCACACCCCGCTGCCGTTGCTGGCGTTCACCCCCCTTCCGGAGGTGCGCAGCCAGCTGTCGCTCACCTGGGGCACCGAAACCTTCATCGTCCCGACGGTGAACACCACCGACGCGATGATCCACCAGGTGGATGTAGCACTGCTGTCCATGGAGCGATATCAAAAAGGTGATCTGGTGGTAATCGTGGCAGGCTCCCCGCCCGGTACTGTCGGCTCCACCAATCTGATCCATGTGCACCGTATCGGTGAGGAGGACCATTAGGTGAGTGCTTCGCTAGGTGGCGCTGTCGGCCTTGGTGCCGCGGCGGGTTCCGACCTGGACGTGCTGCTCGGACTGCTCGATCTGGAACAGGTCGACGAGGATGTCTTCGTCGGCCAGCATCCGGAGAAGGTCTGGAGCCGCACGTTCGGCGGTCAGCTCGTATCGCAGGCGATCATGGCGGCCGGCCGGACGGTCGACGGCGACCGGCCGTTGCACGCCGTCAACGCGCATTTCGTGCGCGGCGGCGATGTGAAGAAGTCGATCGAATACCGGGTCGACCGCCACCGCGACGGGCGCTCATTGGCCAACCGGACGGTCACCGCGTCCCAGGACGGTCAGGAGCTGTTCGTCATGCTCGCCGCGTTCCAGGATTGGGGCAAGGGGCTCGAGCACGCGCACGCCCAGCCGGAGGTGCCGGATCCGGAGACGCTGCCGCGCGTCGAGGAGAGCTTCGAAGGCTTGGAGGACAAGCTGGAGATGTTCATCAAGGCGCCGCATCCGATCGATATGCGCTACACCAACGACCCGGCCTGGATCCTGAAGGGCACGGGCGAGCGGCTCAACCACAATCGCGTATGGATGCGCACCGACGGCAGGCTGCCCGACGATCCGCTGATTCACGTTGCGGCGCTAGGTTATTCATCCGATACCACGGTGCTGGATTCGATCATCACCACACACGGCCTCTCCTGGGGCCTGGACCGCATCGTGGCCGCGACGATCAATCACTCGATCTGGTTCCACCGCCCGTTCCGCTTCGACGACTGGGCACTCTACGCCACCGAATCCCCGGTGGCCGCCGGTTCCCGTGGCCTGGCCACCGGCAGATTCTTCTCCCGCAGCGGCGAGTTGCTCGCCACCACGGTCCAGGAAGGCATCATCCGCCACTTCCCATCCCGCGCGTGAGTTCGGCGAAACCGAGCGCGAATCATAGGGATTCGCGCTCGGTTTCGAAATCGAAGCTGTCGCGGCGCTGCATCCGGATGGTGCGTGGGATCTCCAGATCCTTTGGGTCGCTTGCGGTTTCCAGCATCAGTCGCTTTTCCAGCGCGCCCAGGCTCGGCGCGGTCAGGTCGCGCGGCGCACCGACCAGGCTGAGCGCGATCTCATAGGTGCGGCGCGCACCCGGCTCCTGGCCGGGATGGTCCACCCGCCACTGGGTTTCGAGCAGGATGTGCTCGGGCGCATCGGCCTCGACGGGCAGTGTGAAGCGCCATGCGAATACATCGCGGTCCTGGAGGTGGTCGTCCACCACCTCGCGCACAGAATCGACGACGCGATCGAGGGTTTCCGGTGTCACATAAACATGGAGCGAAACATCCGAAATTCGTTTCGGCATGTCTGATTCCTGTCGTGTGTCGAACCATCAACGGCGGAAGTTATCCGTGAAAAGCGCGTGCGCAGAGGGAGTGTAGTCCCTCTCTGTACCAATTGGACACTGCGCCCTGCGTGTCACCTGATCCGGTGGGCGGCAAGGAAGGCCGCGAGCGGGGCGGGAGCGGCTCCGGGTTGCACGACAAGACCCGCGCGCTCGTCTTCGGCGGGCCGATCCTGCTCGTGCGGAGCCAACGCCAGCAGCAGCGGTACCAAGGCCTCGGCGATCTGGTCGCTCACCTGGCAGAACGCGGCCTCGGACAGCCCGACCGGATCGGGAATATTCTCCCGGCCGACCAGTGAGAGGTCGTGCCGGGCGGCGTGCAGATCGGCGATCGTCTCGGCGCCGGTGACCTTGGCGATGCGATGCGCCTCCAGCAGCGTGAAGGTGCGCGACCCCGCGCCGAATCCCATCCCCGCTGCCTGGTCCCGGATCTGTTCGGTCATGGCGAGCACCAGATCCGCACGGTCGATCAGCTCCGGCTTCAGCTTGCGCGCCCGGAAATGATCGGCGTTCGCACCGAGTCCCTCGATGGCGCGGGCCGCGAGCGGCTCCACCGGAAAGCCCACCAGCGCACGGGTTCCCGCGCTTTCCGCGGTGAGTCCGGGCAGGTTGTATTCGACCGCTACGGCGCGGGTGAGCCGCTCGGCGATTACCGAACGGCAGACATTGCCGTTGCAGACGAACAGGACGTGCATGTGGATACGGTAGGCCGCACGCGGGCCGACCAGAAGGCCGTGGACATCGAATCACAGCCGCGGGAGCACATATTCATCTGCTGGTCAAGTGCCGTACACGAAGTACGCCCCCGTATTCAGAGAGACGCTCGATGGGCGTTGCCGGTAGGCGGCCGATCCGTAATCGAGGTCTGGGCGTCCTGCTGAAGTTACCCCGGCGCAAGCGATTTCAATCATCACGGTATCGCCACGTTTGGGAACCGATTCGATCGGACTCAGTCGGACTCGCCACGGTAGTAAGTGGATTCGGCGATCACGGGTGCTTCCTTGGCGTCCTCGTCGTTGACCCGCCCCCTGGTCGAGAACATCCGGCCGCGCGAGGCGATGACCGGCGCGAACCGCGGCAGCCCCGAAGCGGTTTCCATATCGTCGTACATCGCATCGATACCGCCGCGCATGAAGTAGGCCTCGTGCCAGAAACCCGTGCCGCCGGAGTCGCGCAGGAACTTCTGCCACCAATCCCGGTGCGGCGCAGAGCGTGTCCATCGCTCCAGCGAATCCAGATCCCGCCAATACTGCCGCGCTCCCCAATGCGGCGGGAACAGCGACCAGATCACGTCCTCGTGCGACAACAGCCCATCCGGGCGATCCTTGTGCGACCGATACAGTTTCGGGCCGAGACCGAGCAATCGCAGGAATCCGCGAGGCTTGCGCACGCGCATCCCGAGATAGATGACGACCAGATCCGGATATCCGGACAGGTCGACAGTGGTCCTGTTCACCCGCATCGAGGCACCTCCGCATTGGGCCGCCACTGCAACCCTACGCCGGAATCACGACACAGCCGGTCACCGAGTTCGACTGCCGCACGCCGTCGGCGTGTGCCGATAACACCAAGCTCAACATTCGTCGATGGCAACCACCGGAGGGGGCCGGGGGCGAAGCCCGCAGGGCGGGGTCTGGGGGTTCGCACCCCCAGAAAACCGACCAGAGAGAACGGCCCATGCTCTCCACGAGCATGGGCCGCCTACGAGTTGGTGCCGATTGTGGGACTCGAACCCACACGTCCTTTCGGACAACGGTTTTTGAGACCGTCGCGTCTGCCAGTTCCGCCAAATCGGCGCACCGGTGGGAAAGCATAGCGGGTCACTGTCGAAAATCACGAATGGGCTGGCTCGAGAGTGATCGTCGTCCGGTTTGCGCAGGGTATATGGGTTGTATGCGGAAGTGAAAGGTACTCTTTACATCACTCGATAGCGACGGTGGGTCGATGGACCGGTACATGGACCACGGCCACCTTTTCGTGTGTCGGGGACAGGGCATCGGAACCAGAGGGGTCTACCTATGAGCAACACAGCAGGGGGCGCCGGCACGAAGCGGGACGCCGGGGCGAAGCGGGTCGTCGTCGCTGAGGACGAGGCGCTCATCCGGATGGATCTGGTGGAGATGCTGACCGAAGAGGGCTATCAGGTCGTCGGTGAGGCGGGCGACGGCCAGCAGGCGGTCGATCTGGCGGTGGAGCATCGGCCGGATCTGGTCATCATGGATGTGAAGATGCCGCGCCGCGACGGTATCGACGCGGCCGCCGAGATCGCGTCGAAACGTGTTGCGCCGGTGGTGATTCTGACCGCGTTCAGTCAGCGCGACCTGGTCGAGCGGGCACGCGACGCCGGCGCTATGGCCTACCTGGTCAAGCCGTTCACGAAGTCGGATCTGGTGCCGGCCATCGAGTTGGCGGCCAGCCGCTTCCACGAGATCACCGCGCTGGAGAGTGAAGTCGCCAATCTGGCCGACCGCCTCGAGACGCGCAAGCTCGTCGAGCGGGCCAAGGGCGTGCTCATGCAGACCCAGGGATTGTCGGAGCCGCAGGCATTCAAGTGGATTCAACGGACGGCGATGGACCGCCGCACTACCATGAAGGCGGTAGCCGAGGTGGTGCTGGAAAATCTGGCCCCGAAGTAGGCCCATACTTGCGCCCCGGCCGTTCAAGGCCGGAGATTTTACTTTTCGGAAACCTGATCGCGATGAAAAATTCGAAACGATGTCGATCGGATGATCCGAATGTGATGCGCAGCTAACGTACCAACGCTATGTTCTGACCGGGCTGACGTGGTTGGCCTCCTCGGAGAGAGCCCGGGGGAGCACAGGACGTAGAGGTGAAACGTGCTTAGTTCGACATGGCGCAGTCGTTCGATGCGGGGTGCATTGGCCATCGGTGCCGCCGCCGCGCTCGTGCTGACGGGGTGTAGCAGTAAATCGACCGACGGCGGCTCGGGCAGCACCTCCGGTGCCGGTGGCGCGGGTGGTCTGAAGATCCAGCCGGTCATGCAGATCGACGCCAACGGCAAGCAGGTGCCCAAGTCGGACAGCTCCGCCGCCACCGACCCGGCGGGCGACGGCAAGGCCACCTGCCCGGCGGGCACCTCCATCGCCATGGCGGGTGCGCTGACCGGTCCGGACGCGGCCCTCGGCATCAACATCGTCGATGGCGTGAAGCTCGCGCTGGACAAGCACAACAAGGCCAACCCGGGCTGCAAGATCGAGCTCAAGCAGTTCGACACCGAAGGTGACCCGCAGAAGGCCACCCAGGTCATCCCGCAGATCGTCAACGACAAGTCGGTCATCGGCCTGGTCGGTCCGGCGTTCTCCGGTGAGACCAAGGCGACCGGCAAGATCCTCAGCGACGCCGGCCTGGTCTCGACGACCGCCTCCGCCACCAACGAGACGCTCACCCAGAACGGCTGGACCAGCTTCTTCCGCGGTCTGGCCAATGACGGCGTGCAGGGTCCGTCGGTCGGTAAGTACCTGGTCAACACCGCGGGCTACAAGAAGGTCTGCGTCATCCAGGACAACACCGACTACGGCACCGGCCTGGCCAAGTCGATCATCGAGGGCCTCGGCTCCGCGAACGACGCGTCCTGCAACGCCGCCATCAAGAAGGGTGACAAGGACTTCTCCGCCACGGTCACCAAGATCGCGAGCGCCGCGCCCGACGCCGTCTTCTACTCCGGCTACTACTCCGAGGGCGCCCCGCTGGCCCAGCAGCTGAAGTCCGGCGGCGTCAAGGCGGTCTTCGTCTCCGCCGACGGCACCAACGATCCGCAGTTCGTCGCCCAGGCGGGCAGCTCGTCCAAGGGCGCGGTGCTGTCCTGCCCGTGTGGCCCGGCGCCGGATAAGTTCACGGCCGACTACAAGGCCCTCAACGGCGCGGAGCCGGGTGTGTACTCGGTCGAGGGCTACGACCTGACCACGATCCTGGCCAAGGGCATCGACAGCGGTAAGCTGACCCGTCCCGACCTGCTGGAATACGTGCGGTCCTATGACGGCAGCGGTCTGGCGCGTCAGTACAAATGGAACGCGACCGGCGAATTGTCCAACGCACTGATCTGGATCTACGAGGTCAAGTAGCCCCACAACCTGGACAGCGGCACGTGCGGGGGTCGTGGGCCCCGGCACGTGCCGCTGTCCGGTGGGCGAATGAAGTGAGGGCACAAGACGAATGAAATCAACGGCATTGGCTGGCGCTGTACAACTCGCCAGCGGATCGATCGACTTCAACTACCACGGGGTGATCGACAACTTCTGGCGACTGACCGTCGACGGGGTGACCTACGGCTCTATCTACGCCTTGGTCGCCGTGGGCTATACCCTGGTCTACGGCGTATTGCGGCTGATCAATTTCGCCCATTCGGAAATATTCATGCTCGGCATGTTCGGTCAATTGATCGGGCTCATGCTGTTCGGATTCGTGGCGAATCCCGATGTGTACACCCAGGGCATCGTCCTGACCGTCACCTATCTGGCGCTCGCGATGATCATCGGCATGCTGGTATCCGGTGGCGCTGCGGTCGGATTGGAGCGCGTGGCCTATCGGCCGCTGCGTAAACGCGGCGCAAAACCGCTCAGCTTTCTCATCACGGCGATCGGCATGTCGTTCGTGATCCAGGAATTCGTGCACTTCATCCTGCCGAAGATCAATCCCAAGCTCGGCGGCACCAACGCGCAGCAGCCGATCAAACTGGTCGAGCCCAGCGTGCAGTTCAGCTTCTTCGGCGCCGACGTCGACAACATCAAGGTGCTCATCGTGCTGGCGGCGATCGCGCTGGCGATCGTGACCGAGGTGCTGATCAACCGGACCAAATTCGGACGCGGCATCCGCGCCGTCGCCCAGGACCCCGACACCGCGACGCTGATGGGCGTCTCGCGGGAGCGGGTCATCATGCTGACGTTCTTCATCGGCGGTGTGCTCGCCGGTGCGGCCGCGCTGCTGTACGCGATCAAGATTCCGCAGGGCATCATCTACTCCGGCGGATTCATCCTGGGCATCAAGGCATTCAGCGCCGCGGTGCTCGGCGGCATCGGCAATCTGCGCGGTGCGCTGCTCGGCGGCATCCTGCTGGGCGTGGTGGAACAGTACGGCCAGTCGCTGCTCGGTTCGGAATGGCGCGATGTCGTCGCCTTCGTCGTGCTGGTGCTGGTGCTGATGGTGCGCCCGACCGGCATCCTCGGTGAGAGTCTCGGGAGGGCCCGCGCATGACCGACTCGACCAAGACTCCGGACTCCGCGCCCGAGGCGCCCACGGCGGCCGCGCCGTCCAAACACGGTGTCGGAGACGCGATTCGGACCTGGTGGGACGGCCTGAGTCGCCCCGCGCAATGGGGTGTCGGTGTGCCGATCCTCATTCTGCTCGCACTGCTTCCGCTGTTCCCGCCGCCGCTGCTGGATACCCCCGGCTACAACTTCGGCCTGGTCATGGCGCAGGTCGCGATGTACGCGCTGATCGCCATCGGCCTGAATGTCGTTGTCGGACAGGCGGGTCTGCTCGACCTCGGCTATGTCGGCTTCTACGCGATCGGCGCCTACACGGTCGGCCTGCTCACCAGCCCCAATAGCCCGTGGAATCAGACCGACGGCGGCTGGCTGAATCCAACCTGGGCCTGGATGGCATGTCTGCCGATCGCGGTCGCGGTGACGGCCATCTCCGGCATCATCCTCGGCACCCCGACACTGCGGCTGCGCGGTGACTACCTGGCGATCGTCACCCTCGGCTTCGGTGAGATCGTCCGGCTGCTCGCCGACAATCTCTCCGACATCACCAACGGCAGCCTCGGTCTCTCCGGTGTCGCCTTCCCGCACGTCGGCGAATCCGCCAGCAAGCCGGAGGGCGTGTTCTCCGGCGGTAACAGCGGCAATGCCGATAGCGCGAATCTGCTCGACCGGGCCAGCTACGGCACCTGGTGGTACTGGTTCGCGATGGTGCTGGTGATCATCGTGCTGCTGATCGTCGGGAATCTGGAACGCAGCCGGGTCGGCCGCGCCTGGGTGGCCATTCGCGAGGACGAGGACGCCGCCGAGATCATGGGCGTGCCGACCTTCAAGTTCAAGCTGTGGGCCTTCCTGATCGGCGCCGCGGTCGGCGGCATGTCCGGTGCGATCTACGCCGGACAGGTGCAGTTCATCAATCCGACCGGGTTCAACATCATCAACTCGATGCTGTTCCTGTGCGCGGTCGTCATCGGCGGACAGGGCAATAAGCTCGGAGTCATCTTCGGCGCGTTCATCATTGCCTATCTGCCCGCGCGGCTGCAGTCGGTGAAATTGGTGAGCAACGAGTCCACCGGGTACATCCTGTTGGCGATCGACGTGCTGGTCTTCGCCGGGTTGGTCGTCATCTGGAAGTACAAGGGTGAGGACCTGAGCCCGTGGCCGCGGCGCGCCTGCATTACCGGCATGGTGGTCACCGGCGTCATGGGTGCACTGCTGCTCGGCAGCGTGCTGCTGTTCCGCGTCGGTGGTGCGCAGTCCCTCGGTGACCTCAAGTACATGTACTTCGGAATTACCTTGGTGGTCATGATGATTCTGCGGCCACAGGGCCTGTTCCCGGTGCGGCAGAAACTGCTGACCTTCGGTAGGCAGGTGTACCAGGCCGTGCGCAAACCGGCCGAGCGTGAATTGATCGGAGCGCGACGATGACCGGGCCCGGCGCGGGTGACGCCCTGTTCGACAACGAGGATATGGCGGCCGGTTATGCGGCTCCGCCCGAGGTCGAGAGCGCGGGCGAGGTCGATGTCACCGCCGTGATCCCGGTGCTCGCCGATGCCGAGGTCGTCGCGGATGTGGTTGCGCCGCACCGCGAAATCGAGACGGCGGTGGGTGCGCCGCTGCTGCGAACCGATGAGCTCACGGTGCAGTTCGGCGGTCTGACCGCATTGGACAAGGTCAGCTTCGAGATCCGCCGCGGCGAAATCCTCGGACTGATCGGACCCAATGGCGCGGGCAAGACGACCTGCTTCAACGCCATCACCGGTGTCTACAAACCGGCCTCGGGTCTGGTGTATTTCGACGGCAAACCGCTGACGAAGACCAAGCGCAACGAGATCACCCGGCTCGGCATCGCCCGCACCTTCCAGAACGTGCGACTCTTCGGTGAGATGACCGCGCTGGAGAATGTGGTGGTCGGCACCGACGCCAGGCATAAGACCTCGGTGCCCGGCGCCATCTTCCGCACCCCGCGGCACCGCAGCGAGGAGAAGGATGCGATCGAGCGCGGCATGGCCCTGCTCGAATTCGTCGGCATCGCACCGCGTGCGGTGGAGAAGGCGCGCAATCTCTCCTACGGCGATCAGCGCCGATTGGAGATCGCCCGCGCGCTGGCCACCGAGCCGAAGCTGCTCTGCCTGGACGAACCCGCCGCCGGGTTCAATCCGAGCGAGAAGTCGGCGCTGATGGATCTGATCCGCAAGATCCGTGACGACGGGTTCACCGTGCTGCTGATCGAGCACGATATGCGCCTGGTCATGGGTGTCACGGATCGAATCGTGGTGCTGGAGTTCGGCCGAAAGATCGCCGATGGGCTGCCCGGGGAGATCCGCGACAACCCGGATGTGATCGCGGCGTATCTGGGTGTGCCGGATGCGGAGGCCGCGGCGGCCGAAAAGGCCACCGCCGTAACCGAAGTGGTCGAACCGGAACGGCCAGGTGCCGAACCGACTCCGGGCGAGGGCCGCAAGCCCGAGGGGCGCGACTTCAGCGCAGCGCAGCCGCTGCTCGAGGTCGACGATATGGTCGTCAACTACGGCAGAATCCAAGCGCTGCACGGGGTTTCGCTCCGGGTCGCCGAGGGTGAGCTGGTCACGTTGCTCGGTGCCAACGGTGCCGGCAAGACCACCACGATGCGCGCGCTCTCGGGTCTGCTGCCGCTCACCCGCGGCAAGATCAAGTTCGAGGGCCGCGACATCACCCATATGAAGGCGCATGAGCGGGTCACGCACGGGTTGATCCAGGCGCCGGAGGGTCGGGGTGTCTTCCCCGGTATGACCGTCCAGGAAAACCTCGATATGGGTTGCTACGGAAGGGCTTTCAAGCAGAAGGCGGAGTACGGCCAAACGCTGGACTGGGTCTTCGACCTGTTCCCGCGGCTTTCGGAGCGGCGCAAGCAGGTCGGCGGCACGCTCTCCGGCGGTGAGCAGCAGATGCTGGCCATCGGCCGCTCGCTCATGGCCCGCCCGCGCCTGCTGTTGCTCGACGAACCGTCGATGGGCTTGGCGCCCATGGTGATTCAGCAGATCTTCCGAATCATCAGCGAGATCAACCAGCAGGGCACCACGGTGCTGCTGGTGGAGCAGAACGCCCAGCAGGCGCTGACCCGCAGCGATCGCGCCTACATCCTGGAGACCGGCGGGGTCACCAAGAGCGGTATCGGCGGGGATCTGCTCACCGATCCCGCGGTGAAGTCGGCCTATCTGGGCGTGGGATAAGAGTCGGCGATAAGTCGTGCCCGTCCATGGGCGCCTCGAGGCATGATTGCGGCCATGGACGGGCATGACGAACTGACGAATCTGGCCGACCGCTACTGGGATAGCGTGCTGGCCGCCGCGCCGAGCACGGCCACCCTGCTCGGCGACCACCGCTTCGACGACCGCGTCGAGGACCTCTCGCCGGAGGCCGAGCAGCGGCTGCTGGCGACCTTGCGGGAGTTGCGTGCTCAGGTCGACGGGCTCGACGCCGAACGGCTCAGCGGCGACGACCCGGTCACCCGCAGCCTGCTGCGCACCGAATTGGATACGGCCATCGACCATCTGGCGTGGCGGCCGACCGAACTGGCCTCGGACCAGATGGACGGTGTGCACGCCGGAATGCTCATGATGGCGCCCCAGATCAAGGCGTCGCAGCCCGAACACGCGCTCGCCCTGGTGCGGCGCTATCGCCAGTTCGACACACTGCTCGACCAGGCGGTCCAGCAGTTCCGCAACGGCCTGGTCGTGGGCCGCGCGCCCGCGCGCATCACCATCGAACGCGCGCTCAACCAACTCGACGGCTACCTGGCCTCCGATATCGCCACCGACCCGTTCACCACCTTCGCCGGACCGGCGGACTGGGACGGGGAGACCGCCTGGCGCGCCGAACTCACCGAGGTCGCGCGTGACGTGATTCGCCCTGCCTTCCAACGCTATCGGGACGTGCTGGCCGACGAACTCCGGCCCGCCGCGCGCCCAGACGACAAGTGCGGGCTGTGCTGGCTCGGCGCCGACGGCGAGGATATCTACCGGCGGCAGTTGCGCCGCCACACCACCCTGCCCGACCTCGGCGCGGACGAGATCCACGAACTCGGCTTATCCGAATTGGCGCTGCTGCGTGATGAATACGCCGCGGTGGGCACCCGGCTGTTCGGCACCACCGACACCGCCGAGATCTTCACCCGGCTGCGCCAGGATCCCGAACTGCGTTACGTCAGCGGCGAGGAGATCATGGCCGATGCCGAACGCGCCCTCGGTGCGGCGGTCGCGGAGATGGGTAACTGGTTCGGCCGCCTGCCCAAGGAATCCTGCGATATCGTCCCGGTGCCGGACTTCCTGGCCGCGGATGCGCCTGCGGCGTATTACTTTCCGCCCGCCGCGGACGGCTCCCGGCCGGGCACCTACTTCGTCAACCAGCACGAACCCACCGGCCGCAGCCGCTACGAGACGGCGGCGGTGGCCTATCACGAGGCGATTCCGGGGCACCATCTGCAGCTCACCATCGCCAACGAGCTCGATCAGCTGCCGCGGTTCCAGCGGCAGTCCTTCGCGAATACCGCCTTCGTCGAGGGCTGGGCGCTCTACACCGAACGCCTGGCCGACGAAATGGGCTTGTACGCAGACGATTTGGACCGCGTCGGGATGCTGGCCGCCGACTCGTGGCGCTCGTGCCGACTCGTCGTCGACACCGGCATCCACGCCAAGGGCTGGAGCCGTCAGCAGGCCATCGACTTCATGGTCGCCAATGCGCCGGTCGGGCTGGCCGAGATCGAGGTCGAGGTCGACCGCTATATCGCCATGCCGGGTCAGGCCGTCGCGTACAAGGTCGGCCAGCTCGAGATCCGACGTCAGCGCCGCCTGGCCGCCGAGCGGCTCGGTGCCGGCTTCGATATCAAGGCATTTCACGATGTGGTGCTCGGCGCGGGGTCGGTCAGCCTGCCGGTGCTGCGTGAACTCGTGGCCACACTGTGACCCGCTGACCGGGTCCTCGAGTTGCGGGGCGGCCCGGGCGGGGGTCCAATGAATGTGCGGTGATCGAGCTCCACAGGGGGATCATGAACAGCACGTTCAGCTCTCGGCTCGGTCCGTTGCGCGGCAGGCGGCTGGTGCTCACCTGGGCGGTGCTCGGCGTGGTCGGTGCGCTGGCGGTGGCGACTCTGCTCGTGGTGAACGGGCAGTCCGCCGGCGCGGGTGAAATGCGTACGGCGCGTGTGATTTCCGACAATTCGTCGATGCCCGGCTTCGCCGGTGCGCTGCCAGAATCGGCGAATCCGGTCGGTGACGCCGCGCCGCCGGTTGCCGCGGCGCCCTTGGCCGGAGCGGCGCAGGCCGGAATGCCGATGGCGTCGAGCCGCCCGGTGCAGGCGCTGGCCGACCATCCGCTCTTCGCCCAGCACGCGGGCCTCGGCAGGGTCGACTGCAGATTGCCCGCCTGGCGCGATGATCCGGAGACGGCGCGGGCGTTCTATCGGGCGGCGATCGCCTGCCTCGACGCATCCTGGGAACCGACGCTGCGCGGCGCCGGACTGCCGTTCCACCCGCCGCGGCTGCTCGCTCCCGCGGAATCCCGTGACGTGGTCAGCCAATGTGTGCAGCGGTTGCGCAACGGCCCGGCGACCTTCTACTGCGCCCTCGACGAAACACTGGTCCTGCCCTACGACGCCATCCGGCCGCAGACCGGCGGCTCCCGCCGCGGTGCCCAACTGGCCGTGCTCACCACCGAGTACGGCCACCACGTGCAGAACTTGATCGGCGTCACGCAGGCCTACACCGAGAAGCGCTCGAACCTCGGCAAGGACACCGCCGCGGGCCAAGAACAGAGCCGCCGCATGGAACTGCAGGCGCGCTGCTTCTCCGGGATGTTCCTCGGCACCAACTTCGGCCGCGGCGATATCGACCAGCAAACCTGGACCGAGGCCTCCCGCACCGTCCGCGGCATCGGTGACACCGGCAGCCAGCGCATGCAGGGCACCGAGGAAAATGTGTGGGGCTGGTGGAAATGGGGCTCCGACAAGGGCGACACCTGGGAGTGCAACACCTGGTACAGCTCCCCGGCCCACGTGGCATGAGCGATCCGGAGGTTGCCGATGACATGTCGGACCTGCTCTCTAGACTCTTGCACGTGACCCCAGCGACTACTGATCAGCGTTCCAGCGCCGTGTCCGCAGCAGCCAGCGATGCGGGTGGTGAGCGGCCGACGTTGCTGCTGCTGGATGGGCATTCGATTGCCTATCGGGCGTTCTTCGCGCTGCCCGCGGAGAACTTCAAAACGGTCACGGGGCAGACCACGAACGCGGTCTACGGATTCACCGCGATGCTGATCAATCTGCTGCGCGATGAGAAGCCGACGCATATCGCCGCGGCGTTCGATGTCAACCGCAAGACGTTCCGGACCGAGGCCTACCCGGAGTACAAGGCGGGGCGCAGCGCCACGCCCGATGAATTCCGCGGCCAGGTCGAGCTCACCAAGGACGTGCTCGGCGCGATGGGCATTCCGGTCATGGCCATCGAGGGTTACGAGGCCGATGACTTGATCGCCACCATCGCCACCCAGGCGGTGTCCCAGGGGTTCCGGGTGCTCATCGTGTCCGGTGACCGCGACGCCATCCAATTGGTCAGCGATGACGTCACCCTGCTCTACCCGCGCAAGGGCGTCTCCGATCTCACGCGCTTCACCCCCGACGAGGTGATGGCCAAATATCAGCTGACCCCGGCCCAGTACCCGGATTACGCGGCGCTGCGCGGCGACCCCAGCGATAACCTGCCGGGCATTCCGGGCGTCGGGGAGAAGACCGCCGCCAAGTGGATTCGCGAATTCGGCGACCTGACCACCTTGGTCGAGAAGGTGGACGAGGTGAAGGGCAAGGTCGGCGACGCACTGCGCGCCAACCTCAGCAGCGTCGTGCTCAACCGTCAGCTCACCGAGATGGTCCGCGACGTCGCGCTGCCCTACACCCCTGAGCAACTGGCCCAGCAGCCGTGGGATCGCAATAAGATCCACCAGCTCTTCGATGACCTGGAGTTCCGGGTGCTGCGCGACCGGCTCTTCGAAACCCTCGCCCCGCCGGAGCCCGAGGCCGAATCCGGCTTCGAGATCAGCGGCGGCGCGCTCGAGGTCGGCGCGGTCGCCGGCTGGCTCGCCGAGCATGCGAAAACCGGTGTTCGCCACGGCATTTCGGTGGTCGGCAATAGCACGCCCGGCAGCGGCGACGCGCGCGCGCTCGCCATTGCCGCCGCGGACGGCGAGAGCGGCTATATCGATGTCGCCGTGCTGACCCCGCAAGACGAAGCCGCATTGGGCGCCTGGCTCGCCGATGCCGCCGTACCGAAGGCGCTGCACGAGGCCAAGGCCGCGATGCACGCGTTGCGCGGGCGCGGCTGGACCCTCGCCGGTCTCACCAGCGACACCGCCCTGGCCGCCTACCTGGTCCGCCCCGGCCAGCGCAGCTTCAACCTCGACGATCTGTCACTGCGCTATCTGCACCGCGAGCTGCGCGCCGAGACCGACGAAACCCCGCAGCTGTCCCTGCTCGACGATGCCGACACCGTGGACGCCGAGATGGCGCAGACCGAAATGCTGCGCGCCAGGGCCGTCCTCGACCTGGCCGAGGCCCTCGACGGCGAACTGCGCCAGATCGAATCCAGCGCACTGCTCGACGATATGGAACTGCCTCTGCTCAGCGTGCTCGCCGAATTGGAAAACGCGGGCATCGCGGTCGATATCGACCAGCTCGAGACCCTGCAGCGCCAATTCGCCGATAAGGTCAGCGATGCGGCCAACGCCGCCTACGACGTGATCGGCAAGCAGATCAACCTCGGCTCGCCCAAGCAGCTGCAGGTGGTGCTCTTCGACGAGCTCGATATGCCGAAGACCAAGCGCACCAAGACCGGCTACACCACCGATGCCGACGCGCTGGAATCGCTGTTCGAGAAGACCGAACACCCGTTCCTGCAGCATCTGCTCGAACACCGCGACGCCACCCGGCTCAAGGTCACCGTCGACGGTCTGCTCAAATCCGTCGCCGACGACGGTCGCATCCACACCACCTTCAACCAGACCATCGCCGCGACGGGGCGACTGTCCTCGACCGAGCCGAATCTGCAGAACATCCCGATCCGCACCGACACCGGCCGCCAGATCCGCGACACCTTCGTCGTCGGCCCCGGCTACCAGTCGCTGATGACCGCGGACTACAGCCAGATCGAAATGCGCATCATGGCCCACCTCTCCGGTGACGAGGGCCTGATCGAGGCCTTCAACTCCGGCGAGGACCTGCACACCTTCGTCGCGTCCAAGGCCTTCGACATCCCGCTTTCGGAGGTGACCCCGGAGATGCGCCGCCGCATCAAGGCGATGTCCTATGGCCTGGCCTACGGCCTGAGCTCCTACGGCCTTTCCACGCAGCTGAGGATCAGCACGCAAGAGGCCAAGGAGCATATGGACGTCTACTTCGATCGCTTCGGCGGCATCCGCGACTACCTCTACGAGGTCGTCGAGCAGGCCCGCAAGGTCGGCTACACCGAAACCCTCTTCGGCCGCCGCCGCTACCTGCCCGACCTGGACTCCAGCAACCGCCAGCGCCGCGAGGCCGCCGAGCGCATGGCCCTCAACGCGCCCATCCAGGGCACCGCGGCCGACATCATCAAGGTGGCGATGATCAACGTGCACAAGGCGATTCGGGAGGCGGGCCTGCGCTCGCGCATGCTGCTGCAGATCCACGACGAGTTGGTCTTCGAGGTCGCCGAGGGGGAGAAGGAGACCCTGGAGGCACTGGCCCGCGAGCAGATGTCCTCGGCGATCACCCTGTCGGTGCCGTTGGACGTATCCGTCGGCACCGGCCGCAGCTGGGACGCCGCCGCGCACTGAGTCCGGTCCTGCGGCACATCGGATATCCGGTGTGCCGCACCGCGTTTCAGGATCGAGCGATTACCGCTCGCGCCGAACCAGCTTCGCCGAGCCCGCATTCAGATCGATCTCGTCGCGCGGCGGCGCACCGTCGGACTTGTCCTCTTTGTGCATCAAAGCCGTCTGCCGCTGCTCGAACTCGTGGTGCTTGGAACCCTGGAAAGCCGCTGCCACCTGCTCGAATCCGGTCGCGGCCACCGGCGTGTGCTTGCGGTGGCGGAACCAAGGCGGGATCCGGCTTCCGGTGAGTCGATTCCACAGCACCTCGATGAACGCGAGACCGATCAGCAGTATTGCCAACCCGGGGATGGTCATGGCGACGAGGGCACCCATGTGACCGAAAGTACCGTCGCGTCGGCGGCCTGCCATCCTCCGTCAGGGTGACACCTCTGAGCTGCGCGGATGATACTCGCGAGTAGGCGCGACGGGGCAGTAAATGTGGTTGCTATTGCGTCAAGGTCGACATATTCTGGTCCGCGTGCCGAATCCCGTCGACCGCCACAGCGCCGCGCTGAATGTCGCAGACCGCGACAGCGCAGTGCTAATTCCGCTTACCGCGATGGTGGCAACCCGGCGACTTCTCGTAGTAACCCGCCGTAGCGGGGTCTGATTCGGACCGGCCCCCTCGCTGCGGGCTACTGAAAACTTACTGCTGGTCCCCTCTGTCAATTGAGAAGACAATCCTCGGGAAGACCTACGCACCATGACCATGCTGACTCTTGACCCACTCACGTTCATCGCAGCCGCCCCCAAGGCGCTACGCGCCGAATGCGTCGACCTGACACCGGCGCAATTCCACCACCGCTATTGCGAGCTCACCGGCCCGATCCGGGTCGGTGACTGGTCGCCTGCGGGCAACCGGAGCGCGGAGTTCACCGCGACGCTCGAGTTCACCGACCACCTGCGCACGGTGATCGCCACCGGGAGTCCGGTGGCAGCGATGACCTCGGCCCTCTACGACGAGGGCTATCCGGTCGAAATCCTGCAATTCCACCAGCGCCGCACTGATGCGGGCACGGCGACCTTCGTGCAATGCGAATGCAACGGCAGGCGCGGCTGGGGTGCGGCCCTGGCCGACGACGGCGCCGAATCGACGGTCCGCGCCATGATCGCGGGCGTCAACCAGCTGGGTGCCTGAGACCGAAAACGCAATGGGCCGTTCACATTCCGAAAGAATGTGAACGGCCCGTCGGTTTCAGTGCGCCGAATTACTCTCCGGCCTGCTGCTCCGCGAGCTGCTTGCGCACCTCGTCCATATCCAGCGCCTTCACCTGGGTGACCAGATCCTCCAACGCGGCGGGCGGCAGTGCGCCCGGCTGCGCGAAGACCAGCACGCCCTCACGGAACGCCATGATGGTCGGGATGGAGCGGATATTGGCGGCGGCGGCCAGACCCTGTTCGGCCTCGGTGTCCACCTTGCCGTGCACAACATCCGGATGCTTGGCCGAGGAGGCCTCGAAGGTCGGCGCGAAGCTCTTGCACGGACCGCACCAGTCGGCCCAGAAATCGACGAGTACCACGTCGTTCCCGGTGACTACCTCATCGAAATTCTGCTGGTTCAGCGTCTGGGTGGCCATGACGTCCTCTCGTATCGTATTTCGCCAGCTATAACGCCCGGCGCTGTCTTTATCTTCCGGCGCTGTCTCTATCTTCCCCGGGCGACCGGCCACTCGCGCCGCTGATCGCCGTCCCAACGCCGGATACCCACCACGGTGGCCGGGAAATCACGGTCCCTGGCGATCGCGTGGATCGCCTCACCGAGATGGTGTGTCGGCACCCGCCTGGCCAGGGTGATATGCGGCGTCCACTCATCGGGGTGCACATTCGCCGGAATCCCGGGACACTGCGATACCGCGGCGAAGATGCGCCGCTGCAGTGCGAGCAGCTGCTCCGAGGGCACCACACTCCGGACGAGGATCGGATGGCGCGCGCCGAAGACCAGCAGCCCGCCGAGTCGCACCGGAAGCGGCCGGAAGGTCAGCTGCTCCAGGGCTTGGTCGATGCGCGGCCAGATCTGCCTGGCCACCGCGACGGTGATATGCGGACGGTTGGCCTCGATCTTCTTCCCCGCCAAACTCGGGATGCCGGCATCCGCGAGCAACTGCCACTGCCGCCGGATCTCGGCATCGGCCGCGTCGTCCAACAGCAATTCGACCGATTGCACCATGTTCACGAGAGGTTAGCCGTCCTTGCGGCACGATGGGCGGCGAACACGCGTAGCCGTAATGGAGCCCGAGTGTCGGTACACCGATCACCTCGCGGGAGGATGACCCGGTGAACGCTGCGAGGGAACGTGTCGCGTCGCCTGTGCGACTCGGCCTGATCGACGGTGACGGCATCGGACCCGAGGTGGTTGCCGCCACCCGCGCCGCGGTCGACGAAGCGCTGGCCGCGGCGGGCGCGACGGCGGTCGAATGGGTTCCCCTGCTGATGGGACACCGCGCCATCGAGGAATTCGGCGATCCGCTGCCCGAACAAACCCTCGCGGCCCTCGACGAACTCGACGCCTGGATCCTCGGCCCGCACGACAACGCGTCCTATCCACCCCAGCACCGCATCGCCCCCGGCGGCGCGATCCGCAAACGCTTCGGCCTCTACGCCAACATCCGCCCCGCCCGCGCCTTCGCCGGAATCAAGGCGACCGCACCCGATATCGACCTGGTGATCGTCCGGGAGAACAGCGAGGGCTTCTACGCCGACCGCAATATGTTCGCCGGATCCGGCGAATTCCGGCCGACCCCCGACGTCGCCATGGCGGTCGGCGTGATCACTCGGCAGGCCTGCGAGCGAATCGCGCACGAGGCCTTCCGGCTCGCGGCCGCGCGCCGCAAGCGGGTGACCATCGTGCACAAGGCCAATGTGCTGCCCATGACCATGGGCCTGTTCCGCGACGTCTGCTACGACGTGGCACGCGCCTACCCGGGCGTCGAGGTCGACGACGAACACGTCGACGCGACCGCCGCCCATCTGGTCCGCGCCGCCCGCGATTACGACGTGCTGGTGACCGAGAATCTCTTCGGCGATATCCTTTCCGATCTCGCGGGGGAGTTGAGCGGATCGCTCGGCATCGCCGCGTCGCTGAACTGCTCGGCGACCAAGGCGATGGCCCAGGCGGTGCACGGTGCCGCACCGACCCTGGCCGGACACAACCGCGCAAACCCCGCGGCGCTGCAGCTCTCGGCGGCAATGTTGTTGCACTGGCTTGGAATTCGCGATAACAACCGCGCGTTGGTGAGCGCCGGCGAGCGCATCGAACGCGCCATCGCGGCCACCTTCGCCGCCGGAGTCGCCACCGCCGACCTGGGCGGTCTCGCCTCGACCGGCGAATTCACCGAGCAGGTCCGCGCGCGGGTACATCGGCGCTGACGCGGACCCTGCGCGCGACCCGGGAACCCAACTCGTTCGAACATCGAGCCATCCGGTAGGGTCCACCGCCGGTGCCTGAGTGTTTGCTGTGCTCGGAGTGTTCCGCACAGAACGGATAATCTTCCGTTACTGTCCAGCACGAGACGGCTCGATCGCTTAGATTGCCAAACGGGTGGTGACGCCCGGGTTTCTCGAATCCGAAATGTGGAGGGCTGCTGTGTCTGTTCGATCGGTTCTTGGCAGGCGCGCCCTGCAAGCGGTGTGCGTACTCGCCGGTGGGGTGCTGGTGATGTCGGGCTGTAGTAACACCGAGGACAACGCGCCCACGGTCGCCAAGGTGCAGGGTATCGACAAGTTCGATACAGCCGCCGCGTTGCTCCCGGACAAGATCAAACAGTCGGGCAAGCTCGTCGTCGGAGTCAACATCCCCTACCAGCCCAATGAGTCCAAGGATGCGAGCGGCAAGATCGTCGGCTTCGATGTCGACCTGATGGACGCGGTCGCCGCGACCCTCGGCCTGAAGGCCGAATATGTCGAATCCTCCTTCGAGAAGATCATTCCCGCGATTCAGGCGGGCACCTACGACGTCGGCATGTCCTCCATCACCGACTCGAAGGAACGCGAGCAGAGCGTCGATTTCACCACCTACTTCAACGCGGGAACCCAGTGGGCGCAGCAGACGGGTAAGCCGATCGACCCGGACAACGCCTGCGGTAAGCGGGTCGCGGTGCAGGCCACCACGGTCCAGGACACCGACGATATCCCGTCCCGCAGCAAGAAGTGCGAGGCAGCGGGCAAGCCCGCCATCGACAAGAAGCCGTTCGACGAGCAGAGCGCGGCGACCAATGCCCTGGTGCTCGGCCAAGTCGACGCGATGTCGGCGGATTCGCCGGTGACCGCGTACGCGATCAAGATGAGCGGCGGCAAGATCGAGGCGGCCGGTAAGGTCTTCGACTCCGCACCCTACGGCTGGGCCATCCCCAAGGGTTCGGCGCTCGGCAAGGCGCTGCAGGCCGCCGTCCAGCACCTGATGGACAACGGTAAGTACCTGGAGATCACCAAGAACTGGGGTGTGCAGGAGGGCGCGATCACCAAGTCGGTCATCAACGGCGCCGAGAGCTGATCGATGTCTTCACCTGATACCACGTCGGCGCCCGGTGACAACACCGGGCCCGGCGGGCCGATCGACACGGCAGAACCGGAGCCGATCAAGGCCGTTCCACTACGCAGGCCGGGCCGCTGGATCGCCGCGGCGATCGTCCTCGCCCTGCTCGGGCTCTTCCTCTACGGCGCGGCCACCAACCCCGCGTACGGATGGGGCACCTATCGAAAGTACTTGTTCGACAGCCGGATCGCCGCCGGCGCGCTGGTCACCCTCGAGCTGACCGTGCTCGCGATGGCGATCGCCATCGTGCTCGGCACGGTGCTGGCGGTGATGCGCCTGTCGCCGAATCCGGTGCTGCGCTCGACCGCCTGGGTGTATCTCTGGATCTTCCGTGGCACACCGGTTTTCGTGCAGTTGGTGTTCTGGGGGCTTTTCCCGTCGCTGTACAAGTCGATCCAGCTCGGTGTGCCGTTCGGGCCCGAGTTCGTGCGGATCGATGTGCAGGGATTGCAGGCCGCGTTCGCCTTCGCGGTGATCGGTCTGGCGCTGAACGAGGCGGCGTATATGGCCGAAATCGTTCGCGCCGGAATCAATTCCGTCGGCGAGGGGCAGCGTGAGGCCTCGACGGCGCTCGGCATGTCGTGGTCGCAGACCATGCGCAGGACCGTGCTGCCGCAGGCCATGCGGGTGATCATCCCGCCGACCGGCAATGAGCTCATCGGCATGTTGAAGACCACCGCGCTGGTCACCGCGATCCCATTGAGCACCGACCTGTACGGGCGGGCCCGCGATATCTACGGCGTGAACTTCCAGCCGATTCCATTGCTACTGGTCACCGCCACTTGGTATCTCGCGGTCACCAGTGTGCTGATGGTCGGACAGTTCTACCTGGAGCGCTACTACTCGCGGGGCGCCTCGCGGCAGCTGACCGCCAAGCAGTTGCGGGAACTGGCCGACGCTCAGACGATTGTGAAGGCGAAATGAGCGCGAAAGCGGACAAGATCGAGCCGACCGACCCGCAGCCGATGATCCTCGCGGATCGGGTGTGCAAGAACTTCGGTGCGCTGCAGGTGCTCAAGGGCATATCACTCGAGGTCGGGCGCGGTGATGTGCTGTGTCTGATCGGGCCGTCGGGTTCGGGCAAATCGACGTTTCTGCGCTGCATCAACCACCTCGAGCAGGTGAACGCGGGTCGGCTCTACGTCGACGGCGATCTCATCGGCTATCGCGAAAAGGGCGGCAAGCTCTACGAACTGCACCCGCGCGATGCGGCCAGGCAGCGCCGCGATATCGGCATGGTGTTCCAGCACTTCAACCTGTTCCCGCACCGGACGGCGCTGGAGAATATCGTCGAGGCGCCGACCCAGGTGAAGGGCATCCGCAAGGCCGACGCGGTGGCGCGCGCACATGAGCTGCTGGAGCGAGTCGGCATGGGGGAGAAGGCGAATGCCTATCCGGCCCAGCTCTCCGGCGGTCAGCAGCAGCGTGTCGCCATTGCCCGTGCGCTGGCCATGGATCCCAAGTTGATGCTGTTCGACGAGCCGACCTCGGCGCTGGATCCGGAGTTGGTCGGTGAGGTGCTCGAGGTCATGCGCGAACTCGCCGCCGACGGTATGACCATGGTGGTCGTCACCCACGAAATGGGTTTCGCCCGTGAGGTCGCCGACCAACTGGTGTTCATGGACGGCGGTGTGGTCGTCGAGGCCGGCAATCCGAGTGAGGTCCTCGCCGAGCCGAAACAGGAACGCACCAAAGCGTTCCTGTCGCGGCTGCTCTGAATCAGCGGCGGCCCAATCCGATACGGAGTTGTCCGAGCAGGACCTTCGCGGCCGGGCTGCTCGGGCGATCGCGCCGCCAGGCGAGGGCGAGTTGTCCGCGTAGCTCCGGCTCGATGATCGGCCGCACCCGCACGCCGAATGCCGCGGCCTCCGTCGCGGTCAGGGCGGGCACCACCGCGATGCCGAGGCCGCGGGCGGCGAGGCGCAATAGCAGCGGGGGAGCGGCGGCCTCGAAGGCGACGTCGGGCTCGAATCCGGCTGCGGCACAAGCACGGTCGAAGACACCCCGGATTCCGGTGCCGCGCGGCAGGCAGATCAGCGGTTGATCGCGGAGTTCGGTGAGTGCGATCGCGGCACGGTCCTTCCGGTCGAGTCCGACCGCCGCGACCACCGGTGTATCGAGCACCACATCGATGCCGATATCGGCGTCGATCTCCGCACCTGTCAACCCGATCAGCGCGATATCCAGCGCACCACTGCGCACCGCCGCCAGCATGCGTTCGGAGGTGTCCTCGGTCAGGCTGATGCCGACCTGTGGGTGGTCGTCGTGAAAGTCCGCCAGGACCGCGGAGATATCGAAGTCCTCGTTCGCGGTGCCGGAGATGCAGCCGACGCGGACGTGTCCGCGCAGCAGTCCGGTGAATTCGTCGACCGTCGCGGTGATCCGCTCGGTCGCGGCGAGCGCGGCCCTGGCATGCGCCAGCACCGCCGCGCCCACCTCGGTCGGCGTCACCGAACGGCTGCCTCGATCGAGAAGCTGTTGTCCCAGTTCACGTTCGAGCTGGCGGATCTGCGCGCTGAGCCCGGGCTGGGCCAGATGCAGTCGGGCGGCGGCACGGGTGAAGTTGGCCTCCTCGACCACGGTCACAAAGTAGCGGAGCTGACGCAGTTCCATAAATGATGATTATAGGAGTGAGCAGAACTATCTGTTGTACTTCTGATTGGCGCGCGGGCATTGTCTAAGTCATGGGAAATACCGCAGAGCAGATCGTCGACACCTTCACCGGCCCGGTCTTCCGCCCCAGCGATGCCGGATACGACGCGGAAATCGCCGGCTTCCAGGCCGCGTACACCCATCGCCCCGCACTGGTCGTCGGTGCGGTGCACGCCGAGGATGTGCGCAGCGCGGTGGAATACGCGGCGCGCCACGGACTTCCGGTGGCGGTCCAGGCCACTGGGCACGGGCTCTCGGTCGCGGCCGACGGCGGCGTGCTGATCAGTACCCGCCGGATGACCGATATCCGAATCGACCCGCAGACCCGGACCGCCCGCGTCGGCGCCGGAGTGCGCGCGGGCGCGCTGGTCGAGGCCGCCGCGCAGTACGGGCTGGCGCCGCTGAACGGGTCCTCGCCGTCGGTCGGCGTCGTCGGCTACAGCCTGGGCGGCGGATTGGGCCTGCTGGCAAGGCAATTCGGCTATGCCGCTGAACATGTGCGCGTCATCGAACTGGTCACCGCGGACGGCCGGGTGCGCACGCTCAGCCGTGGCGACGAGCTCTTCGGCGCGGTGCTCGGCAGCGGCGGAAACTTCGGCGTGGTGACCGCGCTGGAACTGGAGCTGGTGCCGGTTGCCACCGTCTACGGCGGCCAGCTGGTCTTCGACACCCCTCTGGTCGAACAGGCCCTGGAAGCCTGGAAGGACTGGACCGCAACACTTCCCGACGAGCTGACCTCGACGGTCACCGTCATGACCTTCCCGCCTATTCCGCAGATTCCGGAGCCGCTGCGCGGCCGCTATGTGGCGTCGATTCGGATCGCCTACAACGGATCCGCGGAGGAGGGCGAGCGTCTGGTGGCCCCGCTGCGTGCGGTCGGGAATCGCCTGAAGGACGACCTGCGGGTCATGCCGTACACCGAATCGCACACCATTCACAGCGATCCCGATCACCCGCATGCCTATGCCGCCACCAATGCGCTGCTAGCCGAGTTGACCGGAGAAACGTTGTCGGCCTTGCTCGCCGCCACCGGACCGGAATCGCAGATCCAGGCGGTGGTTGATATCCGGCACCTCGGTGGCGCGCTGCGCCGGCCCGGACCTGCGGCCATCGCCGTCGACAACCGCGACGCCGAGTACATCGTTCGCGTCATCACCATGCCCGGAGCCGATGCGGGTGACGCGGCTCCCGAGGAGCACGCGGTGGTCCGTGCGGCGCTCGCGCCGTGGACCGTCGGCCACAGCCTGAACTTCCTCTACGGCGCGGGTGCCGCCGCCGACGAAGCGCAGACCCGAGGCGGATATGCGCCGGATACCTACGCACGGCTGTCGGCATTGAAGGCGAAGTACGACCCGCGCAATATGTTCCGCTTCAACCGCAATATCGAGCCCGCGAACTGATCGCGGCGACCGTCCCGGAGCTCCTGTCGCCCGGGGCGGTCGAGTGCTATCTTAGTGATATCACTTTGATATTCGGAGGATGTCATGAAGCTTCGGCCGGCGTTCCACGTCAACGGCTTTCTCGTGCTGGTGTCGTGGTTTGTGCTCACGCTCCTGATCGGTGGCGGCGCCATCGCCGGCTATGCCGCCGCGGCGCACAACGACAACGTGCCCGCCCTGATCGGCGCGATCGTCGCGACCGTGCTGGTGGTCGTGCTCCTGCTACTGGCTACCGGGCTCACCGTGGTCAACCCCAATGAGGCCAAGGTCGTCCAGTTCTTCGGCCGCTATGTCGGCTCGCTGAGCGAACCCGGCTTCTTCTCGGTGGTGCCCCTTGCGGACCGCCGCAGCATCTCGCTGAAGGTGCGCAATTTCGAGACCCAGAAGCTCAAGGTCAACGATGCCGACGGCAATCCGGTGGAGATCGCCGCCGTCGTGGTCTACCGGGTGGTCGACAGCTTCAAGGCCGCGTTCTCGGTTGATGACTACGAGGAGTACGTGGCGACCCAGTCCGAGGCGGCGGTGCGGCATCTGGCGACCACCCACCCCTACGACGCGCACGACAAGAACACCACCAGCCTGCGTGACGGCACCGAAGTGGCCGAGGAATTGACCATCGAACTGCGCGAGCGCACCGATCTGGCGGGCATCGAGGTCATCGAGGCCAGGATCACCCACCTCGCCTACGCGCCGGAGATCGCCCAGGCCATGCTGGTGCGTCAGCAGGCGGCGCAGGTCGTCGCCGCACGCACCCGGATCGTCGAGGGTGCGGTGGGCATGGTCGGCCTCGCGCTGGACCGGCTCGCCGAACAGGGTGTGGTCGAACTCGACGAGGAGCGTAAGGCCGCCATGGTGTCCAACCTGCTGGTCGTTCTCTGCGGTGACCGAGCCACCCAACCCGTCGTCAATACCGGCTCGCTCTACTCCTGAGTCGTTCTCATGGCCGAGCGCAAGAAGATCCTGCTACGCCTGGACCCGGCGATCCACGAGGCCATTGCCCAGTGGGCCGCCGACGACCTGCGCAGCATCAACGCCCAGATCGAGTACGCATTGCGCCTCGCGCTGAAGCAGACCGGGCGCGGCCCGAAGGCCAAACCCGTCGAGGAGTAGCCGGGCCGCGAAATATGCTCTGCCGCAACGATGCCGAACACCGGAGAGTGTTCGGCATCGTCGTCAGCGTGCGAGTTCGCCGAGGAGTGCGAGGCTATCGGCGTACAGCGCGCGTTGTGCTTCGCGGTCATAGGACGCCTTCGACGACGGCTTCGCGGTGCGGCCCACGAAATACTGGCCGGTCACCTCGGCGAGCGACGGATCGGTGACGAGCCGAGCCAGATCAGCGCCCGATCGGCGCGGCGTATTCACCCCTGGCAGCAGCACCAGACCCCGAGCGACCGTGCGCCACAACAGTTGTGCCGCCGATCCGGCATCCCTGGCGAGTCCGGTGCCCGGCATCAGTCCCGGATCGAAGGCATTCACCGTGATACCGCGCGCCGCGAGCCGGCGGGCCAATTCGTAGGTGGTCTGGAGGTTGGCCAGCTTCGACGTGCTGTAGCGACGGCGGCCGTCGCGCTGCGCGGATTCGGTCGGCTCGGGCGGGTAGGCGAGTTCGCGGACGTTGGTGTCCAGCGGATGCGGCATGCCGGTGAATTGATCCGGATCATGCGTGCCCGAGGTGACGAAGACGATCCGGGCTGGCGCGATCAGGTCGTCCCGCAGCGCTTGGACCAGCGCGAGGTGTCCGAGATGGTTGACGCCGAAGGTGGCCTCCACGCCGTCCTCGGTGTAGCTGCGCCGGGTGAACTGCAGTCCGGCGTTGCACACCAGGGCGTGCAACGGGGGCAGTCCGCGCCCGCGCAATTCGTCGGCGAAGTGGGCGACGGAGGCGAGTGCGCCGAGGTCGAGCGCTGCCGCGTGCGCCCCGATGGCGGCGGCCTCCACTCGGGCTCGGTCGGCGTCGCGACCGGTGACGACGACTGTCCACCGTGGATCGGCGGCCAGTGCCCTGGCGCATTCGCGGCCGAGTCCGCTGGTGCCACCGGTGATCACAACAGTTCTGTCACTTGTTGTCATATGGCAGAGTCTGCCATATGACGCACTGTGCGACAATATCCCGATGTCATTGCGGGACAGGAAGAAGGAGCGGACCAGGCGGGCGATCGCCGATGCCGCGCTGCGGCTATTCGTCGAACACGGCTACGACTCGGTGACCGTGGCGGATATCGCCGCCGAGGCCGACGTGGGGACGCGCACCCTGCACCGCTACTACCCGAGCAAGGACGAACTGCTCTTCGCCGAGGACGATGACCATCGCGCGGAGCTGGCCCGGCTGCTCGCCGACCGCCCGGCCGAGGAATCCCCGGAGGAAACCATGGCCGCGGTCATCGGCCCGCTGGTCGAGCGCTTCGCCGACCGCCTCGCCGACGCGCGGGCGCGCGATACGCTGATCGCGGCCACCCCGGCCCTGCAAGCCCGCGAGCTCGCCAAGCGAAGCGCGGTGGAATCCCTTGTCGCAGAACATCTTGCGCGCCGGATGGGCGTCGAGGTGGGCGCGGATGTGCGGCCACTGCTCTGGGCCAAGGTCGGCATGGCCTGTTTCTTCGCGGGCTACGAGATCTGGCTGCGCACCGGCGGCGACCTGGGATCGCACATAGCCGATGCGCGCGCCGCCCTCCTCGCCGAATTCCGTTCGGCCAGTACCTGATCCGGGGCCTACAAAGCCTCAGCCGCGAGCCGGTTTGTGGGTGACGAAGATCGCGGTCCCCGGGAACAGCTCGCCGCGCAGCGGACTCCACTGCCCCCACTCGCGCTCGAGCCATTCCGGCCAGTCCGGTTCCACGATGTCATCGAGCACCAGACCCGCGGCGACGATCTCGCGCACCCGATCGCCGATCGTGCGGTGGTGCTCGACGTAGGTCGGCGCGCCCTCGCTGTCGACCTCTACATACGGAGTGCGGTCGAAGTACGGAATCGAGGCGGTCAGCCCCGCGGGGCCGGGATCGTCCGGAAAAATCCACCGCATCGGATGGTTCACCGAGAACACCCATCGGCCACCGGGCCGCAGCACCCGCGCGACCTCACGCATCACCAACTCGGAATCCGCGACGAACGGAACCGCGCCGAACGCCGAACAGGCGATATCGAACGATGCATCGGCAAAGGGCAAGGCCTCCGCCCCCGCCTGCACCAACGGCACCTGCGGTCCGCCGCGCCGCATCGCCGCCAGCCCTCGCCCGAGCATCCCCATAGATAGGTCCAGCCCGACCGGATGCGCCCCCTGCCCGGCCAACCAGCGTGAACACGGCGCCGACCCGCACCCGATCTCCAGGATCCGCTTGCCCGCGACCTCGCCGAGGAAGTGCATATCGCCCTCGTGCAGGCCCTCCGGGCACCAGATGAATTCGCCGTCGGGGGAGTCGACGCCGAGGAATTCGGCGTGGGTTTCGTGATACTCGGTGGCGTCGGCATCCCACCAGCGGCGGCTGGCCTGCTGGCTGGCCGCCGAGCCGATCCGGGTCCGCGCGGTACCGGTGGTCCCGAGCAGTGCATTTGCTTGCGCATGGCGATCTTCCGACACGCCGTCAGACTATCCCGGCGTGGCGTCCGGACCGGTTTGCCCGGCTGGACCAAGGTCGCGTACGCTGAACGCGCGAGTGTCTTGGGTACTGCCGTACCGGTGTCGTTGCAGTAACAGTCTGCGACGGCAACTGCACTGAAGTAACACCAACGCCCGTGCTGAGTTTCACAAGCGTTTGCGTGCGGTACGTTCATTATGTCCGTCACGTCGCGTCATCGCGGTGAGTTCGCAGCGTACCGAAAGTTCCAATGTCCGCAACCGACCACAATCCGTCCGGAGCAAACCGACATATGCCCACCACCGTCACCTCGCCGCAGGTAGCCGTCAACGACATCGGCTCCGCCGAGGACTTCCTCGCCGCCATCGACGCCACGATCAAGTACTTCAACGACGGCGACATCGTCGAAGGAACCATCGTCAAGGTCGACCGCGACGAGGTCCTGCTCGACATCGGTTACAAGACCGAAGGCGTCATCCCCTCTCGCGAACTCTCCATCAAGCACGATGTCGACCCCAACGAGGTCGTTTCCGTGGGCGATGAGGTCGAGGCTCTTGTTCTCACCAAGGAGGACAAGGAAGGCCGCCTGATCCTGTCGAAGAAGCGGGCGCAGTACGAGCGTGCGTGGGGCACCATCGAGGAGCTCAAGGAGAAGGACGAGGCCGTCAAGGGCACCGTCATCGAGGTCGTCAAGGGCGGCCTGATCCTCGACATCGGCCTGCGCGGCTTCCTGCCCGCCTCGCTCGTCGAGATGCGTCGCGTCCGCGACCTCCAGCCCTACGTCGGCAAGGAGATCGAGGCCAAGATCATCGAGCTGGACAAGAACCGCAACAACGTGGTCCTGTCCCGCCGCGCCTGGCTCGAGCAGACCCAGTCCGAGGTCCGCAGCGAGTTCCTGCACCAGCTGCAGAAGGGCCAGGTCCGCAAGGGTGTGGTCTCCTCGATCGTCAACTTCGGTGCCTTCGTGGACCTGGGCGGCGTCGACGGTCTGGTGCACGTCTCCGAGCTGTCCTGGAAGCACATCGACCACCCGTCCGAGGTTGTCGAGGTCGGCAACGAGGTCACCGTCGAGGTTCTCGACGTCGACCTGGACCGCGAGCGGGTTTCGCTGTCGCTCAAGGCGACCCAGGAAGACCCGTGGCGTCAGTTCGCCCGCACCCACGCGATCGGCCAGATCGTGCCGGGCAAGGTCACCAAGCTGGTTCCGTTCGGTGCGTTCGTGCGCGTCGAAGAGGGCATCGAGGGCCTGGTGCACATCTCCGAGCTGGCCGAGCGCCACGTGGAGGTCCCGGACCAGGTTGTCGCGGTCGGCGACGACGCGATGGTCAAGGTCATCGACATCGACCTGGAGCGTCGCCGGATCTCGCTGTCGCTGAAGCAGGCGAACGAGGACTACCACGCCGAGTTCGACCCGTCGAAGTACGGCATGGCCGACAGCTACGACGACCAGGGCAACTACATCTTCCCCGAGGGCTTCGACCCCGACACCAACGAGTGGCTCGAGGGCTTCGACAAGCAGCGCGAAGAGTGGGAAGGCCGCTACGCCGAGGCGGAGCGTCGCCACAAGATGCACACCGCGCAGATGGAGAAGATGGCGGCCGACGCCGCGGCCGAGGCCGCGAACGGCGGCGGCGCGTCGGGCAACTACTCCTCCGAGAGTGGTTCGCAGGCGTCCTCCGGCCAGGCCGAGCCCGCCGGCGGTTCGCTGGCCAGCGACGCCCAGCTCGCGGCTCTGCGGGAGAAGCTCTCCGGCAACGCCTGATTCGGGTAGAGCATTAACACGAAGGCCCCGGTCCGATCGGACCGGGGCCTTCGTGTTGCCGCAGGAGCTTTCAGCGGCTGTTAAGGATTCGCCAATGTCGTTGCGCGAGTCTCGGTGTCGAGAACAACCGCGACACCTGGGAGGGGAACACGATGGGTTGGAACATCAACAAGGGGGAGTCGAGTCGGGCGGGGTATCTGGCCAAAGGTAAGTCTGTCGCTTCGCGAGGGTTGATCGCGGTCGCGCTCGGGGCGGTCATTTCGATGGGCATGAGTGGGACCGCGCTCGCGTATTACCTGCCACCACCCGGACCCACGACGGTGCGGCCCAATACCTGGCAATGGATTGGGGTGAACAGCTGGGTGAAGAATGAAGCGGACTGCTTCGACGCCCCAATGGACGCGTTTATCGCCGCCAATACCGGCGATATCAATTTAGGTGAGGTGTTCATCAGGTCGATCGAGGTGCACAACAACGGCGACCGTGGCGGTTGGCGCGGCGCGGCGCGGTTGACGGACGCGAACGGAGCCGTGTTGTGGGAACAGCCTTCTGCCCCGGAAACGCGGCTGCCCGCTGGCTCGATCCAGGTGTATGAGATCAACCGCTGGGCCACGGCCGCTGGTGGGTCCATCATGTACCGGGAATATCGGTCAGTCGACATCATGCCCGGCGAACCGTCCTACTGTGGCAGCAGCCTCTCGGCCTCGGTCGTCGCGCAGATGGTGACCTAAGGGCGACCGCACTCCAACCGATAGCCGGTTGGGGTGCGGTCGTTCCTGGTCGAGCGTGTTGGTTGTGCGCCAACTGAATTCGCCGGGTAGCCGACCGGATTCGCCGGTAGTGTGCCCAGGCATGGGGAGCAATCCGGGCAAGAACGATTATCTCGACCAAGTGGTGGCGCAGCAGGCGGCGCTCGAGGGAGATCTGCGTACGCGCAAGCCCGCGGCCGCACCGGCGCCGCTGGCCGCCCCGGGGGCACCGCCCGCGCCGGGTGGTCCGGTGCGACGCGGTGCGATGGCGAAACGGGCCGATCGGGTCGCGCCAACGCCGCAGGGCAGCGGCCCCGGCCCGGTGGAGGTCCGGGTCACCGGATTCTGGCGCTGGCAAACGGTTTTGGTGCCGCCCAATGCCTTTGTCGTGCACACGCGCCGGGGCCGCGCCGAACCGCTGCATATCGGTCTCGGGGTGTCATTCCGCTTCAACCCAGCGACCGACTCGTATCTCGTTGTGCCAGGCGCGATGCAGACGATCCTCATCAACGCCTACTGCATCTGCAGCGAACTGCAGGGCGTGTTGGTGCAGGGCTATGTGCAGTGGATCATCGAGGATTTCGCCACCGCCTACCGCAAGCTGGACTTCTCCGATGCCGAAGATCCCATGCGGCTGGTCAACATTCAGCTGCGCGAGCAGGCCGAGGCCGCCATCAAGGACAAAGTATCCACGATGGGCGTGCGCGATGTGCTCAGCGATAAGCAGCCGATCATCGAGGAGTTGACCGCGCGGCTGCGCGCGGTGGCGGAGGGCAGCGCCGACCGAAATACCGAGGCGGACAGCGATCGTGGGCTCGGATTGCGCATCGTCACGGTGCAGATCAAGGAGGCGGTGGTCAGTTCCTCGACGCTGTGGGAGAATCTGCAGAAGCCCTACCGCAGTGAACAGAACCAGATCGCCCGTCTCGCGGAACTCGCTGCGCAAGAGGTGCTTTCGGCTCGCGAAACCGAGGCGAACCGGATCGCCGAGGAGCGGCGAATCGAGAACGAGCGAGAGTTGGCCGAACTGCGGGCCCGCAATGAGGCCGCGCGATTCGACCGGGAGACCGCGGAACGGTTGCGGCGCACCACCCGTGAGCACGACGACGAGCGCGCGGTCGCCGATCTCGCCCAGGAGACCGCGCTGCACGCGCTGCGGTTGGAGCGCGAGCAGCACGCCGAGCGTGCCGAAAATCTGCGCAGGACGCTGGAATTGCGGCAGCTCGAGCTCGACGGTGAGATCGCCGTCGCGGCAAGGCGTTCCCAAGCAGCGCACGATGACGCGCTGCTGGATCTGGAACGGGATCGGATTCGGATCGAGAACACCAATCAGCGCTCCGCCTCGGCCACCCAAGCGCAACTGGTCGATTCGCTTCCGCAGATCGTCGCGCAGTTGCCGACGCCCGCTGAGCTGAAGACGTACCAGCTAGGCGGTGACTTGTCCGGGCTGTCCGCGCTGATCGGCCAGTTGACGGGTGTGGTCGAAGCGTGGTCGACGGGACGGTCCGCCCCCGAGTCCAGCCGGCCCCGGCTCGACGAGTAAGGCTGCGCCGCACATAGTCTCGATTGCCCGCGCGGTCCATGTGTCGGCGGTGTGCGCCACGCCAGCTGGAATCGCTTCGTGCCATATCGGCTCGCGTAGGCTTCGGCGCACGTGAACGGCGTTATAGCGATAAGTCGGACAATTGACCAACTTCGCCGGGAAGCATGATCGACTTCGGGTAGGGTGCAGTCGAATGGGCGGCGCCCGGCTCGATCGAGCCCGTCGGACCTGGCGACAAGGGAAGGGACAGTACGCATGTGCGCAGCGAGTCCGTTCAGCGGTCTCAATCGTAGGCAGTTCCTGGCGAAGGCCGCCGCGGCCGGAGCGGTGGGCGCACTGGCGTCCTGGGCCAATCCGATCATCGAACGCGCCTACGCCGCCGATCCGGCGGGCACCGGCGGGCTCGGCGATATCGAACACTTCGTTCTGCTCATGCAGGAAAACCGTTCCTTCGACCATTATTTCGGCACCATGTCCGGCGTCCGCGGCTTCGGCGAGGCCTCGAAGGCCTGGCAGCAGTACGGCTGGACGCCCGGTGTCGGCCCGAGTGCGGACGGTTTCGTTAACCCGTTCCGCCTCGACACCACCCGCGGTGCGACCCTCGATGGCGAGTGCATCAACGATCCGGACCACAGCTGGGGCGGCATGCACCGGGCGTGGAACGGCGGCGCCAACGACCAGTGGATGCCGATGTCCATCGCCAGCGTCGGCCCGGCCAATGCCCCTGCGGCCATGGGCTACTACCTGCCCGAGGACATTCCGATCCACCATGAGCTCGCGGACGCGTTCACCATCTGCGACAACTACCACTGTTCGGTCCTCGGCCCCACCGATCCGAACCGGCTGTACTGGATCAGCGCCACCATCGACCCCGACGGCGTAGCGGGCGGACCGCTGCTGGAAACGCCCACCCTGCTCCCGCAGCACGTGTACAGCTGGCGCACCTATCCGGAGAACCTGTCCGAGGCGGGCGTCAGCTGGAAGATCTACAACAACCGCGACGTCGGCCCGCTGTCCTCGGTGCTCCTGGACGGCATGCTCGGCTGCTTCACCCAATCGTCTGATCCGAATTCCGAACTGGCCCGGCGCGGACTTGCGCCGGTGTACCCCAACGATTTTCAGGCGGACGTCGCCAACGACACCTTGCCCGCCGTCTCCTGGGTGATCCCCTCGCTGATCAATTGCGAACATCCCGCCCTGCCCGCGGCCTTCGGCGCGTACGGCATCGTGCAACTGCTCGATATCCTCACCTCCAACCCGAAGGTCTGGGAGAAGACCGCGCTGATCATCAGCTACGACGAGAACGGCGGCTTTTTCGACCACGTCACCCCGCCGACCGCACCGGCGGGCACGCCGGGGGAGTTCGTCACCGTGCCACTGGATCGAGTGAAGTCGTCGAGCGGTATCGCGGGTCCGATCGGTTTGGGATATCGCGTTCCCGGCCTGGTGATTTCGCCGTACAGCCGCGGCGGGCTCGTCGCCTCGCAGACCTTCGACCACACCTCCCAGCTGCGACTGCTGGAAACCCGGTTCGGCGTCGAGGTGCCGAATCTGACGCAGTGGCGGCGCGGCGTCACCGGCGATATGACCTCGGCCTTCGATTTCGGATCGACCCCGAATGCCGCCAAGCCGGTGCTGAGCGATCCGAAGCCGAAGATCGATGGCGCGGTTGCCCAATGCGGGCCGAATATCGCGCTGGGCACGGCGAACAGGGGCGTCCCGTATCCGGTACCGCCCAACCAGATGCCGACCCAGCGCCCGGGCACGCGACGCGAGCCGAGCGGCATCGTCCGGGGTTAGGCCGCGGGTATTCTTGCCCTGATGTCCGATTCCGCCGTGGAGTTTCCCTCGACCGCCTGGGAACGCAGGAAGATCGAGGCGATGAGCCGCATCCAGCAGGTGGCGCTGGATCTGTTCGACGAACACGGGTACCGCAATGTGACGGTGGAGCGGGTCGCGGCGGCGGCCGGTGTGTCGCCGAGTTCGGTCTACCGGTACTTCGGCACCAAGGAGATGCTCGTCCTCTACGACGAGGCCGATCCGCGGGTGCTCGATGTCATGCGGACCGCGGGCGGCGGCGATGCCGTCGAGCCCGCCGAATTGGTGCGCATCGCGCGGCTGATCGTCCCTGTGCTGATCGAGTCGTTGCTGACGCCGGAATCCGAACTCCGGATTCGCAGACGCTTGCAATACGTGGCATCGATTCCGGAGATCAGGGACGGCCAGACCCGCCAGATGCGGGATATGGCAGACCAATTCCGGCTGCTGTTCGCCCAACGCACCGGCCGTGACCCCAACGACCTGGCCATCGGCATCGCGGCGGCGGCCGGGGTATGGGGCGGCGCCGCGGCCCTGGACCATTGGGCCGCAACGGGTTTCACCGAACGTCTCAAGGACGTCTACACCAAGGCGATCGGATCGATCGTCGATTCGATCGAGGTCATGTTCCGGTAGCCACGGTTACCGTGCGGGAGACCGGAGCCCTGCCGATCCGCGGCAGCCACCAGTTCCACCGGCCGAACAACTGCATAAAGGCGGGCACCAACACCAGCCGGACCAGCAATGCGTCGATCGTGACGGCCACGGCCAGCGCGAACCCGATCTGCTTCAGTTCCAGCACATTCGCGGTCAGGAAGCTCGCGAACACCGCGACCATGATGGCAGCCGCCGCGGTGATCGGCCGCGCGGTGCGCTGCAGCCCATCGGCGACCGCGGCGGTATTGTCGCCGGTTTCGTCCCAGCGTTCCTTCATCCGCCGGATCAGGAACACCTCGTAATCCATGGACAGGCCGAACAATACGGCGAACACCAGCATCGGCAGATATACCTGCAGGAATCCGGTGCTGTGGAATCCAAGTGCGGCTTCGCCGACCCCGTGCTGGAATACCGCGACGGTGAGACCGAGCGCCGCGCCGGTGGCCAGCAGATTCAGCAGAATCGCCTCGAGCGCCAACACGATACTGCGGAACGCGATGATCAGGAATGCCAGCGACACCGTCAGCACGAGCGCGATCACCCAGGGGAAGCGGGCGGTGATCCGGTGCGACACATCGGCGAACGATGCGGAAGTACCGCCGACCCGGACCTCGACGCCATCGAGAGCCGTTGCGCGGGAACGGATATCGGAGACCAGATCGGTGGCTGTGGTCGAATCGAATGCTGCCTTGGGTACCACGATGGCGAGCGCTCTGCCATCAGCCTGCTGCGGCAGCACCGTGGCGATGCGCGGATCACGGGACAGCTCGGAGACGAATCGGTTCATGTCGGAACGGGTTTCGTCGCTCAGCGGCCCGCTGTCCGGGCCGGTTGCGACCACCTCGATCGGCGCGAGCAGACCGGGTCCGAAATTCTGTCGCACGAGTTCGGTCGCCTGCCCGGTCGGTCGTGCCGCGAGCGAGGTGAGACCCATATCGACGCCATAGCGGATGCCGGTGATCGGAGCCGCCGCGGCCAGCAGCAGGCCGACACCGATCGCGCCGAAGAGCACCGGGCGTCCCATCACGGTATGCGCCCACCGTGCCCACGCACTCGACGCCGCGGCGGACCGCACCTCGGCGGGACGCAGCCGCAGCGGCAGTGCACCGCGATTCACCGCCGGACCCAGCGTTGCCAACAGAGCGGGCAGCAGGGTGAATGCGGCGATCAGGGTGGCGATGACCGCCACGACCACGCCGGTCGCGACGCCGTTCAGCATCGGCAGCCCGACCACCGACAGCGCGCACAGCGAGATCATCACGATGAATCCCGAGGCCAGGATGGTGCGGCCGGTCGTATCCATGGCGGTGCCGACCGCTGCCGAGGTATCCGCGGTCGATCTTCGGTCGCGCGCGCCGCGCCGGGTCAGTTCCTCGTTGAACCGGCTCACGACGAACATCGCGTAGTCGATCGCGGTGCCGGTGGCGATCATGGTGGCCACCGAGAGCACCAGCGAGTCGAAGGTGAGGAAGGTGGTCAGGCCGAAGAGTGCGCCGACGGCGACCGCGATACCCGCCGCGGTGACCGTGATGGGCAGGGTGGCCGCGACGATCGCGCCGAGGGCCAGCACCAACACCCCCGTCGCCACCGGTAGGCCGATGGCCTCGGCGCGTTGCATATCGGCGGTCTCGATCTCGATGAGATCGGCCTGTGCTGGCGCGAATCCGGTGATCATGGCCTCGACGCCGGAATCCGATGCGGCCGCCAAGCCGGTCTGTAGTCCTCTGGCGATCTCGACGCGTTCGGGTGTCTCGCCATTGACGCCGACGATGCCGAAGGCGGTGTGGCGGTCGGCCGAGATCTGAGCTGCCGCATTGCCTTCGAACGGGCCGATCGCCCCCGCCACACCCGAGGTGGCCCGGGTCGTGTCCAGTGCCCGATCGGTCACCGCACGGAATTCCGGTGCGTCGACGGTGCTTCGGTCCGAGTGGAAGACGATGAGGTCCTGTTCGGTGCCGAAGCGCGCGAAGTGTTCGGCCACAAGATGATCGACGGCAACCGATTCGGAGCCGGGGACCGAGTAGTCGGGCGTGCTGAGGCGGTCGTGCAGGGCCGGATAGGCCGATCCACAGGCGATGGCGAACAGCAGCCAAGCGCCGAGCACTATTCGGCGATGGCGGGCCATCAGCACACCCCAGCGGCCGACCATGCCCAATTTCCCGGGGCGCCTCTCGAACTCCGCTGGGTCCGGCCTGGTCGCGGTCAGCTGAGTCATCGCCCCTCCGGAGGAAAGCAACCTGGGAGTCACTCTCAGGTATTTTTCGCCATCGTAAGGATGGGCGCGTCAAAAGTGCAAGTGACTGTCAGGAATCTGCGCCCGGTGTGGGCAGCAAAAAGCGACCCAGCCCTGGTAGGGCTGGGTCAACTGGAAGTTTGTGGCCGGATAGGAGGCCGGACTCAGCTGGCGGTCGCGGGTGCCCAGTACGCCGTCGCCGCGGCGGAGCGTTTTCGCATGGCGGCGAAGCTGTGGCGAGCGGGGCTGATCAAGGCGGTGAACCATGAACGGCGGTGCTCGGCGAGCGCGGCCGCAACGGCGGGGTGCTTGATGCAGTGCATGCCCCCCGCTCTACCCAGGCGGTGGCGACCCGTCTGGTTGATTTTGGTGCCCAATGGTTGTTCCTTTGCTTGCTGGTGCTGGCCTTGATCGCCACGGCGAAGATTAGTCGAACGAAAGTACTCGGCAGAGTATTTTGCCCAAGTAATGGCCTCGGCGTGTCGGAAAGTTGTCGCCCGCGCGTCCGATTCGACCGGAAATGTTGCGAGATGGTCTCGGCGGAGTCACGGATCGGGCAAATGGCGTTTCAGATGGTGGAATGCGCGGCGCGAGTGGGTATTCAGGCCGATTGGGTGCAGTGTGCGTGCCAGGGGGTTCGGTCGGCACGAGATCGCGGATGCGAGACTGGTCGAATGTTGCGGATCGGCCTCACCGGAGGCATGGGAGCGGGTAAGTCGACGGTGGCGCGGATTCTCGCCGATCTCGGCGCGGTGATCGTCGACTCCGACGTGATCGCCAGGGAGGTCGTCGAACCGGGTACCGAGGGCCTTGCGGCGTTGGTCGACGCGTTCGGGCCGGATATCCTCGCCGCCGACGGCAGTCTGGACCGGCCCGCACTTGCGGCGCGGGCATTCGGGAACGATGACGCGCGCGCGACGCTGAATTCCATTGTCCATCCGCTGGTCGGTAAACGCACCGCGGAATTAATTGCCGCCGCGCCGTCGGATGCGATTCTCGTACAGGATATTCCGCTCTTGGTCGAGAACGGTCTCGCGCCGCTGATGAATCTCGTATTGATTGTCGACGTGCCCGCGGAAATTCGGATTCGGCGACTGGCGGAATTCCGCGGCGTTTCCGAAGCGGATGCGCGGGCGCGTATTTCGGCGCAGGCCACCGATGAACAGCGGCGCGCTGTGGCGGATGTGCTGTTGGACAATAGCGGCGCATCGGGGGAGATCGATCCGGTGGTCCGGCAATTGTGGGCGCAGCGGCTGGTGCCATTCGAAGCCAATCTGCGCACCGGGACACCCGCGCGGCGCAAGGAAGTGCGCGTGGTCCCCGCGAATCCGGAGTGGGCGGTGCAGGCGCAGCGGCTCATCGCTCGGCTGTGGGTGGCCTGCGGTTCGGCGGCGTCGCGGATCGATCACATCGGTTCGACCGCGGTGCCCGGATTACCCGCCAAGGATGTGATCGATCTGCAGATCACCGTCGCGGATCTCATGGCCGCCGACAGATTGCGGGATGCGTTGGGGGCGGCGGGTTTTCCGGTACGGCCGGATATCACCGGCGACAATCCGAAGCCGACGGCGACCGATCCCGCGGGCTCCGATACGGCGTTGTGGGCCAAGCGGTTCCACCAGAGCGCCGATCCCGGGCGGCTGGCCAATGTGCATATACGCGTCGCGGGCTCGCCGGGCCAGGAGTTCGCGCTGCTGTTCCGCGACTGGCTGCGCGCCGACGAGGCGGCGCGCGCGGAGTACCTGGAGGTCAAGCGCGAGGGTGAGGCCAAGGCAGCCGGGTTGACAGGGGAGGCGGCGACCCTGGCCTACCTCGATGTCAAGGAACCTTGGTTCGACGCTGTCTACGACCGGGCCCTGGCCTGGCGCGACAGCGTCGAACACTGATCTGCGCGAAGGCTTTTCGGGCATTCAGAACAGCGCGGCCAGTCGGTCCAGGCTCTGCCCCCAGCCCTGCTCCGCACCGTCCTCGGGACTCAGTGGTCCGGGGGCGAGCAGGTGGAAGGTCATGGTGGTCTTGGCGTCGTCGGTTTCGTCGAAGGTCACCGTGATCACCGATTCGCGCCCGGCGCTGCCGTCGCCGGTCGGATCGCCCCAGGTGAAGACCAGACGTTCGGGTTCGGTGATCTCCCGGAAGACGCCCGCGCTCGGGAAGCTGGTGCCGTCCGCGTCGGCGACCATCGCCGACGCGTAGCGGCCGCCGACCCGCGGCTGCACCACGATGCTCTCGCGTGCTATCGAAAAGCCCTCCGGCCCAGCCCATTCGACGAGTTGGTCGGGATCGAGCCAGGCACGGAAGACCAGCTCGCGCGGTGCGTCGAAGGCGCGGACGATGGTGAATTCGCGGTCGCTCATGAGTGTGTCGTCTCCTCGTGTTCGGGTTGGGGTGCGCGGCTGTCGGCACCGGTCATCCAATCGGGGGCGCCCTCGGGGAATCGGGTGCGGAAGTCCATCAGGCCGACCCAGTTGGGCCGCACCACGATTCGCTCCATTCGCGGCGCCAGCTCGGTCAGGAAGCCGAGGTAGTCGGCGACCGCATCCGCGCCGCCCTTGCCCATGGCCGCCGCGTATTCCGGTGCGAGCCCGTCCATTTCGGATACCTCGGCGCGGCCCCGGATCAGCAGCGTCTCGGGCGGTGCGGAATTGGTGTCGATGGTGATGGCGACATCGGGTCTGGCGCGGATCATTTTCGCTTTCTTGGAGGTTGCGAATCCGGTCATAACCACCTCGGTTCCGTTCCACCAGAAATTGATCGGCAGCACGCGCGGCGTACCATCGGCCGCCGTGAAGGCCAGGCGCGCCGGAATATTCGCCGCCAGCAGGCGCTGGGCCAATTCGGTGTCGAGCAGGCGCACATCGCCCTGGGGCAGGGCTGCGAGATCGGGTGGGTTCGAGGTCATCGAGCGTCCTTTTGCTGTATTCGTCGCAGGTGTTCTTCGAGCCGATCGAAACGGTCGTCCCAGAATTTCCGGTACCGGTCCAGCCAGTCGGTGGCCTCGCCGAGCGGCGCCGCCTCCAGTCGGCACGGGCGCCATTGCGCGTGCTGGCCGCGGGTGATGAGCCCGGCGCGTTCGAGCACCTTCAGGTGTTTCGAGATCGCGGGCAGGCTCATGGCGAACGGTTCCGCGAGTTCGGTGACGCTCGCTTCCCCCTCGGCGAGCCGGGCGAGGATGGCCCGCCTGGTCGGGTCCGCGAGTGCGGCGAAGGTTCGGCTGAGGTCGTCCGTCTTGGGGTTGTCCGTCATGGTCCGGTCGTCCGTCATGGCTGTATTAAACCATCTGGCTAATTAACTGATCGGTTAAATGGTGCGGCGACCGATGTCGGTCTGTCAAGGGGCGAGCGAAAATTCCGGCTACCGCCAGGTCGGCGGTGGTGCTATTGCCAGGTCAGGGTGATGTCGAGCGTGGCAAGCCAGCGCTCGAGCGAATATCCGTTGGCGGCGATGCCGTCGATGGCGACGGACGCGTGTTCGACGGCGGCGGTGGCCTCGGCGAGGGTGATCAATCCCGCGGAGTGCGCGGCGAGTAGTTCGTCCACGTCGAGCAGCTCGGTCTCGCGCTCCGAGCGCACCACGATATCGAGGTAGTGGTCCACCGCCCTCCACTTCTTCGGCCCGACCTGGGTGAATTCGCCGAGATCGAGGTAGTAGTCCTGATCGCGGCGGTGCGTCGGGTGATAGTGGAAGACCGTCACCCGAATGGAAAGCGCGGGCAGCAGCCACGATTCGATGTAGTGGAACTGCGGATGATCCGAGGTGCGCGCCATGTACAGGCCCCACGGTTCGGCGCGGTAGCGCTCGACCGGCCGGATGAAGCCCTTCGGGTCCGTGTTGGTCAGATCCGCGAGGTTGAAGTACTCGACCTTGGGCCTGTGCACGTCCACTGATGGTGCCTGTGTCATGCAAACAGAATCTACCGCCGTTGCGGCCGCGTCGAGCGGTATGGCGGCGGTCTGCTCGACTGCCGGGCTACATCCAGGTCAGCGTGATGTCCTGGGTGGCGAGCCAGGGCTCCACCTCGTGGTCGTGTGCGGCAACGCCCGCTATCGCCTTGGTCGCACGGTCCAGGGCGCGGTGCGCATGTGTCATATCGATCAGACCCGCCGCATGCGCGGCCAGCAACTCGTCGACGCCACGCAGTTCGGCCGAGCGGCCGTGGCGCACCGCGATCTCGAGGTACTGGTCCATGGACTTCCAGCGCTTCGGCTCGATCCGGGTGTACTCGCCGATATGCAGGCAGTAGTCCAGGTCGCGGTGATGACCGGGCTGGTAGTGCGCGATCGTCACGCGCAACCAGAGCTCGGGCAGCAGCCAGGTCTCCAGGTATTGGATCCGCGGACCGTTGACGGTGCGTGCCACGTACAGACCCCACGGCTCGACGTGCACACGGTCGATCGGCCGCACGTACCCCTTGGGGTCGGTCATGGTCAGTTCGGCGATATTGAAGTGCTCTACCTGGGGTCTCAGCTGGGTTGTCATCGGTGATCCCGGTGCGGCGGTGGTAGGGGATGGCTGGTGTAGGGGGGTAATCCCGCGGAAGTCTCGCGCGACATAACCGGCAATACCGGTAACAGCGGGCGCGGCGGCAAGCAATGGAATCAGAGCGCTCATGGCCTCATCCTCAGTCCGACAACCAAACTAGGCTACACCCGGAACGAGCGGTGCGCGCCCGGCGAATTTCATTGCGGCACCGACATTCAGGACAGGTAACAGATTGCGCATCGGCGCTGCTCCGGGGCGGTGCGCTAGATCGCGCAACGGCGATTCGATCGTGATCCGGATGCCGGCGCGACCTCGACCGGCCACCGATGGGAATGGGGCGTCCGCCGGGGCCGCGAATCTGTCGGTGCCTGGGCCTAGGCTGGGGACCATGGCATTCGCAACCGAAATCCCGGCGGAAGGCTACGAGGACCGGGGCACCCCACTGGCGCATTCGCAGTTCCGTCCGGTCGGGGAGATCGAGCGGGCCGATGGGCATTTCCAGGTCGTCAGCGAACATCGCCCCGCGGGCGATCAGCCCGCGGCCATCGAGGAGCTCGAGCGCCGCATCAAGGCGGGCGAGCGCGATGTAGTGCTGCTCGGCGCGACCGGTACCGGTAAGTCGGCGACCACCGCGTGGCTCATCGAGCGGCTACAGCGGCCGACCCTGGTGATGGCCCCGAACAAGACCCTCGCCGCGCAGCTGGCCAATGAGCTGCGAGAGATGTTGCCCAACAACGCCGTCGAGTACTTCGTCTCGTACTACGACTACTACCAACCCGAGGCGTACATCGCGCAGACCGATACCTATATCGAGAAGGACAGCTCGATCAACGACGACGTCGAGCGGCTGCGGCATTCGGCCACCTCGAGTCTGTTGTCGCGCCGCGATGTCGTGGTGGTCGCGTCGGTGTCGTGCATCTACGGTCTCGGCACGCCACAGTCGTATCTGGATCGGTCGGTGCAACTGGAGGTGGGCACCGAGATCGATCGCGACGCATTCCTGCGGCTGCTGGTCGACGTGCAGTACACCCGCAACGACATGTCCTTCACCCGCGGTTCGTTCCGAGTGCGCGGCGACACCGTCGAGATCATCCCGTCCTATGAGGAACTCGCGGTCCGGATCGAATTCTTCGGCGACGAGATCGAGGCGCTCTACTACCTGCATCCGCTCACCGGCGATGTGGTGCGACAGGTCGATACCGTCCGGATCTTCCCGGCCACGCACTATGTGGCGGGTCCGGAGCGGATGGAACGCGCGGTCCGCGATATCGAGCAGGAACTCGAGGAACGCCTCGCCGAACTGGAACGCCAGGGCAAGCTGTTGGAGGCGCAGCGGCTGCGGATGCGCACCCAGTACGACTTGGAGATGATCCGGCAGGTCGGATTCTGCTCGGGCATCGAGAACTACTCACGCCATATCGACGGGCGCGCAGCTGGTTCCGCGCCCGCGACGCTGCTGGACTACTTCCCGGAGGACTTCCTGCTCGTCATCGACGAGTCACATGTCACCGTCCCGCAGATCGGCGGCATGTACGAGGGCGATATGTCGCGCAAGCGCAATCTGGTCGAGTACGGGTTCCGGCTGCCGTCGGCCATCGATAACCGACCGCTCACCTGGGAGGAGTTCGCCGAGCGGATCGGGCAGGCGGTCTATCTGTCGGCGACCCCGGGTCCGTACGAACTCGGCCAGGCCGGTGGTGAGGTCGTCGAACAGGTGATCCGTCCGACGGGTCTGGTCGATCCGCATGTGGTGGTCAAGCCGACCAAGGGGCAGATCGATGATCTGCTGCACGAGATCCGGCTGCGGACCGAGCGCGACGAGCGGGTGCTCGTCACCACGTTGACCAAGAAGATGGCCGAGGACCTCACCGATTACCTGCTGGGACTCGGTGTGCGGGTGCGGTACCTGCATTCAGAGATCGACACGCTGCGCCGGGTCGAGCTGCTGCGGCAGCTGCGGCTCGGCGAGTACGACGTGCTGGTCGGCATCAACCTGCTCCGCGAGGGCCTGGACCTGCCCGAGGTGTCGCTGGTCGCGATCCTGGACGCGGACAAGGAGGGCTTCCTGCGCAGCAGCACCAGCCTCATCCAGACCATCGGCCGCGCGGCGCGCAACGTCTCCGGTGAAGTGCACATGTACGCGGACAAGATCACCGATTCGATGCGGCACGCCATCGATGAGACCGAGCGCCGCCGGGCCAAGCAGGTCGCCTACAACGAGTCGATGGGCATCGACCCGCAACCGCTGCGCAAGAAGATCGCCGACATCCTGGACCAGGTGTATCAGGAGGCCGACGACAGCGAGGTGGCCGTCGGTGGATCGGGCCGCAATGTCAGCCGCGGCCGCCGCGCCCAGGGCGAGCCGGGTCGGGCGGTGAGCGCGGGGGTGTTCGAAGGCCGCGACGTCAAATCCATGCCGCGGGCCGAATTGGCGGATCTGGTCAAGGAACTCACCGCGCAGATGATGAATGCGGCGCGGGAACTGCAGTTCGAGCTGGCCGGACGGCTACGGGACGAGATCGCGGATCTGAAGAAGGAACTGCGCGGGATGGATGCCGCGGGGTTGAGTTGAGCGGCGGCGTCTCTCGACGCCGCCGAACTCGGTGTGGTTCAGCTCTGGGTGGCCAGCCATTCGTTGACGCGGCGCTCGGCCTCTTCACGGGAGACGTTCTCGACCTTGGTCAGCACCGCCCAGCGGTGGCCGAAGGGGTCGATGACCACGCCGAAGCGGTCGCCGGTGACGAAGGTCTGCGGCTCCTCCGCGCTGCGGGCGCCGTTTTCGACGGCGCGCTTGATGACCGCGTCGACGTCGGGGCAGTAGTGCACGATCGAGGTGTGCACCCATTCGCCGTTGGGGGCCAGGACGTTGTTGTCCGGAATGGGCATGCCCAGCTGCAGTGTCGAGTCGCCGATCTTCAGTTCGGCGTGCGCGGGCTGGCCGTCGGGGAGATCGTTGCGGCTGATCACCTCTGCCTCGAAGACGTTGGAATAGAACTCGATTGCCTTGTTGCCGTCGGGGACGGCCAGGAAGCAGGTGATGGAGTGATAGCCGTCGGCAATGGGGTTCACGGTGTCGGTATTCGCGGTTTCGGTCATGCGGATAAGCCTGGTCGATCGCGACTGAATGGTCTTGTAAGAAAGCGACAGCGGTGACCGAGGTGGACGATGCGCCGGTGCCGGTGCCAGCGCCCGACGACGTGAAGGGCATCCTGCATCCGGACGAGCAGGCCAGGCATCGGTCGCTGGCGCGGTTATCCGCCGGACCCGAGGTCGGCCGGTTCGTCGAGTGGTATTGGTCGGTGCGCTGGGATCTGACCGGCAGACCGCCGTATCACGCCGAGGTGCTGCCGTTCCCGTGCGTGAACGTCACCTTCGAGCGCACCGAAGCCCGCACCGGCGGTTTCGTCAACGGCGTGTGCACGACGAAGTTCGTACGGGAGCTCAGCGGTGCGGGGGAGACCTTCGGCGTACGGTTCCGGGCGGGCGGTTTCGGCGCATTCACCGGTCTGCATGTGGGTGCGTTCCGGGATAGCGCGGTGCCGCTCACCGAGGTGCTGCCGGAGGCCGAGGGTCTGACCGAGCGCGTGCTCGCCGACGCATCGGATACCAAGCGCCGCACCATCATCGAGGATTTTCTGATCGGCCGCCGGGCCGCGGCGGACCCCAACTATCGGCTGGTGCTGCGCATCGTCGCCGCCATGGAACAGGACCAAGAACTGACCCGAGTCGATCAGGTCACCGACCGGTTCGATATCCCGATCCGCACATTGCAGCGGATGTTTCGGCGCTATGTCGGGGCGGGGCCGAAATGGGTATTGCGCCGATACCGGCTCCAGGACGGCGCCGATCTGCTGGCGCGCGGACGCACCGAAGATCTGGCCGCGCTGGCCGCCGAGTTGGGCTATTTCGATCAAGCACATTTCTCGCGAGAGTTCACCGCGGAAGTCGGAATGGCGCCGCTGGAATATGCCAAGAATTCCCTGCGCTCCCGCAACGAGGTGACCGCGAAGGTCATTCCGACCAGAATGTAGCCGCAGTTCGGCGTTAGGGCATTTCACCCGGAGCGAGCCGATGACGGGCTATGCGTTCCTCGGATAGCGGCCATGTTTCGGGATATGTGATGAATATCCCAGGCGCGCAAGAACGTTCGGAGTCGGTTGTGATGGATCACAAGTAGCGGACCCGAAAATTAGATCCGCCCAGGTCGCAACGGCCCTTCCGGCATTCGTCAGACGAAGCTGTGTCGGTAAAGCCGGGAGACCCCGGAGTGTGATGTGTTGCGATTTCTGCTATTTCCGGCCGATTTGCCGCTATGGTCGACCCCAGTCGCCGCGCTGGTGCCACGACTCCAGAGTGGCACCGGTGTAGGCACCCGACACCACAGTTGGAGGAGAAATGACCGCCTACCGGACCATTGTCGTCGGTACCGATGGCTCGGACTCGTCGTACGTCGCCGTCGACAAGGCCGCATCGCTGGCCGGGGCCGCGGGTGCGACCCTGGTCGTTGCCTGCGCGTACTACCCGACCGACGATCGCGACGTCGCCGCCGCCGCCGATGTGCTCAAGGACGAGGCCTACCAGGTCCGCGGCTCCGCGCCCACCAACGAGATCCTGCGCACCGCCCGAGACCGGGCGACCGCGGAGGGGGCCAAGGAGATCGTCGAGCGGGCGATCGTCGGTGAGCCCGTCGAGTCGCTGCTCGCGCTCGTCAAGGAGGTACAGGCCGATCTGCTCGTCGTCGGTAACCGGGGGCTGAACACCCTGGCCGGGCGGCTGCTGGGATCGGTGCCTTCGGATGTGGCGCGCAAGTCGCGTTCGGATGTGCTGATCGTGCACACCGTCAGGTAGCCAGACCGCGACGACAGCCGCACATCCCCCCAGCAGTCGGGGAATGTGCGGCTGTCGTGTTCACGGTCGGGCCGAGTCAGTGCAATGCGCCGAGCACCGGTGGTAGTTCCGCGGTGTGCACCACGCCGAGTCGTTGGGTCGCTCGGGTCAGTGCCACGTAGAGGTCGTTGAGTCCGCGCGGTGATTCGTCGAGGATGTCCTGGGGTTCGACCAGATAGACCGCGTCGAATTCCAGACCCTTCACATCATGCACCGTCAGCACTCGCACGGATTCGCCCGCCAGCTCGGCGAAATCCGCGACCAGCGCGTGCGGTGTGATGACCGCGGTGGTGCCCGGACCCGTCTCCGCCGCGACCAATTGTGCGACCGCACCGCGCAATTCGCCCGCCTCGACGGCGTGCGCGCGTGGTTTCACCCCCGTCTCCCGCACCGATCGCGGCACCGCCGCGCCCGGATCGATCTCGGCGAGCACATCGGCCGCGATCGCCATGATCTCCGCCGGGGTCCGGTAGTTCACGGTCAACTCGGTGAGCTTCCACCGTTTCGCCACATAGGGTTCCAGCATCCGCTGCCAGGATGACGCACCCGCCGGATCGCCGGTCTGGGCGACATCGCCGACCACCGTGACCCACCGGTTCGGAATGCGGCGCATCACCATCCGCCAGGCCATCTCCGAAAGTTCCTGCGCCTCATCGACGATCACGTGCCCGTAGGTCCAATTGCGGTCGCCCGCCGCGCGTTCCGCGGTGGTCTGCCGGTTGCGCACATCCTGACGTTCGGCCAGCTGGCTGGCGTCGATCAGGTCGTAGGCCATCAGGATCTCCGGATCGAGTTCGTCCTCGAGATCCTGTGGCGCGGAACCGGTCAGGATGTCGAGCGCATCCTGGGCCTCGGCCAGCTGGGCCCGCCAGCGGCGGCGGGCGCGTTCGCGTTCCTCGGTGTCATCGATGCCGAGCAGTTCGGCGAGCTCGTCTAGCAGCGGCGCGTCGGGTGCGCTGAATTCACCATCGTCCGAACGCACCAACTCGGCCCGATCATCCGGGGCCAAAGTGCTGGCGACCCGGTCGAGTCGCTTCGGATCGGCCAGCAGATCCGCGAGCACCTCCTGCGGTGACAAGATCGGCCACAGCTTGCCGATGGCCGCCTGGATCTCCGGATCGGCCCGCATTTCGTCCCGGATCTCGGCGAGATCGGTTCGGCTGAGCAGACTTTCCTTACCCGCCCCGTCGGCTGCGCCTCCTGCCATCCCCCGGTGGCCACCGGACAGATCCGCGCCCATGGTCTGGGCCAGCTGTTCGGTGAGAGCGTCGATGACCGAGGAGGCGAAGATCGGCCGGGCCAGGTTGTGCGGGCGCCGCGATGAGCGGGCGCGGCCGCGCGCCTTGGTGGCGATCTTGCGGTCGAGGGTGACCGGGTAGCCGTCGAAAGCGAGCCGGATCGGTTCGGACGGCACTTCCTGGCGGTCGCGCACCGCCTGCTTGAGCACCTCCAACATGGCCAGCGAGCCCTTGATCTCACCGGCGCGCAGCGAATCCTCGCGGGTTGCCTTCACACCCGGATACAGATCGCCGATGGTGGACAGCAGCACACCGGTCTCACCGAGCGAGGGCAGCACCTGTCCGATGTAATCGAGGAAGGTGGCGTTCGGACCGATGATCAGCACGCCGCTCTTGGCCAGCTGCTGGCGATAGGTGTAGAGCAGGTAGGCCGCGCGATGCAGTGCGACAGCGGTCTTGCCGGTGCCGGGACCGCCCTGCACCACCAGCACGCTCTTGTGCTCGGAGCGGATGATCGCGTCCTGCTCGCTCTGGATGGTCTCGACGATGTCGTTCATATGGCCGGTGCGGGCGGCGTTGAGCGCCGAGAGCAGCGCGCTCTCGCTGCCGACCCCGCCAGCGCTATCGGTCACGCCCGCGATGCGGGCGGCGTCGAGGTTCAGGTATTCGTCGTTGATGGCCGTGACCCGCCGATTGCGGGACCGGATATGTCGACGTCGGATCACCCCGTCCGGGGCGGCGGTGGTCGCGAGATAGAACGGACGGGCAAGGGGCGCACGCCAATCCAGCAGCAGCGTCTCGTAATCGTCCTTCTCGTCGAGTATGCCGAGGCGGCCGATGTAGCGGTACTCGCCATCCGAGGAGTCACCGTCGAGGTCGATGCGGCCGAAACACAGGCCGTGTTCGGCGGCATCGTATTTGGCCAGATCCTCGGAGTAGAGCTGGCTGAACGATTCGCGTTCGGTGCGGGCCTGCGGGGTGCCACCGGTTTCCAGCAGGACGGTGCGCAGCCGATTCGTGGCGTATTCGCGCATACCGTCGAGTCGTTCATAGAGCACGGACAGATAGACCTGCTCCTGGTCGATCTCGCGGTTCCGCTCGGGCGCGCCGTCATCGGTGGCACGGTCCTGCGTGAGGCGGTCGGGCAAACTGAACTCCTTGTCACCGCGATGAGCCGGTGCACACGCAGGATACGGTGCACTCGAACGCCATAGAAAACGGAGTTATCGAGTCTACTGCTGGTTCGGCGCGATCGCTGTAACCGCAGGTAGAGGGTCTGTGGCTAGCACCGGGGCGAAGTGCTGGACGACAGGGAACGGGTCGTAGAAGTGGTGCAGCAGCTGCTTCCAGCGCTGGTATCCCGGGGACCCGCGGAAACCCTCGACATGATCGGCCAGCCGTTCCCATCCCACCAGCAGCAGATACGTGTCGGGCGCCTCGACGCAACGCGACAGCGACAGCGACCGGAAGCCCGGCATGCTCTCGATAATCGGTCTGGCCTCGGCGAACGCCGCCTCGAAGGCCGCCGACTGTTCGGGGCGCACGGGCAGCAGGGCGTGTTCGATGATCATGAAAAACCTTCAGGAAGCGTGGGTGTTATTCGGCCTGCGGCCCAGTGGGTCGCCTTCCCGGTGTCCGGTCGGCTTGGCCCGGTACATCGCCAGATCGGCGTCGTGCAGCACCGCCTCGGGTGTGCGGTTGTCGCCCTCCTCGAGTTCGGTGACGCCGATCGAGGCGTTCACCTCGATCCGGTGTCCACGGGCGATGATCGGTTCGGCCATGGTCGAACGCAGGCGGCGCACCAGGGAGTCGATATCGACGCGCCGGGTCCGTCCGGACAGCAGCACCAGGAATTCGTCGCCGCCGAGCCGTCCGACCAGATCGGTGCCGCGCAGCGCGCGCTGCAGCCGCTGCGCCACGATCTGTAGAACGGTGTCGCCGATCGCGTGGCCGAGGGTGTCGTTGATCGCCTTGAAGCCGTCCAGGTCGATGAACAGCACCGTCGAGACCGGCAGATCCTCGCTGGTGGCCAGGGCGCTGGCGAGCTGGGACAGGATCAACGCGCGGTTGGCCAGTCCGGTCAGCGAGTCGTGGGTGGCCTGGTACTCCAATTGCCTTCGGCTGGCCCGGAATTCGGTGATATCGGCGAAGGACGACACCGCGGGCGAATCCGGATCGCCCGGATTGAGCAGGCGCGAGCTGCCCGAGAGCCAGCGGCGCTGCCCATCGTGGCGGTCGACGCCGAAGATGTAACCGGTGATCGTCTCGCCGGTCGCCAGGGTCCGCGCGACCGGATGCCTGCTCGGCGGCAGCGGCTGGGCATTGGCGTCGAGCAGCACCAGCGGCAGTTCGTCGATGGTGGCGCCGATGAGTTCGCGGCGGTCGTCGGTGCCGAAGATGCGCACGGCCGCGGGATTGGCCGATTCGATGCGGCCGTCCCGGTCGATCACCACCACCCCCTCCTCCAGCTGCGAGACGACGGTAGTGAAGTGCTGTTCGGCCCGGCGCTGCGCGGCCTCGGCGGCGCGCTGGGCGGTGAGATCGTGGATGACCACCTGATAGGCCAGATGGTCGTGCCATGCGGTGAGCACCGACACCGTCTCGACCGGGACGGTCTCGCCGTCGACGCGGATCAGCTGCATTTCGGTGGGTGCGGAGGCGGCGCCGGCGATGGTCAGCTGGCTGATGCGGTCGAGCATGCCGGGCACCGAATCGGGATGGACGAAACGGGTGAGCGGCGCTCCGATGATCTGGTCGGCGCTCTCGGCCGCGAGCATGCGCACGGTGGCCTGGTTGGCGTAGACGACGGTGCCGCGCTCGTGCACCACGATCCCGTCCGGGGTGTGTTCGACCAGGGACCGATAGCGCTGCGCCAGCTGCTCGGCGTCGACCCCGACGTCGGCTTCCCTGTCCTGATCCACTCGAACCCCCGATCGTCGACCCAATCATGGCCATTGGAACATGGGATTATTCTGGTATCGACGTGTACAAGATCACATCATCCACGCTATTGCTTCGATCACAGTTCGGGCACTCCATCGGGCGCTATCTGATGACCTTTACGAAACCCGGAGCCGCGAACATTCTCGAGCCGAACGTCGGTCGGCCCGGGGAGCCGCTGGAGGAGCGATGCAATGCCGGGTACCAACCCCAAGCGCGAAGCGCACCATCAAGATCATATGACGATCGCCGGGATCGGTGCGGTCACCGGGTACGGCTGGGGCCGCGAGATGCTGTGGCAGGGGCTGCTGAGCGGAAAGTCCGCGGCCACGCTGCAGCCCGGTTACGGCCCGGGCCGCGATGAGCAGGCCTGGGTATCGCTGATTCCGGACGGCGGCGATCCGATGGTGAGCGACAGCATCTACGGGCGCGCTATGCACGAGTCGGGTCGTGAGGCGATCGCCGACGCGTCCGCGCGCGGTTGGCGGCCGGGGCGCACCGTGGGCATGCTGCACGCCATCGTGCTCGGCGATGTCGCCGATTGGCGCGACTTCTACCTGGTCGATCACGGACACCGGCGCTCCCGCGACTACATGCGACTATTGCCCTCCACACCGATCTCGGTGTTGCAGCAGGAGTTCGGCTTCCACGGTCCGACGATGAGCGTCTCGGCGGCGTGCAGTTCGGCGAATGTCGGGCTGATCACCGCCAAACTATGGCTGGACTGCGGTATCGCCGATGACGTGATCTGCGTGGCCACCGATATGTCGGCCACACCGGAGATGGTCGAGCACTTCGTTCAGCTCGGCGCCGCGGTCGGCGACGCCGAACCGCTGGCCGCCTGCCGCCCCTTCCAAGAGGGCACCCGCGGTTTCAGCATGGGGGAGGCGTCGGTCGCCTTCGTCCTCAGCCGCTCGGTCGAGCGGCCGTATGCCGCGGTGCTGGGCGGCGGTATGACCAACGACGCCTATCACGTGGTGTCGGTCGATCCCGGGCACACCCAGATCTTCGACTGCGCGCGGCGGGCCCTCGCCGACGCCGCCATAACCCCCGAGGACGTGCGGTATTTCAACGCGCACGGCACCGGCACCCGGCAGTGCGATGTGGCCGAGCGGGATCTGCTCCGGCGGCTGTTCGACGATCGGCCGCAGGTCTATTCGGTCAAGCCGCTGGCGGGGCACTGCCAGGGCGCGGCCGCGGGCGTCGAGGTGGCTGTCGCGGCAATGGGTTACGAGCGCGGCATCGTGCCCGCCGCACCGATCGTCGCGCCCGCGTACGAGCGGCTACTGGATGGCCCGACGCGGTTCGAGGGTGGAATCACGGTCAAGCTCTCGCTCGGGATGGGCGGAAATAATTCGATGGTGGTGCTCGGTCCCGCCGGCTGAGGCCGTGCCGCTCACGGCAGTGGCACCGACCAGCACAACTTCGTTCCCGGCATGCCCTCCAGTTCGTGCATGCCCGGCACCGCCGGTCCGATGGTGAAATGCCCTTCCGACTTCTCGGCCCGCTGCTCCAGATTCCGCAATCCGCTGCGGATCACGTGATTCGGGATGCCCCAGCCGTCATCGGTGACCACGATGGTCAGATCGTCGGCCACGCTGATCTCCACCGTGACGCTCGCCGCGCCGGAATGCCGCACCGCATTGCTGACCGCCTCGCGCACCACCGCCTCCGCGTGATCGGCCAATTCGGCCTCGAGCACCGAGAGCGGACCGGTCACCTGCACGGAGGCGCGCAGCGGGGCGTCGGTGGTCTGCTGGCGCACCGCGTCCTCGATCCGCTGCTGCAGCCGGATGCTACTGCCGTTGCCGCCGTGCAGATCGAAGATGGAGGTGCGGATCTCCTGGACCACCTCCTGCAGATCATTGATGACCGTCGAAAGATGCTGGCGCACTTCGGGAACCTCGGCACGCGGTACCACGTTTTGCATAGTCAGTCCGATGGCGAACAGTCGCTGGATCACGTGGTCGTGCAGATCGCGGGCGATGCGGTCGCGGTCGGCGAGGATATCCAGTTCGCGCATCCTGCGCTGAGTCTCGGCCAACTGCATGGCGAGCGCGGCCTGATCGGTGAAAGCGTTGGTCAGCTCGACCAGTTCGTCGGCATAGGGCGGCGAGCCGATCGGCCGCACGGTGACCAGCGTTCCCAGGGTGGCATCGGGGGTGCACAGCGGCAGGATCAGCGCGGGGCCGACATCGTCGAGCGGCACGCCGAGATCGATCAGCGCGGCATCGTCGAAGCGCAGCGGTGTGCGGCGGGTGAAGGCCTCGCCGAGCGCGGTGCCTTCGGCCTCCACCGTCAGTCCGTCGAATCCGATGCCCGGACCGGACCACTGCGTGATGACCAGTTCGGATACCGCGGCGAGCTGCGGTGCGGCGCTGCTGGCGAGGAACGATTGGTGCGATCCGGTGAGGGCGCGCGCGTGGTCGACCACATGTGCGAGCACCAGATCGGGTTCGGTGCCCGCGAGGAATTCGGTGGCGATATCGCGGGTGGCCTCGATCCAGGCCTGTCTGGTGCGCGCCGATTCGTAGAGCCTGGCGTTGTCGACGGCGATACCGGCGGCGGCCGCGAGCGCCTGGACGAGCACATCGTCGTCCTCGGTGAAGGGCTGGCCGTTGGCCTTCTCGGTCAGGTAGAGGCTGCCGAAGACCTCGTCGCGGATGCGCACGGGTACCCCGAGGAAGGTGTGCATCGGCGGGTGGTGCGGCGGAAAGCCAACGGACGCGGGATGTTTCGACAGCTCGTCCAGGCGCAGTGGTTTGGGTTGGGAGAACACCTCACCGAGTACGCCGTGTCCGGCGGGCAGTCGGCCGATATCCTCCCTGGTCTTATCGTCCATGCCCTCGTCGAGGAACTGGGTGACCTGCTGATCGTGGCCGCGCACCGCCAGCGCGCCGTAGCGGGCGTCGACCAGGCTGGTCGCGGTGTGCACGATGGCGCGCAGGGTTTCGTCGAGGTCGAGGCCGGAGGTGACGGTCAGCATCGCCTCGACCAGGCCGTCCATCCGGTCGCGTGAATCGATGATCAGCTCGACGCGTTCCTCGACCTCGGATAGGAGCTCCCTGAGCCGCAGTTGCGACAGCGTGTCGCGTACCGAATAGGGGCCGCTGCCCAGCTCTTCGGTCATATCGGCATCCTGTTCTGGTGGGCGCGTAACAGCGCCTACGCCAGTCTAGTTGGCCGATCGAGGACTTTCGGCCCTGTTCGCCAGGCCGTTGCGGTGATGGCATGGTCGCACCGGGAATAGAAAGTAGGGATGTCCTATGAATTCACCGTTGCGTACGTCGGAGCTGTGGGCAACCGCGGCCGACCCCGAATTGGCCGTGACTACCCGGGGCGCGGTGCCGCCCGCGGATGTGACCAGGGCCGTGCGGGGGATCGGCCGCGTCTTGCGTCGGTATCACCTCGACGCGGCGGCACGGGTGCGGGTCACCGCACCGGTGGATGCGAACGAACCGACGTTGGTACAGGCCAACATTCGCATTCACGACACCCCGACTCGGGTGCAGGTCACGGGTCCGCGCGGCTTCGCGGTGACCTTCGCCGTGGAACGACTGGACCGTCAGATCGCCCGGTTGGCGACCAAGCAGTCACGCGAGTGGCCCGATCCGGCGCGCCCGCCCCTGGCCAGGGTCACCGAGCCGCGCCCGATCGTGCGGAGGAAGCACTGCGCGTTGCTGACCGGTTCGCCCGTCGAGGCGACGGAGGTGCTGGATGCGATGGATTACGACGCATACCTGTTCATCGACGCCGAGACCGGTGAAGACGCCGTGGTGTGCTGGGCGGATGCGCTCGGCGTTCGGATGGCCAGGCAGCGCACCATCGCCGCGCCGCAGACTGCGTCGGACAGGCCGCTCACGGTGAATTCACTAACGGTGGTTATGGATTCGGAGCCCGCGCCGACGCTGATCGAAGAGGCCGCGGTGACCCGGTTGTGTCGCAAGGGTCTGCCGTTCCTGTTCTTCACCGACGCGGACACCGGTCGGGGTAGGCTGCTATACCGCCGCTACGACGGGGACCTCACCATCGTCGTGCCGGTCGGTTAACCCTCGCGCAGTTTGGAGGCCAGCACCGCGGCCTGGGTGCGCCGTTCCATCCCGAGCTTGGCCAGCAAACGGGAGACGTAATTCTTTACGGTCTTCTCGGCCAGGAACATTCGCGCCGCGATCTGCCGATTGGTCAATCCCTCGCCGAGCAGTGCGAGCAGTCTGCGTTCTTGTTCGGTGAGTCCGGCGAGTGGTCCGTTGTTTTCGGTGCTGCTGCGCAGTCGCGCTTTGAGCGCGATTGCCGCGCGGTTATCCAAGAGCGAACGACCCGCACCGACCTGTTTGACGGCCGCGGCCAATTCCATGCCCTTGATGTTCTTCACGACATAGCCGCTGGCGCCCGCCAGGATCGCGTCCAGCATGGCGTGCTCATCGGTGTAGGACGTCAGAATGAGGCAATGCAAACCGTCGATTTCGGCGAGCAGATCGCGGCACAGTTCGATGCCGTTGCCGTCGGGTAGTCGGACGTCCAGTACGGCGACATCGGGCTGTAGCGCGCGAATGCCGGTCATGGCGGTGGCGACATCGCCCGCCTCGCCGATCACCGTGAGTTCCGGATCGCTTTCCAGCAAGTCGATGAGGCCGCGTCGGACGATCTCGTGGTCGTCGACGAGGAAGACTGTGATCACGCGACCTCCCATGCGGTGCAGGGGATCTCGCGCCCCCACGGTACCGATTGTCCCACCCCGACAAGGTATCTCCTCGCGGGGCACACCGTATGTCGGAAACGACAATTTCGAGTAATTCCGACTCGAATTTACCTGCGTGCGCTATCGAAACGCCGACGGAAACCGACCGCTCGAATGGCGGCGTGCGAATCCTGGTTACGGGTATGCTGAGGCCGAAAGTCATTCAAAGAGGGCTTGGCAGCGTGGCCTTGGAGGGCCCCATGCATGGTTATCTCGAACAATGACGTATTCGGCGACACTCGATTTCGGGAATATTTTCGGTCCGCCGCAGAGCTGTCCCGATTGTGGCTCACATGACATCGGCATCTTCGACCACCATCGGGATACCCTGTTCCACTGCCGCGCGTGCGGCGTGCAATGGCGGCTCGCGCACGGTCGCACCATTCTGGAGGCCCCCGCTTTCGAAACGGAGACCGAAGAATGGACATGTCCCTGAAGATCGGCTGATCGTGCCACCGTGAGTGCCGGTACCGCACCGTGGCGCAGACCGCGCACATTGTCGCGATCTCGCAATCCCAGCGGCAGGTGGCATCCCGATCTCGGCGGTCATCCACCACAACGCGGAGAAGGATGTGCGCCGGGCGGTCTAGGTCGCCAATTCGGCGCGCCGGAAACTGGTGATTATCACCGAGATTCGCGACCCAGGGCAGTGGCGCTACTACACTGAGCGCGTGCGTCCACTGATGCGCCCCGAAGATCCCGAACCGCGCGAGGAACCGCTGGAGCCTCGGCTGGAGCTGGTGCGGACGAGCCGGGCGATGCCGCCCACGCCGGTCGCTTGACGAGCCCGTGGGGTGAGGGCGCCGACCCGGGCGCTCGGGCGGTCGCCGGGCTGACGCTGGTCGAGGGATCGACGTTCTGCATCAGCGAGGACGGCGGCGTCATCAACCCGAATCGCGCCGAGGGACTGTTCGTTCGTGATACCAGGGTGCTGTCGCGGTGGCGGCTGACCGTCGACGGATTGCCGCCGCAGCCGCTGACCGTCCAGCACGCCGAGCCCTACAGTGCGACGCTGGTGGCCAGAACACCGCCGCGACCGGGCCGCGCCGACAGCACCGCACTGGTGACCGTCGCGCGGCATGTCGGCGACGGGATGCGTGAGGACCTGTCGGTCCGCAATCTGTCCGGTGCGGCGATCAGCTGCGTGGTCGCGCTGGAGATCGACGCCGATTTCGCGGACCTGTTCGAGGTGAAGGAGGGGCGGGTCGGCGGCGTCGTGGTCACCAAGAGCAAGGTGAGGGCTGGTGCGGTCGAGATCAGCCGGACCGATCTGGCGTTGGCGGTGACGGTGACCGCCGCGGGGGCGGCCGCGACCGATCGCGAATTGCGCTGGCAGGTGGACCTGCCCGGGCGCGGTGAATGGTCGGTGTGCATCCAGTACCAGCCGACGCTCGGATCGGTCATCAAGCCGCGGCATCTGTGCGGGAAGCCGGTATCGCACAGCGCACCGGCGCAGCGGTTGCGCGATTGGTACGAGAACTCGCCGCTCGTCCGCACCGGGGACGAGACACTCGCCGCGGTATTGCGACGCGCCGTGGTCGATCTCGGTGCGCTGCGCATCTTCGATCCCAGGCATCCGGAGCGGGCGGTGGTCGCCGCCGGTGCGCCGTGGTTCATGGCGCTGTTCGGGCGGGACTCGTTGCTCACCTCCTGGATGGTGTTGCCGCTGGATCGGCGGCTGGCCCTCGGAACGCTGCAGAGCCTGGCGGGCTTGCAGGGCAGTGAGGTCCGCGCGGTGACCGAGGAGCAGCCGGGACGGATCCCGCACGAGGTGCGGTTCGGGCGGGCGGCGACGCTGCTGCTCGGTGGTGACACCGTGTACTACGGAACCGCCGATGCCACACCGCTGTTCGTGATGTTGCTCGGCGAGCTGCACCGGTGGGGACTGGACGCGCAGACCCGGGACGAGCTGCTGCCGCATGCGGACCGGGCGCTGGACTGGATCGAGCGCTTCGGTGACGCGGACGGCGACGGATTCGTCGAGTATCAGCGCGCGGCCGAACACGGGTTGGCGAATCAGGGGTGGAAGGACTCCTGGGACGGGGTGACCTTCGCCGACGGCCGATTGCCGGAGGCGCCGATCGCGCTGGCCGAGGTGCAGGCGTACGTGTACGCGGCGTATCTGGCGCGGGCGACGCTGGCCATCGATATGGGCGATCACGAGACCGCGGATCGGTTCCGTACCAAGGCGGCGGCATTGAAGGCGGCGTTCAATGCGGCGTTCTGGCTGCCCGAGCACGGTTGGTACGCCATGGGTTTGGATCGGGACAAGCGGCCGATCGACGCGCTGACCTCGAATATCGGGCACTGCCTGTGGACCGGCATCATCGATGAGGACAAGGCGGGCCGGGTCGCGGACCATCTGCTCTCGCCGGAGATGTTCAGCGGGTGGGGGATCCGCACGCTGGCCACGAACATGGGCGCGTACAACCCGGTCAGTTATCACAACGGTTCGGTGTGGCCGCACGACAACGCGATCTGCGCCGCCGGGCTCATGCGTTACGGCTACACCGAACACGCCAACCGCGTGATCGATGGCGTGCTCGACGCGTCGACCCGATTCGGATATCGGCTGCCCGAGCTGTTCAGCGGTTTCGACCGCGCCGAATTCGACGCGCCGGTGCCGTACCCGACCTCGTGCTCGCCGCAAGCGTGGGCCTCCGCCGCGCCGCTGCTGTTCATGCGGAGCATGCTGCGGCTGGAGCCGGGCAGCGGTTCGGCCTCGGTCGCGCCCGCGGTGCCGGACCGGTATCTGCCGCTGCGGGTGAGCGGGGTGCGGGTGGGATCGGATGTGCTCACGGTCACAGTGGACAATGAGGGGTGGCAGCTCAGCGGGTTGTCCGGAAAGTTGCGTCGATCGGATACTTGACCTGGGCGGATGTCCGGTGTGCACGGCGCGTGGGGAAACTTGTCGGTGGGTCGGCCTAGCATGGCGCTGGGGGTATCACGTCTGTTGGACCGACACGATCGAGAAGGGACCACCTGGTGGCGGAACGCCTCACTGTGCGCGGAGCTCGGGAGCACAATCTCAAGGGGATCGACCTCGATCTGCCCCGCGACAGTCTCATCGTGTTCACCGGTCTATCCGGTTCGGGCAAGTCCAGCCTTGCCTTCGACACGATCTTCGCCGAGGGGCAGCGTCGCTATGTCGAGTCGCTGTCGGCCTACGCCCGCCAGTTCCTCGGGCAGATGGACAAGCCCGACGTCGACTTCATCGAGGGCCTTTCGCCCGCGGTCTCGATCGATCAGAAGTCGACCAACCGCAACCCCCGCTCCACCGTCGGCACCATCACCGAGGTCTACGACTATCTGCGTCTGCTCTATGCGCGCGCCGGTACCCCGCACTGCCCGGTCTGCGGTGAGCTGATCGCCAAGCAGAGCCCGCAGCAGATCGTGGACCAGGTGCTCGCCATGGAGGAGGGCATCAAATTCCAGGTGCTCGCGCCGGTGGTGCGCACCCGCAAGGGTGAATTCGTCGATCTCTTCGACCAGTTGAACACCCAGGGTTATTCGCGTGTCCGGGTCGACGGCGTGGTGTATCCGCTGACCGATCCGCCGAAGCTGAAGAAGCAGGAGAAGCACGACGTCGAGGTCGTGGTGGACCGGCTCCAGGTGAAGCCGAGTTCCAAACAGCGCCTGACCGATTCGATCGAGACCGCGCTGCGGCTGGCCGATGGCATCGTGGTGCTGGACTTCGTCGACCGCGACGAGCACGCGCACGATCGCGAGCGTCGCTTCTCCGAACGACTGGCCTGCCCGAACGGGCACCCGCTCGATATCGAGGATCTCGAGCCGCGCTCGTTCTCGTTCAACTCGCCCTACGGCGCATGCCCCGACTGCACCGGCCTTGGCATCCGCAAGGAGGTCGACCCGGATCTGGTGGTGCCCGATCCCGAGTTGAGCCTGGCCGAGGGCGCGATCGCGCCGTGGTCGCGCGGGCAGACCGCGGAATACTTCACCCGCCTGCTGTCGGGTCTGGCCGAAGCCGTTGGCTTCTCCATGGATACGCCGTGGCAGGACCTGCCGCTGAAGGCGCGCAAGGCGGTGCTGGAGGGCAGCTCCGATCAGGTGCACGTCTCCTACACCAACCGGTACGGCCGGAAGCGTTCGTATTACGCCGATTTCGAGGGTGTGATGCCGTTCCTGCAGCGGCGCATGGAGAACACCGAATCCGAGCAGATGAAAGAGCACTACGACGGGTACATGCGCGACGTGCCGTGCCCGGTCTGCAACGGGGCTCGGCTGCGGCCCGAGATTCTGGCCGTCACCATCGCCTCGGGCGGTGAGAAGAAGTCCATCGCCGATGTGAGCGAGTTGTCGATCGGTGATTGCTCGGCGTTCCTGAACGCGCTGACCCTGGGCGAGCGGGAGACCGCCATCGCCGGGCAGGTGCTCAAGGAAGTGCAGGCGCGGCTCGGATTCCTGCTGGATGTCGGGCTGGAGTATTTGAGTCTGTCGCGGGCCGCGGCCACGCTGTCCGGTGGTGAGGCGCAGCGCATCCGGCTGGCGACCCAGATCGGTTCCGGACTGGTCGGGGTGCTGTATGTGCTGGACGAACCGTCGATCGGGCTGCATCAGCGGGACAACCGGCGGCTCATCGAAACCCTTACCCGGCTGCGCAATCTCGGCAATACGCTGATCGTGGTCGAGCACGACGAGGACACCATCCGAGCCTCGGACTGGGTGGTCGATATCGGTCCGCTGGCCGGTGAGCACGGCGGTGAGGTCGTGCACAGTGGTCCGTATCAGGAACTGCTGACCGACCCGAAATCCCTGACCGGCGCCTATCTCTCGGGCCGCGAGCGGATCGAGGTGCCGATGGTGCGGCGGCCGGTCAGCAAGAAGCGTCAGCTCACGGTGGTCGGTGCGAACGAGCACAACCTGCGCAATATCGACGTCAACTTCCCGCTCGGGGTGCTCACCGCGGTCACCGGTGTTTCGGGTTCGGGTAAGTCCACGCTGGTCAACGACATTTTGGCGACCGTGCTTGCGAACAAGCTCAACGGTGCGCGGCAGGTGCCGGGTCGGCATATGCGGATCAATGGGCTCGATCATCTGGACAAGCTGGTGCAGGTGGATCAGTCCCCGATCGGCCGCACGCCGCGCTCGAATCCGGCCACCTACACCGGTGTGTTCGACAAGATCCGGACCCTGTTCGCGGCCACCACCGAGGCGAAGGTGCGCGGCTATCAGCCCGGGCGTTTCTCGTTCAATGTCAAGGGCGGCCGCTGCGAAGCCTGCTCGGGCGATGGCACATTGAAGATCGAGATGAACTTCCTGCCGGATGTGTATGTGCCCTGCGAGGTGTGCCACGGGGCCCGGTACAACCGGGAAACCCTCGAAGTGCACTACAAGGGCAAGACCATCGCCGAAGTGCTGGACATGTCGATCGAGGAAGCGGCGGAATTCTTCGAGCCGGTCACCTCGATCCACCGGTATTTGAAGACGCTGGTCGATGTGGGCCTGGGCTACGTCCGGCTCGGCCAGAGCGCGCCGACCCTCTCCGGCGGTGAGGCGCAGCGCGTGAAATTGGCGGCGGAACTGCAGAAGCGTTCCACCGGCCGAACCGTCTACATCCTCGACGAGCCGACCACCGGCCTGCACTTCGAGGACATCCGAAAGCTGCTACTAGTCATCAACGGACTGGTGGACAAGGGCAATACGGTCATCGTCATCGAGCACAACCTGGATGTCATCAAGACATCCGACTGGGTGGTCGATATGGGTCCCGAGGGCGGCTCCGGCGGCGGCACGGTCGTGGCCGAAGGCGCCCCCGAAGACGTTGCGGCAGTGACCCACAGCTACACCGGCCAGTTCCTGAAGGAAGTCCTGGCACTCCCCGCCGCAACCGAGCCCAAAACCCCCGCCAAGAAGGCGGCGAAGAAGGCCCCCGCCAAGAAGACCGCGACCAAAGCAGCAGCAACCAACGCCGCGCCCGCAAAGGCAACAGCAACCAAGATCCCCGCACCCAACGCCGCCGCGGCAAAGCGCGCGTCCCGAAAGGCCGCCGCCCTACGCTGACCTCTCCACCCCGCCGAGGCGAGTCAAATGGTGGCTCCCCACCGCAGCCCAACCACCATTTGACTCCCCTCGAACCGCTCGAGAACGCAACCACAGCCAGTCGACCGAGCTGGAAGCCGCCTGCCTGCCCACCCGACTGCGGAAGGTAAGCCGGGTACGGCACACGACGCGCCCAGCACTGCACCGGCAAAACCACAGAACGCCAAACCATCCGAGTCCAGCACCCCCTAGAAGTCGGTGCAGAACAACAGGACCTACCGCAGCCCACCCAACCCGAACGCCACCACCCACCCCTCCCAGTTGGACATATGATCACGTGGAAACCATGGCGGCATCGCCCGAGAACCCCCCGCCACCAGTGCCACCTGATCTTGAATGGCTCAGCGGTTTGCGATGGTGTGGATCAGTTCGGAGAGTTCTTTGTGTCTGGACCACATTGGCCAGTGGCCGGTGGGAAGGTCGAGGTATTCGGCGTCGATCTGGGCCAGTTCGGCGAACATGGGTTCCTGGCCCGCGTCGCGGAGTTGTTTGACCAGGTCGGCGGTGATGCTGTTGCAGATCACCGTGGTCGGGATGGCGCGACGGGCGGGTGAATCGCTCAATCGCAGTGCAGCGGAGGCTACTCCGGCGGGTTCGGAGACGGCGCGTTCGCGGAAGCGGGCGAGGGACGCCTCGTCCAGTCCGGTGAGGCTGTTGCCATCGGCCTCCAACTGACCCCAATCCGGCAGCGCGAGTTCGCGAATCGTCGCATCCAAGGCGGAGTTGAGGATGAAGCCGTTGGGGAGCGGGGCGGCGTCGACGTAGATGCCGCGGCTGAAGCGTTTCGGAGCGATATCGGTGGCGAGGTAGGCGGCCCCGGCGCCGCCGGAATGCGCGACGACCACCACGGACTCGTCCGGGGCGATGGCGTCGAGAATGGCCTGCGCCTGCATTTCCAGGGTCGCGTCCAATCGGTCGTCATCGCATGGATCGAGTCCGGGCAGGGTCAGCGCCAGCACCTCGTCTCCCCGGGCGCGCAGATCATCCGCGACGTCGTCCCATGCCCACGCGCCGAGCCAGAATCCGGGAATCAGAAGTATCCGTGCCATTCGGTGAGCATCGCATGCCGAACCCGGAGAAACCCAAATTCCCAGCAGTCTGGCCGGTCACCGAGATATCCATGCGCACAAAGCCTTTCATTGTTCATAAGGTGAACTATGCCGACCGAGTCGAGATTGTCCCGTGATATCGGCGAGCGGCGGTATGAACCAGCCCCGCGAGTTCCTCGGGTGGTGAGAGCATGGCGGGTTCCAGCGCGGATCGAGGCGCGGGCGCGCCCCGGAACTTCGAGACTTGCCCGCGCCGCGGTCGGCGTGCGCACCCTCGAGAATGCTCTCACGTCGGGAAAACGACATCAGTGCATTCTCGAGGTCGGGGGATAAGTTGCGTGGCAAGGGATCAGGCGCTGTGACCGAACCAGCGCGTCAGCGCGTTGCGGAGCCGGTCCAGGTCGGAGTGTTCGGCGTCGGTCTGTTCGGGACCGCCCGCGGCCCAGGCGACATAACCGTCCGGGCGAATGAGCAAGGCGTCGACCGGGGCGTCCGGACTGGTCGCGACGATCGTGTCGACCCGGTCGCGCCAGCCAGCCGCGAGGTCGGCGAATGCCGTCTCATCGCTCAGTACGAGTAGCACCGATCGGGCTTTGTCCAGCAGTTCGGCGACGCGCCGAGGTCCGTCCGCGGTCGCCACTGGGAAATCCTGGAACATCCGCCCCACGAGCGGATGCGGGTCACCCATGTCGTAACGCACATCGGATCCGGCAAGCAGATGCGCCATATGTGCTGCGTTGTCAGGCTTTTCGAGCAACTCGCCGAACAAACTGCGCAGTGCGCTGACCTCCGGGCCGGGCGCCATCAACGCCAGCTGCGACAGCGACTGCATCATGACCCGTTCGGCGACCGGATAGCGCTCCGACTGGAAGGTATCGAGCAATCCCGCAGGCGCCCAACCATTTACCGCCGCGGCGAGCTTCCAACCGAGGTTGGCGGCATCTTGCAGGCCCAGATTGAGGCCGGGGCCGCCCATTGCGGAGTGCACATGCGCGGCATCCCCGAGCAGGAAGACGTTTCCGTCCCGATAGCGCACGGCCAGGCGCGTGTTCTGAGCGCCCATGCGGCGCAAGGCGTGTGGGCCCGGGCCGGGCGGTGGCGCGAAAGGCAGGTTGACGCCGAGCACCCGGAGCACGCTGTCGCTCAACTCACGCAGTGTCATCGGGATGTCTTCCGGCACCGGATCGGCGTCGAATTCGATGGTCGCGACCAGCGGTCGGCCGCGTTCGAGTTCGGCGAAGACGAATACGCCGTTTTCGAGGCGGTTGTGCCCGAACGGCAGTCGCCCGAAACCGGGAATGTCGAATCCGCCGTCGGCGGTGCGCAGTTCCTCGGGCAGGCCCACATGCGCCATCCGGGTGACCATGCGCTCGGAAGTGATTCCGGGGAAGTCGATTCCGGTGCGTTTGCGAACGAAGCTCTTGCCGCCGTCGGCGGCGACCAGGTATTTCGTCGCGATCCGGTAGTTCCCGTCGGGACCTGACACGGTGACCGTGACAGCTCCGTCGTGCTGCTCGAGTTCGGTGAGTGTGTGGCCCCAGCGAACGTCCACGTCGAGTCCGCTGGCGTGCTTGTCCAGCCCGCGCACGAGCTCGGGCTGGGGTATCGGTAGGGCGTGCATCGGATTGTCTTGCAGCGCAGCGAAAGACAACGGCATACCGCTGAACATGTAGAACGGGATCGGTTGCGGCGCGGCCGGCGCGCCCCCGAACTCGTGATAGAGCCCGCGCATGTCGAGTAACCGAATGACCTGGCCGACAAGGCCGTTCGCCTTCGGTTCGGCACTGGGTTCGGCGAGTGTCTCCAGCACGATCGGGCGCACACCGGCCATTGCGAGCTCGCAGGCGAGCAGCAGACCGTTCGGTCCGGCACCGGAAATGACAACGTCGGCAGATGTTTCGGGCATGGCAGATATTTCGGGCATGACGAATAGACCCCTTGTTACGTGGTGTCGAATGGATAGAACTGTGTCGCTCAGTCGGCTGATGGAGCTGTTGTCAACGGCATGCGAATCGTGGATCTGGCACACATGCCGTGACTCCGCGGGATCCCTCACTCACTCAACAGGATTCCCCTCTGCACCACATCACCCTCCGCGCTGTTGGTCGGCCGATCAGGTGGAACTGGTGGCGGCATCGGCCGAGAGAGTGCCGCCGTCAGTTCCACGTGATCACTTGTCCAGTAGTGCATCTCGGGCGGACCGCAGCGGCCGACGATCACGAATGTGTGGCAGGGCCAGTATTCACGTGCTGCCGACAGCTGTGCCGTTCAGTCGGCGGATGGGTCGGGTAGCCCAGCGGCCACCTGATCGATCGCCTCCCGGATGAGTGTGGTGAGCAGCACCGGTGGGTCAGCCCGGACGTAGGCCTCCGTGGCGGACTGGTAGACGGCTCCGAGCACCCCGGCCACCAGATGTGGATAGATATCGCGCTCCGGATCGGTTCCGGTGCGTTTCGCGATCACCTCGACCCAATCGTCGAAGATGCCCTTGGACACCGCGATTCGAGTCTCCGGCGCCGCGAGCAGTTCGCGGACCATCGACCGCTGCGGGTCGGTCGGCAGCGCGTGCTGCACGCCGTCGGCCTCCAGGGGGTCGAGGACGGCCGCCGTGATGGCGGTCCAGAGCGGTTCGGCCGCGGGCCGATTCCGCAGTGCGTCGAGGCTGCGCTGGATCCGCTCGGTCTGGCGGTAGGCCAGCGCCTCGTATTTACCGGTGAAGTAGTTGTTGAAGGTCCGCACCGACACACCCGCGCGGGTGGCGATGTCGTCACGCGTGATGTTGCTCAGGCCCCGTTCGAGCGCCAATTCGAGCGCCGCGTCGCTCAGCGCCTTGCGGGTATCGAGCTTCTTGCGTTCCCGCAGACCCAACACCTGTTCTTCCGGCATGGCTCTAGCGTACCGACAAAAGTGCCCGGCGGGCAATATTTCCCGCCGGGCAATTTTCTGTGGGTCTTTCGGCTCAGTACACCGGGCCGGTGTACTTCTCGCCCGGCCCCTTGCCCGGCTCATCGGGATGCGCCGAGGATTCGCGGAAGGCCAGTTGCAGCGACTTGAGGCCGTCACGGTAGGGGCCGGCGTGCGGGCCGAAGTACTCGATGGACGAGGTGATCAGGCCAGCGAGCGCGGTGATCAGGCGCCGGGCTTCGTCCAGATCGCGGCGTGGGCTGTTGTCCGGATCCTCGTCGGCGAGTCCGAGCTTCTCCGCCGCCGCGCTCATCAACATCATCGCGGCGCGGCTGATGATCTCGACCGCGGGGATATCGGCCAGTTCGCGGACGTCGGTCGCGTCGTCGGATACTGCCTCGTCACTCATGTGCACGAGGATGGCATCGTGGTGGGCGGACGCGCTCGGCGGGGCGGGGCGATTCGGCGATAGCGAGCGGCAATGTTAGACTTTCCGCTGACGACCGCCCCGGGCTTGCTCGGGGCTGATAAGTGGAGCCCGACTCCCACCGTTGCCGACGAGCAATCGTACTGGTCAAACGGTCCGGTCACCCGCCCTTCCGGGGGCGGGTTTCTTGTGCGGAAGGTCCTCGTTGGGATCATCACGGACAAGGTCGACGCGAGCATATTCGTGGTCGAAGGCCGGTCGACTCGGGCCCCGTGGCGGAATACCGCACCGGGGCCTTTGTGTTGAAAAGGGGTTGCCGTTATTGCGCGCGGTCGTCAGACGACACCGCTTGACCTAGGAGGCCCCATCAGCACTGAGACCCGCATCAACGATCGCATCCGCGTTCCCGAGGTCCGACTTATCGGACCGGGTGGTGAACAGGTTGGGATCGTGCGTGTTGAAGATGCACTACGCGTCGCCCTCGAGGCGGATCTCGACCTGGTCGAGGTCGCGCCGGATGCCCGTCCACCGGTCTGCAAGATCATGGACTACGGCAAGTTCAAGTACGAGACGGCGCAGAAGGCGCGCGAGTCTCGCAAGAACCAGGTGCAGACCGTGATCAAGGAGCAGAAGCTCCGTCCCAAGATCGACGACCACGACTACGAGACCAAGAAGCGCAACGTTGTTCGCTTCCTCGAGGCGGGCTCGAAGGTCAAGGTGACGATCATGTTCCGCGGTCGTGAGCAGTCGCGCCCCGAATTGGGCTTCCGGCTGCTGCAGCGTCTGGCCTCCGACGTCGCCGAGTTGGGTTTCGTCGAGACCTCCGCCAAGCAGGACGGTCGCAATATGACCATGGTCCTCGCGCCACACAAGGGTGCGAAGACGCGGGTGAAGGCGCAGGAGGATTCGCGGGCCCCGCGTCCCGCCGCCACCGAAACTCCGGCCGCTCCCGCACCGGGTGCGGAAGCACCGGCCGCCGAGCAGGCCGCGTCGGTCGACCCGCAGTAATACCGATCAGAAACCGGTGGTCCGCGAGGACCACCGGCACGAGACAGATAGAGGAATCCATGCCGAAGATGAAGAGCCACAGCGGCGCCTCGAAGCGATTCAAGGTTTCGGGCCGTGGCAAGCTGCTGCGTCAGCAGGCGAACCGTCGCCACCTGCTCGAGCACAAGTCCACTCGCCGGACTCGTCGTCTGGACGGCACGGAGGCCGTCGCGTCCGTTGACGTCCCTCGCGTCAAGCGCCTCCTGGGTCTCTGAGACCTAGGCCAGCACCCGCGCGACCGGGATTCCGGACGCCGACCACCGACCAATTCCAGGGCGTCACGCATGCGCCCCCTAGATCGACAAAGGACTGACCCATGGCACGCGTCAAAAGGGCCGTCAACGCGCAGAAGAAGCGCCGTTCCGTTCTCGAGGCCTCCAAGGGCTACCGCGGCCAGCGCTCGCGGCTGTACCGCAAGGCCAAGGAACAGCAGCTGCACTCGCTCACCTACGCCTACCGGGACCGCCGGGCGCGCAAGGGTGACTTCCGCAAGCTGTGGATCGCTCGCATCAACGCCGCGGCGCGCCTCAATGACATCACTTACAACCGCTTCATCCAGGGCCTGAAGGCCGCCGGTGTCGAGGTGGACCGCAAGATCCTCGCCGAGCTTGCCGTCTCCGACGCCGAGGCGTTCGCCGGTCTGGTCGCCGTCGCCAAGGCCGCCCTCCCGCAGGACGTCAACGCCCCGGCTGCCTGATCCGCGCCTGCGTGACGACACAGCATTCGGAACGACCCGTGGATGCGCTCTCCGAGCATAATCCGCGGGTCGTTTCCGCTGTCAAGCTCCAGCGCGCCGCGCAGCGCCGCAAGACCGGGCAGTTCCTGGCCGAGGGCGCGAATTCCGTTGCGGCGGCGCTGGAAACCGGCCGGGTGCGCGAGCTGTTCTATTCGATGCATGCGGCCACGCGGGACCACCAGCTGATCGCCGGAGCCGCCGCCGCTGGCGTGCGCACCACGCTGGTGAGCGACCGCGCCGCCGACCACCTCGGTGAAACCGTCACCGCGCCGGGGCTTGTCGCGGTATGCGATCAGATCGACGTGCCGTTGGACGCCGTACTGGCCGAGCGGCCGACGCTGCTCGCCGTCCCCGTGGAGATCGCCGAACCGGGCAATGCGGGCACGCTCATCCGGGTCGCGGACGCGGTCGGCGCGAACGGCGTTGTGCTGGCGGGGGATACGGTCGATCCACACAACGGTAAGTGCGTGCGAGCCAGCGCTGGCAGTCTGTTCCATGTGCCGATCGCGCGGCATCGCGATATCGGTGAAGTGCTCGATGCCGTTGCGGCAGTGGGCATTACCGTGCTGGCCACGGCCGCCAAGGGTGAAGTCGATCTGGACGATGCCGACGAACTGCTCGCCGGTCCGGTGGCCTGGCTGTTCGGCAATGAGGCGCACGGCCTCGATCCCGCCGTCGCCGCGCGCGCCGATCATCGGGTGCGCATTCCCATCCACGGCCGCGCCGAAAGTCTGAATCTGGCTGCGGCGGCTGCCATCTGCCTCTACGCCAGCGCTCGCGTACAGCACGCGAAATAGGCCGGGCGAACGCTCAGCGGAACACCCGGTCCGGGTGAGCCCGTACTCAGTGTGCCTGTACGTCCGTCCGCTCTACTCGGATCGGGTATATACGGTGGTTGGACGCGGCTGTCGATCACCTGAAATGTCATCTCGGTGTCGTTTTGGCGGTATCGCTGGGCGGTTGGGGCGCCCTCAACTACGTCAAGAGTTGCCCGAACTCCCCGATTCTTGTCGGTTCGACTAACGGTCGACCTTGCCGGTCTTCACGCGATCAAGGACAAAGTCTGCGACTTCTTCGACAAGCTGCGCGCTGACGACACCGCACCCGGCCTGCATGCCGCAGCAACGACAGAACCGACCGCACAACCCGAGCCGTACCCGGTCGAGTGCCTGGAGGGAACTCCCGGGCCGGCTGTCTGGAGCGACGGCACCACCCGCTACTCCCAATGGTGTTACGACACCCGAGGCGGGCTGGAGAACGGCGAAGCCGAATCCCAGTCCGGCGCAGATCCTTACGGACGCGGATACCGATGTCACGCGAACGGATGTGTGTGGCCGGACGGCTCACCGGTGATCGGCGCCGACCGGTGCGGCCACCGCTGCGGAGAACCGCCGACATCCGGTGACATCCAAGGAGACTGGGCACAGTGCATCGCTGTCAAGACTGCCGAGCAGTGCCGGGCGGAGCTGAACGACAATTGAATTTCCGTTGCCTGTCGGTGGTCCCATCTATCGTGACGCCGTCAGCGCCCCACTTGAACTGGGTTCGCCATGCCGAGCTCCACATCTGCGCACCTCGATCTCTTCCGCTACCTCGCCGCGGATGAGCGAATCGAATACGTCGCGATCATGACGCGATTCACGGCGTCACTACTGGCGGATATGTCTGCGGCCACTGTGGCCGAGCAACTTGCTCGCGACAGCATGCTGCTCGATGCTGAAGTCGTCGAGTCTCGGCGCCGCCACCTGGTCCGCGACTACGAACGACTACCCGAACACCACGAAGCCCTCATGATCTGGTCGACGATCATGCTGATTTCGCGGCGTCTGGACCGCATCAAGCATTGAATCACCCACCGCACCAGCATTATTCGACGATCGTGAACAACCCAGAAGGCTCCTGTTCCAGCCAGCCACGCGCCACCAGGCGTTTCAGCTTCCCCGCAACGACTCGACCTTCGATCGATCGATACCCGGCTCGGCGGCGACCTGCCCGGCCCGCAACCCGCCACCGGACTCGGCGAGCACCGCCAGGATCTCGGCGTAATCCTCCTGCAGCGCCGACACTTTCATCCCCGCTGCCCGCTGCGGCACCAGCACCAATCCGATCGGCGATCCATCCGGAATCGGCTGCGACGCAATCATTCCCGCTCTACCGGCCGAAACTTCGCCCACCGCAGGCGGGTTCGGTCCGGCGGTCTCGGCGCAGATCTCGCTCATCGTTTCCCGTGTGACCGCCAGTCGCGGCAAGCGGTGCTATTCCGCTGTTTGGTCAGCTCCGCGATCTGACGACGCAGCTGCTCGACCCGTTCAGCAGCGGCCGCCTCACGCCGGTCCAGCTCCTCACGCCACGACATCATCGCCCACTCCGCATCGACGATAAAACTCTTGGCGACCACCACAACAGGAGCCCAAGCGTTTTCGCAGGTCAGCCGACCTGGGTCGCTAAACGATCAGTTCGGCTCACAGGCACCAAGACACGCACAGGGGGTGCCGCAGATCGTCCGTAGTCGGGACGGTTGCCACGCGCCGCCGCACGCGATATCGGCGACGTTGCGCTGAGCAGGCATTTTGTGTGAAGGTGCTTCGGTGTAGAGCGGCCGACGCACGGCCGATAGGGGAGGTTCGATGTCGGAGACTTTCAAAGTCGATCCAGCCGCAGTGGACGCGTTCGCCGCGGCTTTGAAGACGCTGGCCGAGGCCAATGCGAATGTCGCAACCTATTTGGACAAGTGGCTGGTCTTGGACAACACCGTGTGGGGCGATGGCGGGCTCATCCGGGTCGGGCTGAGCGCCGTTGCCGAGGCGCACAACAAGCTGAAGCCCAATTACGCCACCCTCGGCACCCTCTCCGAGGCTGCGGCGACCGAATTGACCAAGGTCGCACAGGTTTACCGGACCACCGACCACGCACGCGCCGACGAGTTGGACCGCACGTACCCCACGGGCAGCAACTGATGACCCAGACGCCGTCCGAACACCTGGCGGAACCCTCGCTCGAGGACCCGCTCAACGACAGCTTCGAGTTCCTCATCACCTCGAACGCCATTTCGCCGACGTACTGGGCTTGTAAGTGGTGCGAAAACGTCCTCGGGACAGACCCGCTGAAGTGGCTCACCACCAAGATCTCCGGTGATTGGGAGGCCTTGCAGAAGGCGGGCAAGGCGGTAGAAAACCTGGCTTCCTACAGCGCGAGCTTCTCCGAATCGGTCAAGTCCGCCGCGACGACTGTCGACGTGACGTGGGACGGTAACGCGGCCACCAGCGCCCAAGCGTATTTCACGGAGCTCTCGACAGCCATTTCCGCTCAGGTCGAGCCATTGAAGGAGATGGCGACCGAGATCAACCGCTTCGCGTCGACGGCGTACCACCTCTCCACCGCCATGAGTAATGCCGTGCAGACCTTGCTGGATTGGGGCGCCATGGCGGTGATCGAGTGGGCCGCGGCCGAGGCCTCCGCGCTCACCGGCGTCGGAATTTTCGCAACGGCGGCCCTGGTCGCCGCCGCCACCGCGACCACGGCGAAGGTGATCGCGCAATGGGGCCTGCTGGTCGAGAAGTTCAACGCCGCGTATGTCGCACTCGAGGCCATCGCCGGGGTCGGTTTCGGCGTGGTCGCGGTGGTCGAGTCCGCCGATTTGCCGAGCCTGCCCACCGCCACCTACGACCACCCTGGAGCCTGAATGAACGCGCCCGAGCCGATTCATGATCTGGCCCACGGCGATCTCGGGGCCTCACGCCAACTGTCCCGGGCGATTCGGGTCCTGATGGATACCGCCACCGATCCGCAATTGAAGGAGCAGCTGCGCGGTGTCCTCGAAGGCAAGGGCAGCGCACGCGAATTGATGCACAGCGAGGCATTCAATCGGGTGCTCGATCGCACGTTGCCCGCCGCCATGCAGCAGTTCGCGGACATGCCGGATGAGGAACGGCAACGGCTGGCCGCCCAGGGCGAAGCCGAGTTGGTGCGACTCCGGTCTGAACCATTAGCGGACCAGCGGCCGCCGGACCGGCCGATGCCCACTCCCGCGGATCAGCCGGCGCCCGCCGGGAATGCCGTCATCCCGGGCACCCGCAAGCCCAACCGCGATCGCATCGTAACCCCGACTGATGACGACGACGAGGACGACGAATACTTCCGGGACCGCCAGCAGCGCGGATGGCTGCAGTGACCAGGGCGCGGGTGGTCTTCGACACTGAGATCAATCCGGATTGGACGCCGACCCTCGCGACGGCACCGACGGAGCTCGTTCTCACTGAGCCAATGCCGGGGCTGTGCAGCGAGCACGGTCGCACCGCCAGTGAGACCCGTTCCTTCGCAGTCAATTCCAGTGGCCCCTTATCGGAGTTGCCGACACTGCGAGCCATGTTGCGCTCCATGAAACCCGGGCGGCGGGACCCCGTCCTGGCGCGCGTTCGCTTCGACTGCCCGGCCTGCGAGTTCTGTCTCCTCGAGGTCCGGCGCTTTCGTCGAATCGCGCTGCTGGCACTGCTGGCGATACCGCTGACAATCGCGGCCGTCCTCATCGCACGGGCGCTCGAACTCGAACCGCTCTATGTGCCTTTGGCTTTCGTGAGCGTGCCCGGATGCATGCCGATCGCGTTGCTGGTGGCGATGCTGTCCTGGAGTCGTTCCCGCTATTTCGCCGATGTCTGGATGAACGAAACAGCCGACCAGCTGATCGTTTCCGCACACCCGGATTTCCTGGCCGCGGTCGAGCACAATCGGGCGGGGAATCGCTGAACGCCCACTGGAGCCCACCACAATAGGGCCCAAGCCTTTTCGCAGCTCTGCCCACCGGAGCACTAAACGATCAATTTGTTCACAGCGCTTAGTTATTAGGCAACAGCAATGGGCACATCCTCCCGTGGGTCTTTGCTATTCACTTCCGCGCCACTTGCGCTTGGGTTTACGCTGCGACACCCGGACGGGTCAGCACAGTGCCCAGACCAACACCGCCAACGGCGCACCGACGGCAGCGCCAGCCCGGCTGTGCTCCAACTCGTCATCCCTGCCTCTCACTCGAGAATACGGTCTAACGAGCGAAAGACATTCGTGGAGTGGCAGTTTCGACGTCGGCGACACACATCACCGCATGCAACATCAGCACATCCATATGCAGCGGCGACGGCGTGATCACCGCATCCACATCCGCGCCCCGAACCTGGTCGACCAGCGGCACCAGCGTGATCTCCGGCGGCCATACCAGGGCGTAGCCGAGTCGCCGCGCCAGCCGCCGCACCTGCGCGGCATCCCATTCCGGCATTTCGGTGACCACCGGGTCTATCCAGCCCAGCGCGGTCGGACGCGGCCTCATCGCTGCCTTGCATCGGGGGGTGCGGCTGTCGGTGTGAGCCGTGCGGCGAGGGCCGCGGCATCCGCGCCGGGGTCGGTCAGCCCATCCAGTACATCCAGCAAGGTCTGTATGTCGGGGCTGGGCGCCGCCGGTGGCTTGGGATCAAGGAAGCGACAATCCAGCCGCGAAGCGTGGCAACGAGTCTCGATCACGCGCGGCGGTGTGTCCAGCCCAAGCTCATTGGTCTGTACGAAGCGGATGGCTTTCGGCCTTCTGTCGTCAGCATCGGCGGGTGTGGATCGCCGAGGCGTGTGCTGCTGGCAGACGTCCGTGTCCGGATTCATTTCGTGCTGTCCCTCCTGATCGCGTATTGGTAAGCACCCGCCGCCGAGGAGCAGTCGCCACCGACTAGATGGGTCGCTGTGCCGATGCGGTGCCCGGCATCGAACTCGGCGGCGGGGCTGTCTTCACCATTTCGCAACATTGCTGGTCAGACCAGGTACGGAGCGTGCACTGGAGAGGTACTCTCTGGGCACTCGACCGGGTATGAGGGGGACGGATGAAGTGGTGTGGACGGTGGACCGGGCGCGAAGCCGCAGCCTTCAGGGAGGCACTGCGACAAAAACAGGAAGAGTTCGCAGCCACCGTCGGAGTGTCGGTAGAGGCGGTTAAGAAGTGGGAGCGACGCAAGAAATCCATCCAGCTCTCTGCCCCATACGCCGCACGGATGGATCGTGAACTGCAACGCGCCGATGCCGCTGTCGTAGAACGCTTCTGGTCGATTCTCGAAGACCCGGCTACCGTGAGCGTCGAAGCCGGGCACAAGCTCGGAGCATTGCTCGAATCAGGTGCCGACACCGACTATGTCCTTGTGCCGGCACGCACCGGCACAGGAGAGGTCGTTCTGGTGTCGTTGCCTCGCCGTAGCTTCATCGCCGACGAGCTCCGCCTCGCTGTCGCTCCGCTGCTGGTCGGACAAGCCGATGCACCACGCTTCGTGAATCCGGCCGCGTTTCCCGGAGGTTCCCGACGACGGATGCACCTCGTCGACGTCACACAAATCGGTGACGTTGGGCTACTACGCTATCGCCCCAAGAACGACTCCACATACGGCTGAGCTGAGCCTCGATCCACGGATGGAATCGGCGGCTGGAAATGTGTTGAAAGCAAACCCATCTACGGATCGAGGCTCAATCAATATCGCCGCCGAAGTCCCCACGGGTGCCAACGGAACGCAACCGACTGAGGTCTCCCAGCTCGCACTATCGCTGCCCCAACGGGAATCGGTTAGGATCCGCATCATGAGTGATGGGGGGATACCGGCCTCTGGCCACAACCTCTCGGTGGTGCCCGAGAAGGTGCGCGAGGTCGGCAAGTACGTCTACGAGTTGGCCGAAGCACTGCGATCGGCACTGGACTCCGCGGCTAAAGACGTCGCTTCGCTGACCGATGGTAGCTGGACCGGGGACGCGGCCAACGAATTCTCTGCGGGCTGGACTGAAGTGCGTGACGGCGGTGTCCAGATCATGACCGCTCTGACCGGCATGGCGGAGAAGCTAGGCGTCACCTCCGATACCTATCAGGCGCGAGATGAAAGCAACGCCGCCACATTGAACACTTCGAGTTTGGATCTGCCGTGAGCTCTCAGTTTTCGGTCGACCTGGACCATCTCGATGAGATCGTGGTCCGTCTGTCGGGTCTGGCCGGGTTCATCGGCGAGCATCTCGACGAGATCGACGACCGGGTCGCCACCCTGACCGGCACCGGGTGGGAAGGCGTTGCCGCCCAGGCATATGCCGATGCCCACGCTCAATGGGTCATTGGGGCAAGGGAATTCGTCGAGGGTGTGAAGGACGTGAGCGACGCGGCCAAGGTGGCCCACGCGCGCTACACCACCGCCCACGACACCAATTACAAAATGTTTTCCCAGGGATAAGACACATGGGTGTACTGGTTATCGACTGGCAGACCTACTACGACGCCGGCAAGAAATGCCACGCTCTGGCCACCGACCTCCGTACTGCCGACAAACCGGTCCACGACGCGGTCAAAGGTGAATGTGCTGGCATGGCCGGTAACACCGCGGGCTGCGAACAATGGGGCAAAACCTACGACCGCCTCGCCCAGGAAACGATGCAGACCTGTACGAACCTGGCCGATGCCCTCACCAACTTCGGCAACATGCTCTACGCCGCCGGGCACAACTGGGCACTCTCCAACAACTCCAACCCGATGCCCGACCGGCCCACCGTGACGGCGATGTCGGAGTACAAGGTCACCATCCCGACTTCGGTAGGCAACAACGGCGACGGCGTCACCGAGGGACACGGCAGTATCCCCGGCTTCTACGACGCCCTGGTCGGAAAAATCCAGGACGAATTCGGAAGCAAGCTGCCTAACGGCAACAAAGACAAGCTCGCCAAGGCTGCATCGACATGGAAAACGTTCGCCGAACACAAAACCATCACCGATGCCGCATCCCGGATCACCGAGATCACCAACCTATTCAGCGACATCCAGGACAAGAAGGGCCTCGAACCCCTCCTCGGCCACCTCACCACCCTCAATGGTGGCGCCACCCAACTTGCCTCCGCATCCCTCAACCTCTCCGCACCCGTCACCGAATACAGCACCGCCACCTCCGAAACCCGCGACAAATTCCGGGACGCGGTCACGAACGCCTTGATAGCAGCGGGCACAACTGTCGTCATCGGTGTCGCCGCCTCCTGGATCACCGCCGCCCTCAGTGACGTCGCCGCCGGCGTCGGCGTCGTAGCGATCGCCGGCAACACCGCCAGAGTGCTCAAAAGCACCTACGACGCAAGCAAACTCATCAAAATAATCGGCACGGGGGCAGCGGTCGCGGGTGCCGCAGCCTTCACGGTCACCGCGTTCGACAAGGTCCCCAGCCTCACCGATATCGCGCTCAAACTCGGTGCCATCATCGCCATGAAGGTTTACGTCGATGACGAAGACAAATTCGAGAACTTGCCGCTGGCGCCGGGCAACCCAGCTCCGGGTATGACTGATGAAGTTGAAAAGTATATCCTTGGGAAGCATGTCAAAGACGCTCCCAACTATAATCCTTCAAAGGGCACCTGGCCTGACACGATTACCGGCGAGGAGCTCGATGAGCTAGCTGAGGCGGCTTCGGATGCGCCTGCCCGGGGGCCGAACTCAAAGGGTAATTTCGAGCGCGAAGTTGACGCAGGTAAAGTAATCGGTAGCGTGTCGGAGCAGTTAGGCGGCCGCGCAACTACTCGATACAAGATCATTACCGACCGCTTCGGTGGCATTATTACGATGTATCCAATCCCATAGTTAGCAGGAGTTGAATTGGGAATCGACATAATTCTTCAAAATCAAATCCATGAACGGATCGAGCTGATTTACGGGGACGCCTGGGGCACATTCGCCAAGCTTGTCGATCGTGCTCCGGTCGGTTCGATGCTGTGGCAAATTCACGAGCATGCTGACACGATGTACAATATGGCCCAGCTCGCTCTGTTTCTGGATGAACTCGCGGACCTGTCCCCGAACAATGACGAAGAGCGGGAGCTACTCTCGGCCTTGCGCAACGCTGCTGAGATTGCTATCCGCAGGCATGGGTATCTCTGGTTCAGTGGGGACTGAAGTCGTGAAACGTTTTCCGTCATTGCTGGAGCCGGTCCTGCACACAGCGCGCGGCAGCGAATTGCGCATCCGGGTTCCCAGCATGGTTGCCTTTGTGAAGGTACCTTCGCGGCCAGCGCGGGTTCCCATAGCGATCACCTGCCACGGTTTGGTTAGCGAACAGCCCGAAATACGATTTTGCGTAGGCTTTTCGTCAGAGCGAAGATGTCAGAGAAGCCATTCACAGAATCAAGGCTTACGAGGCGTGGCGCGGGTATGGTGCGAATAAGAGTTTGTTTGTCATGCACTGCAGGCGTCTGTCGACGGTAGCCAGTTCTGGCTCGACAGATGCGCCAGCGTGGCGTCGATGTGATCGTTGGTGAACAAGGCTGCCTTGCGGGGTGTCCAATGCCGAATGCTGGCGATGACACCGTCGAGTCGGGTGGTTTGCTCATGCGTAACTGTCCAGTGCACCGTTGCCAGCAACTCGAGGCCGTACATGCTGGTGAAACCATCGGTCAATGCGATCACACGATCGACCCGAGCCGCGGTCTCGGGGTCTTCCGAGAGAACGCGGTCCGCGCGTGCGTGAGCGGTGGCCACAACACATATCGGCTCGGCCTCCGAGACCTTTGCGCTGCCGTCGCCGAACCCTGAAATAAAGTGCCCTTCCATTTCCCGCAACGCTTTTCGAAGATTGTCCATGCATGGTCCGTACTGTCCTTTGGTGAAGTTGAGACGCAGGTGCTGACCGGCCTGCTGGAGGAAGGAGGAAGTACGCCAACTTCTGGATCTCGATAAGGCTGGCTTCGTGAAATGAGTATTCCTCGTACGCGTGGAGCAGGCGGACCACGGCTGCGCGGGCCGGCGTCATACGCGGCACAGATGTGCGGTCGATCATTTCGGATGCAGGTGGGGCGCCCTCGGGAGGATAAATACGGATATCGACGGTGTCGGCCACAGGGTCTGGTGCCTGCCATATGAGAGGGGCGACATCGGACCAGTCGAGCCCTCCGTTCGAGCGGCGGAATGGGTCGAGTACTCCGTGATGGCCGCGGCGCGCCGGGGCGGGCCTGGGGACCCGGCCGCGATCTGCGCGGTGATCTGCGCGAACCGCTGGGTATCGGCGATCATCCCACGGTGCGCGATCTTCATCCCGGTGACGTCGGGTGTCACGCGGGTGGCGACGGGGCGCGGCGGCAACTGGCTGTAGGGCGGGGGTCAATCGCCTTGTGTGCGGAGGTTTTCCAGCATGTCGACGGCCCAGCAGGCCTCGACCGAGTCGGGGCCCGCAACGCCCATCGCGGTCATGACGGTCAGGAGCATGCCGTTGGCGAGGAAGCCGCGCATCTCTTGGACGGAGGCGCCGGTGAGTTCCTCGACTACGGCGTAGATGCGGCCGAAGCGGTCGCGGACGTCCGGGCCGATGGCAGGGTCGGAGGCGGCGGCGAAGCCGTGTAGCAGCACGAGCAGCAGTTCATGTTCGGTCAGGAACATCTGGAAGCCACGGCCGAGGGCGCGCATTTTCTCCTCGGGCGTCGCGTCGGGGGTAGTGCCTTCGGCGGCGGCCGCACGGAAGGTCTCCTCGATGCGGTCACAGACTCGATGTGTGGCGGCCAGGAACAGCTGCTGTTTGGTGCCGAACAGTCGGATGACATACGGCTGCGAGACGCCGGCGCGGCGCGCGATCTCATCGGTTTTGGTTGCGGCGTAACCGGATTCGGCGAAGGCGGCGATGGCCGCGCGCAGTACTTCCTCGCTGCGTTCGGTGGCGGTCATTCGGGTCCGGGTTGAACTCGCCATGGTGGCTCCACTTCGTCGGTCGGCCGCTTGCCTTGACATGTTATCAGTCGATGCATACTCTTCGAGCAGTTAGTTATCAGTCGATTACAACAAAGGCTGGACATGTCCGAGACACTCGTAACCGCCGACCCCACGGCGTCCGTCGAACAGCGCGTGGGCGGGCGCTCGCTGGCCGCCGTACTGGCCGCCGTCGGCATCCCGATGTTCATGGTCACGCTGGACAACCTGGTGGTGACCAATGCACTGCCGGTGATCCGCACCGAACTCGGCGCATCGCTGGCCGACCTGCAGTGGTTCGTCAACGCGTACACGCTGTCCTTCGCGTCATTGCTGCTCACCGCCACCTCCATCGGTGACCGGCTCGGCCGCCGCCGGGTCTTCCTCGTCGGCATCGCGCTGTTCACCGCGGCGTCCGCGGCGTGTGCGCTGGCCACCGAGCCGTGGATGCTGATCGCCGCAAGGGCGATCCAGGGATTCGGCGCGGCCGCGGTAATGCCGCTGTCGCTGACCCTGCTGTCATCGGCCGTGCCCGAGCGGATGCGCAGCGCCGCCATCGGCATCTGGGGTGGCATCTCCGGACTCGGCGTCGCACTCGGCCCGCTGATCGGCGGCGCGGTGGTCGAGGGGCTGAGCTGGCAGTGGATCTTCTGGGTGAATGTGCCGATCGGCCTGCTGGCGCTGCCGTTCGCGGCGCGGGTGCTCGACGAATCGCATGGGCGTGCCAAGCGGCTGGATCCGCTCGGGCTGGTGTTGTCCGCGGGCGGCGTGCTCGCGGTGGTGTGGGGCGTAATCCACGGCGCCGACGACGGCTGGACCTCGACCGGCGTGCTCACGGCGCTGCTCGGCGGTGCGGTGCTGCTCGGCCTGCTGATCGCCTGGGAGTTGCGCACGCCGGATCCGATGCTGCCGCTGCGGTTGTTCCGCTCCCGGGCGTTCCGGGTGAGCAATACGACCGTGTTCACCTTCTCGGTCGGCGTCTTCGGCTCGATCTTCCTGCTTGCGCAGTACTTCCAGGTCGTGCAGGGCTACGGCCCACTGCAATCCGGAATCCGGACCATGCCGTGGACGATGGCGCCGATGGTCGTCGCGCCGCTTGCCGGACTGATCGTGGACCGGGTCGGTGCGCGGAATCTGCTGACGGCGGGGCAGACGCTGCTGGCGCTGGCCCTGGCCTGGATGGCGGCGGTGTCATCGGTCGACGCGAGCTACCTCGCCTTCGTCGGGCCGTTCCTGCTCGGCGGCATCGGGATGGGGCTGACCTTCGCGCCCGGCGCGACCGTGGTGATGGCCAGTGCGAGTCCGGAGGATCGGGCGATGGCCTCGGGCACCAACAGCACGATCCGGGAAGTCGGTGTCGCGATGGGTGTCGCGGTGCTGGCCTCGGTGTTCGCCTCGCACGGGTCCTACATGAACCCGCAGAGCTATGTCGACGGCTTGGTTCCCGCGGTGTGGGTCGGCGCGGCGATCGTCGCGGTCGGTGCGCTGGTGTCGCGGTTGCTGCCCAGCCGGATCGTCGTCGCCGACTGATCGCGCGGATGCGCCCGCCCCGGAGGCAATCGCCCCGGGGCGGGCGCGTTTTCGTATGTCCATCCGACCGGGCGCTGCCCATGGTGTGGCCTGGCAGAACTGCGCGAACGTGAGCTAGCACACCACCGGCAAGCGCCACAGCGGTAATCCGGATGAATCGGCCACCGCGCATCGAATACGATTCGACCAGCAGCAATGTGGGTAGGCAATTACGCGGACCCGCGAACCGATCCCCAGGGGAGAGACGAACGATCGTGGCGGACGACAACGATGGAGTCGAGAACGCAGCGCTGACCGAGGAGGCATTGGCCGCTGCCGCGGCGGAGGCCGAGAAGGCATTTGCGGCGGCCGCCGATCTGGATGCGCTCGCGGTCGCGAAGACCGAGCATCTCGGTGGTAAGGCGCCGCTGGCCTTGGCGCAGCGTGCGCTCGGCAGCCTGCCGAAGTCGGAGAAGGCGGATGCGGGCAAGCGCGTGAATGTGGCGCGGGGCCGGGTGTCGGAGGCCTTCGAATCGCGCCGCACGGTGCTGCTCGCCGAGCGCGATGCCGCCGTGCTGGTCGCCGAGACGATCGATGTGACGCTGCCCGCACGCCGGAACGCCACCGGAGCACGGCATCCGATCACGGTTATCTCCGAGCAGATCGCCGATGTCTTCGTCGCGATGGGCTGGGAGGTCGCCGAGGGGCCCGAGGTCGAGACCGAGCACTTCAACTTCGACGCGCTGAACTTCCTGCCCGACCATCCGGCCCGCACCATGCAGGACACGTTCCACATCGCGCCGGAGGGTTCGCGGCAGGTGCTGCGCACGCACACCTCCCCGGTGCAGGTGCGTTCACTGCTCGAGCGTGAGCTGCCCATCTATGTGGTGTGCCCCGGTCGCACGTTCCGCACCGATGAGCTCGACGCGACCCACACCCCGGTCTTCTCCCAGGTGGAGGGGCTGGCGGTGGACAAGGGCCTGACCATGGCGCATCTGCGCGGCACCCTGGACGCGTTCGCGCGCGCCCTGTTCGGGCCGGATACGCGGACTCGTATGCGCCCCAACTACTTTCCGTTCACCGAGCCGTCGGCCGAGGTCGACGTGTGGTTCCCGGACAAGAAGGGCGGCGCTGGCTGGGTCGAATGGGGCGGCTGCGGCATGGTGAACCCGAAGGTGCTGATCGCCAGCGGGATCGATCCCGAGGTGTACAGCGGGTTCGCGTTCGGCATGGGGCTGGAGCGGACACTGCAGTTCCGCAACGGCATCCCGGACATGCGGGACATCGTCGAGGGCGACGTGCGTTTCACGCTGCCCTTCGGAATCCGGTCCTGACCTTCCTTCGATCGAGAGAGCGAAACGTCAAGTGCGAGTAGCGCAGTCCTGGCTGACGGACATCATCCGCCGGACCACCCCCGAGTGGTCGGTGACGCCGGAGGAGCTCGACGCCGGGTTCGTCCGTGTCGGGTTGGAGGTCGAAGAGGTCGACAAGCTCCAGCGGGTGACCGGTGATATCGATAAGCCGCTGGTGGTGGGCCGCGTCGCCGAGATCACCGAGCTGACCGAGTTCAAGAAGCCGATCCGGTTCTGCAAGGTGGATGTCGGCAACCCGGAGTTGCAGGAGATCGTCTGCGGGGCAACGAACTTCGCGGTCGGTGACCTGGTGGTCGTGGTGCTGCCCGGTGGTGTGCTGCCCGGCGGTTTCCAGATCTCCTCGCGCAAGACCTACGGACACACCTCTAACGGCATGATCTGCTCGGTCGCCGAACTCGGTATCGGCAAGGATCATTCGGGCATTCTGGTGCTCGAGCCGGGCACCGCCGAACCGGGCACCGACGCCAATGAGCTGCTCGGACTGGACGATACGGTCATCGAGCTGAACATCACGCCGGACCGCGGTTACTGCTTCTCGGCCCGCGGTCTGGCGCGCGAGCTGGCGTGCGGATTCGATTTGGAATACGCCGATCCCGCGGTGCGGACGCTGCCCGATGACGATGCCGACGCGTGGCCGGTTCGCGTCGAACCGGAGTCCAAGTGCACCCGGTTCGCGGTTCGCCGGGTTACCGGCATCGATCCGAATGCGGTGAGCCCGTGGTGGTTGCAGCGCAGGCTGCTGCTGTCGGGTGTGCGCCCGATCTCGCCCGCGGTCGACGTCACCAACTACGTCATGCTCGAGCTCGGCCAGCCACTGCACGCCTTCGACGCGGACAAGCTCACCGGCGGGCTCGTCGTGCGCACCGCCGAGAAGGGGGAGAAGCTGCGCACCCTCGACGAGGTCGAGCGGGTGCTGGACACCGAGGACGTGGTGATCGCCGACGACTCCGGCGTCATCTCGCTCGCGGGTGTAATGGGCGGCGCGACAACGGAAGTCGGGGCCGGGTCGACCGATATCGTGCTCGAGGCCGCCACCTGGAACCCGCTGCTGGTCTATCGGACCGCGCGCAGGCACAAGCTGGTCTCCGAGGCCGGTAAGCGCTACGAGCGGGTCGTCGACCCGGAGATCAATGTCGCCGCGCTCGATCGCGCGGCCACGCTGTTGGCCGAAATCGCCGGTGGCACTGTGGAATCCGCGCTCACCGATGAGCGGGTGCCGGTGCCTGCCGCGCCGCCGATCCGCATCGATATCGATCTCGCCGATCGGGTGGCGGGCGTGACCTACCCGACCGGCACCTCGGCGCGTCGCCTCGCGCAGATCGGTTGCACGGTCGAGGTCGGCGTCAACGAGGCCACCGGACATGGTCAGCTGGTGGTCACGCCGCCGAGTTGGCGGCCCGACCTGGCGCAGCCCGCGGACCTCGTCGAGGAGGTGCTGCGGCTGGAAGGGCTCGAACAGATCCCGTCGATCATTCCGACCGCACCGGCCGGGCGTGGTCTGACCGCCGGGCAGCGGCGCCTTCGCGCGGTGAGCCGGGCGCTGGCATTCGCCGGATGTGTCGAGGTGCCGCCGCCGGTGTTCCTGCCGAGCGGGGTGTTCGACACCTGGGGTCTCGACGCCGACGACTCGCGACGCAACACGACTCGGGTGCTGAACCCGCTCGATACCGAGCGCCCGGAGCTGGCGACCACGCTGCTGCCCGGTCTGTTGGAAGTGGCCGCGCGCAATATCTCTCGCGGCGCGCGTGATATCGCGATCTTCGGCATCGCGCAGGTGGTGCTGCCCGGCCCGAATGTGCGCGCGGTCGATGCGCTGCCCGTGGATCGTCGCCCGACCGACGAGCAGATCGAAGAACTGCTCGATTCGCTGCCCGCGCAGCCGGTGCATATCGGCGCCGTCCTCACCGGTCGCCGGGAACCGCGCGGTCCGTGGGGTGCGGGACGTCTGGCCGAGGCCGCCGACGCCTTCGCACTCGCCGATGCCATTGGTGACGCGGCAGGTGTGACGATCGAGCGTCGCGCGGCGGCGTACCTGCCGTGGCATCCGGGACGGTGCGCCGAGCTTGTGGTCGATGGCGAGGTCGTCGGGCACGCGGGTGAATTGCATCCGGCGGTCTTGGAGCGTGCCGGACTGCCGCCGCGCACCTGCGCCGTCGAACTCGATCTCGACGCACTGCCGCTGCGCGAATCTCGGCCTGTCCCAGTGGTTTCCCCGTTCCCTGCGGTGCTGCAGGACGTTTCGGTGAGCGTGGCGAAGGCCGTGCCCGCCGCCTCGGTGGAATCGGCGCTGCGCAAAGGCGGCGGTGCGTTGCTCGAAGATATCGCGCTGTTCGACGAGTACGAGGGTGCGCAGGCGGGCGAGGGCCGCAAGTCGCTCACCTACGCACTGCGGTTCCGCGCCACCGACCGCACGCTGACCGAGGACGAGGCGAGCGCGGCCCGTGACTCGGCGGTCGCGGCGGCCGCCGACGCCGTCGGCGCGGTGTTGCGCGGCTGATCGGTTGACATCGGCCCCGGGCGGTATGGCCGTCCCGGGGCCGATTTGCATTGTGGCTCAGGGCATGTGCGTCTAGCGCCAGCGCTGAGAACAGTTGGACGTCCGGCAATTGGGATACCGTTTGATACGGTAAGGACCTCCGGACGGGTCGAGAGGGTGGGGATGGCGCACCGAGTGACGTTGATGCTGCGATCGATGGGCGGTTGATCCATGGGATTCGGCATGTTCAACTGGAGCGCAGGCGATCTCGGCTCCGCGATGCTGGAAAGTCTCACCGACTGGATCGCGGGCGAGGAACGTCAGCCGGGTGTCGATCCGGCCGCCGTGCAGAGTAAATACAACCAGCAACGCGATGGTGTCCGCAGCGCCGCCAATGGCATTGGCTTCCACGGCGATTACCGACCGCGGTCGGTGAAAAGCCGTGACGACTTCGATTCGCCGACGACCGCGCAGCTGCGCGAGAAGGTCGACAAGATCGATATCACTGCGGTCGACAACCTCGCGACCGCATGGAATGAGATCGGCAAACGTGCCGAGACCTCGTTGAATACCTTTACCAAGGTGATGGAACGCGCTACCGATGAAGGCATCTGGAAGGGCGCCTCGCGCAATGCCGTCGCCAAGGCCGTCGGGGATTACAGCACCCAGGCGGTGCAACTCGCCAATGCCGCCAAACTGACCGGCAGCAAGGTCGCCGAACTGAAGACCGGTCTGGAGCCGACCAAGGCCCTGGTGCCGCACGCTCCCGACCTGCGCTCGAATGTCGAGAATGCCAGGCACTGGATCGCGGGTCGTGGCTGGCGCGATAACGATGAGGCCGAGAGCACCGCACATGCCGAGGCGGTGCGGGTGCTGCGTACCGTCTACGCGCCGGTCATCGAGGAGACCGACACCAATGTCCCGGTGATCCCCAAACCCGATAATCCCACCGCGAAGCCGGGCGGAACTCCCACCGGCGGGCCGGGGACCAGCACCGGCGGTGGCCCCGGTACCACCCCGGGCACGCAGCCGACGGAAAAGCAGGAGCCCAAGAGCACCGAACAGAGCCCGTCCACGAATCCGTCGAGTACCCAGTCGACGGATGGTTCGACGACACCTTCGTCGACCACCAGCACCGAGCCGACCACGACGAAGCCGGACACCACCTCGACCAACCCGTCGTCAACGACCACCACGGGTTCGCCGACCCGCTCGGGCAGCCCGAGCGGCACCTCCGGTACGACCAGCGGGTCCCCGGGCCGAACCGTCACCGGCACACCCACCGGCACCGCCGCCGCCACCACGGCGGCCGCGACCACCGCCGCGACCACGGGCCGCAGCGGTATGTCCGGCATGGGCTCACCCGGCAGTCGCGGCGGCAAGGACGAGAACGAGTCCACCAAGGGCGTCCCCGATTACTTGATCAACCAGCAGAACGGCGAAGAGCTCACTGGGCTCGCCAATGCGCCGAAGACGGTCCCGCCGGTCATTGGCGATTGAGACAGGAAAACCGCATGACAACCGCGCGGCGGTGGCGTTTCACCGCGCTCGAATTCCGAGTGCTCTGGGAGTCGACCGGACGGGATGTGCTCCCGTATCCGCTGCGACATCGTTCCACCGAGGTCTTCCAGGAGGATTCGGATCGGCTGCGCCGGGCCGCGGCCGAGGTGGTGATGCCGCAACTGGACGAGGATCTGGTGCGGGCCGTCGAGGTGCTGCTGGCACCGGAGGCGCGGGTGGAGGTGGCCGGATTCCACGGCCCGCGCAACGAGCGGAAGATCCGCGCGCACGGCGGCGTGCATTTCCAGCACGCCGCGCTGGCGATCCAGCAGCCCGGACTCGATCACGAGCACGGCGGGGCGGTGGACCTGCTGTTCCTATCGGCCGATGATCTGGTCCCCGCAGTGGTCGATGTATTGCCGGAATGCCCTGCGGGACAAGGCAAACCGATGCAGATCCCGATCGAGGAGCTGGAGAAGCCGCCGCCGGTGGTGCGCGATGCGTGGCGTCCGACGGTGCGCGAGGAGTTCGAGAAGTTCTTCCGTCGGCCGACGACCGCCACCGTGCACTTCGGGGTGTACCCCTTCGGCAGTGTTGACAATCGGCATACCAAGGGCCGCAAGGATTTTCAGATCACCGATTTCGAAAATGACGGTCGCTACGTCAGTTTCGGCAGTCGTAGCGTGATCGTGAAGCCGACCGATCGCCAGCGCATCACGACCACACTGCGTGAAATGATCGCCCGCACTGTCGAAGAGGTTCGCAACGGCGATCACCTGGCCCCCTGAGGGTTCCCCGCGCCCACCGGACGCGGGGAACACCGGGCTCAGGCCTTGACCTCGCCCAGAATCCCGAGCACCACGTCCGAGGTGTAGAACGGCTCCAGCCGCTCGCGAATCAACTTGCCCAGCACGCCATTTCGCTTCGCGCCCTCGATCACCGCGGGACCGTAGCGCAGGATCTCCTTGGCGATATCGTCGCCGGACAGCCCGAGTTCCGGCAGCATCGCGGCCAGCGTGTAATCGCCGTACTTGGTGAAGAAGACATCCACGCACTCGTCGACGAGCAGCCCGAAGTACTCCTTCTCCCTGGTGGTTACGGCGATCTCATAGCAGAGCAGCGCCAGTTCGTTCAGATCTTTCTGGGTCAGGTAGTCCCGCAGACCGCTCACCGGCTCATCGGCGTGCAGATCCCAGAACTCCATCGCGGCATCGTGTACCGGAGCGTCGCGCAACATCTCCCGAATGGCGTTATTGGTGCGCTTGAGCGCGAAGACCGCGCCCTTGCCCGCCATATCGCCGATGAAGGTGCTCTCGGTGGCCTTCTTGGCCGTCTTGGCCGCCGACTGTCCCATGGAGATCAGTGAGGAGACGCCCGGAATCTTGCCCGCGATCTGCTTGTTCGCCTCCATGAAATCGGAGATGAGCTTGTCCACGAACTTCGAGGCGACGGTGGCGACCAGCGGGCTCTCGGTGAGCCGCTCCAGGATGCGCTCCTGCGCCTGATGCATGCCGAAGATCTTCTCGAGCAGCGCCTCGACCGGTTCGCGGTCGACCACCTGGCCGAGGGTGTAGTCATTGTTCGCGGCGATATTGTCGTAGATCGAATCGGCGAATACGCCGACCATATCCGCGATGACCGGGCTGCCGCCGATCAGGTCGATGACGGTGCGGACCGTCTCCTTGGCCTGGTCGATCGCCACGATGTCGCGGAAGATGAGGGTGTCGGCCACCCCGATCACCGATTCCACGTCACGAGCGACGACCTCGGCGAAGCGGTCGCCGCTCACCTCGGCCAGCAGGAATTCCACCTGGGCATCGAGTAGCCGTTCGGCGATCTCACGCGGCTCGCTCATCGAATACCACCATCACATTCGTAATCCGTCGCGCTCGGCCAGATTACGGATCGTTCGACTCGACGTCGTTGCCGCGCAACGATTTCCGTATCTGTGCCAGACGCTCACGCGCGGCCTTCTCGCGCGCCTCCCATTGTTCGTCGGCGCTGCGGCCCGCCGGGGTCTGCCGGTCGAGTTCGCCCATCCCCTGCGCGGTGCCGAAGCGCTGCTCGACCTTATCGCGAACTGACTCGAAAGTAGGGACTCCGCCGGAGGAATATCCGCCCAGCTCGGGTCCGGACGGAATACCGGCCGGCGGTACCGGTACCGCCGGTACCGGAAAAACGCCTCCGACCTGGCCGGATGTGGCGGCATCGGATTCCGGGTCATGCGCTTGCGGCGCTGGAGTGGCGGGACTCACAGTCCCGGCGGAGCTCGCATGACCAAGGCCAGCGGCCTCGACGACCGCGGTGTGCACCCAGGCGAGTTGTGGCCGTCCGGCGGTGGCCGTGCCGAGCACCGCCAGGAGTTCGTCATCGGACAGCGCCGCGAGCCGTGCGGTGATCTCACCCAAATCACTCATATCGCCAGGCTACGCACGACTGCGATCAGGTCGTGAGCAGATCGCCGGTCCAGGTGCGGATCAGATCGATCCAGGACACTTCCAGCGACATGATCAGGTCGTTGTGACCTGCGCCGGGGAAGATCACCAGCTGTTTCGGTTCGGGCGCGGCCTCGTACAGGCGCTCGGCATGGCGAATCGGCAATAGTTCGTCGTGGTCGCCGTGCATGATCAGGACGGGGGCGCGCAGTTTGCGGATGCGGCGCAGGCTCGGGTAGGCATCGGGGACGAGCGGGCCGGGCAGGAACGGATACACCGATCGGGCCGCGTCGCGCAGGCCGGTGAAGGTGGACATCAGCACCAGTCCGGCGGGCGGATGTTCAATGGCCAGCTCCAGCAGTACCCCGCCGCCGAGCGATTTCCCCAGGTAGAGCACCCGTTCCGGGTCGACTCCCGGCTGTTCGAGCAGCGCCTGCCTGGCCGCGTGGGCGTCGAGATACGTGCCGTGCTCGGTGGGCCGCCCGGTGCTGCGGCCGAAGCCGCGATAGTCGAAAGTCAGTACGTCCAAACCGATTTGAGTGAGTATCGCGTAGAGCGGCACCCGGTCGCCGATATTGCCCGCATTGCCGTGTGCGAACAGGACGTGCCCGAACGAGCGTTCGGCGGGTACCCACCAGCCGTGCAGCGTCTCGCCGTCGGTTGTCGGGATGGACAGCTCGGTGTAGTCCAAATCGAGGATCGCCGGCGTCTGCGCGATCTGCCGACCGGGCATGAAGGTCAGCGCGTTGAGGATCGGGCTGGCGGGGTGTCGCATGCCATCGTTCTTACTCGGTGCCCGCCAGCGCCGCGCGCCGACTCCCCGGACGCGTCAGGCCTCGACGACGTCGACGCCCTTCCAGAAGGCGACGCGATCGCGCACCTGCTCGGCCTCCGGCTTCGGATCGGGGTAGTACCACGCGGCATCCGGATTCTTCGCGCCCTCGACCTCCACCGTGTAGTAGGACGCGAGCCCCTTCCAGCCGCAGACGGTATGGGTATCGCTGTCGCGGAAGTAGTCGGTATTCAGCGACTCCGCCGGAAAGTAGTGGTTGCCCTCGACCACCACGGTGTCATCGCTCTCGGCCAGGACAATGCCGTTCCACACTGCTCGCATGCTCATCGAATCTCCCACCGTCGCATTGGATTCCGCCGCACACAAACCACGGCATACGTGTGTAACCCAACCCACACCCGCCGTATTCCCTGTCACTCGGTGCCTCGCAGTTCTAGGCTCTTGGATGTGCTCTTATACGCCGAGTCCTGATTTGAGGGTCGGCCAGGATTTGGGCAGTGCGGCCTTCCAGTACGGCCAAGAGTGGACGCCGATGGCGGCGTAGTCGAGGGAAACGTCGGCGCCGAAGAGTTTCATGGCGGGGGAGAGGGCGAGGGTGCAGTCATGCGAGACCTGTTCGATCTCGTTCGCCCGGAGCGGGTCATTGGGCCACGACCATCGATCGTCGAACGGGGCGTCGTCGGGGCCGGGCACGCCGGTGCCCACGTAGAGGTGGACCGGTTTGCCGCGCAGTGCGTCGAGGTGTTTGCTCGGATCGTGCGCCGCCCACTCCGGGTTGCCCGCGGTGCCCCACATATTGTCCGGGTTCCCGCCCTTTGATTCGACCACCGGGCGCACCGAGAGCTGCCCGACGCCGTCGGTGGAGTAGCAACCGCTGAAGGCCGCCAGGGCTCGGAACATATCCGGATGCCGCACCGCCAGAATGGCCGCGGCTCCCGCGCCCATCGAGAGTCCGCCGATGGCGTAGACCCCGTTGCCCTTCAACTCACGGTCGATCAGCGGCGGCAGCTCCGAGGTGAGGAAGGTTTCCCACTTCTGGTGTCCGATTTTGGGATCATCGTGCAACCAGTCGGTGTAGTAGGTTCCGCCGCCGCCGACCGGCATCACCACATTGACCGGCTTGTCGGCGAAGAACTCCTTGGCGCCGCCGCGCAGCGTCCAGGTGCTCGCCGACTGGGATTCCGACGCCCCGTTTCCGTCCAGCAACAGCAACGTCGGCCGGGGCGCGGACTGGTTCGCGGGCACCAGCACGTCGAGGTGGATGGTCCGTTGCATCGCGGGGGAGCGAACGTACATCTGCCATTGCTGTGCGGAACTGCGCTCGATTCGCTCGACGACGGCGTCCGCGTTCGCGCTCGCCTGCGGAGCGACGACGAACAGCGGCGCGACCGCGACCACCACGGCCGCGGCGACAGATGTCATCCGTCGGTACCTCCGGCGTCCTCGCAATATCGATATGCGCAAATCCATGCTCGCAAACCCTCATCGACGGTTGGCCCCCGTTGGAGGCCGTGACATTTCGCGTCGACGATGCCATGGAACTGGCGCCGTTGGATTCCCACCGTCGGTGAAGGAGTTGGGTTTCAGATTGCGAGATGAATGGGGTACCCATTCGGGCATTGTCGTATTCCGCAACCCGTCGGCAACGCAAACAGGCTGCGATTCAATTGGATTCGCCCATCGCCGCGACGCGCGCCAACGAGGGAGCCCCGGTTCGGGTTTCGGACCGGGGCTGCTGAACCGTATGTCTAGAGGGTGCCCTTCCGCTCGTCGGCTTCGAGACTGCGGAGCATCCACAATCCATACAGGGCCAGCAGCGGTTTGAAAATCAACCACTCGCCGGGACGGTAGTCATCCGCGAGGACGAGCCTCTCGGCAAGATCGGGACGCTGCCGTCGCAAGTACGCACGGGCCTTGAGCGCGTGAGCTGGTTGGGAGGCAATCTTGATGCGGTCGACATCCTCGAGCATTGGGATCACGTTCGAGATGTTCTCCCAGGTGCTCATACTTTTGTCCTCTAGAAGCACGGTTCCGTGGAACTCGAGCACCGACTTCGCGTAGTCGGCCATCAACTGAGCCTCCGTCGCGCCGTCGCTGGTCGCACCGCCGCTGAAAATCACGCGATTGTCGTCGGAAGCGATGGAGCGAAGGCCAGCACGGACTCGCCAGCGGTTGATGACGTTCACCGTCGCTTGCGGGTTCCGGAATCCCAGCACGAGCACAGCCTCGGAAACGCCCCCACCGTTTCCCACGAGAGCGCGAGACCAGCGCCAGTTCAACCATTCTCCCCAGACCAGAGCAGTTGCCCCGGCTACCGCGAATGCTGTCCTTCGTCTCATGCGCCGACTCTAGGGCACTTCCGGTGCCGAACAGTGCAGGTGCGAGCCACGCTAGGCGAAGATCGCGTGCACCTGGTCGACGGCTTCGGCACCGTAGGCCACCGCACCCACCGGAACAGCTCCGCCGATCGCCTCGATCACCCGGGCCGTCCAAAGTGGGCCGAAACCGCCGCACAGTTCGATCAACTGCACACCGGATGCCACCAACCGGCGGGCCACATCGGGCGCCTGCTCCGGTTGGTCCACGCCCACGAAAACCGTTCGGCAGCTTGCTGTTTCCACGACGGTCTCGCGGCTCGGATCACTGCCGGGCGCGGTGTATACGAAGCCCCATGCGGTAAGTGCCATGTGCGGTCTCCTGTCCTGTGCGGCGGCGCCTCATCTCGACGCGGCCCGTCCGGTATCCAGCACAGCGGACGCGGCGGCACGCTGTCCACGAGGCAACTCCGGACGCATGTGCGGCGCAGGCGCACACGCCAGGTCAGCGGCCCATTCTCGGAATCGTGCGGCCCGAAAATCACCGGCGTTCCAGGCCAGTGCGTGCCGGATTCGCGGCGCACTCTCCGCGAACGGCAACCAAACCAGCCCCTGCCCGCTGGGCACATCCCAGGCGGGCCGCAGCCCGATCACATCACCGCCGTGCCGTAGTTCGGCCTCGAACAGCACCCGCCGGGGCGCGCCTTCCCGCACCGCCGCCGGACGCCAGCCTGCGCGGGTCCACGCGTCGCGAACCGCGTCGTGATAGCCCGGCGCCGACGCGCGCGCGAACCACAGCAGCGCACTGCCTTCCAGATCCGGCCATCGCACCGAATCCTGTCCGGCCAGACGATGATCGACGGCCGCCACCACGCCGAGTTCGGCATCCGCGACCGTTACGTAATCCAGGTCCGGCGAGTCGATCGGCAACAACAGCAACCCCGCATCCAGCACGCCGCCGCGAAGCCCCTGCACCTGCTCCGCCGTCTGCATATCAGCGATATCGGGCGCGTGCGGCCCGGCCGCCCGCCACAGCATCGCCACGACCTCCGGCGATACCCCAGGCGTCACTGCCAGGCGCAGCGGCCGCCCGCCACGCACCGACTCCTCCGCCCGCCGAGCCTCCGCGACGACCGCGCGCGCCCGATCGAACAGCCGTTCACCGGCCGGGGTCGGCGTCATCCCCGCCGAGGTCCGCACGAACAGCCGCGTATCGAGATGCCGCTCCAGGGCGATGATCTGCTGACTCAACGAGGTCGGCCGGATCCCCAGCGCCTGCGCGGCGCGCGTCAGATTCCGCTCCTCGGCGACCGCCAAGAAGTACCGCAACTGACGCAACTCCATTCCCCGACGTTAGCCCCACCCGCCCGCCTCGGTCATTCACCCATAACGCGTCGCCGGATCGAGCCCTCCGGTCGAGCGAACCAACGAGATCTGATCCACCCGATCGCCAGCGTCGTACCGACACCTCGGCAGATACTTGCCGCAGTGCTACTCGTCCCACCGCCGCCCTCATCGACACATCGGATACGCAGCGGCAGCCTGCCGGACCGATTGCGCGATCGGGGAATTCGCGATATCTGATGTCGAGTCCAGTAACACCCTGGATCAGTCTCAGTTGCGTGAATGTCCGCGCTTACACGCCTCGGCCGCCGACACCGATATCGCGGTACCGCGCTGTAGATCAGGATCGAGTTGTCGTCCTGGAAGATGAACTCGGGCTACCGCGCGTCAGGCGTTGGATTCACGTCAGCGGTCGATCGCGACATCCAGCAGCACAGGGACTCCGTCACCATCCGCAGTTGACAACTGTCAGTTGGATGAAAACCTTGGTTCCTTTGCGCACCTCATCGAGCTGCTCTGGTGTGAGAATAGAGATCGAATGCTCACCCCTGATATCACGGACGGTCGGTTTAGGATCCGAAACGACTGTCACCGATGCTTCGCATCCATCCGGGCGTTTGCCTTTCGCGACAACATCGTAAATTCTCGGCTTCTCCCACGGCTCGGGGGCAGGCAGTGGGGCGACCGCACTCAGCTGGATAGTCGGCACCACGACCTCTAATGGATCCGGCTTCGGTGCAGGACGGATGAAGTAGGCGTTGGCATAGGGCGGATTGTCACCGTCGGACGCGTCGACAACCGCCGTGCGAACAAACCCTGCAACGGTCGCGGCTTCGGCAATACGTCTGGCTTCACTCGGGCGGTCACGCCAGACCTCGAATCGATGATAACCAAAGGCCAGCAGACCTCCGACGATCACCACCACGAGGGCAAATTGGCTCCGCCGATACCAGCGACTTCTGCCGCGCGCAAAAATTCTCATCGGTATGCCCCACTGCCACACAGGATCTGGTTCGCGAGGTTATACTCAGTGTGCTTTGACCATGCTCCACCTCGCTCGGCTGAAATGTGTCTCCTCTAGCCGCAACACCCAGGGAACGGTCCACCATTCCACCGGCGTTGTAGCCGGAGCCGAGGAACTGATCCAGCGGCTGACTCGCCTTCACCGCGGCCGTGGCCTGGGACGCCGCGTCATCGTTGAGCATCTTCAGATTGTAGGCAGCCGCCTTGATTGCCAGATCGTCGTTCCCGACCAAATCGGACCATTCCTGTCCCTTGAACTGGTCCGGATACTTCGCTTTGACCTCGTCGAACGGGCCTTTCTTCTGGTTAGTCAGGCCGATTGAGTTCCCTGCGTCATGCTTGTCGATACCGAGCCCGGAAGCATCGAGACGTGCCTTGTCCCACAATATTCCGGCTTCGGGACCGTTTGGATTGGGGTGATAGGTCGACGGATCCTGTAGGGCCGAGTAGAGGTTTCCCTCGAGGCCGGTGCGAAGGGGCGCACCCTCCTGCAGCACCATGGCGAGCGCCATACGTGGATCGACTCCGGCCTCGTTGCCGTACTTCACCGCCAGTGTGGCCCAGGATTTCATCTGCGGTCCATATTGGTCTAGCGCTCTGAGATCTGCGGCCGTCAGGGTTGGCGCAGGGGTCTCCCACGTGGCGATCCTGTCCAATTCGCCGACGAGAGTCCGGTTATCGTCCTGATTTCCGGATTCGACGATAAGCGGTAGCTCTTTCAGAGCCTTCAGCTTCGGTAGGTTGCTCAGCGCATTCGGGGCTACGAAGTCGTGGGACGCGTAGTCGATCGTCGAGAGAACGGTGAACAGCGTGGTGTTCTGAGCCGTCGTGTTGAAGATGTTCTCGGCGTTGTAGACGTCGACCGCGCTGAGGGTCGTGTCTACCGAAACCCGGACCGAGGTGTTGTCGGTCGTTGTCGTTACCTGGGCACCCGGATGGCTTGGGAACGCCCCTGCGGCCGCTGCGGACAACTCCTTTCTCGCGTCGATGAGGTTGTCGTGGAGTGACTGAGTCTCGGAAGCGAGAGTCTTTGCGACAGTGCCGATCTGCTCCGCTCCGCCGCGGAGCGCGTCCAACGCCTCCAGAATGTCGGGGACCTCGGGTGCCTGCACCGCGCTGAAGGTATCGTGCACCGCTTTCAGTGTCGTCGGCGATGTCACCAACTCGTGGCTGTAAGCGAACGTGTCCCAGGCGGTGGCAGCGGTGGCGAGTGCGTCGGCGCGGCCGTTCGGCGCTCCTGTCCACGAACTTGGGCTCTGGCCGTTCGGAGTGATCACCACGCCGGCACCGTTGTCGCCGTTCGGATCGGGGATTTCGGGGAATCCGTTGGCGGCCAAGGGATTCGTTGCGCTAGGTACGGGATGCGGCGGCGGCGCACCCTTGTCCGTACTGGTGTTTGCGTTGTATTCGGCGGCGTCCCAGTTGTAACCGGCGATGTTGACGACGTCGCCGAAGTGCCGCAGTGCGGCGGCGTAGGCCAGGACCGCTGTCCGCACCTCACCGGCGTGCTTGTGGTAGGCGGTGTTCCAACCCGTTACCGCTGGATAGTTTCCGCCCATTTTCGAGCTGGTGGTCAGACCGGGAAGGAGGTCACGTGTGACAGCGGTGTTGATGTCGTCGGTCAGCGTGGTGAGCTTCTTGGCCGCCTCGTAGTACACGTTCGGGTCCACGACGAGCGCAGACCCTCCAGGCGGGGCCATCAGCGCTCAACTTGTAAAACACTGAATCCCATGACATTTCCCCTCCCCGACCATGCATCCGGGTGCACCATTGTAGCGAAACGTCTGCACCGCAGTGGATCTCACTGCTCAGATCGCCCGCCCAACGGCAGTACAGGACGTGCTCCGCGATGTTTTCCGGCCGCCAGTTGGTGATACTCGTCCACTCGTAAAAGCCACTGGCTGGGCCTGGGGTCATAGTTGGCGTTTCACCGCGGGGGTGAGTCTGGGGAGCGCAAATCGGCAGATCTCTTCCGTGGCGTCGATGTTCTGCGCCGTGGGACCGATGGGGATGAGGTGGAATTTGGGTGGGATGCTGCCAGGCCAGGTGTGGCCCGCACCGTCTACCGCCCATGCGTGCACCGCGGTCCCGGCGGTGCCGCCGGTGAACGCGCGCTGAGTCACCGGGAAGAACCCAGGACGGTCCGGCGGGGCCGGGAGGGTGGTTGATTCGCTGTCGCGACACCCATCGACGGCACACCAATAGTCCACCGCGTCCTGCTGTGGCAGAAGCCGAAACGTCCGATGTCGACCACCGAGCCCGCGACGGGAACGATGGACACCGCCGATCGGCACGATGGGATCGGCGGTGCCGTTGATCAGCAGCACCGACACGGCGTGATCGGGCTTCAGCTCACGGACTCCGCCCGGCATGGCACCGGCGATCGTCGCGAGCACCGCCACGTGCTCACTCGCCTGCACGGCCATGCGGTGTCCCATGAACCCGCCAGCCGACATACCGACCACGATCGTCCGATCCGGCAGTGTTCCGTGGCGCTGCGCCGACCAGTCGATCACGGCACGCAGGAAATCGACGTCCGCTTCGGCGTCGGTTCCCACGTCGTCGCCGTTTCGACTGTCGGCCCAATTGCGGCGATATCCGTCCGGATAGGCAACGGCGATGTCCCATTGATCGGCCTTGGTGTCGAAGCCGGTCATCTGCCGCATCATCTGCCCGGTGCCGCCGCGACCGTGCAATGCGAGCACTAATGGAATCTCCCCCGCGCTGGTGGCGCGGCTCGGAAGGCGCAGCGCGAAGGTTCGGCGCCGACCCCCTATCCGCATATCGCCCCGGATCACGCCGTCAGATGCCGCCATAGTTCCCCTCCGCCACTCCACGCACCGAAATACCGTCGTGCTGTGGGATTTCCACCAACGAGCCTAGCCGTGATGTCTCATGAGTGGTTGAGGAAATCGATCAGCTCGGCGGCGCGCCCATACCCGGCCTGGCGAAACATCGTGCCGCCGGCTGCGGAATGGCAGACCGGGTGGCGCTACTTTACGTCGAGAGCGGTATCTCAGAATCATGGGGGATCCGCCACGTCACCGCCAAGAATTCTGAGATACCGCCAGGAGTTTCGAGACCTACATCAGAGGTTGGTTGTTAGTGGGGCCGATTGAAGTCGCCGTCTTGGATGCCAGTGGTGAAGGCGTTCCATTCGGTCGGTGTGAAGGTCAACGCTGGGCCGGTCGGGTTCTTGGAGTCACGCACTCCAACCATGCCCCCATCGAGGTGGGCAACCTCGACGCAATCCGAGCCGGTCGTGCTCCGGCTGCTCTTGAACCACTTAGCTTCGGACAGGTCGATATTCACTCTGAATACTCCTTCGAGATCGCCTCGACAAGTTGCCGAGTATCGGGTTCGTTCAACGCTACGCGCTGGATAGCGGAGCACGCTGCTCGATATCGCGCTGCCTCGCCGGGTTTGTCCAGGTACAGCATGCCGGTGAAGCCCTCCACGTAGACAACGGGTGGCTCCGTGAGGGCAGGATTTGCGTGGTTGGGGAACTCTAGGTACACGAAATCCTTTGCGAACAGTCCCAAGTGATTGGGTGCATTGAACTGGACGACCCGAATCGTTACGTTCGGCAGCTTGCCGATCTCGATAAGTTGGCTCAGCTGACCTGCCATGACCGCGCTGCCCCCGATGCGATGTCGCAACACCGACTCGCTCAGCAGCACTTCTAGTGCGAAATTCGCTGAATCATGAAGGCGTTCCTGACGCTTCGTGACCATATCGACGTCGCGCTCGATATCGACAGGCCGCCCCTCCGCCTCCCATATGGCGCGCCGGTAATCCGACGTCTGCAGCAGACCGGGCACCAAAGTTGACTGCGACGATATGATTCGGCTGGCGGATTGCTCGAGCCCGACGAACATTGCGCGATCCGGGTGTATGGCGTCGACGTAACACTGCCACCAGCCATCTTTCCGGGACTCCTGGGCGAGCCATAACAGCACCCGCCGGTCGGCGTCACTGGCTCGATAGACGTCGCACAGTGCATTGATCATCATCTTCTTGACTTCGCTGCTGCGCCCAGATTCCAAGCGCCACAGTGTTTGCGAGCCTATCTCGCACTGTTGTGCCGCGCGTGCTCGACTCAGGTTGCGCTCCTCACGCAGCTCGCGCAGGCGTCGCCCGAGCACGCGACGCGGCAGAGTCGTGTTGTTCGATTCGGTTGTCAAAGTAATGCCACCCGCCCTTTTCGTTAGCGTTACTCACGGTCATGTCAAGCTAGATGGAATAGTCAGCCTGTTTGGAGCGAATTCGATTCGGGCCGAATCGAATTGGAGTGCTCCCACGGTACCTGTTCGGTGATTTACTGACTATGCGCCAGACGGTCGGGTCGCCCATTCGCCGCCGCTCGACCACCCCGCGCGGTGACGAATTCGCGATGCCGCGCCCGACCGTCTGACGTTCCAAAATCACTACCGTCACAATATCTTTCGGAGGTATCCCTGTGTCCGGTCCGACGACAATTGAGCACAACATGGTGCCGCCCGATTCGAAGACGACCGCGATTCGGATCGCACGGGCCGAAGCGGACGGGGCCGATGTCGAACGGGAGCGGCCGAAGGCAATCGGATTGGTGCGCGGTGATGTGTCGGGACTGCAAGCGCCTCGGCATGCGATCGCCGTGCAGCGGCACGCCCGCGCACTCGGCTATAACTACGTGTACACCATCCGGCCGCCGCAGGATATCGATGATCCGATCGGCTACGCGCTCGGCATCGCGGCGGGTTTGGATGTGGCCGCGATCGTGGTCTACGGCCTGGATCAGGTTGACGACCAGCCCGCGCGCGTATGTGAGGACTTCGATCTCGAAACCGTCTGTCCCGCAACAACTTGGGCGCGCGTGGCAGGTCCGGCACCGGTGCGGACGGGTGCGGCGTGAGCGAGGACGCGATACTCACCCCGCCGCGGGTCTGCGGCCATGCCGATGTGCGACTGGCGCATGAGCTGATGCGGCAGCATCGGGTCTGCCGGGTCGATCTGTGTGTCTGGAAATCGGCGGCCTACTACACGCTGGTGGCCGCGGGTCATCTCGCGCCGCAGACGCTGACGCCGCGCGAGCGAGCCGCGGCCCGCGATATCGCCTTTCCGCCGCTCGACGCGCAACCACCGGTGCACGGCGGCCCGCCGCTACGAACCCTGCGGGAGGTATTGGAGAGGTTGTCGGAACTGGCGCTGCCGGAGCCCGATTCGAACGGTACTGCTGATCACAGGAATTAACTCCGATGGGGGCCGAATATGCGCGAACGTCGCACCGAGGTCGACGGGTGGGTGGTCATATGGGAGATCGACCACTGGCACATTCGAATTATGCTCGTGCGCAGTGTTATCGATGGTGCGCGACCATTGCTGAACGCCGATGTGGGGGTGGCTGCGCCCGATCTGGCCGATATGCGTGAGAAATATCCGAACCTGTCCCGGTTGTGGGATGCGGTGCGGCACGAGTTCTGGGCGGAAGTGATTACGCCCCAGGAGCATTCAGAGGGGACTATTTGATTGATGGAACCAGAGCGCTATCGCGTATCTGCCCATCTATTGGGTATTGGTGTTGAAGTAGACGGAGTTGGTGACATCTTGGCCGGTGATGCGTTTGATTGATAGGGCCATTATCTCGCCCATATCTTTGACGACTTCGATGTGCTCACGGATGATCGCATCGATCGAGTTGGCTTCGCCGGTTGCTTGGGATTTGAACATCGTGGCCAGAGCATCGGCCATGTGGAAGTCGCCAAAGCCGGAAACATTTTGCGCCTGGCGCGTGTACCGCGCCATATCCTGGAGGTCTTGCATTCGCTGATCACATGCCTCGAGGCATTCGCGCGCTGCCGCTTCGCTGTCCAGATACAACTCGCCGCTACGTGCTTGATCAGCAAACCGCTGCCACTGTGCCAACTCGGACTGACTCATGAGGCCCCCCTTGTCATTTCGGCAGAACGGGAACGATCGATGCGCCGATGCGAGTCAGAAGTGCGCAAGGGTTCTCGAGGTTGTCGATGCCCGCATAGTTCAACAGTCCCAGCTGCAGGACGCCCTGAGACGCGGGGAACACCACATCGCAGCCCAGATCCTTGGACGCGCCTTCGACTCGGAACTGCCGACCCTGACGGCCAGCGATCACGACATTCTGGAAATCGACGTTTCCAGCTTTGTGTTCGAACTCGTCGACGGTTCGTCCCGTTGAATAGACAGTGAGCGAGTACGTCCGTCCGTTCCAAGCGCAGATTTCCCACCCCGACTGATGTACTCCGGCGATCCCGCTCTCTTTGGTCGACGGCCTGAGCCCCGCGGCTACTACCGCGTCATCGGGGATCTGCGTACACGGATCGAACAGCTTGACCGGCACCGAACTCGTCTCACTGCTCGCGGTCGGGCTACCGCTCTTCGAACCCCCACACGCGACCAACCCCGGGAGGACAGCCGCCGCGAGCAGCATCAACTTCCATCGGTGCGCCATCCCCGCCCTCTCTAGCTGCGACTATCTGGAGATCTTGACCCTATCAAACGGTATGCGGGCCATTGGTGGTCGCGAGGGGAGGCGCGGGCCGAGGATTCGGTGCAGAATCGTGCACGCTGAAACCCTCGGCACAGCCGTTTGCGACGGCCGTCACGTCACACCGTGCGGGGGCATGATGTGAGCGGATCGATACCGCGGAAACGCTGGATTACCAGCGTGTATACAAATGCGTTCGATGTCCGTTTTGTCCGGTTTTCGCGTTGACAGTGCCATACCCCAGGAGCAGGCTGCTGCGTGACTTTCCGTGCGCCCGCCGTGGAGCAGCCACGGTTTGGCAATCGGAGGAGCAGGGTGGTGCGTTTACGTCAACGGTCGGAAAAATCCGGTGGCACACCGGATGTAACTGCCGACCCCGGAGGTGAACGCCAGGTTGCCGGGAACAGAATAGTGCGGCCGCGCACGATTCGGGGGCAATTGGCCCGAATCCTTGTCCTCTCATTGGTTTTGGTGTTGGCGCTGCTCGGTGTGACGGTCGCCCGGGAGGTCAAGGCATTCCGCGAGAGCGGTGAGACCGTGCAGGCGGTCTCGCTCGCGCTGGCGGTACAGGATCTGGTGCAGCAGGCCCAGCGCGAACGCGGGCTCAGCAATGGTCTGCTCGGCGGCGATATCCGACTGGTGCGGGCCGTGGCGGACCAGCGGGGCGATACGGATCGAGCGATGCGCGCGCTCGAGGATGCGGCTGCCGGGAATGCGCCGGGCTCGGCCCAAGTGCGTTCGGCGATCGGTCAATTCGACGCGCTCGATGCGACCCGCACGCAGATCGATGCCCGCCGCACCAGCAGGCAGGCCGCCTTTCAGTTCTATACCGACGGCATCTCCGCGCTGAATCGTCTGACGCTCGGGCTCGATCAGGCGCGCGACGCCGAGGTTCGGCACGGCCTGGAGGCGCTGTACGCGCTCGGGGAGGCCAAGGAGCAGACGGCCAAGGAGCGCGGCTTCCTCAATGGCGTTTTCGCCGCCGACGAGTTCCGCAATGGCGAGTACGTCGAGTTCCTCGATATCCGCGCCGCCAAGATGGCCGGACTGACCGCCTTCGCGCGCGATGCGACCGCAGCACAGCAGGCCCGGCTCGATGCGGTGCTGCGCAGTGAGAATGCCGTCAGGGCAGGTGAATCGGAGCAGATCGCCATCGCGTCGAGTACCGGTCCGCTGGTGCGTTCGGTGGATCCGAGCACCTGGTGGGCGCAGATGACGGCGGTCATCGATGAGCAGCGCGCGGTGCAGCAGGCGGTCGGTGATGATGTGCAGCGGCGCGCGGATGCGCTGCGCAGGGATGCGTTCCTGACCCTCGGCGGTTTCCTGCTCGCCGCGCTGATCGCCATCGCCGCGGAGGTGGCGCTGGTCGTCGCCAGCGTGCGCGCCATCGTGCGTCCGCTCGCCGCGCTCGCGGCGGAGGCCGACGATGTCGCCAATCACCGGCTGCCCGAGGTGATCGCGGCCTGGCAGGCATCAGATGACACCCATCCGGATCCGCCAGCGCCGGTGCGCACACCGCGCGGCGCGAGTGCCGAAATCGCGGCCGTGGCCGGGGCATTGGACGGTGTGCAGACCACCGCCTTCGAATTGGCTTCGCAGCAGGCGCTGGTCCGCCGCAATACCACCGAATCGATGGCGAATCTGGCGCGGCGCAACCAGAATCTGGTTCGCCGCCAGCTCGGCCTGATCAGTGAATTCGAACGCGAGGAACTCGATCCCAAGGCGCTGTCGAATTTGTTCGAGCTCGATCACCTCGCCACCCGCATGCGGCGCAATGCCGAAAGTCTGCTGGTGCTGGTGGGTGCGGCGAGCCCGCGGCGCTGGGCGGAGCCGATCGCGCTCACCGATGTGATTCGCGCCGGATTGTCCGAGGTCGACGACTATCGCCGGGTGGTGCTGCGGCGGGTGGACGATATCGCGATCACCGGCGCGGTGGTCAGCGATCTCGCGCACATACTGGCCGAGCTGATCGAGAACGGATTGGCCTTCTCCCCACCGGATCTGGAGGTGGAGATCTACGGCCGCAAGCTGCCGACCGGATATCTGCTCGCGGTGGTCGATCACGGCGTCGGCATGCCGGTGGAACAGCTGGACGAGGCGAATGCCCGGCTGCGCGGCGAAACCGATTTCGTTATCGCGCCGACCCGATATCTCGGCCATTACGTGGTCGGCCGATTGGCGCGGCGGCTCGGCATCGATGTCGATTTGAATGTGTCGCCGGTGAGCGGAATCGTCGCGCGGCTGCTGTTGCCCGTGGGAATCGTTGCGGGAGAGAAGGATCGGCGCGCACCCGGGGGCGGGGCCGCTTCGGTGGCTGCTGGTGCGGTGTCCGGTGCGCAAGGGCATGCCGAGTCGTCGGCCGGTTCTGTGGGCACTGTTGGGGGATCGCTTGCGGGCGAGGTTGTTTCGGCGAGGCCGGTCGGTGCGCCGGTCAATGGTTCTCCGGTCAACGGTGCCGGGGTCGACGGTGCTGGGGTCGACGGCGTTGGGGTCAACGGTATTGCGATCAACGGTGTTGGGGTCGACCATGTCGGGGTCAGCAGTGCCGGAACCGACGGTGTCGGGGTCGACGGTGTCGGGGTCGACGGTGTCGGGGTCGACGGTGTCGGGGTCGACCGGGCCGGAACCAAGAGTGCCCGGACCAGTGCCGGAGTCGACCGTGCTGGGCTCGACCGTGCCGAGGTCAACAGTGCCGGAATCGACGGTGTCGGGGCTGATGGCGCTGGAGTTGGCGGCGTCGGGATCGGTGGCGCAACGATACCTGGCCTGCCCACCCACGACGTGCGAATGACCGGCGGATTCGCCCCAGACGGCGTCGGGTCTCGGCAACCGAGGGCCGGCGGTCCCGCGCATGCAAAACCGGGATTCGCATCGTCGACCTCGGCACCTGCGCCGTTCGCCTATTTCCATCCCACGCCGGTCGATTCCGGCGACGATTCCGGATCCACCCGGAACGGCGTCGATGGAGCCGTACCAAGGGGCGACAGGGCCCTTTCCGGGGGCGACCCATGGCGTGACGGGGCCGTGTCCGGGGGCGATCCATGGCGTGACAGGCCCATGTCCGGGTTCAGTGGATCACCGACGGGCATGCCCAAGGTGAATGACACTGGGAGCCATGGCATCAACGGATCCCTGACCGACTTGCCCGCGGTCAACGGATCCGCGACCGGTTTGTCCGCGGTCAACGGATCCGCGACCGGCTCGTCCGCGATCACCAAATCCGGGACCGATCGCCCCGTCGATGTCGTACCCGGGACCGAGGGGCCGCTGCGCGCCGTTCCGTCTTCGGCAGGCGATTCGTCGCGGCGGATGACTGAAACAACCGCAGCGGCAAGGGAATCCGCTAGCGCGCCCGCCGGTGTGCAGCGAACCAAGAACGGATTGGTCAAGCGCAACAAGCGCGCACGCACCGCTGGCGACGGAAGTGACACCGCACCAAGGGTTCTCGCCCCGAAGCCGCCCAGCGCTCCCGCAGTGGATCGCTCGCCCTCGGAAATCCGCAGCATGCTTTCGTCGTTCCGGGCCGGACACGAGCGCGGCGCGCCCACCCCGCCGCGAGCGGAGACATCCGAAAACATCCCGCGCGCCACGGATTTGGCGCAAACCTCGGTTTCATCCACTACCGCAGAGGAGATTCGGTGACCACGCACATACCGACCGCGGATCCGCATACCTTCAACTGGATGCTGGCCAACTTCGTCCGCGATACCGACGGTGTCCGCGATACCGTCGCAGTCTCCTCCGACGGCCTGCTCATCGCCATGTCCGAGGGACTGGACCGCACCGGCGCGGATCGACTGGCCGCCATGGTCTCCGGCCTGTCCAGTCTGGCCCGAAGTGCCTCGCGCAGTTACGCATTCGACGGTCTGAAGCTGATCATGATCGAGATGAAACGCGGCTTCCTGCTGGTCTCCGCGCTCGGTGACGGCAGCTGCCTCGGCGTCATCGCCGACGGCGGCTGCGATGTCGGTCTGGTCGGCTACGAGATGGCGGTGCTGGCCGACCGCGCCGGTGCGCTGCTCGATCCGGCGCTCATCTCGGAATTGCGAGAGTCGTTGCGCAGATGAGAGATCCATACCGGCCGCGGCTGCCGGACCCGCGGATGATCCCGGTCAACCAATCTCTCGGCGGATTCGGAGCCAACCGGCCGCCGCTGGATAGTCCGGAAGTGCAGATCCCCGATGATCGATTCGTGCGCCCCTTCGTCGTCACGGCGGGACGCACCACCCCGCTGATCGACGGTCTGCGCATCGAAACCCTGGTGCGGGCAACGCCTGCCGCACTGTCCGCACCGCTGCACTTCGAGCAGCGCACCGTCGTTAGGCTGTGTCAGCAGCCGTATTCCATTGCCGAAATCGGGACGGCGCTGCACGTTCCGGTGGGCGTCGCGAAGGTGATCGTCAGTGATCTCGCGGCCGCCGGGCATGTTTCGGTCCGGGACGCCCCCGAACTTTCCACCGCAGCCATCGAGAGGATCAGGGACCTTGTACGGGCACTCTGAATATCGGACCCCAGCGGCCGAGCGGCCCATGCCCGCCTCGGCCAAGATCGTGATCAGCGGCGGATTCGGTGTCGGCAAAACAACATTCATCGGCGCGATCTCCGAAATCGAACCGCTGGAGACCGAGGCGGCGATGACCGAGGTCGCCATCGGCGTCGACGACGCGGGTCGGCGCGAAGATAAGAACCGGACCACCGTCGCCCTCGATTTCGGTCGCATCACGCTCGACAGCTCGCTGATTCTCTACCTGTTCGGCACTCCCGGCCAAGACCGCTTCGTCTTTCTGTGGGACGACCTGGTCGACGGCGCGCTCGGCGCGGTGATCGTGGTGGATACCGGCCGCGTCGAGGATTGCTATCCGGTGCTGGACTACTTCGAAGAGCACAACACGCCATTCGTGGTGGTGGTCAATCGTTTCGAACAGGGCGAGCAGTTCGAACTCGACGAGGTCCGCGAGGCACTCGAACTCGACGAGTGGATTCCGATCCTGGAATGCGATGCGCGAGACCGGGAATCGGTGAAGGAGGTGCTCGTCGCATTGCTGGAACAGGTCCTCGTGCAGCGCATGTCCGCACCGCAGCCACAGGCCCGCGAGGTCGGCTGAGTACGTAGCCTGGCGCTCATGGGTGAGCAGAAGGAGCGGATGCTGCGCGGGGAGCTGTATCGCGACAGCGATCCGGAGCTGATGGCCGAGCGTATTCGGGCACAGCGGTTGTGCGACGAGTTCAACCGCACCGGGCCCGAGGAGACCGAGCGGCGCGATACGGTGCTGCGGCAGTTGCTCGGCAAACTGGGCGAGGGGTCGTGGATCATGCCCCGATTCCAGTGCGACTACGGATCTCTCATCGAAATCGGAGCCAATAGCTTCCTCAACTACGACGCCATCCTGCTCGACTGCGCGCCCATCGTGATCGGTGACGATGTGTCGATCGGGCCGCGCTGCCAGCTGCTGACGGCGCTGCATCCGATGGAAGATCACCAGGCGCGCAGGCAGCGCTGGGAGTCGGCGGCCCCGATTCGGATCGGGAACAACGTGTGGTTCGGCGGCGGGGTCATCGTCTGCCCCGGTGTGACGATCGGGGATGACACGGTGGTGGGCGCGGGCAGTGTCGTCACCCGGGATCTGCCGTCGCGGGTGTTCGCGGCCGGCAATCCGGCGCGGGTGCTGCGCGAGTTGTGAGCGCCCGCGGTGGCACAGCCCGCCGTTGGCCCGGATGCCGAGAACTACCGGGGTGCTGCGATGGTCGGGGGGAAGCGATAAAGAATCTTTTCGAGATCACCGATGAATTCGTGATGCGCTCGACGTCATTCCTGTGTACCGCTCGAACCAAGGGAGATAGCAATGAGCAACGGCAAGGATTTCGCACTGACCCACGTCGCCATCCTGGTCGGTGACCAGGACAAGGCACTGGAGTTCTACCGAGACGTCATCGGCTTCGAGGTCCGCCAGGATATGCCGTTTCCGGGCGGCCGCTGGCTGACCGTCGGCCCGGCGTCGCAGCCCGGCATCGAGTTCATCCTGGAGAACCCGGAAATGAACCCGACCGAGTCCGCGCGCGAGGCCGCCAAGGGTCGGCTGGCCAGTGGTGCGCAGGGCACCCTGATCTTCACCACCGAGACCGTCGACGACACCTTCGCCCGCCTGCGCGACGCGGGCGTCGACGTAGACCAGGAGCCGATCACTCAGCCCTACGGCGTGCGCGACTGCGGGTTCCGTGACCCGTGGGGCAACCACCTCCGCTTCTCCCAGATCCTCGGCTGATTCCGCCGCCCTCGCCGATGCCGATGCCGGTCGACATCGGCGGGCACCGAACTCAGTCGACCCGCGTCAGCACCGCGATGGGCAACTTGCGTGTCGTGAGCGCCTGATAGGTCGGGAAGTCCGGATAGTTCGCGACGAGCCTCTGCCAGCGTGCGGCATATTCGTCCGGATCGGTTACCACCCGGGCGTGGACCGGCCAGGTCTCTCGGCCGACCCGGACCGTACCGCCCTGCGCGGCCACCAGGTTGTGCCACCAGTTCGGTGCGGTGTGATTGCCGCCGAAGGAGCCGCACACCAGCAGGTCCACACCGTCGCGCACGAGCATCAGCATCACCGGACGCGGCTCACCGGATTTGCGGCCGGCGACGGTCAGCTGAAATACCGGCCGCCCCAACCACTTTCCGAAGACAGTGCCGCCAAAGCGGGCGTACAGCTTGCTGTGCACGCGGCCCTGGATCTTGCTGATGCCGTTGAGCCGGGTGCTGCCGAAGTGGGCGAACCGGCCGGTCAGGGTGAGTTGGGTGGGCTCGCTCGCGGCCATCGTCGTCCTTGCTGCTCGTCCGGTGGGATGTCGGCAACGCTACCTTTCGGGTGCGGCGTCGTCTTCCGACCCGGGGTGTATGACCAGGGCATACCGAGGTCGCAGTGATGTGCGGCGGCTCGCCTCGGCGTCGCCGCGAAGGTCTGATCTGGCGCAGTACTGTCGAGTTATGAGCGAGCGCAGCGAGCGAACGATGGGCACGGCCGAGCGCAGCGAAATCGAGAGGGCGTCCTCGGGCGTGATACAGCCGGACTCCGGCGAGCGACCGTTGGAGATCTCCGCGCCGGACGCGACCCGGGCGCTGCGGGACGATATTCGGTTCCTCGGCGGTGTCCTCGGCGACACCATCCGTGATCACGAAGGCCCCGAGGTGTTCGACCTGATCGAGCGGGTGCGGATCGAGGCGTTCCGGGTGCGGCGCGAAGAGGTCGAGCGCAGTGCGGTGGCGGAGATGCTTGACGGTGTCGATATCGCTGTGGCATTGCCGTTGATCAGGGCGTTCAGCTATTTCGTGCTGCTGGCGAATCTGGCCGAGGATATCCAGCGCGATCGGCGGCGTGCGGCGCACGAGTCGGCGGGGGAGCCGCCACAGGAATCGTCGCTCGCGGCGACATATCGCAAGCTCGACGCGGCGGCACTGGATGGCGCGGAGGTCGCGGATCTGCTGACCGACGCATTGGTATCGCCGGTGATCACCGCGCATCCGACCGAAACCCGGCGGCGGACCGTCTTCGATGTGCAGACCCGGATCACCGAATTGATGCGGTTGCGGCAACGCTTCACCGAAACCGAGCGTGAGCGGGCCGATTTCGAGCTGCGGATCCGCCTTCAGGTGCTCTCGCTGTGGCGCACCGCGCTGATCCGGTTGCAGCGCTTGCGGATTCAGGATGAGATCGCGGTCGGCTTGCGCTACTACGAGATCACTCTGTTCGATGTGATTCCCGCGATCAACGCGGAGGTGCGCGCGGCGCTGCGATCGCGTTGGCCGGGGGTGGAGTTGTTGCCGCGCCCGATTCTGCGACCCGGGTCCTGGATCGGCGGCGACCGGGACGGAAATCCCTACGTGACAGCCGATGTCGTGCGCACCGCCACACAGCAGGCGGCGGCGGTCGCCTTCGGCCGGTATCTGCACGAGCTGGTGGAGTTGGAGAAGTCGCTGGCGCTGTCGGCTCGGCTGGTGCGGGTCACACCCGAGGTGGCGGCGCTCGCCGAGGTCGGATATCCCGATCCCGCCACGCATGCCGATGAACCGTATCGGCGTGCGCTGCACGGCATCTGGTCGCGTCTGGCGGCGACCGCCGAGCGCGCGATCGGCACGGTGCCGGGCAGACCGGGCGAGCAGGGGGCACGATCGCAGGCACCGTTGGACGAGTCGGTTCCGGATACGGTGCGGCCGGTGGGTGTTGCGGCGCAACCGTATTCGTCGCCGCAGGCGGTGCTCGACGATCTGGACGCGATCGATGCCTCGATGCGAGCCAGCGGTGACGGTCTGCTCGCCGATGACCGGCTGGCCTCGTTGCGATATGCCATCGAAACCTTCGGATTCCATCTCCAGAGTCTGGATATGCGGCAGAACTCCGAGGTGCACGAGCAGGTCGTCGCCGAGCTATTGGCGTGGGCAGGTGTGCATTCGGACTATCCGAGCTTGTCCGAACCGGAACGGGTCGAATTGCTCGCCGCCGAGCTGCGTACCCGTCGGCCGCTGCTCGGCCCGCACGCGCGATTGAGCGAACTCGCCGCCAAGGAGCTCGATATCGTCCGCGCCGCACGGGATGTCGTGGACACCCTGGGAACGGAGGCGGTGCCGAACTACATCATCAGCATGTGCACTTCGGTGAGCGACATGCTGGAGGCGGCACTGCTGCTGAAGGAGGGCGGGCTGCTCGATCCCGGCGAGCCCGACGGGCCACCGAGCTGCCCGGTGAATATCGTGCCGCTATTCGAGACCATCGAGGACCTGGGCGCCGGGGCCGACACGCTGTCCGCCGCACTGGATGTTCCGGTGTATCGAGAGTTGGTGTCCGCCAAGGGAATGCGGCAGGAGGTGATGCTCGGATACTCCGATTCCAATAAGGACGGTGGATATCTGGCCGCCAACTGGGCGTTGTACCGGGCGGAATTGGATCTGGTCGAGGTGGCGCGCAAGACCGGAATTCGATTGCGGCTCTTCCACGGTCGCGGCGGAACCGTGGGCCGTGGTGGCGGGCGCAGCTATGACGCCATTCTCGCTCAGCCCGCCGGTGCCGTGCAGGGTTCACTGCGGTTGACCGAGCAGGGCGAGGTGATCGCCGCCAAGTACGCGGAACATCGTGCGGCACATCGCAATCTGGAGTCGTTGATCGCGGGCACATTGGAATCGACGCTGCTCGATGTCGAGGGGCTCGGTCCCGACGCCGAACCATCATATGAACTCATGGACGATCTGGCGGCGCGGGCGAGGGCGGCGTATGCGCGTCTGGTGCACGAAACACCGGGATTCGTCGAGTATTTCCGGCAATCGACGCCGGTCGCGGAGGTCGGCGATCTCAATATCGGCAGCAGGCCCGCCTCCCGTAAACCGACGAATTCGGTGAGCGATCTGCGGGCCATCCCGTGGGTGATGTCGTGGAGTCAGGCCCGGGTCATGCTGCCCGGCTGGTACGGGACCGGGGCGGCGCTGGAGGAGTGGGTCGGCGGTGATCCCGAGCGGCTGGCCACGTTGTCGGACCTCTACCAGCGGTGGCCGTTCTTCCGCACCGTGCTATCGAACCTGGCCCAGGTCATGGCCAAGAGCGATCTGGACATCGCCGCCCGATACGCCGAACTCGTCGACGATGTGTCCTTGCGCGAGCAGATCTTCGGAATGATTCGCGACGAGCATGCCCGCACGATCCGCATGCACGCCGCCATCACCGGAAATGATCACCTGCTCGCCGACAACCCGTCGCTGGCCGAGTCGATCCACAACCGCTTCCCGTACCTGGAACCGTTGAACCAGATGCAGGTGGAATTGCTGCGCCGCCTGCGTGCGGGCGACGACTCCGAACTCGTCAAACGCGGCATCCTGCTCACCATGAACGGACTCGCCACTGCCCTGCGCAACTCCGGCTAGCGCCGCGCCTGCGAGGCATTCCGCCGAACGTAGTCGAATGGTGGTCGGATACGCCGCATCCGACCGCCATATGACTGCGCTCGGCGAGCAGTGCGCTACTGCGAGAGGATGGCTAGCGCGTCGATTTCGACCCGCATTTCGGTGCGGGGGAGGCCGGTGAAAACGGTGGTGCGGCTGGGTAATACGTCGCCGGTGGTGTTGGCGGTGACGAATTCGCCGTAGGCGTCGTTCATGGTGGCGAAGTCTTCGCGGTCGGTCAGGTAGACGCGCAGCATCACGACGTCGTCGAAGGTGGCGCCGCTCGCCTCGACGATGGCCTTGACGTTCTGCAGGGTCCGAATCGTCTGGGCGGCAACGTCATCCGGGAACAAGTACGCGTTGGTCGCCGGGTCGACCGGGCCCTGGCCCGAGACCTGGACGAATGGGCCCTTGCGCACGCCCTGCGAGAAGGTGTGGGCGGGTGCGGGGGCGTCGGTGGTGCGGACGGCGATCTTCTCACTCATGGCTGACCTTTCATCGCGGTCGGGTAGGCGGTGCGGCCGGGAGCCCAGCCGAGTTCGGTGGAGATGGCATCGGCCGCCGCGCGGACCCGCGGCAGTTCGGCCAGCACCTGGTCGTGGTCGAGCAGCATGTCCGGCACCGACATCGAGACCGCCGCGACCACCGTCCCGGTGCCGTCGCGCACTGGGACGCCGATGCAGTTGACGAAGCTCTCATGCTCCTCGTGGTCTTCCGCATAGCCCTGTGCGGCAACGAGTTCCAGCTCGGTCAGATAGCGCTCCGGGGTGCGGATGGTGCGGTCGGTGAACTCGCGGTAGTCGATGCGCTCCGCGACCGCCCGCCACTGCGCGCGCGGCTGCGCGGCGACGAGCACCTTGCCGACCGCGGTGCAGTGCAACGGGGCGGGCCGCCCGATCCGTGAGTACATTCGCACGCTCTGTGTCGCGTCGAATTTGTCGATATAGATCGCCTCGCCCGACTCGTAGGTGGCGAGGTGAATCGTCTGGCCGGTCGCGGAATTCAGCGCGCTCAGATGCGGACGCGCGAGCGTGCGGACGTCACGCTGTTCCAGTGCGCGGTTGGCGAGTTCGAAAAGCCGTGAGCCGAGCACGTATTGGTGCTGGCTGTCGTGGGTGACGAAGCGCTGTGACTCCATGGTCTGCAGCAGCCGCAGCACGGTCGACTTGTGCACGCCGAGTTCGGCCGCGAGCTGATCCAACGACCGGGCGTCCTCACCGAGCGAGAGCAGGATGGTCAACGCACGTAACAGACTCTGACTCATGACCGCGCCTCGATCGTCGCCGACGGTGTGTTCTCGAATCGCTCGGCCGTGCCCATTGTTCGCTCGCTCATGACGTCACATTCTCGGCCAGCATGTCTCTGCGGTAATGCACACGCCCCCAGGCGGACTCATCCAGGTCGGCCATGTCTGCCAAGGCCCTCGGCGAGGGCAACTCGGCAAAATCGCCGGTCCCGGTCAGTGCGGCGGCGGCGCACAGATGGCCGAATCGCAGGCGCTGTACCAGCGGACGGCCGTGCAGCAGGGCGGCGAGATAGCCGCCCGCGAAGGCATCACCGGCACCGATCCGCTCGGTGATCTCGAGTTCGAGCGCGGGCACCTCGGCGCGTTGCGTGCCGGAGAATCCGGTGACCGAGTGCTCATTGTTCTTGACCACCAGATGTTCCGGCTCCGGGAACAGCGCGCGCAATCGGTCGGCGTCGTCGGTGCCGAAGACCGCGCCGGCCTCATCGGCGCCCAGAAAGACCACATCGCAGCCGCGCACATGGCGGGCCAGCACCTCGGCGGCCTGCTCGACGCGTCCGGCCCACAGTGCGGGCCGGTAATTCAGGTCGAAACTTGCCAGCCTGCCTCGGCGCGGCAGTGCGACAAGGGTTTCGGTGAGTCCGGTCGCGGATTCCGAGAGCGCGGTGGTGATTCCGGTGAAGTGCACGAGGTCGCAGTGCGCGAGCAGCCCGGCCGCCGCGGTCGCCGCGAGATCGACGGTGGACAGTGCGCTGGCGGCGGAACCGGTGCGGTAGTAGAGCATTCGGCTGGCCCGCTCGGCCAGATCGGTCGCCTTGCCCGAGCCGCTGCCGCGCTCCTTCACGTAGACGGCGGTGGGGCGCTCCGGATCGGTCACGACCGCGGACACGTCCACGCCGCGGGCCGCGAGATGTCCGGTCAGATACCGGCCGAATCCGTCGTCGCCGACTCTGGAGACCCATGCGGCGTCCACCTCGAGTTGGGTGAGCACGGTGGCCACATTCGCCTCGGCGCCGCCGGCGGTTCGCTCGAAGTTCTCCGAGTCCTCCAGCGGACCGGGTCGCGCAACCAGAACGGCGAGCCCCTCACCGATGGTCACCGCCCGTGGGCGGGGCGACGTAGTAGGCCACGTCACATCGATCTCCCTTCTGCCCTTGCGGCCACCGGCCATCCAATGCAGAATAACCACACAAAACACAGTGTGCAATAAGCGTTGCAAAATATGCAATGCATGGGGGATATGACTCGGCGGACGCGATTCCGCGGGAAGGAGCGACATGGCGATCGACGAGAAAGCCGTTGCCGCACTGGCGGATCGGAGGCTCGGCCCCGAGCACAAGGGTCTGCCGCCCGCGGCGTGGGGGCGCACGGTTCGGGAGTTCCTGGACGCCGCGCCGCACCTCGACGAGTTCGAGACACCGGTATTGACCGTCGATCGCGCCGCCGTCGCGGCGAATGTCGCGGTTATGGCCGATTGGGCGGCGGCCGCGGGCGTGCGCTTGGCGCCGCATGGCAAGACCACCATGGCGCCGCAGCTGTGGGCCCAGCAGTTGGCCGCCGGCAGCTGGGGCATCACCTTCGCCACCGTGTGGCAGGTGCAGGTGGCCCGTTCGTTCGGCGTCGGCCGGATCGTGCTCGCCAATCCGCTCGTCGATCCCGTCGGATTACGCTGGGTCGCAGAGGAATTGGCGCGCGATCCGGAGTTCGAGTTCGTCTGCTGGGTCGACAGCGTCGAGACGGTCACGCTGATGGACCAGCATCTGTCGGGTGATGTGCGCATTCGGGTGATCATCGAACTCGGTGGGCCGCAAGGACGTACGGGTGTGCGCACGGTCGAGCAGGCGCATGCCATTGCCGACGCGGTCGGCAAGGCGCAGCGGCTGATGCTGGCCGGAGTCGGCGGTTACGAGGGCGCGCTCGCCCACGACCGCGCACCGGACGGTATCGCCGCCGTCCGGAACTACCTGGATGAAATCGCCCGCCTGCACCGCGAACTCGCCGCGGCCGGATGTTATCCGGAGCGCGCGATCGTCACCGCGGGCGGCAGCGCCTACCCGGACCTGGTCGTCGAATGTCTGTCCGGACTCGCCGATGAGCAAGGCGCACAGGGCGTTCCGACAACCGTGGTGCTGCGCTCGGGGGCGTACATCATCCACGACGACGGCTTCTACGCGGGCATCTCGCCGCTGGCCGCGCCCCGCAGCGAGCGGCCGCTGCGTTCGGCGATGCACGGGTGGGCGCGCACCGTCTCACGACCGGAGGCGGAGCTCGCGCTGCTCGATGCGGGCAAGCGCGACCTTCCCTTCGATGAGGGGCTTCCGGTCCCGCAATTCGTTGCGGGACAGGAAGGTTCGCCGATTCCGGAGGCGCATGTCAGCGCGCTCAATGATCAGCACACCTTCCTGCGGCTGCCCGGCGGCGCGCCCACCGACGTGCCAGTCGGCAGCGTGGTGCGGCTCGGTCTCTCGCATCCGTGTACCGCCTTCGACAAGTGGCGGTTGATACCGGTCATCGATGATGCCGACGCCGAACGGCCGCGCGTCGTCGACCTGGTGCACACCTTCTTCTGACGAGCGGCCATGACGGACTTGGTGTTTCGCGATATCGAGGTCATCGACGGCACGGGAGCGCCGCGCTTTCGAGCCGATGTCGCCATCGATAGGGGACGGATCGCATCGATCGCCGAACCCCACACGATCACCGCGGCGGCGCGGTTCATCGATGCCGGGCCCGGTGCGGTGCTCGCTCCGGGCTTCATCGATATGCATGCGCACTCCGATCTGCATCTGCTCACCGATCCCGGTCATTTCCCGAAGATCAGCCAGGGCGTCACCACGGAGGTCATCGGACAGGACGGGCTCTCCTATGCCCCGATCGATGACGCCACCCTGTCGGTGCTGCGCCGTCAGATCGCCGGGTGGAATGGCAATCCCACCGAACTCGACTTCTCCTGGCGCACGGTCGCGGAGTACTTGGACCGTCTGGATCAGGGCATCACACCCAATGCCGCCTACCTTGTGCCGCAGGGCACGCTGCGGCTGCTCGTCGTCGGCAGCGAACAGCGCCCGGCGACCGTCGCCGAGATCCGTCGCATGCGGGAACTGCTCGCTCAGGGACTGCGCGAGGGTGCGGTCGGAATGTCGAGCGGGCTCACGTACACGCCCGGAATGTATGCCGACACAGCCGAATTGGCGGCATTATGTGAGGTGGTAGCCGAGTACGGCGGATTCTATGCGCCGCACACCCGCTCCTACGGCAAGGGGGCCTTGGCGGCGTACGCCGAGATGATCGACCTGGCTCGCAGCACCGGGTGCGCATTGCATCTCACCCACGCGACCATGAACTTCGGCGTGAACCGCGGGCGCGCACCGGAATTCCTCGCCTTGATCGATACCGCCAGGGCCGAGGGGTGCGATATCACCCTCGACACCTATCCGTATCTGCCCGGCTCGACGACACTTTCGGCGCTGCTGCCGAGCTGGGCCATGTCCGGCGGCCCGGACGCTGCGCTGACCCGCATCGACGATCCCACGATGCGTGCGCGAATAGCGTTGGACGTCAATGTGAATGGTTCCGACGGCTGCCACGGTGTCACCGTCGAATGGGAGACCATTCAGATCAGCGGCGTCGCCGACCCGGAGTTGGGGGAGTGCGTCGGCAAGACCATCGCCGAGATCGCGGTCGAGCGTGATCGCGCACCGGTCGAGGTGTTCTTCGAACTGCTGCGCCGAGATCAGTTGGCCACCACCATCCTGCAGCACGTCGGGCACGAGGAGAACGTGCGCGCGATCATGGTGCATCCGGGGCATATGGGCGGCAGTGACGCGTTGCTGGTCGGCGCTCGGCCGCATCCGCGCGCATGGGGGACCTTTCCGCGCTATCTGGGCCATTACGTGCGCGAACTCGGGGTGCTCGGGCTCGAGGAGTGTGTGCACCACCTCACGGGGCGGCCCGCCGAACGGCTGCGGCTGAGCGACCGTGGGCATGTATTCACCGGCTACGCCGCCGATCTCGTGCTGTTCGATCCGGCGACGATCACCGATACCGCGACCTTCGACAACCCCGAGCAGCAGGCCCGCGGGATTCAGCACGTACTGGTCAACGGTGAATTCGCCATCGAAAACGGCATGCCCACCGGGAAACTCGCCGGACGTGCGCTGCGGATGCATGCCTCGCGGAAGGAGACATATTGAACGGCTCTCGCAACGCCATGGAAGTCATTCGCGCCGACCGGGTGCTGAGCGTCGTGCGTGCGCCGGAGATTCCGGATCCGTCGGCGCTGGCGGATGCTTTGGCGCGCTCCGGAATTCGTACGTTGGAGCTCACCTTCACGACCCCGGGTGTGCTCGACCACCTGCGCACGGCCGCCGCGGCCGAGGGCGCTGTCGTCGGTGTCGGAACCGTGCTGCACGCCGATCAGGCCAAGGCCGCGATCGACAACGGGGCGCGGTTCCTGGTCACCCCCGGCGTGCGTGCCGAGGTCGCGGCGGTCGCGGCCGAGCGTGACATCCCGGTCGTCATGGGCGCTTTCACGCCCACAGAGGTACTCACCGCACTCGACCTCGGTGCCGCCGCGGTGAAGATCTTCCCCGCCAGGGCACTCGGTCCCGGCTATTTGAAAGACCTGCGCGGTCCGTTCCCCGATGTGGCGCTCATCCCCTCCGGGGGCGTCAACGCGGGCAATGCCGCCGAATTCCTCGCCAACGGAGCCGTGGCCGTGACCGCGGGCACCGATGTCGTGGCCCCATCCGATGTCGCCGCGGGCCGATGGTCCGAAATCGCCTCGCGCGCGGCGTCATTCGTTCGATCCATGAATTGAGAGGTACCCCATGGGCGCCACTGTCGATTGGCTGCGCACCACCACCCCCGGTTTGCTGGTGCTGTGCGGTCTCGCGATTGCTGTACTGCTGTTCGCCATTATCAAGGTCAAGCTGGAGCCGTTCATCGCGCTGCTGCTCACCGGACTCGGTCTGGCGCTGGCCGCCGGACTACCGGTGTCGAAGATCGTCGGTACCGCGATCAAGCCCGGTGATTCGCTGCTGGAGACCGGTTTCGGCGGCATTCTCGGGCATATCGCGGTCATCATCGGCCTCGGCACGGTGCTCGGCGCGATCCTCGAACGCTCCGGTGGCGCGGATGTGCTGACCGGCAAACTGCTGAGCATCTTCGGTGAGAAGGGCGCACCGGTCGCCATGGGTCTGCTCGGGCTCATCTTCGGCATCCCGGTCTTCTTCGATATCGGCATCTTCGTGCTCGCACCGCTGATCTACGTGGCCGCCGAGCGCGGTGGACGGTCACTGGTGCTGTACGCGATGCCGATGCTGGCCGGTCTGTCCATGACGCACGCATTCCTGCCGCCGCATCCCGGGCCGGTGGCGCTCGGTGGCCTGCTCGGGGTGAGCCTGGGCTGGCTGATCATCATGGGATTCGTCTGCGGCATACCGGGATTCATCGCCGCGGGCATCGTGTGGGGCAGCTATATCGGTAAGCGGGTGCAGGTGGAGGTGCCCGCCGAATTCCTGATACGGCCGCAGACGGCGGCGAAGGGCGAAGGTCCCGGTACCGCAACGGATCCCGCTTCGACCCGGACCGAGACCCGCCCGCCGTCGGTCGGTCTCATCGGCGCCATTATCGCGATTCCTTTGGTGCTCATCCTCGGCGCCACCTTCGGCACCCAATGGCTGGCCAAGGATTCGCGGCTGCTGCAGGTGCTCACCTTCCTCGGCACGCCCGCCGTGGCGCTGCTGATCGCCGTGCTCGTCGCCTTCTATCTGCTCGGCGTGCGGCGCGGTTCCAGCGTGCAGGAACTGAGCGCGTTGACGGCGGAATCGCTCAAGCCGGTCGGCATGCTGCTGCTGGTGGTAGGCGCGGGCGCGTTCTTCGGAAAGGTCATCTCCGCCACCGGAATCGGCACCGCGCTCGCCGACACCATGTCGGCCGCCGGGCTGCCGGTGATCGTGCTCGCCTACCTCATCAGCTGCGGTCTGCGCATCGCGCAGGGCTCGGCCACCGTCGCCATCGTCACCACCGGTGGCATCGTCGCACCGCTGGTCGCCGGGCACGGTTACTCACAGATGGCCATCGCGCTCATCGCCATGGCCATCGCGGCGGGCTCGATCATCCTCAGCCACGTGAACGACGGCGGCTTCTGGATCATCTCGAAGTACTTCAACCTGACGGTCAAGCAGACCCTGCAGACCTGGACGGTGCTCGAGACCGTGCTCTCCGTGGTGAGTTTCGCGGTCGCCGCCGTGCTGTTCGCGATCGTCGGCTGAGCCCGCCGATCCGTCGCTACATGTCGAAGTCGCGCAGTGCGGCTGTGCAGCGGTCGGCTTGGGCACGGATGGCCGCGACGAGTTCGGGCGGACCGCTGAGCAGCGTGAAGTCGATATCGGCCGAGGTGATCATCCAGACCAGTGCCTCCGGACTGTCCGCGCCCACATGTAGTTGGCAGCTGTGTTCGTCGACGGCCGCGAGGACGCCCATGCCGGGCCAGACATTCGCCGCGGCATCCTCGGCGGACTTGTGCAGCAGCGCAATTGCTTGATATGGCCAGGCTCGGGAGGACAGTCGCAGCGAAAGATGGGCCGCGACATCGCCTTCCGGGAGTTCGCGCGGAGTGAATCGCGGGCCGGTGGGGGTGCGGGGTCGCACGCGGTCCGCTCGGAACGTGCGCCAATCGCCGCGGTCGACATCCCAGGCGACGAGATACCAGCGCCTGCTGAAGTGCACGAGACTGTGCGGCTCCACCGAGCGGCGAGTGGTCGCGCCGCTGTGTGCGCGGTAGTCGAAGCGCAATCGCTCATGTCGTTGGCAGGCCTCCGCGATGGCCAGCAGCGTATCCGGTTCGACCGTCGCACCCGGCGTTGCGACGCGGACGGTCGCAGCGCGCAGCGTGCGCACCCGATGGCGCAGCCGCGGCGGCAGCACCTGTTCGAGTTTGGTCAGCGCGCGCACCGATGCCTCCTCGATGCCGGCCACGGTGCCGTCGGATGCGCTGCGCAATCCGACCGCCACCGCGACCGCCTCCTCGTCATCGAGCAGCAGCGGCGGCAGCGCGGCCCCGGCGCCGAGCCGATAGCCCGCGGCGCCCTGCGTGGCGTGCACGGGATAGCCGAGTTCACGCAGCCGATCCACATCGCGGCGGACCGTGCGCCCGGTGACGCCGAGCCGTTCGGCGAGTTCGGTCCCGGTCCAGTCGCGCCGGGTCTGCAGCAGCGCGAGCAGTCTGAGCAGCCGCGCGGAGGTCTCCAACACGAAAATCAGAATGGCACAAACTTAGGAACGATCCTGTCCTAAGTCCGTCATAACGTCGTTTTCATGAGCAATGAACAGGACATTCGCCCTTTCCGCATCGAGATCCCGCAGGCGCAGATCGACGATCTGCACGCTCGGCTGGCGAATACCTGGTGGCCGGACGAAATCCTCGGCGCCGGTTGGGATAAGGGCGCATCGATCCGGTATATGCAGGGCCTCGCCGAATACTGGCGCTGCGGATTCGACTGGCGTGCGGTCGAAGCGCGGCTGAATGAACTGCCGCATTTTGTCACCGATATCGACGGGCAGCAGGTGCATTTCCTGCACGTCCGCTCGCCCGAACCCGACGCCGTGCCGCTGGTATTGAGTCATGGCTGGCCCGGCACATTCATCGAATTCCTCGATGTGATCGGACCTTTGAGCGATCCGCGGGCGCACGGCGGTGATCCCGCCGATGCGTTCCATCTGGTGATCCCGTCGCTGCCCGGATTCGCGTTCTCGGAGGTCGGGCCGAAGAACGGGGACGGTTCGACCGAGCGATTCGCCCAGGTGGTCGCGAAGCTGATGGCGCGGCTCGGCTACGACCGATACGGGGCGCAGGGCGGCGACGCGGGCTTCTTCGTCTCGACCGAACTGGGACGGATCGCCACCGACCAGGTGTTCGGCATCCATGTGAACGGGCCGATCACACTGCCATCCTGGGGCGATGGCGAGTCCTCGGCCGCAACGGAACCGGAGTACAGCCCGCAGGATCAGGCGAGGCTGGACAGACTCACCGGCCGCGAGAGCCACACCCGGTACGGCTATGCGATGGTGCAGGCGGGTCGCCCGCAAACCCTGGCGATCGGTATGCACGATTCGCCCGCCGGGCTGCTGTCCTGGATCGTGGATATCTTCCAGCGCTGGACCAATCCCTCGCTCGAACTGCCCGATCAGGCGGTGGATCGGGACGCGCTGCTGACCAATGTCAGCCTGTATTGGTTCACCCGGACCTTCGTCACCTCGATCAGGCTGTACGGGGAGGGCGACTCGTGGGGGATGCCATTGCGAAATTCCGGCGTGCCGACGGCGGCGGCGGTATTCGCCGGTGACAACTCCATTCGCGCGATCGCCCAGCAGCAGCACAATATTGTGCGCTGGACCGAATACGACCGGGGCGGTCACTTCGCGGCCATGGAAGCACCGGACCTGCTGACCGACGATGTGCGCGCTTTCTTCCGCGCGCTGCGCTGACGTCTCACACCTTTCGTAGCGACGATCCGCTGCACTCAGCGTGAGTGTCGGTAACGCTCGGCCATCGCGAAGGCGGTCGCGGCGAGCCGGTCGCGGAGTTCGGGCGGATCGAGTACCTCGCACAATTCGCCCAGCGGGAGGATGGCGCTGGCCAGGACCTCGTAGGACTCCGACGGGATGGTCACTTCGACCCAACCATCGGCGTCGGGTGCGGTCGCCGAAGCCATTGCCTCGGCGACCGCGGCGGGCTCGTTCATCAACCGCAGCAGCCGCAGTTGCGAGGCCGCGATCCGGCAGCGCGCCCGCACCCGCAGCATGGAGCGCGCGAAATCGTCGGCCGACTCCGACCAGTGCGCGCCGAGATCGAAACCTTCTGGGCGCGTGAATGTTTCGCCGGTCTGCTCGGCGGACGCGATCCGGCCGACGCGATACGAACGCACGGCCGAGCCGTCGCGCGCGACGAGATACCAAGTCCCGGCCTTCAATACGAGGCCGAGCGGATCCAGTCGGCGTTCGACGGCGCGGTCCTTGCGCCGGTAACGGATATCGAGTCGACGGTCGTGCCACAGCGCATCGGCAACCGTTGCCAGCGTGGGTGTTTCGTCGGGGCGATGGAACCAGCCCGCCGCGTCCACATGAACGCGTTCCGCGATTCGCGTTGCCCGACCGCGCAATTCGGGCGGCAGTGCGGCGAGCACCTTGAGCTGCGCTGTCGCCAATACCGTGCCGAGGCCGAGATCGGCTGCTGCGGCGGGCTGTCCCGCGAGCAGGACCGCATCGGCCTCCTCGGTGGTGAGGCCGGTCAACCGCGTCCGGTACCCGTCGACCAACTGCACGCCGCCCGCGCGTCCCGGTTCGCTGTAGATCGGCACACCCGCCGCGGATAGCGCCTCGATATCGCGATAGACCGTGCGCACCGACACCTCCAGCTCGCGCGCCAGCTCGGGTCCGGTGGTCCGGCCGCGGGTCTGCAGCAGCAATAGCAGCTGGACCAGTCGACTCGCTCGCATGATTCGAGATTAGTCGTTAAACCTGACAGAAGATGTCACGTTTAAGCCGTACCGTCGGCCGCATGACCACATGGAGCAAGTTCACCGAAGAAGCGCCACGCATCGCCTCCGTATTCACTCGTCGGCACCGGGCCACCGGCAATCTCTGCATGCTCGGGACTCTGCGCTCCGACGGCTTTCCGCGCATCAGCCCCGTCGAACCGCGGATTTTCGAGGGGATGCTGGTGATCGCGGGCATGCCGAACACCACCAAGTTCAAGGACCTCGCTCGCGATCCGCGCTTCTGCCTGCACACCGCCACCGTCGACACCCAGGTCGGCGACGGTGACGCGAAGGTGTTCGGCACCGTCGTCGACCTCCCGGACAAGCAGGTGCACGCGCGCTTCGCCCAGCAGCTATTCGACGAAAGCGGATTCGATATCCGCGACCAGGAGTTCGACCACTTCTACGTCGCGGATCTGACCAGCGCCTCCACCGTCGAGGTCGTCGATGACCATCTGGACATCACCATTTGGAAGCCGGGGCAGGGGGAGCGCGTGGTGCGCAAGCATTGAGCCGCGCCGGTCAGTGGTCGTCGGTGGTGATCTTGCGGTCGCCGACAGGGTTGTCGCTTGGAACGTGTGCTTCGCCTCGATGGTGAAACGGAATGATCCGAGCGGCCGGGGCGTCCTCGATCAGTGCGGGGTGAGCTGGGTTGCGATCGAGGTCGGTACCGGGATGCCACGGCGGATCAGGTCGGCCGTGAAGCGTTGCACGAGTGGGTCATTCGGGGTAGCCGTCAGTGCCACGACCGCCCGGGTGAGTCGTGGTTCCAGGCTGGCTACCGCTCCGGTGAACGTGGCGGTCAGCGCGGTGGTCGGGACCAGTGCGATGCCGAGTCCGGCGGCCGCCAGCTGTGCCGCGGTGCTGGCATGGCGGGTGCGGGTCGCGGCGGTCAGGGTGATGCCCTGCTGGGCGGCGATCTCGTCGAGCCAGCTGCCGAGGCCGTTGTCGGGGTGATAGTGCACCATCGGCTGTTCGGCGATCTTCGCGAATGTCCATGTGGTGCTTGGTTGTTCGGTCGATCGCATGGCGGCGACGATCTCTTCCTCGCCGATGATGTCGAGATGTCCGTCCCAGTGCGTCGGCCGGGGACCGATCGCGATATCCGCTCGGCCCGATGCCGCCAGTTCGGCGAGAGCGTCGGCGCTCGACAGCTCCGTCAGTATGAGCTGAATGCCTGGGTACCGCCGATGCCAGGCGCGCAGGACCGGTGCCAGCAGTGCGGCGGTCATACTCTCCGCGCAGCCGATGCGCAGTTGTCCCTCGGTGCCCGCGGCGACGGCACGGCCGGTCGCGACGACACGCTCGGCTGCGGCGAGCGCGGCACGTGCGTCCGCGACGATCGCGCGACCGGCCGCGGTCGGTCGTACGCCGCGTGGGAGTCGTTCCACCACGGGCGTCCCGATCTCGCGCTCCAAGGCCGCGATCTGATGTGACAAGGCGGGCTGTGACATGTGCAGGCGCGTCGCGGCTTCGGTCACCGAACCGTAATCCAGCACGGCTACCAGGCATTCCAGTGCGCGCAACGTTGCCATTCACAGATTCTATCGGAATTATGGGAAAGATTCATATCGCGAAGGGATTGCCTCGGCGTCGCAGCACGTTCGATCTCGGTGCAGGACACACCAACTACCGAGGAGACACCTCATGTCAGATGCGATGAACGGCAAGAAACTGCTCGTGATCGGCGGCAGTTCGGGCATCGGCCGACAGATCGCCGCGGACGCTGCCGCCGGGGGAGCGACGGTGGTGCTCGCGGGTCGCGATCCGCAGGCGATCGACGCCGCTCGACTCGGCGGGCGAGTCCGAACCGCACGTGTCGACCTCGCCGACGAAGGTTCCATTCGCGATCTGGCCGAAGACGTCGGCGCACTGGACTACCTGGTTTCGGTCGCGGCGGCCCACGCCAATGGCCCAGTCGCACAACTGGATCGATCAGCCGTCACCCGCGCCTTCGACGCCAAGGTGATCGGTCCGATCCTCCTCGCCAAACACTTCGCACCCACCATCCGAACCGGAGGAGCGATCCTCCTGTTCTCCGGAGTCGCAGCCTGGCGACCCGCACCTGGCCGCGCGGTCATGGCCACCACCAACGGCGCCGTCAGCTTCCTCGCCGAAGCCCTCGCAGTCGAACTGGCACCCATTCGCGTCAACGCCCTCTCCCCGGGCATCGTCGACTCCGGCGCATGGGACGGACTGGGCCCCGACAAGAACCAATTCCTCGCGAATATCGCCGCCACCAACCCCGCCCGCCGAGTCGGCCACCCATCCGACATCTCCGCCGCCGCCCTCCTAGCCCTGACCAACCCCTTCCTGACCGGCACCACCCTGCACATCGACGGCGGAGGTCGCCTCGCATGAACCGCATCTCCCTCGACATCCAACCCACGAACCCCAACGCCAGAACCATCGAAGACCGGCACTTCGAAGACCACCCTCGCGCATCGGAAGCGGTATCTGTTCTATTGATGATCCCGTTGGGGCGGTGTCAATTTGGTGATGCTTCGAACATGAGCTGGTGGTCGCCGATGCGGATTCGGTCGCCGTCGGCGAGGGCCGCGCTGCCGCGGATGCGTTGGTTGTGTAGGTGCACGCCGTTGGCGGAGCGCAGGTCGCAGACTATGTAGCTGGTACCGGTGTCGACTATGACGGCGTGGTGGCGGCTGATGGCGGCATCGTCGAGCACGATGTCGTTGTCGGGCAGACGACCTATCTTGGTGGCGGCGGATCGGAGCGGATAGTCGCTGCCGGTGGTGATATCACGCAGGTGTGCGGTGGTCGAGCCGCCATGGCCGGCGCTCCGGTTCTCCAACGTCTTCATATGGAGCGAGGCGGTGGTCATCGCGGCCTGTATGACATCGAGCGGTTGTTGACGCAGGATCCGCGTCTCCAGATCACGGATGTTGGGTCCAGGATCGATGCCGAGATCGTGCTCGAGAACGGCGCGTAGACGTCGGCAGGCGTCGAGGGCGTCGGCCTGCCGGTGGGTCAGATACAGCGCGGTGATGAGCTGCGCCCACAGCGGTTCCCGATAGGGGTACTCGGCGGTGAGCGTCTGCAGTTCCGCGATGACCTCGTGGGGGCGTCCGCACGCGATTTCGGCTTCGGCGTGCGCGGTGTGGGTGAGCAGCTTGTCTTCGTCCAACGCCGTAGCGAACGTCGTCACGAACTGGAACTCGTGCAGGTCGGCCAGCACCGGACCGTGCCATTCGTTCAGGGCCGCGGTCAGGTGTCGGCTGGCCTGCTCGAACTGCCCGACGGCCGCAGCCTTGACGCCAGCGGTCTTCGCGGCGGTGAACCGGGCCAGGTCGTAGTCGGCGTCGGCGACGGCGAGCCGGTAGCCGGGCGCAGCGGTCGCGAGTGCGGCCCGTGGGTCGACACCATGGTCGGCAAAAATCTTCCGGAGGTCGGAAATGTAGGAATGGATGCTGGCACGCGCCTTGGGCGGCGGACAGTCTTCCCACGCGGCGTTGGTGAGGGCGTCGATTGCGACCGGCCGGTTCCGGTTGAGCACCAACATCGCGACCACCGCGCGCAGTTTCGGGGTGCCCAGCTCCACCGTGCTGTCGCCGATACTCAACTGCAAGGGCCCCAACACGCGAAAGCTCACACCGGCGTCGGCCATCGCGTTCGACTCCTTCAGGTGTATCGATGTGCCCACCTCACTTGATTATGCGAGCCGGGCACGCGCTTTCCCAGCGTCCCGCCCGAAACTGCGTGACGGCTGGCCCTGGGTGTTAACCGCGGCTGGTTCAGTCCGCTTTCGCGGGCGGGATCTGTACGGTCGCGCACTGGCTGGTGCCGCAGCCGCAGGTCCGGTCACCCGTGGCTCGCCCGGGTTGCGGGGCCGGTACCGGGCCGGCCCCGCGCTTACGGGTGGGTCAGGCGGTCAGGAGTTTCTGGTATTGCGGGCAGTAGGTGTCGACCGAGGCGACGACGAAGACCGCGGCTTGGCGGGTGGTGAGGTCGGTCTTTTGAAGGATGTCGTTGCTGACGGCGACCGGGGTTTGGCCGCCTGCAATGGCGCGGCAGACTTGATGGGCGTCGCCGATCGCGGCCGCGGGCGAGGTGAATCCGATGCCCTCTTGCTGGATCAGGTTCAGGAATCGGGTGTCACCGGTGCTGCTGGGGGCGCTGGGAGCGGCAGTGGCGGTCGCGGCGACGGCGACGCCGCCGATGCCGGCGGTGGCGGCGATCAGGGCGCCGGCGATCGTACGGGACAGGCGGTGTCCGAACATGGCTGTGTCTCCTTGTGCTGGTCGGTATGCCGGTTTGGCGAGACCAGAGTCGAGCCGCAGCCTGGACGAATCCTGGACGAATCCTGGAAGAATCCTCGACCTCCCGGTTGAGCCGCGCACGAGTCAGGGGCTCGACGCCGATTCGGCCGACGAGAGCCGACCTGGCTGGGAGTCAGGGGTATCGGATGGCCGGCCGGTCACCGACCAGCTCGCAATGAATGCCGCTGATCGGTGGGGTGGCGAATGCCCACTACAGGTTCGTGAAAGGCAAGCCCCGGAGCCCGGAATTGCCGATACCGACAACGATCCGACGTATCGAAGGCACCAGCTCCGCACCAACCCTGACCTGGCCGGATGGAGCTGCTCCAGCCGGATTCACCCATCGTCGAGGTCGTGCCACGGTGCTACCGTAGATATTTAGGCCGAGTTCATCGGGGCTTCCGTTTTTTGTGGAGGGCTGCCGTGAATAGCGACGATATCAACGGCACCAGTCGAGTTTCGGCTGGTTTGGCGGTCATCGTTGGGCTCGAAGATTCCCCTACCGCCGGGCTCGCTGACACCGACTTCTTGTGCGGGCGGCGCATGAGAATTGACGGGCCCTCACGATGAGCGCCGAGAGCGAATCCCGACTGGGAACGCGGTTCGGGCGGTATCAGGTGTTGCGGCTGATCGGTCGGGGCGGAATGGGTGAGGTGTATGAAGCCTACGACACCGTCAAAGACCGCAACGTCGCGCTGAAACTGTTGCCGGAGGCGCTGGGCGCCGACCCCGCGTATCGAGAGCGGTTCCGGCGCGAGTCCCACGGCGCGGCCCGGCTCAGCAATCCGCATGTGGTGCCGATCCACGACTGGGGTGAGGTCGATGGCCGCCTCTACATAGATATGCGGCTCATCGACGGTCCGGATCTGCGGAAGTTGCTGACCAGTTACGGGCCGATGTCGCCGGCGCGAGCGGTTTCCATCGTGCAGCAGGTGGCGTCCGCGCTGGATGCCGCCCACGCCGATCATCGGGTGCATCGCGACGTCAAACCCGAAAACATCCTGATCACTCGTGACAATATGACCGGCGACGATTTCGCCTACCTCGTCGACTTCGGTCTGGCGACGACCCCTACCGATCCCCGGCTGACCGACACGGGTCACGCCATCGGCACGTTCACCTACATGGCGCCCGAACGGTTCGAGAATGTCGAGGTGACCAACCGCGCCGACGTGTACTCGCTGGGCTGCGTGTTGCATGAATGCTTGACCGGCGGGCGGCCGTACCACGCCGATTCGTTCGCCGGGCTGATCCGGGCCCTGATGTTGGAGCCCCCGCCGAAGCCCTCCGCGGTTCGTCCCGGGCTATCGCCTGGATTCGATGCGGTCGTCGCGCGCGGGATGGCCCGCGATCCAGCCGACCGCTACCCGAGCGCCGGCGACCTGGCCTTGGCCGCGGCCGCCGTGTTGACCGAGCCCGAGCGCGCCCACCTGGCCACAATGGCTCAGGAGGTTCCGTCCGAGCATCACGAGGCAATGCCGACCAAGGCGCCGGAAGAACATCGCAGCGACCCCGGCGTGCAGCACCCAGTTGGTCAATCGCCCGTAGCTCCCCCCACAATCCGATATCCCGTGCCGGGCGTCCCGACCGGGCCGCCGAATCTGGGCGGCGCGTCTCCGCAGGGCGGCACGCCATGGCTGCCCTCGGCCGCAAGTCAGGCCGCGGCAGGATCGGTCTGGCCCCAGCCCTATCAGGCGCCGTCTCCGCCCGTTCCGTGGCTCGGCCCACCCGGACCGCAGACGTTCGCGGGCCCCCAGCCTGCCGGCCCTCGATGGAAGGTGCGAGCGCTGATCGCGCTCGGCTCGGTGGCCGGCATCGCAGCACTCGCATTGGGCGGATGGGGGCTCTACTCTGCCATCAACCGGCCAACTCCGACTTCCACGATCCCCGCAGCGCCCCCGGTGTCGATACCGGCCACCACATCATCATCAGTGCCTTCGTCACCAGCGCCTTCGTCCGCGCAGTTCACCTCCGCCGAAAATAAGCTCCTTCAACTGCTGCCGCAGGGCTATAGCACCAGCAATTGCCGGTCGGGCAAAGGCGAGGCCGGCAGCGTGGCCGCCCTGTACTGCGATGCGAATCCCACCGGCACACCGAACGTCGGCGGAACGCCGGCAGCCCACTTCTACCTGTATCCGAACCTTGCCGCTCTCAACGACGCGTACCGCAGCGCCACCCGAGGCGCGGTCGTCCCCTGCCCCGACGGCGACCTCGATCGCCCGACCAAGGCGACCCACAACGGTCAGCTCATCTACACCGGCAATCTCGCCTGCGTTCGCAGTACCGGCAGCGCACTACCGGTACCGACGCTGGACTGGACGGACGAACGCGACCTCGTCTTGGCCGCCGCCTTCGCCGGCGACTCCACCGGCGCGGTCCCACTGTTCGACTGGTGGAAGAACTACGGCGTCATCGGTGGGAGTTGACCCCTCCCACCCCTAGTTGGCCGAGGCGAGGTCGTCGCGTCGCCGTCGCAGGAAGGTCTGTTCGGCCGTGTTGTCGGTATGGGCGATGGCGGTGTCGTAGGCGCGGATCGCCTCGGTGTTGCGACCGAGTCGGCGTAGCAGATCGGCGCGGATCGCGTGGTACAGATGGTGATTCGGGAGGTCGATGTCGTCGAGTAGCGCGAGTGCTGCATCCGGTCCCGCCACCTCGGCGACCGCCACTGTTCGGTTCAGGGCCACCACCGGACTCGATGCCACGGTGGTCAATTGGTCGTAGAGACGTAGGATCTGTTGCCAGTCAGTGGATTTCGCGTCCGGGGCGTCCGCGTGTACCGCGTTGATCGCCGCTTGGATCTGATACGGGCCGGGTTGGTTGCGGCGCAGGCACTCTCGGACGAGTGCATGGCCCTCTGCGATGAGGGCGCGATCCCAGCGGTGACGATCTTGGTCCGGCAGTGGTACGAGCGATCCATCCGGCGCGGTGCGGGCAGTCCGACGCGATTCGGTGAGCAACATCAGCGCGAGCAGCCCGCGCGCCTCCGGCTCATCGGGCATCAGCTCGATGAGTAAGCGCCCCAAGCGGATTGCCTCGCTACACAGGTCGGCCCGCACGAGGCGATCGCCCGAAGTGGCCGTGTGACCTTCGGTGAAGATGAGGTAGAGGACGGCGAGGACCGCGCGGAGCCGGGCGGGTAGGTCCGCATCGCGGGGGACCCGGTACGGAATGCGCGCGTCGCGGATCTTGCCCTTGGCTCGGACGAGGCGCTGAGCCATCGTCGACTCGGAAGTGAGGAAGGCGTGGGCGATTTCGGGGGTGGTCAGCCCGCCGAGCAGTCGCAAGGTGAGCGCGACCTGTGCGTTGAGCGACAGGGCGGGATGACAGCAGGTGAAGATCAGTCGGAGCCGATCATCCTGCACCGCACCGCAATCGGGTGATTCGTCGTCGGCGTGCAGGAGGGCGGCCTCGGCATGCCGATCCTGCCGCGTCGCCTCCCGGCGCAGTCGATCGATGGCGCGATTGCGGGCCGTGGTGATGATCCAGCCCGGTGGGCTCGGCGGCAGTCCATCCGACGGCCAGCGCTGCACCGCGGCGGTAAAGGCATCCTGCACCGCGTCTTCGGCGACGGTGATATCGCCGAAGACGCGGATCAGGCTGGCGACCGCGCGACCGTAATGTTCGGTGAAGACGTGCTCGATCTCGGCCGGGGTGACCTCAGCCATCGACGAGGGGGCGGATCTCGATCGGAAGGGTCACCACCGCCGCCACCTTGCGACCCCATTCGAGTGCTTCATCGAGATCCGCCGCCCGGATGACGGTGAATCCGCCGATGTGCTCCTTGCTTTCGACGTACGGCCCATCGGTGATGAGCACGTCGTCGGCGCTGGCACGCAGCACGGTGGCGGTGCTCGGCGGATGCAGTCCAGCGGCGAAAACCCATGCGCCCGCGGCCCGCATCTCGTCGTTGACGGCTTCCAGGTCGCGCATGATCTCGTCGAGATTGTCCGGCGGCGCGACGTCGTCGGGCTGGTAGATGCTGAGCAGGTACTGCTTCATCGCTTCTCCTCATCCCGCTGATAGGTGGCGATCACCACGCCGGTGGTGGTCGTGACGCTGTCGACGAGTCGCAATTCGCCGAGGTCGACCCCGTCGAACAGCCGCTGGCCGCCGCCGACCACGATCGGGTGGATCAGCAGCAGAAACTCGTCGACCAGATCATGGCGCATCAGCGATCGCAGCAGGTCGCCGCTGCCGAGCACCACGAGATCCTGGCCCAGCTCGGCCACCGCGGGGACGGCGTCGGCAAGCAGCGTGGAGTTCTGCCAGGGCAGCGGCTCGGTCAGCGTCCGGGACGCGACGAACTTCTCGGTCTTGTTCAGCACCTCGGTGTACGGGTTGTCGGTCTGATGCGGCCAGAAGCCGTAGAAGTCCGCATAGGTGCGCCGCCCCAACAGCAGCGCTCCGTGGTGGGTCGCCATATGTTCGCCCATCACCCTGGCCTGCACGGGATCGTCATGGCGATGCGCCCAGCCGCCGTGCCGGAAACCGTCCCTGACGTCCTCGTCGGTCCGGCCGGGGGCCTGCATGACGCCGTCCAGCGTGACGTGCTCGACCGCGATGATCTTGCTCATGAGGCAGTCCTTCCTGTTGCTGGCCGGTCCGCTACCGGCTTCACCTCCTACACGAGCGGCTACCCGCTGAATCGACATCGCGGTCAGAAATTTTTCGGCGGTTTATTACGACCCGGTGATCGCCTGGATTTCGCGATAGCTGGGAATGCCGGAACGAACGGCCCCGCCGTCGCGCACCGCCCGCGCTACATCCACGATCCCGGCCAATGCCGCGCGATACAGCAGCGATCCCGTGCTGATGCGCCGCACACCCAAGGCCGCGAGTTCCGCGATCGACGGCCCGGCGACCGAGTACAGCATGTTGACCGGCAGCGGCACCGCCGCGACGATCCGGCCGATCTGATCCGGATCGGTCACGCCGGGCACGAAAACCCCATCGGCACCGGCCTGCACATATTCCTCGGCGCGGGACAGAGTCGAATCCTGTTGCAGCCGTAGCCAATATGTATCGACCCTGGCATTGACGAACAACTCGGGCGCGCGCGACTTGATCGCGGCGATCAATTCCGCCTGCTGCCCGGGCTCGGCCAGCGCCGTATCCGCCCGCCCATCCTCGAGATTCACCCCGGCGATGCCCAAACGGGCCAGCTGCGCTACATATTCGGCAACCTTGCCAGGATCCTCGCTGAACCCACCCTCGATATCGACGGTGACCGGCACCGGCAGCCGTGCGAGTCTCGTTGCCAGCGCAAGTGTTTCATCGCGCGTGACACCGGCGCCATCGGTGAGACCGGCCGCCACCGCGACACCCAGACTGGTCGTGCCGATCGCCGCGAACCCCTCCGCGGCCAGCACGGCGGCCGACCCGAAGTCCCAGGCATTGGGCAGCACCAGCGGCCCCGCCCCGTGGTGCAGGTCGTGAAAAGCCTTCGTCTTGTTCACAGGACTGTTCATGTCGCGACGCTATCCCGCCGACGTTTCGGTGGTCGCCGAAACAACCCGGCGCGATCATGGGGTGGTGCACACCCGAGGAGCCGAACTGGCCGGACTGGCCACCCTGCTGGCCGACCGCACCCGCGCCGATATGTGCCTGGCCCTGGTCGACGGCCGTGCCTGGACGGCCGGGGAGCTGGCGCGCCATGCCGGAGTCGCGCCGTCCACCGCGACCGAGCATCTGAACCGGCTGCTCGACGGCGGCCTGCTCGTCGAACGCCGTCAGGGCAGGCACCGCTATGTGCAGTTGGCGAGCCCACAGGTGGCCGAACTGCTGGAGACCATGGTCACCCACCTGGAGCCGAGGCATCCCGAGGTGACCAACCTGCGCACATCCACCGCCGCCGCGGCCCTGGCTCGCGGCCGAACCTGCTACGACCACCTCGCGGGCCGACTCGGCGTCGCGATCACCGACGCGATGATCGAACGCGACCTGCTCGACGACGAGGGCGGCTTCGCCCTGACCGAGGCGGGTTCGGCGTGGCTCACCGGGCCGATGGGCATCGAGGTGGCGGCACTGCACGCGACGCGTCGTCCTGTCGCGCGCCCGTGTCTGGACTGGACCGAACGCCGCACCCATCTCGGCGGAGCGGCCGGAGCGCAGCTGTGCCGCAGGTTGCAGGCACTGGATTGGGTGCGGCGCGTCGGATCCGGCCGTGCTGTCCGCCTCACCCCGACGGGTGAAGCCGGCCTGTGTGAGGCGCTGGGTATAGATCCCGCAACGGTCGCCTGACGCTGAGCGAAGGCTTCGCCGCACGTAGCCTGGAGACCGAGGTCCGGCGGGCGATGCGGTACCCCGTTCATGAATGGGCTTGCATAATCGTGCATAATCATCACATGGTTGATTCGTCGGGCAACCCTGTCTTGCGGGTTGCGGTGGCCGGTGCGAGTGGATACGCCGGCGGTGAGGTGCTGCGCCTATTGCTGGGCCATCCGGCCTACCGCGACGGACGCCTCGTCATCGGGGCGCTCACCGCGGGGTCGAATGCGGGCACCGCGCTGGGGGAGCTCCAGCCGCATCTGCTGCCGCTCGCCGATCGTGTGCTCGCGCCGACCACGGTCGAGGAGCTGGCGGGTCACGACATCGTCTTCCTCGGCCTGCCGCACGGGCAGTCCGCCGCCATCGCCGAGCAGCTGCCGGAATCCACGGTGATCATCGACTGCGGCGCCGATTTCCGGCTGACCGACGCGTCGGCCTGGGAGAAGTACTACGGCAGCGCCCACGCGGGCAGCTGGCCGTACGGGCTGCCGGAACTGCCCGGCGGGCGGGATCAACTGCGTGGCGCCCGCCGGATCGCCGTGCCCGGCTGCTATCCCACGGTCGCCAGCCTCGCGCTGGCACCGGCGATCGCGGCCGGAATCATCGAGCCGAACGTGAATGTGGTCGCGGTGAGCGGTACTTCGGGCGCGGGCCGCAAACTCGATATCGGCCTGCTCGGCTCGGAGGTGATGGGTTCGGCCCGGGCCTACGGCATCGCGGGCGCGCACCGGCACACCCCGGAGATCGCGCAGAACCTGAAGGCCGCCGGTGGCACCGAGGTCGCCGTATCGTTCACCCCGGTTTTGGCGCCGATGCCGCGGGGCATTCTCGCGACGTGCACCGCCCCGACCCGAGTCGATGCCGAGCAGGCGCGCGCCGTCTATGAAAAGGCCTACGCCGAAGAACCATTCGTGCACCTGCTGCCGGAAGGCACACTGCCGCAGACGGGTTCGGTGCTCGGCTCCAACGCCGTCACTCTGCAGGTCGCGGTGGATACCGACGCCGGACTGCTCGTGGTGATCGGCGCGATCGACAACCTGACCAAGGGCACCGCGGGCGCCGCGGTGCAATCCATGAATCTGGCCGTCGGATTCGACGAGACCGCAGGACTTTCCACCGTAGGAGTGGCACCGTGACGACCATCGACACCACGGCTGGCAAGCTGGTCCGGACCCAGGGCGTGACCGCACCGCTCGGTTTCCGGGCGGCGGGTATCGCCGCGGGCATCAAGGCCAGTGGAAAACCCGATCTGGCACTGGTATTCAACGAGGGTCCGGAGTACGCGGCCGCGGGCGTCTTCACCCGCAACCAGGTGAAGGCCGCACCGGTGCTGTGGTCGCAGCAGGTGCTGACCGGCGGCCGCCTGCGCGCGGTGATTCTGAATTCCGGTGGGGCCAATGCCTGTACGGGTCCCGGCGGCTTCCAGGACACTCACCAGACCGCCGAGGAATTGGCCAAGGCGCTGAGCAATTGGGGCACCGAGACCGGTGCGGGCGAAATCGCGGTCTGCTCAACCGGTTTGATCGGCGACCGGCTGCCGATGGACAAGGTGATCCCGGCCGTCACCGAGATCGTGCACGAGATGGGCGGCGGCCTGTCCGGCGGTCTCGATGCGGCACACGCGATCATGACCACCGACACCGTGCCCAAGGAATCGGCCTTCCATCACCGCGACAAATGGAATGTCGGGGGCATGGCCAAGGGAGCTGGCATGCTCGCGCCCTCGCTGGCGACCATGCTGGTGGTGCTCACCACCGACGCGGTCGCCAGCGCCGAACAGTTGGATCGCGCGCTGCGCAACGCGACCCGGCTCACCTTCGACCGGCTCGACGTCGACGGCTCCTGCTCCACCAACGACACCGTGCTGTTGCTCGCCAACGGCGCCAGCGAGGTCACACCGTCGCAGGAGGAACTGGACGCGGCCGTGCTCGCGGTCTGCGACGATCTGGCCGCACAGTTGATGGCCGATGCCGAGGGTGTGACCAAGCGGGTGCTGATCACCGTCGCCGGTGCGGTATCCGAGGACGAGGCGCTGATCGCGGCGCGCGCCGTCGCCCGCGACAGCCTGGTCAAGACCGCGCTCTTCGGTTCCGACCCGAACTGGGGCCGGGTGCTCGCCGCCGTCGGCATCGCCCCGATCACCCTGGACCCGAATCGGATCTCGGTGTCATTCAACGGAAATCCGGTCTGCGTCGACGGTGTCGGGGCACCGGGCGCGCGCGAGGTCGATCTGTCCGGCGCCGATATCGAGGTGCGGATCGAACTGAATATCGGTGCCGGCACGGCCACCGTGCGCACCACCGATCTGTCGCACGGCTATGTCGAAGAGAATTCGGCCTACAGCTCATGACAAGCGATGCGGTGCAGGAACTTTCGGCATTGGACAAGGCGCACGTCCTGGCCGACGCGCTGCCCTGGCTGCAGAAGTTCCGCGACAAGATCGTGGTCGTCAAGTACGGCGGCAACGCGATGATCGACGCGGACCTCAAACAGGCCTTCGCGGCCGATATGGCATTCCTGCGCACCGTCGGCGTGCATCCGGTGGTGGTGCACGGCGGCGGACCGCAGATCAGCGCGATGCTGAAAAAGCTCGGTCTGCAAGGTGAATTCCGCGGCGGCTTCCGCGTCACCACACCCGAGGTGATGGATGTGGTGCGGATGGTGCTTTTCGGTCAGGTCGGCCGGGAGTTGGTCGGGCTGATCAACGCGCACGGTCCGTACGCGGTCGGCATCTCCGGTGAGGACGCGCGGCTGTTCACCGCGACCCGGCGCACCGTCGATGTCGACGGCGAGGCGACCGATATCGGTCTGGTCGGCGATGTCACCGAGGTGAACGCCGACGCGGTGCTCGACCTCATCGACGCCGGACGCATTCCGGTGGTCTCGACCATCGCCCCGGACGCCGACGGTGTGGTGCACAACATCAATGCCGACACCGCCGCAGCCGCACTCGCCGAGGGCATCGGCGCGGAGAAACTGGTGATTTTGACCGACGTCGAGGGCCTGTACACCAACTGGCCGGACCGCTCATCGCTCACCTCACGCATCGACGCGGCCGAGTTGGCCGAGTTGCTCCCGCGTCTGGATGCGGGCATGGTGCCCAAGATGGAAGCCTGCCTGCGCGCCGTGCAGGGCGGGGTGCCGACCGCGCATGTCATCGACGGTCGGGTCCCGCATTCGGTGCTGTTGGAACTGTTCACCGGAGAAGGAATCGGAACGATGGTGACGCCCGCCCCGCTCCCCACGAGCGCGGCGGACACACTGAACGGAACGAAATGATGAGCGAGACAGCAGAATTGCAACAGCGGTGGTCCGCCGCGATGATGAAGAACTACGGGACGCCCAAGGTCGCGCTGGTGCGCGGCGCGGGCGCGGTGGTCTACGACGCGGACGGCAAGCGCTACCTCGACTTTCTCGGCGGCATCGCGGTCAATAGCCTCGGCCACGCCCATCCGGCGATTCTGGAGGCGGTCACCCAGCAGCTCGGCACGCTGGGGCACACCTCGAATATCTACGCCAACCAGCCGGTCATCGAACTGGCCGAGCGCTTGCTCGCGCACTTCGGCGACGGTGAATTCGGGGACGGGCACGGCCGCGCGTTCTTCTGCAACTCCGGCACCGAGGCCAATGAGGCGGCGTTCAAGATGGCGCGGCTGACCGGGCGGCGCAAGATCATCGCGACCGACGAGGCCTTCCATGGCCGGACCATGGGCGCGCTCGCGCTCACCGGCCAGCCCGCCAAGCGCACGCCGTTCGAGCCGATGCCGCCCGGTGTCGTGCACGTGCCCTACGGCGACGCCGCGGCGCTCGAGGCGGTTGTGGATGAGGACACCGCGGCGGTATTCCTCGAACCCATCATGGGGGAGAGCGGCGTTGTCGTGCCGCCCATCGACTATCTGGTGAAGGCGCGCGAGATCACCGCGCGCCATGGTGCGCTGCTGGTGCTCGACGAGGTACAGACCGGTATCGGCCGGTGCGGAAAGTTCTACGCGCACCAGGCATTCGGCATTGTGCCGGATGTGATCACCCTGGCGAAGGGGCTCGGCGGCGGGCTGCCGATCGGTGCGGTGCTGGCCACCGGACCGGCCGCCGACCTGCTGACCCCCGGCCTGCACGGCACCACATTCGGTGGCAATGCCGTTTGTGCCGCGGCGGCTTTGGCCGTGCTGCGGACGATTGATGAGACCGGTCTGCTCGCCCACGTCGAATCCGTCGGCAAGCGGCTCAGCGATGGCATCGAACTGCTCGAGCATCCGCTGATCGATCACGTGCGCGGCGCCGGTCTGCTGCTCGGCATCGTGCTCACCGATGACCTTTCGGCCGAGGTGGAGAGTCGCGCCCGGGAGGCGGGCTATCTGGTGAATGCGCCCAAGCCCAATATCATCAGGCTCGCGCCGCCATTGGTGCTCACCGAGACCCAGTCCGATAATTTCGTCAGTGATCTGCCCGAGATCCTCGAAGGTGCGATCGCGGACGCCAAGGGGGCGAAATGAGTACAGCATTGCGCAGCGATTCGATGAAGGGTGACGGCCGGGAGACGGGTGGGCAGGTCCGCCACTTCCTGCGCGACGACGATGTCACGCCCGCCGAGCAGGCCGAAATCCTCGCGCTCGCAGCCGAATTGAAGAAGGATCCGTTCGCGCACCGGCCGCTGGCCGGGCCGCGCGGGGTCGGGGTGATCTTCGAGAAGAACTCCACCCGCACGCGGTTCTCCTTCGAAATGGGCATCGCTCAGCTCGGCGGACACGCCGTGGTGGTCGACGGCCGCGACACCCAGCTCGGCCGCGAGGAAACCCTCGGCGACACCGGCAAGGTGCTCTCGCGCTACGTCGACGCGATCGTCTGGCGGACCTTCGAACAGGTGCGTCTGGACGAAATGGCCGCCACCGCGACGGTTCCGGTCGTGAATGCGCTGTCCAACGAGTTCCACCCCTGCCAGGTGCTCGCCGACCTGCAGACCCTTATCGAGCGCAAGGGCAACCTGACCGGCCGCAATCTCACCTACTTCGGTGACGGCGCGAACAATATGGCGCACTCGCTGCTGCTCGGCGGCGTGACCGCGGGCTTGAATGTAACCATCGCCGCGCCAACGGGTTTCGAGCCGCTGCCGTGGATTCTGGAGGCCGCACGCAAGCGGGCCGCCGAGACGGGTGCGACCATCACGCTCACCGGCGATCCGGTCGCCGCGGCGGCGGGTGCGGACGCTCTGGTGACCGACACCTGGACCTCGATGGGGCAGGAGAACGACGGCCTCGACCGCGTCGGCCCATTCCGTCCGTTCCAGCTCAATGACGATCTGCTCGCCAAGGCGCAGCCGGATGTCGTTGTGCTGCATTGCCTTCCGGCCCATCGTGGCGAAGAGATCACCGACGACGTGCTCGACGGACCGCATAGTGTGGTGTGGGACGAGGCGGAGAACCGGCTGCATGCGCAGAAGGCGCTGCTGGTGTGGCTGTTGGCCAGGCGAGGTGATGTGCGGTGAGCGGCAGACGCTGTAGCGCAGCACTTTTGGTAGCTGCGATACGTTTCGGCGAGGCGTGGTCATGACCGTCCAACCCGACGCGGGCAAATCCGCCCCCGCTATTGCCCGCACCCGCGCTGGTCGCCAGTCCCGAATCATCGAACTGCTGACAGCGCACGCGGTCCGCAGCCAAACCGAACTGGCCGCACTGCTCGCCGCCGAAGGCATCGAAACCACCCAGGCCACCCTCTCCCGCGACCTCGATGAACTCGGCGCGGTGAAATTGCGCGCCGCCGACGGCGGTGCGGGCGTCTACGTGGTGCCCGAAGACGGCAGCCCCGTCCGCGGCGTCACCGGCGGCACCGACCGCCTCTCCAAACTCCTCGGCGATCTGCTCGTCTCCACCGACGCCAGCGGCAATATCGCCGTCCTGCGCACCCCGCCAGGCGCCGCCCACTATCTGGCCAGCGCCCTGGACCGAGCCGCATTGCCCTTCGTCGTCGGCACCATCGCCGGCGACGACACCATCGCCGTCATCGCCCGCGAACCCCTCACCGGCGCGGAACTAGCCGCCAAGATCGAGGCCCTCGCCTGAATCGAGCAACGGCGCTCAGGCGTTGGCCGATGCCGTCGGATCGGGAGACCGAGGTTGTCGCGAAGCGTCGTCCGGCGTATTCGGTCACCTCACATGTGGCACAACGGATGTGCGGTAACCACCGGGATGCGATGCCATCTCGGGAGCGCGATCTGCGGTTGCCGCCGAGCCTCACCCGAAGGGGTATTGGCCGCCGCCGTGGGGCATGTTGTTGCCGGGCGTGCCGACATTGATGATGTCTTGGATCAGGTCGACTATGGCGCGGCCTACATCGAGGACGTCGTTGCCGAGAGTGCTGAATTCTCCTGCGATGAGGTGCAGCATGGGGTCCGTCCTTCGCCCGCTCCGATAGTTACCCATTCCAGCGTGACATAGGTGCAACCGGGTGCCAAGACCTGGGAATTCGCCTGGCGAGCAATGGTTCCCGGTTGACTGTTCGCGCGGGTCGGACCGCCGAAGCCAGTCATACGGTGGCACGTACATGCTCCGCGAGCCGCCATATGACCAGCCGCGGCGCGGATCCGGCGGGCCGAGCGGACGCGCCCGGGCTGGATCCACGACTTGCGGCTCTTGCGATGGTGACCCGCTTGTCGGAGTGCTGATCTCGGATTTGTGGAGCAAGCTGGTAGCGAGGCGCGGCTCGCCGCGTCCCGGATCGGCCGGAGAGTCAACCGGGACCCGGTGGTGAATGGGCTTGCATCGTCGTGCATAATCATTTGCAACACGGTGTGGGCCGCCTGACGTGCGAAATGGGCGCGTTCGGTGCGCGCCGCGCCCACCGCCCGCGGCTGCGGGCACGACCTGCAGACAAGCACGAAACCGAGGAGCACATAGACATGTCCGAGCGCGTCGTACTCGCCTACTCCGGTGGGCTCGATACCTCCGTTGCGATCAGCTGGATCGGCAAGGAGACCGGCGCCGAGGTCGTGGCGGTCGCCATCGATCTGGGCCAGGGCGGCGAGGACATGAACGTGGTGCGCCAGCGCGCGCTGGACTGCGGTGCGGTCGAGGCGATCGTGGTCGACGCTCGGGACGAATTCGCCAACGAGTACTGCCTGCCGACCATCCAGGCCAACGCGATGTACATGGGCCAGTACCCGCTGGTGTCGGCGATCAGCCGCCCGCTCATCGTCAAGCATCTGGTCGAGGCCGCCAAGTTCCACGGCGCGAGCACCGTCGCACACGGCTGCACCGGTAAGGGCAACGATCAGGTCCGTTTCGAGGTCGGCATCGGCGCGCTCGCCCCCGATCTGAATGTGATCGCGCCGGTCCGCGACTACGCCTGGACCCGGGAGAAGGCCATCGCCTTCGCCGAGGAGAACCAGCTCCCGATCAACGTCACCAAGAAGTCGCCGTTCTCGATCGACCAGAACGTGTGGGGTCGCGCGGTGGAGACCGGCTTCCTCGAGGACCTCTGGAACGCGCCGACCAAGGACGTCTACGACTACACCTCGGACCCGACGGTCAACTTCGAAGCTCCCGACGAACTCATCGTCACCTTCGACAAGGGTGTGCCGGTCGCCATCGACGGCCGCCCGGTCAGCGTGCTCGAGGCCATCGTCGAACTGAACCACCGCGCCGGCCGCCAGGGCGTCGGCCGCCTCGATATGGTCGAGGACCGGCTCGTCGGCATCAAGAGCCGCGAGATCTACGAGGCTCCCGGCGCCATCGCGCTGATCACCGCGCACCAGGCCCTCGAGAATGTCACCATCGAGCGCGAACTGGGCCGCTACAAGCGGCAGGTCGAGCAGCGCTGGGGCGAGCTGGCCTACGACGGCCTGTGGTTCTCCCCGCTCAAGCGCGCGCTGGACGCCTTCGTCGCCGAAACCCAGGAGCACGTCACCGGCGAGATCCGAATGGTGCTGCACGGCGGTTCCGTCGTGGTCAACGGCCGCCGCTCCGAGCAGTCGCTCTACGACTTCAACCTGGCCACCTACGACGAGGGCGACACCTTCGACCAGTCCCTCGCGAAGGGTTTCGTGCAGATCCACGGCCTGTCCTCCAAGGTCGCGGCGCGGCGCGACCTCAACCAGAAGTAGCCGAGCGCCTCGTCTGCGCTCGGCGCGCGGGCCGGAGGCGGACTGCGTCCGGCTGTGACAATTAGGCTCGAACGGGTCGGCAGCGAGGGCCGACCCGAAGGGAGCGCTATGCGGACCGACGACGACAGCTGGGATATCGAATCGAGCGTGGGCGCGACGGCCCTCGGCGTCGCGGCAATGCGAGCAGCCGAGAGCCGCCGCCCGGACGCACTGTTCCATGACCCGTATGCCGAGGTGCTGGTGACCGCCGTCGGTTCGGAATCGTGGACGCGCATCGTGCGCGGCGAGATCCCGGATCTCGAGGAGGCCGCGATAGCGGCGATGGGACCCATTATCTCGGCCCTGATCGCACGTACCTGCTATCTCGATGCCTACTTCCAGGAGGCGGCCGCCGACGGCATCCGACAGATCGTCATCCCCGCCGCCGGCCTGGACGCCAGGGCGTATCGGCTCGAATGCCCGGTCGGCACAACGGTTTTCGAGCTGGATCTGCCGAAGGTTCTGGAGTTCAAGGAGAGCGCGCTCGCGGACTTCCTGCCCGCGGCACAGCGCCGCGCGATCGCGGTGGATCTGCGCCAGGATTGGCCAGCGGCGTTGCGGGACAATGGATTCGATCCGGCCGTGCCGACCGCATGGCTGGTCGAAGGACTGTTGCGTTACCTTCCTGCGGACGCTCAGGACCGGCTGTTCGACAACATCGTGGCATTGAGCGCACCGGGCAGTCGCGTCGCGATCTACCGCTCGACCGGTTCCGCACCCGACTCGAAGGCGTGGCAGGAGGCACGATCCGCCGGGGTCGACGTCACGGTCGATGTCGGCGCACTGTGGTACTCCGACGAGGGCCGCAGCGATCCGATCGACTGGTTCACCGCACACGGCTGGACCGTATCCCGCGCTGCCCCGGCCGAAGTGCTGCGCAGCCGCGGCCGCGATGTATCCGAAGCGGCCGCCGCCAAACTGAACACCGACATTTTGTTCACCGCCCGACGACCCGGAGGAGACAGCACACGATGACGCAGAGCGGCAGCACCAACGAAGGGGCGCTCTGGGGCGGACGTTTCGCGTCCGGACCGGCCGCGGCAATGGCCGCGCTGAGCAAGTCGACCCATTTCGACTGGGCGCTGGCTCCCTACGATATTCGCGCGTCGAAGGCGCACGCGCGCGTGCTGCACAAGGCCGGACTCCTGTCGGAGACCGACCTCGCCGCCATGCTGACGGGACTGGATCAGCTCGCGGCGGACGTGGATTCGGGCGCGTTCGTCCCGGCCGAGGCCGATGAGGATGTACACGGCGCCCTGGAACGCGGACTGATCGATCGGGTCGGCGCCGAACTCGGCGGGCGACTGCGGGCCGGGCGTTCGCGTAATGACCAGGTGGCCACGCTGTTTCGGATGTGGCTGCGCGATGCGGCCCGCCGGGTCGCGGCCGGACTCCTCGATATCGTCGACGCATTGCTCGCCCAGGCCGCCGCACATCCGGACGCCGTGATGCCGGGCAAGACGCACCTTCAGGCCGCTCAGCCGGTGCTGCTCGCCCACCACCTGCTCGCGCACGCGCATCCGTTGTTGCGCGATATCGATCGGCTCCGTGACTTCGACAAGCGGGCGGCGGTCTCGCCCTACGGTTCCGGCGCTTTGGCCGGTTCCTCGCTCGGACTGGATCCGGAAGCCATCGCGGCCGAACTGGATTTCGACGCTTCGGCGGCCAATTCGATCGATGCCACCTCCTCGCGTGATTTCGCGGCCGAGGCGGCATTCGTGCTCGCGATGATCGGTGTCGATCTCAGCCGGATGGCCGAAGAGGTGATCATCTGGAGCACACCGGAATTCGGCTACATCACCCTCGCCGACGCCTGGTCCACGGGATCGTCGATCATGCCGCAGAAGAAGAATCCGGACGTCTCCGAGCTCACCCGCGGCAAGGCCGGTCGCCTGATCGGCAACCTGACCGGACTACTCGCGACCCTGAAGGCCCAACCACTGGCATACAACCGGGACCTGCAGGAGGACAAGGAGCCCCTGTTCGACTCGGTCGCCCAACTGGAACTCCTCCTCCCGGCGATCGCGGGCCTCGTCTCGACCCTCACCTTCCACACCGACCGCATGGCCGAACTCGCCCCCGCCGGTTTCACTCTCGCTACAGATATCGCCGAATGGCTTGTCCGGCAGGGCGTTCCCTTCCGCGTAGCGCATGAGGCCGCAGGCGCGTGCGTACGAACTGCCGAGGCCCGCCGCGTCGGCCTGGACGAGCTAACCGACGCCGAGTTCGCCGCGATAGACCCGGCGCTGACCCCCCAGGTCCGCGACGTACTCACCGTCCAGGGCTCCATCGCCTCCCGCAACGCCCGCGGCGGCACCGCAGGCGCCCAGGTCGCAACCCAACTGTCCGAAATCCGCACCACCCTAACCACCCTCCGCCCCCACTTCACCTAACCACGCCCTAGATCAAGATCAGGTGGAATCTGTGGCGGCATCGCCCGAGAAGCCCCCGCCACCAGTTCCACCTGATCTTGATCCTCAGCGACCCAAGAGGTCGGCCACGTGGTTCAGGGGGGCGGCGAGGGTGGGGATTGTGTCGGGGTGGTGTAGTTGGCCGGGGGTGTAGGTTAGGAGTTCTTGGCCGGCGATGCTCCAGGTGGGGACGGCTCCGGCGACGTGTGCGTCTCGTAGTGGTTTGCCGACCAGCCAGCGGCCGTAGTCGGGATCTGCGGTGGCGATGCGGAATTGAGCGTCGAACCACTCATCGCCCGTTGCGTTCGGGCTGTCGCCGAACATCGATCGACCGAGTTTGGATATCGCGCCACGGGTGTGCACGGCGGTCGGGGGGAGCGGGCGATCCAGCAGCACCACCACCGCGATGAAGTGGTGCGTATGCGTCGTCGTCGTATCTCCACTCGACGACGTCGTTTGGTAGGAGTAGTCCGCTACGGTCACCCAGCGGCCGCCGATTTTGCCGGTCATCATCACGCCGATGCGCTCTCTTCGGCCGCCGGGCAGGCGTGATATCCAGTGGGGCCGTACGTTTTCCGCGAACGTCCACCCGTGCTCGGTCGCCCACTGCCACAGCGCCGCCCTGCGGGCGCGCTCGGCGCGAATCGACAACGGAATCAGCACGACCAGCAGCGTGATGATCAGCGCAATCGGCACACCCGCGATCAGCGTGATCACGATCGACGCTTCGGCCATGGCTCCTCCTCGCCCGACTACCGTCCGTACCCTGTGCCGGATCCGCGACTGTATCGCCAGGTATCCGACGACCGCAGCCTGCGCTATCGACCTTGTAATCGAGGCACCAAAAACCTTGCGGCCACGACCGGACGCCGGAGCCCCGGCGGTTTACGCTGCGCCGATGACCCTGCTATTGCTGGCGCTGGCCATCGCCTCCGAGATCACCGCGACCGTATCCCTGAAGGTCTCCGAGGGTTTCACCAAACTGGTCCCGTCGACAATCGTGGTCATCGGCTACGGCGCGGCCTTCTTCTTCCTCGCCCAGGCGCTGAAGCGCGGCATGCCGATCGGCGTCGCCTACGGCATCTGGTCGGCGGTCGGCGTCGCGGCCATCGCCCTGATCGGCGTACTGTTCCTCGACGAGCGGCTCACGTTGATCCAGGTCGGCGGCATTGCCTTGGTGATCCTCGGCGTCTTGGCGCTGGAACTAGGTGGCGCGCAATAACACCCGTGCACCAACTTGTCGGTGGGCCGTTATTGAATGCCGATCCATGAGAAGACATTTCGGGGCGGGGACCTTTACCGTGGATCGGCAAGCAGAGCCCGCGGCGTTGCCCTTCGCGGGCAATGATCCGGTGGAAGCGTTGGCGGCGTACGGGATCGAGCTTCCTGCGGCGTCGGTGGTCGAGCGAACGGTGTCCGGGGCGCCGGTGTGGGTCGTGTCGACCGAACCCGGGTATGCGGCGACCGGGCTGTGGCAAGACGTGCGGGCGGTGCATCCGAAAACCGGACTGTGGCCGGTGCTGACCAAGACCGATACGTGGTATCGGACCGGATCCGAGCACGGCTGGGAGCGCACGCGCGAGCTGTCGGTTCCGGAATTTGTCGCCAAGACCGACGGCGCGGACTGGCTGCGGGCGAAATATCGCGAGCTGTCGGCGGACGAGGATCCGATTCCACGCGGCGGACCGGACTGGGCCGATCTGGATCTCGAGCTCTACGACTACGAAGGATTCGACTGGGCCGATGTCTGGAATATCCGCGAGGATTGCGAGGAGTTCGATCAGCTCGCCCTGGTGCCCGCCGCGAATTCCTGGCTTGTTCCGTACGAACTTCGATGGTCGGGCACGGTCAACCCCGGCCTCGATGGCGCCGACCACGCAGTGATCCTGCGGCGGTGGGCGGCCTCGGATCGCCGGTGCGAGCTCGTCGCGCTGGAATCGGACACGCTGTGGCTCGGCGTCGAAAACGAGCCGGAACTGAACGAAGGCGCTGCGCTGGCACAGGCTCTCGAGGGGTACCTGTACTGCTCGGACGCGGCCGAACAGGATCGCGATTCGCTCGACGAACTCGCCGAATCCATGATGCGGCAGCTCTGGCGTTTCTGGTGGGACTGATCGGTCTCGTTGCGTCCTCTGCATTTTGCCGAATTCGTCCCATGAGAGGCGGCGGTGAACGTAGCATCGGCCGATGGATTGGACGTTTGCTCAGCTGAGTCGACGTGGGTGACGGCATGGCATCGGATGCGGGCGAAGTGGTACTCGAGGCCCAAGCGCTGGTGAAGCGCTACGGCAGCGTCGAGGCGTTGCGGGGAGCCAACTTTCAGGTCCGCGCCGGCGAGGTCGTCGCGCTGATCGGCGACAATGGCGCGGGTAAGTCCACACTGGTGAAATGCCTATCCGGGGCCGAACAACCGGATTCCGGCACGATCCTGCTCGACGGCTCGGAAACGGTGCTCGGCACGCCGACCGCCGCCCGCAAACTCGGCGTCGAAACGGTGTACCAGGACCTCGCCGTCGCGCCCGATCTCGACCCGGCCGCGAACCTGTTTCTCGGCCGGGAACTGGTTCGCGCCGGCCTGGCGGGCAAGCTCGGCATGCTCGACAAGAGCGCGATGCGAACCCAGGCCGTCGAACACTTCCGGCGCCTCGGTGTCACCTTGCAGCGCACCGATGTGCCGATCGGAGCGCTGTCGGGCGGCCAGCGTCAGAGCGTGGCCGTGGCCCGTGCGGTGATGTGGGCGAGCAAGGTCGTCTTCATGGACGAGCCGACCGCGGCCCTGGGCGTTGTGCAGCGCGAGCGGGTGCTCGAGGTGATCCGCAAGGTGCGCGACCAGGGCATCGCCGTCGTGCTGATCAGCCACAATATGCCCGAGGTGCTGGCCGTGGCGGACCGGATCGAGGTGCTGCGCCTCGGCAAGCGGGTGGCTCGATTCGTGGCCGCCGACGCGACGCTGGAGCAGTTGGTCGCCGCGATGACCGGAGCACTGTCACACGAGGACGCCGCATGACAAGAGCAACTGCCGTCGATGGCGGTACGGATCTGCCGCAACGCACTGTCGCGCAACGTCTTCTCGGCGCGAGCACGCTGTGGATCGGTGTCGTACTCGTGGTGCTGTGCGTGACCTTCAGCGTCATCCGCCCCGACGCCTTCCCGACCCGCTTCACCCTGCAGACCCTGCTCATCGAAACCTCGGTGCTGCTGGTGCTTTCGGTCGGGATGACCTTCGTGATCATCACCTCCGGCATCGACCTCTCGGTCGGCATGGTGCTGATCTTCGCCGGAGTTCTCGGCGCGAAGACCATGGAATGGCTGAGCCCCGACGAGAACGCCACCGCGGCGGGCTGGGGGATCATCGGCCTCGGCTTCCTCATGTCCGTTGTGGGCGGCGGTATCTGGGGACTGCTCAACGGAATTCTGGTGGCCAAGGCCAAGATCCCGCCGCTGATCGTCACACTCGGTTCCTTCGGCGCGGCACTCGGTGCGGCACAACTGATCACCGGTGGCGTCGACACCAGAACCGTGCCCGACAAACTGCGCGATTCCCTGGGTTTCGGGACGTCGCTGGGTGGGGTGCCCAATCTGGTGCTGGTGGCCACCGCGGTGACGCTGCTCGCCGCGTGGGTGCTGCACACCACGCGATTCGGCCGCTACACCTACGCGATCGGTTCCAATGAAGAGGCCGCGCGGCGCTCTGGCATCGCGGTCACCCGCCATCTCGTAATGGTCTACCTGATGACCGGATTGCTCGCCGGGCTGGCCGGATTCATGAATCTGGCCTACTTCGGTACCACCACCATCGGTGGACACGGCACCGACAATCTGGATGCCATCGCCGGTGTAGTCATCGGCGGCACAAGTCTTTTCGGTGGTATCGGCACGATCGTCGGCACGGTCATCGGCGTCTTCATTCCGTCGGTGCTGCGCAAGGGTTTCGTCATCGCGGGAGTGCCGGTGTTCTGGCAGCCGATCGCGGTGAGCGCGGTTCTGGTCGGGGCGGTGTGGTTCGACCAACTGCGCCGCCGGGCGCGGGACCGCAAGTAGAGAGGTAAGCAGTTACAACGCTGCGCGATAAGAAAATAAGGCGGAGGTAGCCAGATGAGGGTGGCGAAGCGGACCGCGGTGGTGATCGGCGCGCTGGCGGCGGCCGGCGCGCTGGTGGTGGGATGTGGTGGCTCGGTGAACAATTCCGGCGGAACGGATGCCAAGAAATTGGTGCTGATTCCCGGCGTCGCCGACGAACCGTTCTACATCTCCATGCAGTGCGGCGCGCAGGACGAGGCGAGCAAACTCGGCTACAAGCTGGAGACGCAGGCGCCGACGAAATTCGACGCGGGCGCACAGACTCCGGTGCTGACCGGTGTGTTGGCCAACAAGCCGGGTGGCATCCTGATCGCCCCGACGCACGCGCAGGCGATGGCGAATCCGATCAAACAGGCCAAGGATGCCGGGATCAAAATCATCGAGGTCGATACCGCACTGGATGACACCTCGATCGCATTGTCGTCGATCGCATCCGATAACAAGAAGGGCGGCGAACTCGCGGCGCAGACGCTTGCGAAGCTGATCGGCGACAAAGGACCGGTGCTGGTGATCAACACCAAGGCCGGAACCTCCACCACCGACGCGCGTGCGCAGGGTTTCGAGGATGCGGTGAAGGCCTATCCGGGCATTACCTCGCTCGGGGTGCAGTACAACAATAACGAAGCGGCACAGGCGGCTTCGATCGTCACCGCGACCCTGGCCGCCCATCCCGACCTCGCGGGCATCTTCGCCACCAACTTGAGCTCGGCCGAGGGCGCGGCCACCGGACTGCGCAATGCGAATAAGCTCGGCCAGGTCAAGCTGGTCGGCTTCGACGCGAGTCCGAAACAGGTAGAGGATCTGAAAGCCGGTACGGTGCAGGCGCTTATCGCCCAGGATCCGGGCGGGATCGGTGCGAAGGGCGTCGACCAGGCCGCGGCCGCACTGGAGGGCAAGCCGGTCACCCGGAATATCCAGACCGATATGGTGGCGATCACCCAGGCCGATATGGATGCGAATTCGAAGTACTTCTACAAGCGGAAGTGCTGACGCAGTAACCCGGTCGAAACTGCGCTCAGCGTGCGCTTTTCCATCGGATCAGGCAATCGCGCCGGGTTCGCGCGAAAAGTGCACGCTCGGCGTATTGCGGCCGGCTCAGCTGGCGAGCTAGTCCTCCACCCGCACGGTGTATCCCGAATTCTCCAGCGCGGCGAGCACATCGTCGCGATGCGCCGGACCACGCGTCTCCAACGTCAGCGAAACCTCGACCTCGTCAACGGCGAGCCACCCACCGGTCCGCGAATGCACCACATCGACAACGCTCGCACCGGTCTTCCCCACCACTGCGAGCAGCCCGCTCAACGCACCCGGCCGATCCGAAATCGTCACGCGCACAGCAAGGTAGCGACCAGCGGCACCCAGACCGTGACCGATGATCCGAGTCAGCATCATCGGATCGATATTGCCGCCCGACAGGATCGCGCACACCGGCCCCCGAAGCCCGAGTTCCTCGGGCTCATAACTCATCAGCGCCGCCACCGCCGCGGCGCCAGCGGGCTCGACGATCAGCTTCGCGCGTTCCAGACACAGCAGCAGCGCCTTGGACAGCGCGTCCTCCTCCACCGTCACCACCGCGGGCACATGCGCGGCGACATGCGCGAACGGCACCTCACCCGGCAGTCCGACCGCGATACCGTCGGCCATGGTGGACATCCGCGTCAACCGCAGCGGCTTACCGGCCGCCAGCGAATCCGGCCACGCGGCGGCCTCCGCCGCCTGTACTCCCACCACCCGAACCTGCGGCGCCACATGATGCAGTGCGATGGCGACCCCGGCCAACAGCCCGCCACCGCCGGTCGGCACGATCACCGTCCCGACCTCCGGCATCTGCTCGATGATCTCCAATGCCACCGTCGTCTGTCCGGCCACGATATCGGGGTGATCGAACGGATGGATCAGCGTCGCACCGGTCCGCTCGGCGAAATCCATTGCGGCGTCGAGCGAGTCGTCGACGGTCTCGCCGACCTGGCGCACCTGGGCCCCATAGGCCCTGGTGGCCACCAACTTCGGCAGCGACGCACCGACCGGCATGAACACCGTCGACCGAATCCCCAGCGAAGCCGCGGCCCACGCCACCCCCTGCGCATGATTTCCGGCACTGGCGGCCACCACACCCCGCGCCCGATCCTCCGCCGGCAGATTCGCGATCCGGAAATACGCCCCGCGCGGCTTGAACGACCCGGTCCGCTGCAAGTTCTCGCACTTCAGCCGCACTTCCGTCCCGGCCCGCTCGGACAATACCCGCGACGCCACCACCGGCGTCCGCCGAATCACCGGCGCCAATGCCGCCGCGGCCGCCTCGATCCGCTCGAGTCCAAGCAACTCCATGCGCCCATGCTGCCAGCCTCCGCCCCGAACTCGGGGCAACATCTCGGAATTCGTCCGATGATTCGCCGGAGTCGGTTGGGCTCCGCGCGGATACCCGAGTCGAATCTGCGCCGAGCCTCCTGATTCGATGCGGGAATGCCAACGATCCCGCTTATCCAGCCTTCGCGAGGTTGTGTGCAATGGCGCCGAGACGCGCCAGGCGTGCATCGCCCAATGGCGTGAGCTTCCCGCCGAGTCGGTTGGTGACGAACGCCAGCGACATACCCGTGGCCGGATCGGCGAACGCACCCGAGCCGCCGAGGCCGAAATGACCGAAGGCGGAGACGGGTTCGTCCCTCGACGGTTTCATCGGCACGCCGTGATAGCCCAGCGCCCACGGAATGCGGAAGGCAAGAACGTAATCGGGCGTGAAGACCTGACGTCGGGTGATCTGCTCGATGGTTTCCGGACGCAGCAGCTGGAAGTCGCCGAGTCGACCATCGGTGGCGAGCGCGCTGTACATCCTGGCCAGTGCACGCGCGGAGAAGACGCCGTTGACGCCCGGCATGACCGAATCGTGCAGGCGCGGATCGGAAACCATATCGGCGAACCCGCGCGGCGTGGTTTCGGCGGCGGCCGCGAAACGGGTCCGGCCCATGAGCCGGGCGCTGTTCTCCCAACTCATTCCTGCGACGGTGAGCCGGGGAAAGTTGGTGGCGATGCGACCGCGCTCGGATTTCGGTACACGGAACCAGAGTTCCTCCGCGGCAAGCGGTTCCGCGATTTCGGTACGCAGGACTTCGGTGAAATCCGCACCGGTGACCCGGCGGATCAGCTCGGCGACCAAGTGCCCGAAGGAGATTCCGTGATAGCCGCTGGTGTACGCGTGGCGCGGATCGGGGGAGCAGGCCGCGAGGGCGGCGGTGACCTCGACATCGTCGAAGAAACGCTCCACCGGGCCGGGCAGCAGTTCGCGCAGCCGATGCAGACCCGCACGGTGGGTGAGCATTTCCCGCACGGTTATGCGCTCCTTGCCCGCCGCCGCGAATTCGGGCCAGTAGGTGGCGACCGGCTCGTCGTAATCGAACAGTCCGCGCTCGGCCAGTCGGTGCGCCAGCGTCGAGACCACACCCTTGCCGGTGGAGTAGGCCATGGCCACGGTATCGGCGGCCCACGGCACGCCCGGATGGGCGAATCCGGCCCAGACATCCACCACCGGTTCGCCGTGCTGGTAGACCACGAGCGCGCCGCCGCCGTCGCTCGGACGCCGGAACAGCCTGTCGAATTCGGCGACCAGGCGCACATAGCGACGATCCACTGACTGCGTTGCCGTAAGTGTCATCGGAATACCTCTGTCGTTCGACCAACCAACAGCATGGCACGGCGGCGCCCCGGCCCTCCACGGTGCCGAAACTACCAACCTTGCGACCGGTCGGTTCGGTGAACGTTTCCTGACCGTCACATCCGTAACCGAGATCGCAATACGGGTCGCATAGCGTATCCGCATGCCCCCGAGACGACGTTCGGCGCTGCTCGCGAGGCTGGTTGTCGACGAACCAGGCCGACCGCAAGTGATCCTCGGCGAACTGCGCCGGGTGATTCTGGACGGTGCCGTGCCGCCGTGCACCGTCATCCCGCTGCGCGAAGTCGCCGAACTATTCGGCGTCAGCCATATCCCGGTGCGCGAGGCGCTCAAGACGCTGATCGGGGAGGGGCTGGTCACGCATCGGCCGCACGGCGGGTACGCGGTCGCCCAGCTGACCTCCAATGAGCTGCGCGAGATGTACATCGTGCGGGAAACCCTGGAAACCGCCTCACTGGTGGCGGCCGCCCTGAATGCCACCGATGCCGACCGCGCGCAGCTGTTAGAGGTGAATTCGCTACTGGAACAGGCGATTCGCGACGACGACCCGGTCGCCTATCATCGTCAGTCGCGCCATTTCCACGTGGCGTTGACCAAGCCGTCACGCATGTTCCGGTTGCTGCACATGCTCGAATCGGCGTGGAATGTCACCGAGCCGGTGCAGTCCATGGTGCATATCGGCCGTGCCGACCGGGTGCGCCTGCACACCGATCACGCGCTGATGCTCGATGCGTTCATGGCGCGGGACGTGGATCGCCTGCTGCTGGTGGCCGAACGGCATCACCGCAGGTTGGAGTCGGTAATCGCGACGCTGCCCACCGATACCGGACTGCTCGCGCCGGAAGATATATCTGTCGCGCAATAGCCGGGCAATAACTGCGCAATGGCTGGGCAATGCGTGGTTCCTACCGTCGTTTCGATCACAGTTTCGCCCTCGGATGGGAAACACCATGACCGAAACGCTCACCACCGCGGCCCAGCCCGTGACCGCGCCACCCGCCGCGCCCGCGTACGACCCACGATTGACGAACGCGGACCTGGCGCCGCTGCGCAAGCAGACCTGGGGTTCCTACAACATCTTCGCGTTCTGGATGTCGGATGTGCATAGCGTCGGCGGCTACGTCACCGCGGGCAGCCTGTTCGCGCTCGGACTGGCCAGCTGGCAGGTGCTCGCGGCGCTGCTGATCGGGATCACGATCGTCTATTTCTTCTGCAATCTGGTCGCCAAACCGAGCCAGGTCACCGGTGTGCCGTATCCGGTCATGTGCCGCAGCGCGTTCGGGGTGCTCGGCGCGAATATCCCGGCCATCATCCGCGGTTCGATCGCCGTGGCCTGGTACGGGATTCAGACCTTCCTCGCCTCGGCGGCGCTGGATGTCGTACTGGTGAAGCTGTTTCCGAGCTTGGCCCCATATGCGGTCGTGGATGACTATGGATTCCTCGGACTTTCGCTGCTCGGGTGGGGTAGCTATCTGCTGCTGTGGGTGGTGCAGGCCGGTGTGTTCTGGCGCGGTATGGAATCAATTCGCAAGTTCATCGACTTCTGCGGTCCCGCTGTGTATGTCGTGATGTTCCTGCTCTGCGGCTATCTGATCGCCAAGGCGGGCTGGAGTGCCATCGATCTGAAACTTGGTGCGGTGAAGTACACCGGTTGGGCCTCGGTGCCGGTCATGCTCGGCGCCATCGCGCTGGTGGTCTCCTACTTCTCCGGCCCGATGCTGAACTTCGGCGACTTCTCCCGCTACGGAAGGAGTTTCGCCGCGGTGCGGCGCGGCAATCTGCTCGGGCTGCCGGTGAATTTCCTGCTGTTCTCGCTGCTGGTCGTGATCACCGCATCGCTGACCGTCCCGGTCTACGGCGAGCTGATCACCGATCCCGTTGCGACGGTGGCACGCATCGACAACACCTTCGCGATCGTCTTGGGCGCGTTGACCTTCACCATCGCCACCATCGGCATCAATATCGTCGCCAACTTCATCGCCCCGGCCTTCGATTTCTCCCATGTCAGCCCGCAGAAGATCAGCTGGCGCGCGGGCGGCATGATCGCCGCGGTCGGCTCGATCCTGATCACGCCGTGGAACCTCTACAACAATCCGGAGGTCATCCACTACACCCTCGAGGTGCTCGGCGCGTTCATCGGTCCGCTGTTCGGCGTGCTCATCGCCGACTTCTATCTGGTGCGCAAGCAGCAAGTGCTCGTCGACGATCTGTTCACCCTGTCGGACGCCGGAACCTATTGGTACAGAAAGGGTTACAACCCGGCGGCGATCATCGCCACCGCCGTCGGCGCGATCGTCGCGGTGATCCCGGTGCTCGCCAAGGATGTCACCGGCATGTACACCGCCGCGCAGTACAGCTGGTTCATCGGCTGCGGCCTCGGCTTCGTCACCTACTACCTGCTGGCCACGCGCACTCGGCTGGCCGTCAAGGGGGTTGCCGCCTGATGCGCATCCGGGTCGTCAACCCGAACACCACGCGGTCGATGACCGACACGATCGAGCAGTGTGCCAAGGCCGTAACGGGTCAGGGCACACTGCTCGATGCGGTCACCGCCGAGATGGGCCCCGCCTCGATCGAGAGCCACTACGACGAGGCCCTCAGCGTCCCGGGCATTCTCGCCGCCATTGCGCGCGGTGAGCGGGAGGGTGTCGACGGCTACGTCATCGCCTGCTTCGGTGATCCGGGCCTGGACGCGGCTCGGGAACTGGCCTGCGGCCCGGTACTCGGCATCGCGGAGGCGGCGATGCGTACGGCCAGCCATCTCGGCGGTGGCTTCAGCGTCGTCACCACATTGAGCCGCACCATGGGCCGCGCCGATGAGCTGGTGCAGCGCTATGGCATGCAACGGTTCTGCCGGGGCATCCACGCCTGCGAAATCCCGGTGCTCGCACTGGAATCCGACCCGGACGCCCGCAAAGTCGTCACCGAGGCCTGCCGTGATGCCGTGGACGCCGACGGCTCCGACGCGATCGTCCTCGGCTGCGCGGGCATGGCCGACCTGTGCGAACACATTCGCGACGAGATCGGCGTTCCGGTGATCGACGGCGTCGCCGCCGCCACGCTCACCGTCCAGTCGCTGATCACCCTCGGCCTGCGCAAATCGGGTAGGGGAGAGTTCGCCGCCCCACCGCCCAAGCCGTACACCGGGCTACTGCGGGCCTTCGGCTCGAATCCCTGAGCGGGGGAGCGGATTTCGGTCAGGCTGCGGCCGTGGTAATGGCTGCCATGGCGGCGTCGGGATCGTCGACATCGACGACGAGGCGGGTGAAGCCGGGGCCGGCGAGGTCGATGAGGATGGCCTGGCCGTGGAATCTGGTGTCCCAGAACTCTTTGCGGCCCTTGCCCCGGTAGGTGCCCGCCGCGATCACGCCGGGAAAGAAGGTGCCGGGAGCGCGGACCCACGGCGGGCGCAGGTCGACCGGTGCGGTGGTGACCTCTTTGATATCGGCCAGATCGAAGGTCACGTGCTCGCGCAGGGCCAGCAGACGGTGCCCGCCGAGTACGTGAATCGTCACCTTGTCGTCCGTGACTTCGACCTCGACCATCGTGCACCTCGCTGATTTCAAGAACTCGTTCTCGATCCAGAATCCGAGTCGCTCCTGTTCACACCCTGTGCCATTCCTGTGATTTCCCGAAGGGTTTGTGCGGTGTGACAAACACCGCACCACGGCGACGCGGTTCGGCCGACGCGAATACTTGCCGAAACGTAGATATGCGCATCAAAGCATGAGATCGCTCACGTAGGTAGGTCCGAACCGAAAAGCAGCAAGGAGGCCATCGACGGAAACTCGGCCGAGGCCGCCACACGCGGATCACCGGTGATGACGCCGGAGATGCTCCGTGACTGCCTCGGCCCACGGCCCTTAAATAACCCGGACCGCCTCGTCCGCGATGTCGAGCACACCCAGCAACCACGGCGTGTAGCTCCCGGGATCATCGGCGATCGCATCGCGTAGCGCATCCGGCTGGATCCACGCATAGTCGGCGACCTCGGCCGGATCGGGCCGCGGCCCCGCGGTGCGCAAGAACGCCGCATCCAACCGCCCGACCAGCACGTGATCCCATTCGTGCTCCACGCGACCGGTCGCGCGATCCTGGGCGTGATACCGGAAGATCCCGACCTCGGTCAGCGCGGTGGCCAACCCCAACTCCTCGGCCAGCCGGACCGCCGCGGCCGCCGCAACCGGCTCATTCGGCGCCGGATGACCACAGCAGGTATTGGCCCACAGCAGCGGGAACCGCGTCTTCACCGCGGCACGCTGCTGCAACAGCACCCGCCCCGCCTCGTCGTACAGCAACACCGAGAACGCGCGGTGCAACAACCCCGGCGCGGTATGAGCCTGCGCCACGGGGCACGCGCCGACCGCGTGCCCGGCCTCGTCGACGAGTTCGACGGGCAGGGTCTCGCGGTCGGTGATCGGCTCGGCCAGGGTTTCGCTCACCGGCCCACCTTATCGGCGGCGATCAGCAGGTATTGGAAGCTGCCCTCCTTGTAGGCGGTCAGGAACGGTTTCTCCACACCGGTCGCCAGTTCGGATTCGGTGCGCAGCTCCCAGTAGGGGATCGTCGCGGCGGTCAGATCGATGACATCGATCGGCACCAGATTGTGGTCGGCCATGGCCCGGAAGTACTCGCTGCGCGGATGGATCATGCAGCCGTAGTGGGCGTCGATCCAGCTGACCGAGGACGAGCGCCCGCCGGTGACATCGTTGGAGCAGCCGGTGATGCATACGTAGCGACCACCCGGTTCGAGCAGCCGGGAGAACTCGCCGAACAGGTCGCCGAGGTCGACGTACATGGTGGTTTCGTTGGTCCAGATGCCGCGCATGGATCCGGTGTCGAAGCCGGTATCGAGCATATTCCGGAAGTGGAAGCGCACCCGGTCCGCGACTCCGCGGTTCGCGGCCTGGTCATTGGCGAAGCCGACCTGATATTCGGAGATGGTGACGCCGTCGACCTGGCAGCCGAATCGCTGATTGGCCATGAAGCTGGTGCCGCCGCGGCCCGATCCGCCGTCCAGCAGCCGATCGCCCGGCCGGATATCGCCGAGGTGGTCCAGCAGCAGTGTGGCCTGCGCGGTCTCGAGCCGGTGCAGTTCCTCGACAATCCGCTCCTCGCGGGAGTCCTCCGGCCCGGACAGTGCCGCCTGATCGGGTTCGCCGATGCCGTAGTGGTGGTGGAAGAGTCCGTCGACCTCACCGAGTCTGGTGTTGACGCGGTCGTCGTTGGGGTTGTTATTCCAGTACTCGGCAACGGCCTTCTGGTAGTTGGTGCGCAGGACGGACCCGGTGTCCGAATTGAGTATGGTCATGCCTGATCATCCTCTCGTGTTGCGTTACTACTGATTTCGTTGCGGTACTGGCTAATTCGCGTCGTTGTAGCGCTTACTCCGGGCATGCCAGGCGCGGTTGCCGCCCATCCAGGCCCACAGCCCGCCGAGGAATCGACGCAGTTCGGCCGACCCCACGGCGGCCAACGGCCCCGCCTCCTGCTCGAAACGGTGCACCAGCTCGTCGTGGACGGCGGCCGTGCGTATCACCGCCTCGCGCCGTGAACACCGCTCCTCCGCTGCCAAGACCGTCGGCAGGTTGAATTCCCTACCGTCGGAAAGGTCTTCGCGCGCCATCGAATAAAGGTCGTTCACCATCTGACTCGCGAGCGCGGCCGTGGTGACCACCCGGCGCACCCGCGGATCGGTGTACTCGGCGGCTTGGAGCTCATAGTCGCCGACCACATCGATCGGCGCCATACACGGCAGGAAACTGTGCGGTTGCCGGTTGGTCAGGTACTCCCACACCGGTGGCATCCGGTGCGAGGCCCGCCAACCGGCCTCCGCGCCCAGCGCGATGAACCATCCGGCGATCTCCGTGCGCAATCGAGCGAGCTGAGCCGGGGTCGCATACCGGGACAGATGCTCGAAGGACGTACGGAACGCCCGCAGGATCGGATCGGCCTGCAGGGCACGTTCCAGCTGTGGCGCGTAGCGAGCTGGCAGATGGACGGGATCCATTGCTGCGGCGGCCAATTCGAGCCGGGGACCGAGTTCGGTCTCGGCGCTGGACGGCGTGCCGTCGGGTGCGGTGTCATCGGCTCCTTCCTCGCAGTAGTAATCGTCGACCGACCATTCGGAGACCGCGCATTTGGCGGCGGCGAGCAGCCGGTCGGGATCGTTGCTGTCCGGATGGGCGAGCATGATCAGGCGGCCGAAATCGGCATCGCGCAGTTCATCGAGTCGCCCGGCGTAGAGGCCGATATCCCGCGCCCAGTCGATGAGTCCGTCGTTGACCAGTTGGGCCAGCGCCGGGTCATCGCGCAGTGGCGGTGGACAGTACAGCGGTGGAATCGGTGCCGCCGTGCCGTGCAGGTAGGCCGACGCGGTACCTAATCCGGTGGGGCCGAAGGGAATCCGACCCTTGCCGAGGCTCTGTTCGGTCGGGGCCGATCCCGTCGGCGCGACCCCCTGCGCCGCGCCGACAGTGATCGATCCGGCATCGAACGCCACTGGTAGCGGCTGGAAACCAGCCGCCCGGGTAGTAGGTGTGCGTGCGGAGTCGGGTACCTCAGTAGCAGGTAGTCCCGTTTCGGCAGACGCGGACGGCGGCAGTAGGAGCGCAGCCGCGCCGAGTCCGCTGGGTCCGAGGAGGCTGCGCGGAGCAGGCGTCGTAGGTTCGGTGGGCCGGTCCAGTTCGGTTGAATCAGCTGCCACCACCTGGGTTTCGGATGATTCGCTGGTTGGTGTGCATTCAGATGTTTCCGTGTCTTCGGGTGTACTCGAGGCGTCCGGTGGTTCCGGAGCCGCCAGCGACAGCGTCGGCGGGGCGGTGGCATCGAGGTTCGACAACAGCGCGGCGACCGCGGCGGCCAGATCGTTGGCGGCCGCCGGTGCCGAGGCGCGCGAGAGCACCGACATCGGTCATCACCCCGGTCAGTCCGCCTGCCGGGCGACCAGGACGTTGTCGAGCACGCCCAGCGCGTCCGGCACCAGCACGGCCGCCGAGTAGTAGCAGCTGACCAGGTAGGAGATGATCGACTGGTCGTCGATGCCCTTGAAACGGACGTTCAGGCTGGGCTCGTATTCGTCGGGAATGCCGGTCTGGTGCAGCCCGATGACGCCCTGATCCTTTTCGCCGGTGCGCATGGCCAGGATCGAGGTGGTCTGGTTCTCGCTGACCGGAATCTTGCTACATGGGTAGATCGGGACGCCGCGCCAGGCGAAGACCCGGTGTCCGTCCACCTCGACCGGATCCGGATACAGGCCGCGCTTGCTGCATTCGCGACCGAAGGCGGCGATCGCCTTCGGATGTGCCAGAAACAGTTTCGTGCTGCGCCGCATGCTGAGCAGCTCATCCATATCGTCGGGTGTCGGCGCGCCGGATTCGCTGTAGATGCGTTGCTTCAGGTCGCAGTTGTGCAGCAGCCCGAAGTCGGCATTGTTGACCAGGTCGTTCTCGCGACGCTCGTAGAGCGCCTCGATGGTGAGCCGCAATTGCTGCTCGACCTGGTTCATCGGGTCGTTGAACAGGTCGGCGACCCGGGTGTGCACGCGCAGCACGCTCTGGGCCAGGCTGAGTTCGTACTCGCGCGGAGCGCCGTCGAGGTCGACGAAGGTGCCTTCGAGCAGCGGCTCGCCCGAGTGGCCCGAGGAGATCTCGATATTCGCCTCGCCCTTGTGATTTTGCGGTCGCGCGGGTGCGGAGGCGACACGGGATAATTGCTCGCGAAGTGCCGGGTTGGATTCGAGTACTTCGTCGAGCGTTTGCCGGGGCAGCACCAGCATGGTGGTCTGGGTAACGGTTTTGACGGTCACCGGCCAAATACCGGACGGGTCGACGAGTGTTTCGTCGCCGAAGAAATCACCTCCGGACAACATGCCCAACTTGGTTTGCTCGCCGTATTCCCCGGTGCCGATCTTGCTGAGTTTGCCGTGCACGATCAGCATGACCTGATTCATCGGATTGCCGAATTCGGCAACCACGGTTCCGGGTGCGAGGTCGCGCTGTTCGAATCGCTGGGCGAGCGCGCGCAATGTCTCCTCGTCGTCGAAGTCTCGCAATTGCGGCAGTTCGGTGAGTTCCATCGGAATCACCTTGGCCTGCGATCCGTCGATGACGAACTCGACCTCACCGTTGCCGACGGTGTGGGTCAGGCGCCGGTTCACTCGGTAGACACCGCCGTTGACCTGCGTCCACGGCAGCATGCGGGTGAGCCAGCGCGAGGTGATGCCCTGCATCTGCGGCTCGGACTTGGTGGTGTGCGCGAGCTGGTGGGCGGCACCGGTGCTGAGGCTCTTGCGGACGTTGTTTTCTGTTTGGACTGGCATTTCAATGGTCATGCGTGGTCCTCACCTGAGTTGGTCATCGATACGGTCGAATGTGCTGTACTGGTAGTCGACGGCTCTTCAGATTCGGTGGCGGTCACGACAATTCGACAGGCGGCATGCCTGCTGGGCTGAGACGACTTGGTTGCCGAGAGGTAGGGCGGACCGAGACATGGCAACGGGAACCGACGCCCTCAGTGCGAATTGGCTTACGCGACATTGCGTTCCGAACGGGATCGATCCTAAGCCGCTAAAGACGCTGTGCGCACAGGAATTCCGGAGAATAGTCCATGAGAATCGCGGTATGTTTTCTGGATGGTTACGACATGAACTCGATGCGGATAACTGCGGATAACGTCATGGGATGAATCGGGCTGTGCGGCGGCGCCGCTGAACGGTCGGTATTTTTCCGCGCGCCGCCGCCGGGTCGCACGGACGAGCATCCTCCAGATCGGCCCCACCTGACATGGAACCGGTCACAGCCGACACATAATGGACACACGGTGTGGGAAGCTCGTCTGAGCACATCGGGGTGTGTGATGCGGGTCACTTTGCAGGGTAGGGCCAGGAGCGATCGTGAAGTTCAATGGGAAGAGTGTGATCGGGTCGGTGCAGCGGTTGATGGCAACGGCCCAGAACGGCCTCGAGGTCATCCGCTTCGGCGGGTTGACCCACGATGTCGAGTCGTCGCCGTTCGAGATTGTGGAACGACGCAGAATGTATCGGCTGCGCCATTACTTCCCCGACGATACGACGCCGGGGCGTCCGGTCGCGGTTTTGGTGCCGCCGCTGATGGTGAACGCCGACATCTGGGATGTGAATGCCGAGGACGGCGCGGTCGGTATCTTGCATCGCGGCGGAATCGACTGCTGGGTGGTGGATTTCGGCTCGCCCGCCAGTGAGGAGGGCGGCTGGGAGCGGGATCTGGCCGATCACGTCCTCGCGGTCAACAGTGCCATCGATACGGTCTGCGAAGCGACCGGCAGCAGTGTGCACCTGATGGGGTATTCGCAGGGCGGCATGTTCGCCTATCAGACCACCGCCTACCGGTTCGGTAAGGGCGTGGAGAGCATCGTCACCTTCGGCAGTCCGGTGGACGTCGTCGCGGGGATGCCGTTCGGACTGCCATACGGCATGGTCTCCGATGTCGCGGAGTTCCTGGCAGACCATGTGGTGACCCGGCTGCCGATCACCGATTCCATGGTCCGGCTCGGCTTCCAGATGCTCGATCCGGTGAAGACAGCCAAATCGCGCATCGACTTCCTGCGCCAGCTGCACGACCGGGAAGCGTTGCTGCCCAAGGAACGTCAGCGCCGATTCCTCAACAGCGACGGTTGGGTCGGCTACGCCGGTCCCGCGGCCGCCGATCTGCTCAAGCAGTTCGTGGCGCACAACCGAATGATGCTGGGTGGCTTCGTCATCCGGGACCAGCCGATTTCGCTGGCCGAACTGAAGTGCCCGATCCTCGCCTTCGTCGGCGAGGTCGACGATATCGGCCAGCCCGCCGCGGTGCGCGGCATCGTCCGGGCCGCACCCAACGCCGAGGTCTACGAAGCCAGTTTGGTCGCAGGGCATTTCGGTCTCGTCGCGGGCAGCATGGCGACCAAGCACACCTGGCCGCTGGTGCGTCAGTGGATCGATTGGATGGACGGCGATCAGCCGCTGCCGCCGGAGATCGCGCCGATGGCCGAACATGTCGCGACCAACCGGCCGAATTCGGCGGCCACCCGCGTCGTGCACACCGCGGCCACCCTGGCCGAGGCGGGCGCCGGTGTCGGCAAGGCACTCGAGGGGATCGCCAGCAATACCGTGCGCGGTTCGATCGAACTGGCCGGTGAGGCCGCACGGGCGCTGCCGCGGCTGACCCGGCTCGGCATGATCCAGCCGCACACCCGAATCTCGCTGGGCCGCTTGCTCGCCGAGCAGACGCGCCGCGCTCCGCTGCGCGACCTATTCCTCTTCGACGATCGCGTGCACACCAACGCGGCCGTCAACGCACGCATCGATAATGTCGTGCGCGGGCTCATCTCCGTCGGCATCCGCCCGGCCATGCGCGTCGGCGTGGTGATGGAAACCCGGCCGAGCGCGCTGGCCACCGTCGCCGCGCTCTCGCGCCTGGGCGCGGTGGCCGTCCTGCTCGCACCCGGCAGCGAGCTGGACCGGGCCATCGAGCTTACCGGCATCAAATCCCTGGTCTCCGATCCGGAGAATCTGCGGACCGCGGCGGCCACCGGCACTCGGGTGCTGGTCCTCGGCGGCGGCGATACGCGCAGCCTCGATATTCCCTTGGGCGAGAACGTCATCGACCTCGAGCAGATCGATCCGACGCAGGTGCGGTTGCCCGCGTGGTACCGCCCGGATCCGGGTCTGGCCCGCGAATTGGCCTTCGTGCTGGTCACCGGCACCGGCGACCGGCTGGAGACCAAGTACATCACCAACCACCGCTGGGCCCTGTCCGCATTCGGCACCGCCACCTCGGCCGATCTGGACCGCAAGGACACCGTCTACTGCCTTGCGCCGCTGCACCATTCGTCCGGTCTGCTGGTGAGTCTGGGCGGCGCGGTCGCGGGCGGCAGCCGGATCGCACTGGCGCGGTCGCTGGATCCGACGCGGTTCGGCGAGGAGGTGCACCGCTACGGCGTCACGGTGGTCACCTACACCTGGACCATGCTGCGCGACATCCTCGACGCCGAGGTCTTCCCGGCCGGACACCAGCATCCGATCCGGCTGTTCATCGGTTCCGGTATGCCCGCGGGACTGTGGCGGCGTACCACCGAACAGTTCGCGCCAGCCCGGGTGCTGGAGTTCTACGCCTCCATCGAGGGCGATGTGGTGCTGGCCAATGTGACCGGTGTGAAGGCGGGCTGCAAGGGCCGTCCGGTACCGGGCACAGCCAAGGTGGAACTCGTCGCCTACGACCCGGTCACCGAGCAGATCCTGACCGACGGATCCGGCTTCGTGCGCCGCTGCGCGGATAACGAGGTCGGTCTGTTGATCGGCAAGGCGACCGAGGGCATCGACCTCTCCGACGGCGGCCTGCGCGGGGTGTTCACGGCGGGGGACGCCTGGATGCCGACGGAGAACCTGTTCCGCCGCGATAGCGACGGCGACTACTGGCTGGTCGATCGCATGGACACGGTGATCCACACCGAACGCGGACCGGTCTTCACCCAGCCCATCGTCGATACCCTCAACGACATCACCGCGGTCGATATGGAGGTCGCCTACGGTCTGCCCGTCGGCGAGCACGCGCTGGCGGTGGCGGCGGTCAGCGTCCGCAAGGGCTTCCGGCTCGAACCCAAGGACGTGACCGAGGCGGCGCGCGCACTCGATCCGGCGCAGCGGCCCGACATCGTGTACGTGGTGGCCGAGATCCCGCGCAGCTCCTCCTACCGTCCGTCCACGCGGGCCGTGCAGGCGGCGGGCCGTCCGCAGCCGGGACCCGATACCTGGTGGTACAACCGGGAATCCGACGCGTACGAGATCCTCACCGAAGCCGAGGCCGCAACCATCTTCGGCACCGTTTGAGCCCGCGCCCCGTCGTTCCGGTCTCCGCCGGAACGGCGGGGTAGCGTGGATGCCAAGTCCGCGGCGACAACGGAGGTTTCGAGATGTCGTGGAAGGTCAAGCTCGGCGTCGGCATCCTGGCGCTCTTGGGCGCGCTGATGGTGATCGGGTTCGTGAAGAGTCTCGTGCTGTCGCTGGTGCCCCTGGCGATCCTGCTGTTGGCCGGTTACGGCGTGTACCGGCTCTATGTCGGCAGCCGAGGCAAGGCCGTCGAGGGTAGATCCGCCGAGGCCCCGCAGCTGCCGACCAGCACGCCACCCGCGATTGCGACCCGGCCGACGAAGGATGCGGCGACCAGGCTCCGCGAGATCCGCGAGGAAGCCGCCCGCCAACAGAGCCAGCAACAGTAGACGGGTTACGAGTACGCGGTAACGGCCTCGACCACGCGACCGAGCTGAGCCTCGGTCAGCATCGGCCACAGCGGCAGCCGCAGAATCGTCGAGGAGAACCGCGCGCTGCGCGTGCACGGCACCGGCGTGCGCCCGTACTTCAACCCGGCCGGGCTGGAATCCAGCGGAATGTAGTGGAACGGGGCCACGATGCCCTGCGCCGCGAGATGCCGGATGAGCCCGTCGCGAGACTCCTCGCTCGGCATCTGCAGGAAGAACATATGCGCGGTGTGTTCCCGATCCTCTGGCACCGTCATCAGCCGCGCGCCGGTGCGTTCGGCCCAGTCCGGCAGCTGCGCGGCATAGGTGTCCCACACCCGGTGGCGCTGTGCCTGGATCGCGTCGAATTCGTCGAGCTGCGCGTCGAGCACGGCCGCGTTCAGCTCGCTGGGCAGGTAGCTGGAGCCGATGTCCTGCCAGGAGTACTTGTCGACCTGACCGCGCAGGAAGCGGGCCCGGTTGGTGCCCTTCTCCCGCACGATCTCCGCGCGGCCCATCAGGATTTCGTCGGATAGCAGCAGCGCGCCGCCCTCACCGCAGTGCACATTCTTGGTGTCGTGGAAGCTCTGCGTGCCGAGGGTGCCGATGGTGCCGAGTTTGCGACCGCGCCAGGTGCCGCCGAGGCCGTGCGCATTGTCTTCGATGAGCGCGATGCCGTGCCGCTCGGTGAGCGCCAGCAGCCGGTCCATATCGGCGGCGACGCCGCCGTAGTGCATGACGACGACTGCCTTGGTTCGGTCGGTGATCGCCGCGGCGACCGAATCCGGGTCGATATTGCCGCTCGCCTCATCGATATCGACGAAGACGCACGTCGCACCGCGCAGCGCCATCGAGGTCGCCGCCGAGGTGAACGCGAAGCTCGGCACGATCACTTCGTCGTCGGGTCCGAGTTCGAGCAGCAGTGCGGCCAATTCCAGGGCGTGGGTGCACGAGGTGGTCAGCAGGGCGTGCGGCGCCCCGGTGATGTCCTTGAGCTTGGCGGTCGCGGACGCGGTGAAGTCGCCGTCGCCGTGGCTGTGGTCGGAGCCGAGGACGGCCTCGACGTTCGCCAGCTCGCGACTCGCGCGAAACGGTCTGCTGAAAATGATCCGCTCTCTTGTCACTCCCCGATGCCCTTCTCACCCGCGGCTGCCGGTACCGCGGCGCTGACTCGATGGGTCGTGTCCGGCGCCTCGATGGTATCCGGGCGCGGAGTGGGGGAGTCCACGGTCAGATAGAGCGGCTTACCGACGAGAATATGCAGCGCCACACCGAGATACTCGGCGATGAGGCCGAGCGAGAACAGGATCGCGCCCGAGCACAGCAGCATCACGACGATCATCGAGGTCCAGCCCTCGGGATCGTTGTTATGGCCCGCCAGCTTCTGGAAGATGATCACCGCCGCCATGATCCCGCCCGCCAGCGCCAGCGTGCCGCCGAGCAGGCTCACCAGCCGCAGGCCGCGAGTTCCGCTGCACAGCACCATTTTCCAGAACAGCGAGAACAGCCGCCGGTAGTTGTAACCGGACTCCTCGCGCCCCTCGGCGCGCAGCACCACCGGCACCGAGATGGCATTGCCGACCACCCAGGTCAGGGCCACATCGAGATAGGCGCCATTGGCCGCGACCTCGGCGAGCTGACGGCCGATATCGCCGCGGATCAGGCGGAAGCTCTCGAAACGCGTCGAATCCGGGAAGGCGAAGACGGTGGCGAGCACGATCTTCGCGCCGCGCGAGGTGAGATTGCGCAGGAAGCCGTGCGGGCGGGTATTGGTCGGCTTGGAGTAGACCAGATCGGCGCGTTCGGCCAGCGCCGCGTCCAGGAAGGCCGCGATGAACGCGGGATCGTGCTGACCGTCCTCGTCCATCGTGACGATCCACTCGCCGCGCGCGGCCGCCATCCCGGCGATGGTCGCGGCGTCCTGGCCGAAGTTCCGACTCAGCCACACCGCCCTGACCTGGCCGTACGCATCTTCGAGCTGCTGCATCACGACATCGGAGAGGTCCGGGCCATTGTCGTGGACCAGGATGATCTCGTCGACGATGAAGGTGGTCCCGCCCGGTGTCGTGGTCGGCTCGGCGAACTTGTCGAGTTCGGCCACGAGCGCGGAGATGGTGTCCGCACCCCGGTAGACGGGCACGACGACGGAGACCGAATGCCGCTGGCCGCGCTGGGACCGGGCATACGGACGCTCACCGGATGTCCCCGGAATCGGTCGGGGCATCCGTGCGGGAGACGATGAAGACAACGGCATTGGCGAGATCGACTTTCGATGACGGTGCGTGCCGGTACTCGTCGCTGGTGGCTGAGCCCGAGCCGTCGTGAACTCTAACACGGTGTCCGGGACCCGCCGTCGGGCCCGTTGATCATGTTCGGGGGCGACCGGATTCGGGCCACCTGGCAACGGGCGATGCGAGCGAACGGTGTTGCCCTGTAGGGTCTGGAACTCGTGGTGGAAAGCAGCGTCCCTGCCCCGCGGGACGTGTACAAATGGGGCATCATTACCGCGCTCGGGGTGATCGCGGGATATGTTGCGGTACTGCTGGCCAACGTCCGGCATTTCTACACCGACGACACGGAATCGCAGTACGCACCGCTGTGGGTGATGCTCGGGCGGCAGCTGCGCGACGGGCGGTTCCCCGCGCTGGTCCCCGAGCATTGGATGGCGGGCAATTACACGATCGAAGAGGCGGGTCTGCTCAATCCGCCGCAGCTGCTGATCGATCTGATCGCGCCTTCGGTCGATAACCTCGCGTTGTACGCCACCGTGGTCAAGGTGATCTTCGCGATCATCCTCGGCCTCGGTGTGTACCGGATCTGCGTGGTGTACGGCGCGAGACCGGCCTGGGCGGCGGTCGCGGGCGTCTCGATTCCGTTCACCGGGTGGCTGCTGTTCTTCGATGAGGCCAGTTGGTTCACCGCGTTCACCGGTACCGCGTGGATGGTGCATGCCTGGGCCTCCGGTGTTCGGTACGCGCGTGGCCGCAGCGGTCCGATTCCGACGTTTATCTTTCTGTACCTGGCCATTTCGGTGCAGTACATCTTCCCGGCCGTCGAGGCGGGGCTGATGATCGGCGCGGTGGTCGTCGGCGAGCTCGTCTACCAGAAGAAGTGGCAGCCCGCGGTGCGGCTGCTGACGGTGGCCGGTTTCGCCGCGCTCGCCGGACTCGCGACCTACCTGCCGAGCATGCTCTCGGCGAAGGTGACCTGGCGCGGCACCTCCCAGATCAATAACGACCAGTTCCTGACCGTGCCGTGGTCTGAGTCGCTGAACGCCAGCCTGCCGACCACCATGCCCGCCTACAGTTCCTGGTGGGGCTACATCCAGCCGCTGCCGGTGGTGTACATCGCCTGGTTCCTGATTCCGGCGCTGGCGTTCGTCGACTGGGGTAAGGCACGCGATGGTGTCCGCGAGCTGACCACGCCCGCGCTCTTCGCGATCATGGCGCTGATGTGGACGGCCGGACCAGGGACGATCGGCCCATTGCGCTGGCCGGCCCGGGTGCTGCCGATGGTGGCGCTGGGACTGCTGGTGCTGGTGTGTGTGCTGCTCGGGCGCTATGCCACGTTCGCGGACTGGCGTCGGCGCGGCATCGCCGGTGCGCTGCTGATCGGACTGCTGCTCGCGCGGACCTTCTCCGCGGATCCGCACCGGATCGGCTGGCATCTGGTCTCGGCGGCCGCCGTCGCGGCGCTCGGTGCCGCCGTGGTGTGGCTCGGCCGCAACAGAGGTACCGCCGCGGCCTGTGCGCTGGCCATCGTCGCGGTGTTCCCGATCGCGTTCCTCCAGGTGAATATGGTGCAGCCGACGCCGATGAGCTGGAACCTGCCGGAGAACCGCCCGGAGATGAAGGCTGCCTTCCCCAAATTCCCCGGCACCACACTGCAACTCGCCGATCGCGGGTTGATCCAGCCCAACGAGCGCACCCTGCAGGGCGCGTACGGATCGCTCGTATTCGGTAACTACGCCAAGGATCTCGAGCTGACCTACGTCAGCGGCTACACCCCGAACGGGCACTACTGGTTCGGCGACATGCTCTGCATGCGCTGGGATACCAGTGTCTGCCCGGACGCCTATCGCCGGGCGTTCGCGACCGAGCCGACCACCGGCCGGACCATTGTCGATCTGATGAAGGTCGACCGGGTTGTGCTGCAGCGCGCGCTGTATCCGGACGCGGGCAACCAACCCGCGCCGCCCGGCTGGAAGTGGGTCGACTATCCGGGCCACGAGCGCTACATCTGGGTGCTCGAGCGCGAGAACGGGCTGCTCTCCACGCAGAACGGTCGGGTCGCCGACGCGAAGTCGGTGACCGCCACCTCGGTCTCGGAATCCGATATGACCAGCCGGGTGCGGGTGAACTCGGAGAACGGCGGGCAGATCGTCTTCGCGCGGCTCGGCTGGCCGGGCTACCGGGTGACGCTGGACGGCAAGGACCTTCCGATCAAGGTGGTCGCAAAAATCTTTGTGACCGTGGATGTTCCGGCCGGGACGAAGAACGGCGACCTGGTGTTGAGCTGGCGTCCGCCGGGCTGGAAGATCGGCGGCGCGACCGCGGTGCTCGGTCTGGCCGGGCTGGGTGTGTTGCAGTGGCTGTATCTGCGGAATCGGCGGCGTGATGACGAGCCCGCCGAGGTCGCGACCGGGGATGCGGCGACACAGGAATCGGCCACGCCCGAACCCGATCTGGCAGACGCGATCCGGTGAACACGGGTGCGGCGGGTCGGGTGAATGCGGGCGCGGAAGAATCGGTTGCCGAGTCCGAGAACCCGGGACCGCTGCTGCGCATCGTCAAGCGGCAGGAGATCGCATTCGCGGCCGTCGGCGCCGTGAATACCGCGCTGGGGATGGGGCTGACCGTCATGTGGTTGGCCATCCTCGGCGCGAGCGTTCCGCCCGCCGTCGCGGTGGTGCTGGCGTATGCCATCAGCATCGTGATCGCGTTCGTATTGCATCGGACCTTGGTCTTTCGGGTGCGGGGCCACGTGCTGCGCGATTTCCTCCGGTTCGTCGGCGTGAATTCCGGTGGCCTGCTGATGAATATGGCGCTGCTGTCGCTGGCCGTATCGGTGCTGCACCTGCCGAGTAAGCCCTCGGCGGTCGTGGTGATGGGGGTGGTCGCGGTCGCCAGCTACTTCGGCCATCGCTACATCTCGTTCCGGCGGGAGCCGGTGCCGCCGCCATCCGCCGGTTCCGGTGCGGAGCAGTTCTAGTCGCCGGGTAAGTTATCGATCATGCCGGAGGAAACCGCCTTGGACGCCACCCTGTTGAGCCTGCTCGCGTGCCCGCAGGACAAGGGTCCGCTGCTGTTGGTCCGCGATGACAAGGGCGCCACCGCGCTCTACAACCCGCGCCTGCGCCGCGCCTACCCGATCGAGAACGGCATCCCGGTGCTGTTGATCGATGAGGCCCGCGATGTCACCGACGCGGAGCACGCCGCGTTCACCAGTCAGCACGCCGACGCCTGAGTAGGCATTCGCCCGGTGGCACACCAGTGGGTGCCACCAGGCGTTGGCGCGCCAATGTGCCATTTGTCGATGCGATGAACCTGCCGAGCGGGATCGGCGTCGAACTCCATCCGATCCGCGCCCGGCTGTCCTGCGTCGAGTCGCCAACTACGTTGCGGCGGTGTCGATTTCACCGGTGAGATAGCGCTGGAGGGTGGGGCCGACCGCGGCGACCAGATCGGGCACCGGCATGGACGCCAACGGCTCGACCTCGAGGATCTTGCGTGCGACCAGCACGCCGATCATCTGCGTGGCGACCAAAGCGACGCGGGCTCGGCCGTCGTCCTCCGGTGTCGCGATCCGCAGCCGAACCCGTTCGAGCACGACATCCAGCACGAACGTCCGCGCCAGCGCCATATCGCCTCCCGCGAGGATGCTGCGCACCGCCGCGACGACGCCGGGGCCCGCCGGCGAATCCCACACCCCGACCACCGCGCCGAGGATGGTCTCACCGAGCCGATCCAGCGGCGCGGCCTCGATCCGGCGCAGTGTGGCCTCGGGATCGATCGGCAGATCCACCACCGCGGCGAACAACTGCTGTTTGGTCCCGAAGTAGTGGTGGACCAATGCCGGATCGACCCCGGCGTCGGCGGCGACGGCGCGGATCGAGGTCTTGTCGAAACCACCCTCGGCGAAGCGGGCGCGGGCGGCGGACAGGATCGCCTCGCGGGCGCCGGATCGACCCGGCCGACGCCCGGAGCGGGTACCGCGATCGCCGTTCGTCGCTTCGGCCGTCACGCGGTCCGCCGCCGTAGCGTGGCCGCGCCGAGGCACAGGGCGACGATGGCGAATCCGGCGACGACCACCAGGTCCCGGAGCATCTGCCCGGTGACATCCGAATGCGTCGAAACCTGTTGCAGCGCATCGACCGCATAACTCAGCGGCATCACATTGCTGATCGCCTCCAGCCAGCCCGGCAGCTGCCCACGCGGAACGAGCAAGCCGCACAGGAAGATCTGCGGTGCGACCACCACCGGCATGAACTGCACGGCCTGGAATTCGGTGCGCGCGAAGGCACTTGCCAATAGCCCGAGCGCCACACCGCAGATCGCGTCGACCATCGCGATCACCACCACCCAGGCCGGACTGCCCGCCGAATTCAGGCCGAGCAGACCGAAGGAGATCAGGCAGGCCACCGCCGCCTGCGCCGCCGCGGCCACCGAGAAGGCGGTGCCGTACCCGGCGAGCAGGTCGAGCTTCGACAGCGGCGTGGTCAGCAGCCGCTCCAGCGTGCCCGAGGTGCGTTCGCGCTGCATGGCGATCGCGGTGATCAGGAACATGACGATGAACGGCAGGATGCCGAGCATGCTCATGCCGACGCGGTCGAAAATGGGCACGGGATTGAGCGGGTTGGCCGGGGTGTCCTTGTAGATGAAGTACAGCAGCGCCATCAGCACCGCGGGGACCACGAGAATCATTGCGACAGTGCGGTGGTCGTTGCGCAGCTGGCGCAGGATACGTCCGGTCGTCGCGGCGTACGGGCGCAGGCTCGGCGTCCGGCGGCGGGGTACGAGGGTGGTAGTCATGCCGCACGTCCCATCGTGATCAGGGTCAGGAAGGCTTGTTCGAGGTTCTGCTCACCGGTTTCGGTGCGCAGTTCATCGGGGCTCAGCTGTGCGAGTAGGTCGCCCTCGCGCAAGAGCAGGAGTTTGTCGCAGTGCTCGGCCTCGTCCATCACATGGCTGGAGACCAGCAGCGTCGTCCCATTCGCGGCCAACTCGTGGAACTGCTTCCACAGATCCACGCGCAGTACCGGATCCAGGCCGACCGTCGGCTCGTCCAGGATCAGCACCTCGGGTCGCGCGACCAGTGCGCAGGCCAGCGACGCCCGGGTCTCCTGGCCGCCGGAGAGTTCGTCGCCGCGCTGGCGGGCGTGGGCGAGCAGTCCGACCGCGGTGATGGCGGTGTCGACGTCGTCGCGATCGCGGCCGTAGAGCGCGGCGTAGTAGGCGACGTTCTCGCGCACGCTGATATCGCGGTAGATGCTCGGCGCCTGGGTTACGTAACCGATCCGGTGCCGCAGTTCCGCCGAACCTGCCGGCAGTCCGAGCGCGGAGATCTCGCCGGACGCCACGATCTGGGTGCCGACAATGCTGCGCATGAGCGTGGTCTTGCCGCACCCCGACGGTCCGAGCAGTCCGGTGATGGAGCCGCGCGGGATGGTCAGCGAAATATCGTGCAGAACTTCGCGGCCGCCGCGGCGTACGCAGAGGTTGCGGACCTCGACGGCGGGAGATGAGTGCTGATCCGTCATGGGACGCCTCAATTCATCGACTGTTGAATTCACTGTGTGATGAATTTAGCGCGATACGTCCGGAACGGCAAGAGTCGACGGCTGGAATTCGGTGGCGGCCTGGTCAGTGCCCGTGGTGAGCCGGAGTTCCCGCCGACTGTCCCGGCTCGACCACGACAAACTGGCCCATCATGCCCTGGTCCTCATGCCACAGCAGATGGCAGTGATACATGTACGGCGAGTTCGGATCGGCGGGTCCGTCGAACCGCATGGCGATCTTCGCCCTGGCATCGGGCGGCAGGAAGAGGGTGTCCTTCGGTCCGCGCAGCGCATCCGGCGGCGGCGCGCCGTTCAGCTCGAGGACGCGGAACTGCACGTCGTGGATGTGGAAGTTGTGCGGCATCCCGTCGCTGTTGTGTACCACCCAGGTTTCGGCGGTGCCCCGGGTGACTGTGAGATCGATGCGATCCATTGCCATCGGAGTGCCGTTGATTCCGCTCAGTTGCAGCTCGAAGTCGCGTTCGGTCACCGAATCGGATCCGTCCGGGGTCGACGGATGTGCCAGTGCGGCAGGCAGTTCGGGTGATGGCCGCAGCGTCGATGCCGCGCGCAACTCGAGAATGTCGAAGCTGTCGTCACCGCCAGCGAATCGCTGCGTCCAGAAGTTCAGCCCCGCATCGAGTTTCGTGCTGCGCAGCACCGTCCGCTCGCCGGGGCGCACCCGGACCACGATCTCGGCGCGCTCGCCAGGAGACAGCTGTATCCGGTCCAGTGCGACCGGGCGTTCCAGCAGGCCGCCGTCGGTGGCGACCAGGGAGAACCGGCGATCGTCGGCGAAGCCGAAGGTGTAGACCCGCGCGGTCGACGCATTCAGCAGCCGCAACCGCACCAACTCGTCGCCGACATTCCGATACGGCGTCAGGGTGCCGTTCACCATGGTCTGGTCACCGAGGAAGCCGACGTCGCGGAAGATGCCACGGGACGAATCGAGTTGGTTCCCGCGGAATTTCACGTCCTGGACGATGACGGGGAGATCGTCGACGCCGTAGTTCTTCGGCAGTGAAAGTCCTTCGGACACTTCGTCATCGAGCAGGAACATCCCGGCAAGCCCACGCCGGACGTGCTGTTCGGTCGCACCGTGCGGATGCGGGTGGTACCAGAGCGTCGCGGCAGGCTGGTCCACGGTCCACCGCGGTGTCCACGTGCCTGCGGCCGGCACCATCTGATGCGGTCCGCCATCCATCGCCGCCGGGAGATGCATCCCGTGCCAGTGCACGGTCGATGGTTCCGAAAGATTGTTCCGGACTTCGACTTCCACTCGTTCACCACGCCGGGCCCGCAGCGTCGGCCCGAGATAGTCGCCGTTGAACCCCCAGGTCTGCGTGGCCTGGCCCGGCCGGAATTCCCTTTGCCCCGAGCGCATATCGAGTTCGAAAACGCGGGTGCCATCCGCGCGTACGCGGGACTGGGCCAGCGGCGGAATCGCGAGCTCATTGCTGAAATCGACACTGCCGACAGTGGATACGGCCGCGCCGCGATACACCCAGGTGACGCAGCCGCCGACAGAGAGCAGCAATACCGTCGCGAACGCCGCGACAATCAGGAGCAACCGCCGCAACCAGCGCGGCCGGGAAACCGAAGACATGCGACGACGGTATGGACCGCCGGTACCCGGCCACATCCGGGAGCGTCCCCATTTCGCCCCTGATTCCGGCGGGTCAGTCGTCGGCGAGTTCGGCGGTCGCGTCCTGTCCGGCGGCGGCCGTGCGGCGCAGGAAATCCGCGATCAGATCCAGTTCGGCCTCGGAATAGCGATCGCACAGATCGTCCATGCGGTTGTTCATGCCCGCGAGCATGCGGTAGAGCTCCGGGTTGCGGTCCCGGGTGGCGCGCACGGTGACGGCGCGGCGGTCGGTGGCCTCCGGATCGCGTTCCCGGGTGATGAAGCCGCCGCGCTGCAGCCGATCGAGGACTCCGGTCATGGTCGCCGGATGCATTCCGGCCAGCCGGGCCAGGGCGCCCGGGCTGAGCGGCCCGTGCCGGTTGATCAGGTCCAGGCAGTTCCAGTCGGCGTCCTTGAGTGCCATCTTCGTGCCGAACTGCCGGTTGAGCAGCGACAACTGGATGTTCAGATCGCGCAGCGACTCCTTGACCGCATTGGCTGATTGTCGATGTCGCCGGGCCTCCGCCTTTGTTACGTCTGTCATATTGTATGACTCTCATATTAGTTGTTATGGTTTCCATATGATACGACGCTCGGATGAATCGGCGTCGAAGGCATACCGAACATCAGGAGCAAGCCATGCGCATCATCGTTTTCGGAGCCAATGGACCCACCGGTCGGCTGCTGACCGGGCAGGCGCTCGCCGCGGGACACGACGTCGTCGCGGTCACCCGGCGTCCGGACGAATTCCCGATCGGACACGATCGGCTCACGGTCTTCGGTGGCGATGTCCACCAACCGGATTCGGTCGATACGGCCGTCGCCGGTGCCGACGCGGTGTTGTCCGCGTTGGGGGTTCCGTACAGCAAGGAACCGATCACCACCTACTCCGAGGGAATTCGCCACATCATCGCCGCGATGCGGCGGCACGGCGTGCGCCGGATCGCGGCCGTCTCGTCGAGTGCGGTCGATCCGAAGCACTACTCGGAGGCCGGGTTCCTGTTCAATCGGGTGCTGCAGCCCTACATCGTGCGCGTCATGGGAAAGACGCTCTACGACGATATGCGGCGGATGGAAGCACTGCTGGTGGCAAGCGATCTGGACTGGACGGTGGTGCGTCCGGGCGGGTTGTACGAGCTGCCCACCGTGACCGATTACACGATGGTCGAGGGGCATGCCGATCATCGGTACACCGCGCGCGTCGACCTGGCGGCGGCGCTGTTGCGACTGGCCGAGGAGGACCGGTTCGCGCGCAAGATCGTCAGTGTGGTCACCACGACCGATAATCCGAGTCTGTTCCAGCTGATCCGAACGGAGGCGCTCGGAAAGCACTGATCCGTTCGGATCTCAGCTGGTAGCGGCCGGGTGACCGGTGCGCCCACGACGCGTCGGATCGTCGTACTCGGCGCGGGCTACACCGGCTGACGGCTGCCCCCGGTACCGTCTGTTCCGCGCTCGTCCGGATATCCCGATTCCCTGATCCGGACCTGGACTAGGAGCATGAGCTGCATGGATGACGCAACGCCTGCGCACGATCCGTTCATCGAACATCGGCGGCTGCTGTTCTCCACCGCCTACCGGATGCTGGGCACCGTCACCGATGCCGAGGACATCCTCCAGGACGCCTGGCTGAAGTGGAATGAAACCGATCAGTCAACCGTCCAGCATCCCAAGTCCTATCTGGTCCGCACGGTCACCAACCTCTCACTGAACCGGCTCACCTCCGCCAAGGCCAAGCGCGAAACCTATGTCGGCCCTTGGCTTCCCGAGCCCTTGCTGACCTCACCGAATATCGCCGAGGAGACCGAGTTGGCCGACACGGTCTCCACCGCGATGCTCGTGGTGCTGGAAACCCTGAATCCGGTGGAGCGCGCGGTCTTCCTGCTGCGCGAGGTCTTCGGATACAGCCACGCCGAAATCGCCGACGCCCTCGACAAGCCCGAGGCCACCGTCCGGCAGATCGCGCACCGGGCCCGCTCACATGTGCAGTCCCGCCGCCCGCGCTTCGACACCGATAAGGCCGAGCGCACGCACATCACCGAACAGTTCATGGCCGCCTGCGCCGGTGGCGATCTCAATGCGCTGATGGATCTGCTCGCCCCCGATGTCACCTCGTGGTCCGACGGCGGCGGTGTGGTCACCGCGGCTCGGCGTCCGCTGTACGGCCCGGACCATGTGGCCCGCTGGGTCCTCGGCGTCCTCGCCAAACCATCGGTCGCGGGCATCGTGCTCGAACCCGCGCACATCAACGGCGAACTCGGTGCGCTGGCGCTCATCGACGGAAACCCGGTGGCGACGTTCACCTATGACATCCTCGACGGCCACATCCACAACCTGCGTTTCCAGGTGAATCCGACCAAGCTCAAAGGGCTGTACATGGGGACCGACGTGCTCGGCTGATCCGCACACCGTTCTACGCTCGTGCCGTGACCAGCCAGACCATGCAAACCAACGTGGACGGCGGACAGGTCCGGGTCTCCACCCTGGAACTGTTCTTCGACCTCGTCTTCGTCTTTACCATCACCCAGTTGACCCACGTCTTCACCCACCATCCGGGCTGGGAGGCGCTGATGCAGGTGGTGGTGTTGTTCGGGGTCATCTGGTGGATGTACAGCGGCTACGTCTGGCTCACCAACGAAGTGGCGCCGAACAATTCGCAGCGCCGCACCCTGCTGCTGATCGGCATGTTCGGATTCTTCGTGCTGGCGCTGGCCATCCCGGACGCCTTCCACGGCACCGGGCTCGCATTCGGTCTCGGCTACGTCCTGGTCAATACCGTGCACACGGCGCTGTTCTGGGTCAGCGGCGGTTCCTCGGCGACACAGGCGATCAAACGCATCGCGCCGCTGAACGCGCTCGCGGCGGCGCTCGTGCTCGCGGGCGGTTTCGTGCACGGATGGGGGCAATACCTGTGCTGGGGCGCGGCGCTCGCGGTGCAGGTGCTCAGTCCCTACCTTGTCGACACTCGCGATTTCGTGGTGCGGGCCAGCCACTTCTGCGAGCGGCACGGGCTGGTGATCATCGTCGCCATCGGCGAATCGGTGGTGGCGATCGGCCTGGGTCTGGCGGGGGAGAAGCTGACCGTGGCACTGACCGCCACCGTCGCGCTCGGACTCGGCCTGGTCTATGTGCTGTGGTGGGCCTACTTCGGGATCGATGACGAACGCGGCGAGCACGTGCTGGCCGCGGTCCCGGACCGGGAACGCTCACGTCCGGCGGTGCTCGCCTATGGCTATTCGCTCTACCCGCTGTTGATCGGCGTCACCGTCGCCGCGGCGGGCATCAATATGACCATCGCGCACGGCAACGAACCCGCCTCCGTCGCCGCCGCGTCCGCGCTCTCCGGTGGCGTCGCCCTGTATTTCTTCGGCCAATTCTGCTTCCGGCTCGCCCTCGGCTTGCCGCGCCCGTGGTCGCGACTGCTCGCCGCCGCCGCGGTGGCCGCGACCATCCCGATCGGCATCGCGTGGGTGGCCTGGGCGCAGCTCGCGGTGCTGGTCACGGTCGGTTACGCCGCGGTGATCATCGACGACCTCATCACGCTGCGCTCCGGCCAGCACAGCCGCTACGTTTGAGGTCGGGAACAATGGTGAGTCGTGCGTAGTGAGGAACTCGCGGTCGAACCCCCCGCCGCGGCCCAGCGACTGCTCGGCTCGACGCTGTGGGCCGGACCGGTAGGCGTGCGGATCGTCGAGGCCGAGGCGTACGGCGGCGATCCGGCCGGACCGTGGCCGGATCCGGCATCGCATTCCGGTCGCGGGCGGACCAAGCGCAATGCGGTGATGTTCGGGCCGGCCGGGGTGCTGTACGTCTATCTCAGCTATGGCATGCACATGTGCGTGAACGTGACCAGTGGGCCAGACGGCACGGCGAGTGCGGTGCTCATCCGGTCGGGCGAGGTCGTCGCGGGGTTGGAGACGGCGCGGGCGCGACGGCCCGCGGCCCGCACCGACGCCGATTTGGCAAGGGGGCCAGGCAATCTCGGCAGCGCCCTGGGAATCACGCTGAGCGACTACGGAACTCCGCTGTTCGATCCGGCGTCACCGATCCGGTTGGAATTGAACGGCGCGATCGACGCCGCCGAGATCGCCAGCGGGCCGCGTGTCGGGGTCAGCAGTGCGGCGGACCTACCGTGGCGATTCTGGCTCGCATCGCCCGCCGTCTCGGTCTACCGCCGCAGCCCGCGCGCACCGATAGAGGCGATGTAGCGCCTGGTGGCAGCGATTTCGGCGCGTGCGATGAGTTTTCGCGGCGGTGTCCGTCCTATCTGTTGAACGCGCTTCACCCGGCGCGACCGACCCGAAGGAAAGACACCATGACCGCCATCGCCTCCGCCGCCCCGATCACCGCCACCGTCGCCCACCGCCCCGGCAAGAAGATGAATATCGCGCTCTGGACCGTGCAGATCCTGCTCGCGCTGTTCCTCGTCGCCGCCTCCGCCGCCCCGAAGCTGTTCGGCGCGCACGCGGCGGTGGAAGCCTTCGACACCATCGGTTGGGGCCAGTGGTTCCGCTACTTCACCGGCGTGGTCGAACTCTCCGGCGGCATCGGCCTGCTGGTGCCCCGCCTGACCGGCCCGGCGGCCGTCGGCCTGACCATCACCATGGTGTGCGCCGCCCTGACTCAGGTGTTCCTGCTCGGCGCGCCCGCCCTGGCGCCCTTCCCGCTGGTGCTGGCCGTGGCCTTCGTCTGGATCGCGTGGCAGCGTCGCGACAGCATCATCGCGGTGCGCGACCTGCTGGCTCGCTGAATATCCGAATAGCGCACACGATCGGCAGACCTTCGGTCTGTCGATCGTTGCCGTGTTCCCATTCCCGGAGTAGGCGGGGCCCTCGCGGAGGCGGGCGCCACCCCCGGAAAATCGTTCGACCTGCACTGCGGCGTGCGGCGACACTGAGGGCCATGCCGGTCGCGGGGACCGGTGCGGAAAGATGGGACAGCGTGAGCGAACGAAGTGAGCGAACCATGTGCCAGCGCGCATCGCGCACGCCGGAGCCGAGCGTCAGCGAGGCGCGGGCGTGAGCGGCGACATCATCGATGAACTGACCTGGCGCGGACTGATCGCACAGTCCACCGACCTGGACGCCCTGCGCGCGGCGGCGGCCGCGGGCCCGCTGACCCTCTATGCCGGTTTCGACCCCACCGCGGCGAGTTTGCACGCCGGACACCTGGTCCCGCTGCTCGCACTGCGGCGTTTCCAGCGCGCGGGCCATCGCCCGATCGTGCTGGCCGGTGGCGCCACCGGCCTGATCGGTGACCCACGCGATGTCGGCGAACGCACCATGAACTCGACCGACACCGTGGCGGAATGGGCGGGCCGGATCCGCTCCCAGCTGGAGCGCTTCGTCGACCTCGACGATTCCCCCACCGGCGCGATCATCGTCAACAACATGGACTGGACCGGACAGCTGTCGACCGTCGATTTCCTGCGCGATGTCGGCAAGCACTTCTCGGTCAATGTCATGCTGGCCCGCGACACGATCAAGCGCCGCCTCGACGGCGAGGGCATCTCCTACACCGAGTTCAGCTACATGCTGTTGCAGGCCAACGACTACCTGCAGCTACACCGCAACTACGGCTGCACGCTGCAGGTCGGCGGCTCGGATCAGTGGGGCAACATCATCGCGGGCGTCGAGCTGAACCGCCGCGTCGACAGTGCGTCGGTCCATGCGCTGACCGTTCCGCTGGTTACCTCGGCCGACGGCAAGAAGTTCGGGAAGTCGACCGGCGGCGGCAGTCTGTGGCTCGACCCGGAGATGACCAGCCCCTACGCCTGGTACCAGTACTTCGTGAATACGGCCGACGCCGATGTGGTGCGCTACCTGCGCTGGTTCACCTTCCTGTCCCGCGAGGAGCTTGCCGAACTGGAGCTGGCCACCGCCGAGCGCCCGCACGCGCGGGAGGCGCAGCGCAAGCTGGCCGAGGAGATGACCAATCTGGTGCACGGGGAGGCGAATACCCGCGCCGTGCAGTTGGCGAGCCAGGCCTTGTTCGGTCGCGCGGATCTGCGTGAACTGGATGAGGCGACGCTGGCGGCGGCCCTGCGGGAAGCCGCGGTCGAGGGCACGGTCGCCGAGGTGGAGGCGGGAGCGCCGAGCACAATCGTCGATCTGCTGGTGGCGGCCGGTCTGTCGGAAAGTCGTGGCGCGGCACGTCGCGCTGTGAACGAGGGCGGGGCGTCGGTGAACAACGAGCGGATCTCCGACCTCGATTGGACCCCCGCCGATGCCGACTACCTGCACGGTCGATGGCTGGTGCTGCGCCGCGGCAAGCGCAACTTCGCCGGCGTACTGCGGGCGGGCGCATAAAGATCACGTGGCTCGGGTCACATTCGGGTGGCCCGAGCCCGCATTTGGGGCGGTCGCATGATGCCTGACCTGCGAAATTACATGCGTGTAGTGCGGATTTGACTCGGCGTTCCCCGCCGCGTAACTTAGTCCAAGTCAGAGCGACACGGACACCGACCCGGAGCCAAACGGCCTGGGAAACGAGGTAGGACGAGGAGCGCCTGACGATCAGCAAGCTGGATCGAACGAGCAGACTTGACTCTGCGCGGTCGATTGGCTAGGCTGGGAAAGTTGCCTCAGGAAGCCCCCAGAGAGAATCTGGGGTCCAACTGCGTGCGCGTGTTCTTTGAGAACTCAATAGTGTGTCGATGAATGTCAGTGCCAATTATTTATTGGTTCCGGCTCCTCATACCCCCGTGTGGTGGGGCTGGACATTTTAGTCAGCAAATACTTTTGCTGGCGTTTGATTTTGCCAAGGTTTTCGGACTCTGGTTAATTCTTCTGATTGCATCCTTTGGGGTGTGATTGAGAGTCTTCAACGGAGAGTTTGATCCTGGCTCAGGACGAACGCTGGCGGCGTGCTTAACACATGCAAGTCGAGCGGTAAGGCCCTTCGGGGTACACGAGCGGCGAACGGGTGAGTAACACGTGGGTGATCTGCCCTGCACTTCGGGATAAGCCTGGGAAACTGGGTCTAATACCGGATATGACCACGGGATGCATGTTTTGTGGTGGAAAGATTTATCGGTGCAGGATGGGCCCGCGGCCTATCAGCTTGTTGGTGGGGTAATGGCCTACCAAGGCGACGACGGGTAGCCGACCTGAGAGGGTGACCGGCCACACTGGGACTGAGACACGGCCCAGACTCCTACGGGAGGCAGCAGTGGGGAATATTGCACAATGGGCGGAAGCCTGATGCAGCGACGCCGCGTGAGGGATGACGGCCTTCGGGTTGTAAACCTCTTTCGACAGGGACGAAGCGTAAGTGACGGTACCTGTAGAAGAAGCACCGGCCAACTACGTGCCAGCAGCCGCGGTAATACGTAGGGTGCGAGCGTTGTCCGGAATTACTGGGCGTAAAGAGCTTGTAGGCGGTTCGTCGCGTCGATCGTGAAAACCTACCGCTCAACGGTGGGCTTGCGGTCGATACGGGCGGACTAGAGTACTTCAGGGGAGACTGGAATTCCTGGTGTAGCGGTGAAATGCGCAGATATCAGGAGGAACACCGGTGGCGAAGGCGGGTCTCTGGGAAGTAACTGACGCTGAGAAGCGAAAGCGTGGGTAGCGAACAGGATTAGATACCCTGGTAGTCCACGCCGTAAACGGTGGGTACTAGGTGTGGGTTTCCTTCCACGGGATCCGTGCCGTAGCTAACGCATTAAGTACCCCGCCTGGGGAGTACGGCCGCAAGGCTAAAACTCAAAGGAATTGACGGGGGCCCGCACAAGCGGCGGAGCATGTGGATTAATTCGATGCAACGCGAAGAACCTTACCTGGGTTTGACATACACCGGAAACCTGCAGAGATGTAGGCCCCCTTGTGGTCGGTGTACAGGTGGTGCATGGCTGTCGTCAGCTCGTGTCGTGAGATGTTGGGTTAAGTCCCGCAACGAGCGCAACCCTTATCTTATGTTGCCAGCGCGTAATGGCGGGGACTCGTGAGAGACTGCCGGGGTCAACTCGGAGGAAGGTGGGGACGACGTCAAGTCATCATGCCCCTTATGTCCAGGGCTTCACACATGCTACAATGGCCGGTACAGAGGGCTGCGATACCGTGAGGTGGAGCGAATCCCTTAAAGCCGGTCTCAGTTCGGATCGGGGTCTGCAACTCGACCCCGTGAAGTTGGAGTCGCTAGTAATCGCAGATCAGCAACGCTGCGGTGAATACGTTCCCGGGCCTTGTACACACCGCCCGTCACGTCATGAAAGTCGGTAACACCCGAAGCCGGTGGCCTAACCCTTGTGGAGGGAGCCGTCGAAGGTGGGATTGGCGATTGGGACGAAGTCGTAACAAGGTAGCCGTACCGGAAGGTGCGGCTGGATCACCTCCTTTCTAAGGAGCACTTCTACGCTGGTCGGTTCGAACAGTCGTCCTCGACCGCGTCAGAGACCGTTTAGTTCTCACATGTAGAACTGCGGACGCTCATGGGTGGAACGCTGACAAGCTTTATCGCATTCGATCAATCCTGTGTGGTTGGTCGCGGTGAATATATCGACACACTGTTGGGTCCTGAAAGAACAGGCGTTCTTTCCAGGCAAGATAACGATCCGCTCGGATCTCCTGTCATACCGGGAAGGCTGAAAGGTCTTCTGCTGGTGCGGGGTTGGGGTTTGAGTGGGTGTGTTGTTTGAGAACTGCACAGTGGACGCGAGCATCTTTGTTAGTAAGTGTTTAAGAGCGTACGGTGGATGCCTTGGCACCAGGAGCCGATGAAGGACGTAGGAGGCTGCGATAAGCCTCGGGGAGCTGTCAACCGAGCTGAGATCCGAGGATTTCCGAATGGGGAAACCCAGCACGAGTGATGTCGTGTTACCCGCATCTGAATATATAGGGTGTGTGGAGGGAACGTGGGGAAGTGAAACATCTCAGTACCCACAGGAAGAGAAAACAATAGTGATTCCGTGAGTAGTGGCGAGCGAAAGCGGATGAGGCTAAACCATGCGGATGTGATAGACGGCAGTCGTTGTCCGTGTGGGGTAGTGGGGCTTTTCTTCTCATCACTGCCGTGATGAGCGAGAGTTAGAAACCAAGTTGTTAGTTGAAGTGGTCTGGAACGGCCTGCCATAGACGGTGATAGTCCGGTAAACGAAAACTTCTTGGCTCTCGTGAAAAGTGCCCGAGTAGCAGCGGGCCCGTGAAATCTGCTGTGAATCTGCCGGGACCACCCGGTAAGCCTGAATACTCCCTGGTGACCGATAGCGGACTAGTACCGTGAGGGAAAGGTGAAAAGTACCCCGGGAGGGGAGTGAAATAGTACCTGAAACCGTGCGCTTACAATCCGTCAGGGCCTGCGCCACCTTCGGGTGGGTGGGTGATGGCGTGCCTTTTGAAGAATGAGCCTGCGAGTTAGTGGCATGTGGCGAGGTTAACCCGTGTGGGGTAGCCGTAGCGAAAGCGAGTCCGAATAGGGCGTTTCCAGTCGCATGTTCTAGACCCGAAGCGGAGTGATCTACCCATGGCCAGGGTGAAGCGACGGTAAGACGTCGTGGAGGCCCGAACCCACTTAGGTTGAAAACTGAGGGGATGAGCTGTGGGTAGGGGTGAAAGGCCAATCAAACTCCGTGATAGCTGGTTCTCCCCGAAATGCATTTAGGTGCAGCGTCACGTGTTTCACACCGGAGGTAGAGCTACTGGATGGTCTAGGGGGCCTACAAGCTTACCGAAATCAGCCAAACTCCGAATGCCGGTGTGTGAGAGCGTGGCAGTGAGACTGCGGGGGATAAGCTTCGTAGTCGAGAGGGAAACAGCCCAGATCGCCGGCTAAGGCCCCTAAGCGTGTACTAAGTGGAAAAGGATGTGGAGTCGCGAAGACAACCAGGAGGTTGGCTTAGAAGCAGCCACCCTTGAAAGAGTGCGTAATAGCTCACTGGTCAAGTGATTCTGCGCCGACAATGTAGCGGGGCTCAAGTACACCGCCGAAGCCGCGGCATTCACACATAACACCGAGGTTGGTCTACGGATCTTCTTCCAGTGGTGTGGATGGGTAGGGGAGCGTCGTGTAGCCATGGAAGCGGCGGAGTGATCCAGCCGTGGAGGCTATGCGAGTGAGAATGCAGGCATGAGTAGCGAAAGACGAGTGAGAAACTCGTCCGCCGAATGACCAAGGGTTCCTGGGCCAGGTTAATCCGCCCAGGGTGAGTCGGGACCTAAGGCGAGGCCGACAGGCGTAGTCGATGGACAACGGGTTGATATTCCCGTACCCGTGTATCCGCGCCCAATGGCGAATCAGTGGTGCTAAGTGCCCAAAACCTGAAAGACTTCCTTCGGGAAGCTGGATGGGGCTGCGCACGACCCCTGCTGTAGTAGTCAAGCGATGGGGTGACGCAGGAAGGTAGCTGGGCCAGTCAGTGGTTGTACTGGTGTAAGCCTGTAGGGCGTTGTGTAGGCAAATCCGCACAACATTGAGCCTGAGAGGTGATGCGTAGCCGATTGAGGTGAATTCAGTGATCCTATGCTGCCGAGAAAAGCCTCTAGTGAGTTGGTACACGGCCCGTACCCCAAACCGACACAGGTGGTCAGGTAGAGAATACTGAGGCGATCGAGAGAACTGTGGTTAAGGAACTCGGCAAAATGCCCCCGTAACTTCGGGAGAAGGGGGACCACGTCTGGTGATGGCCCTTGCGGTCTGAGCTGGGTGTGGTCGCAGAGACCAGAGAGAAGCGACTGTTTACTAAAAACACAGGTCCGTGCGAAGTCGTAAGACGATGTATACGGACTGACGCCTGCCCGGTGCCGGAAGGTTAAGAGGACCGGTTAGCGCCCTTCGGGGTGCGAAGCTGAGAATTTAAGCCCCGGTAAACGGCGGTGGTAACTATAACCATCCTAAGGTAGCGAAATTCCTTGTCGGGTAAGTTCCGACCTGCACGAATGGCGTAACGACTTCTCTGCTGTCTCAACCACAGACTCGGCGAAATTGCATTACGAGTAAAGATGCTCGTTACGCGCGGCAGGACGAAAAGACCCCGGGACCTTCACTATAGCTTGGTATTGGTGTTCGGTACGGTTTGTGTAGGATAGGTGGGAGACTGTGAAGCTGGCACGCCAGTGTTGGTGGAGTCATCGTTGAAATACCACTCTGATCGTATTGGACTTCTAACCTCGGACCATGATCTGGTTCAGGGACAGTGCCTGGTGGGTAGTTTAACTGGGGCGGTTGCCTCCTAAAATGTAACGGAGGCGCCCAAAGGTTCCCTCAGCCTGGTTGGCAATCAGGTGTCGAGTGCAAGTGCACAAGGGAGCTTGACTGTGAGAGTGACAGCTCGAGCAGGGACGAAAGTCGGGACTAGTGATCCGGCACCGGCAAGTGGAAGCGGTGTCGCTCAACGGATAAAAGGTACCCCGGGGATAACAGGCTGATCTTCCCCAAGAGTCCATATCGACGGGATGGTTTGGCACCTCGATGTCGGCTCGTCGCATCCTGGGGCTGGAGTAGGTCCCAAGGGTTGGGCTGTTCGCCCATTAAAGCGGCACGCGAGCTGGGTTTAGAACGTCGTGAGACAGTTCGGTCTCTATCCGCCGCGCGCGTCAGAAACTTGAGGAAGGCTGTCCCTAGTACGAGAGGACCGGGACGGACGAACCTCTGGTGTGCCAGTTGTCCTGCCAAGGGCACTGCTGGTTAGCTACGTTCGGAAGGGATAACCGCTGAAAGCATCTAAGCGGGAAGCCTGTTCCAAGATGAGGTTTCTCACCACCTTCGAGTGGTTAAGGCCCCCCACAGACCATGGGGTTGATAGGCCAGAACTGGAAGCCCGGTAACGGGTGTAGGTGACTGGTACTAATCGGCCGAGGACTTACCAACAAAGAAGCTACGCGTCCACTGTGCGGTATCTGAAACAACACACAGATACAGATGCACCACACAAACCCCCTGGGGTGGGTGTGGGT
>NZ_JBKBET010000016.1:0-3804 GCF_048910785.1 Nocardia nepalensis | reverse complement strand
GCCTTGGCTGGGCAGGCTGCCCGGTTGGCGGACTGGGTGCGTGCCGAGGACGACCTGGATGTCGTGTCGGTGGGGTCTGCGTTGGCGACTACTCGTGCGGTGTTCGAGCATCGTGCGGTGGTGGTGGGTGCTGATCGTGAGGCGCTGCTGGCCGGGTTGGCGGGGTTGGCGTCGGGGCAGCCGGGACCTGATGTGGTCGTCGGCCACACCACAACCACCACACCCGCCAAGACTGTGTTGGTGTTTCCCGGGCAGGGCTCCCAATGGGTCGGGATGGGTGCGGAGCTTCATGCGCAGTTCCCGATGTTCGCTGAGGCGTTCGATGCGGTGGCCGAGGAGTTGGATCGGCATCTGCGTTTGCCGCTACGGCAGGTGATGTGGGGTGATGACCAGGAGCTGCTCGACAGCACAGAGTTCGCTCAGCCGGCGTTGTTCGCGGTGGAAGCGGCGTTGTTCGCGTTGGTGGGGCAGTGGGGGATCGACCCGGATTTCGTGATGGGTCATTCCGTGGGTGAGGTCACCGCAGCGTATGTGGCCGGGGTTTTGACCTTGGAAGACGCTGCGCTGCTGGTAGCGGCCCGAGGCCGATTGATGCAGGCCTTGCCCGAGGGCGGGGTGATGGTTGCAGTCGCCGCCAGCGAGGACGAAGTGCTGCCGTTGCTGGTCGGCGGGGTGGATATCGCCGCGATCAACGCGCCGGGATCGGTGGTGATTTCCGGTGCAGAGACAGCCGTGGCCGCGATCGCGGATCGGTTGGCCCAGCAAGGTCGACGGGTGCACCGTTTGGCGGTGTCACACGCGTTCCATTCCCAGCTGATGGAACCGATGCTCGAGGAATTCGCGCGCCTGGTTTCCGATATCACGGTGAGCCCGGCACGGATTCCGGTGGTATCGAACGTGACGGCCGAACTGACCGGACCCGACTTCGGGTCGGGGCAGTACTGGCTCGACCACATCCGCCGACCTGTGCGTTTCGCCGACAGTGTGCAGTTGTTGGAGTCGATGGGCGCCACCCGGTTCATCGAAGTCGGTCCCGGCGCTGGCCTGTCAGCTGCCATAGAACAGACACTGACCTCTCCCGAGGCCATCACGATCCCCGTGCTGACCAAGCACCGCCCCGAGACCACCGCGATGGTCAAAGCGGTGGGCCACGCCTTCGTCGCGGGGGTACCTGTCGACTGGAGCAAGGTTTACACCACCACACCGGGTCGGGTCGGGTTGCCGACGTATGCGTTCCAGCGGCAACGGTATTGGCTGGCTTCGGGTTCTGCCGATGCGGGTTCGGCCGGGCAGTACCGGGTGCAGCATCCGGTACTTGCCGCGGCGGTGCCGGTGGGCGATCGCGACGAGTGGGTGTTCACCGGACGCCTGTCTGTCCAGGCCCAGCCGTGGATTGCCGATCACGTGTTGCTCGGGGCGATGGTCGTCCCCGGAGTTGCGTTGGTCGAGCTCGCACACGCGGTAGGCCAACAGCTGGATTGCCCGGTTGTCGAGGAATTGGTTTTCCAGGCGCCGTTGATCCTGCAGCAGCAGAACACGATTCAGGTGCAGGTCACCGTCGGGCAGGCCGGTGAGGACGGCCGTCGAGAGCTGGGCATCTACTCGCGCTCCCATGCCCCGGAGATCGGCACGGACCAGGGCGAGCCCGTATGTAACGCGCGGGGATGGCTGGCTGTGACCGAACCCGCCACATCCTCCACAGACACCGAACCGTGGGAGCCGTTCCCTGCGACATGGCCGCCGAACGGTGCAGAACCGGTGGCCGTTGATGCGTTGTACGCGCGGCTGGCCGAGGCGGGGTATGACTACGGCCCCATCTTCCAAGGGGTGCATGAGCTCTGGCGCAACGGTGACGCGGTTTACGCCGAAGTCGGGTTGCCCGACGAGACGGATGTGGCGCGGGGATTCGGGATTCACCCGGCGCTGTTGGATGCGGTACTGCAAAGTGCAGCCGGTTTTCTGATCGACCGCGACGACAGTCAACCCAGGATGCCCTTCAGCTTGACCGGGGTGCGGTTCGACCGCCAGGACGTCTCGCGGCTGCGTGTCCGCGCGGTTGCCCGTGGTGAGTCCGTGATACGAGTCGATGCAGTCGACACCACCGGCGCCGCGGTCGTATCGGTGCAGTCCTTTGCCACGCGTCCGGTCAACCCCGAACAACTCACGGCGGCACAACTCGGCGGTCAACGCAGCTTGTTCCTGCAGAACTGGGTGCCGGTCACCGCTGCAGGAAAAGATGAATCGACACCGATACTGATCGCTGGAATCGGCGACCCAGTCAGCGACCCAGTCGATACGGCGCAGTGGTTCACCGATCTGGACGAGTTGGAACGGGCCCTAGCGGAGGGGGCCGCACGGCCGGATCTGGTCATCGCTCCGATCACGGCTACGACTGCCACTGATGAGCCGGCCACCGCGCGGGCTACCACAGCCAACGCGTTGAGCCTTTTGCAGCGATGGTTGAGCAGCGAATGGCTGCCACAAGCCCGCCTGGTCGTAGTGACTCGCCACGCCATTGCGGCAGACGAGGCGCCCTTGGACCTGGGACTGGCACCGGTGTGGGGATTGATGCGTTCGGCACAAAGCGAACACCCGGGCCAGATCGTGCTGGTCGATATCGGCGCCGAGAGCGGTCACGACCTGGACTGGGGCAAACTCGTCGGGCTGGGCGAACCCCAACTCGCAGTCCGGGCAGGTCAAACCTTGGTGCCACGGCTCAGCCCGGCAGGAACAGGGGAAACGACCACCCAGCCACGGATAAACCCACACGAAACCGTCCTGATCACCGGTGGCACAGGCGGTCTGGGCGCCACGGTGGCCAGACATCTGGCCGACAAACACGGCGTCAAACGGCTGCTGCTGGTCAGCCGACGCGGACCGGAAGCAGACGACGCGGCGAAACTGATCGCAGACCTCGATGCGTTGGGCGCCCAAACCGACGTTGTCGCGTGTGATGTCACCGACCGCCAACAATTGGCCACGCTTCTGGAATCGTTGGAACGACCACTCGGAGCCGTGGTACATACGGCCGGGGTACTCGAAGACGGTGTCATCGAATCGATGACAGTCGACCAGCTCGAACGGGCACTACGACCAAAGATCGACGCCACCTGGCATCTACACGAACTGACCGCCGAGATGCCGTTGTCGGCATTCGTGATGTTCTCCTCGATGGCCGGACTGATCGGTAGCCCCGGACAAGGCAACTACGCCGCAGCCAACGCATGGCTCGACGCCCTCGCCCAGCAGCGCCGGTCGCAGGGACTACCAGCACACTCGCTGGCATGGGGACTATGGGCAGACCCCACCGGAATGACCGCCAAACTAGGCACTTCCGGACTCACACGACTGGAACGGATCGGTGTCGGCGCACTACCCACCGAGCTAGCACTGGAATTGTTCGACCGAAGCCTCGATCTGGCAACGGCAGTGGTAGTGCCCGCCCGACTGGACATGGCGGCGCTACAACGACAAGCACGAGCCGGAGCACTCCCCACACCACTACAAGGACTCGTCCGCACACCCGCGCGACGCACCGACACCACCGGAACACCACTGACACAACGGCTCGCCACCGTCGAGGAAACCGCCCGACAGCAGATCGTGCTCGACGAGATCCGCACACAAGCAGCCGTCGTACTCGGACACACCTCAGCCCAGGCAATAGACCCCAACCAAGCATTCCTGGAACTCGGATTCGACTCACTGACCGCGATCGAATTCCGCAACAGACTCACCCAAATCACCGGACTACGCCTGTCCAGCACCACCATCTTCGACTACCCCACACCCGCTCGACTCGCC
>NZ_JBKBET010000015.1:0-1499 GCF_048910785.1 Nocardia nepalensis | reverse complement strand
CCCTGGAACGCCGGCCCGTACTGGTAACCGTGCCGGGCCAGCCAGTCGTACACGCCGGAGACCTGCACCGGTTCGGCACCCGCCGGTGGCCACTGCGCCAGATCCACCACCGATGCCGACGATGCCGGTGTCGATGGTGTCGGTTGTTGGGTGGTGAGGACGCCTTCGGCGTGCAAAGTCCAATCGGTGTCGGTTTGAGTGTCACGGGTGTACACCGAAACCGACCACCCAGCCGAGTCGTCCTGCCCGCCCACGGCCGATCCGTCTCGGCTGCCCACCAGGACCTGGAGCTGCACACTGCGGTCCTCGGTGAACACCAGCGGTGCCAGCAGGGTCAGTTCCTGGATCGCGGTCGCACCGACCTCGTCACCGGCCCGCAACACCAACTCCACGAATCCTGATCCGGGGAACAACACCACACCGGCCACGGCATGATCGGCCAGCCACGGCTGCGTTCCCAACGACAGCCTGCCGGTGACGACAACGCCACCGGAGTCCGGAGACCCAACCACTGCCCCCACCAATGGATGACCGGTCCCCGACAATCCCAACCATTCCGGATCGCCATGACCGACCGCCACCGTGTCCAGCCAAAACCGTTGCCGCTGGAACGCATACGTCGGCAACCCGACCCGCCCCGGTGTGGTGGTGTAAACCTTCGTCCAATCGACGGGTGCTCCCGCGACGTAGGCGTGGCCCACCGATTTCCAGAACCGATCCAGCCCACCCTCGTCACGACGCAGGGATCCGGTCACGGTCACCGCGGTCTCGAGACCGGCAGCGGTGTCTTCCATCGCCAACGCCAGCAACGGGTGCGGGCTGCACTCGATGAACGTGGTGAACCCGGCCCCGATCAACGACTGCGTGGCCTGAGCGAACAGGACCGGTTCACGGGCGTTGTCGAACCAGTAACGGGTATCGAGTCCCGTGGTGTCGAACAGGCCACCGGTCACCGTGGAGTAGAACGCGATCGAACCCGCACGCGGCTGCAGTCCGTCCAACGCGTCGATGAGGGGTTCACGGATCGTTTCGACCTGCGCCGAATGCGAGGCATAGTCGACCTCGATACGGCGAGCACGGACTGCGTGAGTCTCGCAGTGCGCGATCAGTTCCTCGCACGCGTCCGGGTCTCCGGAAACAACCACCGAGGACACCCCGTTGACCGCGGCGATACCGAGCCGGTCGGCCCATCCTGCGATCAGCAACGCGGCCTGTTCACTGCCGCACGCCAGCGACACCATCGCACCGTGTCCGGTGACTTCGGTCAGCAGTCGACTGCGCAGTGCCACGATCATGGCGGCCTCGCGCAGCGTGAGCGCTCCGGCCACATAGGCGGCGGCGACTTCACCTTGGGAGTGTCCGACCACGGCATCGGGGGTGACACCGGCCGATTGCCACATCTGTGCCAGCGACACCATGATCGCCCACAACACCGGTTGGACCACATCGACCCGGTCGAGCCCGGGAGCGTCGACGGCCCCGGTGATCACATCGGTCAG
>NZ_JBKBET010000014.1:0-8017 GCF_048910785.1 Nocardia nepalensis | reverse complement strand
TGTCGCTTCCGCCTGAAGACTGACCCTCTGATTCCGGGTGAATGCTGACCCACCCTGTGAACGATCATGAGGTGCTGAACGTGGAGGACTGGGCGGAGATCCGACGGTTGCATCGCGCTGAGGGGATGGCGATTCGCGCGATCGCTCGTCGGATGAAGGTTTCGAAGAACACGGTGAAGAAGGCGCTCGGTTCCCATGAGCCGCCGCGGTATCAGCGCAAGCCGAAGGGGTCGGCGGTCGATGAGTTCGAGCCGCAGATTCGGGCGGTGCTCGCCGAGTTCCCGGATATGCCGACGACGGTGATCATGGAACGTGTTGGCTGGCAACGCGGCAAGACGGTGTTCTTCGAGCGAGTGCAGCAGCTGCGGCCGTTGTTCAAGCCGGTGGACCCGGCCTCGCGCACTGAGTATCAGCCCGGCGAGCTTGCTCAGTGCGATTTGTGGTTTCCGCCGGTCGATGTTCCGTTGGGGTTCGGCCATGTCGGTCGTCCGCCGGTGTTGGTGATGGTCAGCGGCTATTCGCGGGTCATGGCGGCGACGATGATCCCGACCCGGCAAAGCCCTGATCTGCTGGCCGGGCATTGGGCGTTGATCTCGGATTGGGGGCGTGTTCCGCGAGCTCTGGTCTGGGACAACGAGTCCGCGGTCGGGCAATGGCGCGGCGGCAAACCGCAGCTGACCGAGACGATGAACGCGTTCCGGGGAACGTTGGGCATCAAGGTGATTCAGTGCCGGCCAGGCGATCCGGAGGCCAAGGGGCTGGTCGAGCGAGCGAACGGATATCTGGAGACCTCGTTCCTGCCCGGCCGTGTGTTCACCAGCCCGGCTGATTTCAACACCCAGCTGGGTGAATGGTTGGTCAAGGCCAACCACCGTCACCATCGGCGGTTGGAGTGTCGCCCGGTTGATCGCTGGGATGCCGACCGGCGCTCGATGCTCGAGCTGCCGCCGGTGGATCCGGTGGTCGGATGGAGGCTCACGACCAGGCTGCCTCGCGATCATTACGTCCGGTTGGACTCCAACGACTACTCCGTTCATCCGGTCGCGATCGGCCGGCGAGTGGAAGTCCGCGCCGACCTGACCGAGGTGGTGATCACCCTGGCCGGCGCCGAACTTGCTCGCCATCAACGGTGTTGGGCCGATCACCAATCCATCACCGATCCCGATCATGCGGCCGCAGCCGCAGATCTGCGCCGATCCCGGCGCCTGGTCGCGGTTCCCGCGATCGACACCGATGTCGAGCATCGAAACCTGTCCGACTATGACCGCATGTTCGACCTCGACGAGGCGAGCAGCAGCGAGGAAATCGCCTGATGGCCACCAAGACCGCCAATGGTTCACGCAACGTAACCTCCGAAATCGCTTATCTCGCAAGAGCACTCAAGGCACCGACACTCGGCAGCGCGGTTGAGCGACTGGCCGAACGCGCCCGCTCGGAAAACTGGAGCCACGAAGAGTTCCTGGCCGCCTGCCTGCAACGAGAAGTTTCCGCCCGCGAATCCCACGGCGGTGAAGGACGCATCCGCAGTGCTCGATTTCCGTCGCGAAAATCGTTGGAGGAGTTCGATTTCGACCATCAGCGTTCGCTCAAACGCGACACCATCACCCACCTCGGGACCTTGGATTTCATTACCGCCAAGGAGAATGTCGTCTTCCTCGGTCCACCTGGCACCGGCAAAACGCATCTGTCGATCGGGCTCGGGATCCGCGCCTGCCAAGCAGGTCACCGCGTCGCGTTCGCCACCGCTGCCGAGTGGGTCTCCCGGCTGGCCGAGTCTCATCACGCCGGAAAACTGCAGGCAGAGCTGATCAAGCTCGGCCGGATTCCGCTGATCATCGTTGACGAAGTGGGCTATATCCCGTTCGAATCCGAGGCCGCGAACCTGTTCTTCCAGCTCGTCTCGTCCCGTTACGAACGAGCTTCGCTGATCGTCACCAGCAACAAACCCTTCGGCCGCTGGGGCGAGGTCTTCGGCGACGACGTCGTCGCCGCCGCAATGATCGACCGCCTCGTCCACCACGCCGAAGTCATCTCAATGAAGGGAGACAGCTACCGACTCAAAGACCGAGACCTCGGCCGCGTCCCAGCGGCCAAGACCAACGACTAACCAAACCAGCAGGGGTGGGTCCGGATTCAACCGGAACGACCGGGTCACGATTCAACCGGAGTTGACAGAGCGCCGGATCATGCCCGCGTGTGCGGGGAGCACACCAGAAATTCGCCCGTGACGAAGCGATCCGACGGATCATCCCCTCGTGCGCGGGGAGCACGCCGTGGTCCTGCGGGACGGCGATGCCGTCGCCGGATCATCCCCGCGTGCGCGGGGAGCACGCGTTGCTGCGTATCGACGCGGGCCTGCAACCAGGATCATCCCCGCGTGCGCGGGGAGCACGTCGACATGCGGCATCGGATCGTCGGAGTCTTCGGATCATCCCCGCGTGCGCGGGGAGCACGTCGCTAACGGCCTTATGGACCTTGGTCACGCGGGATCATCCCCGCGTGCGCGGGGAGCACCTACACCGAGCTGACCACCGAGCAAATCGCCGAGGATCATCCCCGCGTGCGCGGGGAGCACGTCAAGAAGATGTGCGATCCGGGCGATACCAACGGATCATCCCCGCGTGCGCGGGGAGCACAGGTTCGCAGCGGCTTGAATTCATCCCCGCGTGCGCGGGGAGCACGCCAAAGCCATCGCCGACAAGGTCGTCGACGACGGATCATCCCCGCGTGCGCGGGGAGCACGACGAGCGCGCCCTGCACGCGGTGTGGAACACCGGATCATCCCCGCGTGCGCAGGGAGCACATCTGTCGACACACATCTTCTCGACCGCGAAGAAGATGGCGGCCTGCGGATCATCCCCGCGTGCGCGGGAAGCACGGCCGTAGCGATATCGAGCGCGAGCTTGTTCGCGGATCATCCCCGCGTGCGCGGGGAGCACTATTGCAAGGGAGCTGACCGCGCGATTCGACGAGGATCATCCCCGCGTGCGCGGGGAGCACCCATTGCATCATCGGCACCCTCGGAGATCACACGGATCATCCCCGCGTGCGCGGGGAGCACTACGCGATGATGCTGACCGCCGCCCAGTGCACCGGATCATCCCCGCGTGCGCGGGGAGCACCAGGTGATCCGTCAGGGCGGTTCGTCCACAACCGGATCATCCCCGCGTGCGCGGGGAGCACTCCGCGGGCGATCGCTTCGACAGTGCGAGACGGGGGATCATCCCCGCGTGCGCGGGGAGCACGAGGACGGCGAAGGTGTCAAGGGCGACAACTTCGGATCATCCCCGCGTGCGCGGGGAGCACAAAACCAACGCCACGGTCTCGGCCTCTGTGCCAGGATCATCCCCGCGTGCGCGGGGAGCAGCCCTACGGCGGAAAAGCCGTGTACCACTGCGAAGGATCATCCCCGCGTGCGCGGGGAGCACCAACACCGATCGGCGAATCCAGGCCATACCCTCGGATCATCCCCGCGTGCGCGGGGAGCACGCCCGAAGGTGAATTGGCTTGGGTGCATGGCAAGGATCATCCCCGCGTGCGCGGGGAGCACGGTATCGCGATCGCTGGGAACGCGGGCGGTGGCGGATCATCCCCGCGTGCGCGGGGAGCACAATGGCATCCCTAGTTCGCGTTGGCTGCGTCCAGGATCATCCCCGCGTGCGCGGGGAGCACCAGGATCGTATTCAAAAAGTTGATCCGTGCCTCGGATCATCCCCGCGTGCGCGGGGAGCACCGGCGCGGCGATGCTGTCCCCAGCGGGCGGGACGGATCATCCCCGCGTGCGCGGGGAGCACGCGCGCTGGTGCTCGGCCAGCGTCCACCGAACCGGATCATCCCCGCGTGCGCGGGGAGCACCTTGACGGTTCGTACTGCATCAAGGGTGCGGCAGGATCATCCCCGCGTGCGCGGGGAGCACACCTGCTCCGCCGCTTCGCACCCCTGTGGGCGCGGATCATCCCCGCGTGCGCGGGGAGCACGGCACCGTGACGTTGTCGAACTCGAGCTGGAACTGGCGGATCATCCCCGCGTGCGCGGGGAGCACCTGGATCGGGCCGAACCGCTCCGGCCGGTTGCGGGATCATCCCCGCGTGCGCGGGGAGCACACTTGTTGACCTGGGCATTTCTGGGTCGATGGGGCGGTTTTCATTCAGTTTCATTCGGGCCAACGCCACGCCGGGGGTCTGAGCGTTACTTTGGTTTGAACTTTCGTCTGGCTGTGCGGCGACGCCATACTGTTTCGGATTGGTGCTCGGCGGTGTTTGTTGATTGTTTGCGGGTGGTCAGGGGTGCTTGGGGTGCGGGGATGTAGTCGGGGGTGGTTGTGCGGCGCATGAGTGTGATGCCGTCGTAGTCGGTTGGGGTCCAGTCGTGTCCGTGGACTTTGAAGGCGAGGCGTTGTTCGTTGCGTGCTGAGTGCACCATCAATGCTCGGCCTTCGGAGACGTACTCGATGATGCGCTGCCACATGAGTTCTCGAACGCGCGGTGACATGTTGCCGACGAACAAGCCTGGGCTGATTTCGAGCAGCCACCGTGTGAGGTGACCTCGGAGTCCGGGTGGCACGGCGGTCAGGACGACGATGGTCAAAATTCGTCTCCGTAGCCGACGCCGCCAGCGACGGTGTTGTCGCGGTCATCCCACAGTGAGATAACTTCGAATTCCAGTTCGTCGAAATCAGCTGTCTCGGTCGCCGTCTCGCCGCGGAGTAGATGCTGGATGTCGCGGGCGCATCGTTCGAGGATCTTCCCGTCGTGCAGGGCATCTCGGACTCGTCTTCGGGTAACGGCTCCGATGTCTTCGACGTCTTCGGTTGCGATATCGAATGCGATCGGTATGGTCACCTCGGCTTTGTACAGGTCGGCGATGTCGTAGACGAACGATCGGTGATGGCCTGTGTGCACGAAACCGAGGGCGGGCGAGCATCCCAGCGCGACTATGACCGAGTGCACAACGCCGTACAGTGCCGAATTCGCTGCTGAGAGAGCCTGATTGACCGGCTCACCGGCATCCCAGTCCTCGACGTCGTAAGTGCGCCGGTTCCATTCGACTCCGGTCCGCTGCGAGTGCTCGCGGTAGACCGCGCGCACGCGGGCGCCCTCGCGCCCGCGTAACTGTTGCATCGATAGTTCTGAGATATTTTCGCCCGGAAAGCGCATGGCATACATCGCCCGCGCGACCCGCAACCGCGACCGCGTGTTGGTCACGGCCTCTGCTTGTGCCTCCAGCAGACGGGAGGATCGCGATAGCCCCACGCCGTGGGCGTAATACCGGACGCCGCGTTCTCCTACCCACACCACCGTTGATCCACTGTCGGACATCAGTGAAATCGCTTGATGGGTGATCGTGGTTCCCGGGCCGAGCAGCAGCACGCCGATTGAGGCGGCCGGTACGTGAACGGTGCCGCGCTCATCGGTCGCGGTGATGGCGTTGCTGTCGCGGTTGACGACGCATCGATCCAGGTACAGGAACGAGACGCGGTCCGATATGCGTACCAGCTCTTTGGATTCCGAGGGTCTGCGCCCGATCGTGCCCACAGCTATTTGTCCGTCTGCGTTGGGTAGGCCAGTGTCAGCAGGCCGCATCCATATGATTTCGCTCGTCCGATTCCGAAGCTGAGTGAATGTCGTAGTGCGGCAACGTCGGTTACCTCGAGGATGCCTTCGAAGGTGGCGGTGGAGATGGTGACGCGTGTGTTGCCGCGAGTGAACCGTCGTACTGAGCGGTCGGTGATGGCGAGTTCGAATTCATTGTCGGTCGCGTCGGGTGCCTGTCGTGGCAGTATTCGGATTCCGATGCGGTCGGCTCGGTCGAGTAGCCATTGTTCTTGTTGGCGGGCGGTGACGTGGGCCAGGGGTTTGGTATCGGCCCAGCCGTCGCGTCTGCCGGAGTGGACGGGGTTGGCGGTGAGGCGGAATTGCCAAAGCTGGCCGACCGTGAGCCGGTCCAGGAGACGGTCGTAGGGTTTGGTGTCCCATGCTTGGGTGGTTGGCCATCCGGCTTGTTCGACGATGTGGGTGAGATCGGGTTTGTCCGGGCTGGCGATGTAGAGCAGGACGCGGTGGGGTCCGTAGTTGTCGAGGCGCCACAGGATTCGTCCCTCCTCGGTTGCCGCGGCCTCGGCGAATCCGCTGCACACCGCGGCGTGTAGTGCTTGTGGGGAGGACAGCAGTATTCGGGCGCCGCGGCGGCGGGGGTTGATCGGCATTCTGGTCAAAAACATCTCACACCTCCAGCACCGACATGGCGTCATGTTCGTCGCCGGGTTCGGTTGTGCCATGGGGATTGGGCACGGTGACGTTGCCGCGCACGACCGAGCGCCATTCGTACTGGCGGTGGTTGGGGTCGAAACTCACCGGTGTGTCTCGGATCATTTCGCCGTCGTCTTCGCCTTCGGCGGCGTCGCGGACGGTTGCCAACCGGACCATAAGGTCGCGGGTGCGGCGCTGGGTCCCGGTGCTGGCAAGCCAGGGGCGTTGTGCCAGCGCGGTCTGCAGGTCCTCGTCGAAGACTCCGAGCGCGATGGGTCCGGCGGGTGGGCAGGATCGGCGTCCGAGGTAGAGCGGGAACTCGGGACTTCGCACGGCGGCGTCGATCGCGCTGATGAGTCCGTGCTCGCCTTCGAGGACTGCGAGATAGACCGCGTCGGAGATGTAGTAGCGATACGACAACGGTAGCGAGGTCCAGGTGGTGGATCCGTCGCGTTCGCGTTTGGGCCGCTGCGCGGTCTGGAAGTCTCGAACCAGCTGCCCGGGTTGGTCGATGCGGACACCGAATCGCAAGCCCAGCAACGTTTCCAAGGGGTCGGTGCGGCGCAGGCCCTTCGCTGCCGCGATGAGCCCGAGCACCCCACTTTTGGTTGGCGCGATCTCGGTGCCTCGTCGCACGAATCGGCTACTGGCTCCCCACGATTGCAGCGGCCCGGCCAAGCGCAGGGCCACCACGGTCATTGATGGTCCCCGAGCCTGGTCCCGACCAGCGCACCTACTTCGGCGACGAGGTCGGCGAATGCGACGTTGGCGCCCAGATCGTCCAAACCGGCGGTATCCGAACCGAGTCGGGTCACCCAGCTCGCGACCGGTGTTTCGGAGTAGGCGCGTTGCACCTCGTGTGCCTCCTCACGCAACAGGTCCGCGGCCCTTTTGACTCGACCACCGGTATTCGATTCCCGCACCGGGCTTTCGAACGCGCCCACGAGGTTGATGGGTTGGGTGTCGCGCACCAGAACCACCACGGCCTCGGGCAGGGTGCGGTTGGCGAAGGTGTTCTGTTTGCCGGTGGGCATGGATCGCACGAAGGACATCAGGAACGCTTCGACCGCGCGGCGGGTCGCTTCCTCGTCGCCGAGGTTGTCGTTGAGCCGATTCACGTCGATGGTCGCGTACCGGTACAGGGTGGAGGAATTGAACTCGATGGTGCCGATCATCCCGGCCCCGGTCTCGTGGTCATCGATATGATCGTCGACGGCGGTGAAGTAATCGAACTCGGTCTCCACCGGATGCACACTGATGGCGTGGGCGACCTGGACAGCGGCGTCGACATTCAGGTCGGCTTGGTCGGCGACCATGCGACCGAACAAGGCGATATCCACCGAATGGTCACGATCGGCCAAGTCCTTGACCTTGGCTTCCCGCAATGCTTTTGCCACGTCCTCGGCCTCGGCCGCGGCGACCGCCGCCTCGGCCAAGGCCCGGATTTGATGGCGGCTGAGGAAGACCAGATATCCGGCTTCGTCGATGGCGTCTTTTTTCGGTGGTTTGACCGTGATTCCGATCGCCTTCATCACCTCCGACGCCAACGCAAGGCTGCGATCCGCCAAATCCTGTGACTGCGTAGTGATCTCAGCTGCCAGCAGGTCGACGACTCGTCGGGTGCGCACGCCGAGTTCGGAGCGATCCAGGTGCTCGTCGAAGGCGGCGCGGGTGGCGCGTTTCCACGCTTGGCTCGACACTCGCGCACGCCGCACACCGCCGTAGATAGCGGTCTTGGGGCTGCCGGTGTCGTCGCGGTTGAGGTTGCT
>NZ_JBKBET010000013.1:0-50864 GCF_048910785.1 Nocardia nepalensis | reverse complement strand
TCCCTGGGTTGATGGTGCTTCTGAATAGCTGTGCCGATGAGCCGCAACGCGGGCTCCAGAACATCTAGTATCACGACCGATCTTTGCGGTTCGAGCGTGTCACCGTCCCCGACGGGGTTTTCGAACCTGAAGTTGAGATTGAGAACGCCGACCGCATCAGACGATCCAGGTTCCGGAGATCGGATCGCCGCAGCGAGCAACGCCCCGAAGTAGCACTCCTCGCGCCAATAGTCGTACCTCGCTTGGATTTCCGACACGACCTTCGGGGCCAGACCGTACTCGGATGCGGTGTAAAGCCCACGGAACGATCCGACATAGTCGATACCCCGCGACAGGAACGCATTCCCGCTTCCACGCCACGGGGTCCCGTTCACCTGGATCGGAATCAGAGTCGGCCGCGTGGTCCGCCGGACGCCGCTGGCCCACACCTGCAGCCACCCGAGCTCGCTCACCAATCCCTCCACAAGCGGGACTGCTGCGGCGGACCCCAACGCGCCTACCGGCACCACAACGTCGAGCCATGCAGCGTCCTGGCACACCAGCGCGGCGATAACCCGGTTCAATACCGCCAGCAGCTCGTCGATCTCTTCGCAGTAGTACGTTCCGCGTTCCACGATAGCCACACAGCAGTTCACGTAGGCCACCCAGCCGCTCATGGTGTCTGCGGTTGCACCCGTGATCGCCGCCCCCGGCAGGGCCCCGTCCGCCGTGTTGTCGTCGCGTGCACGAAGCGCGACCCGCTCAGTGCGAGTCATCGCTTCGTAGTCCGCAAAATCCACAAGCAGGTGCGGCTGCGTGCCGAAAAGCTGCGCCAGCACCGACAGCGTGTGCAGCGTCGGCTTAACCCCACCCATCGGCCACGCCTCGAAGTCCGATATCCGCTTGCCGCTCATCGGCGCTTGAGGATCGCCGATCAACGCGTTGTATTCAGCAGCGACCTCATCCTGTGTCATCCCGTGCCCGTGGCGCCACGCCTGGCGCGGACGAAATCCCCACCGCACAGCGAACTCAACGACGATCTGCTCCAGCGAAAAATCCTCCCGCTGCATCGCGCGCCGAAGACGCTCGCGCGCCGCCCGACCACCTGTCTCGTGCCTCACACTAGGTCACCCCCAACACACGACCACCTCACGACACCATACCCAGCCGTCAACCTCCCGACAGCAGCACACCAGATCCACTGTGCGCCAACGACTCATCCAGGACGAAGTCGACCACCTCTTATATGGCGCTGCAACGGATTTCGAGTATGTTTGCGCAGTTCAGACGTCGCCGGTATGCCGCTGACGTGGTCGATCTGAACCCCTTGTCCACTACTTCCAGGAGGTGCCAGTGGCGGAGCCGACCATTACTGAGCTGATGCGGCATGCCGGCATCGTGCAGGAGGGCGATCCGCGGCTTTCACGAATGGCTCGCCGGTTCGAACTGCCTGCGGACCGAGAGGAAGCGCTGTCGGTGATCGACGCGCTCGATGCCGCCGCGGACCGGGTGAGCGCTGTCCACGAGTTCGCGAAAGGGGTTGGCGTTGCGGCGCCGCAGATCGGGATCGACAGGGCGGCCGCGATCGTCCGGCTCCCGGGCGGCCACTCGCTGATCCTGCTCAATCCGGTGGTCGTCGAGGAGTCGAAGGAGACCGACGAGCAGTTCGAGGGCTGCCTCAGTTTCTTCGATGTGCGCGGTCGCGTTCCTCGGCCGCTGATGATGCGCGTCGCTCACGATCGGTTCGACGGATCACAGCAGGTGTCGACGTTCGAGCACGGAACCGCGCGGCTCGTGGCCCATGAGATCGATCATCTGGCTGGAAGGTTGTTCAGGGAGAAAATGCGGCCGGGTGCGGTACCGATCCCGCTGTCGGAGTATCGGGGAACCGGATCCGCGTGGCAGTACTCAAAATAGGGAGGCGCTTGGCGGTTTTCGGACCGGCGGTGAGGTTCACTGATTGCCATGGCTCTCCTGCGCAGAAGCAATAGTTCTCCGTGCGCGGTTTCGAGCGCCGCGCGTAGTTCGGCGACTTGCTGTTGATGTTGGCTAGGCGGACGGTGGCCAGCTGCTGCGTGAGCCTCCTGACCAGGTGCTCTCGACGGCGTGGGCGTCCGCCGGGAAGTCGACGCCGGTTCGAGTCGGGGTTCTTGCTCGACGCAATGCGTCGACCCGGGGTCGCAGCGCTGGGTGCCGGAAGATGAAATCGGGTGACACGCCAGCGGACGGCGGCGTTTCGGGCCTGAGCGAGGGCCTTTTCGACTGCCTTCACGGTGCTCTGCGGCATCGGGCATGACGGCTATCGATGACGAGTGCGGCTCGAATCCCGCCCATTGCAGCAGATTGATGTTTTCACAAGAATTTTCGCGACGGTCGCGCTCGTGGTTCCGTGCCGGACCTAGATGATCGGCCGGACCATGACCAGCGATGTCACGCCCAGCTCGGGATGACGGCTGTGCGCGACCACGCGGAAGTCCTGACGGCGGTACAGCTGGATCCGCTTGGGTGTTGGAATCGCGGACATGCAAACCGAGCCAGTGGACACCGGCTTCCTCAGCGGCCCACTTGTATAGCTCGGCGCACAAGCCATCGGCCACGCCCTGTCCGCGGCGGGTCGGATCAACATAGGTCCCCCACACCATTGCCCACCGATCACCAGGAGAGACAGGCGGATTCGGAAGATCGAACTCGTCGCTGTCGCGCTCGGAATCCAGGAACGCGCCCGCCATGCCTACCCACGTGTGGTCCCTTATGTCCTCCGCGACCACAAGAACCTGACGCCCGCGCCGGCTGCTGCGGGCTATCCGCGCTTCCCAGGCAGCAGCATCGATCGTTGCCGCCTCGTCGATTGTTTCCAGGAACGCATACCCAGCATCACGCAGCGCCTGCATGCGCAGTGCACGCAGCCGCGGCCCATCACCTGCACGCGCATGCCGGACAGTCCACATCGGTCGACTCATGCCCGCCTCGTGTCGTTGGCGCGTTGGTTGTATTTGGTTTCCAGGCGAGCGCACGAGTTGCCGAAAGCCCGTGCACAGGCGGTCGCAACTCGGTGCGGCCCCGCGCACTCCCTGCACGAAGGGCTGCCACTATTGCCACTGGTGATGACCAGGATCGAAACCATGTGCAGATTTCCCATCCGGTGGTTCGGTCGTCGATGACCGCGGCCGATTAGGAACATATCCAGTACTGGTTCATCGCTGCCAACGACTTTCATGACGGAGGGCGGCTTCGATTTCCGGTTCGTCCAGCGGTGTGTCCAGGTTCCACAGTGGCGCCGTGTCTTGAAGCTTTTTCGTCAGGCTTGTCACCAGAACCTGCTCGTTCTCGGGTGTGCGACTACGGTCGGCGATGACCTTGGCGTAGCGAACGGTGTCGAGGACCGCAGACTTTATCTGCTCGTGAACCAGGTAGATACGCAGGTCGTGTTCCCAGTCTCCTTCGGCGGCTTCCGGTTCGGCTGCTGTCCAGGCGGTGATGAATCGCTGCTGCTCGTCGGGGAGGTAACTCATTTTGTGCAGGTGGATCGCGACATCGCAGACCGGGTCGCCGTAGAGGGCCAGTTCCCAGTCCAGGAACACTGTCTCGTGTCCGCGGATGATCATATTCTTGCGATGCAGATCGCAGTGGATGAGTCGAAATGATCTGGGCTCCAACCCCTTCCACGCACCGTCCAGAGGCGCGAAAGGGTCATCCGGGACACGCAGTTGCCGGTAGAGGCGGTCGAACGATTCGCGGCACTCGAGATAGGCCCGTCGAGTGGTATCCCACAGCTGTCGCGCGAACCGTTGCGGATCGTCGTCGAGTCCGGCTGGTGTCGGAGGGAGCGCGCTGCGCGGGATCGCCCGCAGCTGGGAGAACAGTCGAGCCACGTCGGTGGGCACGTGCACTGGTACGGCCTGTCCGCGTGGTGCCAGACGATCCAGTGGCTGGCCTTCGATGAATTCGTGGATCTGATACAGCGGCTGTGTGGACTCGCGGTACAGGCGCGGAGCGGCGGTGACGAAGGGCGCGATGGCGGTGAGGATCGCTGGTTCGGGCCATTGGCGGTGGTCCATCATGTCCGCACCAGGGATTGGGATTCGCACATTCACCGCCGCAGCGGAGCCAGTGACGACGCGAACATTGCGGTTGTAGAACCCCGCGGCACCGTCGGGCTGCGCGGACGCCTGTGCGTAGATAGCGTCGCCATCGAAACCCGCGGCGATGTTGCGATCCGGGGCGATGCCGATGTCGGATTCGTTGGGGCGCAGCCACTTGCGTTCGATCACGGCTTGAATGTCGGTCCCGCGGTTATGGGCCATCAACACGACCTGACACAAGACGTCGATGATCTCGTCATCGACTGAAACTTGAAGCTCTTCAGGCGATTTCCCGCGCGATCGGCCCTGGCCGGTCGCCGCCAGGAACTGCTGCATCAATTCCCCTGCCTCCTCGGCCACCTTCATCGCGAACCACTCGGGGGTGCGGTCGATCCCGAACTTGCGCGCGTAGACCCGCGACCGCGCTTCGAGTTGCTTGCCCAAGGTCTCCCAGTCCATCGCAACAGCCTCCCGCATCGATCAACCAGTGAAGCAGAGTCTCACCGACCAGCGTTGCACCGCCGGATTCTTTGTTCCGGCGTCCGATGTCATCCCTGCCGCTCGGGACCATGGTCATGGCGTCAGCGACAGCTGCCGTCGCACTGTGCGTGCACGGCCATCATGTTCGGGTCCTCGGATGCGACTCGTCGCGGCGATAGCCCCACCGCCGTCTGCGGTCATCATGCAGAGTCAACTGCCGATCACGACATCGCACACGGTGTGCGCCAGTTCCCGCACACCACCGACCAGGACATCGCGGCGATATGCATCCCAGTCTGCGAGCTTGGGATGATCACGCTCTGCGCCGCGCGCAACCATCCGCTCACGAATCACTTCCGCAGAGCTGTCGAGCCACACCGTAACGACCGGCAGATCATTCGATGCCCCGGACCGCGCCCGCAGATGTTGCCCCAGCATCACCCCCGCCGCGGACGCTTCCCGGATCGGAGACAGGAACGGCGCGTCCAAAATCACCGGATAGCGCTCAGCCACAACCAATCCCGTGCCGATCAACGAGTCGTAGATCCCCGGCGCGACCACCGACCGGTACATCTCGGAATCACGGTCGACCGGATCCCCGGTCAGTCGAGCCATCACAGACTGCTCGAGCAGCGGTGCCAGCAAGTCTTTATCCAGCACCACAGCACCGGTGACTGCTGCCAAATGCTGTGCGGCGGTGGACTTTCCGGACGCCGGAAACCCACACACCACCAGCGCGCCACACGCTACTATCCGATCCGTGACAGCGTCCTCCAACCCGCTGCGCACCGAATCAGGTAGCGCATCGACCCGCTGATCGTCTTCAGCCCGCACGACACCTAGTCGACCACAGACCACCGACAGTCGCGCTAATCTGATCCGGCACATCGGCGTTGCCGCGTCTGAGGGGGTGGTCATGGGACCGCAGAGCGTAACCGCATACCACCGTTCGGGCTCGCTGCCATTGCTGCTGGCGATCGATGTCCAGAACGGATTCATCGTGCCCGCCTCTGCTCCCGTGGTCCCGGCTGTCGCGGCGTTGATCGATGCCTGGCTCGCCGTCGACGCACCCGTGATCCTCACCCGCTACCTGAACCATTCCGGCTCGCCTTTTCAGCGGCTGCTCGACTGGCACGCCATGACATCGGCCCCCGACACCGATATCGTCACCGAACTCGCACACCACGCCCGCGACCCCCGCGTCCAGGTCATCGACAAGACCACCTACAGCGCGCTCACTCCCGAGACCGCCGAAACCATCACCCACCACCGGGTCAACGACGTATTTCTGTGCGGAATCGCCACCGACGCTTGCGTTCTCGCGACCACGCTCGCACTGTTCGACCACGGCCTGACACCGTGGATCATCACCGACGCCTGCGCGTCGAACGCCAGCCGACATCCACCACAGCAAGTCCACGACGCCGCCCTGCTATTGATGTCGCGGCTGCTCGGCACCCGCCAGCTCATCGACATCGACAGCGCCCGCACAATGCTGCGGCAGATCCTGACACGGCAACAGATTCCGGCACCACCGATCGCGGTACGGCCAGAGTCGAGCTGAAGCCGCGTGTGCGAGTTGCTGTCCGTCAACGTCCTTGAGCGGACAGGGCGAGCTGACTTTCGCTCAACGATGGGTATCGAATTCGCCGCCGCCACTGGCTGGCGGAATCTGTGGATCACGGCCAGGACCCCGCTCGGATTGCGTATGCGCGTGGCCATCCGGGAGGCACTGGCAGGGCAGCGATTTGGAACCGGCGTAGGGCTATCAGTCCAGGCTGGTAAGCTCGGAACCCAAGCGCGGCTCATCTTTCCACCTTCGTGGCACAGAGCATCCGCTCGCCGCGGTCTTCGACGAAACCCACCTGTACCTTGGCCTACGACATGAGACACTGACTAAGGCAATTCACGACGAGCATGCTGCGTGTGAGCGACAGTGGTCCGTCGCCTCCGGTGAATTCGTCGCACACCCGCCATAAACGAGGACGCAAGCGCCGTCGGCCGGTCAGCGAGATTCTTTATACCGAGGCTGGATTCACAAGCGGGGCCTGAATCCGGTCGATTCCGCGGAATTCCTGGCTGGGGGCCGCTGGCTATCTCGCCGAATACGACGCCGCCGGAAAGGACCAACGGCGCCTCAAGCCTCAGTGGATCCTACCGATATCCATTGTGCCGCAAGCACATCACCCACCGTGGCTGACCAAACACTCACCACCTGAGACCGCCTGGCGCGGACAGCAACCCGTACTAGCGCACCCGAGCTCCGACACCGTCGCTCCGGTCATGACCAGTGCATGAACCTGACTGCTGCGGCCACGTCGACGCCGTTGTCGGCGGACGAATTGGGCGAGGCCAAATGCCAGACCATCGATTGGTGGCGATGTCGTCCGGGCGTGCCGTAGACTGATGGGTCGGGTCAATATGGTTGTGCTGCAGCAGAATTCGCTGAGGGGAACAGTCGTCCCGAGCACCTGCGTGCGAGAAACGTCTTCACTCCCACGGGCCGGGAGGGCACTATCTCCCCCTACGATCCACGACGAGAATTCGAGATGATCCAGACCAATCCAAAGGCGCCACCGTGATGATCCTCGACTACGACGTGGCCTGGCCGGTTCGTGCGGAACGGTTGTTGCAGATCGTGCGCTCGGCCCTTCGAGACTTGGACAACTCCGATGTGTTCGTTTATGAACATATCGGTTCGACCGCAGTGCCCGGCTTGGCTGCCAAACTATCGTGGATCTACAGGTGTGTATGCCCGCCCTGCCACCGCTGGATGAGCTCGCAGGACTGCTGGCGCACACAGGTTTCGTGCCCGCGTCCGGTGCGCGGCCCGACTCGCCAGGTGTGTACCGCGACATCCCGCGCCCAGGCGACGAAGATCACGCCGAAGCGCACGGGAAACGGTTGTTCCATTCACCTGAGCAGTCGGCCATCTTGCACATTCGTCGGCTGGATTCTCCGTTCGCCGCTTTCGTTGTTCTCGTCCGGGATTGGCTGCGTGCGCATCCGGATGAGGCGCGGCGCTACGCCGAACTCAAATGTGAGCTCGCCGTTCAACATGCGGCAGATCCCGACTACGACGACTACACCCGCTCCAAGTCGTTGTTCTTCGACGAAGTCGAGCCGCGAATGCGGCAGTGGGCAACCGGCCAAGGTCACCAGCAGCCCGAACGACGGTGGATGTAGCGGTTAGGGTGTCGCAGGTGACGACGTCGCACGACGGTCCCGCCGTGACCGGGACACTGCCTGTCGAGCAGTACGTAGCCGGGCTGCCGCGCAAACGCATGGCCGCCGGGGTGCTGTTTCGGGACAGCTCGGACCGGGTGCTCGTGGTCGAGCCGTCCTACAAGCATTACTGGGAAATGCCGGGCGGTTCGGTCGAGGCGGATGAGGCGCCCTGGGCGGCAGCCGAGCGCGAACTGCTCGAGGAACTGGGGTGGAACTACAGGCTCGGCAGGCTTCTGGTGGTGGATTATGTCCGTCCCCAGGACTCGCGGCCCGAGGGGGTGATCTTCGTCTTCGACGGCGGCGTGCTCACCGAAGGCGATCTTGCCCGGATGACACTGAATACCAACGAGATTCGTTCGGCGGGCTTCTGCACCGTCCAGGAGCTTGCAGGCAAGATGAAACCGTTACTCATCGATCGTTTCACTGCCGCGCTGAATGCCGTGCGAGAGGGCGCGATCGTCCTGTGCGAGCAGGGGCGGCGTATCGCATGACCGATACTCCCCCGCTCGCATGGTGTTGATGCCGAGCGGGCAGTGACTGCAGGACACGCCGCGGGCTCGTCGCTGTGTCGGTGCGGGCGGTGTACGGTTTGCCGGCGGCGCGGGTAGAAGCTGCCGTGGATGCCATTGGCGTACAACCATCCTGCGAGGTCTCGCCAGATCTTGGCCATCTGGCGATCCGGACCGAACCCCGCCGCGCCCAGTTGCAACACCAGATCGACGGCGGCCTGATTGGCGACATCTATCCCAGGGGCTTTCGTCATGGCACTTGCGATCCACCTGCAGCCCGATGCCGACAAAGGTGCAGGCTGTGCTCGGAGGGTCGATATCGTTGACGCTCATCACTTCCGAGCCCGCTCAGCGCGAGGAACGCCCGTCATTCCGACGCCCTCATCGGTCACGGCGACGGTACTGGCGCAGGTCGCGGGCAGGGTGTTGCTGTCTAGAATTTCATCCTTGTGGTGGCGTGCGACGACCTGACACTTGTCCATCAGCTCGCCGAGGCGGCCGATCGCATCTCCATGCGGTATTTCTCGTCAGGGGACGTGTCCGCTCAGACCAAGGCCGACGGCAGCCCTGTCACGGCCGCGGACCGCGCAGTGGAGCAAGCCATCCGCCGTCGGCTCGTCGACGTCCGTCCGCACGACTGCGTTGTCGGTGAGGAATTCGGCCAACAGGGTGACAGCGCTCGCCGATGGGTGGTCGATCCTATCGACGGCACAGCCAACTTCGCTGCTGGAAAGCCGCAATGGAGCACGTTGATCGCCGTTGAAGAGAACGGCGAGGTACTGACCGGGATCATCACCGCGCCAGCCCTGCGGCGCCGTTGGTGGGCGACGCGAAATGCAGGTGCGTGGACCAGTGCCTGCGTAGCCGGGCACCTCGGCCCCCGGGAACGGCTCACGGTAACGACAACCCGGACGCTCAGCGGTGCCACTGCCGCGATTTGGCCCGTCAGATCCGGGATGCCTGCTCTACGTGTTGCCATGGGCGCTGCATTTCTCGCCCGATGCGCCGATGGCGGCCCGCTGACCAGCTGGGCTGATACCTGCCAGGGCGCCATGCTCGTCGCTGCCGGTCGAACTGACGTCTTCCTTCATCTGGCCGCTGGCCCCTGGGACATCGCGGCCGCTGTCCCAATCGTCGAAGAAGCGGGAGGCCGATTCAGCGACTTGCAAGGCAAGCGCCGCATCGGGTCGGGCGCCGCGGTATTCACCAACGGTCACCTGCACGAGGAAGTACTCGACTTCCTGAAACACACAGCACATACTCAGCCATAGGTTCCCGGCCGCACCATCGGCGCTTTCCGGTTCGCACGTCCGGCACCGGCGTCTCCTGATAGCCCTTGCAGCGCAAATGATCCCGGACAGCCTGGATCAACAGCAGGCGGCGAATGGCCAGTACGCGCTCCTGCTTGTGATGGCGAGAAACCGGCGGTACTGCACTGGTCGGCGCTGGCGAGAACGGCCATGGAGCTACCCCAGTTTGTAGTGTTCGTTTATTGGCTCACCCACGGTCCAACGATCTGCAGCGGCGTCAAGTCGTCGGTGTCGATGCACACCCGCGCACCAATGGGCAGGGTGTATTTGGTGCTGGTGTGGCCGAACGGCAGGCCGGTCAGGATCGGGAAACCGTAGTCCTCGCACAGCCGAAACATGGGTCAGCGAGGTCGGCCAGCGAAACACCTACGCCGCCGACTTCTCCCGACGCTCAACCATCCCAACCGGCTGATACCTCGATCGCACACAGGCACCACCCTCCGAGTGAACGCACGTCGCCGCCTGTGACGACCACGACGGTAGTTCCATTTTGACTTCGTGGGGTCTCCGGGCGGTCACCGATGACGTTCAGCACACGGCGATTGAGCTACCGTCGTGCCCTCTCAGTCGGACGTCCACCGAGACAGCGGCCATTGGGGTGCATGGGACGCCGCGCTCCACCTCGTAGGAAGCGATACCAACTTCGCGAACTGTTGGGCCGTGGTTATAGCATTCGGCAAGTTTTCGCTCGCAGACGGATATGGAGGCACGTTCAGTTGTGAGGCAATCTGGGAACTCGGTTCCTCGAAGACTAGCTCATTGCAGTTGAGCGCGAATTCCCTGTTCAGGAACTTAACTTCGGTCGAATTTAGCTTATGCGGCGGCTTCAGCAGAGCGCCTTTACGACTCATAATAATAAGCCTATCGGGCCCTATCGGGAAGGCGATAAGTTTCGCTTTTCTAAATGACACCGGAAGTTCGCGACTATCCCTTTTTCGAGGGATTCGCAAGACTGGCTCATCGGAGGTTATAAGTGCGCTGTCGGCGCTGACCAGCCACCACATCAGATCATTTTCCAACATTGGAGTTATCGTGTTTTTCCAGACTCCGATTGCGCTGTCGATCATCTTCGGTTTGGCGTCTCGACTAACAGACTTCTGGGCGAGTATATCCGCCACGATCGCGCGATGATCCCTGGCAGAGTAAGGTTTTCCGGCAACTTCGCACAGTATCGGAAGGAACCCTGGAAGGTTCAGAATGCGTTCTGCGCCATAACGATTTATTGCCTCATCTATGTTCGACTCACTTTGACGACCGCGCTTGGTCCGCTGACTTTGTAGTCCAATGAACACGGCCAGGTTGGAGATCAGGTTGCTATCTTTGATTCGTCCATCACTCTGTTGATCAAGCGCGCGCAGCCAGTTGGCGGCCCTGTCTTCGATCCTGCCCATATGTGTCTCGAACCACATATCTGGGTTACCATCGGCATCGATGTCCGGCGCGGCAATCTGGTAGAAGTTCGGTTCTACAGCGATTTCTTCGGGCAGAACTAATTCCGTTTGTTTGGTATCGACGTTTGTATATCTTATTTCGTCGCCTTCTCCGGTTGCCCACCGCTTCAGATACATTCTAGGCACATAATGGTGACGGAAAGTTGTCTGCGAGTTCTTACGCGTTTGTTCTTTCGATCGCTTGATCTCGTCGTCACTCAACCAGCGGTTTGTGGGCACAAGGTCGAGGATAGCGAGCGGCTCCGTCTCTGACATCACAGTGCCGAGGCAGATCCGCAGTGTCAGCGCCACGGTTCGGATTCTCGCCTGACGTCGCGCGGTGCTTTGTCGGGCCGCAGCCCACGCCAGCTCGGATGCCTGAGGCGGCCATCGCTGGTCCATCCACGCGGCGTGTGTTGAGCGAGCTGGTCGAGGAACAGCCCTGTTCTCCAATTGCGGTGCCGCCGTGCACGACCGCGAAGGCGCCGACCACAGCGCCGTCGCCGACCACGATCGGCCGGAGTACACCTAGCTCGTCGGCCGGAATAAAAACAGCGAAGCGGCTGATCCGCGTGTTCGCACCGGCTCGTAGCAGACCCGCGCGGTCGAGTTTGACCGCGGTCATCTCCGGTGCAGCCGTCGAGATCGCCGATGCCGCCGATGAAGTGATGGGGATGGTCATCGTGAATCCTCCATCGCGGCAGGGACGAAGATGGCTGCCGCGACCATTCCAGAACACGACCATCCCGCGCCGGATGCCATCGACATTGCGAGATGTGGGAACGCTTTGCAATTTGTGCAATTGAGTTCCTCGTTCACGGGTACTAGGTAGCGTCGGCGCGGTAGTGCTCGGGGTGGGCGTAGCGGAGGCACCTGACGGCATTGCCCCAGCTAGCGCCTGCCGTCGACGGTCACGAGATGGCTTACGCGTCCATGCTCGATGACCGGAGGCGCGGGTGTGTAGTTCGGAAAGGCCTTGCGCGCAGCCACAGCCAGCAGTGGGGTGTTCCATTCGTCCGGGTGGTCGTTGCCGACCTCGGGGTGGGACAGGACGCTGTCCGTGCACTCGATGTCGTTGTGGCTCATGGGAACTCCGATGGCGTCAGCTGTCGAACGAGGACGAGAGTGGAAGGTCGACGATGAGCACGTCGAAGCGGGGGGCACCGTCCCAGGTGGGTTGGAGCGTGCCGACACGTCGCGCTCCCCAGTGCCGGTAGATCGCATATGCCTCGTTGATGGGATTCACCAGCCAGGTGACCCGCTGCTCGTGTCGGTCGGCGAGCAGGCCCCGGTAGAGCGTGCTGGCGATGCCGCGGCCGGTGAGTTTTTTGTCGACCATAAGTTCACTGAGTCCGAATGTCTTGGTTCCGTCCTCGGCAGAGAACTCTGTGAGAGTGGACTGTCCTGGGTCCAGGACAAGGCCAGACCACCAGGTGGTGTCGGCGGCAAGTGGCCAGCCGAATGCCTGGCCGACGGGTTCGCTGTCGATGGTGGCCAGCATCATCGAGAAGCCCGGCATGGCCGAGTAGACCTCGAAGCGTTCCATGAACGCTTCGGTGGACTCGAACGGGTTGCCGGTGGCGATGGCATCGACGTAACCGCGGGCCTGCACGTCCGCGATAGTGCTGCGGATCGCGCGGGCCTGTTCACCAGAAAACGACTGTAGAGCAACGTCTTCCGCCATCGGACCTCCCTCAGACCTGTATCGAGAGCCGATCGTATCGTTCTCGGAAGTCGGAATGATGCGGTTTGCTTGCCGCGATGCGAACCGGCTCCAACACACGCAAGCTTCGGCTTGAGGACACACCGCTGGCGAGGTTGGTGATGACGTCGGTGGCTTCGGTGATTGCGTCGGCGATGTTGCCCACTTGGGCCAGGGAGCAGGCGAACCAGGCGCGATAGTGGGCGGCGTTGCGTTGCCCGGCGCGCTCAGCGGCTACTTGCTTGAACAACTCCGTGGACTTCGAAGCGTTGCCGAGGTATGCGTTGCCACAAGCCTCATGGTAGCGAACCTCGTTGTGGCACATAAATTTCAACCAGTCAGGGCATTGGTCGAGAGGTTCGTGGTCGTAGGCGAGGTCCATCTCCCGCCACGCGGTTGCGATCGAGCGGTTGAACGCCGAGCGGTCGCCGAGGCAGGAGTGAGCCAGCGCCTGCCTCGCGGCGATCAAGGCATGGATTCGGCCCGAGGCTGCGGGCCGGGCGAGGTCGGCGGCTCGCAGGGTGGATCGCAGCGCGGAGTGGGGGTTGGCTTTCCCGCGTCGGGCCTGCGTGATGGTCTGCAACGACTTGTTCAGGCAGGTGTGGGCAGCCAGTTCGTCATCACCGATCTCGGCGGCCAACGCTAGCGCATCGCGGTAGCAGGCGGTGGCGGCAACCTGGTCATCGGAGTCGTAGAACAACCAGCCCGCCATCACCGCCATATTGCCTACCGCCGAAACGAAAGCCGCCTCCGCGGCACTGTCGATGTCGTGGGTCCGTAACACCATCTCGGCGTGCCTGAGGTCGTTTTGGGCCACGGTCGCCAGCGTGCCTCCGCCGACCCGCTGTTCATCGTTGACGTAGCCGTCCACGCGCGCAGCAAGACGTTTGGCGGCGTCCATGCCGATGCGGGCCGGAAAGCGTTGCGGGCGGTATGTGATGACGGTGAGCCCAGCTGTGGTCCCACCAACGAGCAGTTGTCGCCGTTCCATGTCGTCGTCCTCGTCTAGTCTCGGTTCCCGGGCGACGTGGTGTGTATCGGCGATGATATGCCCAGCGACCGGCGACACGACCGCGGACTCACCCGGTGGGTAGAACCCCAAAGCGGCGTCTGTAGCCGCTCCCAGCACAGCTCGCAACGCGTTTCGGTAGTTGGCGTTGGGCCAGCGCATCGTGCCCCGTTCCAACCTGCCGACATAGTTGCCGGACATGTCCATTGAGACGCCTCGGGCATGTGCCCACGCGTTGGCGGCCTCTGCGACCTCGTCGCGAGACATGGCGTAGCCGGTCACGGGCGAGACGATCGCCTGCCGGGCGGCTCGCAGCTGGACGTTGTTCTCCGACATCGCCTTGATCGTCGCATGAGTCACAGTGCGTGCGTATCGATTTCGGGTGCGACTTGGTGAGCGGACCCGCACTCGAACGGCACCCGATCCGCACTCGAACTGGAATTGGCCTGGCCCGGCGATAGCGGGATTGTTGGCAATGTGGACGCCCGCTCGTGCCGGTCGTGGTGTGTGCCATCCCCGGATCTTTCCTGGGTCCGAGCCTCGGGTGGGTGTCCACGTCGACAGTGATGGGCAGATATCGGTGGTGGATGCGATGAGTCACGAGACGGCGCGATTCTGCGAGGATCGTTCGCGGCCTGATGTCCCGCTCTCGATGCGATGGAATTGCCGCACATCGTATGAGCGGGTGGGTGTTCCCCACCTGATCGAGAACGCCTGCCCGCGCCTTACCCCGACGCGCCGGCTGTCGAATTCGGTGACCGCGTCATGAGTTACTCGCAGCCCGCACCGCATGCTTCCGGTTGCCGATCCTGCGGGTTGCGCAGCAGAACAGGAGAGACCTTGAACACCTGCATGTCCTCACCAGCGACGGGACCGACGTCATGACGACCGCCACGAATCCCGTGATCAATTGGCCGCCCTCACCGCAGTTCTGGTCGACACAGTTCCCCGAGAAAACCTCCGGCGCGGTCGCGCCGTTCCTGTTCAAGGGCATTGTGCCGGCCGACCGGCTCGGTTCCAACGATGTCCTGGACGGGTTGCACCGGCTGCGCCGCGCGGCCACCGACGGTGAGCCCACCAGCGCCCGCATCCGCGTCTACATCGGGGAAGACCGCCAGGACGAGGCGATCGACACCGTGCTGTCGGCGCCGTGGCAGCCGGGCGAGGACTTCGTGGCCTGGATGCAGACCCTCACCGGCGCTGAACGGTTCTCGCTGGTGATCAACAACCTTGAGACGACCTCCCCGAAGTTGTCGTCGGTACTGGGTGAGCTGCTCGGCTCCGCGCACGCCGGGTGGGGTGTGCCGATCGGCGGCAGCGAGCAGGTCGCGTTCGCCGGGAACTACGCTGGCACGGCATTCGGTGTGCACGAGGGCTTCGAGGACGCCTTCCTGGTGCACCTGGGCCCGGGTGTCAAGCACTTCTACTGCTGGTCCGGTGAGCTCTACCGAGAGCTGACCGGCGGTGATGCTCCGACCTTCGGCGACTACACCGCGCTACTCGAGCGCGGCGAGCGGTTCGACCTCGAACCCGGTGATGTGCTGTTCCTGCCGCGACGGGTGTTCCACGTAGGCGTCCAAGACGAGTTCTCCATCTCGGTCGCGGTCCCGCATTACACCTACCCTGACGCGCGACTGCTGGCCTTGTCGGTCCTGCCGACGCTGCTGGAATCCGCCGCGGCCGCCGACGCGACACCGTCGCCGATGCACCCCCTTGCCGATGGTCCGGGCCCGGTCGCGGCCGCGCTGACGACAGCGGCAACCGGCATGCTCGCCGTAGTGTCGGCGCAGCTGGAAGAGAAGGTGGGCGAGCAAATCAGCGCGCGGTGGCGCACTCTGCTCAGCAACGGCGGCTGGGAGTTCGCCGAACACGACCTCGCGCGCAGCGACGCAGCCCATCAAGCCGTGGCCGCCCTCGCCGCAGGTGGCACTCACTTGCGGGTCGCGCCGCCGTTCGCCCTGCACACCGATCCGGGTATCGATGACAGCCTCAGCATCGGTGTCACAGTCCGCGGCCTGGCATTCAGCGTGCCAGAGTCTCCGGCCTGGTGCCGCGCCCTGGCGGCGCTGGCGGACGCTCAGACCGTGCGCATCACCGACGAACTCGGAGCGGACACGTTGGCGCTGTTGCTCGAAACCGGCGGCATCCAGGTTCTCACCGACGACGAAGCTGGGGAGGTGGCGTGAGCATGTCGAAGGTCCAGCGCTACCTCGGCGAGCACCCCGATACTCGGGCCGCGATCACGAGCATCCTGCTCAACCAGCCTGCGGTCAGTGGTGACGACCTGGTCGACAAACACATGGCACCGATGGTCGCCGCGCTGTTCGAGCAGATCACCGCTGAGGTGTCGCCGACGACTTTGTCGAAAGACCAAGCGGCCCTCTACATCCTGGAGCTGAGCGTGTTCGCCCGCTACAACTCCGACTTCCTGCGCCAGGCCGCCGACACCGTGCAGGGCGGATGCATGGAGCTGGCGCACGAGTTCCGCCGCAACCACCTCGAGGAAGGTGGTGAACGGGGAAAGGTGCCCGCGCACTACACCCTGTACTCCGGGGCGCTGCTGGCCGATCTCGGGCTGCTGGTCAACGGCCACATCCCCGCGTCGGAGACAGAAACTCTGGTGTCGCTGCACGACTGGCTCGTCATCGGGTCATCGGTAAGCCGCATCTGCGGCGGCTACTACGCCACCGAAGGCGTGGCCATCGACGAGACCGAACTGCTGCGCAAGATCACCGACCGCTATGCCGCGCTGACCGTCGGCGCCGAGGCGAAGCTGCCGCACCTGGACTACTACTACTCGCTGCACCTGGACGAAGGCCACGACGCCGCGGCCGTGGAGGGCCTGAGCGTCGAGGCCGCCCACATCGAAGGCATCGCCCGATTCATCCGCGACCACCGCACTTTCGGCCTGGACCTGCCGCAGATCGTCGACGGCTGGCTCCAAATCCTCGAGGGCATGACGTTCTGGTGGTCGCAGCTGGCCACCCGCGCAGCCACCCTCCCCTGACCACCTTTCCCGCAGTAACCCAACAAAAAGAAGGAGATCACGATGTCGCCAATGCTCAAGGACGGCGTCCGCCCCGACGCGCTCAAAGCCGGTGTCCGGCCCGACGCGCTCAAAACCGGTGTGCGCCCGGACGCGGGACTCAAGGCCGGTGTGCGGCCGGACGCGCTCAAAACCGGTGTGCGCCCGGACGCCTCCTGACATCTGAGCGCAGCACCTGCGCGGGGCCACGTGACGGCACGCCTGTGCTCGTCACGTGGCCCCTCCACCTCCGATCCGACCTGATCGAGGCATACAGCTCGCGGCGGGCCCGGCTCCTGCCGCAGGCCGTTGCCCTCGTCCCGACCTCAGCGTGGAGATTGAGTATGACCATCGCGGCGCGCGAGTCCACCCAGCGGCATCCCTCGGCAGGAGCATCCGGCACGGTCCGGCGCGCCTTCGGCCCCGACCTGATCACACGCATGGACGCACTGTGCGCTCGGGGCCGCGCCGACGGCCCCCGTGATCTGGCCCGGGACTATCTCGCGGCCGCCGCGACGGCCGCGGTCGGGATCGCCGTCGGGCATCCGGTCCTGACCGTGGTGTGCGTGATCTACATCGGTATCCGGCAGCGGCACTTGTCGAATCTGACTCACGAGGCGATCCACACAAAGCTCACCCGCTCCCGTCGCGCGAACACGATCCTGGGGCATCTGAACTGCTTAGCGCTCGGCGAGCCGTTCACCCCGTACCGGCGCAGCCACCGTATTCACCACGCCAAGCTCGGCAGTCCCGAGGACCCGATGTTGCGCTCGTACATCTCCCGCCAGGCGCACGCGCCGTGGCCGGACAAGCGCGCCTTCGTCACCCACGTGATCATCCGCAACTCGCTGTGGCAGCTGCCCAAGTACGGATTCCTCACCCTGGCAGGCAAAGCCCGTGACGAGAGCTGGAAGGCAGCGGGAACCCGGTGGGCGGCATGGGCTTCCGCAGCTTGCGCGGCCACCATGCTTGGGCACGGAGTCGACTTCGCGCTGTACTGGGCGCTGCCGTTGATTGTGGTCCGCCCCATCGTCACCTGGATGACCGACCTGGGTAACCACGCCGGCCTGATCCACAACACCGATGTCGTCCGCCAGACGCGGGGCTGGAGCTCCCACGCGCTGACCCGCCACCTGCTCGGCGGTCACAACGACGACATGTTCCACCCTATCCACCACTGGTTCCCCAACATCGGCTGGCGTGAACTGCCCGAAGCCGCCGCGATCCTGCGCGAGAACTATCCCCGCTGGGACGAGGTGCCCTGGTGCTCCGGGTTCTTCTTCCGGCGTCGCGCCACTGCGCACATTCCCTCGGTGCTCGACGACATCGTGGCCGCGCTGCATCTGCAGCTCGCCGAACGTCGGCCCAACACGTGATTCCCGTGGACAGCTATCCCGCGCCTATCAGCTCTACAACCGAACAGGAACACATCCGAATGTCTTTGCTCGTCAACAGCTTCGATGAGTGGACCACGCTGCGTGAAGTCATCGTCGGCGAACCCCACGGCTACAACTCACACGACATCGATGCCAGCTTCCGTCTGTTCTATCTCGACAACGTCACCCCCACCGCTGTCAACGGCAGCCGAGAACTCGCGATCCCGCCGCAGCTGGTCGACGAGCTTGAGGAGGACGTGGAAGGCTTCTGCGACGTCCTTACCGAGGCCGGGGTACGGGTTCTTCGTCCCGAACCGGTCACCGAGCGAACCACGATCGGCTCGCCCTGGTGGTCTGCCCGGGAGACGCCGCCGCTGAACGTGCGCGATCAGACGATCATCTTCGGTGACACCATCGTCGAGACCGCACCCCACATCCGCGGCCGCGTGTTCGAAAACGACTACCTCAAGCCACACTTCTACCGCTACCTGCACGCCGGATCCGGGTGGGTGTCGATGCCGCGGCCCGCGCTGGCGCGCCAATCGCTGGATTCGAGCTACTTCGACGGCCAGCCGGTCGACCTGTCGGCAGTCACCAACGACACCGACACCCGCGTGCTACCTGGGCTGGGGCATGAGCTGATCTTCGACGGTGCCCAATGCATACGCCTGGGCCGCGACATCCTCGTGAATGTCGCCAATATCAATCACGAATTCGGTTTGACCTGGTTGCGGCGCGCCTTCCCCCAGTTGCGGTTCCACAGGCTCGACGCTATCGCCGACAGCCACATCGACAGCATAGTAGTTCCGCTGCGCCCGGGAATGTTGATGCTGCGCTCCATGCACTACCTCGACGCGCTGCCCGAGCCGCTGCACGGCTGGGACATCATCGTCCCGCCCGAACAGGACGAAGACGCCTTTCCCGACTACAGCGGCTTCGGATTCAATTTGGCGAGCCGATACATCGACATCAATGTGCTCTCCCTCGACACGGACACCGTGGTCGTCAACAGCCTGTGCCCGGACCTGATGCGGACCCTGGAGAAAAAGGGGCTGACCGTCGTGCCTGTCCAGCACCGCCACCGCCGCCTCTTCGGCGGCGGCTTTCACTGCTTCAGTTTGGACACCGTGCGCACCGGCGGATGCGAGGACTACTTCGCATGAGTCCCGACACCCCTGCCGAAGGCATGCTCAGCGTGCACGAGGCCATCGACGTCAAATCCGAGTTGCTGTTCAAGATCCGAACCCTGTTGCGCGAGGAAGGCTTCGCCGAGGTCATCACTCCAGCGTTCCGCCAGGCCAACGACCTGACCGGCAAACGCGCGAGCGCTGCCGTCGGCGGCCGCGACGGGTGGCTGCGCAGCATGATCGGCCCCGCGCTGCGCTACCAACTCGCGCACGCGCCCCGCGTGTTCGAAATCGGCGCCTGCTTCCGCAACGATGCCCCCGACGCCACCCACATCAGCGAATTCACGATGCTGGACCTCTACGCCGCCGACTCCAGCCTCGACTACCTGACCGAGCTCGCCGAGAGCTTGATCCGACTCGCCTACTCCGGCACCTCGCGCCGGATCTCGGTCGCCGAGCACCTGAACGCCACCCTTGAGGTCGACCTGACCCGAGAGGCCCTCGAACCGCACACCGGCGCACTCGCCCGCCACCTCGGCCGACCAGCCGATACACCCCTGCACGCTCTGCTCGACGCCTACATCGCCGCCGAGCTCGAGCCGCAGAGCAGCGGGGCGGCGACATTCCTGGTCGATATGCCGCTCGGCGGCAACGAGCCGTGCGCCAAACTCCGCGACGGCACCGCCGCGATCCTCAACCGGTTCGAGGTGTTCATCGACGGTGTCGAGGTCGTCCACGGCTACGAGGACGAAACCGACGCCGAGGCGTTCATCGCCCGCGCCAGCGCGATCGGCCTCTACAACCCTGAGCAGTCGTTGGTGCAGAAAGCGATCCTCGCCGGCGCCTTACCCGCCCGTAGCGTCGGCCTGGGTATCGGCATCGAACGGCTCTGCATGGCCGCCACCGGTGTCCGCGACATCCGTCTGTTTCAGCAGTCCGCATGCTTCTGACCCGGCCGGGCGCGGCGCACCCCCGAATTCCCCGCCCGGCTGGCCGTGCTGCTCTACGCTAGCCGGGTCCGATACCCAAACGAGAAACACGAGCTTCAATTCACTTCTGTCACAACGAAATTCAAAGAAAGGGGAACGATTGATGTATGAGGGTGGCTGTCTGTGCGGGAAGCTCCGGTTCCGCGCCGATGCGGAGCCGATCTGGCCGCACCTTTGCTCGTGCCCGCACTGCCAGAAGCTGGCCGGGGGCCCGGTCGCCGCCTGGGTCGATTTCCCGCTCGAGAAGTTCGAATGGACTGGCGAGGGCGGTGAACCGACCTGGTACAACACGTACCCGACCACCCGCCGAGGGTTCTGCCCCGCATGCGGCTCGCTCGTCGCCGCGGTCGACGATGGCGGCGCATTCATGGGTATCACGATGATGGCATTGGATGACCACAGTGGCCTGACCCCAGTTCACCAGGGCTCCAAGGAGAACGCGGTCGCGTGGCTGCCGACGATCGAAACCATCGACGCCGGCGCCTGATCTGGGCGGGTCGCCGCGCCGAGCGTGTTCGCACGGCGCGGCGATCGCAACTCACATAACTGTGGTGCGGTAGAGCAGGCGTTGATGACGGGTGTGATCGCATGGTGAGGCGGTGTGCATCGTGGCCCGGTTGTCCCAGATGACCAGGTCGCCTACAGCCCACCGGTGCGAGTACACGTATCGCTCGGCGGTCACGTGAGCGTGCAACTGATCGAGCAACTGCCCGGACTCAGCTTCATCGACGCCGACGATGCCGCGGATGATCATGTCGCCCAACAGCAGCGACCGGCGTCCGGTCTGTGGGTGCAGCCGCACCAGCGGATGCACCACATCCGGCACCTGCGCGCGCTGAGTTTCGGTGAGCGGTACCTTTGCCGGGTTGTCCGCGGCCTGCCGCTCGAACAAGTGCACCATCGAGTGCACCGCATCGAGCCCGTCGACCCTGGTCCGCAACTCGGCCGAAAGATCGTCGTAGGCCGCGGTTGTGTCGGCGAAGCGGGTTTCACCGCCGACCCCGGGCGCGATCACCGAGTACAGCAGTGACACCGCACTCATCGCTGGCTTCCACGACAGGTCGGTGTGCCACTCCTGCTCGTTGTCTCCGTCGTACATGCCTATCGGTACGCCGTTGCGATGAATATTGCTGATCGTCACGATTTGACCGAAACCAGGAACCGTGTACTGATCCTGCACATGAATTTCCGGCTCGCCGAACATTCGGCTCACCCGGATATGATCCTCATGGGACAAGATCTGATCTCGCACCACCAGGACCCGAAATTTCAGCAGATCGTCGACGAGGCAGGACGCATCCGAATCGTCCAGCGGCCGAGAAAGATCGATACCTGAAACGAGACCACCGAATGCTGAGTTCAGGGGGACGATTTGATAGCGACTCACCGCAGAATTCTATCAACATCGTGCCGAACTGATGACCCGATTCAAATAGAGTCGACGGGCCGAACACCCAGTGCCGCAGCAGTGTTGGTGATCTCTTCTGCACGCTCGTAGTTACGGGATCAGCCGGGGCGGATGGGCTATCATTCCGGCATGAGTCAGGGGATTCCGCTGAAAGAATCTGCCATGAACCGGGCGCGCGTCGAATCGCTTGCCGCCGACCTCTCGCGCGCCGTACCGCGGTTCGATGCCGTCGGGTTCGTCGCGGCCGTGATGGCACAGCTACCCGACCTGGAGCTCAAGGCCAGAATCGCCTGTGTCGCAGACACATTAGCGTCCTATCTGCCCGTCGACATCGGTGCCGCGACCGCAGCCATCCTTGCCGCGCTGCCCCCGCACGACGATGCCACTTTCACCGGCAGCGACTTCGGCATCTATACCTACGCACCGTACTCGGACTTCGTCGCCCGCTACGGCTGCACACCCGCAAACCTCGAGTCATCTCTGAATGCGTTGAAAGAACTGACAAAACACTTCACCACCGAAGACGCATTGCGCTATTTCCTTAACGCGTTCCCCGATGAAACCATGGAGGCCGTCATGGAATGGAGCCGGGATCCCGATTATCACGTTCGTCGCCTGGCCAGCGAAGGAACACGCCCGATCCTGCCCTGGTCACCCCGAATCACCCTCCCAGTCGATGCAGCAATCCCGGTGTTGGACAACCTCTACACCGACACTTCACGATTCGTCACGCAATCGGTGGCCAATCACATCAACGACATCACCCGCACCGACCCACACCTCGCATTAACTGTGCTGGACCGGTGGCGAGCATCGAACAAACAACGTCCGACCGAAATGAACTTCATCATCAAACAATCGCTACGCACGCTCGTCAAAAAAGGCCACTCCGGCGCCTTCGAATTCCTCGGACTATCCACCTCACCCGCTGTCGAAGTGTCCAGCCTGCGCATCGATGCACCCGCCGTCGCGATCGGGGAAGCCCTGGTCTTCGACTGCACCATCCGCGCAACCGGCCCCAGCACGCAACGCGTCATCATCGACTACGTCGTGCAATACCCCCGCGCCCGCTCCGGACACGGCGAAGCAGTATTCAAATGGACCACCACCGAACTCGCGCCCGGTGAATCCCGAGCACTGACCCGGACACAGAAGTTGCGCTCCACGGCCAGCCGCAACCTCACCCCCGGGCCAGGCCGGTTGCACATCCAAATCAACGGCGCCCGCGTCGCTGAAGCGCCGTTCCAACTACTCCCCGCGGCCTAGCCGCCACCGGGCGCTGCGGTGTGCGACCGGGCCAGTGGCAATGTTGAACAGCGGAATGCCCCCGGGATCTTGGTGACTTCGGAATAGTCGACCGGAACCACCTCGATCCCCCGCGTCTCCAACTCAGCGGCGATCCGTTCACTGCGTTCGGCGACGACCACGACTCCCGGGGCGAGCGCGAGCGCGTTCACCTCCACCGCCAAGGCTTCCTCGCCCGTCACCGCAATCAGATCGAAATGTGCGGCGAACCAGCGCATCTGCGCGTCGTCGAACACCGCCGGATGCACCAGCGCCACCTCGGGCGCGATGATATTGAAATGGTCGTCCAGGTGCACGATGCCATCGCAGACGAACTCGATCGGTTTGACCTCCCGCTCGATACCGAGCTGGCCCAGCCGATACCGCAGCGCGTCGACGCCGGCCAGCGAGGTTTCCTCGCTCAGCCCGACCAGCACGTAGCCCTCGTGGAGCATGACGTCGCCGCCCTCGATCGTCCCGGCATCCAGGTAGGCGACCCGACCGATCTGCTCGACCATACGCCGCACCCCCGCGAACTCCCCCTGACGCTTCCCCGAGTTCAACCGGGCCACAACGAACACGTCATCGACCACGAACCCCAAGTCACGGGTGTAATGCTGGGCATAAGACCCGGGTCCCTGGTCGGCGAGCACCACTTCGACACCACGGCCGCGCAGCAGCCCGATGAAGCTCTGCTGCTGGGCTCGAACAACCTCCAACGAGTAGGGGGCCCACCGGCTGGTCTCAAGCTGTCGCCGAACCACCGGATCCAACTCCTGCGAGCACGACAGATCCAACGTGGCCGACCCTGCATACCGCATCAACACCGATCGCAGCTCGCCGAACTCACTGGTCACACTGACCCGCATCATCCGCACCCCTTGATCCCAAGATCGTTGCTGCACCGTTCAATTCGCTTCCAGCAATCTACGCCGGACGAGACCGAGCAGGGGCAGCGTCAGCACTCTGCTGGAAGGCACTAAGCGGATAGGCCGCGCCATCGTGGCGTCGACTGATCACACCGATCACACCCGCCGTCGTCAGCAACGCAATGACCACCAGCAGCAACGCTGGCATGTTCTCGACGTCGGCGTTCGCCCTGGTACCGGGCTCATCACGCACGTGGCCACTGCACGGACCGGAATCGGTCCCCGCGCAACGCACTTGGCCGCCAATCTCCGCCGCCCACAGCCCGCAGCTACCTACGCCGCCGCCATGCCCCTGTATCCGGCGACATGCATCGCCTGTTGCCATGTCGACCAAGCACAACGTGCCGACATCATTCTCGGCCGCCACCATTGGCTCGCCACCGAGCTGCAGGGGCCACCTCGGTCAATGGGTGGCATCTCAACCCCGCCGAGACCGACGACCATGTATACCTATCCGATACCGGACTCTCTATCGGCATGGCAGCGTCCACACCTCGCGTCGCTCTCGACCGGGTACGCCTGCTCACCGAGCCTTACGCCTTCACAACCAGCTGCACCGAAATTGTTGCCACGGAATGAAAAAGGAACCCGATGACCAAACTGCACCATCTCGCCGTCACCACCGCCGACCAAGCCAAGAGCGCGCCGTTCTACGACACGGTTCTCGGCGCCCTGGGCTATACACGCGGACACACCTCTGAACAGCTGTGCACCTGGGTCGGCCCTGTCCCGGAGATCCTGCTCTACACCGTGGAAGGCGACGACAACAGCCAGCACACCCATGGCCGCCCCGGCTGGCACCATGCCGCCATGGAAGTCGAGGACCGCGAGACCGTCGAAGCCGTGCACCGCGCGGTCAACGACGGAGGTTGGACCGTTGTCAACCCGCCGCGCGAATATGACTACAGCGAAGGCTATTTCGCCGTTTTCGTGACCGACCCCGACGGAGTGCGTTGGGAAGTCGCGCACATCCCAACGCCAACCCACTGAGCTCGCCTAGCTCGTCGGCACAGTTTGATCGGCCAGCGGCTTGCGGCTCGCCCCACGGGCTGGCTGCTGGCCTGACAATCCGATGCTGTTCGGGTACGACCACACCCGCCGAGGAGATCACGATGAGCGAACCCAATTCGCCCCAGCCAGAAGCACACAACCCGGTTCTTGTGACCCGAACGCGCACGAGACCATCGAACGAGATGCCGGTGGCGATACCTGTCGAGCGCATATTGGTACGCACCGACGATGTCGTCGCAGCCCTGGTCGGCGCTCGCGCCTACCGCGAGGGAATCGAACTGTCGTTCCACCTGTATGTCCGACCAGGAAGTGAACATCCAGCGATCGGAAGCTTCACAAGCTACGACGGTGGTATGACCGAGCAATTCTTGGTCGGTGTCGAGTTCGCCGATGGGCGAACTGCAACCAACATTGATCGCTGGAGGCTCGACGAACACCCCGACAGTCCGGTCCTTATGAATGGCGGGGCCAGTGCGTCCGACTACCTGAGCACCACCAGCTACTACCTCACACCGCTGCCACCGCCGGGACCGCTGACGGTAATCGTCGCATGGCCAGCGGTCGGCATCGCCGAGCATCATGTCGAGCTCGACGCCGACTCGTTCCTACGTGCCACAGAACTCGCAGAAGCGCTGTGGCCGTTGGAAACCGAGACTACGACGCGCGAGATACCACGAGTACTTCCCGATCTCGCGCCAGGTGGATGGTTCGAGCATGCCGTGAGCTGATTCGAGCCCTGCACCGATGACACCACCGACACCATTCGCGAGCATGTACTTCAACCTGGCCATCACCGTGTGAATCAGCGGGACAGCGATCCGAGTGCTTTGTGGATTCGGAACAGCGGTCACGGCTCAGGTGTCGCGGGGAGCGTTCTCGCGCTGGACGTGGTCAGGCCGTTTGTCCGGCCGTAGCCCGCGCCAGCTGGGGTGCCGCAGGATGCCCTCGCGGGTCCACTCGGTGAAGGCGACTTCACCGACGTAGCGGGGCTCGACCCAGACCACGCCCCCAATGCTTGCTCCGCCGACCGCGGATGCTGTATCACGTTGCAACGGAGTCAGTTTCGCCTCCAGGTCGTCGAGCATCACCCGTGTGAAGCCGGTTCCGGCGGTGCCGATGTAGACAAGTTTCCCGCCAGAATCGGGGATAGCCAGGACCAGCGATCCTATGCGCCCGGCGCGACCGCCGGTTCCCGGGTTTCAGCCGACGCAACGCGTCGAGCTCGACACCGAGGCGTTCCGGCGTGCCGCCGAGCGCACGGAAGTCCTATGGCCCGCCGACAGCGACACGAAGTCGCGCGAGCTGCCGCGCGTGGTTCCGGATTTCGCACCCGGCGGATGGTTCGAACGTGCCCTGAACTGAATCGATCTCCCAACGTCCGCCGCGCGAAATCCGCTGTGATTGTCGTGTTCACCGCAGATGGCGATCCGAAATCACTAATATAACAATGCGATTCGCGCGCCACGACCTCACGTGGAAGGCGCCACTCTCTCATGACGTGATCAGGCCTGCTGGGTTCGACCGCTGCGATATGTTGTTCGCAGCGGTCAGGCGGCGAGGTGGTTCATCAGTGTCTGGAATTCGTCAGTGGGGTACAGCTTGAGTGCCTTGTCGGCTGATTCGACGTGCGCCGCTAGCTCGATATGGCCGTCATACCATCGGTACAGGTGCGGACTGGTCGGCCACGGATCGTTCGCGAAGTGGTGCGCGGCCAGCGAGGCCAGAATCTCCCCGGCCGCGAGCGCTTCCACACCGTCGATCGGGGCAGCGTAGATGCTGAGTTCCGCGGGAACGGTGAATATCGCACCGGCTCGGCCGATGACGTCGGGATAGTCGCCGAGCCATAACGCATGGGCACTGGTGTAATCGTTGCCCTTGAGCAGGAACCAGGGCGGGGCGCCCTCGGGAAAGTCGGCCCGCTCGACCTCCAGCGGACCATCGGTACACGTGTTCCGCTCACCGAGTGCGAAGAGATCGGCCTCATCGACCTGCCAGCTCGCCATTAGCTGGTAGGTCACCGGGGCGATAGTGTGCACACTGTCGAGTACCACGCGCTGCACCAGTCCTGGGGCCAGCGGTCTGCATACGCACGCAATCTGGTTGTGAACGCTGTCGGGGTAGAGCCGGGTGCGCACCAATGCCTGCACATTCGCGAAATCCATCATCTCTAGCGGTTCGCAGTCATCGATCTCGTCGTGGACCAAGCCGGTGGCAAGGTGGTCGGCGACCAACGCCGTCCAGTCTCCTGCCGGCGCGGCGGCGACCTCGCGCATCAGGTTCTCCAGGTAATAGACCGTAGGCCCGGTCGGGCCGGACACCGTGACTTCGCCGTCGGCAGTCGCTTGCGCGGTGTAACCGTGCAATTCGGCTGCGGTGCAGAACAACTCCGTGATCTGTTTGCGAGCATCGCTCACCACTGGCCCTCCCACCACTCGGTGCAGACCATGCGATCGAAGTAGCCTGCCGGGGGACGAGCGTATCGGCTTACACCGACACAATCCCGAACGTGGAAAGTCGGCGGCAGCCTTGGAACCACGTTTGGCGTCGCGCGTGTCAAAACCAATTCGAGGACCGCGCCGATACATTCGTGCAGCCGCTCAAGAGCGCGTAACCTTCGTCTTGATCGAAAATCTCGACGCCTAAGCCGATTACACGCTGAAGGCGGGCCTCGCCGCGTGGACTTCGCGGACCGGGCGCCCGCCATGGCAGTGAACCTCGATGTGCCGGGGGAAAAGCGATCGACTGCGCACTCGCGTGGACTTACCGTTCTGCCATGTTCGTCAACGGTCTCAGCATCGGTAACGTGATTCTCCGCGCGCCTCGCATGGGCGACGAGCAGGTCGTACGCGCCGCCCATCAGTTGATGGCTGCCGAGGACGGCTTCGACTTCGCTCTCGGTCTGGAACCTGCGATGGACTGGAAGCAGTACCTCGAGATGCTCGAGGACTACCGTCGGGGCCGCAACCTGCCGGACGGAATCGTTCCCGCGACCTTTCTGATCGCCACCGTCAACGACGAAATCGTCGGCCGCGCCGACATCCGGCACACGCTCAACGACTACCTGGCTCGCAGAGGCGGACATATCGGCTACGCCGTCCTCGCCGAACACCGACGCCGAGGCCACGGCCGCGCTATCCTGCAGCAGAGTCTCGACCTCGCGCACCGGATGGGCATCGAGCGTGTTTTCATCACGTGCGACGACGACAATGATGGAAGCCGCCGGATCATCGAATCCTGCGGCGGCACACTGGAATCGGTTGAGCCGTGGAGTGACGGGACGCTGATCCGACGCTACTGGATCTGATGCGGGGCAATTGGCATTCAAATTCAGGGACGTGTCAGCTCGGGGCACGTCGACGGGCGGCAACTGTAGGTGGGAGGCAGGGCGTTGTCGGAGTTCGACCGTCATTTGGACGAGTTCACGTCATACCAGGAGACGCCGTGGGGTCGATTGCGGTATGAGCAGGTGTTCTCTAACCTGGCCCGGCACTTGCCGGATCGTCGGGCGCGAGTGCTGGACGCGGGCGGCGGCAACGGTATCGACGCGGTGCGGCTGGCCCTAGCGGGTCACCACGTGACGGTCCTGGACGACTCGAGCCGGTCCTTGCACGCCACGCGCGGACGGGCCGCGGAAGCCGGCGTCGAAGACCGAATCGACTGCTATGCAGCCGATATACGCCAGGCGGCATCGGATCTGCGTGACCGGCAATACGACATCGTCCTGCTGCACAACGTGGTTCAGTACCTCGCCGAACCCGCGTCTGTGATCGGGGAGCTGGTGGGACTGCTCAGCATCGGTGGGCTGATATCGATTCTGGCGCCGAATCCCTCATGCGACCCACTGGCCGCCGCGGTCCGCCGAAGCGATCTCAACGAGGCGCTGCGCCTGTTGAACACCACCGAGCGCGAGTCGGCCACCTACGGTCTGGAATACATCTCCCGCACAGCAGACGAAGTCGTCGGATATGTCCTTGGCGCGGGGATGAACCCGCCGCTGCGTTACGGGGTCCGTGCGGTGTGCGACCTTATCGCCGACGACGAAGCCAAGCACGACCCCGTGTTCTTCGACAAGCTGCTGCGGTTGGAGAACGCTGTGGCCGACCGCCGCCCGTATCTGGACTGCGCCCGGTTCTTCCATCTGATCGCCACCAAACCCGAGGCGTCAACGGACACCGCAGCCGAGATGCGGCGGCGACGCGTCCCGATGGACATCGCGGGCTACGAGACACGGGTGCGCACGGGACCGTGTTTCATCTGCGAGTTCCTTGCCGGGACGCCTGGTTTCGAGCATGAGATGGTCTATGACGACGGCGAACACGTGGGTTTCCTGAACAAGTACCCGACGCTGCCCGGCTATGTGTTGGTGGTGCCCCGCCGACACGTCGAGGACCTCGCCCGGGACCTGACGTCGCAGGACTATCTTCGACTGCAATCAGCTATCCACACAGTGGCCAGGGGTGTCGCCGAAGCGATGAATCCTGAACGCCTGTACCTGTTCTCGATGGGGTCGGCTGACGGCAACGCGCACATTCACTGGCACATCGCGCCGTTGCCGCCCGGCGTACCCTACCGGGAACAGCAGTTCCACGCTGTGGCGGCAGAGAACGGGATTCTGGTGTACTCGCCGCCGGAGCTCGCAGCACTGGCCGACCGCATCCGGACCGCGATCGCGGCGCAAACGCCAGCCGGTTCACCGGGCACCCCATCGCAGCCGTGCATTACATCCGATTCCGCGAAAAGCGGTCGGCTTGTAGTTATTCGCGGGAACTCCGGCTCCGGAAAGACGACCGTGGCCCGCCAGTTGCAGTGCCGGTTCGACCGCGGGCGGTGCCTGGTCATCGGTCAGGATGTCGTGCGCCGGGAGTTCCTGCGCGAATCCGATGTCACCGCCGGTTACAACATCGACCTCCTGCGCGGCATCGCCACGCTCGGCCTCGAACGCGGACTCACCGTCGTCGTGGAGGGCATCCTCACCGCACGCCGCTACGGCACCATGCTGGCACAGCTCGCCGCTATGGCGGAGCGGACATGCTTCTACGCCTTCGACCTCACCTTCGCCGACACCTTGCAGCGTCACTGCGGGCGGCGCGCCAAGACAGCCGAGTTCGACCGCGACGATATGCGCAAGTGGTACCACGGGTGGGACCCCCTCGGGTTCGTCGACGAGGTACGCATCGACGCGGCCCACAGTCTCGAAGACATCGTCAACACGATCTACGCCGACATCACCCTGGACTCCCCACACCAGACCGTGGCGAACGGCTCACCGCCGATCGCAATGGCCTTCGATTCCGACGCCGACCGGCGGCTAGCACAGGCCGGACCACCCGGCCAACCTGTGGTGCTCCGCTGCTGGGGCTCAAGCCACACCGAGCACCTGGTCGCGACCTCGTCCCGGTTGACCGACCTCGCGGATCTGCCGGAAACCGGCGCCACGGTGAGCGTCGATGGTCGACACAACGCCGGGTTCGTGGCTCGGCTGGAAACCGTTCTGGCACTGAAGCTTCCCGACGTGGCGTTCACGATCCACAATCACGGCCGGGGCGGTGCCACCAGCCGGGACCTATTGGCCGACGTCGTCGGGGTAGATCTCGACCAGGACCTGGCCCTGCTGGAGTGCGGAACCAACGACTTGCTCCGTAGAGCGCAAGGCCGCGATCATGAAGCTGTCGATATCGAAGAGTTCACCCGAAACTATCGAGCGATCCTCGAACACCTGCAGGTACGGGCCCGGCGGGTGATCTGCCTTGCCGCACCTCCAGTCGGCGTTGAATCCGGTCTGGACGCGGTATCGATCAACCAGGACCTGTTCGCCTACAACCTCGCCGCACAGAACGCGGCCCGAGACAGCGGCGCGATGTTCGTGGACTACTGGGGCGCGTTCGTGACTACCGCCGCGCTACTGCGCGAGCGCGACGGTGACCACGGCCCGTGGCTTGCCGACGGAATCCATCTCTCCGACGTCGGCGATGAACTGATCCTGCGCAGTCTCGAAGCCACCCTCATCGGAAAGAACGTCGTCACCGGCCTGTTGCCGACGCGCACGAACGCCAAGAAACCCAGTGCGGAGGTGTTGATCCGGCCCGCCCGCGTCGAGGACGTGCCGTCGATGGTCCGGTTGCGCGTCGCAGTAGCGGCCGAACAGAAATGGATCGGCGCCGAACCTCCAATAGACGAAGACAAGGCCGCCGCCCGACTGTCCGAGCAGATCGCCGCGGACACCGCTGGCGCCCTCGTCGGCGACCACCACACCGCCGGTGTCATAGCAATCGCAACCGCCGACTTCACGACACCAGGCGTCGCCGAGATCACCATGATGATCGCCGCCGACTACCGAGGCGTCGGCGTCGGCAGCACCTTGCTCGACCATCTCCTCGACTGGTGCAAACACCAACACGCCCACAAAGCGACACTGAAAGTCTGGCCACACAACCTACCCGCGATCAAGCTCTACCATCGCGCCGGCTTCGAAACCGAAGGCACACTGCGCGCCCACTACCGGCGGCGCAACGGTGAACTCTGGGACGCGATCATCATGAGTCGGCTGTTGTAGAAGCCTTGACCGAGGCCCGGACACAATTGCGGGGTCGCCGAACTAGCGGGATCGGGGTGTCGACACGGGGATCGAGCGCCCGGCTGGTCGACACGGCAGTGAACGGGACAGGTCTGCACACCAGCGGCTCGCCCGTCCATGCCGGTGAGACCAGCGATATCGACACCTTCGGCGACAACGACTCCGTTGCGTCGCAGACGGTGGTCCCAGCGCCGTGACGAATTCGGTCCAGACGGGGTAATTCCCATGTGGTCGCCCCGGGGCCGGGCGTGGGCGGTTACAGCCGGGGAGGTGGTGGTGCCGGGAGGTACTCACAAACCCGGTACACCGTGCCGTCATCGGTGACTCGTTCCTGCCATGGTCCCATCACTCGTAGGTTCGGCAGGAACCAGCAGTGTTGTTCCTGCCGCAGCGGCACCGCACCTGTCAGGCATTCGGCGATGGTGCCGCCGTCGTCGTGTTCGTGGCCGGTCATCAACCGCTCCGCGAACGCCGCCAGCTCCCATGCCGTGCGGATCGGTCCCACCACGACGCCGGGGCTATCACCGAAGCAGTATTCGGGGAATTCCAGCGGTCCGGCGATACGCCATCGGATAGGCGGTGGCGGGTCGCTTTTCAATCTGTCGAAACCGACGAACCATGCCGCATCGTCGAGTTCGCGCGCCTCGGCACCGGCCGGTTTGGCGTCCTCGAGATGATCCGACAACGTCGGCGCGTCACATTCGTCCTCATCCCACGTCCCAAGAATTCTCGACTCTTTCGGACGTGGTGTCGCATAGAACCGCGTCAGGCAACGCTCGTCATCGCACAACACGCACATCAATCCTCACCCCCGCGCTGGTTGTCGGTCGCGTAGCTACGTGGCGCACCGGCAAGTGCCGTCGCTGCCAGTTCACCGGCTGCCTGCATCAGTGCCCAGACAGCCGGATGGCTCGGGTCTACCAGTGCCGCAACTTCTTCGGTGAGTGCAGCGATGTCAGCGCGTATCCGCCGCGACTCAGCCGTATGACGCCTCACCCGTTCGACTCCTAACTTCCGTTCTGGTACTCATCCACGTTCCCGTTCGGTGCCGCGTTCGCCGCCTCGTTCCTCCCTCGGTATTCACTTCTCGAAGCCCATGTAGATGTCCTTGCCGGTACGCCACTGGCCCTTCTTCAGGAATTGCGGGTAGATGTGTTCGGCGGCCTGCACTTCGGCCGGGGTGAAGAACCGCATGTGTTCGACCGGGCCGTCGAGGTCGGCCCAATCCTGGTCCAGCTCACCGGATTCCAGGTGCGCGATGAAGTAGCACTCCACTTTGTGGCGGTGGTGTTCGGCCTCCCAGTACTCGAAGACGTGCACCAACTCACCAGCGGTGACATGGAGTCCGGTTTCCTCGCGGACTTCGCGGCGGACGCAGTCGTGCAACGATTCGCCGGGCTTCAGGCGACCGCCGGGGGTGTACCAGATCCGCCCGTCGTTGGAGACCAGCAACAGATTCTCACCCCTGGTGACCAGGGCGCGTGCGGTGACCTGGATCTGGAACTGGTTGGTGGCGTCGCTCTCCATGGCGTCCTTCCGTGGTGGGTTGATCGTCGGCGGGCCATCGCCGGATGCTCGACCACAGCGTCGTGCGTCGTAGCTGCCCTCGGCAGCGAGGTCGGCCAGCCGACAATCGGTGAGGCGAAGTACGACCGACTTCCTGCGCTGGGCCGCCACTGCCTGCTGTGCTCTTCCCCGACGCCGGAACCAGACAGCAACACCACCCCGTGTCCGTCGAGGTGCCGCGCGCGCTGCTGTAGCGGGTGCTCGCCGCTGGCGCGAGAACACTTGTGTTCAGGCCAGGCGCGTTCAGTTCCCCTCAACGCCGTCCAGCCGCAAGAACTGCCCGGTGGCACGCATCGGCCATCGATCGTAGAACCCGGCCACCGCATCGTCGGCGACCAGGCCAATGTGGGCGATCCGGCTCCGAGTCGCCCAGCCGACAATCGAATCCATCATCGATCCGCCGATGCCGCACCGCTGGTAGCCATCGGTGACGACGACATCCACAACGACCGCATACACGCCATCGCCGATTACCCGGGCCATCCCGACCGCCGTCCCGTCGATCTCGGCTACCACGCTGTACAGCGAAGCGGCCAACGCGGACTCGCAGTCGGAGGCTGCCGGGGCCCTCCAGCCGACCGAGGCGCGCAGTGCGCGGTACTCGACGACCGTCGGCACGCGTTCAACAATCCGCACCGGCTCCCCCACCTCGGCGCATGGAAGGTCGGGATCCTCGGCCACCATCGTCACTGCCGGTGCTTCTGGATGATTGTCCGTGCGATGCAGCCATTTTCGGTCGATCACCGCCTGGACATCGGTGCCGCGGTGGTGCGCCAACAGCAGGGCATGACAGATCACGTCCGCGATCTCGTCATCGACCGCCTCCTCGAGCTCGGCAGGTGATTTGCCGCGCGGGCGGCCTTGCCGGGACGCGGCCAGAAACCACTGCACCAACTCGCCCGCTTCCTCGGCGACCTTCAGCATCAGCCATTCGCCGGTCCGACGAAACCCGTGCCGCTGCGCGTATCGCAGCGACACCGCATCCAATTCGGCGCCCAACCGCACCCAATCCATACCGCCATCTCCCCGAGTCAGTTGCTGCGTGTTCACGCTCCTCCTCATCTATCTGACAGGTCCCGAGTTCGGGGCCGACGCGTGATGGCTCCGGAAGGCGATCCTGCCGATCTGTGACAATGCCACCGAGGGACGTGCCGTTCCGCCTCCGATCGCCGCCCACGACACCTACCGCTTGCTACAGCAGCCGGAGTCGTTGTCTTTCGGGTGGTCTATGACCGCCGCCCGTGGCGCGCAACGCCGATGATGCAGGCGGTTCGGCCATGACGGCGGTTTCAGGCTGTCTTTGCGGGCGATGCGATCGTCGATGCGGCGGCATAGATGGCGCCGAGCCGTTCTCGCAGTTCGGCGTCGGTGACCAGATGTAGTGCTTGTTCGTGGATTTCGTTGACCGTGGCTAGTGTGTCGCACTGCTGGGCTAGGTAGGCGGCGAGAATCTGGCGGCTCGGCTCCGCCGCGGTGGCGGCCGCGCGGGTCGCGAAGAGCATGGTGAGCGGAAACGCCCAGCAGGCGTGGAGCAGGCCGAACGCGGGACGTTGAGTCTTCTTCCATGGTGAGTAGAAACTGACCTCGTCGCTGATCGTGGTGCCGGTGGCCGCGAGTGCGTCGTTGAGCCAGTTGTGGCCGGCTTCGTGGATTATGTCTCTGGCCAGGATGGACGGGTCCGCGGTGTGATCGAGGAACACGGTGCCCGGTAGCCGGCTGATGGTCCAGCTGTTGAGAGTGGCGTCGGGGCTTTTGGTTTCGAGCAAGCACACGATGGGTGCGTGGTTGTCAACGAGTTGGCCGAAGCCATGCTCTGCGGCTATGCGCAGGGCCTGGTCGGTGAGTTCGACCAGACCTGGGGGCGCCGCCTGGGTTTCGGGGCCGAGTAGGTAGTACGGGGTTTCGGCGATGGGCGAGGCGTGCATACCGGCGCGGTTTGGATCCTGGATGACTTTCGGTCCGCGAGAGGTGGATTCGAACCATGCTGCTGGTGGGGCGATGGTTGCGGCGCGGTACCACGCGAATCGGTCCTGGTCCCCGGTGCGAGCGGCTTGTTCTGCGCCTTCGAGGCAATGGTGGGCGAGGGCGTAGTTCATCTCGAGATGAGGATCCTGGCTGACACCAGCGCCGACAGCTCCGACGAGCCGCTGGATGGTGTCGGTTCGGGAACGATGAAGCATGGTGATGCGGGGAAGTTCGAAGATCGCATCCAACTCGTTCACTCGGGCACCTCTTTCCGTTCTGGCTGTGGTCAGCGCGGTGACTGCGGTGGCATGTGCGCCGCCGCAGTCACCGCGCAGTTCTCTGCGGCGTCGTTTACCGCTCGGCGACGGTCCAGCCGTCGGAGATGATGCTGGAGGTGTGAGCGGTGGTGCGGATCCGAGAGTCGTCCGCACGCAGTTCCTCGACCGCCTGCAGGAAGTCGGTCATCTCATCGGTCATGTTGGCCATTGTTGTGAAATCCATTCTGTTGCAATCTAATACGTTGTCAGCGTTGTCTCTGGTGTTGTCTGATTGGCGTTCTCCTGTCCTGGATCGGTCACGGCGTTTTCGCCGTGGTGGCGCGGATGGCGGCCCGCTGCAGCGCATTTCGGAATTCCGTCATGCTTGGCCGGTCTGCCGGGGTGTGTGAGAGTGCGGATGGGAGCGCAGTGGTCAAGGGGTCGGGGATGCTCGCGAAGGATGGGGGTACCGCGAGTCGGGGGATGTCGCCGAGTAGCACTCGATGGGTGAGTACCGCCAGGCTGAATACGTCGGCGGCCGGTCCGGCCGTCTGGTAGTCGGTGAGGTATTCGGGTGGCCAGTGGACTTCGGGGCCGCGGTAGCGGGGACCGTGTGGGGTGTGGAGGCGGCGGGCGGCGCCGAGGTCGGTGATGAGGCCGCGTCCGTGGTCGATCAGGATGTTCTCTTGGTAGACGTCGCGGTGTACGACTCCGCGGCTGTGGAGTTCAGCGAGTCCTTCGGCGATGTCGGCCAGGATGGATAGTTGCCCGGCGAGTGCCGATGGTTCGGTTCCGGTGGCGGCCATAAGGGTGGCGAAGTTGCCGTCGGGATAGTGCGGCATGGTGTACCAGTCGAAGTCCTCACAGTGGCCTTCGGCGAGCAGCGGGACCATGTGGGCTGCTCCGGTGCATTCGCGGGCGAGGTCGCGTTCGTGGCGGAAGTCGCTGCGAGCCATGGTTCGTTCGGCGGGGCTCATCTGCTGGTACCAGTAGAAGCCGTAAGCGGCGGGCCGATCGTGTTCGGGCATCGCGGCGAGCACGTGGTTGCTGCCGAATCCGGCCTTCACCACGACCGGTTCCTCTCCGTCGCGGTGCGCGAGGACCAGGGTGCTCGAGCGGGTGAAGGCGAGGAGGTCTTGTATGTGCCAGTCGTGGCGGCGAAGTTGGTCCAGGACCCATCGCGCCGGATGCAGAGGGTGCAGTTCCATTACAACGCTCCCGGGATGGGCGGGTGCAGGTGGTCGAGGATCTCGTCGGCAACGCGGTCGGTGTCGCGGGGAGTGAGCAGTCGTCTGCGCCAGAGCGGGCGGTTGACCGTGTGCTGCCAGGCATTTGCGGCCTGCTTGTAGAGGCGGTGCTGTTCGAGGGCAACGTCTGGGGCATCGCAGGGGCGGGCAGCGGTAGGTCTGGTGGCGAGTCTGCGGCGGCGGATCTCGGGTGGGGTGGTCAACACGACGGTGAGATCCGGTTGGACACCGGATGCTGCCGTTAGGGTGCTGAGGTAGTGCTCGACGGGGCGAGTGTGGGTGGCGGCGAGCAGACATGCCGAGGAGAGGATGAGTCGGTCGGTGACGACATGCTGTGCTCGGGCGGCGGGGCCGATATTGTGCCGGGCGTGCAGGACCAGATCGTCGAGAACTGCTGTGGTGGCGGTGTTTTCATCGATAAGGGCGTGACCGGCGCGTAGCGCGACCAAGGTTCGTGTGGCTGGCAGTGACAGCCACGAGAACTGGCCGAGGTGGGTGATTGCGATGCCGCGGTCGGCCGCGCGGGTGAGTATTCGATCACGGAGCGTGGATTTGCCTGTGCCGGCGGCACCTTCGAGGGCGATCAGCATGGTTTCTCCGAAGCGAGATGTCAGTTGGCATCGGCGAATAGCCAGCTGATGAATTTGCGGGCGCGGCCGGTGATTACCGGGGTCGTGCCGTGGGTGAGCTGTGATCCGTACATCAGGGCGGTGCCGGGTTCGGGATCGACGCTCCAGCGGGTGCGTGCCATTTCCCGGAACCAGGGCGAGGAGTTGTCCGCGCCGTCGTGGGCGAACATCATCCCCGGCGCGTATCCGGGGCAGGCCGAGGGCAGGGCGAGGTTCCACAACCGGGGATCGGAGGTGGTCTCGACGTAGAAGTGCCCGCCATCGCATCGCGCACCGATGCTGACGCCGATGCCCGCGATCTGGCGGGGCCAACGCCGGGGGTCGGGGGCGATTCCGTCCAGGTGCGGTGTGATGTGTTGTCCGGCACTGTATTCCACGTATGTCCACGGTCGGCACGAGGTCACCGACGGCAGGATTCGTGCCAGGGTTGGTTCGGCTCGTTCGAAGGCGTTTTGCAGGATCTTCTCGGCCGCTGCGGGGATGTCGGGGATCTCGAGTCGTCCGGCGGGCTCGTAGACCGACATCGCCTCCTGGGTGCTGTGGCCGGGGATTTCGTGGATCGACATGGTCCGGTTGTGTTCGAGTTCAGCGCGGTCGGCGCTGGCCAGGTAGTCGTCCATGATGGCGATGAGCTGGCGGTCGTCGGCGGTGGTGAGAAATTCTTCGATGCTGCCGATGGCCAGAGTTTCACCGAGTCCGATCAACGATGCCTCGTTCATGTCCCCTCCAGGTGTGTACGACTCGGGTGATGTCGCCGAGGTCGGCGCAATGGTTGAGCCAGCTGGTCACCGGCTCATGCCCGATCGGCCGATGCCAGAGCGTCATTAGTTCGCAGACCAGGGGAAACCGGTCTCTCGGTGGATCATCGCCGCAGCGGATATCCGGATGTTCGAGGCCGCAGGCGCCGCCGAACTCCTCGTCGAAGACCATAGCGAGCTGGGCGCCGATCCTCGCGCACCATCGGGCGCGTTGCTGCGGGGGCGGTGCGAGATCGGCGTAGGTGGTGGTCTCGACCTCGAGCCAGGCGTCGGCGAGCGCCGCGGCGCTGTGCTGGATCAGGCAGTGCGCGCAGCAGGAGATCAGTTCGGGCCGACACATGCGTACCCCTAGCGAGGTGGCGATATCAATCGGCACCGCCCACGCGGTATCAGCCAGGTCTGGCGACAAGGGCGTGTTTTGTTCTGCCCTGTCGAGGTGGTGGTGACAGCAGGGCTGGACCGGCGTTGGGGGCGCTGCCCGCGGTTTGTTGGCTAGGGCGGGTTCGATGAATGCGATGTGGAAGTAGGCGATCCGGCCGAGGAGTTGGTGCACGGTGATCATCTCATCGACGTTCATGCCGCGCCGCCATCGGCGTGAGGCGCTGTGCTGCAACCACATTCGATAAGAGCGTCCAGTGACGTGGAGGTAAGCGCATCCACCATCACGGAGGTCGCGGTATCGAGGTCGGCGAAGTAGGTAGTCCAGTCGTAGCCCTCGGTGCGTTCGAACCGCACATCCAGCACCGGGAACCGGGCGTCGGTCGTGGTGCACGACAGGTCGGCGCGGCCGATGACGACCTGAATCGATTCCGGCGCACGGGATTCGATCGAGCCGACGGCGCGGCACAGCGCGGTGGCGACGGTGGCGTATTCGTCGGCGGTCCGGGGAAGGATCCCGACGCGACGTTCGGCCGGGGTGAGCGCCAGTCCGGTGTAGGGATGGCCCTGGCAGCTGTCGTAGGTCACCAACCCCCACCCGGTGGTGATCGCCTCGACCAGCGGCCATACGCCGGGTTCGATAGCCTCACGCCACAGCGGATGCAGCGGATCCAGATCATCGGCCTCGTGCGTGCCCGGGGCGCCGACGGTGTTGACGTTGCCGTGCGTGCTGACCTCCAACCGTACGGGCTGGTGGGGAGCCTGCGGGTCAAGCCAGCGGGCGAGGAACCCGGCGACATCTGCCATTGCGTTGATCTGTCGAGGACGCGCATGCACCCGTCGGCAGAATACGGCCGAAGGAGTGGCGGGGGTGGCGATCAGGGCCGCGACACCGTCGATCAGCCGCATCCGATATCGGCAGTAGTCCTCGTCACTGCCGACGGCGGCGACAGCACGCAGCCGCGTAGCCAAACAGCCGCCGCCACAGCTGTTTCGGTAGCGACAGGTAGCGCATTTGCCGGTCAGGGACCGGCCCTTCACCAACAGCGGAAGTTGCCGCTGCGCCGCGGCGACCTCCCGTGCTGCCGAGAACTCGGGTAGCTGGCCTAATTGTGCGTCGGGCCAGGGCAATTCGTCGCAGCTGCCGAACCTGCCGTCGGGATAGAGGGTGAACACATGGTCGCACTTGAGGTTGGAGAAGTGGCAGAACCCGGTGTCAGCGCCTCGCAGCCGCCGAATCGCCGAGACGACCGGCTCCAGTTTCACTCTGCGGTGCGCGCCGCCGTGCACCCACCGCACCGCGGCGGCGAGAACGAAATCGGTGTACTCGTCGGGGGTGATCGCCCATGCCGGTCCTGCATCGGATATGTTGGCGCGCTGCGAAATCCGACTGGGTGAGGTCCGGTAGCCCGCGGTGGCGGTCTGTTTCGTGATCAATGAATCGAAGCAAGGGACGAAACTGATCGCGTCCACTGCGGGGAAGCTCGTCAGATGATCCAGAACGGCCGCCGCCCGGCCGAGTACGGCAGGGGTCACCGCGGTGATGATGCCGACCTTTCGGCCGCGGGCACCGCATCGGTCCAGTGCGGCGACGATGGCGGGGTAGATTTCCTCGCCGTCGTAGCCGACGCGCCAGATGTTTCCGCGGCGGTCGCCGTCGAGGGAGATCCCGATCCGCAGTTCGGGATACACCTTGTCGAACAGGTCCAACCACGAATCATCGAGGCGGATTCCGTTGGTTTGCAACGTCGCGCGTTGCACCAGCGGCTGTTCGGCCAAGGCCGCGAGCACCTCACGCAGGTAGGGCTGCCCGGCGGTCAGGGGTTCCCCGCCGTGCAGCTCCACCACCAACCGACGTCCGCCGAACAGCTGCGGCAACCGCGCGATGTCCTCAACACTGATACGGGCGCCGCCTGGGGATTCTTTGCGTTTCTCGTAGCAGTAGAGACAGTCGATGTCGCAGGTCTCTCCGCGCAGCTTGAGGATGACCGACACCGCTGTCTCGGTTCCGGTTTGCGTCATCGTCAAGTACGCGCTGTCGTTGTCCCCGTTCACAGGGCTCACTCCCAACCAGAATCGGTGGCTTGTGGTCTGCTCAGTCGACGAGGCGGCCGAGCAGAGCGCCCTGTCCCGATTGCAGGACGTGGGCGGCTTCGAGCGGAATCCAGAAGCATTCGAACCGTGTCGGCTCTGACTCGCCGTCGTGGTCTTCCTGGCTTGCCCACCGGTCCGTCGCGTCCTGGCACAACTCCAGCTCAAAGAAGTGCCGGTGCTGGATCTCGAACCGATAGGGGCTGATGTCGTACTCGGCTTCTCCGAGCTTGCGTACGACCTTGAACTCCGACAGCCCGGTCTCCTCCCGCGCTTCGCGCAGCGCCGCATCCTCGGGCGTTTCCCCGGCGCGAATGCTGCCGGCGGGCACCTGGATCCCGACTTCCTCCCACGAGTAGTCGGTGTGCCGGAACACCAGCAGCCTCCCGTCGCGAACGACGTAAACCAGTACCTTCTCCTTGACGACCTTCTCGGGCATCAGGGGCAATCCTTCCTACGAATCATGGAATCAAGGTGGCGTGCAATGAGCGAGCGGCCAGACCGAGCCCAGCTCTGCGACGGCACGTACGGCCGTCTCCAGCCAGGCAGTCTAGTAGCGGACCCCATATGTTCACCCTGGCGCCACGCCGCCGGTTCTATCGTGAAATAGCCTGTGTTCCAAGTGTTTTCGCGATTGTGCAACTAATGGATCGGTGTCTTGCGGTCTACTGCCTGCCTCGGCGCGAGTGATCAGAGCGTCCAGCAGATCCGCGAGGCTGTCGGGCACTGTGGGTGCAGCACTGGCATGGAAGCGACGACACTCGCTGATCAGCGCGGACAACTCCGGATGCTCAGCCCAGTACGACGCTTCATCACCGCTGGTAGCCGCTCGATCGAGAATCGCGGTCAGTGTCACCGAGTTCTCGGCGGCTGTAATCACGTTGGTCATCGGCCCGGCCGAGCCCAGCATGGTCATCAGGCATGCGATATCGTGGGCAGAGCATCCGGTTGCCAGTTCGTCGAGGTCGGCGCCATCGGCTGGCGGATGGATCTCACCGGCTCGGTGCAGCAGGGCAGCGGCGATCCACTCCGGCTCCGCCCCGGGGGCGTGATCACCGATCGTATTGGCCACAGCGACCGCATGCGCCAGGGCGGTAGTGCCGGTCACCTGGTTGTAGTGGCCCGCATACCTGGTGCGCGCCATTCGCAGCGCCGCAACGACAAGCGGGTGCTGATGCATCGGCAGCATAGGCATTGCGTTCGGGCACCTTTCGGGCATGCGAGCGGTCTGAGGAGTGCAGCGCTGGCAGCGTCTTCTGGCTGCGGGGAGGGTGTCGAACCGCCCGAACGTCCGCCGCGAAAGAACGGGCCAGCGACGATCACCGCCGCCTGTGGCGGACGAGCCATCGCGTACACCACGAGCGGAACTCCCTTCGATCCAGGTTGCGCCCCAACGCTATTCACACCATCCAGGGGGTCTGCGCTCTTCACGGACTGGACGTGCCAGCTGTTCGGAGCGAATACATTCACGCTGTCATGGGCGAAGCGCCGCGAACAGGGGCCGTCGTCCTAGTTGTGCCCTAGTTCTGTGGTCGAACGGCTACCGTAGGTGCGCGAGGACGACGGATACGGATGGGGGATGATTCGGCGTATGGGTTCGGTGGTGGCGCGGTGGACCGGGCGGGAGGCACGTGCCCTGCGCGAGGCCAAACGAATGAGCGTCCGGGAGTTCGCAGCCCATCTCGGAATCAACGACGCCGCCGTATCGAACTGGGAGCGTCGGGGCGCCGACGCAAGGCTGCGGAACGAGACCCAGCAGATCCTCGACATGGACCTCACCCGGTCCGGACCCGAAGTAGGCGATCGGTTCGAACTCATCCTGCGAACCGAGACGCCCGACAAGCCGACGACGCCTGCGGAAGCACAGGCGCAGGGGCCATCAGCGCGAGCGTATCTCGGTGATCGCTCCAGGCAGCGGACAACAGTGCTTCTCGATGCCGTCGGATCGGACCTCACACAAGCGAGCTACCGGCCGGATCGAGCCGCCGTCGAGCGATTCGAACAGTTCCTCGATTCCCCGGCCAGGGCCTTCGTACTAGCCGGACGCGCCGGGAGCGGGAAAACCCGATTCACCCAGCACGTGGCACACACAATGTCGACCAAAGCCGATTTCCAATTCCACACCTGCTCAACGTGGAACCCGACCAGCACCGACCTCGCCACCGAGATACTCCGATACGCCTCTTTAAGCAGCGGAGACGACGCCCTGCTCAGTCTGGAACAGGCATCTGGCTCGCTCGACCATCCATGTGTCGTCGTCATCGACGGAGTCGACTCCGACAATCAACTCGTCGTTGTCGGCCGCCAGGTCGACAGCATTCTGCGACAGGCGAATTCGAAGAATCTGCGCTTCGTCATCGTCGCCCGCACCCCGCCGGAACTCGATCTTTCGGCCTACCCGGTCCTAGCAGCAGCAACCTTCGGCCCCCCGGGTACCGCAAGCGCGGCCTCATACGCACTGACTGCGTGGACCCCGGCCGAGGCCCGGCAGGTGTGGGAACAGCAGCGCCACGACGATCATGTGCCGTTCACGGTCCTGCCGGAGTCGGTGCAATCGCTCGCGAGAATCCCCCTGTACATGCAAATGCTGTGTAGTGCAGAAGATTCCGCAGAGGCAGGCGCCGAGGTCAACGGGGCGTTTCATCTGGTCGATCATTGCCTACGAACACTTCTCGCCCGCGGCGGACACCCTGTCGAGGTTGTCATCAACCATCTGACGCAGATCGCGTGTGAACTCATGCCCGACGTCATCCCCGAGTCGCTGACCGATGCGGTACTGGTCCCCAGCGACCCCTCCCCCATCGATCTCCGACGAGCTGCAGTGCCGGTCGTCGAGCAGGCGCCCGGCGGAGGAATTCGGTTCAGCCATGACGTATTCCGCGAGTATTTCCTGGCGACCCGGATCGTCGAGGAGATGACCGCGCGCGGCCGATCCGCGGCGACAGTCACCGCCTTCAACGAACTCGCCGTGCACGCCACCCGGTCCGCAGTGGTGCAAGGCGTATTCGATTTCGTCGTCTGCGCCCTGAGCACATCCGCGCCGAACCTCATTGACATGATCGCTCTGGCACCATCGACCGCTGCAGATGTCGCGCTGCCTATGTTGATCGAATCAGCAGCGGCACAAGGCATATCCGTCTCCGATGATGTTCTGCGCGCCTGCGCGCACCGCTGCAACCAGGCCCCGGCACGCCAGCTCGCCCGTGCCCTGTTTGCCACACCGAATCTTGCCGCAGGGCTTGCCGATCAGCACGCCCACTGGGTGATCAAGCAACTCCAGATCCATGGCGCGCAGATGTGGGAAGACATCGCCAGCCATATCGAACATATCCTCGATATTCGGATCAGCAGCCGCATACTCGACGGCATCGATCTCGACCATGTGGGGGAAGCCGCGTTTGTCGCCCGCCACTTCGATCTGTTCACCACAGCTGGCCACGACGGCGGAGACCTTCTCGAACAGCTTCTGACGCATCTGGATTGGCGGGTACGCGCCGCGCTCGCCGAAGCGCTACTTGGACACCGCACAATCGCCCGAGTGCACGTCGGCCGGATCGTCGACCGACTCGTTCGCGACGACGACTACAAAGTCCGAGCAGCCGTCGCCCATGTAGTCGGAACGGTCGACACCACCTCAGCGCTGACTTGCCTGCGAACTCTGCTCACCGATCGCAACTGGCACGTCCGCGAACGTGCCGTGCAGGGACTCCTGTCCGGAACACGAACGCCGCTACCGGATCCCACGCTCACCAGCACCGTTATCGCCACTGCTGCCAGCGAAACGGACTGGGCTACGCCGCCAGCGTCGGCAAACAAACTCCTGACACGAATCCGTCTACTGGGCACCGACAGCAGCCTCGAGCCGTCGGCAGCGGTGGACGACGCCCTCTTCGGGTTGCTCAGAGAAATGCAGACCGGCTGGATCACGCTTCCGCCTGACCTCGAACAATCCCTCATCGCTCAAGGCGAATCATCCACGCACTGGCTCACCACCCATGAGGCCCGCGCAACTCGACAACGGTACGCTCAGTCGGACATAGAAAGCGTCCGCGAACAGTACCGGCGCCGGCGCGGCCGCAGATCCCTCCAGGTCGCTCTCGACGTCCATTCGCTCGACCGTGCTGTCACGATCGCCCGAGCCGCTGTCGACGCCGGAACCGATTTCATCGAGGTCGGCGACCCTTTGATCAAACGCTCTGGCGTCGGGGCGATCGCCGCGATCAAACGCGCCGCACCCGATACGACGGTTGTGGCCGAAATGATGTCCGCCGACTGGGGCCGCGACCAAGTCGAACTCGCCGCCGAAGCCGGCGCCGACGTCGTGCTCCTCATCGGCCCAGCATCCACTGCCAGCGTCTCCGCCGCAGTGACCGCCGCACGCCGCCTCGGCGTCGCGCTCGTCCTCGACACACCACGCGCCCACGTCAACACCGCGTGGCTCCGCGACATGGAACGCACTGGAATCGACGGCTTCGCCGTCACCACCAACATCGACCTCGGCGTCGGCAGCGACCACCCGCTCGCGACCGCCCAAACGATCCGCAACTGCAGCCAGCTCCCCGTCGCGGTATCCGGCGGATTCAGCACCGCCGACGACGAACTCACCGACAGCCCCCACTGGGACATCGCCATCATCGGCCGCAGCATCGCCGACGCCGTCGCCCCCGCCGACCTTACATACCAGTTGACCAGCATCGTCCGAAAAATCCATGCACAGGAGCGCACATGATCATCACGCCTCTGCACGTCCAGCACATCAACGACATCCACCACCTCATGGAACTCGGCGAGCCCTACATCCGCGCCCGCGGCCTGTCCGACTACTGGCTCTACGCCGAACTGTTCTCCTCCACCTGCCCCGTCATGACCGACGAGGACAACACCATCACCGGCGCCGTGATCGCGTTCCGCAGCCAAGACAACCCGGCAGAGGTCTACATTCAGGACGTCATGATCCATCCCGAGCACCGGCAACGCGGCATCGCCCGAGCGCTCCTGAACAACATCCGCACCCAAGCCGAAAAATGGGACTGTCAGCGGATATACCTGACATCCGAGCCGGAAAACCACGCAGCACACGCCACATGGACCACCCTCGGATTCGTCAACGTACCCGGCGACCACCAGATCGACGGTGTCTCAGTCATCACCGACTACAAAGGGCCCGGACGCAGCCGGGCCGTCTACGAATTGCTCTTGAGCCATTCATGAGCTTCTCGCCGCGCTCGGACACTCGGCGCTGCGCTCGATGACCTGAGATTGTCTCGTGAAACACAAGGGAGCCTTACAACGCCTAGCTGAGCGTCAACGGCAACGAGTGGGCCTAACGCCAAGGCCGGGCCGACATCTTCCGAAGTCAGTGCCCTCGGCGGCGATTTGCATGGAAGCGGTGATCGCGTTCAACCAGACCGACGATATCCTCGCAGGCATCCCGACTCAACGACGTCGAAAAAACCATCGCCGAGGATGGCGTTCATGAGTTGCCAAGGGTCGGATCCGACGAAATCCACAGCGGGGTCGACACATTCGACGAGCTGAGCGTGCTCGTGCATGAGCAGGTTTTCGGCTCCAAGTGAATCCCGGGGACGACCCCTCCTCCTACCTGGCTATGCCGAGCCGCATGGGTAACCCTCCCCGCCCCGCGCGGCGAGCGTGAGTGAGGCCCTCGGATATACCAGCGCCGTCACACCCGGCTGTTCGCGAACGTCGACAACACCCCAACGGACCGAGGACGGCCAGTGGCTCGAAAACCATTGCGGCGCTGCATTATACGAGCAGGCCGGATCAAGGCTTGGTGCTGTCGACATTCGTGAACATCGAACCCGCCAGTTGGGTGTCTCCGTCGGTGTTCGTGAACATGTGCCGTCGCAGATGGCGGACAGAGCCACCTCGGCGACTTCAGATTAGAAACCCTCCAAGACCGTACGCCGCGGGATCAGCGCGCTACGTCAGCGACTGCAGGCCGCTGGCGAGGTCGGCGTTAATCAGCGCATCACGCTCATCAACGGTGAGCCACCGTGCCGTCGAGCTGCCGCCCGTCGGCCGCTCGACCCACAGCACCTCGTCGACGGCTTCCGCGACTGCGTGCAGGTGGCTGATCACCATGACCATCCGGTCCTCACCGGTCTGAGTCCGCAAGACTTCGAGAGCCGAATGCAATGCCTCGGTGTCCAGCGTCGCGAAGCCCTCGTCGAGGAACAGAGACCCGAGTCGGGGCCCGCTGAGCGAATGCAGTTCGGCCAGGGCGAGAGCCAACGCCAACGAGGCCAGGAACTTCTCACCTCCAGACAGTCGATTGGCGCTGTGCGCTACTTGACTGCCGCGACTGACGATGTCGCAGTTGGGGGCGAAGCCGAACTGCTCCTCGGTCAGTTTCCCGAGCAGCGAACTGGCGATTCCGAGGAGCGTCTTGGTGTTCAGAGTGGTTAGGTGGCCCAGGAACTTTGCGTCAACCAATTCCCTCTTGAGTACTTCGAGGGCTGCGTGGCGAGCCTGGCCGGCGGCGATCGCGAAGTCGAGGTCGGCTGCCTGCTGTACCTGCGCTGCGGCCTCGCCTTGTGCCGCACGCAACCGTTCGGCATCCTTGCGTGCATTCGCCATCGCGACGATGAGCGGGCGAACAGCCTGGGACACGGTCCAGTCGACCGTCGCCGCGACCTCGGGTATGTCGGGCAGCTTCTCCACCTCGACTTTGATACTGGCGACGGCGTTATTGGCTACTAGAGTGTGAGCAGCGCTCGCACCGGTCAGCTTCGAGTTGGCCGCAGCCGTCGCGTCGTTCAGTCTGGCGACGAACTCACGTGCGTCACCTATCCCGAGACCCTTTGGGGCATCCGGAATTAGGCAGTGGCCATCCTCGAGATAGTCAACCGCGCGACCTAACGCTCTTGCCCAGTTGCCAAGCGCATTGCGCAGGTCCGACAGCGGATTGTCCAGAAGCTGGTTGGCTTCCTGGTCCAGTCGGCGCTGCTGGTTGAGCACATGAGCAGCCTCTCGGCGTACCCGTTCGAGGGATTCGGCCAGACTCTCCATTTCAGCGTTCGAGGCGGCAACTGCGGCGGTTGCCTCGCGAACGGATTCAGCAGTGATGTCGATCACTTCGCTCGGCAGCATGTTGCGGAGACCGACGGGCAGGCCGTTGATCTCGGCTGCGGTCCGGGCGACCGCCGCGTTCTCACGGGCCTCCGCTTGTTGAACCTCGTCGACACGCGAAACATGGGCCTTCTGTCGGTCGACTAGCGCCTTGCGGTCGGCGTCGATGCCGATGGTGGCTTGTGACGCTCTGTCGCGCTGCAGGTTGACGTCGGCTGCGACAGCCGTCTCACACGTGGCGATCGCCTCGATAATTGGGTCTGTCGCAGTCTTGTCCGGTGCCGAGTCGCTGGGCAGAACGGCGAGTTGCAGAGCGGCAGTGAGCGTCGCCCAGGATTCTGCGTCGAAGTATCCACCGACTTTACCGGCTGCGGCGGCGAACTCTTTGAGCTGCGTGCACGACGCGTCGGCGGATCGTTGCGCTTCGAGCTCCGCGTCACGGTGCTTCTTCGCACTGATTGAGACTGTCCGTTCAGCGGATGCGACTGCGGCTTTGGCATCGGCGATGTCGTCGCTGATCTTCTCCCGCAGCGCCGTGGCCTTGCCGAGCGCGGTCTGGACCTTGCGGATCTCGTCCGAGGTCGCGGTCCCGCCCGCTTCGAAGGGATCCGGTACTTGCTGGTGGCAGACCGGGCAATCGTCTCCGGGATGGATGTCCGCGGCGATCAGTGCGGCCCGATTCTGCAGTTCCAGTGCACTTTTTCGCGCCTCCGCGAGGGTGACCGCGTCCTTGGCGGCCACGAGTTCCTGCGTGAGATCTGCGAACAGTTTGTTGGCCCTTGCCAGTTCGTCGTTGGCTTCCTGCCGCGCATTGGTTGTTTCGGCGACATGGAAGGCCGCCTCGAGCGCCTCGCGGACTTTCATTCGAAGTTCGTTGGCGCGGCTGCGGACGTCGTCACCGACTGCGGCGGCCGTGTCGGCGGCGTCGATGAGTGGCTGAGTCTTCTCGCTCCGCTCGTTCAATTCGGCTTCATCGGCAGCGATTTGGCTGGACTCCTCGGCCAGGGTCGTCGTGCGGTCGTCGAGGCTTCGCCGCTCCTGGCGATGGCCTTCAGCGCGCTCAACGAGGCGCGCCAAGATCCCTGCGGCGTTGCCCAACGAACTAAGGCCCTCACCTGCCTGTTCACGCAGTCGGATCTGCTCGACCACACTCTGCTCACGAGTGTCGATCTCGGCAGCGCTCTCGACGAGCGATGCCCGTTGTTGCCCTATTCTCTCGGCGATCGGTCCCAGCTTGTCCAGGGTGGGGATCGCCTCATGCACAATCCCTTCGGCGAGGTTGTCGGTGGCAGTCCGAGCCGCGATTGCTGCCGCATGAGCCGCCGAAACCGTCTCCTGCAGTGCGGATATCGTGCCGATGGTCGTGTCCAGTTGGTCTGCCAATGCTTCAGCGACCGAGGCCTTCGAGCCGTATTCCGCTGCGGTCTGTGCCGGATCCCGCCACATGCCCTTGCGTTTCTCCGTCGCTGTTGCGAGAAGCTTTGCGAGGTCCGTCGCCCTGTCCCGGGCGGTTTCCTGGACCTTCACCAGCGATTCCGCGCCGAACAGCTCACGGAGGTGCCTCTTGCGCTCGCTCGCCTTCGAGGTCAGAAGCTGGTCGAACTTTCCTTGTGGCAGCAGTCCCACTCGAAGGAACGTGTCGTAGCCCAGCTGCAGGATGCCTTCGATGCGCTTGGTCACCGCCGTAGCGCCATCGACTTCTTCGCCGGAATCGAGGTTCTTCAGGTGGTGTCGCCCGGCATTGGGATTGGTGGCATGAATTGTGCGGTGCACCCGCCAGCGGACGCCACCGTGGATGAAGGTGAGTTCCACGCTGCCGACGCTGGCCTTGTCGGCGATGAGAGGCTTCGTCTCTCGGCCGTCCCACGAACTCTTGTTGAACAGCGCGAAGGTGACCCCTTCGAGAATGCTGCTCTTCCCGGCTCCGGTGTCGCCGAGTACCGCGGTCAAGCCCTTGCCAGCGAAGTCGATGGTCGCGGATTCCGGGTAGCTGCGGAACCCTTTCATGGAGAGCGTGACCGGCTTCATCGCAGTGCCTCCGAATCTGTCGTGTGTCCGGTTGTCAGCACGCCAGCGCGGTCGATGTTCTCTGGGGCATGGCCGTCTATCGCGGCAGCCAGCAGGCTCATCTCGCAGCAGCGCGTGCCGTCGGCGGGGTCAGGGTCGGATTGAATGTCAGCGAGGGTGGCCATGACGTGGTCCAGCGCTCGCCCTGCCACGCGACCGTCTGCTAGGTACTCGCGCAGGATCTCTTCGACACTGGGGAGGTCGTCGGCAGTCGTGGTCCTGTCCATGATCTGCTTTTCGGCCCCTGGCCAGTATTCGTCGATCCCCACGATCGTCGCCTTGGGCAGCATCTCGGAGAGGGTTTCCGAGAGTCCGAGCACGGGGCTGTCAGTGTGGACGCTGACTTTCACCCACGCATCGCCGACTCGGCTCGCATCCGCCCTAATCTGATCCAACGTTCCGGCGAGCCTCACCAGGCGGCGGCCGGACTCCAGTGGCACGAGCTCGATTCGAGGTTCCCGTCCAGGCGCGATCTCAGCGAGAACCACGCTCTTGGTGTCCCTTATCTCACCGAAGTCCATCTGAAGCGGACTGCCCGCGTAGCGCGCGCTGAAGCCGACCCCGTCGATTCGTTGTGGCTTATGGATATGACCGAGCGCACCATAGTCGACCTCCGGCAGCCCCATTGCACTCGAAGCGAAGTCCGGCCCAATGGAGATCTTTCGCTCGGAATGCGACGGCGTGGCACCCTCAACGAACAGGTGTGCGGCGTACACCAGTACGTCCCGAGGACCACGGTCGTGAGCGAGGCAACGGTAGACGTCGGCCTGCACGGCCCGCATCCGTTCGGCGTAGGTCGCGGTCGCCGTCGCTGGGTCAGAGAAGTCGTAGGCGAACCGGTTAGGGTGCAGATACGGCAGCCCACCCACCCGAACCGTCAATTCTCCTTCCGCTGCTGGATACTCGGCGATCAGCAGGCCGTCGGGACGAGCGTCGGTCGCGAATCGCACCCTGGATTCCGTGCATGTACGGGCGCCCAGGTCGCTGATCATGAATTCCAGGAACGACAGGACGTGCCGGGTGTCGTGGTTGCCCGCGACGACTACCACGGGTGCGATGTCGCCAAGCCGTCGAAGTGCCAGCGCGGCACGGCGCATGTCGTCCAAACTGGGTCGATGACCGTCGAATAGGTCTCCGCTGTGAACGATCACGTCAGGAGCGAAATCAGCTGCGACACCTACGATCTCATTCAGTACGGCGTCGAACTCTGCGTCGCGTCGATGACGTCCGATTTGGCGCCCCAAATGCCAATCGGAGGTGTGGAACACGCGTGCTGTCACGGGGTTCTCCGAAGAAGGTAACGGGCGGGCATCCCATGCGCCGCCGCGGTCGAGTGGAGTCGAGCGACACCGAGACTACACC
>NZ_JBKBET010000012.1:0-37616 GCF_048910785.1 Nocardia nepalensis | reverse complement strand
GACCCAGCGCACCCCACAGACCCAGCGCACCCCACAGACCCAGCGCACCCCACAGACCCAGCGCACCCCACAGAGCCGGCGCACCCAGCTCCGCCAGGCACCCCTACGCACCCGACACCGCCCGGCAAGACCAAACCGAGCCCCGACCCCGAGGCCAAGACCGGTCACTACTGGACCGTGCGGCTGACCCGCCCACCGGGCGCGTCGACCGGTCTGAAGGCTTTCATCTCGATGGCCGAAGCCGAAATACAAACCGCGGTAGACCTTATGGGCCGTGGCACGACCAAGCCGCCGCCCAATGTGGACGACCTGTTGAAGCCGGTCATCTACGAAAGCCTCGGCCAGAGCATGACCGCCGAGCAGTACGAGGCGGCGCTGTCCAAGGTCGAGACCACGCAGACCGCGCTGCTGACCATGGACAAAAAGGTGATGAAGACCGCGATCGTGATCTCGGCCGAGAACGATCGAACACTGCGCGACATCAAGACCACGGTCAAGGACCTGAATATCAAACTCGCCGCCGTCGGGTCCGGAAAGTTGAAGCCCGCACAGGAAGTGGCACTCATGAAAGCCATTGCCGCCGCGGTGGAGGATGTCTACGAGAAGGTCACCACCGTCGCCGACAAGAATGCGGATCTCGCCGGTGATTCCGGCGACTCCGGTTCCGGTAAGGGCGGCTCCGGTGGTGGCGGCGGGGGCGACTCCGGCGCTGGCGGATTGGCCTCGATGGTGCAGGGGCTCGCATCGATTCTGCCGATGATGGCGATGGCGGCCGCGCCGATTGCCCAAGAGTTGTTGCAGCAGCACGACGATAAGGACAAGGACAAAGACAAACCCGCCGAGGGCGGGCAGCAGCCCCAGAACGGACAACCACCGCAGGACGCACCGCCCGGTGCCGCCCCCGTGCCGGGCGGTCCCGCCCCGACACCAGCCCCGGGACAGCCCGCGGCCCCCGGGGCCCCCGCACCGGCGGATCCGAACGCGCCCGCATCGGCTGCGCCCGCATCGAACGCACCTGTGGTTCCGGCCCGCGCGAATGTCCGGCGCTCGACCACTCGGCCACCCGGAACGACTCCGAACGCGGCGAATGCGGAAGAGGTCGCCGATACCGAAGAGACGGACGAGTCCGATACGGCTGTTGTAGAGGCATAGTCGTCGAATCGGCCCGGCCACCGGTTATCCGGACGGCCGGGCCGATGCACGTCTCGGCGGGTGCGTTCATACATCCGCGTCTGTTATTCCGCCAGATCCGCAATGCGCACCTTCAGCGGCGCCGGATCCGCATGTTCGGTGTTCGTCGCCAATGGCAGCGTCCTGGTTCGGCGGCGCGTGGCGCTACCCGGCACCTAATGCCCGGCGAATCAGCTGTGGCCGATGCCTACTAGTGCCGCGTCCAAATACCTTCTGCCGAATGGAGAATTTCGCCGAGCGTCGTCAAATGGTGGTCGCCCACGCCACATTCGACGGCCATATCACTACGCTCGGCGAGCAGCGATCAGGTCGCGGCGGGTGCCGCCACGGTGGGCGGTGCCGCGGGTGCGGTCGGCGGTGCCGTCACCGCCCCGGGCGCGGCGGGAGTGCTCGCCTGCTGGATACCAGTGCCATTCACGTCGGCGCCGCTGGGATGGAGAAAACCGGCGAAGGCGCCGTAACCACTCGGCGGCTGGTGGGTGTCGAGCTTGACGAGCTCTCCGTTGACGATGATGTGCGGTTCCTGGCCTTGCATGACCACCAGCGCGGACCGATTATTCGTGAACTCCACGACGTCGCCGGTGTGCAGCTCCGAGCTGCCGACCGTTGTCCACTGGCTACCCGGATATGCGGCCTTTCCGTTGCTGCCGTTCGGATTGTTGAATTCCTGGTTCACCGCTTGGGCAACTGAGGAGGTCACCTTCTGATTGGAACCGTCGGGCAGCCTCATATCGACCATGGCACCACCCCCGACAATGGCTGGCGGGGTCGTCGCCGTGGCGGAGACCACGCCGGTCTGCGTCATCGACAGCGGGTTGGCGGCCGCGGCCTGCGCCGCCTGCACGGTCTGCGCCGCGCGCTCGTCACCCGTCCGGTACCGGTCACGGTTGCGGGAACCGTGTTCGGAGTCCCGACTGTGGTCCTTGCTCTTGTCCTTGGTCAGGCTCTGCAGCAGATTCATCATCTGCATCTGCTGCATCATGCTCGCGAACGAATTGCCCTGATTCGCGTTGGCGGCACCGCTGTTGGATCCACCGCCGCTGGATCCGCCGCTGGTCCTGTTGGCAGACGGTTTCGCCGTTGCCAAGATTTTATCTTTCGCCGCACTGATCATGGACAGGGCCGCGGCATTCGGATTGGCCGATCCGCCTGTTGTGGTGGTCTGCGCGGTGCCCGCCGTATCGTTGGCACCGCCCTTCTCGCCGCCGGTCAGCAGGTCTTTGAAACTGCCGCTCCAGTCGGTGGGAATCGCATTGTTTTCGGCATTGCTGTTGTTGTTATTATTGTTGTTGTCGTTATTACTATTATTATTGTTGTTATTTTTCTGTCCGGCGGCCACCCCGGCCTCGTACCCAGCCTTGTACCCGGCCTCCTTACCTTTCTTGTATTCGGGCGATTCCTTGCCTGCCTCATCTTCGTTTTCCGACATTTTCTGTTTCGCGTCGTCGACGATTTTGTCGACCGCCTGAACGGTCTTGTCGATCGTGTCGATCAGCCTGGTCTCGACGCCTGGAATAATGCGGGTTTGATGCTTGTCGTCGGACGGTACATGCGCCCAGGTATACGGCGAAACGCCTTCCGGCCTGTCGATGAGGACGGTCTCGACTTGCGTCTTGGGATCGACCGCGCGCAGCTGTCTATCGAGTTCTTCGTAATCGGTCATTATTTTTTTGAATGCAGCGCTGTTGACCTGCTCGGTATCCTTGGCGATCGACCGAATCTTCTCGTCCAGGTCTTTGAAGTGGACTTTGGTGCGAGTGTCGTAATCGAGATACGACTCGTTGTAGGACAGGGTCAGGGAGGAGGTGTTCTCCTTGTCGGCCAATCCGTGATTGTGCAGCCAGTCCCCGACATCCTTGGCCAATTCGGCCCGCCCCTTTGCAAAGCAGTCCACCTGCAGCTGCAGTGCCTTCTGCCCTTCGTCGATCGCTTTGCGCAATTTCAGCGTCTCCTCGGGCGGGTGGTACAGCAGTATCAGCTCCGCATGTGGGGTGTCGCCCGCCTCGCGCAGGACCTTGACCACCTCTTTGGTCTTGGGGTCGATGAGTTTGACACTGCCGTCTTTCTCGAGCTGGACGTCGTAAATCGCGTTCTTCAACAGGTCTGCGGCGTCGGATCCGGCATACCCCCACAGCTCATTGCCATTCGTCTTATTGGTGAGAATGAGCTTGTTGTCCTTGTCGAGCGTCAGCGTGTAATCACCGTTGGTGATCGAACTGCGCGCATTGCCGTCGGTGACATCCTTGGATCCCGGTGCAGCCAGCTTCTCCCCGGCCAGCAAGTGGTCGGCAGGGCGGTCCTTGACAGCAGGAAGCTTGTTCTCGTCGACAGGCTTCGGCGTCGGCGGATCGAAACCAGTGATCTTTTGATCAGATATCTTTCCGGAAGATTCTTTGGTGACGTGGGCATCTGTGCTGATCCTTGGATCGTCTTTGCTGATGTCATGCAGATTTCCATCCGCGTCGACGACTTTTCGATCATAGTATTGTATAGGCTTTTTTTCTTTACCGTCGTAATAGAACAGCCCCATTTTATCGGGCTGCTCCATGTAGTAGTAGCCTTTTTTATCTGGCCAGGCGTGTTCCCACTTGCCATTGATGTACTGCCAATACCCGCCGCTCATGGCACCTCTCACCCCTGCCGATTGATATCGGACGATACGACACGTTCATTCGGTTCCGCGCTGATCCGGCGCAGGTCGACGGGCCGTTCATATCGACCGCTTTCCGGCGCGCTCACCACCGTGCGTGCAGCCGCGAACACCGGATGCTCCACCACCTGCTCATGTGCGTACACCGCGTCGCGCACCTGCTGCCAGCCGGTGTCGCCCTCCAGCAGGAGCACCAATTCGGTGCACCGGCGTTGGAAGACGAGAGCACGCAGGGCATCGGCACCGTCAGCAACGCGCAGGTCGCCGACACCAACGTGGGCGACGTCGACCCGGCGGGTCAGCAGGCTCGCCGCGAGCAACTCGTCGGCGTCACGCAGTTCGTGCCACCACAGCGGTGGCACCTCCTGCCCGGCCTGCACAATCGCCAGAATCCGGTCCCGCAACCGCGCCATCTCGGCCGCCTCGACCGGAGCGGGCCCAGTGCGGGCCAGGCGCATGTGCGCGTCAGCGGCCAACTCCACACAGCGGTCGCGCAACTGCGCATCGGGCAGGGCTACAACGGGATCGAGGTCAGCGCCGGATCCGGTCAGCTCCAGCCGATCGACAGTGCCCGCATCGGGCATCCGCAGATCGATATCGCCCACGGGGGCGATCAGGCCCTCGGTCGCGACGTCGCCGAGTTGGGCACGCAGACGCGGATCGATCGGACCGGATGAAACCAACGCGGTGATCGCGGCGCCGGCCCTCGGCCCCCACACCCGGCCGAACTCCACCAACACCCGGGCCGGATCGGCGATCCCCTCCCAGACGGCGGACACCTGTCCGGTTCCGTTGTCGAGCATCTCGTCCCACAACCATGGGGTGGACACCTGACTCGGCAGGAACAGTCCCGCCGGGAGCCACCCACGGCCCTCGTTGGTGGTGATGAACACGCCCGCGCCGGACGGGCCGCGCAGTACCGCCACCGCCCACGACACACCGACCACGGTCGATTCCGTCGCGGCCAGCACGGCGGCAAGGAGAGTGCGCGCGATCCCCAGGTCGTCGTTCACCGGTTCGCTCACCACGCGTGAGGAGTCGGCAGCGTGTTCGGGGGCTGCGTGTGGAATCGGCGGCGCGGCGGCGGTTGAGGATCCGCTGTAGCTGGGCGGTGTGGTCGTCGCCGGCGCGCTGACCGGTGCGGACGGGCCGACACCAGGGCTGGGCGGACTACTCAGAGACGGCGCCGCCGTTACTGCCGGCGCAACCACAGCCGGCCGAGGCGGGGCGGCAGCGGCAGGTCCCGCCGCAGCGGCCGGGGGTGGCGGCGCAACACTTCCATTCGACGCCGGTGGCGCCGGAACGACGGGGACCGCCGGAACGCCGGGAACCGCGGGGATGAACGGAACGCCCGCAGCCGGCGGGGTGTCTTCAGTGGGGACATCCGGCGGCGGTGCGGCCGGACCAGAGTCCACTGGTCCGGGCCCTGCCGGGCCGGGCCCCGCCGGCCCCGGACCTGCCGGGCCGGGCCCATCGGGGGCAGGTCCGGCCGGACCCGGATCTACCGGGCTGGGCCACGCGGGACCAGGCCCCGCCGGACCAGGGCCGCCCGGTGGCGGCGAGGAGACATCTGGACCGAATTGCACCTGGCTGGTTTGCCGGGCGCCACGTTGGTCCCCCTCTTCGTACGAGGCGGCGGCCGCACGCAAATTCCGTGCCGCGCGTTCGTGTTCCCCGGCCATCGTGTTGCCCGCGCGCTCCCTGGCGTCGTAATAGCGCTCCATCGCCCGGTGCACCGGGGCGGCAATCGAACCGTAGTTGTGCAGAAATCCGCTCAGCCAGTCCTCGGGCCGTTTGGCCCAACGCCGGGTCCGGTCCGCGGCCTCCTCTTGTTCGGCGGCCAACCGACGCAACACGTCGGCGTTCATGTCCAAACGGTCCGGCATTTGTCAGACGATCCTTTCCTCTCCGCCTTTCCAACCTCCAGGAGTGCGCTGACGGCCTGGCCGCGCAATCTGTACCTTCTTCACCGATCCGTCACGGTTACTCCGGGGTGATGCGCGGTGCGAGGTCAACCGGCGGCGCGACTACCGCACCACTGGGCGGACCGGCGGTGACGGCCGGAGCCGAGACCGCGCCAGGGACGACCGCCGGGCGAGCGGGCCGGTCGACTTCCGCGGCGGAGACGGCGGCCGGAACCTCCACGAACTGTGGATGTTCCACGATCTGCTCATGCGCGTAGACGGCGTCGCGCAGGGTCTGCCGGGTCGGCTCATCCGCCAGCAGCAAGACCAATTCGTTGCACCGGCGCTCGAACACCATGGCGCGCAGATCCGATACCTCGCTGTCGAGGCGCAGTTCACCCAATCCGACCCGGCCGACATCGACCCGACGGGACAGCATTTCGGCGGCGAGCAGATCATCGGCGTCGCGCAGTTGGTCCCACAGTTGGCGCGGGACCGGCTGTCCGGCTTCGACCAACCGCAGGATCTGTTGCCGCACCGGACGCGAGGTAGCGGAGACCGGCGTCTGCACCGACCGCCCCACCCGCGCGTCGGCATCCACCGCCAGTTCCACGCAGCGCGCCCGCACTTGCGAATCCGCCACCTGCGCAACCTGTTCCAGCGCCGTGACGGAGCCGGTCAGGCCGAGCCGGTCGGCCGAGCCGGGATTGAACTCGCGCAGATCGACGTCGTAGGCGGGACCGACGAGCCCCTCCATCGCGACATCGCTGAGCTGCGACCGCAGGCCCGGATCGATCGGTCCGGAGGACACCAGCGCCGACAGCCGCGCATTGGCCTTGGGTCCCCAGGACAGCCCGAATTCCACCAGCACGCGTGCCGGATCGGAGACGCCTTCCCATGGCGATCCGGCGCCGTCACTGCCGAGCAGCTCATCCCATAGCCACGGCGTGGACACCTCCCTCGGCAGGAAGACCCCGGCGGGCAACCACCCACGGCCCTCGTTCGAGGTGATGAACACACCCGTGCCCGCTGGGCCGCGCATCACCGCCACCGCCCATGCGGTGCCCATCGCCGATTCGGCGGCCGCCAGGACACTGCTCAGCAGGGTCCGGGCGAGCACCAGATCGTCGTTCACCGCATCGCCGACCACGTAGGCGGGTTCGGCCTCCTTCTCCTTGTTCGCGGCGACCGCCGCCGCGAACGGCGTCTGCATCGGCACCGGCATCGGCATCCCATCGGCCGTCGGGCCAGCAGGCGGCGGCGCGGACTGACCGTCCGACGACCCGCTGTACACCGGTCCGGCACCGGGGCCGGGCCCGAACGGACCGGGGGTCACCGATCCGGGCGGCGGCACTACGCCGCTGCCGACGGGCGCTGTCGTCGAAGACGAGGTGGCGCCGCTGCCGACCGCCGAACTCGTCGCATCGGTCGAACCGGGCGGCAGCACCGAACCGGCCGGACCGCCGTGCGCGGCCGCGGCGGCGGTATCGGGCGCCGTGCCGTTGGGACCCACTTGGATCGACGGAGTTTCGGAGGTGGGTCCACCGCCGGGCCCGCCGGGACCACCACCGGGTCCACCGGGCTGGGGTGTGAACGGACCAGGGCCGCTCGGACCCGACGGAGGGCCGGAAGGACCACCACCGGGCGGCGGCGACTGCAGGTGACTGATGTCCTGCCCGTCCCGGAGAAGGTGCGAGGCCATCTCGTGGTCTGCGGCCTCGTAGGCGTCCGCCGACTCGCGCAGCGACCTCGCGGTGTATTCGTGTTCGGCGGCGAGGGCATTACCGGCACGCTCGCGGGCCGCGTAATACCGCACCAGCGCCTCGTGAACCGGAGCCGCGATCGAGCCATACGTCGACGGGAACGCCGCCAGCCAGTCGACCGGCTGCTTCGACCATGCGCGAGTGTCGATGGCGACCTGGTCGTGTTGGAGGGCCAACTGCCGCAGCACCTGAGGGTCTATCTCCATCTGGGGCATGCCGTTCTCAGTCCTTTCCCTCCACCGACCTCCCCATTGTCGATCCTTCCCATCATTGGGGACTGCTCGAGCGGATCTGGCGGCATGGCGGGTCGCGGAATTCGCAAGTGCGCATGGCCGCGTTGCGCACCGAATCGGACCGGCCCGGATTGATCACGAATATTCGTGGCTACGGCTACCGGTGGCGGCCGGATCCGTACGAGGCTGCGGCCGCGGCGAATATGCTGCGCGCGGTCTAGGTTTCGGCCTCGGTATCCACGAGCTGGGCACCGGTTCGATCGGCCGTCGGATTGCTCGCGTCGATGCGCGTCCGGATATCGCGCAGACTGCTCGCTTCCTCGACGATATCGGATAGCGCTGCCGCGCCATCGAATTCGGCGGTGATCGGGGCGAGTAGCGCCTCGCTCTGCTGTTGCGCCGACAGTGCCGCCGCCTGTGCGGTTTCGGTGATGGATCGCCCGAGGTCCTCAGGGGTGCGGCGCAGCGCGGCCGCGGTCAGCGTTACCTCGGCGAGCACACCGCGTGCGTCCACCGTCACCTGCACCAGCTGGTCCGGTGAACCCGCTTGCACGCGTAAGGTTTCCAACTGCCGACGGACGGCGTTCAGCTGGGTCTGATGCTGTTCGAAGGTGTCGAGGATATGGTCCACCTGATTGCGCAGTCCATGGTTGGCCGAGCGCAGACCATCTTCTTCCCACCGGTCCATGCGGATCTCCTTCCTACTGCGTCGGTCCTGCGGAGATGGCAGAGCGTCGCCGTTCCCCCGCGGGGGGAGGGGTTTGCGCGAAGAGCGGATGGTCCACCAGTTGACCGTGCGCGTACATCGCATCGCGCAGGCGCTGGCGGCTCGACTCCTCGGCGAGCAACAACACCAGTTCATTGCAGCGCCGTTCGAAGACCATCGATCGCAGTGTGGCCGCGTCGGAGCGACCGTCGGAGTGTTCGGATCGCAACTCCCCCAGCGCCACTCGCGAAACATCGGCACGCAGCGTCAGCATGGACGCCGCGAGCAGATCATCGACGTCGCGCAGCTCGTCCCACCACTGCTGCACCACCGCCGTACCACGCCGGATCGCGACCAGAATCCGCTCGCGCAGCTGCGGCGCGCCCAGCGATGCCGCCGCACCCACCTGCGACTTCCCGAGTCGCACATGCGCATCCGACGCCAGCTCGCTGCAGCGGCCGAAGATCTGCGCAACGGGCACCCCGGAGACGCGCTCCAGCATCTGCGGCGCGGCCACCAGACCCAACCGATCCACCAGACCCGCGCCCGGCGATCCGAGATCCATCGCGGTCGAGGCCGCCACCTCACCCGCCATCGGCACATCCCCCAACTGTCTACCCAACTCGGGGTCGATCGGTTGCGAGGAGGCCAGCGCCGACAGCCGGGCACCGGATTTGCGACCCCACGCCAAGCCGAATTCGACCAACACCCGCGCCGGGTCCGCGATGCCTTCCCATGCGGCGCCCTCGGATTCGGACCACTGCCACGGTGTCGATATCTCGCGCGGCAGGAAGAGCCCGGCGGGAATCCAGCCGCGCCCCTCATTCGATGTCACGAAGGCGCTCACCCCGCCGGTGTGGCGCAGAATCGATACCGCCCACGACAACGCCACCGTCGACGGACCGACGGCCGCCAACACTCCGCCGAGAATGGTGCGTGCCAGTACCAGGTCGCCATCGACGCGTTCGCCGAGCACGAAAGCCGGTGCGGCCGCCGATAACATCGCCGCCCCGACCGCATCGCGGATCAGCTCATCGCTGCCACCGGTATCGCCACGACCGGTATTCGGCCGGGCCGTTTCGGATTCGGTATTTCGCTGCGGCACTGGCAGTTTGGGCGGTGTGGGCGAGGTGCCACCCGAATTGCCCGATGCCGCAACGACTTTCGGCGGACCGGCCGCCGCCGACCTCGAATCTGTGACCGGAGTCCGCGAATCCGGCACGGCACCGCGCCCATCGGACATCGAGACGGGCTGGCGAGTCTGCGACGAGGGTGCGGACACCGCCGAGCCGGTGGGCGCGGATGCCGACGAGATCGGACCCGCCGCCGCGGCGGTCGGTGCCGGGGCCGCGGCAGCACCACCCATGAACATCGGGGGCGCGAACGGTGACTGACCGTCCGAGACCGCGTCGGCCGCAATGGTTTGCGCCGATGGCGACGCGGTGTCGGACGAACCACCCGCCCCGCGTGCGCTCGACACATGCGCACTCGCGTCGCTCGTCGCACCGCCATCGGCCGGATCGGTCGACGCGTGGCCGGTGGACATGCGGGGCGAACCCCCCGCCGTCGACGCCTCGTGCCCCGCACCCGACGTGGCGGTGGGCGAATAGTTCACGGGGGCAACGCCGTCGGTGGACGAAGCAGGAGCCGGTCCGTGCACTGTGGCGGTCGGTGCCACGACGGTCGGCCCCGGCGTCGGCCGAGGATCGCGCACATGCTCCGGTTCGGTTCCGACCGGAGCCGGACCGGTCGGCTCCGGCAACATGGGGCCCAGATGCGGATCCGGATCCAGTGGTGGGGGCAGACCCGGCAGCGGCGCATCGGGACGATGAACTCCCGGATGCCGCGCGTCGGGACGGTGCTCGCCCGGATAGTGCTCGCCCGGATGGTGCTGCGCGCCCGGATGATGGCCATCGGGTCGGTGCCTGCGGCCCGGCGCGCCTTGATCACCGGAAGGTCCGGCCTCCCACGGACCCGGCTGCCCCAGCTCATCGGCGATCCGTTGCAGCCAGGGCAGACCGGTCGGGCTTATGTTCTGCAGCGCGCTGCGCACGACATCCTCGACCTCAGCCTTCGCCTCGGCGACGAAGTGGTCGATTCGCCGCTGAATCCGCACCTGGCGCTCCTCGGCATCCTCCTGGTCAGCGCCGTCCTGACCGTCGTCGTTGCCGGCCTTGGACACGGCCTCGATCTGGCGAGTGGCCCGCTCGACGATGTTGAGAATATGGTCCCTGGTCCGGCGGACCACATCGGCGAATTCCCGGAAGGTGTCGGCCGCGGCGTTCAGCGCGTCGGCGAAAGCCCGTGGATGCCATTGCTGGGCCCGCATCTGGTCCTTGATGGACTGCAGACCGACACTCGCCCGCACGGTGTCCTCGAAGCCGCGCCGCGCTCGGTCGAGGCTGTCGAGGTCGAGGGCGTCAGCCCCGTCGCGTGCCGTCGTCTCCAGTGCGTTCCAGTCGCCTGGTGAGATCACCGGCCAGTTCTTACCGACAATGTCTTCCCAGTAGGGACTTTCGCGCTCCGGGTGCATCCGGCGGTCAGATCGATTCTGCGGATCGGTCGATCTGCAGCGCACCGGCGATATCGCCGCCGCTGATCGCGTCGACGATCTCCTTGGCATCGACCAGGGTCGACTCGGCCTTACGACCGCTGGCGGCCAGTGCGTGCAGGACGGTGGTCTTGAGCCAGTCCAGCTTTTGGGCGTGTCCCTGATCGAGCGGCGACTCGGGAGACCGCGGCAGCACCAGTTCGCCGACCGTCCCCCCGACGCTGGCGACGAACGCACCAGCCGTACCGGCGTAGTGGCCGACCGCCGCGATCACGTCGTTCGGCGCATCCATATCCAGATTGCTCATATCGAAATTCCTGTTCCGAAGATGTGCGGGGTGTGGCGTCAGGAATTCCGACCGAATTCGGTTTCTTCCATGACCCGATAGGACGCTTCGGTGGGCAGATCGAACGAATCGATGGTGTACGGACGAGTGCCGTTGTGCTCCATCTCGGCACGCAGTCCAACTCGCGACTTCAGATGCGCCAGGCGGGCCAGGCGAACGATCTCGGCCGCCAGCCAGGTATCGCCGTTATCGCGGGCGTCATCGGTGATGTGCAGGCCGACGACCTCACCGGAACGATCGCAGGCCACACCCACGGAGTGGTCCGGGTTGAACACCTCGTAGAGCATCTTGCGCCAGTCCGGGCCCGCCTCGCGGTCCTCGGCATCGAAGTCGTCCACGTCGGTCGAGTGCATATCTGTCCTAGTCATCCGATTCCTCCAGCCGCGCGGAAAGTACGGTCCACACGGCATCGTCGATGCTCAATACCTGGCGCAACTGCCAGAACCGGGCGCCCAGATACATCTCACCGGTGCCGTCCGGCGCGATATCGAGATGATCGGGTCCTTCCACGGTCGGGTTGAGGGTGACGGTGGTGACCGGCGGACGCTGGTCATCGACATTCAGCACCGTCGCGCCGCCGCCCGGAATGAACTGATGCCGACAGCGCGGACTTGTCGCGATCGCGAGATCGCCGCTGTTGGTGCTGATGGTGACCTCCGGATTGAGCAACAGCTGTGTCGCCCAGGCCCGCGCCGCGGTTTCGGGACGGTCGGCGTTGATCGCGATGGCGTGGGTGATCGCGAGATCGACGACGAGCACCGAATCCGAAGTGGTGACACCGACGATCACCAAACGTTTGGGCGTACCGGACGGATACGGCAGATCATCGGCGGCCAGCGTGATCACATCCGATCCGACGCCGACCCCGGTCGCCGGATGCGCGCCGACGCTGCCGGTGGCGACGTCGATGGTGTAGGCGGCAATGGGATTGGGGACGCGTCCACCGACTCCGGCCAAGCGCACCAGGCCCTCATCGTGCAGCCACCGAATGGTGGCCGCGATGGTGACCTCGCCGGTCTCGGTCATACCTTCTGCTCCGATTCGGCCCCGGCCGAATCCGCCGAATCCGAATCCGCCGAATCCGGCCAGGAGTCGGTGTCCATGATGTTCTCGTACTGACGTGCCGCGTCCGCGGTGCTCTCCCGAATGGCGGCCATGATCTCGGTGACCAGATCCGGGCTCTCGAACCGGTCGACGGTCCCCGGGGCAAGGTAGAGGCCGGTCAGCTTGCCCATCGCGTCGACCTCGGGCACGACCGCGCCGCTCGGCGAGGGCCGCCGTGCGCGGATGCCGTCGATCCGCTCGCGCAGATCGGCGATCCGGTGCCTGAGGTTGCGGGCGGCGTCGAGGGCCGCCTGCACGTCGGGGTGGATATCACTCATGCGGTGCCTCCGGAATTGGTCGGTGCCTGGTGTTGGGACGGCGTCGGCGATGTGACGGTCGGGGCGATCGTCGGCCGCTCACCGATCACGGCCTCGGTGTGGGGTGTGTCGTCGACGTACATCAGGCGATCGGGATGCCAGGCCACCACACGGCTGCGGTCACTGCCGCCACCCGCGCCACCGCCCGCTCCCGGCGACATCGGCATATACGGCATGTATGGCGAGCCACCGGCCGCGGTCCCGGCGCGCGCACCGGCCGACGAGGTCTGCAGCGGTTCGATCACCGATGTCCTCGGCAGTGGGCTGGCCGCCGTGCCCGACGTCGCGACCACCGGCATCGATCCCACCCGAACCGTCGGGCTCGCGGCGGACCCGACTGCGCTGATCGGTACACCGGCACCACCTCCGCCACCGCCACCGAAGCCGCCGGCCCCACCCGGATAGCCGTAATCGCCACCGAGGTCTTCGAGCATCCCCGGGTCGATCTCCAGGTCGTCTCCGGAGTCGGATTTCGCCGAGGACAGACCGGTGGCGCCCGAGGCCAACGCGCTCATCAACGCGGGCAGCATCTGCATCATCGCGCTGGAGTCGCCGCTGTTGCCGGAGCCGGAACCGGAGCCGGAATCCGAACCCGAGCCGGAATCGTCGCCGGAGCCGGAGCCCGAACCGGTCTTCGAGTTGACGGCGGCGGTGTAGCCGGTGATCGCCTCGAGTGAGCGCGCGTTCTGTTCCTGAAACTTGGCCAGCGCCTTGGTTATCGCGAGTTCGTTCTTGGACCGCATCGCCTGGATGAGCTCCTTGCGCGCGGCGATGATCTCCTCCGGCGTGGGATGTTTGGCCTTCACCTCTTGGAATGCGTTGTGGTAGGTGTCGATGCCGTCGGCCAAGTTCCCGAAGCCGGTGCCGAGCTGATCGAGCCAGCCGCGATGCTGGCCGAGTTTGTCGGCCGCCGCGCTGCCGACCGGTGTCCAGCTCTGCATCGTCATCCCGGCCTGATCGAGACCGGCGGCAGCCTGGATATGGGAATCGGCGAGAAATTTGCGGACCGAATTCGCGAATCCGGCGGCCGGGCCCGGCCCCGGCCCGGTGCGCAGCTGATACGCGAAGTCCAACGGATCGACCGAACCACCCGGCGTGGGCAACGAGAAATTCGGCAGCTGTCGCGGGCCGAACAGTTGCATATCAGGCACCGGATTGTTGGCCAGCTCCGCACCCGAACCGTTGATCGCGCGCGCGCCTTCGTCATCGGCCTTGCTGTAATCGACTGCCGCGGAGCCGATGTGGTGCGCGGTCCGCTGTATCTCATTCAGCAGGCCGAGCGTTCCATTGATCAGATTCGCCGCGTCCGCGTTGAGCTGGGGTACCCGCTGCGCGGAGATCGGATCGGTGCCCGCGGGCACCACCCAGCCCTTCGGCAGCGCCGCCCCGGTGCCGCGCGCCAACTCGGCGAGCGCCCCTGCCGCACGGACGAGCTCACCCAAATCGACATTCAGCACCACGACTGCCTCCTCTCAACCACCGCACCCCGATCACGCGGGCGCCGCGACCACCGCCGCCGCCGTGGCGGACGGATCCGTGGCGTGGATCTCGGGCGCCGCGTTCTTGTCGCCCGATTCGGCCATTTCGGTGCCCTTCGGACGCGCGAATCCGGAGAATTTTCCGAAACTACCTGCGCTGTCGGACATTTCGGTTTCGGTCGTGACCGGTACCAATGCTCCGTTGACGATGGCTTCCAGCGTTTCGCCCTCTCCGGGACCGAAGACGACCAGGAGCGCGGTCCGACCCTCCCAGATGCCGACGTCGCCGGTCTTCAGCTCCATAGGATTGACCCTGGCTCCGATGTCCTTCTTATCGGCCCACTTCGACGTCGTCTTCGCGTACGCGGCCTGCGCATCGGTGCCGCTGGCATTATCGAATGCGGCATCGAGGCCCTGGGCGACGTTCGCGGGCACCTTCCGGGTGCGTCCGTCGGGGAGCGTGTAGACGACGGTTCCATCGGCATCTGTCGCACGAGCGGGCGCGCCGACCGGCTGGGTCGAGGACGCCTGCTGCGGCGGTGCGGTATTCGCCGGAGCCGCCGGTGCGGCGGCGGCGGCGTTCGCGGGCTGGGCCGCCGCGGTTTGGGCGGCGACCCCCGGCATGACCCCGCCGGGGTACTGCTCGTAGCGGTTCGGGTCGATATCTTCGCGCCGGTTGTTCAGATCTTCGTCGGCCGCATTCCGCTGCATGGCCTGCGACATCATCAGCGGCAGCATCTGATCCGCCAAATTGCTGCCCATGTTGGCGCCCGCCGAACCCGTATCCACGTTCGGGACGCTCGGTGTATTCGACGATCCTGCTCCGGTGCCGGCATTCGTCAGCCTGTCGAGGGTACTCTGCAACCTGTCGTTGGCGCCGCTGGTGCCGGAATTGGAATCGGATCCGCCGAGTCCGTTGTCCTTATTACCGAGACCGGTGCCGTCGCCCGGATCGATGGGTGGCGGAGTGTAGTTGTTATTTTGGCCGGGGTCGTTGTTGTTGTATCTGTTCGGATCGATATCGCTCGGATCCGGTGAGGGCTGCTCCCCGTTCCCCTTCTTCGCGGCTTCGTAAAGATCCTTGTACTTCTTGAGCTCGGCGGTGAGAGTCTTTACCTGCTCGGCCAGGTCGTCGATCTCCTTGCCCTTCCCCTGCTGGTCCTCCGAAGCCTTGTTCATCGCTTTCTGGGCTTTCAACAATAACTCATCGGAGTATTTCAGGATGTGCTCGTCTTCGGTCATATCGTCCGGGGGAGGAGTCCCGGCCTGGTCACCGAAATCGCGGATCACGTCACCCTGCACACCCTGCCCCTCTTCGCGCAGCTTGTCGGAATCCGCGACCTTCTTGTTCTTCTGCACATCGAGCTTCTGCAAGTCATCGAAGGTCTTGCTGAGATGGTTCCTGACTTTCAAATAGTTGTCGAACAGCTTCGACGCCCCGGCGCCGCCCGGGGTGACGACCTGCGGTACCGCCCCCACCTCGGGTGGCGGTTTCGTGGCTCCCTTACCGTAAGCCTGCCATTTCATCCTCATAATCCCCTTGAGACCATCTTTGGTATCGAGATCCAAATAATTCTCGATTACCGGGGAAATGAACAGCCGCTCCTTCGGCCAATTGTCGGCCCACTGGTTCGGGATGATCAACGGTGGCATTTCACTCATGCGGGCGCCTAGGTAGCCATCGACTCTGGCGTCTTGGTCGACTTCGACGAATCTTGCGTAGTCGACTCAGACGAATCCACGTACCTCATAGTCGATGGATCAGATCCGCGATATTCCTGGCCCGCTGGGCGCGTGGGGAGGACCTTAGGAATTTTCTGCTTCTCGTGGTTGCTACTGCCCGTGAAGCCGCTCATGATCGCCGCGCCTATGCCGCCGGTGATCGCGGTAAACAAAGGGCGTACGGCAGGACCGGCAATCATCGAGCGCACAGCGTTACCGGCAAGCCCGACGCCGGCGAACCCGAGAGCACCGTCGAAAGCGGCGGCCTTGAACGCTTCGCCCCAGCTGCCGGTGTCGACCCCGGTCCAGATGCCGCCCACCAACGCGGCACCGATTGCACCACCGATCATCGTCCCGGCACCGGGGACAACCGAGCCGATGGCTGCGCCCACGAAACCGCCGACACCGACGGCTAGGTTCTTGCCGAGCTCGCTCCATGAGAAGCCCCATCCCATGAGATCACCTACCTGACGCTAGGGCGAGCGACGACCGGCCGACTCGACTGCCGCTCGGATCGACGCCGATGGTCGATCCGCACGGTGAGATTTGTTTCCGACCAGCCCATTGTCGATGATTCCCAGCAATGGGAACTGCGCTGCGAGCCGCACCGGTCAGGATTATCTACGGAAGACATACGTTGACGTGCGCGAATCGCCGTCGCCAGCAAGATGTCCCACGACCGGTGCGCGATGTAGGGAGGACACACCGGATGACCTGCCACCACCTGCGGTTCGAGCGCACCACGGCGCATATCGCCGGAGTGCGCCGCATGCCGGATGGTGCGTCGTGACGAGTCCGGTCGAGGTACAAGTCGATGACGGCGTCGGTGCTGGTGAGGCGCAAGGGGATTCGTCCGCCCCGGTGACGCCGTGGTCGGGTAAGGAGCCGCGGCGACGGGGTAACGGTTCGCGGGCGCCCGGTACACCGGGGCAGAACGGCTCCGGGCAGCCGAGTCCGCCAGGCCAGAACGGCTCCGGGCAGAATGGGTCTACACCAGGTGCGAATCCTGGTGGTGGGTCATCGAATTCGGGTACCGGCCAAGGCGGGACCGCGCCGGGTGCGCCTGGTGCGACACCTCCTGCGGCGGCGGTCCCACAGGGTCAGGTCCTGCCCGCGCCGAACGCCCCGACCGGGCGGTCGGCGCCTGCGCCGGCGGCGGCGCCGCCCGAGCATGGTTCGGGGTTGGATACCGATGCGTTGGCCTCGGCGATTCCGGCCGGGGCGATGGCGTTGGGAATGCTGCCGATGATGATCGCCTCGGCGTTGTCCGGACTCGGTGGCGGTGGTGGCAGCGGGAAGGGGTCGGGCTCGAGCACCGGCAACAATGACACCGGCACCTCGAGCGGGTTGTCACCCGAGGCCGAGGAAGCGCTCAAAACGCTGGACCTTTTGGCGGCGGTCTACGGTGACGGTGAGACCACCGACCCGCAAGTCAAAGAGCTGCGTAAAGAGTTGGGTGTCAACGGATCCGGATCCGGCGCCACCGCGGGATCGATCAAGGCCAGACAGTTGTGGCAGGCCAACGCCGCGACCGCGTTCAACAACCTCGACAACCAACTCGCCACCTACGTCATCGGTTTGGCCGGTAACCACAAAGTCGATAAGAAAGCCGTCGCCGCGCTCATCCGCGAGGTCAACGTCGCCCTCGCCGAACTCGGCCCCCAGGCCTACACCAAGGCCGGACAAGAAAAAGTCCACCAAATCCTCACCATCGCACTGCAAAAAGCCGCCAGCATCGTCAACGGCACCAACACCAACGCCAAAGACACCGCCAACGCCATCAACCGCCTCACCGGCCAATACCTCTACAACCTCAACGGACAGCAATACCCCGGCGGCACCGGAACAACCGGGGCGAGCACCGTCGGCGGCACGGTGGGTCAGTGGATCCAGCAGGCGCTGCAGATCCTGCAGGCGATGGGCTACGACATCAGCAAGATCGATCCCAGGGACATCAACATAATCATCAAGTACGAGTCGAACGGCAATCCGAAGGCCGTGAACAACTGGGACAGCAACGCCAAGCGCGGAACTCGCTCGAAGGGGTTGATGCAGACCATCGACCCGACCTTCGATCGGTGGGCCGCGCCGGGGCACAAAAACATCTACGACCCGGTCGACAACATCGTGGCGGGCGTGCGGTACGCCATCAATCGATACGGATCGGTGAGCAATGTGCCGGGTGTCAAGGCGGTACGAAACGGCCGCGACTACGTGGGTTACTGATGTCCTCGCCGACGCGCGAACCGCCGCGTCCGCCGGATCCGAGCGTCGAGGACGACCCGCTCGTCGATCAGCGAGCCACGAACACCGCTACGACCACCCGCCGCAAGCCCGCCGACCGCGCCCGCGGCAACGGCCAACGCGCACCGCGGGTTTCACCGAGTGGTACACCATCCGCAGCCGCCGCGGGCCAGCAGGCACCGCTGACCCGCGGCGCTCCGGTGGCGGGACCGGTAACCGAATCATCCACTTCCGCAAGCACATCGAATCCGGTCGCACGACCGGACGCGACGGCCTGGCAGGTAGCCGCGAGCACACCGGCGGCCGCAGCCGCCCTCGGCGCACTGGCATCGATCGCCGCCCAGTACGGCGAGGGCGATCCCACCGCTGATACCGGACAGCCGTATTCACCGCCCCGGATCGCGGGTGGGCGACCCACCGGACCGATGGTGATGGACGGGGAGATGGGCCCGCGCTACGCGATCGATCACGACAACAGGACCCGGCAGAGCGACGCTCATCAGGAACTGAACGCCGAACTGGGCCGACTTCTCGGCGGCGCGGCCGAGACCACCATCCAGGGTCGCGCGGCCATCGACGCGATCATCGCCGAGGTCAATACGGCATTGACCGCACTGGGCGCCGTCGCGGATTCGGCCGCCGGGCGTCAGTTGGTGATCGCAACGCTCACCAACGCATTGCAGCGCGCCGGAACCGTGCTCGGACAGGGACAGATGGCCGCCGCGCTCACCGCCGACCGGATCGCCGCCCTCGGCGCTCGATATCTGCAGAACTCGCGGCCCGCCCGGCCGACGGCGCCGCGGCGCAACAGCCACCCGGATGCCCGCGTCGGGCGCGGGGGTCCACCGCGCACTCGGCCGTCTGGTCAGCAGGGACAGTGGATCAACGAGGCTCTGCGCGTGCTTCGCGAAAATGGTTACGACACAAGGCATATCAGCGCCGCTGACATCGCGACCATCATCCAGCACGAGTCCGGCGGCAATCCGAACGCGATCAATCTCTGGGATAGCAACGCCGCCAAGGGAATTCCGTCGAAGGGTCTGATGCAGACGATCGACCCGACCTTCAACGCGTACTCCGTTCCGGGGCATCGCGATATCTGGAATCCGGTCGACAACATCGTCGCCGGTGTGCGATACGCCATCCACCGTTACGGTTCGGTCAGCAATGTTCCCGGCGTGGCGAACCTGCACGAAGGTGGGTCCTACGTCGGTTACTGAGCAGCCTAGGCGTATCGGGTCGCGTGGTAGCTCTTCGGCAGGGACGTCACCCGGATATTCAAACCGGTGCGCGGCGCTTCCACACATTGGCCGTTGCCGATGTACATCATGACGTGCTGCGGATCGCCATTGTTGAACCGACTGTCCGGGAAGATCAGATCGCCGGGACGAATATCGGCCGGATTGACCTTCGGCAGGTCTCGATACTGATCCGCGGCGACGCGCGGAATCTTCACACCCGCCTTGGCAGCCGCGTATTGCATGAGTCCCGAGCAGTCGTAGGCGTTGGGACCTGTCCCGCCCCACAGGTACGGCAGGCCGAGTTTGGTGAGCGCGGCGGCGACCGCGGCCTGTGCGGCCCCGCTCGCCCCGGTTGTTCCGGTGCCGCCGGGGTATTGCTGTCCGTTGAGGTTGTAGAGGTATTGGCCGGTGAGGCGGTTGATGGCGTTGGCGGTGTCTTTGGCGTTGGTGTTGGTGCCGTTGACGATGCTGGCGGCTTTTTGCAGTGCGATGGTGAGGATTTGGTGGACTTTTTCTTGTCCGGCCTTGGTGTAGGCCTGGGGGCCGAGTTCGGCGAGGGCGACGTTGACCTCGCGGATGAGCGCGGCGACGGCTTTCTTATCGACTTTGTGGTTACCGGCCAAACCGATGACGTAGGTGGCGAGTTGGTTGTCGAGGTTGTTGAACGCGGTCGCGGCGTTGGCCTGCCACAACTGTCTGGCCTTGATCGATCCCGCGGTGGCGCCGGATCCGGATCCGTTGACACCCAACTCTTTACGCAGCTCTTTGACTTGCGGGTCGGTGGTCTCACCGTCACCGTAGACCGCCGCCAAAAGGTCCAGCGTTTTGAGCGCTTCCTCGGCCTCGGGTGACAACCCGCTCGAGGTGCCGGTGTCATTGTTGCCGGTGCTCGAGCCCGACCCCTTCCCGCTGCCACCACCGCCACCGAGTCCGGACAACGCCGAGGCGATCATCATCGGCAGCATTCCCAACGCCATCGCCCCGGCCGGAATCGCCGAGGCCAACGCATCGGTATCCAACCCCGAACCATGCTCGGGCGGCGCCGCCGCCGGCGCAGGCGCCGACCGCCCGGTCGGGGCGTTCGGCGCGGGCAGGACCTGACCCTGTGGGACCGCCGCCGCAGGAGGTGTCGCACCAGGCGCACCCGGCGCGGTCCCGCCTTGGCCGGTACCCGAATTCGATGACCCACCACCAGGATTCGCACCTGGTGTAGACCCATTCTGCCCGGAGCCGTTCTGGCCTGGCGGACTCGGCTGCCCGGAGCCGTTCTGCCCCGGTGTACCGGGCGCCCGCGAACCGTTACCCCGTCGCCGCGGCTCCTTACCCGACCACGGCGTCACCGGGGCGGACGAATCCCCTTGCGCCTCACCAGCACCGACGCCGTCATCGACTTGTACCTCGACCGGACTCGTCACGACGCACCATCCGGCATGCGGCGCACTCCGGCGATATGCGCCGTGGTGCGCTCGAACCGCAGGTGGTGGCAGGTCATCCGGTGTGTCCTCCCTACATCGCGCACCGGTCGTGGGACATCTTGCTGGCGACGGCGATTCGCGCACGTCAACGTATGTCTTCCGTAGATAATCCTGACCGGTGCGGCTCGCAGCGCAGTTCCCATTGCTGGGAATCATCGACAATGGGCTGGTCGGAAACAAATCTCACCGTGCGGATCGACCATCGGCGTCGATCCGAGCGGCAGTCGAGTCGGCCGGTCGTCGCTCGCCCTAGCGTCAGGTAGGTGATCTCATGGGATGGGGCTTCTCATGGAGCGAGCTCGGCAAGAACCTAGCCGTCGGTGTCGGCGGTTTCGTGGGCGCAGCCATCGGCTCGGTTGTCCCCGGTGCCGGGACGATGATCGGTGGTGCAATCGGTGCCGCGTTGGTGGGCGGCATCTGGACCGGGGTCGACACCGGCAGCTGGGGCGAAGCGTTCAAGGCCGCCGCTTTCGACGGTGCTCTCGGGTTCGCCGGCGTCGGGCTTGCCGGTAACGCTGTGCGCTCGATGATTGCCGGTCCTGCCGTACGCCCTTTGTTTACCGCGATCACCGGCGGCATAGGCGCGGCGATCATGAGCGGCTTCACGGGCAGTAGCAACCACGAGAAGCAGAAAATTCCTAAGGTCCTCCCCACGCGCCCAGCGGGCCAGGAATATCGCGGATCTGATCCATCGACTATGAGGTACGTGGATTCGTCTGAGTCGACTACGCAAGATTCGTCGAAGTCGACCAAGACGCCAGAGTCGATGGCTACCTAGGCGCCCGCATGAGTGAAATGCCACCGTTGATCATCCCGAACCAGTGGGCCGACAATTGGCCGAAGGAGCGGCTGTTCATTTCCCCGGTAATCGAGAATTATTTGGATCTCGATACCAAAGATGGTCTCAAGGGGATTATGAGGATGAAATGGCAGGCTTACGGTAAGGGAGCCACGAAACCGCCACCCGAGGTGGGGGCGGTACCGCAGGTCGTCACCCCGGGCGGCGCCGGGGCGTCGAAGCTGTTCGACAACTATTTGAAAGTCAGGAACCATCTCAGCAAGACCTTCGATGACTTGCAGAAGCTCGATGTGCAGAAGAACAAGAAGGTCGCGGATTCCGACAAGCTGCGCGAAGAGGGGCAGGGTGTGCAGGGTGACGTGATCCGCGATTTCGGTGACCAGGCCGGGACTCCTCCCCCGGACGATATGACCGAAGACGAGCACATCCTGAAATACTCCGATGAGTTATTGTTGAAAGCCCAGAAAGCGATGAACAAGGCTTCGGAGGACCAGCAGGGGAAGGGCAAGGAGATCGACGACCTGGCCGAGCAGGTAAAGACTCTCACCGCCGAGCTCAAGAAGTACAAGGATCTTTACGAAGCCGCGAAGAAGGGGAACGGGGAGCAGCCCTCACCGGATCCGAGCGATATCGATCCGAACAGATACAACAACAACGACCCCGGCCAAAATAACAACTACACTCCGCCACCCATCGATCCGGGCGACGGCACCGGTCTCGGTAATAAGGACAACGGACTCGGCGGATCCGATTCCAATTCCGGCACCAGCGGCGCCAACGACAGGTTGCAGAGTACCCTCGACAGGCTGACGAATGCCGGCACCGGAGCAGGATCGTCGAATACACCGAGCGTCCCGAACGTGGATACGGGTTCGGCGGGCGCCAACATGGGCAGCAATTTGGCGGATCAGATGCTGCCGCTGATGATGTCGCAGGCCATGCAGCGGAATGCGGCCGACGAAGATCTGAACAACCGGCGCGAAGATATCGACCCGAACCGCTACGAGCAGTACCCCGGCGGGGTCATGCCGGGGGTCGCCGCCCAAACCGCGGCGGCCCAGCCCGCGAACGCCGCCGCCGCCGCACCGGCGGCTCCGGCGAATACCGCACCGCCGCAGCAGGCGTCCTCGACCCAGCCGGTCGGCGCGCCCGCTCGTGCGACAGATGCCGATGGAACCGTCGTCTACACGCTCCCCGACGGACGCACCCGGAAGGTGCCCGCGAACGTCGCCCAGGGCCTCGATGCCGCATTCGATAATGCCAGCGGCACCGATGCGCAGGCCGCGTACGCGAAGACGACGTCGAAGTGGGCCGATAAGAAGGACATCGGAGCCAGGGTCAATCCTATGGAGCTGAAGACCGGCGACGTCGGCATCTGGGAGGGTCGGACCGCGCTCCTGGTCGTCTTCGGTCCCGGAGAGGGCGAAACGCTGGAAGCCATCGTCAACGGAGCATTGGTACCGGTCACGACCGAAACCGAAATGTCCGACAGCGCAGGTAGTTTCGGAAAATTCTCCGGATTCGCGCGTCCGAAGGGCACCGAAATGGCCGAATCGGGCGACAAGAACGCGGCGCCCGAGATCCACGCCACGGATCCGTCCGCCACGGCGGCGGCGGTGGTCGCGGCGCCCGCGTGATCGGGGTGCGGTGGTTGAGAGGAGGCAGTCGTGGTGCTGAATGTCGATTTGGGTGAGCTCGTCCGTGCGGCAGGGGCGCTCGCCGAGTTGGCGCGCGGCACCGGGGCGGCGCTGCCGAAGGGCTGGGTGGTGCCCGCGGGCACCGATCCGATCTCCGCGCAGCGGGTACCCCAGCTCAACGCGGACGCGGCGAATCTGATCAATGGAACGCTCGGCCTGCTGAATGAGATACAGCGGACCGCGCACCACATCGGCTCCGCGGCAGTCGATTACAGCAAGGCCGATGACGAAGGCGCGCGCGCGATCAACGGTTCGGGTGCGGAGCTGGCCAACAATCCGGTGCCTGATATGCAACTGTTCGGCCCGCGACAGCTGCCGAATTTCTCGTTGCCCACGCCGGGTGGTTCGGTCGATCCGTTGGACTTCGCGTATCAGCTGCGCACCGGGCCGGGGCCGGGCCCGGCCGCCGGATTCGCGAATTCGGTCCGCAAATTTCTCGCCGATTCCCATATCCAGGCTGCCGCCGGTCTCGATCAGGCCGGGATGACGATGCAGAGCTGGACACCGGTCGGCAGCGCGGCGGCCGACAAACTCGGCCAGCATCGCGGCTGGCTCGATCAGCTCGGCACCGGCTTCGGGAACTTGGCCGACGGCATCGACACCTACCACAACGCATTCCAAGAGGTGAAGGCCAAACATCCCACGCCGGAGGAGATCATCGCCGCGCGCAAGGAGCTCATCCAGGCGATGCGGTCCAAGAACGAACTCGCGATAACCAAGGCGCTGGCCAAGTTTCAGGAACAGAACGCGCGCTCACTCGAGGCGATCACCGGCTACACCGCCGCCGTCAACTCGAAGACCGGTTCGGGCTCCGGCTCCGGCGACGATTCCGGCTCGGGTTCGGATTCCGGCTCCGGTTCCGGCTCCGGCAACAGCGGCGACTCCAGCGCGATGATGCAGATGCTGCCCGCGTTGATGAGCGCGTTGGCCTCGGGCGCCACCGGTCTGTCCTCGGCGAAATCCGACTCCGGAGACGACCTGGAGATCGACCCGGGGATGCTCGAAGACCTCGGTGGCGATTACGGCTATCCGGGTGGGGCCGGCGGCTTCGGTGGCGGTGGCGGAGGTGGTGCCGGTGTACCGATCAGCGCAGTCGGGTCCGCCGCGAGCCCGACGGTTCGGGTGGGATCGATGCCGGTGGTCGCGACGTCGGGCACGGCGGCCAGCCCACTGCCGAGGACATCGGTGATCGAACCGCTGCAGACCTCGTCGGCCGGTGCGCGCGCCGGGACCGCGGCCGGTGGCTCGCCATACATGCCGTATATGCCGATGTCGCCGGGAGCGGGCGGTGGCGCGGGTGGCGGCAGTGACCGCAGCCGTGTGGTGGCCTGGCATCCCGATCGCCTGATGTACGTCGACGACACACCCCACACCGAGGCCGTGATCGGTGAGCGGCCGACGATCGCCCCGACCGTCACATCGCCGACGCCGTCCCAACACCAGGCACCGACCAATTCCGGAGGCACCGCATGAGTGATATCCACCCCGACGTGCAGGCGGCCCTCGACGCCGCCCGCAACCTCAGGCACCGGATCGCCGATCTGCGCGAGCGGATCGACGGCATCCGCGCACGGCGGCCCTCGCCGAGCGGCGCGGTCGTGCCCGAGGTCGACGCGATGGGCAAGCTGACCGGCCTCTACCTTGCCCCGGGGACCGTCGACCGGTTCGAGAGCCCGGATCTGGTCACCGAGATCATGGCCGCCATTCGGGAGAGCACCGCGGACGCGGCACGTCAGTACGAGAACATCATGGACACCGACTCCTGGCCGGATTCGGCGGATTCGGATTCGGCGGATTCGGCCGGGGCCGAATCGGAGCAGAAGGTATGACCGAGACCGGCGAGGTCACCATCGCGGCCACCATTCGGTGGCTGCACGATGAGGGCCTGGTGCGCTTGGCCGGAGTCGGTGGACGCGTCCCCAATCCCATTGCCGCCTACACCATCGACGTCGCCACCGGCAGCGTCGGCGCGCATCCGGCGACCGGGGTCGGCGTCGGATCGGATGTGATCACGCTGGCCGCCGATGATCTGCCGTATCCGTCCGGTACGCCCAAACGTTTGGTGATCGTCGGTGTCACCACTTCGGATTCGGTGCTCGTCGTCGATCTCGCGATCACCCACGCCATCGCGATCAACGCCGACCGTCCCGAAACCGCGGCGCGGGCCTGGGCGACACAGCTGTTGCTCAATCCGGAGGTCACCATCAGCACCAACAGCGGCGATCTCGCGATCGCGACAAGTCCGCGCTGTCGGCATCAGTTCATTCCGGGCGGCGGCGCGACGGTGCTGAATGTCGATGACCAGCGTCCGCCGGTCACCACCGTCACCCTCAACCCGACCGTGGAAGGACCCGATCATCTCGATATCGCGCCGGACGGCACCGGTGAGATGTATCTGGGCGCCCGGTTCTGGCAGTTGCGCCAGGTATTGAGCATCGACGATGCCGTGTGGACCGTACTTTCCGCGCGGCTGGAGGAATCGGATGACTAGGACAGATATGCACTCGACCGACGTGGACGACTTCGATGCCGAGGACCGCGAGGCGGGCCCGGACTGGCGCAAGATGCTCTACGAGGTGTTCAACCCGGACCACTCCGTGGGTGTGGCCTGCGATCGTTCCGGTGAGGTCGTCGGCCTGCACATCACCGATGACGCCCGCGATAACGGCGATACCTGGCTGGCGGCCGAGATCGTTCGCCTGGCCCGCCTGGCGCATCTGAAGTCGCGAGTTGGACTGCGTGCCGAGATGGAGCACAACGGCACTCGTCCGTACACCATCGATTCGTTCGATCTGCCCACCGAAGCGTCCTATCGGGTCATGGAAGAAACCGAATTCGGTCGGAATTCCTGACGCCACACCCCGCACATCTTCGGAACAGGAATTTCGATATGAGCAATCTGGATATGGATGCGCCGAACGACGTGATCGCGGCGGTCGGCCACTACGCCGGTACGGCTGGTGCGTTCGTCGCCAGCGTCGGGGGGACGGTCGGCGAACTGGTGCTGCCGCGGTCTCCCGAGTCGCCGCTCGATCAGGGACACGCCCAAAAGCTGGACTGGCTCAAGACCACCGTCCTGCACGCACTGGCCGCCAGCGGTCGTAAGGCCGAGTCGACCCTGGTCGATGCCAAGGAGATCGTCGACGCGATCAGCGGCGGCGATATCGCCGGTGCGCTGCAGATCGACCGATCCGCAGAATCGATCTGACCGCCGGATGCACCCGGAGCGCGAAAGTCCCTACTGGGAAGACATTGTCGGTAAGAACTGGCCGGTGATCTCACCAGGCGACTGGAACGCACTGGAGACGACGGCACGCGACGGGGCTGACGCCCTCGACCTCGACAGCCTCGACCGAGCGCGGCGCGGCTTCGAGGACACCGTGCGGGCGAGTGTCGGTCTGCAGTCCATCAAGGACCAGATGCGGGCCCAGCAATGGCATCCACGGGCTTTCGCCGACGCGCTGAACGCCGCGGCCGACACCTTCCGGGAATTCGCCGATGTGGTCCGCCGGACCAGGGACCATATTCTCAACATCGTCGAGCGGGCCACTCGCCAGATCGAGGCCGTGTCCAAGGCCGGCAACGACGACGGTCAGGACGGCGCTGACCAGGAGGATGCCGAGGAGCGCCAGGTGCGGATTCAGCGGCGAATCGACCACTTCGTCGCCGAGGCGAAGGCTGAGGTCGAGGATGTCGTGCGCAGCGCGCTGCAGAACATAAGCCCGACCGGTCTGCCCTGGCTGCAACGGATCGCCGATGAGCTGGGGCAGCCGGGTCCGTGGGAGGCCGGACCTTCCGGTGATCAAGGCGCGCCGGGCCGCAGGCACCGACCCGATGGCCATCATCCGGGCGCGCAGCACCATCCGGGCGAGCACTATCCGGGCGAGCACCGTCCCGACGCGCGGCATCCGGGAGTTCATCGTCCCGATGCGCCGCTGCCGGGTCTGCCCCCACCACTGGATCCGGATCCGCATCTGGGCCCCATGTTGCCGGAGCCGACCGGTCCGGCTCCGGTCGGAACCGAACCGGAGCATGTGCGCGATCCTCGGCCGACGCCGGGGCCGACCGTCGTGGCACCGACCGCCACAGTGCACGGACCGGCTCCTGCTTCGTCCACCGACGGCGTTGCCCCCGTGAACTATTCGCCCACCGCCACGTCGGGTGCGGGGCACGAGGCGTCGACGGCGGGGGGTTCGCCCCGCATGTCCACCGGCCACGCGTCGACCGATCCGGCCGATGGCGGTGCGACGAGCGACGCGAGTGCGCATGTGTCGAGCGCACGCGGGGCGGGTGGTTCGTCCGACACCGCGTCGCCATCGGCGCAAACCATTGCGGCCGACGCGGTCTCGGACGGTCAGTCACCGTTCGCGCCCCCGATGTTCATGGGTGGTGCTGCCGCGGCCCCGGCACCGACCGCCGCGGCGGCGGGTCCGATCTCGTCGGCATCCGCGCCCACCGGCTCGGCGGTGTCCGCACCCTCGTCGCAGACTCGCCAGCCCGTCTCGATGTCCGATGGGCGCGGTGCCGTGCCGGATTCGCGGACTCCGGTCACAGATTCGAGGTCGGCGGCGGCCGGTCCGCCGAAAGTCGTTGCGGCATCGGGCAATTCGGGTGGCACCTCGCCCACACCGCCCAAACTGCCAGTGCCGCAGCGAAATACCGAATCCGAAACGGCCCGGCCGAATACCGGTCGTGGCGATACCGGTGGCAGCGATGAGCTGATCCGCGATGCGGTCGGGGCGGCGATGTTATCGGCGGCCGCACCGGCTTTCGTGCTCGGCGAACGCGTCGATGGCGACCTGGTACTGGCACGCACCATTCTCGGCGGAGTGTTGGCGGCCGTCGGTCCGTCGACGGTGGCGTTGTCGTGGGCGGTATCGATTCTGCGCCACACCGGCGGGGTGAGCGCCTTCGTGACATCGAATGAGGGGCGCGGCTGGATTCCCGCCGGGCTCTTCCTGCCGCGCGAGATATCGACACCGTGGCAGTGGTCCGAATCCGAGGGCGCCGCATGGGAAGGCATCGCGGACCCGGCGCGGGTGTTGGTCGAATTCGGCTTGGCGTGGGGTCGCAAATCCGGTGCCCGGCTGTCGGCGCTGGCCTCCTCGCAACCGATCGACCCCGAGTTGGGTAGACAGTTGGGGGATGTGCCGATGGCGGGTGAGGTGGCGGCCTCGACCGCGATGGATCTCGGATCGCCGGGCGCGGGTCTGGTGGATCGGTTGGGTCTGGTGGCCGCGCCGCAGATGCTGGAGCGCGTCTCCGGGGTGCCCGTTGCGCAGATCTTCGGCCGCTGCAGCGAGCTGGCGTCGGATGCGCATGTGCGACTCGGGAAGTCGCAGGTGGGTGCGGCGGCATCGCTGGGCGCGCCGCAGCTGCGCGAGCGGATTCTGGTCGCGATCCGGCGTGGTACGGCGGTGGTGCAGCAGTGGTGGGACGAGCTGCGCGACGTCGATGATCTGCTCGCGGCGTCCATGCTGACGCTGCGTGCCGATGTTTCGCGAGTGGCGCTGGGGGAGTTGCGATCCGAACACTCCGACGGTCGCTCCGACGCGGCCACACTGCGATCGATGGTCTTCGAACGGCGCTGCAATGAACTGGTGTTGTTGCTCGCCGAGGAGTCGAGCCGCCAGCGCCTGCGCGATGCGATGTACGCGCACGGTCAACTGGTGGACCATCCGCTCTTCGCGCAAACCCCTCCCCCCGCGGGGGAACGGCGACGCTCTGCCATCTCCGCAGGACCGACGCAGTAGGAAGGAGATCCGCATGGACCGGTGGGAAGAAGATGGTCTGCGCTCGGCCAACCATGGACTGCGCAATCAGGTGGACCATATCCTCGACACCTTCGAACAGCATCAGACCCAGCTGAACGCCGTCCGTCGGCAGTTGGAAACCTTACGCGTGCAAGCGGGTTCACCGGACCAGCTGGTGCAGGTGACGGTGGACGCACGCGGTGTGCTCGCCGAGGTAACGCTGACCGCGGCCGCGCTGCGCCGCACCCCTGAGGACCTCGGGCGATCCATCACCGAAACCGCACAGGCGGCGGCACTGTCGGCGCAACAGCAGAGCGAGGCGCTACTCGCCCCGATCACCGCCGAATTCGATGGCGCGGCAGCGCTATCCGATATCGTCGAGGAAGCGAGCAGTCTGCGCGATATCCGGACGCGCATCGACGCGAGCAATCCGACGGCCGATCGAACCGGTGCCCAGCTCGTGGATACCGAGGCCGAAACCTAGACCGCGCGCAGCATATTCGCCGCGGCCGCAGCCTCGTACGGATCCGGCCGCCACCGGTAGCCGTAGCCACGAATATTCGTGATCAATCCGGGCCGGTCCGATTCGGTGCGCAACGCGGCCATGCGCACTTGCGAATTCCGCGACCCGCCATGCCGCCAGATCCGCTCGAGCAGTCCCCAATGATGGGAAGGATCGACAATGGGGAGGTCGGTGGAGGGAAAGGACTGAGAACGGCATGCCCCAGATGGAGATAGACCCTCAGGTGCTGCGGCAGTTGGCCCTCCAACACGACCAGGTCGCCATCGACACTCGCGCATGGTCGAAGCAGCCGGTCGACTGGCTGGCGGCGTTCCCGTCGACGTATGGCTCGATCGCGGCTCCGGTTCACGAGGCGCTGGTGCGGTATTACGCGGCCCGCGAGCGTGCCGGTAATGCCCTCGCCGCCGAACACGAATACACCGCGAGGTCGCTGCGCGAGTCGGCGGACGCCTACGAGGCCGCAGACCACGAGATGGCCTCGCACCTTCTCCGGGACGGGCAGGACATCAGTCACCTGCAGTCGCCGCCGCCCGGTGGTGGTCCTTCCGGCCCTCCGTCGGGTCCGAGCGGCCCTGGTCCGTTCACACCCCAGCCCGGTGGACCCGGTGGTGGTCCCGGCGGGCCCGGCGGTGGACCCACCTCCGAAACTCCGTCGATCCAAGTGGGTCCCAACGGCACGGCGCCCGATACCGCCGCCGCGGCCGCGCACGGCGGTCCGGCCGGTTCGGTGCTGCCGCCCGGTTCGACCGATGCGACGAGTTCGGCGGTCGGCAGCGGCGCCACCTCGTCTTCGACGACAGCGCCCGTCGGCAGCGGCGTAGTGCCGCCGCCCGGATCGGTGACCCCCGGTCCGTTCGGGCCCGGCCCCGGTGCCGGACCGGTGTACAGCGGGTCGTCGGACGGTCAGTCCGCGCCGCCGCCTGCTGGCCCGACGGCCGATGGGATGCCGATGCCGGTGCCGATGCAGACGCCGTTCGCGGCGGCGGTCGCCGCGAACAAGGAGAAGGAGGCCGAACCCGCCTACGTGGTCGGCGATGCGGTGAACGACGATCTGGTGCTCGCCCGGACCCTGCTGAGCAGTGTCCTGGCGGCCGCCGAATCGGCGATGGGCACCGCATGGGCGGTGGCGGTGATGCGCGGCCCAGCGGGCACGGGTGTGTTCATCACCTCGAACGAGGGCCGTGGGTGGTTGCCCGCCGGGGTCTTCCTGCCGAGGGAGGTGTCCACGCCGTGGCTATGGGATGAGCTGCTCGGCAGTGACGGCGCCGGATCGCCATGGGAAGGCGTCTCCGATCCGGCACGCGTGCTGGTGGAATTCGGGCTGTCCTGGGGACCCAAGGCCAATGCGCGGCTGTCGGCGCTGGTGTCCTCCGGACCGATCGATCCGGGCCTGCGGTCGCAGCTCAGCGATGTCGCGATGGAGGGGCTCGTCGGTCCCGCCTACGACGTCGATCTGCGCGAGTTCAATCCCGGCTCGGCCGACCGGCTCGGCCTGACCGGCTCCGTCACGGCGCTGGAACAGGTTGCGCAGGTGGCGGATTCGCAAGTGCGGGCGCGCTGCGTGGAACTGGCGGTGGATGCCGACGCGCGGGTGGGGCGGTCGGTGCAGACGCCGGTCTCCGCTACCTCGCGTCCGGTGCGGCAACAGATCCTGCGGTTGGTCGAAGCCGGACAGCCGGTCCCGCGCCAACTGTGGGACCAACTGCGCGACGCCGATGATCTGCTCGCCGCCGAAATGCTGTCCCGTCGGGTCGATGTCGGCCGGGTCGGATTGGGTGAACTGCGCCTCGACAGCGAGGTATCGGATCTGCGCGCCATGGTGTTCGAGCGCCGGTGCAACGAATTGGTCTTGCTGCTGGCGGATGAGCCGACCCGGCAGACCCTGCGCGACGCCGTCTACGCGCATGAGCAGATCGTGGAACATCCACAGTTCGTGGAGGTTCCGGCCGCCGTCTCCGCCGCGGAAGTCGACCGGCCCGCTCGCCCGGCGGTCGTCCCTGGCGCGGTCTCGGCTCCGGCCGTCACCGCCGGTCCGCCCAGTGGTGCGGTAGTCGCGCCGCCGGTTGACCTCGCACCGCGCATCACCCCGGAGTAACCGTGACGGATCGGTGAAGAAGGTACAGATTGCGCGGCCAGGCCGTCAGCGCACTCCTGGAGGTTGGAAAGGCGGAGAGGAAAGGATCGTCTGACAAATGCCGGACCGTTTGGACATGAACGCCGACGTGTTGCGTCGGTTGGCCGCCGAACAAGAGGAGGCCGCGGACCGGACCCGGCGTTGGGCCAAACGGCCCGAGGACTGGCTGAGCGGATTTCTGCACAACTACGGTTCGATTGCCGCCCCGGTGCACCGGGCGATGGAGCGCTATTACGACGCCAGGGAGCGCGCGGGCAACACGATGGCCGGGGAACACGAACGCGCGGCACGGAATTTGCGTGCGGCCGCCGCCTCGTACGAAGAGGGGGACCAACGTGGCGCCCGGCAAACCAGCCAGGTGCAATTCGGTCCAGATGTCTCCTCGCCGCCACCGGGCGGCCCTGGTCCGGCGGGGCCTGGTCCCGCGTGGCCCAGCCCGGTAGATCCGGGTCCGGCCGGACCTGCCCCCGATGGGCCCGGCCCGGCAGGTCCGGGGCCGGCGGGGCCCGGCCCGGCAGGGCCCGGACCAGTGGACTCTGGTCCGGCCGCACCGCCGCCGGATGTCCCCACTGAAGACACCCCGCCGGCTGCGGGCGTTCCGTTCATCCCCGCGGTTCCCGGCGTTCCGGCGGTCCCCGTCGTTCCGGCGCCACCGGCGTCGAATGGAAGTGTTGCGCCGCCACCCCCGGCCGCTGCGGCGGGACCTGCCGCTGCCGCCCCGCCTCGGCCGGCTGTGGTTGCGCCGGCAGTAACGGCGGCGCCGTCTCTGAGTAGTCCGCCCAGCCCTGGTGTCGGCCCGTCCGCACCGGTCAGCGCGCCGGCGACGACCACACCGCCCAGCTACAGCGGATCCTCAACCGCCGCCGCGCCGCCGATTCCACACGCAGCCCCCGAACACGCTGCCGACTCCTCACGCGTGGTGAGCGAACCGGTGAACGACGACCTGGGGATCGCGCGCACTCTCCTTGCCGCCGTGCTGGCCGCGACGGAATCGACCGTGGTCGGTGTGTCGTGGGCGGTGGCGGTACTGCGCGGCCCGTCCGGCGCGGGCGTGTTCATCACCACCAACGAGGGCCGTGGGTGGCTCCCGGCGGGACTGTTCCTGCCGAGTCAGGTGTCCACCCCATGGTTGTGGGACGAGATGCTCGACAACGGAACCGGACAGGTGTCCGCCGTCTGGGAGGGGATCGCCGATCCGGCCCGGGTGTTGGTGGAGTTCGGCCGGGTGTGGGGGCCGAGGGCCGGCGCCGCGATCACCGCGTTGGTTTCATCCGGTCCGATCGATCCGCGTCTGCGTGCCCAACTCGGCGACGTCGCGACCGAGGGCCTGATCGCCCCCGTGGGCGATATCGATCTGCGGATGCCCGATGCGGGCACTGTCGATCGGCTGGAGCTGACCGGATCCGGCGCTGACCTCGATCCCGTTGTAGCCCTGCCCGATGCGCAGTTGCGCGACCGCTGTGTGGAGTTGGCCGCTGACGCGCACATGCGCCTGGCCCGCACTGGGCCCGCTCCGGTCGAGGCGGCCGAGATGGCGCGGTTGCGGGACCGGATTCTGGCGATTGTGCAGGCCGGGCAGGAGGTGCCACCGCTGTGGTGGCACGAACTGCGTGACGCCGACGAGTTGCTCGCGGCGAGCCTGCTGACCCGCCGGGTCGACGTCGCCCACGTTGGTGTCGGCGACCTGCGCGTTGCTGACGGTGCCGATGCCCTGCGTGCTCTCGTCTTCCAACGCCGGTGCACCGAATTGGTGCTCCTGCTGGAGGGCGACACCGGCTGGCAGCAGGTGCGCGACGCGGTGTACGCACATGAGCAGGTGGTGGAGCATCCGGTGTTCGCGGCTGCACGCACGGTGGTGAGCGCGCCGGAAAGCGGTCGATATGAACGGCCCGTCGACCTGCGCCGGATCAGCGCGGAACCGAATGAACGTGTCGTATCGTCCGATATCAATCGGCAGGGGTGAGAGGTGCCATGAGCGGCGGGTATTGGCAGTACATCAATGGCAAGTGGGAACACGCCTGGCCAGATAAAAAAGGCTACTACTACATGGAGCAGCCCGATAAAATGGGGCTGTTCTATTACGACGGTAAAGAAAAAAAGCCTATACAATACTATGATCGAAAAGTCGTCGACGCGGATGGAAATCTGCATGACATCAGCAAAGACGATCCAAGGATCAGCACAGATGCCCACGTCACCAAAGAATCTTCCGGAAAGATATCTGATCAAAAGATCACTGGTTTCGATCCGCCGACGCCGAAGCCTGTCGACGAGAACAAGCTTCCTGCTGTCAAGGACCGCCCTGCCGACCACTTGCTGGCCGGGGAGAAGCTGGCTGCACCGGGATCCAAGGATGTCACCGACGGCAATGCGCGCAGTTCGATCACCAACGGTGATTACACGCTGACGCTCGACAAGGACAACAAGCTCATTCTCACCAATAAGACGAATGGCAATGAGCTGTGGGGGTATGCCGGATCCGACGCCGCAGACCTGTTGAAGAACGCGATTTACGACGTCCAGCTCGAGAAAGACGGCAGTGTCAAACTCATCGACCCCAAGACCAAAGAGGTGGTCAAGGTCCTGCGCGAGGCGGGCGACACCCCACATGCGGAGCTGATACTGCTGTACCACCCGCCCGAGGAGACGCTGAAATTGCGCAAAGCGATCGACGAAGGGCAGAAGGCACTGCAGCTGCAGGTGGACTGCTTTGCAAAGGGGCGGGCCGAATTGGCCAAGGATGTCGGGGACTGGCTGCACAATCACGGATTGGCCGACAAGGAGAACACCTCCTCCCTGACCCTGTCCTACAACGAGTCGTATCTCGATTACGACACTCGCACCAAAGTCCACTTCAAAGACCTGGACGAGAAGATTCGGTCGATCGCCAAGGATACCGAGCAGGTCAACAGCGCTGCATTCAAAAAAATAATGACCGATTACGAAGAACTCGATAGACAGCTGCGCGCGGTCGATCCCAAGACGCAAGTCGAGACCGTCCTCATCGACAGGCCGGAAGGCGTTTCGCCGTATACCTGGGCGCATGTACCGTCCGACGACAAGCATCAAACCCGCATTATTCCAGGCGTCGAGACCAGGCTGATCGACACGATCGACAAGACCGTTCAGGCGGTCGACAAAATCGTCGACGACGCGAAACAGAAAATGTCGGAAAACGAAGATGAGGCAGGCAAGGAATCGCCCGAATACAAGAAAGGTAAGGAGGCCGGGTACAAGGCTGGGTACGAGGCCGGGGTGGCCGCCGGACAGAAAAATAACAACAATAATAATAGTAATAACGACAACAACAATAATAACAACAACAGCAATGCCGAAAACAATGCGATTCCCACCGACTGGAGCGGCAGTTTCAAAGACCTGCTGACCGGCGGCGAGAAGGGCGGTGCCAACGATACGGCGGGCACCGCGCAGACCACCACAACAGGCGGATCGGCCAATCCGAATGCCGCGGCCCTGTCCATGATCAGTGCGGCGAAAGATAAAATCTTGGCAACGGCGAAACCGTCTGCCAACAGGACCAGCGGCGGATCCAGCGGCGGTGGATCCAACAGCGGTGCCGCCAACGCGAATCAGGGCAATTCGTTCGCGAGCATGATGCAGCAGATGCAGATGATGAATCTGCTGCAGAGCCTGACCAAGGACAAGAGCAAGGACCACAGTCGGGACTCCGAACACGGTTCCCGCAACCGTGACCGGTACCGGACGGGTGACGAGCGCGCGGCGCAGACCGTGCAGGCGGCGCAGGCCGCGGCCGCCAACCCGCTGTCGATGACGCAGACCGGCGTGGTCTCCGCCACGGCGACGACCCCGCCAGCCATTGTCGGGGGTGGTGCCATGGTCGATATGAGGCTGCCCGACGGTTCCAATCAGAAGGTGACCTCCTCAGTTGCCCAAGCGGTGAACCAGGAATTCAACAATCCGAACGGCAGCAACGGAAAGGCCGCATATCCGGGTAGCCAGTGGACAACGGTCGGCAGCTCGGAGCTGCACACCGGCGACGTCGTGGAGTTCACGAATAATCGGTCCGCGCTGGTGGTCATGCAAGGCCAGGAACCGCACATCATCGTCAACGGAGAGCTCGTCAAGCTCGACACCCACCAGCCGCCGAGTGGTTACGGCGCCTTCGCCGGTTTTCTCCATCCCAGCGGCGCCGACGTGAATGGCACTGGTATCCAGCAGGCGAGCACTCCCGCCGCGCCCGGGGCGGTGACGGCACCGCCGACCGCACCCGCGGCACCGCCCACCGTGGCGGCACCCGCCGCGACCTGATCGCTGCTCGCCGAGCGTAGTGATATGGCCGTCGAATGTGGCGTGGGCGACCACCATTTGACGACGCTCGGCGAAATTCTCCATTCGGCAGAAGGTATTTGGACGCGGCACTAGTAGGCATCGGCCACAGCTGATTCGCCGGGCATTAGGTGCCGGGTAGCGCCACGCGCCGCCGAACCAGGACGCTGCCATTGGCGACGAACACCGAACATGCGGATCCGGCGCCGCTGAAGGTGCGCATTGCGGATCTGGCGGAATAACAGACGCGGATGTATGAACGCACCCGCCGAGACGTGCATCGGCCCGGCCGTCCGGATAACCGGTGGCCGGGCCGATTCGACGACTATGCCTCTACAACAGCCGTATCGGACTCGTCCGTCTCTTCGGTATCGGCGACCTCTTCCGCATTCGCCGCGTTCGGAGTCGTTCCGGGTGGCCGAGTGGTCGAGCGCCGGACATTCGCGCGGGCCGGAACCACAGGTGCGTTCGATGCGGGCGCAGCCGATGCGGGCGCGTTCGGATCCGCCGGTGCGGGGGCCCCGGGGGCCGCGGGCTGTCCCGGGGCTGGTGTCGGGGCGGGACCGCCCGGCACGGGGGCGGCACCGGGCGGTGCGTCCTGCGGTGGTTGTCCGTTCTGGGGCTGCTGCCCGCCCTCGGCGGGTTTGTCTTTGTCCTTGTCCTTATCGTCGTGCTGCTGCAACAACTCTTGGGCAATCGGCGCGGCCGCCATCGCCATCATCGGCAGAATCGATGCGAGCCCCTGCACCATCGAGGCCAATCCGCCAGCGCCGGAGTCGCCCCCGCCGCCACCACCGGAGCCGCCCTTACCGGAACCGGAGTCGCCGGAATCACCGGCGAGATCCGCATTCTTGTCGGCGACGGTGGTGACCTTCTCGTAGACATCCTCCACCGCGGCGGCAATGGCTTTCATGAGTGCCACTTCCTGTGCGGGCTTCAACTTTCCGGACCCGACGGCGGCGAGTTTGATATTCAGGTCCTTGACCGTGGTCTTGATGTCGCGCAGTGTTCGATCGTTCTCGGCCGAGATCACGATCGCGGTCTTCATCACCTTTTTGTCCATGGTCAGCAGCGCGGTCTGCGTGGTCTCGACCTTGGACAGCGCCGCCTCGTACTGCTCGGCGGTCATGCTCTGGCCGAGGCTTTCGTAGATGACCGGCTTCAACAGGTCGTCCACATTGGGCGGCGGCTTGGTCGTGCCACGGCCCATAAGGTCTACCGCGGTTTGTATTTCGGCTTCGGCCATCGAGATGAAAGCCTTCAGACCGGTCGACGCGCCCGGTGGGCGGGTCAGCCGCACGGTCCAGTAGTGACCGGTCTTGGCCTCGGGGTCGGGGCTCGGTTTGGTCTTGCCGGGCGGTGTCGGGTGCGTAGGGGTGCCTGGCGGAGCTGGGTGCGCCGGCTCTGTGGGGTGCGCTGGGTCTGTGGGGTGCGCTGGGTCTGTGGGGTGCGCTGGGTCTGTGGGGTGCGCTGGGTC
>NZ_JBKBET010000011.1:0-2007 GCF_048910785.1 Nocardia nepalensis | reverse complement strand
CGCAGTCGCTGATCGGAGCCGGGTTCACCACGTTCATCGAGTGCAGCCCGCACCCGTTGCTGGCGTTGGCGATGGAAGACACCGCCGCCGGTCTCGAGACCGCGGTGACCGTGACCGGATCCCTGCGTCGTGACGAGGGCGGACTGGATCGGTTCTGGAAATCGGTGGGCCACGCCTACGTCACCGGGGCACCCCTCGACTGGACGAAGGTTTACACCACCACACCGGGGCGGGTCGGGTTGCCGACGTATGCGTTCCAGCGGCAACGGTATTGGCTGGCCAGTACCGGGCTCGGTGGCGCCGATGTGGCCAGCGCGGGACTGGTCGGAGCCGAACACCCGTTGCTGGGTGCGGTGGTGCAGCAACCCGAGTCCGGTGCGGTCGCACTGACCGGACGACTCTCACTCACCACCCAACCGTGGCTGGCCGACCACGCCGTGGCCGGTGTGGTGTTGTTCCCCGGATCAGGATTCGTGGAACTGGCATTGCGGGCCGGTGACGAGGTCGGCGCCACCACGATCCAGGAACTGACCCTGCTGGCACCACTGGTATTCACCGAAGACCGCAGCGTGCAGCTCCAGGTCCTGGTGAGCGGCCGGGACGACTCGGCCGGATGGTCGGTTTCGGTGTACACCCGTGACACCCAAACCGACACCGACTGGACCCTGCACGCCGAAGGCGTCCTCACCACCGAACAACCGACACCGGCATCGGTGATGGATCTGGCGCAGTGGCCACCGGCCGGTGCCGAACCGGTGCAGGTCTCCGGCGTGTACGACTGGCTGACCCGACACGGTTACCAGTACGGGCCGGCGTTCCAGGGTCTGCAATCGGCGTGGCGGTACGGCGCGGACGTCTACGCCGAGGTCGCGGTCCCCGAGGAACTCGATGTCACCGGGATGGGCATCCACCCGGCCCTGCTCGACACCGCACTGCACGCCGCCTGGGCCGCGACCTACACCGGAGCCGCGACCGACGATCTCGAACTGCGGCTCCCGTTCAGCTGGGGGCAGGTCCGTCTCGACGCGGTGGGTGCCACCCGCCTGCGTGTCCACCTGAGCAGCAGCGCCGATGGTGCCCTGGCCGTCCGACTGGCCGACACCACCGGCAAACCGGTCCTGACCGGCACGGTGAACACCCGACCCGTCACCACCGAACAACTCCACGCCGCACTACACACCACCACTACACCGGGCACAGGCCTGCTGGAACTGACCTGGACACCACTGACGACCCTCCCCGACTCCACTCCTTCCTCGGCCCGCTCCTGGACCCCGCACACCACAGAAACCCACAGCGCCGACGTCGGCACCCAGAGTGCCGACGCTGATGCCGCGGATACCGACGCTGCTGATGCGGGTGTGGTGGTGTGGGAGTTGTCCTCCCGTGCCGAGGATGTGGTGGATTCGGTGTATGCGGCCACGCATGCGGTGCTGGCGGTGTTGCAGGACTGGTTGAGCGTGGAACGCTCGGGTGTGCTGATGGTGCTCACCCATGGCGCGGTCGCCTCGGCCGGTGAGGATGTCACCGATCTGGCTGCTGCGGCGGTGTGGGGGATGGTGCGTTCGGCGCAAGCCGAGTACCCGGGCCGGATCGTGGTGCTCGACACCGATGAAGGCGTCGATCTCGACCACGGTGTGGTGGGTGCGGTGCCGCTGGCCGCGCTGGCCCAGGCCGGTGAACCCCAGCTGATGCTGCGCCACGGCATCACCCACGGTGCCCGACTGACACCGGTGCCGGCGATGGCGGCCGTGCCGGTCGGGGATGGGCCGTGGCGGTTGGCCGCGGGCGGGACCGGCACGCTGCAGGACGTGTCGCTACAGCCGTGGCCGGCGGGGCAGGCACCGTTGGAACCCGGGCAGGTGCGGATCGCGGTCCGCGCGGTGGGCGTCAACTTCCGGGATGTGTTGGTGGCGTTGGGAATGTATCCCGGCCAGAACCCGTCGTTGGGCGGTGAAGGCGCCGGAGTCGTGCTCGAGGTCGGCGCGGGCGTGACCGACCTCGCCG
>NZ_JBKBET010000010.1:0-29072 GCF_048910785.1 Nocardia nepalensis | reverse complement strand
TGTCAACTCCGGTTGAATCGTGACCCGGTCGTTCCGGTTGAATCCGGACCCACCCCTGCTGGTTTGGTTAGTCGTTGGTCTTGGCCGCTGGGACGCGGCCGAGGTCTCGGTCTTTGAGTCGGTAGCTGTCTCCCTTCATTGAGATGACTTCGGCGTGGTGGACGAGGCGGTCGATCATTGCGGCGGCGACGACGTCGTCGCCGAAGACCTCGCCCCAGCGGCCGAAGGGTTTGTTGCTGGTGACGATCAGCGAAGCTCGTTCGTAACGGGACGAGACGAGCTGGAAGAACAGGTTCGCGGCCTCGGATTCGAACGGGATATAGCCCACTTCGTCAACGATGATCAGCGGAATCCGGCCGAGCTTGATCAGCTCTGCCTGCAGTTTTCCGGCGTGATGAGACTCGGCCAGCCGGGAGACCCACTCGGCAGCGGTGGCGAACGCGACGCGGTGACCTGCTTGGCAGGCGCGGATCCCGAGCCCGATCGACAGATGCGTTTTGCCGGTGCCAGGTGGACCGAGGAAGACGACATTCTCCTTGGCGGTAATGAAATCCAAGGTCCCGAGGTGGGTGATGGTGTCGCGTTTGAGCGAACGCTGATGGTCGAAATCGAACTCCTCCAACGATTTTCGCGACGGAAATCGAGCACTGCGGATGCGTCCTTCACCGCCGTGGGATTCGCGGGCGGAAACTTCTCGTTGCAGGCAGGCGGCCAGGAACTCTTCGTGGCTCCAGTTTTCCGAGCGGGCGCGTTCGGCCAGTCGCTCAACCGCGCTGCCGAGTGTCGGTGCCTTGAGTGCTCTTGCGAGATAAGCGATTTCGGAGGTTACGTTGCGTGAACCATTGGCGGTCTTGGTGGCCATCAGGCGATTTCCTCGCTGCTGCTCGCCTCGTCGAGGTCGAACATGCGGTCATAGTCGGACAGGTTTCGATGCTCGACATCGGTGTCGATCGCGGGAACCGCGACCAGGCGCCGGGATCGGCGCAGATCTGCGGCTGCGGCCGCATGATCGGGATCGGTGATGGATTGGTGATCGGCCCAACACCGTTGATGGCGAGCAAGTTCGGCGCCGGCCAGGGTGATCACCACCTCGGTCAGGTCGGCGCGGACTTCCACTCGCCGGCCGATCGCGACCGGATGAACGGAGTAGTCGTTGGAGTCCAACCGGACGTAATGATCGCGAGGCAGCCTGGTCGTGAGCCTCCATCCGACCACCGGATCCACCGGCGGCAGCTCGAGCATCGAGCGCCGGTCGGCATCCCAGCGATCAACCGGGCGACACTCCAACCGCCGATGGTGACGGTGGTTGGCCTTGACCAACCATTCACCCAGCTGGGTGTTGAAATCAGCCGGGCTGGTGAACACACGGCCGGGCAGGAACGAGGTCTCCAGATATCCGTTCGCTCGCTCGACCAGCCCCTTGGCCTCCGGATCGCCTGGCCGGCACTGAATCACCTTGATGCCCAACGTTCCCCGGAACGCGTTCATCGTCTCGGTCAGCTGCGGTTTGCCGCCGCGCCATTGCCCGACCGCGGACTCGTTGTCCCAGACCAGAGCTCGCGGAACACGCCCCCAATCCGAGATCAACGCCCAATGCCCGGCCAGCAGATCAGGGCTTTGCCGGGTCGGGATCATCGTCGCCGCCATGACCCGCGAATAGCCGCTGACCATCACCAACACCGGCGGACGACCGACATGGCCGAACCCCAACGGAACATCGACCGGCGGAAACCACAAATCGCACTGAGCAAGCTCGCCGGGCTGATACTCAGTGCGCGAGGCCGGGTCCACCGGCTTGAACAACGGCCGCAGCTGCTGCACTCGCTCGAAGAACACCGTCTTGCCGCGTTGCCAGCCAACACGTTCCATGATCACCGTCGTCGGCATATCCGGGAACTCGGCGAGCACCGCCCGAATCTGCGGCTCGAACTCATCGACCGCCGACCCCTTCGGCTTGCGCTGATACCGCGGCGGCTCATGGGAACCGAGCGCCTTCTTCACCGTGTTCTTCGAAACCTTCATCCGACGAGCGATCGCGCGAATCGCCATCCCCTCAGCGCGATGCAACCGTCGGATCTCCGCCCAGTCCTCCACGTTCAGCACCTCATGATCGTTCACAGGGTGGGTCAGCATTCACCCGGAATCAGAGGGTCAGTCTTCAGGCGGAAGCGACAGACGACGAGCTGCGGTTGGAAGTACTGACCGGTTCAGGGCTTTCGCTGAGTCACGCGCACGCGGCCGGGCACATGCCGCCGTCACCGAATCAACTGATCGCCCTCGCCGCGACCGCGCTGAACACCACGCCAGTCGACGGTGCCCCGGGCGAGGCACAGCACATCGAGCCGGGCTCCGAGCGTGGAAACGGCGTGCGGATCGGCACGGCGATCGAGGTCGCAGGCATCAGCGCCGACATGACCGGCGACACGGCCGACGCCATCATCGACCCGCGCCAGCCCCCGTTGCCGGGCAACGCAGAGCACAGCTTCGAGCTCTAACAGATAAGGAGACATTCCATGCGCACACGAAACATACTGCAGAACAGCATAATTCGCAGACTGAGGGTGCGGCGATGACGTGGCCGTCGCGTCCGTGGGAGGTACTGGCGCCATGGCAGACGCGATTGCTCGAGCAGGTCCAAAACCTGTCGGTGGACCACGAGCGTGTCCTGCATCGCGGCTACCCAACCTACAACCTCGCGCACGGCAACGATGAAGTGCAGATGACGAGATGGCGCGCCTATCTGCGGGAACTCGACGCCGAACGCGGTGAGGTCGAAATTCGTGCCCTCGCCAGTGGTGTCCCGAAACCACTGATCGACCACGCGCACGAACTCGGTGATCGCGGCATCCGATGGAACGAGCGCCAACCACCGCCACCGGAACCCTCCCGCGGTGGGGAGGCCGTGCGGGAGAGGATGATCGAGGACATCGCGGCGGATGTGTGGCAGCTCGAACACATGGCCGCGGTCACCGCCGCGCGCCGTGAACGCCGCATCGCCCAGGGAATTCACTCCGAGGATCACCCGGTCGCGGCAAGCCAACTTCAAACCAACATGACCGCGCTGTGGGTGCGTGCCGCCGACACCAGCCACGCCGCCGACCTCACCGACATCGAACGCGCACAGCTGTGGGGACGCGACGCGCAGGGTTGGCGAACGCTCGTCGAGGCGACTGTGAACACCTACGCCGACCCAGCGCTGGAGCAGCGATGGCGCGCCCAGGCGTGGCCGGGGATCGAACACGACGCCCAACGCAATATGCAACCCCTCGGCAGCGGTGAACCGGACCGCCCGGTGGACGCGCAGCAGTTACCACCGTTGCCGCAGTTGATGATTCACCACGCCAGCCAGGCACTGCGGTCGGGTGGCGCGGAGTCGGCGGAGCTGGCGGATGTGGGTGGCGGTGCGGCGATTGGGGTGGCCTTTCCCGACGGAGTCATCCGCAGCTGGGGCGCTGAACCAGTCGGCGACGCCGAGTTCCCCGCACCCGGTCCGGCATCCGGTCTGGAACCGGAAACGTGACCCGATGCCGCGAACTAGACGCTACAGCAGGAGTTTTCGATCGTGACCGACCCTGAGCTGACACCACACCAACGTGAAGTCGCGCACTGGCAGGCCGAGTTGCTGCGCCGAATCCAGCATCTGGAACATGAACACAGCCGTATCTCACAGCAGGGCTACGAGGGCTACGACGGCACCGACCCGCAGCTGGAATGGACGATGCACCTCGATGCGCTGGCCGCCGAACGCGAAGCCCTCGAACGGCAAGCTCTGCAGGCCGGGGTGGAGTCGGCCTGGATCGAGGATGTGCGCGAACTCGGATCCCGGACCGCGGTGGCCCCGCAGCGGGCGGAGTTGCCGAGCGCATCGAGTGAGGTCCAACAGTTCTGGTTCGACATGATGGCCCCGGATTTGTGGGCTCTGGAGCGGATGGCGTATCTGGCCGCCGCTTACCAGGACCGCGTCGCCACCGGCAGAGTGACATTCGAGATCTCCCCGACCCAGGCCCGCCATTTCGAGCGCAACATGCGCGTGCACCACAAACGGGCGACCGCGCTCGCGCACATGGCGCAGGTCAGCACGGCTGAGGGCCAGCAGCTGTGGGGAATCAACAGGGCGGGATGGTTGAGGCTGCACACCTCCTATATCGGTGCGCAGACCGAGGACGGATTGCGCACCGAGCTGCGCAAGTACATGAGCGCGGACCCTGGGTTGGCTGTGCCGCCGTATGTCGCGGTCGATGCTGATGGTGAACCGATTCCGCGCGCTGAAAGCCTGCCACCGGCACCGGAGCAGATGATCGCCGAGGCCTATACGGCGATTCGCACGCAGTTCGTCGAAGACGCCCTCGCTCCCGACGTGGCGATGACCGCCGCGATCGAGCTGGCACTGCCACCTGCAGTGGTCGGGGAGTGGAGCAGCGAATCCAGCCCCACCACGGGCATCTCACCAGACCCGCATAAGCAGGCCGGTCCCGAACCATAACCATCGACACCGCAACACCTGTGCGCTCTGACCGTAGGTGCTGATCGCGGCGCGCACAGCGACAGCGGTTCACAACAGCAACAAGGGTCTTCTCGCTGACCGTAGGTGCCGGTCGCGGTGAAGGCAGCCACACATATCGCCGGGGACATCAGAAACAGCCGCACACGACGCGCGTTGGTCGTTGCGGTCCCTTCGACAGAAGTCGAGGACGATGTCCGATAACACATTTCACGAAAATCCCGAAACACCCACCACGACAGGTTCACCACCGAACGCAGGCGAGGCTGCCACCGTTGGTGAATCCGCGTCGAACCTCTCGACTCACCCCGAGCTGGACACCTCACCCACGCAGGTCGAGAACCTGGCGCTGCGGCTGTTCTATGCTCCCGAGCGAATCGGCCAGATTCGCGCTGCCGGTGTCGGATCCTCGGTGGCGGACGACGAGGCCGACGCACAATATACCCGCCGCTTGCGGGAGGTGCAAAACCTCGCCGCGGCAACGACACTGGTCGCCGACGCCGCCGCGCGTCAACACGGTCACGACGGCTCGGAACCCGAGCTGCAAGCTCTGACCGAAGCGTTGGGGCAGGCGCGCCGCGACGCCTTGCGCGACGGGGTCGCCGAGGACGATGTCATGGCGGCGGAGCTGGCAGGCACCGAAGGGGTGCCGTGGGCGGTGCAGCCCTCGCACCGCTGGTTGGGCAGGATCGAACAGCTCAGCGCCAACGCCCAGTTCTTTTCGCAACGGGCATTGGAAAACGGGCAGCTCGTCATGCAACAGCGCATGCAGGCCATCGACCAGAACACCAAGATCCTCGGACTCGAGTATCAGCTCAAAACCATCCAAGCAAAACTTCGAGACCCGTTGGGGGACAACGCTGTCTCCAATACCGACTCGGGCCCAGACATGGATATCCCTACCGGCGCCGAATCGGTGCAACATCCACCAGCCGAGACCGGCAGCGATATCGGCGAAGCCATCGATGCGACACTGCGCGACCTCGACAGCGGGCAATGGGCTACCGAAGCGGCACGTCCCCCCGAGCATCCTTCGGCGACGGCGGGACGGGAGCCGGAGCTATGAAGTGGCTGAAACAGCCACGCGGCTACCAAGACCCGCGCTACTACACCGACGCCGCCACCGATACCGAAGCGAATCTGCGGGCGGCCTACGCACAGCGCTACAACCTCGCCTTGATCGCCAACCACGGCGAAAGCCCGGAAAGTATCGCAGAGCTTCACGGATACATCGCCGAGCTCGACAAGACGTGGGGCGCCCACGAATCGGCGGAGTGCCGAAAGCTGTGGCACGAATCCAAGGCCGCGACCGATGTCTGGCACGCCCGCCCGGAAACGGCTCGGCGGCACTTCGCGCGCATCGCAGCCTCCCGGGAGTCCGGGGATCTAGTGGTCGACGAGAAGGACTGGCGCACACTGCGTCAGGCGTGCGAGATCACCGGACACGCCGACGGCCAGCCCTACGGTTCGGTCCAAGACGGGGCGGGCTGGCGCTCACCAGGCCCTCGACTGCGGTCGATGACCAACACCGCCGATCTCGAAGCGCAGCCAACGGGGCGACCGCCGACCGACGTGGCGTCAGAGACCACCACAGAGGCGGCGCGTTCGAACCTGAGCCTGGTGGATCGGGCGCTGGGTGCCACGCCCGGTGCACGGCAGTTCAGCATGGCCGAGGTGGAGGCCGTCCTCGCCGACACCGATGCCGCGTTGAACTGGGAAGAGGTCCACACCTCACTGGTGCCGGCGGTGATCAGGGATGCCCAGATCACCTTCGACTACACCGATATCGCCGACCGGCACGCCGAGCAAGCGGCGATGTTGCGGGAGGTGCAGAACCTCGCCGCTGAGCACACACGCCTGGTCGATCACTGGGACGGCCCGCGCGAAGAGGATCAAGCCCGCATCGAACGCTTGGAACTGCTGCGCGACGGCCTGGGACAAGCCCGGATCGACGCGCTCGAATCCGGGCTGGACCAGGCCGATGTCGATGCCGCCTACCACGCCGGCCTGGAGGGCTCCCGATGGAGCGAACAACCCGCCCACCCACATTTGGGCCACATCGAACTGTTAACCGCCGAACGCGACCATGCCCACGCCGAAGCACAAAGCCTGCGCGAGACAGTCAACGATCTGCGCCGCCAACTCGAGCACCCCGCAGCCGCGCCCACCGGTACCGAAACCGAAGCCGCACCAACACTCTCGACGCCCGAAACCGTGAACTCCACGATCGGCGCCGACGGCGGCGGTGGCGCGATCGGCAAGGCCATCGACGCCGCCATCACCGACGACGCGGGCACCGACTGGGACCTCGACGACACCAGCGCACCCATCGAACCGGTCCATAGCAGTGCCCGCATCGAGGCGGGTCAAGAGGCGACCGGGTGAACATGCCTGGCCCACAAGGTAATTCCCAATCGTGTCCGCACTTGATGTTGAGGAGCTTCCGATCATGATTTCCACACGGGAGGCGCGCCGCCGCAGCGTTGGTGGCCTCGGACCCGAAACCACCGCGCTACTACTTTTTCTGGCCGCCATGGCGATCGTGGGGCTGGCGTGGGCGGCGTTGAGCGTGGGCAGTTGGTGGGCCGGGATCCCAGTGACCCGCCACCCCGTGGGGGCGTTGCTGCAAGTCGCGACCGGTCAGCACCGGTGGCCGTGGCAATCCAGCGTCGTCGCGGTGGTGTTCGCCGTGCCGATGTCGGCATTAGTGCGGGTGGGGTGGCGATCATTCGGTGCGCGTGCGCGCATCGACGCCGCCGCGCGCACAATGCAACGTCCGCGAGAGATCACGATGGCCACCCAAGCCGACAACGCCGCCGCCGCGCTCCGATTGCTGAAAGATGCACCGCCGCAGATCCGGGCGTTGAAAGGTCCTCCGCTGGGCAGGACGGTGCTGGGCGGGGTCGGGTTGTATGTGCCCGCCGAGATGAGTGTGTTCATCGCGGCTGGTCAGCGCACCGGCAAAACCATGGTGTGGGCTGTGCCGGCGATCTGCTCGGCGTGGGGGCCGGTGATCGCCACCTCCAACAAGCCCGACGTGTACCGCCACACCGTCGGTGCACGTGAAGAACACGGCAGCCGGATCTGGCTGTGTGACCTGCAAGCGGTTACCGGGAAGGTCGAATGCTCGTTCTGGGTCGATCTGCTGGCGCAGGTGAAGACCTTGCCCGCTTCCCGGAAATTGGCGGGGTTCTTCATCGCCGACTCGAACTCCGAAAACGCGCGTGTGGACGCCTATTTCGATGGTGGTGCCCGAGAGTTGTTGGCGCTGTATGGGTTCGCGGCGGCGTGCGCGGGTGGGGATCTGATGCATGCGGCGGATTGGCTGGGTCGCGACCAGGATCAAACTCCCGCGTTGATCCTGCGCTACTACAACCATCCCCGTGCCGCCGAACGGATTGTGGAAGCCCAAAGTTTATACGCGCGTCAACGTGACGGGTTGTTCGATATGGCGCGGCGCCATCTCAATGTGCTGACCCACGAAGGATATGCGCGGATGGTGACCCCGCCGCGGCGTCGCATCATCAAGGCGCATGAAAACAACGGCAAGGTCGTCCTCGACCTCAAAGACGGCCCGGTCACGCACGAGCTACCGCAATTCAAACCCGCGGACTTCGTGCAAAGCCGCGACACCCTCTACGCGTTGTCGATGGCCGGGCACGACTCCGCGACCCCGCTCACCTCGGCTTTGGTCGGGCAGATCTTGGAGGCCGCGCTGACCGCGGCGCGTGCGAGAGCTGATGGGCGCCTGAAGGTTCCGCTGCTGGCGGTGCTGGATGAGGCCGCTAACTGTGCACGAATTTCGGAATTGCCGGAGTATTACACCTACTGCGGGGGCTGCGGAATCATCCTGATCACCATTTTGCAAGTGCTGGAACAGGGGGAGAAATTGTGGGGGGCTCATGGGCTGAAAATCATGCGCGCCCAATCCATCGAGGTCTATGGCGGCGGTATCGCCGCACTCGACTACCTTGAACACTGGTCACGCATGACCGGCCCCCACGATGTGGCCGACCGGTCCCGCAGCCTCGGCCCGGGTGGGGTCAACCGCACCTTGACGTGGCGTTCGGAACCGATCCTGGATGTCGCCCAGTTGGGGGCGCTGCCCAAAGACCGTGCCCTGGTGCGGTTGCCGAACCACGGGCCGCTACTGGTGGAAAAAATTCCCTGGTACATCAACCCCGAATTCGAACCCCAGATCCGCCGATCCCTGGCCCGGTTCGAAAACGCTGCCGCCGAGACCGTCGCCCCACCAGCGACCGGGACGACCGGCGCGGCCGGGGGGAGCGAGCGATGACCAGCCCGGCACCGAACCCGCGCGCGGCCGCGAGCGGGAAACCGAAGGGCCCACCGCAGCCACCGGTGTACCAGCACTTCACCGAGTTCGCCGACGTATGGCTGCTGCCGATGATCAACGTCCGTCTCGCCGAAGCCAACCGAGACAACACCTACACCTGGTGCCGCGAATGGTGGCGCCACCGCGCGGTCTCGGTCCGAATCGCCCACCTGCACAATGCCTTCGAGGCGTCTCGCCGTAGCAGGGCCGGCAGTGCGATCAGCTCCTATGTCCTGGGCCACGTCGACGCGCATTTCCATGTCATCTTGGATGCGGCCAACGGGCCGCTGTATCGCTGCACACGCAGCGAACACAACACGGTGCCGTCGCTGTCGGCGGATCCGGTGCCCGCGAACTGGTTCGGACCCAAGCCGGCCCCAGTCCGGGCGACGGGCAGCGGGAGCGAAACGAAACCGCTGTTCGCGCATTACAGCGACTTCGTGACCGAGTGGCTGTTGCCGGTCATCGCGGTGCGGATCACCGCGAACAACCGCGAAGGCCACTACACGTGGTGTCGGCAATGGTGGCGTCATCACAGTGTCGCGCTGCGCTTCGCCGCGATCCACGCGAGTTTCGAAGCCGCGCGTCGCGCTGATGACAAGACCGCGATGTCGAGCCTGTTCGTCGGCCATATCGACCGGCACATGCGGGTGATCCTGGACGCCGCGCAGGGACCTCTGCATCTGTGCACCCCGCAACGACACATCGAGCTGACCGGACTACCCAACAGTGCGATCGCACCCGCCTGGTTCGGCGTCGAGGGCACGACAACCCCGATCGAACGCCTCGGATTCGGGCCCGACTTCCGGGCAATGGGTCCCGGCGCAGCGCAAGGAACACGATCGTGATTGCACCGACGCGGGCGCAGGTGAAGGTGCTCAAGACGCTGCAGAACCAGACGGTGTTCTTGAACGCCATGGTGGCCGAGGCAACCCAGGCCCAGCAGCAGAGCGGGCAACGGCCACCGCCCTCCTGGTTCGAGGACTACCACCACCGCGCGGTCGTGCGCGAGGAGTTGACCAACGCCGCACACGCCGGCGGGGTGCCCCGTGCGTGGATCGACCACGTACGCGAGCGCGGCGACCGCGGCCTCACCTGGCGCGCCGACCTGTACCTACGCACCCCTGCCGCCCTCGACTGGGACCCGATACTCGGCACCCTCACCACGGACGCGCAACGCCTATGTGAGTGGAGCGCCCTCGAGGTGGCCTACGGCCCGATAGGCCCGGCCACCGATCCCGGTGTCGCGTTCGACTTCGACCGCAACCTGGCCGCTCTGCGCGCCCGCACCGCCGGGATAGCGAACCTGCTCGGTCTCACCGCCGAGCAAGGCCACGAGCTATGGGGCGCGACATCCGACTGGGCTCAGGCCGGGGTAGCGATGCTCGACGGCGTCCCCGTCGACGGTCTGGTGCAGCGCTGGCGTGCGGCGGCGCACACCGATATCGGTGCCTATGGTCTGCAAGCCGCCGCGCTGGCCTCCGCCGGGATCACGATCGACTCCGCTGCGGCACTGCCGCCGCCCGAGGAGTTGGCCTCCGCGATCGGTGCCATGTACGTGCCGCCGCACACGCTGTTCCGATCGGCGGCCACCACCGGGCACGACATCAACGCCGCGATCGGTGCCGCGAACCTGACCTACAGTGCGGATGCCGCAGGCCGAACAGGTATCGAACCAGCGGTATTCAGCGACGCAGCGAGCGCGGACCCCTGGTTCTCGGACACCACGGCCGACATTGATATCCCGGCTCCCGAATTCCTGCCGCCGGTCCAGGAAATCGAGCGATGACCGGTCCGCGACCAGCGCTGCGCGTCCGCGATCTCGCAGCCGACCAAGCGGCGCTATTGCGCCGGATCCACCAGCTGGCCGCCGAAGGCACCCGACTGCGGAAGAACATGCAGGCCACAGTGACAGACACCGCGGCCCGGACCGAGGCGCTCGCACAGATCGCCGCCGTCGACCGGGACCGCGATCTCACCGAGATCCGGGCCCGCGCAGAAGGGATGGCCCGCAGTTGGGTCGATCTCGCACGCCATGTCGGGCACGCTGGTGGTACCTGGACCGGCGAACAGCTACTCCCGACACCGCGTCCAGTGACCGGGCGCCGCACCTTCGGCCGCGTCGTCGCCGACACCGCCCAACTGGCCGATATTGCCGCGATCACCGTCGCCCGCGAGCACGTGCTCGCCACCACAGGTGCAGATGGTGAGCCAGAACCTGCTGCGGCCCAACAGGTCCGGCGAAACATGGAAGCGATCTGGACGCGCGCCACCATGACCGCCGCCTCGATCGGAATGGGCCGCAAACAACGTGTCCGAACATTCCAGACCGCGACCAGCGACATAGAACAACGAGTCGAGCACTACCTGCAGTTCAGCGTTGCTGACCTGGATGCACTGTGGCGCAGCTACACCACCCCCACCATCGCCGCCGACATTCGGCGCTCACTCAACAGCCTGCGCCGCACCGACCGCGGTACTGAAAACTCCACCACCAGCACCGAGCAGCCCCCGACACCGACAGCACTGATCGAACGAGCCCGCAACGCCCTCTCCGCGACCATCGCCGACCGATCCGAAACCGGATCCGGAACTGGAGCGGCGATCACTGCGGCGATCACCGACGCACTCTCCGGTACGGCGCACGGCTGGGATTCCGCAACCGACATCGCAGGTGGCGAGACCACCGCGGTCGAGGCATACCCGGACGCCGGGCCCGATCCCTAGGCAACCAGGAACCGATTCATGTTGCCCACCGACGACATTCGTTACGAGGAGAACATGCACCCGTGCCTTCGCATCAGCGTCACCGTTGAGCACCGGGCGACCGCGCCAACCCGCACGCTCTGGCCGTGACCCGCCCGCCCGGCTGCAGCCGCGAGCACCGCCACCCCGAACCCCACACGCCCGACCACGGTCGACACCGCCGCCGACGTGCCCGTACACACCGTGAAGGAGATCAGTTCATGACCAGCCACGACCGCCTGACCCGTCCCGCGGCCTTGCGCACCTTTCAGCTCGGCGACCACCGCATCACCTATCTACCCGACGGTTTCGCGACCCTCGACCCCCGCGCCTGGCTACCCGAATCCACCGAACAGATGTGGCTCGACCACGCCACCCTGCTGAACACCGACGGTGAGCTCACCGCCAGCATCGGGGGCTTGCTCGTCGAGCACGGTGACCAGAGCTTGCTCATCGATACCGGATTCGGACCATCGCAGATCCCAACCCCGTTCGGGCTGATGGTTGGTGGACAACTCTTGGAAAGCCTTGCCGCCGTGGGCAAAACACCCGCCGACATCGACCTGATCGCACTCACCCACCTGCACCTCGACCACATCGGCTGGCTGTGGCAGACCACCCCCACCAGCCCGTTCGCTGATACACCGGTCCTGGTCGGGGACACCGAATGGGACACCCGCGACCTCGCTCTCGTCGACGGGATCAGCCCACAGATGCTCGACGTCTTCGCCGACCACGTCAACCCGATCGCCGATGGCGAGGACATCTTCCCCGGCGTGCGCGCCATCGCCACACCCGGACACAGCCTCGGCCACACCGGGTTCGTGATCAGCTCACGCGGACACCGCCTCATCGCATTCGGCGACGCCATGCAAACCCCGATCCAGGTCAGCCACCCACACCTGACCGCAGCACCCGATGACGACCCCGCCCAATCGGTGAACACCGCCAAATGGCTCCTCGACGAACTCACCGCGCCCTACACCCTCGGGTTCGGACTCCACTTCGCCGACGTGCAACTCGGATCCGTCACCGATACCGAGGGCGTCAGCACCTGGCGACCGCAGTGAAAACCCCTGCCGTACCTCAACCGTCCACACGGCCCACTCATCTGCTCGGCGATGTGCGGCAACCGATCACGGCAAAACACACCAGACCTACCACCGCGACAAGGAGACCCCCGTGCCCTCAGCATCCCTACCAACCACAGACCCCTACCAGACCGAGCGGCAGTCGGTGATGATCCGCCGCGCCCGAGGCCGTGCCGAAATGCTGAAGTTCCGGCGGTGGCATGAGCTGGCGGGCAACACCGGCGCTCGCGCCGCCGCAGCACACCTCGCAGACCTCCACGACGCCGGACTGCTCTCGGCCGCGTTGAACGGTGGCCCTTTGCCGTCCGAGGACAGCGCGATCGTGCGGGGTGGTGTCGCTGCCATGGCAGCAGCACGAACAATGGCGCTGGTCGCGGTCGCAGACGGGCGCCTCATCGGCGGCCTGATCGCCGGACCGCCGATCCCGCTGGCACTTCAATTAGCTGAGCACGGTCAACACGCCGTAGTCCACGCTGTGTTGAACACCATCATGATCCGCGCCATCGCAGTGGTACCCCAACACCGCGGCTACGGGATAGGCCGCGCCCTACTCCGCGAGGCCGTCGCCGACCGCACGCCGCGCCCACGTACCCATCATCTACGGACAGTTCAACACCGCCACAGACGGCCTCGACGAGTTCTATCGACGTTGCGGAATGACAGTGACCGAACCCGGGGCGGCCCTAGCCTTCAGCGACTACCTCCCGGCACCGGTGCGGCACGTCCCACCGGCGGGCCACGCCTTGTTCCACCTACCCCCGACGACAGCAGATCAGATGCGCGAATCCTCTCGCCCCGCGCTGTGACCAATTGGCTGTGCAGGGCCCTGAGCAATCTTGCCCGATCGCCCGCGCGGCAATGGGCAAATACTTGTCGGCTGTGGCGATGTCGACGTTGCGAGAGATAGCTGAATAAGCCCATAGCAGAGGAGACGAAACGCGCAGTCTGGGTGAGCCGTTCGTGCGCTGTCGCAGCATGAACACCAACGAGTCCGACGCCTGTATGGACTTGGTGTGCCCAGCTGTGGATGCATGTGGACAAATACGACGACACCACGGTGAGCGTGGGCTGCATCGACTTGCTCACCATCCGCCTCGCTCCGCGAGTACATCGGTGCCGACATCCTGGACGCCTACTCCCAAGGGGCTCTGGAGTTTTCGCCCCCTTCCAGCCAACCGGCAAGCGCTCGGTGGCGCACACTATCTCCTAATGGAGGTCATCCGAGACGACGTAGACGCGCGTGAGACATACCAGTCCATCGTATGGAACATTCGGGTGCTCGACCCCGATAGCCTTGTCGGCGACGATATCGGCGACCGCACCTTTGCGCAGATCGCCGACGCGGCCTCCAGCGCGGGATGCCTGCTCGTCGGATGTGTCGACGACGACGTGCTCGACGACGACCTCCAAGTACTACCAGTGGACACTGCGCGTGCCGCAAGCCGAGCACCGCAACCAAACCCCGGACGGGTTCCACTCGCAATCACCCAGGTGCGCAAGGCACTTCACGGACCGGTCGCGTCACCGCCATCACACACAACGGAATTCTCGCGGAGGAATACACCTATGACCCGCTGAGCAACATCACCAAAGCACTGCAGATACCGGAATCCCGTGCAGGGCAGGATATTCACGCCCCGATCTCCGCAGTACCGGACGCCCCAGGACAAGCCGCGCCACCAGCCGCCGACCGCAACACGGATGGCCGAGAATATCGAAACAATCAGCTGATCCGCGACGGCCGCACGCGTTACCAGTACGACGAATCCGGGCGCCTCATCCGCAAAACAACAACGCGCCTGTCCCGCAAGCCCGACATCTGGCACTACCGCTACAACGGCTTCGACCAACTCACCGATGTCTGGACACCCGACCACCAGTGGTGGCATTACACCTATGACGGCCTCGGGCGGCGAACCAGCAAACAACGCCTCGACACCAACAGAGCCGTCCTCGAACGCATCGACTACACCTGGGACGGCACCCGACTCATCGAGCAATCAACCGACGAGTCCACCACGCGCTGGCAGTACCACCCCCGGTTCATACTCACCGATCACCCAGACCACCGACCAGGACACGGTGGACCGCGAGTTCTACGCGATCATCACCGATCTCGTCGGCACCCCAACCGAACTCGTCGAACCCAGCACAGCCACCACAGTGGCCACAGCGACAACCGACCTCTGGGGCAACACAACATGGGTAGGGCAAACCAGCACACCGCTGCGCTACCCCGGCCAGATCCGTGACCCCGAAACCGGACTGCACTACAACCTGCACCGCAGCTACGACCCCACCACCGGCCGATACCTGACACCAGACCCACTCGGCCTCGCCGCGGCACCCAACCCGAACACCTACCCCCACAACCCCACAACCTGGTCAGACCCCCTCGGCCTCATACCCAACGAATGCTCAACCGGCCCCGGCGCCAATCCACAGAACCAGACACCCAACCAACCAACACCTGAAAGCCTCTACCACTACACAAACCAAGAAGGGCATGACGGCATCCTGGAAAGCCAAGAACTGCACCCTTCCCTACGCGAACAGAACCCCAAAGACGCTCGCTACGGCGACGGCCAGTACTTGACCGATATCGAGCCCGGAACCCGAACACTCGGCCAGCTATCAGCCGCTTTCCTACGCGTACCCTGGGCAGGCCGGAAGTTCACCCACTTCATCGAGATCGACGTCACCGGCCTCGCAGTGGTACAGGGGCGACCTGGAGTATTCGTGATACCGAACACTGGCCCCCTAGACCTTGCAGGACGAATCATTCGGTCGGGAAGGAACTGAACATGCGATACGTGAAAGTCACCTGGCACCATGATTTCGAGGACGAGCCCGTCGAATACTTCCACGAAGTCGGCGACGACAACTGGGAAACACGCAGAGTACAGGTTTACCGCGACGGGCATCTGGAATGGGCCGACGAAACCCACGAAACCGCAACCGCCGGAGTCGCGGAAATACCGATCGCGCCAATCGAAGAGATAGCGGTGCAACCCGAATTCGACGCAGAAGAAGTATCCCAACACGAGTTCGAGCGCCAGTGGTCGCAAGCCCGCGCCGAGCTATAACACATTACCCCGCAGGGCCGCTCGGGGTTCTGTGGCCAGTGGGTGCCGTCGCCACGGTCGCAGTCGGAGGTGCTTGCTGGGGAAGTTCGCCGACTCAGCCCGATGTGCGAGCGAGCGGCGGCATCTTGCGTCCATGTCTTGCGCGACAATGTGATTCGACGATGTCAGGGCACCACGCTCAGGGACGATGCGCGGACAGAGGACAGCCCGACAAACTGTTCAGGTCCTGCAACACTCACGGTAGGCCCGCGCCGCGCCGCTCTTGCAAGTGTCAGATCGTGCGTTCCTCCCCTGCAACGAATGCTCCGTTTTCGGTCCTGACGGGACGAACACCGTGAATCCTGCGGCTTGGAGTCGTTGGAGTTGTGCGCCGAGTTTGCCGCTGCGGCGGACGACTTCGACCATACGGTTGTGGTCGCGGTGGTCGCGGGCGACGGCCAGGTGGCCCGTCCAATCACTGAGGTCGCCGGCACTTCTGAATTCACCTATCGAGCGGCGATGCTACCTCTCCTCCGCCAATGCGGCATCGAGGCCGAATGCGTCGAGATACACCAGCCGATCGATTATGTCGAGGCACTGTACTCGCACAGACTCGTCACCTTGACGATATGAGCGAAGCACAACGATGGTCACCTCGCGCCCGACATGAGCGCCGCGACCTTGCATCCTATTCGCGCCAGCACCCACCGCATCTATTACTTTCTCACAGACGCGCAGCGCCGATGGCGGCAACCGTGTCCCGAGGTCTTCCAAACTGTCCGAGAGGGTTTCGTATCCTTCGGCGAATGCCGGGCTGTCGAGGAATGAATTTATCAATGCATCCTGTGCGGCGGGCTGCATGTCGGCGAGCCCACGCAGCCCCGCCGATGCGGCTTCTCTGACGTGGGAGTCGGGATCTGCGAACAGCAACGCGAGTGTTTCGCTGCTGTCAGTAGCGTTCTGGGCCATCACTTCCGCGGCCCCGTGCCGAGCGGCGTTAGTCAGGATTCGCACGTCGTCGCTGACCGGTGAGGCAATTGCACCGTAGTGCTGCGCGACCGCCCAAACGCGACCTGCGCGGGTGGCGATACCCGGGGGTCCTTCGAGGGCGTGCTGTAGGTATCCGAGGAACCGCGTCGAGGAATCCAGGAGGCAATGGGTCAAGAGTCGCTCGGTTTCCGCGGTGTCGAACACTGCTGGCGGCGCTTCGAACAGTCTTTCCGCGATGCTCAAGGCTGCCTGCTGGTCGTGTTTGAGAAGTGCTGCCACAGCGCGCGCGGCGCATGTTCGAACTGCTGTGGATGTGTCGACCGCGAGCCGTCTGACCACCGGCAGGAGTCGGTTCAGGTGCTGCCCGCCCTCGAACAATGCGGTCGCCGCCGCGAGCGCGGCAGCGCCACGCACCGAGCTCAGGCCAATGATGAAGAGATCGTCGGAACCGTTCGAGGTGTGTCCGGTTTCCGGATCCGCTGAGGTCGAGAATTCTTCGATGAGGGCGACCAGGCGTTCATCGATGCCTTCAGAATCCGAGAGGGCTGTGCATACAGCATGGGCGATCGCGTGACCGTAGGTTGCGAGCGCGTGCTCGCACAGGTCGGCGAACAGAGCGCGGTCGAGATCTCGGCCAACAGCCCGAATCACATTGGTGGTCGCGATCATCGGAATCGTGGTGTCGAAACGCAATGCCAAACGCGCGAATCTCTCGGGTTGCTCTTTTGCCCTAGCCTCCAGCACTCCCGCTAGCTGGGACGCGCCTCCCACAGGGCCACCAGGGCGGTGGATGGTGCGTTCGGAGGTGTGCTTTCGTAGGGCTGACAGCCAGTTCTCGTCGCTCATCCGCTTGGACGCGTCATGGGAGATCGGCGGGCCGACGAATGACGCGACGATCGTCCTGGGCTGCGATGGCGGTCCGACCGACAGCCGTTCCAGCTCCGCGATCCGACGCCCCACGGAAGTGCTCATTCGTTGACGATCTATACCGAATAGAAGGCTGACCTGCCCGTAATGAGGCAAACGTCCTTTGTCTCCTAGCAGGATCTCTGCTTCGAGTTGCCGGAGGAGATGTTCCGAGCACCGCGGGGAGTGCGCAGTGATGAGTTCGTGGGAGGCGTAGCGGAAACTGTCGGACCATCCGAGGTTCAGATTGCGTTGGTCGCTGTTGAGCCATTCGATCGCGTCATCGGAGTCACTGGAGGCCGCCAACGTTCTGCACACCAGGAACCGCAGGGCTTGGCTCGTCGCTTCCCGGAACGGCTCGATGGCTTCGAAGGCGGCCTGTGGATTGGTTTCCATCAACTTCTGAAGCGCGTCCTCCATCGCGGCCAGAATCGTGTCGTCCACAGCGTGGGAGTCCAGGATCGGCCGTCCCCATCTGGTCAGCGACGATGTATCGCTGTCGGCACGGGTATTCGACAGTCGGACCAGGAACGGCAGAACGTCGCGCACGAATGCCTCCGGTGCCGCGTCGGCGACCTGCTGAATGACATTGGCACCCTGTGATTTTCTGGAGAGATATTCCGTCTCGAAAGGATCGGCGGCCCCATCCCCATCAGCGCGAGCCATCGCTCGGTCCAGGTAAGCACCGATGAGTCGCGCGGCCCCGACAGGATCGTCCTCCACCAGATCGGCAACGATCGACCAGAAGTCGCTGTTCATCGCGATCGGCCCGCGGACATCATCGATGTAGCCCGCTTGGATCAACTCCACTGCGAACGGCACCAGCGCTGGACCCATCGACCACGCGATCAAGGCTCGAAGGCGTAGGCGCCACTCCTCGCTAGCACCGACGTAGGGGCGAAAGAGTTCAGCGACACGCTCGCCCCGGTCTCGCGCGGCCGAGATCAACTGCTGCGCCGCCGTATCCGCCCGACCACAATCGGCGAGCCATCCCTCCCAGCGGCCGAGATCGTCGACGGCATCGAACCAGTGCGGAGATGACAACAGTCTCAGCAGGCGACCACCGACTGGACTCCCATCCCAGGCCAGATACTCCAACGCAGCCCAGTCGCTCGGCGTCGGGGTCAGCTGGCGCAGTACGCCGACAACAACCTGTTTGATATGAGACCGAATTCTCGACGAGCTGAGCGCGCGTACCACGACCGCGCGGAGCTGCTGGGGTTCCTTCGCGGCGAGATATTCGAGTACTTGGCGGGTTTGGGCACGGCGGAAGAGGAACTGGCCGTTCGTGATGAGGAAGTCGTGAAGGTCGCCGCCACCGGTAACGAACGCACGGGCGAAGAGGTAGTCGAAATATGTTTCATGGAGGAATGAAATTCCGAATTCATCTGTGACAAGAACCGCCTCGGACTCGAGAGCAGCGATCTCTACGCCCGGAAATTCGTCCAGGACAGCTCGAGGGGCCGTGAGAGTTTGCGTTTCGCTCAAGTACGCCACCAGGGTGGAGGTGATCCCCGTCCAGTCGATGCTGCCTGTGCGGGCCGTCGCGCGCTCACGGGCTTCGGCGGTGAATCGGTCGTACAGATCTTGCAGGGTCAGATACGGGCTTCGACGAGCTTGATCCGGCAATCGGGCATACACCGCGAAGTGCAGGGGAGTACGGAGCAGTTCGATGGTCAACTCGGCTGGAATATGGGCGTCGTGCTGGCGAAGATGCTCACGAACCTGATCAGCGCTCAGCTTGCCCACGGTGTGCCGAATGGCCGGCTTCCCGGCGCGTAACAGCGATCGCACACGTGGATCGTTCTCGAGGTCTACCGTGCGGATGACGAGCATGAGCTTGAGGTTCCGTACTCGTTGTAGTTCTTCGCGCACCTCGTCGACAGCATCGAATCCGTCGGGCATACGTCCGCTAAAGGAGCTGACGGCGTCGAGCTGGTCTACGACGAGCAGACCTGGAAGTCCGTCGGCGACACCGGCCAGCAACACCGACGGGGACTCGGACAACCCCATGTGTTGACCGAGATGATCGGATGTCGGCAATGCGATGGTCGCTTCCATTCGTGCTACTGCGACGAACCAACCGCGCTTCTCCAACGTTGCGGCGACTTCGGCAACAACCGCCGATTTCCCGTATCCAGCGGGCCCATCGACGATGACAACCTGCGGGCTGTCCGGGTCTTCGAGCTTCGCGATAATCGACTGCGCTTCCGAACGCGGAACCAACCCGAACTCGGGCTCGAACCGCTCCACTCGCCGAATCTGACGTTCGAGCGACCGATGCAACACTTGGCGAGTGGCGTGATTGCCGGCCAAAAGACGTTCCGTGAAATCGCCTTTCAAGAATGCGGCTACCTGAGGTGTCGCAATGTTCTGGTGCCGATGGTTCCGACAGAAACGGCCCACCGCATCCATGACCAAATCTGGGTCTTCCGCGTAGAGGGATCCAAATGCCTGCCGTACGGCCCGGTACAAGTTGCTTTCCGGCCAATGCTCCACCACAATATTCTTCAGATATCGCCACGCAACTTCTTCACTGACATCCCAATACTGGACGACCGTATTGAAGTCTGGCTCGAGCACCCGAGTGAGCGCATCTTTGAACTCAGCGATCGTCGTGGTCGCTCGCGCGCGTTTACTGAGGTCTACGAGTGGGTTGGCAGTGCTGGACGAGATGAGCCGATATCCGCGGCCGAGTTCGATTTGATGTTTAGCACCCTCCAGGACCGTGATCCGTCCGCTGGCATCGCCAGTCTTGAGTCGTGCGATCGTCCATGTCTTCGCGAAGTTCTTCGTTTGCTCGCCCCAGGTCCTGCCATCGACATCGATTTCGAACTCGATCCCGACGCCGGCGTCGCCGGGCGGTTCGAGCCTGATCCGATGCGCTCGGTCGTGGAGAAGGTCCGCTATTCGTAGCGCCGTCCAGAGGTCTTCGTACTCGTTGCCCTCCTTGTCGGCCGCTCCCCCTCGCAGGGCACTCATCGCGACACCCCGATCATCGGTGACACCGGCATTTCCGCCATACCTGAAGTGACACTCCTCGTGTTGCGAATCTCGTTCCACCGCAACCTGATATGCACAAATCCTAGCCCCGGCGATGGTAGTGACCGGTGTAACGGTCGACCTGCCCGAGCGCAAGCAGCAGAGTCTACCCTCGCGAGCCGAGTGAAGTGCCGTTTGGAACCAGCTGGCGCAGTCGACGGCATACGACGAGGGGCTCAGGCTAGTCGGCGAGATCGGCTACTCGTCTGTAGCCCGCCGCGAGCAGCATGTCGATGATCCGCTGCCACCGTCTGGTTTGATCGTGCGTCGATAGATGATCGCGACAGCCCCGAAGCCAGCTCGGTAATGCCTGGCCGTTGACGAATCCGGGATCGAGGGCGTGCTGGTGCGCGGCTAGGCCGTGTTTCGAAAGTGGGGTCACCGTAGCCACAGATCGATGGCGGCGATGTGGACGGTAGCCAGGAAGCGGACGGCGAGTTTGTCGTATCTGGTTGCCAGCGCGCGGTTTTGCTTGAGCTGGTTGATGCCACGCTCGACCGCGTTGCGGTCACGGTAGATCTCGGCATCGAATGCATGCGGCCGACCACCTCGCGTGCCGCGCCGGAGCCGGTGACCGACCTGGTCTCCCGGCACCGGGATAGTGGCCCGGATTCCGCGTCGAGCCAGGTAAGCGCGGTTGGCGCGGGAGGAATAGGCCTTGTCCGCCAACACTCGGTCCGGGCGCACACGCGGGCGCCCACCACCGAGCCGTGGTACCCAGACCGCATCCAGCACCGCGGTGAAGTGCGGACTGTCACCGGCCTGACCACCGGTGATCAGGACCGCCAACGGCGCCAAACCCTGTTCACAGGCCAGGTGCAGCTTCGTCGACCATCCACCCCGAGACCGGCCGAGCGCGTGATCGACCGGCTCGACCTCGACCCCACCCGGCGGCTCGGCCTGAGCGCCGCCATCGCCGACAGCCCCGGCGGCATGCTGATGGGCCCGCATGATGGTGGAGTCCACACTCACCTGCCAGCAGATACCGCCGTTCGCATCGGCCAGTATCTGCAACAACTTCACAAGCAACGCCCAGTTCCCCGCACGCTGCCACCGCCGGAACAACCCATACACCGTCTGCCAGGGGCCATACCGATCCGGCACATCCCGCCACGGCGCACCCACCCGAGTGCGCCACCGAATCCCGTCGATGATCTGGCGTTTGCTCCACTTCGGCGGACGACCCGCCTTCTTGCCACGAGGCAGCAACGGCTCCAACCGCGCCCACTGGGCATCGGTCAAATCCGCTCGCCCCGCCACCGCTACGCTGGCCACGAGGTCTCCGGTATTCAGGTTCTGCTTGGTCGCTGAACCCATCTACCGGAGACCTCACCCATCTCACGGCAACGACACACCCACTCCGGCAACGACTTTCAGCCGCAATCGTGACGGCGTCGATCACCCCAGCACTTATGAAACACGCCCTAGGCCCGCCCACAGCGCGATCGCGGCGTACAGCAGGCCGGGCAAAGCGATGGCGGTGAACCATGTTTCGAGATCGCTGGGATCGACGCCGTGTCGGTTGCCGCCGGGAACCGGTTGCGGGGCAACTGCCTCGGCCGGATCGAGCGGCAAGCCGTGCGCCTCGATCGCCGCGGTGATGGCAGTGCCGCCGACGATATCGGCCACGGCAGCCTCGAGGTCTACGCTCCATCCGGCATGCGGTCCGAGGTAGGTGCTGATGCCAAGAGTGTTGTGCTCCTTCGAATTCAGAGCCCAATGTGCAGGAAGGGTGCCCAGTGATGCAGGGCCCCAGCACCTTTCGTAAGGCGGAAGAGAAACCGCGGCCAGTTCGGATCCAGTCGTCGGCGAAGTGCTACTGGATTCCGGCGTGACCACTCCGAGAAACGCGGCACCGTGGCCAAGGGCCACGTCCTCCGCTACCCAAATGGACCGCGTCCGACGCGATCCAAGGCAAACGATTGCCCACCATCGCTGCTGGCGACGCTCGACGCCGCCTGCGCCGGCGCCGATGACCTCGAACAGGCCACCAGCGAGGAATTCACCGAGCACCCCGTGATCACCAGCGTCCCGGTCTGGCCGAGGTGACCGGCGCCCGCATCCTAGCCGAAATCGGCGACGACAGTATCCGATTCACCGACGATCGGGCGTCGAAGGCCTACGGATCCGCACCCGTCGCCAGGATATCCGGCAAAGTCATCTCTGTCAGCGACCGACGCATCAAAAGCGACCGGCTCGCCGCCGTCGGCTGGATCTGGGCCACCTCCGCGGCCATCAATCCCGGCCCCGCCCGCGACCACTACCGGCACCGTCGAGACCACGGCGACCGCCACGCCGCTGCGATCCGGCACCTGTTCAATAAGATGCTCGGCCAGCTTCACCGCTGCCTGCAAAACCGCCAAACCTAAAACCCCACAAAGTCATTCGGGCAACCAACGACAGCAGCATCAGAATCCACGGCCGCTTGACACTTAGCGGAATCGGAGGTCTGGCGATAGGACCGGCACTCGGCCAAGCTCTGGTCCAGGTGCCCGGTGAATCGTCACGGGTAAGGGACCGGCTTCGGTATTAGACCAGCGCCGGTCGGCGTGGTGGTTGTGGTCGCTCGGCGGCTACTACGGTCCGCGAGCCACAGCCTTCGAGCCACGTATCCGTTTCGGCGTTGCATGGGGCTCGAACTATGACTGGGGGCATGTGCAACTCGACCGATTGCAGAATCTCGGCAGCCGACCGGTCCCTCACTATTGGAAGCATGTGCAATGGGTGTGGGGCACACCGACGTTGGACGAGTTTCTCAAGCTAGCTCCGACGATCACCCTACGCGGCGTCGCCGAGAAGATCTCTGTGCCGTTTCTTGTGGTCCACGGCGAACACGATCGGCAGATACCGGTCAAATACGCACACATGCTCTACGACGATCTCACGGCCAGCCCCAAACGCGATCTTAAGATCTTCAGCGACCGGGAGGGCGGGGTGGAGCACTGTAGTGCCGACAACATGGCGATCGTGCGCGACTACATTTGCGACTGGATCGACGACACCGTCACCGAATTGCGGGCGGGTCTGCATCCTACCGTCGAGACGGCGGCGCGGTGAGCACCCCCGCACTCACACCGATCTGGGCGCCCAGCCCCGCGAGCGCTCCCCTGCAGCGGGGTGATGGCCGCGCGCGCCATCCCGACCGCGATCCCGCGGGTGCTGACATGGGTAGACGAGACGGACAACGTCAATCCGGCAATCCCAACGCTCGATTCGCTGATAGTCGGCCGCGACACAGCACCGTTGTCCGCACCGCAGAAGCCGGGCGGCATGGTGATCCTGACCGGCGGCACCACCGGCACCCCGAAGGGCACACCGCGCGACCGGGTCAGCCCGTTCGCCTCCGCTCAGTTCATCGACCGGGTACCGCTGTCGTGCAACGGCAGCACGATCATGGCCGCACCCATCTTCCATGGCACCGGGCTGTCCCAGTTCACCCTGGGGCTCGCGCTTGGCAACCGGGTCGTATTTACAGCGACGCTTCAACCCGGAACAGACACTGGCGAATATCGCTGCGTACCAGGCTGATTCGTTGATCGTCGTGCCCACGATGCTGCAACGGATTCTCGACCTGGACGAAACCGTACTGGTCGGCTACGACACGAGCAGCCTGAAGGTGATCTTCGCCACCGGTTCGGCCATCGCACCCGACGTGGTCACCCGCGCGCTCGATCAATTCGACGACAGTCGCTACAACCTGTACGGCTCCACCGCGTGCGCGGTCATGACCGTCGCCACCCCGGTGGACATGCGCAAGGCACCTACCACCGCCGGGCGGGCCCCGGTCGGCATCCGGATCGTGCTGCTCGACGAGAATAGCAAGCCGATCACCGAACCAAACGTCACCGGAACGATCTTCGTGGACAACGGTTTCGCCTTCACCAGCGACACAGACGGCCGCACTAAAGAAAATCGTCGACGGCATGATGAACAGCGGCGACGTCGGACACTTCGACACCGACGGCCTACTCTATGTCGACGGCCGCGACGACGACATGATCGTCTCCGGCGGCGAGAACGTCTTCCCGCTCGAAGTGGAAAACCTGATCGCAGGCCGCGAGGACGTGTTCGAGGCGGCCGTGCTCGGCGTGGGACGACCGCGCATACGGAAAGCGGTTGCGCGCCTTTGTAGTTCCCGGCCCGACCTCCAAGCGCGACCCACAGGAGATCAAAGACTACGTCAAAGCCAATCTGGCCCGATACAAAGTGCCCCGCGAGGTCATCTTCCTCGACCAACTCCCGCGCAACGCCACCGGCAAATTGCTGCGTAAGCCGCTGGCCGACTGGGAACCCGGCGCTTCGATGAGCCGGACAGCCGAGACGAAAGGTTAGGTCCACGGGAACTCAGGATGCTCCGCAGACGACCGATCGCGGGTCCAGTCATTCGGCGCCGTAGTCATGCACACTCGTCTTCGCCACATTGACGCTGCCCGATGTGGACGGTGCTCTAGCCGAGGCCGACGTATTGGACACCCTGCATGCCGACGGCATCGTGCTCCTGGCGAACAGCGGTTGGACCAGATGAGCAGGTCTTCGATCAGCGACGGTTGCACTGACCGAAATCGAGACAGCTCTGGGCAGCCCGGTGCATGCGGCCGCCTGAGCGCCTGCGTTGGCTGGCCGAACCCCGAACCTGATCAACGACCAAGTTCGGGTCGAACTGCCAGCACTCCGACGTGATCGGAGAATCATCCCCAAACAGTGCCGCATGGCGCGAGTACTGCATTACTCGAATCTTGAGCACACCACTCCGCAGCCCCGCCTAACTCACAGCGGACATCCCACGACCTGCCCCACAAAATTCTCGTGAGGATGAAAGGTTGAACTGGGTCGACGCTCCAAACCCGGCGGAAATGAGACAGTCAGCTGACGGTGTCTCAAATGCGAATGGCAGAAATCGGCCGCGTTGGTGACGTGAACATTTGGTTGTCCACGTGGTCATCCTCTGGCACAAGGGTTGTTTGGACTTGTCTGCACGCGAGGGGGCGCCGAACGCGCAAGGTGGGGTTGCAGTATGGCCGGCTACCCCGTGGTGACAGCACGCGGCATGTTCGAGATCGCCGAGTGGGTCCCGTGTAACCGGCAAACCCGACGCCTCCATCGCGGCGCTCGGGAGCGGGCAGTCGCCCCAATCGTTGCGATTCGTCTGCGGTTCCTCCGAGCTCGTCGATCCAGCCCGACTTGGAATTCTCAAGCATGAGCGATCTGATTTGGCGGCGCGCGGCAGGACGAACGCCGCAACCCTCAGATATTGAAGCCCGGATGCGTTTCGAAGTTCGTGTTGAGTATGTGGTTGGCTTCCTGTCTGGCCTGTTCGCGCATCGCAATCGAGGTGCCCACGCCATCGCCAACGAACCAGCTCAGCCACGCGACCTCCCAGCGCCAGGCACCATGATATTCCCAACTCGAGTCATTATCGCCGCGGTTGTGCCTCTTGCCGCCGGCGTGGCGTGCCTCGTGGATCAAGGTGCTGGCGCGCACGCTCACACCTTGGTTGTAGAAGTACGGGAGGTACAGGCGGGTCCACGAGTCTGCAAAAAGACCTGCGTCACGGGTTTTCGCGATGGTGCCAGGACATGATTCGGGGGTACACGACGACGTGCCGCACCGCGCGTCGAGTTCATCGATGGCGTTGCGTGCGTAGCGTCCTCCCCATTCGAGAATGTTCTCGTCGTATGATTCGCGAGGAAAGTTTGGTGAGGAGTACGTCAGACACCAGATGGCGGACATAGTACGCGACAACGGAAGTGTGATATCACAAGCGTTGCTGAATCCGAAGCCTCCATCCCAGTCGCCCTTGTCGAAATCGAAAGCGCCCCATGCCCAATCGATAAATTCTCTTGAGCAAACACGCGGCCCATAGAGGTTGTCGCCGGAGGCATCGAGATCCGGGACTGTCACTTCGCAGCTTGCCATTACTCAGCCCTCCTTTGGGACACAGCGGGAAACTTGTGGCGCTGTATACAGCGGACCGCGTTTGGGGGGCGCGTGGCCACAGTCTTCACTGTCTTCACGCTCTGGATCCACGGATATGCTCTGGTATGCCACTTGCCGAATGTCGAGCACCCAGCGCGCGTCCTCCGGAATCATTTCGCGTAGCTTCTCCTTCATCCCCAGTGCAATCGCCACTTTGACCGCCTCGATCAGAATGGCACGATCAGGCTGTTGGCCCACGATGCCGAGGATGCTATTGGTGACTTCCGGGTGGCGGCCACCGATTCTGCCGAGCGCCTGGACAGCCATCGTGCGCACGAGCATCTCGGTGTGACGTTGCCCTTTGCATTCTCCGCGGGCATTCTTGGGTAGGGGTTCTAGCGTTACACCGACTAGAAATTCTGCGGCTTGCGGGCCCGACGCATCGCCGAGGATGTGGAGCAGACTCCAGCGCAACGGTGCATCACCAGCCGATGCCGCCCGTATTAGCTCTCTGATGGTTTCTAAAAGGTCTGTGTCGCAGCGCCGCAGGAGGTCAGTCACGTACCCGTAGGCCAGTTCGCTTTGTTCGCTGGCCGAGTTGAGATAACGCACACCTTGGCCGACCAGCCACGCTGTTGCAGACTGGTCGAACAGACGTCGTCCGTTTGTGACATTGACTCTGTCGACCTCGCGGACTGGCGGTTTGAATCGTTCGTAGTCTGACATGGTGGTGTCTCTTTCCTCGGATCGACGGACAACACTATGTGGACGGCATCGATTCATGGATCTTTCGCGAACCTTCGAAGTCAGCCCGCGTAACACGCCCACACTTCCCAAGAGCATCGTCCGTTATGCCGGTTCGAGTGTGCCTCTCAAAGGACCGCAGCTCACGCGTACCTGACTACTCGTTCCACAGGGGTCCGATCACATACAGAATTAGTCCGACAAATCAACTAAGACCGTGTCTCATGTCGCTGATTTCGCCCTCGTGAGTTTCTTGTAGCAGGTGAGCGTGGCGGCGAGGGTGAGGAAGGCGAGGAAGTGTGTAGCTTTGCGGTCGTAGCGGATGTTGAGCCGGTGGTATCCGGTCAGCCAGGAAATCGTCGGTTCGATCACCCAGCGGTGACAGCCGAGGCGCTCGGACGATTCGATGCCCTTTCGTGCGATCCGTACCGCGATGGCCCGGTCACGCACCCATCGCCGCAGGTCCGCGGTGTCGTAGGCTTTATCGGCGTGCAGCTTGCCGGGCTTGCGCCGACGCGGGCCACGCCGCGATCGTATGGCGGGCAGTGCTTTCACGAGCGGTTTCAATGCCTCGGCGTCGTTGGTGTTGGCGGCCGAAATCCCCACGGACAGAGGGATTCCCGCACGGTCGGACAACACGTGGATCTTCGAGCCGGACTTACCGCGGTCGACCGGGCTCGGACCGGTCATGGATCCCCCTTTTTCGCTCGCACCGACGCCGCGTCGATCACCGCCCGCGACCAGTCGATCAAGCCTGCGCTGCCCAACTCGTCCAGCACGGCGCGATGTAGACGCCGCCACAGACCGGCCTCGGTCCACACGCTGAACCGGCGATGCGCCGTCGGGACGGTCACGCCGAACGACGGCGGTAGCATCCGCCAAGCGCAGCCGCTGGTCACCACGAACACCACCGCCGTGAACACCACCCGCTCATCGGTCGGCGCGGTGCCACCACCCTGCGGGCGCGGCGTGAACTCGGGCAATAATGGCTCGGCCAGAGTCCACAACTCGTCCGGCACAAGACGTTTCGACAACTCGTCGGTCACAAACCGAACACCATGCAGCACAACCGGATCCGACGCAGCCGATTGCGCTGACGACCTGCTCGGCAGCGTGGTTGCCGATCGGGCGGCCCGGAATACAGTCCAGGATCTGGTGCACGATCCCGGTCATGCTCTTCTGCGTCCGCCGATGAGTTTCGGCAGCAGGCGCCGTCTCCTCTGTGACTCGACGAAAGGACGAACTCGTGCAAATCCTGGCTCGCCTGTGTATGACCGCCGACGGCTATGTGACGACTCCGGACGGCTGGCCACCTCAGGTCATCGATCCGGTGCACGGCCCGGGCAGTCACGGTATCGCCGAATTCCTGAAGACCTGCGAGGCCGCCCTGATGGGCCGCACCACCTTTGAACCCGCCCTCACCGCCGATCGCTGGCCCTGGCCGGACCTGGACGTCTTCGTGCTCGGCTCGCACTGGCCCGAGGGCACTCCAGACGATGTGACCGTCGACGACGATCCGCAGCGGCTGCTGGAGAAGATCCGCGCGGCCAATCGCGGCGGCGACGTGCACCTCATCGGCGGCCCCGGCACTATCGAGACCTACCGCGCCCTCGGCGTTCTCGACAAACTCGAACTCGTGGTCCTACCGTTCTTCGTCGGCAGCGGCATGCGCCTGACCGATTCGCTGAACCCGCAGACCAGTTTGGAATTCGAGAGTTCACGGCCGTTGGACGGCG
>NZ_JBKBET010000009.1:0-110228 GCF_048910785.1 Nocardia nepalensis | reverse complement strand
AGATGCTGGATGTCGCGGGCGCATCGTTCGAGGATCTTCCCGTCGTGCAGGGCATCTCGGACTCGTCTTCGGGTAACGGCTCCGATGTCTTCGACGTCTTCGGTTGCGATATCGAATGCGATCGGTATGGTCACCTCGGCTTTGTACAGGTCGGCGATGTCGTAGACGAACGATCGGTGATGGCCTGTGTGCACGAAACCGAGGGCGGGCGAGCATCCCAGCGCGACTATGACCGAGTGCACAACGCCGTACAGTGCCGAATTCGCTGCTGAGAGAGCCTGATTGACCGGCTCACCGGCATCCCAGTCCTCGACGTCGTAAGTGCGCCGGTTCCATTCGACTCCGGTCCGCTGCGAGTGCTCGCGGTAGACCGCGCGCACGCGGGCGCCCTCGCGCCCGCGTAACTGTTGCATCGATAGTTCTGAGATATTTTCGCCCGGAAAGCGCATGGCATACATCGCCCGCGCGACCCGCAACCGCGACCGCGTGTTGGTCACGGCCTCTGCTTGTGCCTCCAGCAGACGGGAGGATCGCGATAGCCCCACGCCGTGGGCGTAATACCGGACGCCGCGTTCTCCTACCCACACCACCGTTGATCCACTGTCGGACATCAGTGAAATCGCTTGATGGGTGATCGTGGTTCCCGGGCCGAGCAGCAGCACGCCGATTGAGGCGGCCGGTACGTGAACGGTGCCGCGCTCATCGGTCGCGGTGATGGCGTTGCTGTCGCGGTTGACGACGCATCGATCCAGGTACAGGAACGAGACGCGGTCCGATATGCGTACCAGCTCTTTGGATTCCGAGGGTCTGCGCCCGATCGTGCCCACAGCTATTTGTCCGTCTGCGTTGGGTAGGCCAGTGTCAGCAGGCCGCATCCATATGATTTCGCTCGTCCGATTCCGAAGCTGAGTGAATGTCGTAGTGCGGCAACGTCGGTTACCTCGAGGATGCCTTCGAAGGTGGCGGTGGAGATGGTGACGCGTGTGTTGCCGCGAGTGAACCGTCGTACTGAGCGGTCGGTGATGGCGAGTTCGAATTCATTGTCGGTCGCGTCGGGTGCCTGTCGTGGCAGTATTCGGATTCCGATGCGGTCGGCTCGGTCGAGTAGCCATTGTTCTTGTTGGCGGGCGGTGACGTGGGCCAGGGGTTTGGTATCGGCCCAGCCGTCGCGTCTGCCGGAGTGGACGGGGTTGGCGGTGAGGCGGAATTGCCAAAGCTGGCCGACCGTGAGCCGGTCCAGGAGACGGTCGTAGGGTTTGGTGTCCCATGCTTGGGTGGTTGGCCATCCGGCTTGTTCGACGATGTGGGTGAGATCGGGTTTGTCCGGGCTGGCGATGTAGAGCAGGACGCGGTGGGGTCCGTAGTTGTCGAGGCGCCACAGGATTCGTCCCTCCTCGGTTGCCGCGGCCTCGGCGAATCCGCTGCACACCGCGGCGTGTAGTGCTTGTGGGGAGGACAGCAGTATTCGGGCGCCGCGGCGGCGGGGGTTGATCGGCATTCTGGTCAAAAACATCTCACACCTCCAGCACCGACATGGCGTCATGTTCGTCGCCGGGTTCGGTTGTGCCATGGGGATTGGGCACGGTGACGTTGCCGCGCACGACCGAGCGCCATTCGTACTGGCGGTGGTTGGGGTCGAAACTCACCGGTGTGTCTCGGATCATTTCGCCGTCGTCTTCGCCTTCGGCGGCGTCGCGGACGGTTGCCAACCGGACCATAAGGTCGCGGGTGCGGCGCTGGGTCCCGGTGCTGGCAAGCCAGGGGCGTTGTGCCAGCGCGGTCTGCAGGTCCTCGTCGAAGACTCCGAGCGCGATGGGTCCGGCGGGTGGGCAGGATCGGCGTCCGAGGTAGAGCGGGAACTCGGGACTTCGCACGGCGGCGTCGATCGCGCTGATGAGTCCGTGCTCGCCTTCGAGGACTGCGAGATAGACCGCGTCGGAGATGTAGTAGCGATACGACAACGGTAGCGAGGTCCAGGTGGTGGATCCGTCGCGTTCGCGTTTGGGCCGCTGCGCGGTCTGGAAGTCTCGAACCAGCTGCCCGGGTTGGTCGATGCGGACACCGAATCGCAAGCCCAGCAACGTTTCCAAGGGGTCGGTGCGGCGCAGGCCCTTCGCTGCCGCGATGAGCCCGAGCACCCCACTTTTGGTTGGCGCGATCTCGGTGCCTCGTCGCACGAATCGGCTACTGGCTCCCCACGATTGCAGCGGCCCGGCCAAGCGCAGGGCCACCACGGTCATTGATGGTCCCCGAGCCTGGTCCCGACCAGCGCACCTACTTCGGCGACGAGGTCGGCGAATGCGACGTTGGCGCCCAGATCGTCCAAACCGGCGGTATCCGAACCGAGTCGGGTCACCCAGCTCGCGACCGGTGTTTCGGAGTAGGCGCGTTGCACCTCGTGTGCCTCCTCACGCAACAGGTCCGCGGCCCTTTTGACTCGACCACCGGTATTCGATTCCCGCACCGGGCTTTCGAACGCGCCCACGAGGTTGATGGGTTGGGTGTCGCGCACCAGAACCACCACGGCCTCGGGCAGGGTGCGGTTGGCGAAGGTGTTCTGTTTGCCGGTGGGCATGGATCGCACGAAGGACATCAGGAACGCTTCGACCGCGCGGCGGGTCGCTTCCTCGTCGCCGAGGTTGTCGTTGAGCCGATTCACGTCGATGGTCGCGTACCGGTACAGGGTGGAGGAATTGAACTCGATGGTGCCGATCATCCCGGCCCCGGTCTCGTGGTCATCGATATGATCGTCGACGGCGGTGAAGTAATCGAACTCGGTCTCCACCGGATGCACACTGATGGCGTGGGCGACCTGGACAGCGGCGTCGACATTCAGGTCGGCTTGGTCGGCGACCATGCGACCGAACAAGGCGATATCCACCGAATGGTCACGATCGGCCAAGTCCTTGACCTTGGCTTCCCGCAATGCTTTTGCCACGTCCTCGGCCTCGGCCGCGGCGACCGCCGCCTCGGCCAAGGCCCGGATTTGATGGCGGCTGAGGAAGACCAGATATCCGGCTTCGTCGATGGCGTCTTTTTTCGGTGGTTTGACCGTGATTCCGATCGCCTTCATCACCTCCGACGCCAACGCAAGGCTGCGATCCGCCAAATCCTGTGACTGCGTAGTGATCTCAGCTGCCAGCAGGTCGACGACTCGTCGGGTGCGCACGCCGAGTTCGGAGCGATCCAGGTGCTCGTCGAAGGCGGCGCGGGTGGCGCGTTTCCACGCTTGGCTCGACACTCGCGCACGCCGCACACCGCCGTAGATAGCGGTCTTGGGGCTGCCGGTGTCGTCGCGGTTGAGGTTGCTCGGCGGCACGGTCTGCAGGATGTGGAGGTCGATCAGGGTACGGGTCATCGGAGGTTGCCTTCCGTGGGTGTCATTCGGCGGGTTCGGGATCGGTGCTGTTCGGGGTGCGATAGAAATCGCGGCCCCAGACCAGCCGCACGCGTTGGGCGCGGCCGGGAGTGAGTAGAGCGCTCACGTCGTCGGCCAACCGTGCGTAGTCGAATCCCTTCTTGGCGGTGCGTAATTGGGTGACCAGTCCGCGGATATGCACGAGCACCTCATCGATCGACTGCGCGGTGGCCACCGCCATGAACCTGCGCGCCACCGCGTCGGCGCTGCGGCCCTCGGTCTGTGCGAGCAACCCGATCGCCCGGCCGAAAGACACCTCGGGTACATGCGCGCGGCCGCTCATCGACTGCTGGTGCAGGGCGAACAAAGTGAGCACCGAGTGCGCGGCTTCCTCAGCGGCACTGGGCTTCCCGTCGTCGAATCGGTCATCGGCATACAGGGACGCGGGCACCGCGGCGATGGTGAGATCCCAGATCTCAGGGACACTGCCCGCGGGTTTGCCCAGCCCGCGACGTAGTTTCGCCAGTTCCGCACGCGCCGACGACGATCCCCGCAGGTACTCGTCCTGCAGCCGGTTCAACCGCCATTCCAGGGCAGCTCCCAGACGCCCCAAACGCCGCATCGGCGCGGCCGCAACGGTCGGTTGCTCCTCGACGGTGCTCACGCCACCACCTCCTTCGATATCGAGCTATCCGATCGTGGGTAGGCCAGCGGCAGCGACTTACGCAGGGCGGCATTCAGCCACATTTCCGCTCGCGGGACGTTGAGTAGCTGACCGCGAACCTCTCTGCCCACCCACGCCGACGGCGGTGCCGCCGAAATCAGTTCCGCGGTAACCGGATATGTCGCATCCCGAACGTGACACTGCCACTGCCTGCGGGCCTGGTCGAGGTCACATCCAGGCGCCAGCGAGGTCAGCCATTCCCGGTAAGGGGCGTCCAATGCCGCGTACAGGCGCTCGCGGGCCCGGTCACCGGCACCGGATTTCGGCTCGGCGCCACCGGCCGCAGCGAGGTTCTCCGCGAAGCTCCACACCGAGAACGCGGTGCGCTCGGCGTCGTCCACCGCATTGGTCGCGGTCTGCCCGGCGGCGGGGCGATCCTCCCTCAGCAAAGTCACCGACATCGGCAACACGTCATCGACAATTTCGGCGAATGTCGCACTCTGCGAACCATATTCGGCACCGATGATTCGAATCCGAGGCGTATAGCGTGGCGGCAGCACACCGGCCGAACCCAACTCGCCGATCCACTGCAATATCCCCGGCGCCAACCGCGGTTGCGGGTCCCCGCCGCTGTGGTTTGCGCGGCGACCGGAAGTCGCTGGCAGCATCGCGCTGATCCCCCGCCACACCGAACGCTCCGGATCATGGACCAACGGCATATAGACATCGGTCTTGTGCTTTTTCGTCTGTGGCTCGCTGTAGCGCCAACAGGTGTGCGGGTCCATCCCGTGGCGATTCTGCGGCACGATCCTGTCCCCGTTGGCCAGCACCACCCCGCTCACCCCGCCGCGACCCCCCACCAACCGGATCCGTCGGGTCTGCCACGTATACAGGTCGATGGCCCCGTTCGGTGGGCGCTCAGTCCACACCGCGGTGTCAGGATCGCGCTCCCATGGCGGAATATCAGCGACGCCGCCGATACGCACGTACGGGTTGTCCTCGTAGGCGACGAGATTCAATAGCAGCGTCTCCCGCAGGTCCTTGCCCTGCGGCAGCACTCCCCCGATCTGCCCCGACCACCCCGTACCGATCGGATACCCCTTGCCGCTCTTGACCGTCGCATCGCCCACGGCACCAGACTTGATCCCGGACGGATCAAACGCGTGCGCATGCACCAACCACCGCGCTGCCTCCGCAGCATCGATGCGGCGCAGATCAACTGCGGAACGAGTAGTGAACAGAGGTTGCCCGTTGGGCACGTCGGCGACGAGCTTCTCCAGCCCCGACACCTCGTCCTTCGCTGTCCGCAAATCCACGACCTGGAAGAATGGCGCCTGGGCGTCGAAGAGATCGAACCGGTGCCGCAGCGGCCTGACATACGCTCGAATACGATCCACCGGCAGCTGACCAGCGGCCCACAACTGCTCCCAGGCATCCACATCGGTCGGACCGTCGATCGCCCGATGCAGCACCGCCAGCAACATCCGCGTGATCGCGAAACCCTGCGTGGGGACCTCCCCACCAATCTTCGTCAAATCCTTTGCCTGCTCGAACAATTCAAGAATCGACAACTCGCGTTCGCGGCCGTCGACGCCGAGCGCGATGATCCATGGTTGGTCGAGCAGGTTGAAGCCGTGTTCGTTTCGAGCACTCATAGGCGAGTCTCAATTCTGTGTGTCGATGCCTCGAAGTGGCAGCTGGATCAGTCGACTAAGCGGTCGAGGCCGCCGGCGAATACAGGTGTGGCCAGTAGCTTTGCGACGATTCCAGTACTGATGGTTGCCAGAATCGCGGGCGTTGTGTGTGGTGCCGGTTGCACGGTCCATGTCCGAAGTCCGGCGGCCACAGCGGCGCCGATACCTGTGGTCTCGGCGAGCGCGAAGATCAACAATGTGCGCGCGGTCATCAGTCGAGGTTTCGCCCCGCAGTCCTGCCTTGGGCGCAATATCGGTAAGGTCATGGTGTTCTTCCCTGTCGCTACGATTCGATCGTGTGGGAAGAAGGTCGGCTCCCGTTGCAGCGGGAGCCGACCACTTTCTGTGGTCGGCGGGCCGTCCTTCTCCTGGCCCACCTGTTCTTACGTCGGCGTGCCATCCCCTCATGCCGAGGGGACCACCTGTTACCTGACCTCGATCGGTTCTGACGACCTGGATCATCCCGACAACCTCGGGAGGTCTGTGGCTTCGGCAACACCGAGGTACGGTACTCGCCCCCGCCTGCGATGCGCAAGGGTCGACAGAACCGATCTGGGCCGAAACCCGGTGTGTTGCAAACTGTTCGGTCGCATCGCTTGCGGGCGGCGTCCCAGTGATGTCGCCGACTGCGCCTCTGTGGCAGAGTGGCGATGGCTTCTTCTGCCCACACGAAAGTGTCGGCGACAGTTAGCGTTTGACTTCCCCGCAGCTGATCTCGGACAGGTGCAACCCAATCGGACAGACCGTCGATCGACCGGTACAGCACAGCCGCAGCCGTTGGCGTCGTCACGAACATCTCCCAGCCGCGGCTTATCGTCGTGAAAACCTTTGCCTGCTCAAGTAATTCAAGGATCGATAGCCGGCATCGACGCCCCTCGATGTCGGACCGCATCCTCTCGGGTTCGACGAGACGGTCGAGCCCGTGTTCGTTTGTTGCACTCATGAGCGAGTTCTCACTTCTGTTGCCCGATCGCCAGTTTCGGGCGGCATCTGCTCGCTGGTCGGCAACACCTCAAGTCCTCGGTCCGAGGTGTAGCGGATTGCGCGTCCAGCGATTTCGCCGTGACCTTCGCTGTCGATGACCAACACGGGCAGGCGATAAATGAGTGGGGAGAACTCCCAAGCCTCTGGAGTACCGGCCCACAACGCGCTCTCGGCGTCCTCGTTGCTGAATTCCAGCGGTAGCCGCAATGAACAAGCTGCGACGATCTCGGCCACATCGTTCGACGGGGTCACATCCCTCGGCACGGTGCGGCCGCCATCTCCGTCCGCCAGCCACGCCGGGGTGAACCACTCGCCGGTCGCCGATTGCTGGACCACCACGACCTCCAGACTGGGGGCGCCATCACGGACCTGCCCCTGACCGTGCGAATCATCCTCGGTGTCACCGACATTCGCCGCGACCCAGCCGAGGATCGCCTTACCTGGCCGTGACGGCTGCTTGAGCTGGAACGTCTCGGCTTTCGCGATCCGGGTGGCGGACTTGTCCAGCCAACGTTGCCGCGCGTGCTCCATAGCCTGCTGCCACTGCGCGGGCCCCAGCTCCCCCGCCCCGTAGGCATCCTGCACCAACGGGGCGATGTCACCCGGCAGGTTGATCGTGGCGCCCAGCTTCGGTAACAACACCGCCGCCGCCCGCAGCAATACGTGCTCACCGTAGATGTAGCGCGCCGCAGCGGATTCCAGCTCGGGCACACCGTCGGTGAACTCGACACCACTGATAAACGCCTGAGCCGTACGCACTTTCCGCGGCCGGTCGACCTGTTCCTCGCCTCGTTGATGGCGATGCAGCCTGCCCATGCGTTGCAGAAGCAGATCGATCGGCGCCAGATCGGTGATCAACAGATCGAAGTCGACATCCAGGCACTGCTCGACCACCTGCGAGGCGACAACGATATGCCGCCCAGGCCGCGCGAGCGCGCGGGTCGGGGATCCGAATCGGTCGAGCAGATCGATGTCCTTGCGCATCCGGTCAGCCGCGATGAACCGCGAGTGCGCGATGCTCACCTCACCGGGGAAGTGTCGCTCGAGGTCGGCGGCTGTTTCCAGCACCCGGCGCACGGTGTTACGGACAATCAGCGCGCACCCACCCTCGGATAGTTTGTCCAGCAAAAGAGTCGACAGTGCTTCTCGATCGTCATCGACTTCGCCGCCGAGCGCCCCGACGTGCACGCTCGTGCACCGAGCTGATGGTTCGACCGCTCGCGTGCGCACATCGTTGCCGCTGGTCCACGACACCATCGGATAGCCCACCGCGTCGACGGCTTCGCCGACCCCGTCACGATCGAAACCCTGCTGATAGGCCTCGAGCAGCGCTTGCCGACGATCGGCCGGCAGAGTCGCCGACAACGCGATCACCGGAACCTGGTATGCGCCAAGCCACGTCAGAACCATCGTGAGGTAGGAATTCATGTAGGCGTCATAGGCGTGGACCTCATCGAGCAACACGACCTTTCCGGCGAGCCCGAGATGCCGCAACATCAGATGCCGCGATTTGAGGCCCGCGAACAACAGCTGATCAATGGTGCCGATCGAGAAGTTCGCCAGCTGAGCCTTCTTACGACCGGACAACCACGAATGGGCCACGACCGCGTGAGACGCGGACGCCGCGACGCCCGCCGCTCGATGGCCGTGGGATTCATCGCAGCCGATCTCGGCGTCCCGCATCCGACCCGCGCGCACCAAACCCTGGAACAACCGATTGAACCGGGCCTTGCCATGACCGAGCACGATCGAACCACCGACTTGTTGACCATCGGCGCCCAAAGCGTCGAGCCACTCGACTACCCGATGAAACATCGCATCGCTGGTCGCCTGCGTCGGAAGCGCCACCATCAAACCACCAGCGCCCCAACGCTCGGCCAAGATCTCCGCCGCCGCCAACGCAGCCTCGGTCTTGCCCTCCCCCATCGGTGCTTCGATGATCAACAATCCGGGGGTGGCCATCGACCGCGCAACCTCGCACGCCGCGATCTGAACCGGCCGCGGCTGCGCTCCCGCTTGCAACGAAAACCTCGATGCGAACAACTCCGGCACAGCGATAGGAATCCGCGACGGCGACCACGGACGCGGCAACGACAACGCGGCCAGCGCCCGAACAGACCGCGCGGAATCGACAACCTCCTCTGGCAATCGAGCAGTGTGAAACGGGAAAAGCTCCTCGTTGCTGGCGATCCAGTCCGAAACGACCACGATCCCCGTCACCAGCACCTGGAACCGCGCGGTCAACTTCAGCTCACGCCAACCACCCAGATACCTCAACACACCGGTGCGTTCCGCAATGCGGCTCAATAACTCTCGCTGCACCTGAACCCACACGCCCGCGCCGAACAGATCCGGATACTTATCCGGAAACAACGGGTCATCCTCATCCGGCGGCGCCCCATGATGACCGCCTAACACAACACCCCACGGCGCTGCCCACCGACGAGTCCACCCCTGATCCACCAGCCACCGAATCAGCAGATGATGCCCCGCGACCGTGTGGTGCGCCAAGTGCCGGTCCACCAATTCCTGCCGCACCATCGGCATATACAGGCCATGCTCACGCATCCGCTGAGCAAGACCCACATCCTGAATCGCGAACGCCGGCGTCGCTTTCCCGAGATCATGCACACCGGCCAAGAACCGCACCGCACACCGGGCCGCCTCACGATCACCACCGAACTCCGCCGCCAGCAACCCCACAACATTCGGCGCGAGCCACTCATCGAACAAGTACCCGGCAACATCAGCCGAATCGTCCATGTGCTGCCACAACGGAAGCCATCCCCCCGAACCGTTGGGCGACTTCGCCCACACCGCACGCGAAGCCTCGCTCAGCTCCAACATCCACCCCTAAACGATGGTCATAAACTCTCGCCACGGGAGATGCAACCCAGCCTTACACCCCCCACCGACAAGCTCTCCGGCCACAAATCCAATACCGTGACCGCCGAGGAACTTTCGGCCACGCTACGCGTGACCCCAAGCCCACACACGCATTTCGACCAATTGATCTCAACAACCCTGGCGTGCCTGAACCTGAACCCCGTACACCGATCGTCGCCCATATCTCGGAAGGACAATCCGCCGAGCCCGCTATGTTGTTGGCTTAGCTGTAGATTCATCCCCCCGTACGCGGGGAGCACGTATCCGGCCATGTCTCGCGCGCTGCCACACGGATCATCCCCGCCTGCGCGGGGCGCACGCCGATTCACAGTCCATCGGTGTACATCCCCGCGTACGCGGGGAGCACCTGATCGGCTTGGTTGCGTTGCGATTCGTGTTCGGATCACCCCGCGTGCGCGGGGAGCACGCGGCAGAGTATGGCCGATGCGCGCTACCTCCCGGATCATCCCCGCATGCGCGGTGAGCACCCAGCCTGCACTACGACCTGGGTTGCATCGTGCGCGAACTCAAACGGATCATCCCCGCGTGCGCGGGGAGCACGTCCTACCGCTGCTCCAGAGCGACGACCGCGAAGGATCATCCCCGCGTGCGCGGGGAGCACTGGGTAGATGCCTGGCCGTGGCGAGCCAACGGCGGATCATCCCCGCGTGCGCGGGGAGCACGTCCTGATCGCCCTCGCCCCATGGGTTGGCCACGGATCATCCCCGCGTGCGCGGGGAGCACACTTCTTGACCTGGCTTTTCCTCGCACGATTCGAAGAATTTCAATCGGTTTGTCCACGTTGTCATTGCATCGGTTAGCTCCTCCAACGAGGCAGGGACAGCCGGGCACTCCAACGACGATACGTTGCTCGATGCGCACATGTCCGATCTCTCGGCTTATCGTCGGCTCGACGGCCCACATCCGAAAGCTGTCAGGATGGCATTCGGACTCTGGTGACTGTGCAGGCCATCCGTATTCGCACTCTCAGAGTTACAACGTGTCACTCCGCCCGAGCACTGAGTCGATCGCACCGGAACCGACAGTCAGTATCCACTCGATGCGAAAGCTCACGGAGTGCTGGAGTCCCTCCGTCTGCGTGCGCCTGCGGGCATCGCAAGAATATGATCATCCGGCGGACACGAGACAGTATTCCTGGACTGGGAATTGGCCGTCTACGGCGACCCGGCTGCGATGTCGCGATCCACCTCCACAAAATGACTCTTCTATGCCCGGTGTCAAGCCGGAGCGGCGCTGGCTTGGAGTTGTCGGAACACGACGCGACAGACGTAGCGTTTGAGGATCCGGCGGATTTCCCGGGGTGATTTGCCGCGGGCGCGGTTTCGGTCGGCATAGGCGCGGGTTTCGGGGTCGCGGCTGAGCCGGGTGCGGACGATGACGTCGAAGGCGCGGTTGAGTTGGCGATCTCCGGACCGGTTGAGTCGGTGACGAACGGTGTTGCCGGAAGATGCTGACAGCGGTACGACTCCGGCGAGTGCGGCGAACGCGGCTTCTGAACGGATGCGCCCGTGGTGGGAGTAGGCGCAGACGATGATCGCGGCGGTGACAGGACCGATCCCAGGTGTAGCTTGCAGCCCCGGCGCAAGGTGTTCGGCCAACTGCGCGAGCTGAGTGTGGTTGTGCCTCAACAAGGTTGTGAATTCCGTGACTGCATGGGCGAGTCGCCGTGCTTCGGTGCGGGCGATCGTGATGGCCGGGTCGTGACCAGTTGCGGTGCGCCAGGCCGCGACCGAGGCAACTTGCGCGTCCGGGACAGGTTTGCGGACATCGATCCCAACATCGATGGTGCGCAACAACGCGGTCAAGGCGTTGCGGCTGGCGGTGCGCTGCTGGTCGAGAAGACGGCGCTGGGCCAGAAGGATCCGAAGAGCGGTGCGGTCTCCCCCGATCGTGGTGTGGCAAAGCGGGTTTCGTCTCGCCCGAGCACCGTTCGGGCCGCGGCTTCAGCGTCGATCGCATCGGATTTCCCGTCGCCCGCGGCGGGCTGATCGCGCCGGCGGGCGGACCTCACCCACACGGATCCCAGCGTCGGTCAGGGCCGCAGTGAGCCGAGCTCCGTAGGATGACGTGCCTTCCACCGCTGCGAACACCGAGCCGTGGGTGCGTCGGTGGATCCATGCCAGCGCGCGGTCCATGGCGGCGCGGGTCGCGGGAACTCGCGTGAATTCACGACGCCGCCGGTGCGGCTTTTGATGATCGCGAAGGTATGGGGCGTGGGTGTCGACCCCGACCACGTAGTCGAATCGGGAAGCGATGAGCGCCATAGAGTTTGGGATTCCTTTCGCTGGGCTGCGGGTGGGCGGCGCCGGATTGGTTCACCCGGAGGCAGCTCTGTAATGGGTCACGCCGGAGCGGAAAATCTTCTGATCAAGCCATTCGGGTGGGCAAACCGACGTCCGGCCAGTCCTGTGGACAAGTCATTTCAGGACACCCATCGAGAGGTCGGATTTACCCTGAGTCACACCTAACGAGCCGAAACGTCAGCCTGCCAGCCGATCTCGGATCAGCCACCCTCATTACAGAGTTACCTCTCCGATGAGCAGCAGCGATTCATCACCGCCTGGATAGCAGCCGAACCGGAAGCCGCCGAAGGAGACTGGGAAAACGACCTGCGTATCTACGTGGTTCACGAGCAGATAAAGTCCGCGGCCCTCGACGCTGTTCGCTACGCCAAGGTCATCGCCGAAGGTAGTCGCATACCCGAGAACGAGCCGGTCCTGGTGACAAGCCTGACGAAAAAGCCTCAAGACACGGCGCCACTGTGGAACTTGGACGCACCGCAGATCGAAGCCCCCCTCCGTCATGAGCGCTGAAATCTGCCCACCGGTGACGCCTTCCCACACTTGCGGATCCGCTGGAAACGTTGACGGCGATCACCGCAGACTCTCTGCAACCGGAGCCACGACAAAGTGCATCACTTTCCAAATTGATAGCGGAACAACATGTTTCAGCTCACGATCGAAGATGTAGAAATAGTTGTGGGTGAATCGAATTCATCGGAAAAGCGACCGAGCGAGCCACGTCCGTCGGCGTATCCACGGACGAAACCATCGAATGAGGTCCCTGCGCTGGTACCCGTCGAACGTGTCCTCGTACGTACCGATGACATCGCTGCCTCGCTAATCGCGGCCCGTGCCTACAGCTCAGGCGTGGAAAGGACGATCCACGTTCACGTCAGGCAAGGGTGCAACCGTTCCGCCATCTGCCCTTTCGGTGGAGGCTATCCCGGCGGCACAAAGGACCAGGTTGTCGTCGGTGTCGAGTTCGCCTGTGGCGAACCCGTTTGCCAAGCCGCGCTTCAAATCACCGCTGAGGGCGGAATATGCCCAGTCCCGTCGCACCGGGGCATACCCCCCCCACCACCGACTCGTCTGCCCAGCTCGGGTGCGAACTCCCGGCGGACGTCAGCGGTGCCCCCGTCCGGCCAGGCCGCCCCTCAGATCGCAGCGGATTGCTGCGCATGCCAAGCCTGCCACACCAAGTGGGCACCTACCTACTACTGACTTGTCGCGGCCGCACTCGCTTGCGAGCTCCCCGCACGTGTACTCGAATAACGCAGCAAGGCAACGGGTTAGCACGGCAAGTCCGACCGCGGCCGCGCAGCTAAGGTCTACCCATCCATCATCTCGTCGGTCATCTTTCGACGTACGGGCCGCGATCGGTTGCGGCGCCGAAATGAGCCGCTGCACCATCGATCTCGATGAATGCTGAAGATCGTCGTCGGGCAATTATTTTGTCTCCTCAACGCGCACTTGGAGCCGGTGTAGTTCCTGGAGTCGGTCGGCAAGACGGTGATCCAGCTCGCTGAATTCCTCCGACCGCGTAGGTTGGGTCGTCAATTGATGTCCAGGTTCGGCGGCGCTGGACTGGCGATTCGGCCCGGCGATCAAACGTGTATTCCGTACTGAGGGTGTCTAGTGCCCGGCCGAGAACGAGGCACTGGGGTGGGCAGCTGTGGTGAATGCTCATGGCGCGGATCGCGTCATTCTCGGTGAGCATGCCTGGGTCTGCGAGGCAATCCTGGAGGTGCTCACTGTCATCGGGATCGACGGCCGTTGCGGTGTTCATGAGATCGCCTGTGCCGCAGGGTCGGTGTCGTTGATGATCAGCGCTCCGCCCCACTGGCATGGTCGAGCGTCCCATGTGTGGTGTGTGCCGATCCGATTGTCGGACAGGGGGACTGGGCCGCAGAGCACGGCGGGGCACGCCACGCTGATCAAGCGGTTGTCGCTGTCGAATTTCGCGCGCCCGCAATCGGCATACAGCCGAACATGGCCTTCGCCCGCCGTAGCGTGCCTGCGTGCGGGCGAAGGGTAGTGCGAGGTTGGGCGGCCCGAGATGGAGAGCGTCTGTGGTGGATGCGATTGGATCCAACGTCGCCAGTTCACGCGCACACCCCCTTGTGCAGCCAGTCGAGGAAGCCGTCATAGTCGACTGCACACGCGACTTCCATTGCGTGGCCGTCGGGGTCGCGGTAGATGCGGGCGTCGCGTTCGATCCGGATCCGCTCGGGAGTGAAGGTGACGAACGGCAATTCGAGTGCGGCGGAGAGGGTGAGCGGGTCGTGCATCCAGCTGCCGCGCCGCCGCCCCTTGGTGCTCTGGTGCTGAAACCATGCGTCGAAATTCGCCGCCAGCAACGTCGCCCACTTCGGTGCGGTCGCTGATCGCAGTCGCGCCAGTAGTTCCGAGTCGGCGGTGACGTCGATCGCGGAGCAATTCGTGAAATCCGACAGGACCAGCTGGGGTGTGCGGACCAGGCGAAGCGCTACGCCTGCTGCGACGGGGTCGGTGTGGAAGTTGTGCGAGGCACGCGTCTTGTCGCGGTATCGATCCAGCCAGCCCCCCATCTGGGTGACCACGATCCGCTCGGCGAGATCGGGGACCAGACTCAACACGGCAGATAGATTGGTCATCGGGCCCATGCCGACCCAGCGGATCGGGCCGTCGGTCGTCGCACACAGTCGCGTGAGGTTCTCGACGAGCCCGTCGGCGGTGTCGAGCACCGCGTCGTTGGGGTCGGAGGTGGCGTCGGTTCGGTGGGGCGGTCGATGAATTCGTCCATCACGAACCGGTGTTCGCCGCCGATATCTATTCCCGGGATAACGGCGACGTCGGACCGGTCCATCAGATCCAGAACGTGACGTGCCAACTCGGCGCGCCGCCCACGGGTCTCGTCAGCGGTGACCACAGCAAGATTCGCCACCGACTGTGCTGCGATGATCAGGGTGACGAAATCGTCTGGGTCGTAACCGATATCGGTGTCGAGAATGATCAGCGGATCCTCCTTGACTTGCGGCGAATCGGTTGTGGCGCAACCCGGCTCGGGGATGAGCGGATGGATCGGTTCGGTGGCGACCTGGACCGACACGCGGTTCGGCGGTATCAGCGCCGAACCGTCGTCGCTGTCGGCGGTGACGACGCGGACCCAACTGTGGCCGGTGAAGATCTTGCGTGTCGGGGTTGGCAAGTGTTCGTCGGTGGGCACCACGATCAGCCACACGTGCGGGTTCGCAGCGGCCCGACGGGTCAGCGCGGCAACGGTCTGGCCCGTGGTGTCTTCATCAACATAGACGCCACCCCACGTGTAGCCCCACCGTTCGGCGCGGGCGCGCATCGGCAACCCGACTTGCTCGGGCGTATGCTCGCAGGACAGGCGTGCGGCGTTAATGTAGCCGAGCACAACTGGTGGTTTCGGTTTGCGTTGCGGCAGAAACGGACTCACAGATCCACTCCCATTTGCCCAGGCGCAGGCAGCTCGTTCAAGCGCGCGTTCAATGCACGGGCGGCCCGACTGACGGCAGCCAGGCCAGTGTCGGACTTCGGACAGCGAACATGAGTGATCCACCGCCATGCCAGCGCCGAGACCAGTACCCCGACCTCGGCGTTGTCGCGGTCAACACCCACAAGTTCGGCCACCAGAAAATCAATGATGTCGACCAGCCGGTCGACATCGGTTGCGCCGGACTCGGCCGCGTCCTTGAGCGGATCAGCAACACTGGACACCGCGAGACCCTCAGCCCACGCCTGATGGCGATCCAAAATCGCCAGGGCCAGCGCACTGATCAACTCCGGCGCCTCGGCCATCGCCCGCAAGCACCGATGCCGGTCGGACTGACCGATGATGCGCCGCGCCGCCCGTCGCAACCTCGACCCACGCTCCGGCACAGGCAGTACTACCGCGAACTGCGCGATAAGGTTCTCCGCGTTCGGCAATTCGAGCGCGATCGGAATGTTGCGACCCAATCTCGTTGTTCCCCATATCATCTCGATGGACTCCGAACCCCTTGCCAGCCCAACGGCAGCTGCCTGTGGCCGTTCTGGATCTCCGCGAGCAACGCGGTGTATCCCTCCCTTGCTTCGGCCAGCCGTGACCACGCCTGATGGCCCACATCCACGTCGGCGCAGTGCAAAACCATCCACCACGCCTGGACATAGGTTTCGGCGATATGGCTGATCACCTGTCCCAGCGAATGGGTATGCATCGGCGCGCTGCGCTCCCGCGCGACGTGTGTGGCGACCCATCCGTCTATGGCATCCACCACAGCGGTGATCTCCGCATCGGCATCGATATTGCGGTGGGTGCCAAATGGTCGCGTCATATGCTCGACACGGGACTGCTGCCGCGCGCCGGCGTGCAGTTCCGCTAACTCTCGCGCCCATCCGGTCAACGGAGACCCGCCGCTGATTACATGTCCCGAAATCGCCGCGAGCAACTGCTCGGCGTCAAGCAACCGCGCCATAAGTACTCGCGCCATCAACACCCGCCGCCTTCGATGACATCAAGGGCTGCGTGCAGCACACGCGTGCGTGGCGGTATGGCGTCTTCGCCAGCCAAGAGCGGTGAGTGCCAATGCCATCCGACCGAATAGTCGCTCATGGGCAACCACACTCGGACCCCAGAAGCCAGCATGCGGGCGTCGTGGCGCGCCAGCGCGGGCAGGGCACGGTTGCGCAGATGTCCGCGGTTGGGACCAACTACGAAGAGCCACTGCCCACCACGCTCGGAGTGCCGGATGATCGGCAGCGGAAACTGGTCACCAACCGTCTTCCGGACTCGCTGCCCCAGCTGTTGCGGCATCGCGACCGCACCCAAGGTCAGGCTGGTGAGGAAGAACAAACGGCGATCGAACAGCCGGACCGGCACACCAAATCGCTGGGCATAAACCAACGCGACTTCCCCAGGGCTATGGCAACTTTCGAACATCGCTGCCCCTCCGATGGTGATCCCCGCCCGGCTTGCTACTCGCCTGCACGGCCGCCGTGCCGTATCCGTACCGACGGCAGGACACCGCCTTCGCACGCCCCCGACTCGCCCCAGCGGAGAAGGCTGCGACTACAGCCATCCCCGCCACCCGTTGCCGACGAACCTGTTGCGAGTCCACTACTCAGTCCTCGTCCGGACGAGCGGACAATGCCGCACCCGCCGCCAGCAGCGCTTTGCAGTTCGGAGCGTGACTACTGTGGATCCCCCACAGCGTCCGGGCCGTCTCCCAATCCAAGCGCTCGGGCTCCCAGCCGCAGTCGTCCAGGGGACGCGACTGCGATTCATTGAGTTTCGTCCTATCCACCATCACTCCACCCCTTTCGGCGATCGGTGAAAGTGAGCCAGAACGAGGGAGGAACAGCGACAGCATCAATCCCGATACGTTTCTCATCACCGCCCTTTCTGCGGGTATGTGTTGTGACACAAGAATTGGCGCATGCCCGGGACCGGCGTAAGCCCATCAACCGGTTAGATTGCCTAGCTATTTCGATGACTAGTTGGGCTAGTCCTCCCAATCGATTTGGTTGACGGCTAGCCTGGATTCCAACAGCTTGGCTCGGTGATGCCGACAGATGGAGTCGCAGTGAACTTTGAGCAGGACCAGCCAGCGCGGATTAGTCCGGCCGCGTGGGAATCCCAAGAGATGCGGCACGCGCTCGCATCCCGAGACCTGAAAAGGGTGTACGAACTCCTACGACGCGTCGGCATTTCACAACGGAGTATTGCTCGATTTACCGGCCAAAGCGCCTCGGAGGTGTATGAGGTCCTCTATAAGGGCCGCCGAATCATGGCCTACGACTTGTTGGTGCGTATCGCCGACGGACTCGGCATCCCGCGCGGATATATGGGCCTAGCCTACGATGATACGACCGAGACCGCCCTCGACCTAGCGGCCGCGACGTGTTCGACCAACGCTTCGGAACGCGACGAGGTCCGTAACCTGTTGTCGCACGCAGCAAATGTCACGATGGGTACCGGCGTCAGCGAGATCGCCCACTGGTGGCAGCCCATTGACCGCGAAAGCATGCCGGCGCCAACACATGTCGGCACGTTCGACGTGGAGAACATCAATTCGATCACCGCAGCAATGCGCGCGGTCGACTATCGACACGGAGGCGGCGCTTGCCGAGACGCCGTGGCAGCCCAAGTGCGCTGGGCGCAGCAACTGCTAGGCGCCGAATGCGCCGACACAACCCGGAGGCAGCTGCTGTTGGCGCTCGCCGATCTACACAATCTCGCGGGATGGACCTCATTCGATGTCGGCATGTACAGCGTTGCTCGCCGACACTTCGCCCGAGCGCTAGAGCTGGCCCGAGAAGGCAACGACCATTCCCTGGCGGCCAACGTCTTGTATCGCATGGGGCGGCTGCACCTTCACCGACAGATGCCCTTGGAGGCACTCAGGTTCTTCCAGCTCGGTCAGATCACAGCCCAGGACTCCGGCAGCACCCTCACAGTTGCGATGCTCTGCGCCAACGAGGGTGTCGCCTATGCCCATCTCGACGATCGCCAACAGATGCGCCGATCACTCAGTCGAGCGCAGGACGAGTTCGCGCGGTCCGAGCCAGACGACGCACAGGCGTGGGTCCGTTTCTTCGGCGATGCCGATCTCAACGCCTCTATCGGTGTGGCGTTGACTGCGATGCGGAGCGCCACTCAGGCGGAGCTTGACGACGCAGTACGGAACATCCAGAGTGCAATATCCATGAGAGGTCCGGACATGACGCGTAGCCGAACGTTCGAGCTGATCAGTCTTGCCACAGCACATCTACGCGCGGGTGACAACGAATCGGGCGTCCAGGCCGGATACGAAGCTTTGTCGACCGCCTCAGCCGTACGATCGATACGGACAGTCGACCGCTTGGCACCGTTACACGAGATCGCCAGCCACGAGAAGAGCGACACCGAGCTGCAAGATCTCGCGAGTGCCATAGATTCGCTACGGACGCTTACATGACGAAGGCTACTTCACCCACTGATCCAGACATTGAGACCGAATGGGCCGCAAAGATTCTGAGCGACGCCTGCGCAACGCTGGGACTCGATTGCTCTGGTGCGAAGCTGATCAAATTCACCAACAATGCCGTGTGGTCACTGGCCTCCGCGTCCGTCGTTGTCCGCATACCTGGATCCGCGGCCGTTCGAGATCGAGTGCCCAAGGTCGTCGCTGTGGCGCGTTGGCTTGCTGATTACAACATGCCCTCTGCTCGGCTGATCGAGGAGTTTCCACAGCCACTGCGTCTCGATCAGCACGAAGTCACCTTCTGGCACAAGGTAAGTCCCTCAGCGACGGCCGCGCCGCCGAATGGGCACGACCTCGGCAGGATTCTTCGGCGATACCACGCACTGCCAGACCCGGCCTTCGAGCTGCCCCCCTGGCAGCCGCTTTCCGGTATCCGCCAAAGAATCGCCGAACAGGACGTGCTTGAACCCCGTGACCAGCACTTCCTCGAGAACAAGTGCGATGAGACCGAGGAACTGCTCGCTCGTATCGACTTTCAGCTGCCTTCCGGTCCGATTCATGGAGATGGATTCGCAGGCAACCTCATACCTGGACCACTCGGCCCAGTAATCTGCGACTTCGACTCTGCAGCCTATGGGCCTCGCGAATGGGACCTCGCGCCAGTTGCGTTGGGGAATATTCGATTTCAGTACGCAACGAACTATCATCAACAATTGGTTGAAGAATACGGCTTCGACATCACTCGGTGGCGGCATTTTCCCGTGCTACGGCAGCTCCGAGAGCTCCAGCTCGTCACCAGCGTACTCCCCGTACTCAGGACGAATCCCACGTTGACAGAAGAATGGCAAAATCGATTCAGAAGTTTCCGAGACGGTGATACACAGACGAAGTGGTCTCCATATCGATAGCAATGAGAATGCAAGATCGTCACATGAAGGCTTCAACTCGCACTCAGGCAGTTGTACTGCGCACCAAGCGATACGATTCGGCTGACGCTGCCACCATGATCACCAAAGCACACGCCGTTAACGAGAAACTCTGCGCCATCCGGACCAGATACCAGTCTCACCACGGCTGCGGCTGCTACTGACGCCACTCATGTGATCCAACCGGTCAAACCATCGAGATCAAACGCATGCACGTCGAGCCTCACGTATGCCGACGCGGCATCGCTCAAAAACTGTTGGCCCGCCTGGAAGCCGATGCCCGGAACGGCCGGCTATCGAGCAGTCATTCTCGACACGGGCACCAAACGGCCTGCAGCACACGCGCTTTACGACACGTGCAGTTACAAGAGAGCAGCCGGGTTTTCTATTTACAAGGATAGGCCCGGGAACCGGGCCTATCTGAAGGACCTACTGAGTGATTGCCCCGATCGACGCTTCGATGGATTCGAAGATGTGTGAATCGGTCTGCCGCTGCCAATCCGGCAGATCGTTCCAATCGGCGATGTAGGACGGCTTCGGGTCGGGAAAGTGCTTGTGGATCTGTCCGATCCAGCACAGGGCCACCCATCGGCCCTTCTGCTCAGGCGTGAGTTTGTTTGCGGCGCCGTCGGTGGCGGTCAGGAACTGGGCCACCTGGTCGTATACCGCGATCGCGGCGGCTTGTTCCCAGCCCGGCATGTCTTCCCACCCTGCGACGTAACCGGGTTTGGGCTCACCCGAGTAGTAGGTGCGGACGCCTTCGATCCAGGCGTTGCGGAAGATCCGGCCGCGGTCAGTGTCGTTGAGCAACGTCTCTCCTCGGGGTGGTCGTTGGCGACAGTAAGTATGCGATCTGCTCGTCGAGATTGCGGACGTGGACGTCGGCGAGCAAGGGGTGGAGGTGCTCGCGCAGGTCGTCCAGTCGGCGACCAAGGTATCCGGAATGTGTTCGGTGCGCCGTGTCGAGGGCGGCGTTGCCGAAGGCGACCAATTGCACCGGATCTCGCCGCAGTGCGGAACTCGCGGCCAGGTCGATGAGGACACCCGCCCGTCGGCGCGTAGATAGCGGCCGATCCAGCAGGGTCACCAGCGTGGTTTCGGCGCGCTCGTGCTGTCCGAGTTGGACCAGGCAATGGCCGCGTTCCTCGTCCAGCCGTGTGCCGTCGAAGCGTAACCAGCCGGTCAGCGTTTCGCGGCCCAACTCTTGCACACCTTGCGCGGACTCGGCGGCGCGTGCCCATCCGGCGGCGTCGCCAAGGCCGGCGAGGGCTTGCGCGTGTACAGCGTCGACCCAGTAGCGAGTGGCCAGTTGGGAATCACCTTGCTGCGCAAGATAACTGGCGGATTCCAGGAGCGGGATCGCGGCGGCGTACTGGTGGTTGTAGATGCCCAAGTAGGCGTGTCTGGTCAGCGCGCATGCCCACAGGTCGTGCGCGGCGGCTTCTTTTCCGAACGATGCGGCGAGGGTGTAGCAGGACGCTGCAGCGTGGTAGTCGTCGCTGTCGAACAGGATCTCGCCGAGCAGTTGCAGCGCCTCGCTGCTCAGTTCGTATAGGTGTGTGCGGACGTCGTTGTTGCGCGCGTGTCGCACACCGTCGATCAGCTTGTCGAGATGACCGCGAACCGCCGCGAACATCTCAGCTTTTGTTTCTACGGCGGAGTAATCCTGCCAAAGCGCTCGGTTGATGACTGTGTAGTGCTCGGCGGCGGTTGCGTCGACCGAACCTGTCCTCGTGGCCGCGACGATCCGACCCCAGTCGACCGGTGTCGCAAGCACAGCGCTGCCGACACCCAGCATGCTGAGAAGCGAACGGCGGTTCATGTCGTTGATCTCCATGAGGTACTGCGATTTATGCGGTGCGGGTGACCGCTTGGGACATTCACCAATGAGCTTAGGCGTCGGATTCGATGCCTCGGACAGGTTGTGCTCCCGGCGCAGCTCAGCGCAGCGCAGTTCGAAACGCGTGCGTTGGTCGACGGTCGTCCGAGCGAGGGTAGTGTCCATGATCGCGGCGTTCACCGCGCGCAGCGTCAGCGTCGGCCCCCGACGCTCCCACTTTCGAAGGGCATCGAAGCGCACACCGGTGAGTTCGCAGAAGCCGGTCCGGGTTTCCCGCAGTGCGTCGCGCAGAGCGCGCACCTCCAAGCCGGTCCATAAGAGTTGCACAGGCATCTGCACTCACCCCCGTACCAGTTCGTGTGAGAAGCGTACCCCCAAAGTGCCACCGCAGTGCCCCTATCGTTGCTTCCCGCATCGTCGCAAAACTGCGACCGTAGGAACACCGCATCACTGGCCAGGTCGATGGAATACCTAGCACAGCAGTGGTTTTCGTGCATTCATCTCGGCCTGATCGCTGGGTGACGCGCGTGCCCAGCGATGCGGCACCGGCGGCGAACCGACCGTTTCGTCGCCCCGCAACGGAGGTACCGGTGAGCATCCATCAACTGGTCGTGATCGGCTTCGACGAGATCGTCCGAAACAAGTACATGCCGTGCATCAAAGCGGCGATCGCCGACGGATACCTGGATTCATGGTCGATCGTCGATCTGGAATCTGAGCGAGAAGTCATCGAGGCGCGGCTCGTAGGCGCCGATCCACAACCGCGCATGAAATTGTTTGTCCCTGCGGACCGGGGAAATCCGACGCGGGCGCGTGAGACGGCTCGCTCGGCGCTCGGGTGCATCCGTCTGCCCGGTCTTCCCATGAAGGCATACATCGCCACCGAGGTGGGCTCGCACGAACAGTACCTTCGCCAATGCGTCGAAGACGGAATCGATTCCCTGGTCGAGAAGCCGGTGCTGGCACCGATGATCGGCGACCGCTTCGACCCGACCCTGATCTCGACCACCATGGCCGAGCTCATCGCAACCGCCCAGCGGCGCAAGGCTCACCACTCGGTGATGACGCTGAGTCGCTACCACCGCATCTATAACGATCGCGTCATCACGTCACTGCGCGAACGAATGCTGCGGTGGAAGTCGCCGCTGACCTCGTTCCACCTTCGGGCGGCCGGCGGTGTCTGGAACTTGGAACACGAGTTCGTCACCCGCGACGATCACCCGTACCGCAATGGCTACGGGATGCTGATGCACGGCAGCTACCACTACATCGACCTTGCAGTGCAGGTTCTCTCGCTGAACAGGCTGCTATTCCCCACTCGGCCGCTCCGACTACAGGTGTGCTCCTTCGGCGCCTACCCCGCCGATCAATGGCAGCGTCTGTCCCGCCCTGCCACCATGATGCTCGGCGGCGACTCCCGCTGCGCGGTTCTGGCGCGGGAGCCGCGCCGCTACGGCGAAACCGACATCACCTCCACCTTCCGGCTCGTGGAAGCCGAGACCGACACCACCATCACCCTGGGCACCTTGTCGTTCGAGCAGACAACACCCTCGATCCGGCATTGGACGACCTTCCCGGACGGGGTCTACAACAAAAACGGCCGCACCTCCAGCGTCGATCTGGAAGCGCAACTGTCGACCCTGTACTCGATGCATGTCACCTGCTACGACGTTCCCCGCGGGCCGGACGCCGACAAGATCGGCGCGGTCGCGGAGATCCTGACCCGCGCCAACGCTTCGTTGCTCACCGATGACGAATACGTCTCCCGGGAGACCCACGATGGGTTGTTCCACAGCGACAGCAACCGTGCACTCATGCAGAACTGGTTGCGCGGCACCGAAACTCGCAGCCGCCTCAACGGGCACTTCCTGCCAATGCGCGTTACCGAGGCGCTAGCCCTCTCACTACGCATTCCCGGCCAAACAGTCGAAATCGATGGATTCTAGGAGCCGCCGCATGTGCGTCGTTCGTTCCCAACATGAGCTCAGCGAGTTCTATCTCAACGTCCTCGCCGACGGCGCACAGACCGCTGAACGGCTCTGCGCGCCGGTCTCGGACCGGTTCGCGGGATTCCTCAATTCCATCGGCACCCGCACACCGCGCACCGCGTTGGAGCTGGGATATGGGATGGGCACCTACACCGTGGCATTGGCTCGCACCGGATTCGATGTCGTCACCGTAGACCAGGTGCCCGCTCGGATCCTGCGCTCACGGCTGGCGGGCTGTCCGGACTGGGCGCAGCGCATCGAGATCGTTGAGAAGCGGATCGAAAACTATTCCGTGACACAGCAATTCGGGGTGGTTGTCGCCAAGGACGTGCTGCATTACCTGCGTCAAGACCAGGTCCGGGCAGTGCTGACACGCTGCATCCAAACAGCACCCGACGGGGCCGCGCACTTCCTCGAGGTGTTCACCGACATCGGTCGAACTGACCGCCAAGGCCGCAGCGTCTTCATCGAAGACGAGGCCGCCTACACCGCCGGGATTTTCCGAGCGACCATCGAACACCTCTATATCGGCTGGAGCGTGCACATGGTGTTGACACCACACGCTGAACGCAACACCGACTCCCCACGAAACTACTTCGAGGCCAACCGAATAACCGTCTGCGCACGTCGCAACGCCGCCGATCAGGCGGAGAGATGAGCCAACTGTCCGGCCATGGAGTCAGCGTCATTCTGCCCTGCCACAACGGCGGAGATTTTTTGGCTGACGCCATCGAATCCATTGTCCAGCAATCGCTTTCCATCCCGCATGAGATCATCATCGTCGATGACGGCAGCGACGATCCTGCCGCAATTAGTGCGATCGAAGCCTCGACCGAGCGGGCCGGTGTGAGGGTTGTGCGGCTGCCGAGCAATCGTGGCGCCCAGGCAGCCCGTAACGCCGGGCTGGACGCTGCCCGCTTCGACTATGTCCTGCCCTTGGACTGCGATGACCGCCTCGCCACCGATCCCGCGCTGCTGGCTCACGGCAGTTTTCCCGAACGGGCGGTGCGGATTCTGGACTCGGCACCGCAAGTCGCGTTCGTGCACAGTTATTCGCGAATGTTCGGCGACTTCGACGGGCTGACGATCTCGGCGTACCCCTGCCATGAGCAGCAGCTGGTCCGCAAGCATCATGCGCCGATGTCTATCCTCTACCGACGCGCCGACGGCCTCGCCGCAGGCGGCTACGACCCCCGGATCCGCAAGTGGCAGGACTGGGCCTTCGCCATCGACCTGCTCGCCGCCCGGCACCGACGCGGCATCGCCAACGAGATCGACTGTGTGTCGGGGCCGTTCCACGAATACCGCATCCATCGGCGGTTCCCGCGCCTGTCCACCACACAGGTCAGCGAGCTGGCGATGACACAGATCGTGGTGGAGAAGAACCTGGACTACTTCCGAGCCGTGCTCGGTGACAACCGCCCCGCCGCCGAGCTCACCGCGTTCGTGTGCGCAAGCAAACCGGACCGGTTGACCGATCTGCTCCACATGGCAGCCGTCGATCTCGATCAAGCCCTCGTCGTGGCCCAACAGCGCCGAGCAGCCTGGTCCAGCCAGACCGATTCGCTGGGCATCCCATGACCGGACCGACCGGACCGCGGTCATCTCCCGGTCCCGGTCCGACCGGTGATGCGCAGGCAATATGCTGGGCGACTGTGACCGAAACCCACCCCCGCAACAGCATCGACCCCACAACCCTGCCGACGACGTTCGTACCGGTAGAGCTGGAAGGCGAGCTGTACGTACGGTGGGTAGACCGCGGTTACTTCAAGGCCGACGAGACCAGCGACAAGCCCGCGTACGCGATCGTCATCCCGCCGCCGAATGTCACCGGCCGCCTGCATATGGGCCACGCCTACGAACACACCCAGATCGACGCCATCACCCGCCGTAAACGAATGCAGGGCTTCGAAACCCTGTGGCAGCCGGGAATGGACCACGCGGGCATCGCCACACAGAACGTGGTCGAACGTGAGTTGGCGAAAGAGGGCCTGTCCCGTCACGACCTCGGCCGCGAGGCATTCGAGCAACGCGTATGGCAGTGGAAGGCCGAGTCCGGCGGCGCGATCTCCGACCAGATGCGTCGCCTCGGTGACGGCGTCGACTGGGACCGTGAACGGTTCACCATGGACGAGGGCCTGTCCCGCGCGGTGCAGACGATCTTCAAACGTCTCTACGACGACGAGCTGATCTACCGGGCCGAACGCATTATCAACTGGTGCCCGCGCTGCACCACCGCGATCTCCGATATCGAGGTCGACCACAAGGAGCTCGACGGCGAGCTGGTGTCGATCCGCTACGGCGACGGCGAGGACTCGATCGTGGTCGCTACCACCCGCGCGGAAACCATGCTCGGTGACACCGCGGTCGCGGTGCATCCCGACGATGACCGCTACCGCCATCTGATCGGCCGCGAGATTGTTCTGCCGCTGACCGGCCGCCGCATCCCGGTCGTCGCCGACGATCACGTCGACCCCGAATTCGGCACCGGCGCAGTGAAAGTCACCCCCGCACACGACCCGAACGACTTCGAAATCGGGCAACGACACAACCTGCCCTCGCTGACCGTGATGGATGACCGCGCGATCATCACCGCGGGCGGCCCGTTCCAAGGGCTCGATCGGCTCGAAGCCCGCAGCGCCGTCGTCGCCGCACTGCGCGCCGACGGCCGGATCATCGCTGAGAAGCGCCCCTACCAACATGCGGTCGGGCACTGCTCGCGCTGCGGGGCGGTCATCGAACCTCGACTGTCGATGCAATGGTGGGTCAAGGTCGAGCCACTGGCCAAGGCCGCGGGCGACGCCGTGCGCGATGGCCACGTGTCCATCCATCCACCCGAGTTGGCCAGCCGCTACTTCGACTGGGTCGACAACCTGCGTGACTGGAACATCTCCCGCCAGCTGTGGTGGGGACACCGCATCCCCATCTGGTACGGCCCCGCCGGCGAGGTGATGTGCGTCGGACCCGACGAGACCGCCCCCGAAGGCTGGGTGCAGGACCCCGACGTACTCGACACCTGGTTCTCCTCGGCGCTGTGGCCGTTCTCCACCATGGGATGGCCCGACAAGACCGACAGCCTCACCAAGTTCTACCCGAACTCGGTGCTGTTCACCGGCTACGACCTGCTGTTCTTCTGGATCGCCCGGATGATGATGTTCGGGCTCTACGCCACCGGCCAGCCGCCCTTCGCGACGATCGCCTTGCACGGCATGGTGCGCGACAAGTACGGCAAGAAGATGTCGAAATCCTTCGGCAACGTCGTCGACCCGATCACCTGGATGGACGCCTACGGCACCGACGCCCTGCGCTTTGCGCTCACCCGCGCGGCCAACCCCGGCACCGACGCCCCGATCAGCGAAGAATCTGTCGAGGGAGCCCGCAACTTCACCACCAAGATCTGGAACGCCACACGTTTCGCCCTGCTCAACGGTGCCACGACGACCGGCCCCATCCCGAGCCCGGAGACACTCTCGGCGGTCGACCGCTGGATTCTCTCGCGCCTCAACACCGTCATCGCCGAAGCAGACGCACTGTTCGATGACTACCAGTTCGCCAAGCTCGCCGAGTTGCTGTATCACTTCGCGTGGGACGAAGTGTTCGACTGGTACCTCGAACTGTCCAAGACGACCTACTCCGCGGGTGGCGCAGCAGCCGACGCCTCACGTCGGGTTCTCGGACATGTTCTGGACAGCCTTCTCCGCCTGCTGCATCCAATCGTTCCGTTCGTCACCGACAAGCTCTGGACCACCCTCACCGGGCAGGAATCCGTCGTCATCGCTTCCTGGCCAACAGATCCCGGCTATCGCGACCGCGACGCAGAATCCGAAATCGCCGAGTTGCAAGAGCTCGTCACCGAAGTCCGTCGTTTCCGCTCCGACCAAGGAGTACGCACCAGTCAGCGTGTACCTGCCGAGCTCGAGCTCACACCCGCATTGGCGGCACACGAGTCCGCGATCCGGCAACTACTGCGCCTCGAACCTGCCACGGCGAGGTTCAGCGCGACCGCGACGTTGCCAATCGGCCACGCACGAGTGAGTCTCGACCTTTCACAGGCTATCGATGTCGAAGCCGAACGACGTCGCTTGCAGAAGGCACTCGTGGCCGCCGAGAAGGAACTGGATACTGCGGCAAAGAAACTTGGCAACGAAGGGTTCCTGGCGAAGGCACCCGCTGATGTTGTTGAAGGAATCCGCGCTCGCCAGCAGACCGCGCAACAGGATGCCCAGCGGATCCGACGCCAACTCGAGCTCCTGCCGCAGTAGCCACCACCCGGTCGCGGATGGTCGCGATCCCCAGATAGCGGACCTTGCCGCCCGCCTTGGGAATCGCGCGCTGCCGGACCGGAAGACCTGATTTAGGACACAGTTTGATCTTGTGGCGGGCGGTAGGGCGGTGACCTGCGTTTTTGCTGCCGGGTTGGTGAAAATGTGTGTACTAAGTCGATCTCGTTCGTAGGGTTTCGGGGTGGCCTACGTGCGCACGGTGAAGACGGCTTCGGGGGCGACGGCGGTGCAGATCGTGTGGTGGTCGTCGCGGCGGGGATCACGTGATATCGAGCATGTCGGGTCTGCCCACGACGAGTCGGAACTCGAAGCTTTGCACGCTGCGGCATGCCAGCGCTTGGCGAACGGTCAGGGTGAGTTCGACCTCGGTCTCGGTTCAGCCGAAATACCCAGTGCGACATTGGAAATCGTTTCGTCCCGGGCGGGACATACGTGGGACGGTTTGTGCCGGGCATACCAGGTGCTGGGCTTGGATGACGCTGCCGGTGGTGACGAGGTGTTTCGGGATGTGGTGCTGCCGTGTCGACCAGCAGGGCGCTCGATCCCCGTGTCGACACCCCGATCCCGCTAGTTCGGCGACCCCGCAACGTCACCGCGCTGGGACCACCGTCTGCGACGCAACGGAGTCGCTGTCGCCGAAAGTGTCGATATCGCTGGTCTCACCGGCATGGACGGGCGAGCCGCTGGTGTGCAGACCTGTCCCGTTCAGGGCTGCCCGGCGGTCAGAGGTTCCCCGCCGTGCAGCTCCACCACCAACCGACGTCCGCCGAACAGCTGCGGCAACCGCGCTATGTCCTGCACACCGATGCGGGCGCCGCCCGGGGATTCCTTGCGTTTCTCGTAGCAGTAGAGACAGTCGATGTCGCAGGTCTCTCCGCGCAGCTTGAGGATGACCGACACCGCTGTCTCGGTTCCGGTTTGCATCATCGTCAAGTACGGGCTGTCGTTGTCCCCGTTCACAGGGCTCACTCCCAACCAGAATCGGTAGCTTGGTCTGGCTCAGTCGACGAGACGGCCGAGCAGAGCGCCCTGTCCCGATTGCAGGACGTGGGCGGCTTCGAGCGGAATCCAGAAGCATTCGAACCGTGTCGGCTCCTCCTCGCCGTCGTGGTCTTCCTGGCTTGCCCACCGGTCCGTCGCGTCCTGGCACAGCTCCAGCTCGAAGAAGTGCCGGTGCTGGATCTCGAACCGGTAGGGGCTGATGTCGTACTCGGCTTCTCCGAGCTTGCGTACGATCTTGAACTCCGACAGCCCGGTCTCCTCCCGCGCCTCGCGCAGCGCCGCATCCTCGGGCGTCTCCCCGGCGCGAATGCTGCCGGCGGGCACCTGGATCCCGACTTCCTCCCAGGAGAACCTCGGAAAGATACATCGATGGACAACCTCGGCGCAGAATAAAAACGCAGCTCAGACACCAGTTTCCAGGGGGCGAAGTACTCCAGCGCCCATCGTATAGCTCACTTGACGCGAAACCAGCTCGGCGGATGCAGACAGGTTGAGGTGGCGGTTCATCGCCATCGCCGCGTCGGCCAACTCGCCCCGGGCGAGCTCCGGGGCAGGCACTGCGTCAACGGCACTGAGCGCCTGGCCCGTCCGCGCTTCGTCTCGCTGCCCTGCCACCCGTATCCGTCCGTCCGAGTTTTCGCTCATGTCGATCGCTACCTGTGCGCGTCATGTGGTCCGCTGATCGCCGCCGCGCCACACGACACACCGTGGGGCAAGTAACAAAATCTGCCAGATCCGCTATTTGACCGGCATCGGCGCGGCAAACCCATCCGAGCCGGCCACCGCAGGGGGGCAATCCCTTCTGCCTCAACCAGATGAGGACAGATATGACGACACCACCGCCACCCGGGCATATGCCTCCTGGGTACCCACAACCCGGCCAGCAACCGTACAGAGCGCCTTACCCACAGACCGCGAAGAAGACGCCCGTCTGGCCGTGGATATTGATCGGCGCGATGGTCCTGTTGTGCGGCGGATGCTTCGGCATCGCCGGGATCGCCGCCAACAACTCATCCAAGAACGCAAACACCTCGGTTGCCGCCCCGGCTCCCGTCAATGCTCCTGCCCCGGTGAATGGTCAAACGTCAGCACCGGCAAAGGCGCCGGACAAGACGAAACCGCAGGCGGCCCCACTGGGTTCGGAAGTCCGCGACGGCAAGTTCGTCGTCACCAAGGTCGAAACCGGCCTCCCCACCGTCGGCACCAACCCCTACTTGAAGAAGGACGCCCAAGGTCAGTACGTGCTCGTGCACGTCACGGTCTCCAACACCTCGAACAAACCTCAGTCCTACTTCGGAAGCAACCAGAAATTGTTCGACATCCAGGGACGCCAGTTCACCAACGACACAGTCGCGGAATTGAATGTCAACGACGCCAACGTCATCGGCGCCGATATCAACCCCGGCAACAAGATCGACGTGGTCATCGTTTTCGACGTGGCTGCTGATGCTGTACCGGCCGAGATCGAGTTCCACGACTCGATGTTCTCCGGCGGCGTGCACGCTGGGTTGAAGTAGCCTCACCGCCGAAGGCCCGGTCCGAGCCTCCAGAGGATCGGCCCACAGACTCCCGGACGACGAAACTCCTTGTGATCAAGCTGGTTTCATTTCGCCGTTCGGGAACAGGCGCTAACGCGCGCAGGTTCCCCTGGCATAACTCTCGGAATTGCGCTCGCTGCCTCGAATTCGGGCAACTACGGTTGGTGCCGACGGTGAACGCGGAGGGGGCGGGAGTGGCCCTCTCGGTGCGCCCACGGAGGGTGTCGGCGAATTATCCACCCGCAGTGAGGAATTCCGCACCCGCTGGGCCGCCCACAATGTCCGCTTCCACCGCACCGGGCACAAGAAAATCCACCACCCGGTCGTCGGCCACCTCGGCCTCGAATTCGAGGCCATGGAATTCCCGGGCCACCCTGGCCTCACCCTACTCGTCTACACCGCGCCCCCGAACACCCCCAGCGCCGACGCCCTCAAACTCCTCGCCACCTGGTCGGCCACCGCCGACGCAACCACAGATCGTTCCCCGCAGACCCCCGTCGACTGAATCCAGCATCGCTCCCGTCGGTAGCACGCTGTTCCGCCGAGCCATCGAGCTCAGTACTACGTTCTGGGGCACCGTCAACGTCTGCGGCCTTGGCATGCTCAAACTCAGGCGCGACCTCTGGCCAGTCAGCACTTCGGCCGCCTCCAACCAGCGCCCGACATCGACTTCACGCCTTGCGACATTTGGCTTGCCCTGGTCGGCTGATCCGCACCACGCCGCCACGAGGCAATTTGAGCATCCAACCGCGACGCTGACCACATCCACCAGTTACGAATGCGCGGAGCCTGCCCTGCTGGTCCGCCACCGGCAGGACGATCAGTGGAGTGTGATGGCACTCTCGCCGCTGGCGAGGTCATCGAGGTCGACCGGACCGTGGACGTCAACGGTGTATCTGCCAAACGACGGCTCGAGATCGGAACCGTGAAGTGGCGCTATATCCTCGCTCCAGACACTGGAAAGCCAAATCCACGCCCCCGAATCTCATTCGCAAGTCTGGGAAAGTGATGCTGCGATGGCCGGTGGTCTCCTTGGTCTCTCCCATGGTTCCTTTGGAAATACCGACGCGAAGGACGCCGCGATCATCGCCGACCAAGCCCGGATGCGCCGGGACCTGCAGCCCTTGCGGGTCGGCGACGAAACCGCTGCCGAGCTGCGGATCCTCACCTCGCGTCGCACCGATCTGGGCTGTGACCGGACACGGGCGATCAACCGGTTGCGGGCCCAGCTGCTCGAATACTTCCCCGCTCTGGAACGAGCGTTCGACCTGCGTGCCAGCAAATCGGCGTTGATCCTGCTCACCGGCTACCAAACCCCCGACGGCATCCGCCGCCTCGGCGAGACCCGGCTGGCGGCCTGGCTGAAAAAGCACGGTGCCCGCACCAGCGCCCGCGTCGCCGCGACCGCGATCGCCGCGGCAAAAGCCCAGCGCACGACCGTTGTCGGTGAGCAGCTCGCCGCCGCGATGGCCGCGCGGCTGGCGAAGAGGTGATGGAACTCGACATCGAGATCGGCGAGATCGACGCGATGATCGAGGCCCGATTTCGCCGCCACCGCCACGCCGAAACGATCCTGAGCATGCCCGGATTCGGTGTTCTGCTGGGCGCGGAGTTCTTGGCCGCGACCGGCGGAGACATGACCGCGTTCGACAGCGTCGACCGCCTGGCCGGCGTCGCAGGCCTTGCCCCGGTCCCTCGCGATTCCGGGCGCGTCAGCGGCAATCTGAAACGGCCACGCCGTTACGGCAGGCGCCTGCTGCGAGCGTGCTACCTCGCCGCCCAGGTCGCGCTTGTTCACGACCCGGTCTCGCGAACCTTCTACCAGCGCAAGAAAGCCGAGGGAAAGAACCACACCCAAGCGGTCATCGCGCTGGCCCGCCGACGACTCAACGTGCTGTGGGCGAAAACGGCACCCCACACCGACCCGAAATCAGGGTCGTCGCGGCTTGACAACATCATTGAGAATCCCCCTCAGATCACCGCCCGCGGCTACCGAGGACAACCGAACCTCGTTCGCACCGATCTACATCCCTTTCCGCGCTGCCGCGCACATGCCGGCTCTGCCACCGACCCCGCCGGCAGTCTGCCGGGTCACGGGCTGGATCATGACCGATCCCGCCCACCTCGACCCGAGCGACCAGCGCAGCCCCGACGCGATCCTGGCCGCCAGTCCTGAGCTCGACTCTCTCGCCGGTCACGTCCGTACTTTCGCCACGATCATGGACGAGTTGCGCGGTCGAGAACTCGAAGGATGAATGACCGCTGTCGATGCCGATGACCAGCCAGCCCTGCACTCCTTCGCCCGCGGCCTGCGCCGCGACCAGGACGCGGTCACCGCCGGTCTCACCCTGCGTTGGAACAACGGAACCGTCGAAGGCCACGTCAACCGCATCAAGATGCTCAAACGGCAGATGTTCGGCCGCGCCAAACCCGATCTACTGAGGAAGCGAATCCTGCTCAGCAACTGAACAATACGAGTCAGCGTTCGCTGAGTAGGCCCGGGGCGCGGTGTCGGGATTGCTCCCGGTCCGTTTCCCCGGACCTCTCGCCGAACCCGCCGTGCGCCTCTCGAAGCAACGGGCTCTCCACGGTTTCTGCCGTCAGGCTGGTTGAAGGGTCGCCCATCGGTTGGGGATCGTGTGGCCGCGCCATCTGTAGCGGCTCACTGTCACGTTGCCCATATCGAACAACTCGGTCCCGTCCGCCGCCGTGATAGGTAGCCATCGCTCGGTGGCGGTGGTGTAGCGGCGGCGAATGTCCTTCCAACCCCAGCGATGCCGGGTTTGCAGCATCCGGATCACCCGTTGCCAGACAAAGTGCGCCAGCGCGGTGAACCGGTCCTTGGCCACGGCATGCTTGAAATAGTTGGACCAACCGCGCAGAATCTGGTTGAGCCGCGTGATCACGTAATCCAGACTCTGTTGCGACAGCCGATGGGTCAGGGCACGAACTTTCGTCTTCAGCGACCGGATGGGCCGGTCACCGATGAAGGTGTAGACGAACCACTTGTCCGAGCCACGCTTGCGACGCCACTGGATGCGGAATCCCAAGAAATCGACCCCGTCCGACAGGTGCCGCACTTGGGTCTTCTCTGCAGACAGCCGAAGACCCAGCGGTGCAAGCACTTTCCCGATCTGTTCGCGCATCGCCTCGGCATCGTGTTCGGTCCCGTGGACCAGCACGAGGAAGTCGTCGGCATAGCGGACCAGCCGCCACGTCGGCGCGCCTTTGCGGCGACGGTATGCCCGCTTGGCCTCACTGGCCATCGTTCCGCCCGGCTTCCACGGCGCCATCACCTGCTCATCGAGCACGCTCAACGCGATGTTGGCCAAAAGCGGTGACAGGATGCCACCCTGCGGAGTGCCGGTCATTGTGTCCTGATGCTCGCCGAGTTCGGTGAGAATCCCGGCTTTCAGGAACGCCTTGACCAGCGCCAGCACGCGTTTGTCCTTGACCCGCAACCGAACCCGGTCCATCAGGGCCGTGTGATCGATCCGGTCGAAGCATGCCTCGATATCCGCATCCAGCACCCACTGGTAGCCGCGGGTGGCGTAGTAGTGGATCTCGGCGATCGCGTCCTGGGCCCGCCGGTTGGGCCGGAACCCGTAGGAGACCGGCTCGAAATCGGCCTCGAAAATCGGTTCCAGTACCAGCTTCAGCGCGGCCTGAACGACCCGGTCGGTCACCGTCGGAATCCCGAGACGGCGCACCTTCCCCGACCCTCCCGGTTTGGGGATCTTGCGTTCCCGCACCGGCAGCGGCCGAACAGACCCGTCTTTCAACGAGGCTCGTAGATCGTCCAGAAACCCCGGAACCCCGATCAATTCCTCGACATCGGCGACGGTCATCCCGTCGACGCCGGGAGTGCGGGCTCCGTGATTGCCTGCGACCCGGTCGAACGCCACGATCAGCGTCGCCGGGTCGTGCACGAAGTTGAACAGATCGTCGAACCGGCGGCCGGGATCGGCCGACGCCCAACGGTGAAGCTTGGCCTGCATCTCCGATACCCGCCGGCGCGGCCCCGCAGGGTCCACCGGCGTGGCGTCACCGTTCGGTGGCGCATCTTTCGGCATTACAGTCTCCGTCCTTCTCGAAACCGCTGCCGCCCTTGGCCATGTGACCGGCTTTCCCGGCCTCGGACTACTACGGCGGCTCCGCCCCACCCGACCCGTTCAACGGTCGGTGCGTCTATCCCCGAGCGGCGCAACCGGATCGCCGCGCCGTCGAGGAGCCTGACCGGGTGGTTCCCGTGTTCACTGTGATTCGCTCGACGAAGGAGGAGCCCAACTGTGTCCCTGCGGCATCGCCACGAGTACGCCGTAGACCTTCCTCGTGGCCTCCCGACCGGCTTCAGTAAACCGACCCAGAAGTTCCCAGCCGGAATCGACTGGTGCGCACCGCTTCCTGCCCAGATCCGCCAGGTTCGAGCAGGTGGCCCATGGAGGGACGTAACAACGCTGGTTCCTCGCGTACTCCTCTTCATCCCGCTTGCCGGACCCGCACCATCTGGCAGTACTGGCCACGTCCCGGCGTTGTCAGGGCTGCTCCCACCCTCCCCGGCACCACCCGGATCAGGCTGCCCTCAACTCCACCGACCTGCTACGACAGGACGGCGATGAAGGTCTCTCACCTCCATTCGAATCACAGCGCCTCACGGCGCAAACGAAATATGGGCCAGATCCGGTTTCCGAAGAGCGCTGACAATAGCCAGCTTCCATGCGGCACCATCCCCGCGTACGCGGAGAGCACACTTCTTGACCTGGCTTTTCCTCTGACAGCGCATCCAGGTGTTTAGACACCACTCGCCCTCTGGCCCCGCGGCCATGTTGGGATCATCCATCTCGGACCTTCGACGGTTCTGTTCCCGCGCCTCGCGGGGCCTTCGGATCGATAGCTTTCAACCGGTCGGTCAGGTCGTTCGCGCCGCGACCCAGTGTCCGTGATGAGCCGCATGAGCCACGGTTGATCGCGACGGCTGATTGAACTCGTCTGGCTGACGCCTGGACGTATCCGCGACCAGCAGCCTGACCGCACCGCCTAGCGCCGGCCGTGCTGCTAGGCAATCTAGCGATTAGACAAGCAGTTGATTATATGACCGAGAGTCACTATGGTTCGAGGCAATATTCAACAAATTTAGTATTGGAGGTAGGTGTGCATCCCTTCTGCACGGCGGTTGGAGTTCGCGGCCCGGCGCCGGTAGACCTGCTGGCCGATCGCGCCGTGGCACACAGCCAGCTGGCGACCCTGTCGCGCCCGAATGAAGCGATCACCACAGCGATTGAGCGCGGCACACCACAGGCCGCGGTCTCGGGCGAGAAGATCCCGGCCCGGGTTTTCCACTCCTACGACGACGGCAAGATCGACGACCTCATGGTGATGGCACCCTCGTTGCTGGCGGCCAACGCGCTCCGCGAAGCGAAGGGCGCGCAGATTCCACGCATCGAGGCACAGGCGGGCCCGCTCGGTGCCGCAATAGGCCGCCAGCGCGTAAGGGACATCAACGCGATCGTCACCTCGCTACCGGTGGTTGGGCGTGCAGCGGTGGTGTCGCGATGACGCACTACCGCAGCAACGTGCGCGACCTCGAATTCAATCTGTTCGAGGTGCTGCGCCTGGACCGGGTCCTCGGCAGGGACACCTGGAGTGACCTCGATCCCGAGACAATCACCGCCATGCTCGACCATATGCGTTTGGTCGCGGAAGGTCCGCTGGCCGCGTCGTTCGCTGCCGCAGACCGCAATCCGCCGGTCTTCCAGCCCGACACGCACAGCGTGACACTTCCGGACTCGTTCAAAAAGAGCTATCTGGCGTTGCGCAACAGCGGATGGGAGCGGATCGGCCTTCCGGACGACCTCGGCGGTACACCTGTGCCGCGGGCAGTCTACTGGGCGCTGGGCGAGCTGATCCTCGGCGCCAACCCCGCAGCCTTCATCTACGCACTGGGACCGTCCATCGCCTCTCTGTTCTGCGACGGCGGTGACCAGGAGAACGCTATGGCCCGTGTTGCCGCGCGGGAAGTCTGGGGCGGCACCATGGTGCTGACAGAAGCCGACGCCGGCTCGGACGTGGGTGCCGCGCGCACCAAAGCCATTGCGCAAGAGGATGGTTCGTGGCATATCGAGGGCGTCAAGCGGTTCATCACCTCTGGCGATTCCGATGACCTGTTTCCCAATATCGTCCATCTGGTGCTGGCCCGCGCCGAAGGCTCAGGCCCGGGCACCAAGGGGCTATCGCTGTTCTTGGTGCCGAAATACCTGTTCGCCCCGGACACCGGCGAGGTCGCTGACCGCAACGGAGTGTTCGTGACAGGTGTCGAGCACAAGATGGGTCTGAAGGTCTCGGCTACCTGTGAACTGACCTTCGGCGGCCACAGCATCCCGGCCAAGGGCTGGCTGATCGGCGAGCGGGATGACGGCATCGCGCAGATGTTCAAGATCATCGAGCAGGCGCGCATGATGGTGGGCACCAAGGCAATAGCGACTCTGTCGACCGGCTACCTCAACGCGCTGGACTACGCCAAGAATCGCGTGCAGGGCTCCGATCTCACCCGTTTCGCGGACAAGGCGGCGCCGCGGGTGACGATCATCAACCACCCGGATGTGCGGCGCTCGCTGATGATGCAGAAGGCCTACGCCGAAGGCTTGCGCGCGGTGTACCTCTACACCGCCGCCCACCAGGACGCCGTGGTGGCCGAGCAGGTTTCCGGTGCCAATGCCGACACCGCCGCGCGCGTCAACGACCTGCTGCTGCCAATCGTCAAGGGCGTCGGTTCCGAGCGGGCCTACCAGTACCTGACCGAATCGCTGCAGACCTTCGGTGGCTCCGGCTTCCTGCAGGACTACCCGATCGAGCAGTACATCCGCGACGCGAAGATCGACTCGCTCTACGAGGGCACCACCGCCATCCAGGCGCAGGACTTCTTCTTCCGCAAAATCGCCCGCGACCGCGGCGTCGCACTGGCCCACGTTTCCGGCCAGATCCAGAAGTTCATCGAGTCCGAGGCCGGCAACGGCCGCCTCAAGGCCGAGCGCAAGCTGCTGGCCACCGCGCTCGAGGATGTGCAAGCCATGACCGCCACCCTGACCGGGCACCTGATGGGCGCTCAACAGGAGCCGAGCGAGCTGTACAAGGTCGGCCTGGGTTCGGTCCGCTTCCTGATGGCGGTGGGCGACCTGCTGATCGGCTGGCGCTTACTTGAAGCAGCCGACATCGCTGCCGCACAGCTCGATTCGCCGCAGACACCATTGGATGAGGCGTTCTACACGGGCAAGGTCGCGGTCGCACAATTCTTCGCCCGCAACCAGCTACCCGAGCTGACCGCGGTGCGGACCGTCTTGTCCGACCTCGACAACGACCTCATGGCCTTGAATGAAGCGGCGCTGTAGACATCGGCCGAGGAATCGAACATTGAGCAAATCACAGTACCCACACCTGCTACAGCCACTCGATCTGGGCTTCACCACCTTGCGTAACCGCGTTCTCATGGGATCGATGCACGTCGGTCTGGAAGAGGCGCCCAACGGATTCCAGCGAATGGCCGCGTTCTACGCCGAACGAGCCCGCGGTGGCGCAGGTCTGATCGTCACCGGCGGTATCGCACCCAACGAGGCCGGTCGACCATACCCAGGCGGAGCGATGCTGACCAACACAGACGAGGTCGCCCAGCACCGAATCGTCACCGACGCCGTCCACACCGCCGGCGGCAAGATCGCCCTGCAGATCTTGCACTTCGGCCGCTACGCCTACCACTCCGATCTGGTCGCCCCCAGCGCGCTGCAGGCACCCATCAGCCCACACCGGCCCCACGAACTCACCGATGCCGAGATCGTGCAGACTGTTGATGACTTTGCCCGCTGCGCCGTCCTCGCCAAACAGGCCGGGTACGACGGCGTGGAGATAATGGGCTCGGAGGGCTACCTCATCAACGAGTTCATCGCCCGCCGGACCAACCAACGCACCGACCGCTGGGGTGGCGCTTACGTCAACCGGATTCGCTTTCCGATCGAGATCGTGACCCGGGTGCGCGAAGCGGTAGGCGAGGACTTCATCATCATCTACCGGCTATCCATGCTAGACCTCGTACCCGACGGGTCGACTTTCGACGAGGTCGTCGCCCTGGCCAAGCCCATCCAGACGGCTGGTGCGACGATCATCAACACCGGCATCGGCTGGCACGAGGCACGGATCGCCACCATCGCGACCTCGGTTCCGCGCGGTGCATACGCGTGGGTCACCAAGAAACTGATGGGCACAGTCGGAGTGCCGCTGGTCACCAGCAACCGCATCAGCACTCCGGACAAAGCCGAGGAACTGCTCGCCAACGGATACGCCGATATGGTTTCGCTGGCCCGCCCGTTCCTGGCCGATCCCGACTTCGTGGTCAAGGCCGCTGCCGGAACGCCCGAGGTGATCAATACGTGCATCGGCTGCAACCAGGCTTGCCTCGATCACACCTTTTCCCTGAAGATCACCTCCTGCCTGGTGAACCCATGCGCGTGCCACGAAACCGAACTGGTCCTCGAGCCCACCATGCGGGTGAAGAAGATCGCGACCGTCGGAGCGGGGCCGGCCGGCCTCGCGTTTGCCGTAGCCGCGGCCGAACGCGGCCACGACGTCACCTTGTTCGACGCTGCCGGCGACATCGGCGGCCAACTCAACGTGGCCCGCCAGGTACCGGGCAAGCTGGAATTCACCGAGACCCTGCGCTACTTTCCGGCACCGGCTCGACGCGACCGGTGTGGACGTACGTCTCGGCATCACAGTCTCCGCCGACGATCTGATCGTGGGTGGATACGACAAGATCGTTCTCGCCACCGGAGTCACTCCGCGCATCCCCGACCTGCCCGGTAACAACCACCCGATGGTGCTCGGCTACCTCGACGTGCTGCGCGACAAGGCGCAGGTAGGCAGACGAGTCGCGATCCTGGGTGCTGGAGGCATCGGATTCGATGTGGCCGAGTACCTCACCGCCCCGGGAGACGATGCGAGCCACGACATCGCCGCATTTCTGGCTGGCTGGGGCGTCGATGCCGAACACCGCACCGTCGGTGGCCTCACCTCACCGCGCCCTCGTCAGTCCCCGCGCACGGTGACGTTGCTGCAACGCAAGACCAGCAAGGTCGGCGGCGGCCTTGGCAAGACCACCGGCTGGATCCACCGCACTGAACTCAAGCATCGAGGCGTGGCGATGATCGCAGGCGCGTCCTACGACCGCATCGACGACGACGGCCTCCACTACCAGGTCGACGGCCAAAAAGCCGTGCTCGACGTCGACAACGTGATCTTGTGCACCGGACAGGAGCCCAACCGCCGCCTGCACGACCAGCTCGCCGCACGCGGCCACACCGCACATCTCATCGGCGGAGCCGACATCGCCACCGAACTGGACGCCAAAACGGGCCATCGACCAGGGCACACGGCTGGCGACAGTGCTGTGACCACTTCCTTCTTCAAGGAACAAAACAGCACAGACTCGGAGGGGTCGTAATCGAAATGCTCGCCCTGCGGTGTGGGGTTTGATCACAACAGATCACGGCGCGAGCGTTGGCTACATTGCGGAACGCGGCCAGCGCTCGCGTCGTCCGTCCTGCACCCCAGCAGGCTCGCGGCCTCAACCTTGGTTTCCCACCAGAGAACTGGGGTAAATCGCCTTGATAACGCCGGCACCTCACAGCAGCCGGAGATTCCCCTGCCGACCTCTCGCAGTGTCATCCGAGATATTCGGATTCGAGGACGAGATCCTTCAGCAGAGACTGATATTCGACACGCGTGGCGTGCTCGCGCGTGCGCCAGCTGCGCCCATCCTGCGCCCGCATGTACGCCAGATAGTCGGGCGCAAGGGACACCTTCACATTATCGGCGACCACGATCGGCCCCGGATGTAGCCAGCCAGCAGCCAGAATCGCCCGCAGATCCGCCAGGTACGCGGACTTGTGGTGATCGATAAAGACGAAATCTACTGCACCCGAATTGAATCCAGGGTCGGCGGCGAGCCGGGCGAGTGTCGCGCCGCCATCGCCGATCATCCCGACCACCACGCTCACCCGCTCAGCCAGCCCGGTATGGGCGATCACCGCGCGGGCGATCTCCGCATTGGCGGCGCTGAACTCCACCGACACCAGCCGTGCGCCTGCAGGATCACCACAATGCTCAGTCAGCCGCTGCGCGCGATTGCCCGGACGCGCAACCGAAGCCCCTCGCCTCAGCGGCGTGTTCGATTTCGGCGATGACGGTGGCCGGGTCTTCGAGGGTGCTGCAGTGGCCTGTGCGTGGCAGTTCGACGAACCGTGGCTGGTTGCCCACCGCCCGAAGCAGGTCGACGATCTGACGTGAAGCGCTGGGCGGAGTGAGGCGGTCGGCGAGGCCGACGATAACCGTGGTGGGCACTGAAAGGTGCTGTAGGCCCGACTTCACATCCAGTTCCGCCAGCAGGCTCAAAGCGCGGGTGCGTAATGGATTCGCACAGTTTCCGACCATGGCGGCCATAAAGGCCGTCTCGGCGCGCGGCGTCGACCACGTAAGGACCATCACCCGGAACAGCGGAAGGTACCACTGTGGGCGGGGCATTGGGAATTTGCCGAGCCAATATCTGAGCAGGCGTTCACGGATGACGCGGTGGTATCCCGGCAGCGGCAGAACTTTGGTGTGGGCCGCCAAACGCTCGGCCACGGTATCGATCAGCAACACCGACCGGGCGTAACGCCCGACCTCGCCGGAATGCCTGGCCGCCCAGGACATGACGGCGACGCCGCCTAGACTATGCCCGGCTACTACTAGTCGCTCCCCCGCTGGAACCAGCGCGGCGAGCACCTCCGACAGGTCGTCACCGAGGGCAGCGACACTCAAGGGACGCCGCCCCTGGGTGCTGCGGCCGAACCCGCGCTGGTCATACACCATCACCCGGAAACGCTGGGCGAGTACGTTGATCTGCGGATTCCAGTACTCGATCTGGCCGGCATAACCGTGGATCAGGAGCACGCGCAGCGCGGAACGCGGACCGTATTCGCGGACGTGGATACGCGCGCCATCAGCGGTCTCCACGGTGGTCACATCGAACGGAATACGCGGATTCTGCAGCAACCCGGGTGCTGTCTCACCGTAGGCGAAGATTTCAGTATCAGTTGGGAGCGACAACCGGTAGGCCCGGATTAAACGGGCCAGTCGACCATCAACGCCCAGTTGAGTGCCAACCCGACTCCAGATCATGGGAATACGCTCCTTTGTGCACTGCCGCGATCAGCGCGGCGAAAATCAGGATTAATCGCGTCGACGCGGTCGACGTATCCGCCACGACGGATACGCACTTCACCTTGGTTATCGGCGACGGCAGCTCGTCCTGCCTTGCTTCTCGGCAACGGCATCGGCTATTGCGGGTGTTCGTCGGCGTACGTACTCCGCTGGTCCTCTTCTGCCCAGAGATCGGGCCTGCCGCGAGAGAGCGCGGTGAGCCGGGCCGGGATACCGACAACAGCGTGGGTGTCCCGGCCCGACTCACTTGCTGCGCTGAGCCGCGCAGCACGCAGGCGAAGATGCCGGGCGGGGTGGCGAACCCGAGCTTCTTCGCGAAGATTGTGAGCCACATAGGTGTAGCCGTCGAAGCGGTGCGGCGGGCCACTGCGGCGTCCTGCATGCGAAATAGTCTGCGGACACGATGTTCTCGAGTAGGTAGTTCGCGTCATCGACGAGGCTGACGACGTCCGCGGTGGAGACACTCATAATCAGTCCATCCATTCCGGCTTGATCGAGTGCGATTGTGATGGCGCGACGGAGCTGCTCGGCGATGTCGCCGGTCAGCTTGGCGCAATACCGGGATACAGAAGCGAAGATCTGCTCCGCATCCAATCGGGCGCCGCCGCTCATATCCTGGAATACGCCACACCCTTCGCCAGCAATCGGAGGTTGCCCGACCAGGGCCAGCACCGGAATCCTGGAATCGAACGACTCCCCCAGCACTGCAATCAGATTCAGGGCACCACCACCGGAGGTTGCAGCGACGACGCCCAGTCGATTAGTCGCCCGGGTGTACTCGTCGGCCATAGTGGCGGCACCGAATTCATGCTTGGCGACGATCCCGGTCAGCGGCTCCGGGCTCCGGTGCACCGCGTCATAGAGGTCCACGATATTTGCGCCACCGACCGCGAACAGATGATCGGTGTACTCGGCAATCGTCGAAACGATGTAATCGACAACGGTGACCGGAGCCGACCGAGCCGTCGAAGAGATCACGGAATCAGCAAAAGGATTTGTCCGGGATCCAAAATTCTCCCGACATACATTGTTGTCCACGGTATTTGAACCAATCCGTGAAGGAATCGAAACCTGGCGACGCCGCTGTCAACCCACACTGAAAATGGGCAGCGCCCGAAGGCATGCCGCCGGACCGCCACACAGCCGCACCATTAGTTGGCCAGTAACGCCTCGATCGCGGCCTCATCGCGCGTATCGACCTTACTACCAAACAGACGCACCCCAGCGGCGTCAACTTATTGAATACATGACTTGTAGACTAATCGACAAGATTAAGCTAGTCAACAAGTTCAGTAATCGCTTTGCCTGCTAACGTGTAGCAATGCCGTTACATAACGCAGTGCTGGCCGCACTGCTGGAGGGTGAGTCGTCGGGATACGACCTGGGCAAGGGGTTCGATGCATCGGTGGCCAACTTCTGGATGGCAACACCGCAGCAGCTGTACCGCGAACTGGATCGCATGGCCGACGAGGGCTGATCCAGGCGCGGCTGATCCAACAGGATCGCCGCCTTAACAAGCGTCTGTACTCGCTGACCAGCAAGGGACGCGAAGCATTGCGTTCCTTCGTGGCTCAACGGCCCAAGCCGGGCGCGATCCGTGACGAGATGATGGTCCAGGTCCAAGCCATGGACGCCGGCGACCTCGACGCAGTCCGTAATGATCGCTGAACGCTTGGATTGGTCGAAACCAAACTGGCCCGCCACCAGCGGCTGCAAGCCCGGCTGCTGGACGGTCGTGACGAGGATGCCTACCTCGCCGAGGTCGACCGTGTCGGCCCGTACCTGACCTTGCTGCGGGGAATTTCATTCGAGCAGGAGAACATTGGTTGGGGTGAGCGCGTCCTCGCGGTCATCGACAGACGCTCGGCGCACACCAACCACTGAAACCGACCCACTCGACGTTCGGATCGATGACGATCCCGGCCAAGCATGCCCTTCAGATCGTTGTTCGCGAATTCGATTGCGATAGTGAGATATTTGCCGCCGCGGCCGGGAAAGGTGCGAATGCCGACACCGGCGAAGGCCTCGGTAATCGGGCTTCGAGGGTGGGCTGGAAGCCGCCGATTCCGGCCCAGGAACTGCAGCCCGGGAACGTGCGTTTCGCCTTCGCTGTTGCGGAACAGCCAGCCTTCGGTTGCGTCCTGGTCGTAGCCGTAGATCGCGCCGCCAGGGTGGCCTAGGTAGCGCATCATCGTCAACGGCGTGGCGACATCGACTTCTTCGATGGCGTCGCGGATGCCCGGAGTGACGTGGGTGACCAGATCGAGCAACGTCTGCGCGTAGGCGAACTTTGTGCGCGCGCACTCGGCGGGAGCGACGGTCTTCCAGATGTCGGCGTACTGCAGCGTCATCAGGCTGACGTGGGTCGCGCCCGACGGTGCGAACCCGATCGGAGCGACATCGTATGACGACACACAGATACCGCCGGCGGGCTCCAACGACCGCCAAGAGGCAAAGGTGCGCTCGACGTCGACGTCGACGTTGACAAAGGTTGTGCTGGTAGTGAATCCGAGCCCTGCAGGCGTGGCGTTCAGGCCCATGTGCAGCACGAATCCGGACACTCCGATGCGGCGGGTGGACCGATCATCGCGCCCAGCGGTTGGGACCCCGACGCCCGCGAGCATGCCGTAGGTGACCGGGAGCGACGCGTTGGACACCACATCGGTGGCGGTGATCTCCGTGCCGTCGCCCAGCCGCACGCCGAGGACACGGCCCTGCTCGGTGAGAATCGCTCCGATCGCGGTGTTGAACTGACATCACCGCCCGCGGCTAGGAACGCGTCGAGGATCGCGGTCGACATCGCCTGCGAGCCGCCGCGCACGTGCCATGGCTTGTACTCGAGCTAGGCGAACAGGGGCAGGGCCAGATCCTGGAACCGCAGCTTCCACGGCGGCTGACCGAGGTAGCTCCAATACAGTGCAAGTACGCCCTCAAGTCGGACATCGTCGAAGAATTCGTCGAGCACGGGCTTCACCGACCGCAGGCCGTCGGTGAACAGCACAGGATCGATCTGCTCCGCGGGCATGCCTCGCATGGCCGCGACCTGCCAGAACGCTACCTGCTTGACGAAATCGAAGAACTTCGCGACCCGATCGCGGTTGCCCGGAAAGGCGGTCTCGAGTGCCTCGATCGCGCCGCCCCAGTCCGCAGGAAGAACAAGATCCACCGCGCCAGAATGACCGCCCGGTACAGATCGTGTTCCTACACGAACTCGAGCTTGTCGGCAATGCCGAGCTGTTGGGACAACCCCTCACGCAACGACATCAGCTGTCCGTCCATTCCAACGCCGGACAGTTGGTACAGAGCCACCTCGACTTCGAAACGGCCACGCCGGAAGGAGTGGCCGCACCCGCCGGGCACGTTGTGCCGCTCCACCAGCAGGGTGCGGGCCCCGGCCCGCTGCAGAGTCGCCGCGGCAGTGAGCCCGGCATTGCCCGCGCCGATCACGATCACGCTCGCCCGCTCACGCACCCGCCGCCTCACGCAGCAACTGCTCGGTTGCTTCGGCCTTGATGCGCTGAAACTGCGCTCCCATCGCCTCGGCCAGCGTGGCCGCCCCCGACAACGGCCGCACCATCACCATGAAGTCATCGATCTTGCCCTCGGCGTCGACGTGCAGGAAATCGCAGCCGGTGATCTTCTTGCCCACCACCGTCGCCTCGAACACCAACGCATGATCGCGCCCGCCGACGTCAGCGATCTCGCGCACATACCGGAAGTCCTCGAACACGCGCATCAGCCCGCGCAGGATCGCCGAGGTGATCGCCTTCCCGGAGTAAGGCTTGAATACCAACGGGCTGGTCAAGACGACACTCTCGGCCAATAACGCATCGATCGCGGCCTCGTCACGAGCCTCCACAGCCTGACGGAAGGGATGCACACACACCTCCACTAATAAATTTATTGAATATGTATTTAAAGAGGCCGAGCGCGAGGGCCGTACACCGTTCGATGCGGGAATCCCACTCGAACAGAAGAACATCGGCTGGGGCGTACACGTCCTCACCGCCATCGAAGACACTCGGCATACGCCGACCACAGGCGCCCGGACCGCCCCCTCGTGCAGTTCGCCGAACACACCGCTGGCTGCTCAGGCAGGAGTATGGCGGACCGTTTCGCGGGCACGCAGATCCTTGCGCAGGATCTTGCCGGTGACCGATTTCGGAATCGCCTCGCGGAATTCCACGCGGCGAATCTTCTTGTGCGGCGCATCCCGAGTGGCAACGAAGGCCATCACCGCCTGCTCGTCCAGGTCCGCGCCCGGCTGACGTACGACGAACGCCTTCGGGATCTCCTCGCCGTCGGCATCGGTCACCCCGATCACCGCGGCGTCGGCGATCTGCGGATGCGTCAACAGCAGCGCTTCCAGCTCCGCCGGCGGGACCTGATAACCCTTGTGCTTGATCAGCTCCTTGACCCGGTCGACGATGTAAACCACGCGGTCGCCGTCCACGACAGCGATATCGCCGGTGCGCAGGAACCCCTGCTCGTCGAGCACCTCGTCCGTGGCCGCCTTGTTGCCGAGATAGCCGACCATGACGTTCGGGCCCTTACAGCACAACTCCCCCGGCGCGCTCAATCCTTCTGTCGGGACAGGGATTTCGTCACCTGAGGCAGGATCGATCAGCTTGCACTCTATATTCGGGAGGGCCAAGCCGACCGAGCCGAGCGGGATGTCGTCGCGATCTTCGGGGATACCGTGGCTGGCCGGGCTCATCTCGGTCATGCCATACCCCTGCCGCACCAGGCATCCGAGCCGCTCGGACACCATCCGACCCAGCTGCTCATCCAATGCCGCCGCCCCCGACAACACCAGCCGGACACTGGACAGGTCGTACTCGTCGATCAGTGGGCTCTTGGCCAGAGCCACCGCGCGTGAAGCTCATCGCTTCTCCTCATTGCGTTTGATCGCTTGCATTCCGTACGCGACTCAGTCAACGGTGGCTCAAGTCAAGGTTGACTCTATAGACAACTGCACTATTAATCAACTATTTGTATATAACGTCACTCTTCGAATTGCTTGCCAGTATGAGAAGTCCCGGCCGCCTAGGGCGAGATAGCGGTCCACCACAACCGTGACCCGCGTTTAGGGGCTCATAACAGCCCGATCGAAAACCGGCTGCATCACTGGCCGACTCGCCACTCGTCCTGGGTCGCCCAGAGCGGGCTGTTGCCAGCGGTCGAAGGCGCCGTGATCAGACTGGATGTCGACCGGCTGCCCGCCAGCGCGATCCGGCATGGCTATGGATCCGGTCGTCGACTTGATACAGCTGAGGTCGACCTATTGTGGCAGGCGTTCCTGCGCCGGTTCAAAATCGAGCACACCATCCGCATGCTCAAGCAAACCCTGGGCTGGACCTGCCCGAACCCCAGCAATCCGGCCGCCGCCGACCGGTGGAGCTGGCCGCCTACACCCAGCTCCGCCTATCCCACGCGGCCTCGCCGCCGATCCGCGGCGCCATTCGAAGAGATTCCCTGCCCCGCAACGACTTACGATCGATCACGTCCGGCACGGGTTTCGGCACCTGCGCGAGGACAAGAACCATCGGATTCCACGCGTGATGCCGAGACGAGTATGCCCGATGTTCCGGCATCTCGATCGGGACGTGCAAACGGGCTAGAGACCGCCGCGGTGGGAAAGCGCTTCGAAAGCGAGATCGAGGCCGCGCCAGAGGATGTCGATCTCGGCACTGGCTGTGGGAGCCAGGACCTGGTCACTCAAAGCGAGACCGTTACCGAAGATGGCGACATTGGCACCCCCATCGGCGAAACGAAGCAGTGGACCGGTCGCGATGCCTTGTCCGACTAGTGCGTCGCCGACGAAGTAGAAGTGCCACAGTGGTCCGAGATCGGCGCCGTATGCCGCCTTGGTTGAGTCGACGATCAGTGCGCCTTGCTGGGCGATCGCGTCGACGATGCGGAAATAGTCGGCGGCGTTGGCCGGTGTGGTGCCGACCGCCGCGAGGGAGTAGGACAGGTCGACGGTCATATGTGCGTTGTATCCGGCCATCGCGATGCGTGCGGGGGACAGCTCTCAGTGGCGGGCCAGGTCGAAGTAGTGCGCCCAGTGTGGTTCCGTAGGTACGCCGGTGAATTCGGCATGCAGATTGCGCAGGAGGCGGGACAGCAGGTCGAGGCTGAGCCGGTGCGCCAACTCCGGGTCGGCGAACGATGCGGGCTCGCGCTGCAATGGCAGCACCGCGGCGTGTTCGACGGCGTCGAGCCCAAGCGCGAACAGTCCGCGCCAGTCGCGGTGGCGGACCAGGATTTCGGTGATCCGCTGATGATTGTCGATCGCTTGTTCCAGTTGCCGAAGCGACCAGCCGGTCAGCGTTGTGGTGTCGGAGAGCTTTGCGATGGTCGCAGTTTCGGCGGGTGTCAACGGGGTGCCGCAGGCTGTGTCGATCGGTGCGGCGGAAGCCGTGGCGCCACCGAACACTCCAGTGCAGAGAAACACCGCGAGAAGCGTGATCATCGAGAAGAACGGGCGCAGAGTCGATCTGCGGTTGCGGGCGTATCTCGTCGTGGCTCCGGATGTCGTGAATCGCGTGGTGGCATCGGGAAGCCCGAAGCGACTGTGCTCGGCGACGCGCCGCCGAATTCTAGCCCGTCGTATGTTCGGCATTACCTTCGCTTCGGGTGTGTCACAAATCCGAACCGCGTGGCTCCGAGGCAGATCGGCTCGAAATTCGGATGTACGAAAGTTGTCATGTTTTGGTGCGGATCCATTGGAACGCTCCCAGGTTCATCGAGCCCGGGGACCGCCCGGCTTACCACGGCCGCACCATTAGTCCTTCAGCAAAGATGCTCGGTGCGACACCGCGCTGGCGAGCAGGACCGGGGTATGTGCGGCGCTGACTCCCCGGCCCGGCTCGTTGCTGCGCGTTCGGCCGCGCAGCGCGGACGCGAAAATTCCCGGCAGGGCGGCGAGGCCGGGATTCTTCGCGAAGTCGATCATCCGCCGCAGTGTGGTGGCGCTGGTGCGGTTGGTGATGAACCACGCGGATACCCTTCGCCTTCTCCTCGTATCCGGCGAAATCGGGATACCATCGCGCCTGCTCGGCGTAGAGGCGGTCGCGTACGTCGCCGGTCACTTCGGTGACGGTGACCGGGAAGGTCTCGGTGCCGACTTCGGCGTCGGCCGCGCCCGCCGAGGTGAGGTTGTAGTACCAGTCGGGATTGGTGGGGGCACCGGCTTTGGACGCGAAGACGTACATGAGCTTCGGGTCGTTCTCGTCGGCCAAGTGCATCATCGGCGACACCAGTCGCCGGTCGGTGCGCCGCCCTCGGTGATGCACCAGCACCATCGGTGCACCCTCGAAGAGCCCGCCGACGCGCCCCTTCGTTGACTCGGAATTCGGTGATGATCTTGCTGTTCCAGTCCTGCGATTCGCTCATGCCACGCATCTTCTCCCCCGCCCCGCGCGTGCGCGAGCAACCACACTCACGGCTCGTCGAGCACTTCTCGCAGGCGGGCGGCGAAGGTAACGCCGTCTTTGGCGAATCCGAAGTGGCCGCCGGGGAACAGGACCGGGTCGACGCCGAGTTGCGATGCCAGTGCCCGCGAGGTGCGGTCGCAGACCTGACCGGTGGACTCGGCACCGACCCCGACGATCACCCGGGTAGAGATCGAACGCAGCAACGGCGGATCCGGTACCCAGGAGGTAGTCAGGCGCAGTTCATGGCCGAACCAGAAACGTTCGCTGGCGACCTGTCGGGGATCGCGGTCGGCGCCGAAGATCTGTTCGAGCTGCGGTTCCGGGATATGAATATCGGTTTGGGCGAGAAACTTTCGCCAGGCGCCGATCGCATCGCCGGTGGCGTAGGTCGCGACGATGTCCTCGATGCGTAGGCGATGGGCTTCGGCGTCGGGGAGCAGTTCGTGCAGCGGCGGTTCGTGGGCGACGACGGTGGTGACCAGGTTGGGGCTGGTCTGGGCCAGTGCCAGTGCGCTGACCGCGCCACCACTGCATCCGAACACCACGGCCGGGCCCGCGTCGAGATGGGTGATGAGCTGGGCGAGGTCCCCGGCGCGGGCGAGCGCCGTCGAGTCCTGGTTCGGGTCGTCAAGGAGGCTGCCGAAGTGCCCCCGCGGGTCGGTGGTGAGGACGGTATTGGTAGTGGCGAGTTGTTCGGCGGCCGCGGCGAACGAGGCGGCGTTCATCGGGGCACCGACGAGGACGAGCAGCGGTCCCGCACCACGGACCTCGTAGTACAGGCGGGCGTCCGACACCACGAGGGTGCCGGTGGTGACGGCGGAACTTGGGGTCATGAGGCTCTCCCGGATCTCGAATGATGCGACGAAATGGGTGCTCGGTGCGATATCGAGCTGGCGAGCCGGACCGGGGTACCTGCGGCGCTGGCTCCCCGGCCCGGCTCGTTGTTGCGCGGTCAGCCGCGCAGCGCGGACGCGACGATCCCCGGCAAGGCGGTGACGCCGGGTTTCTTCCCGAAGTCGGTCATCCGCCGCAGTGTGGCGGTGCTGGTGCGGTTGGTGACGAACCACGGGGGCTTCGGCGATAGGCTGGGCTCGCCGTGCAGCAGTGATCGCGGGGCCGGGCGGAACGGGCCACGCAGCACCGTTCGCTCTGGTTCGTCGATGAGCAAAGCGTTGTGCACCACGCCGATACCGCTTTGAATGTCGGCCAGCGTGTGTCCGGGGAATGCACCCCAGGTCGCGCGTGGGGTCAGGAAGCCCAATCCGGTCCAAGCGTTGATCGCGATGGTGCCGTAACGCAGTCGTTCGACCGCCGTCTCGAACTCAGGGCCCAGAGTCCGGATTGTCCGAGGCGCGGCCACGATACTCACGCCGAGGGTGCCCTCGAACTCGTCGTTGCACAGCCGCACCGCACGGGCCAGGAATTCGCTCGCGTCGCCCGGCAATTCGACCACACCGAAGACCGGAGCGAAATACTCTGTGCGCAACATGCTTTCATCATCCGGCGCAATGCCGGTTACCAGGGTGCGTTCACCCTGCGGGCCGAGCCGCTCGGAGTTGGGGTAATGGCGCCGGGCAGCCGCAACTCGGTCCGGCGAACCCGGATAGTAGTCGGCGCGAGCCGGCGCACGGTCGAACGCCAACCGCAATTCGGCCAAGAACTGGCCTTTCTGCGGCCAGTCGGCACTGATAGCTGCGACCTGGGAGGCGATGCAGTTGTAGCCGTTGTTGTGTAGCCGCTGGGTGGCCAAGTGTTCGGCTTGGAACCGTAGGTCCTTCGTTGACCAGCGGCCTGGGATCACGATCGTGGGCGAGACACCGCCGAGCTCGCTGGTGATCGACTTGCGCAGCACAGGGTCGTTCTCCGCTTTGCGTTTGGCGCCGTCCGATCCAGAACCGAACACGATGGCGTCGTGGGTCAGCGAGCTACCGGTCATGTGGACGGCGTTGACCTCGGGATGGTTCACCAACGCGCCACCCACCTCGGCGCCGCCGGTGACTATCCGCACGAATCCAGCGTCGATCGCAGGAGCAAAGATCCGCTCCAACACCGGCAGCAACGGATCTGTGATCGGATTGAGTTTGAGTACCACCATTCGGTTGTCGGCGAACAGCTGGTAGAGCACATCCAGCGGGCGATGGAGAAGATGTTCCCCGCGCCGAGCACGACCCCGACTCCACCGGTTCTATTGGGCGTGCGTTGCCCGAGTCCAGCATTGGCCCGCACTGTCGCGGCGTCCACGCCGGGCTTCGTCCACACCTGCGCGCGAAACCCGTTGAGCAGCAAGGTGTCGAAGATCCCATGAGGAAGCACCTCGATAGCGGTGCGCCCGCCTGGCGCCGCGTGGAGTTCGAATCCGTCGACGGGGCTTCGCCCCTCCTCGAGCGCCCTGACGGATTCGGCCAGCGCGGCCGTTCCGGTGAGAAGCGCGTAGGGCCCGGAGGACCATTCCTCACCCAGCAGAGGCGAATTCGATGGCAACTGTTTGATGCCAGCGGCCACTTTGACCCATTCCGAGGCATACGCGGCGGTGTTTGCATGGATCTGCTCAAGCAATCGCCGCCGCTGGGTCAGGGACGTTCTCGCCCAAGCGATCTCCCCTTGCCGCAGCGCGCCAAGGGCACTGTCGATCACACCGGTGACGGTCGCGTTCACCATTGGATTCCTTCCGAGACGGAGCCTTCACCAAACCGACCGCTGCTTTCCCCGGTGCACGATCGCGACGCGCACTACTCGGCGCCGGTGATCGAAGTGCACCGCAGCCTAGGTCCTACGCAACAAATTTTCTATACAAATAAGATTCTACTCCACATGGGCCCCATATTGACACTGCGAATATAGACAAATTTTTGATTATTTCATTGTGATCACCACTGGTGAGTACGCTCGCTCACCGGGGTGAGCGAGGCCGTGGTCGTCGTGGTGCGGGTTCGGTCGTCGTGGTGACCGCTGGTCAGTCGCCGATCTCGGTGACCGCGAGGCGGGCGGATTTCTCGTCTACGATGGCGTGACCGCGCGGGGAGCCCGAGAGGCGTTGTGCGGGGCAACCGGAAAACGCCTGGTCATCGCAACTTCGTACTCGATCTGACGAAGCCGGACCTTTGGTACAGGGTGTTCCTGGTCCCATCTTGGATGCGCCCTCGGCGGGGCACATCCAAACGGGGACGAGGACGACCTGCGGCTTTCGCCCGCTAGGTTGAGGATTGAAGCCGACTACCGACTGTCGACGTCCCCGACATGAGATTCCCGAACTGCGGGATGGGTCAGGTGTTCGATTCCCCCTAGCTCCACAGAAATAGCAGGTTAGGCCCGGTCTCGGACCGGGCCTAACCTGTTCTCTTTGCACGGGCCCGCGTCTACTCCGCGCTTTTGATCTTGCTTCTCGTCGATTCGTCCATCGGCTCCGGTCGAAACTCGTCGAATCGTTCCGCCTCGCTGTTCGACCTGCGGGAGGCTACATAGTCGACATGGCGACGCCTTTGTTCCACATGAGGAAGTCGCCGAGGAACCCGTCGTGAGGGACCCCAGACGCCATCCAGTGGGTGTGTCGGTCGCCGAGGTAGACATTGCGGATCGTCGGCTCGTCCACCAGCCGGCCCACCAGCTCGCCGTCCCGAGTCAGCACGGTGAGCACCAGCGTGTCGCACAATGGGGCGACACCGGCGGTGCGTGTCCAGGGGGCCACCCAGACGCAGGGGAACGGCAGCTCGACGCCGATCTGCGGGGCAGTGGGGTCCCTTACCTCGAATACCGCCGGACGGAGGGCTGCGCTGCCGTCGCCGAGTTCGTCGACAACGCCGTCACCGCCGAGCCACGCTCGCGCGCCTGCCGCAGCTTTCAGAAGGTAGCTCTCGATCGAGCGAGCGGCCGACACCTGCTGAACCGGGAGACTCGCCTTGGAGTGCTCTGGAGGCAGGCTAGGCATCGCGGCCAGTCGCTCGGCGATGGACTCGGCGAGTGGACCGGGGTCGCCCTCGATCAGCACGGCACTGGTGTTCACGCAGCCAGTGCCTCCGTAATCGGCCACCGACTCGACGATAACGTCCAGGTGCTGGCGCCAGTCGGTGTCAGCGGTGATCAGGATCTTCGACCGCCCCGGCCCCTGCGGTAACACCTGGGCGCCTCGGTACTTCGCCACAACGTCGGCGCCGCCGTAGACCATCCCCAGGTCCGCACCGCGCAACACTGCGTCGGCACCGACATGGTCCGTGGGCAGCAGTACCACGTGGTCGGCCGGGAATCCGGCAATGCGCAGTGCGGTGATCAGCCGATACGGGGTGAACGGATCCCGACTGGACGGGCGGACCGCGACCCGGTAACCCAACGCCAGTGCCTCCGGCCAGATGGCGTGGGTGCCCGGATAGTTGCCAGCCGCGAGGACCGCGAACACCGACCCACGCCGGACCCAGACAGCTCGGCCGGATCGCGTGGAAGGATGCCGCCACTCCGCCGACGCTCCCCTGGGCCGGGCTTGGTGAGCGCTATCGAAGGCGTTCGCCACCCGCTGCGCCACTGAGCCGTTTGCCTTCCGCACCGACGAGATCGGCACACCACCGGCCCGGCTGACCGCATGCTGGTAGTCCGCGGGGGACAGGCCGCCAATGGTGGCATGCTCGAACAGTTCAGCCGCCTCTGCCAGCAGAGCGGCCCGGTCTGCTGTCGGCAGCGTCTCGGCACGGTGCAGCGCGGCCATCGCTCGATGGATGAACACCGGCGGGACCAGGCTCACCTCGGCGAGGGCGGCTCCGCTGACATCGGTGACCGACAGCCGGTTCGCCGCCCGGAATTCACCGGACGGCCCCAGCGCTGGAACGTCGATCGGGGCAGAGCCGGTCATCAGTACACGCCCTCGATGACGACCTCGTCTTCGAAGGTGGCGACCGGCGCGATGTCGGCCACCGCGTGGCCGACAGTGCCCTCGACGGCCGGCATCCGGGTGGCCAGGTCCCGTTCGAGGTTGTTGGGGAGCAGGAACGACTTGCTGACGTGGTTGACGACCACCTCGCCGCGCTGCCCGTCCGGCACGGGTTCGCCCGTCTTCGCATCGACGACCGTGAAGGTGACGTACGGCGAGAAGGGGTCGAAGATGCACGGCGAGCCGCTCTCCAGGCCCGCACGTTCCCCCGCGACGCCAAGCATCATCGTGCTGCCGTACTCGCCGCACATCGCGGTGTCCGCGAAGACCTCGTTCTTGAACAGGTTGCGGGAGTCCGGGTTCATCTGTGTCCCGCCCCAGCGGATCGCCTTCACCCGGGAGTTCACCAGGTCGACCAGCGCGTCGTCGGAGGCGATGCGATCGAGCAGCGGCGGGGTGATCGTGAGAAGGCCGATATCCTGGGTGCGCAGCACGTCGACAGCCTGGTCGATGACATGCCCGGCGTAGGCCTCGGCGTCGGCGAACCGCTTGCCGGCGATGAGCTTCTTGACCCAGCGCGGGTCCAAGTCGATCGTGAAGCCGTGCGTTCCGTGCGTGCGGGCATGCCGATGGAACAGCGCGGCGACAACATGCGGGCCGGTGGGAATGATGCCCAGCCAGTTGACGCCGCGTGGGACACCGTGCCGGTCCAGATGCGCGTTGCTCCAGGACACCATGCGCTCCAGCCAGTCCCGCATCAGCACGACCCGCTTCGGGGTGCCCGTCGTGCCACCGCTCTCGAAGAACCCGACCACGTCCGGACGCTTCCCGTAGCCCTTCGGAATCAGGTCCTCGGCCCGGGCTTCGCGCAGTTCGGCGGCGACGTTCGGGAACAGCCGCAAGTCCGCGTGGGTACGCACGTCCGCTCGCGGGTCGAATGCGAGCGTCTTCGCTCGCTCCAGCCAGAACGCACAGCCGGTCTCAGGGTTGAAGTGCCATTCCATCGCCGCCCGGATGAACTCGTCCGGGTCCGGCGTGACGTCGAAGGGGAGATCCAGAATCTTCTCGGTCGCAGTGGTCATCGGCGGTACTGCCTTTCTTTCGGTGTTTCGGTGAAGGGTTTCCGGTCGCTCAGGGCTGCAGCCGATCCGCCTGCCAGCCACCCGGCCCGAGGTCGTACCGCAGGCGACGGTGCAGGCGGTCGGAGGCAGCGGACCAGAACTCGACCACGGCCGGCCTCAGGCAATAGCCGACATAGGAATCCGGCCGCGGGAGCGGCCGGTCGAGCATCTCGAGCTCGAGGGCCTCAGCCCGTAGTGCTGCAACGTCTGTCAGGGGCGCGCTCTGATGACTGACGCTCGACATGGCGTGCAGCGGGATCGGCCGTGCCGACCACAGCGCGTCGGACTCGAATTCCGGCAGCGGTGCCACCGGGCCGGACAGAATGAGTTGCTGCCCGGTCTCCCGCCAATAGAGCAGCCCGGACGCCCAACCCGTGGCGGCCATCTCACGGCCCTTCTGGCTTCCGCTGTGGCTGGCGAAGACCAGTCCTCGATCGGTGATCGAGATAATCACCACGATGCGGTTGGAGGCGATACCACGAGCATCCGCAGTGGCCAGTGCCAACGCTCTCGGCTCGCGGACACCACGCTCGACGGCGTCTTCCAGCCAGCTGCGCACCAGATCCAGCGGCTGCGACGGCGGCCGATCATACTCCGGGAAGTCGAGATCGACGCTCCCCCCGAGTGACTCGAACCGGCTCGATGTCGATCTCGTGCCTTCTGGCTTCATGTCGTACCGACCCGTGATCATTTACAGGCTCCTTGCTGAAATCGGGTACCGCTAGATGTAGAGGGTTCCGCGGGCGATGATGACGCCGTGGCCGCTGACGTTTACGGCCGAGACCTGCTCGCCACCGCCCCAGGCAATGGCCCGCATCAGAGAGGGCCGCCCCAGTTCGATTCCCTGTTCGATCTCGATGTCCTGCTCCCATCCCGCCAGACCGTGCCTGGCCAGGTGGATCGCCAGCGGCCCGGCGGCCGAACCTGTCGCCGCGTCCTCCACCACCCCGTAGGCCGGCGAGAACATCCGGATTCGCCATCGCGCGCCAGCACCGGCAAAACAGTTGATGGCCATGTCCGGAAAGCGGGCCAATGCCCGGTGGTCGGGGAACACGGCGGAGAGCGAGGGAATGTCGGGCAAGCCGACGAACACGTGGCGCGGACCGTTTCGATATGCCTCCACCGGCGCGATCGAGGTCTCCACGCCGAGCGCCTCCATCAGTTCGGAGCCGTGCTCGTACAGTTCCCATCGGGGCAGCGGCTGCTCCATCCAGGCTTCAGTGGCGCCGTCGTTGGTACCGAGCCGGAACGGGATGACACCGATTGCGGTCTCCAGTTGCAACTCGTCCTGGCCGAGCTGCTCGGCGAGCGCCACTGCGGTGCCGAGCATCGGATGCCCGGCGAAGGGCAGCTCGTTGACCGGGGTGAAGATGCGGATGTGAGCGTCGCCGCCGCACTTCGGGGGCAGGACGAAAGTGGTTTCGGACAGGTGCATCTCATTGGCGATGCGTTGCATCAGGTCGGTGGTGAGGTCCTCGCTGTCGAAGATCACAGCGACTGGATTGCCGTCGAGGGGCCGACGGGCGAACGAGTCGACGACCACGTAGTCGTGCATGCTGGCTCCGCTCGGGATAGTAGGTAACGGATGGTCGGGGTTCACGAGTGATTCCCCTCGGCTGTGGCGACCACTTCGAACTCTGTCCGGTGGGTCGGTGGACGGCCGATCAGCTCTGCCGCCCGGTTCGGTGGCAGGCGCCGATCGGCGGGAATGTCCCGGGCCCACCACATGACCGCGCCCCAACGGTTTCGCTCCCGGTCGACGATCCAGAGCTTCACGCGCAGTCCCTCGACCTCGCACCAGGTAGCGACCGAGCTCCACATGTCCTGTTCGAGCGACTCGATCGTCGCGCCGGAATCGGTCAGATCCCACCACGCGATGGTGACGGTCATCGGTCGAGCACCCCCCGGATCGAATCAGCGATCAGGCGCGGTCCATCGACAGTGAGCACCGACTCTGCATGAAACTGCATCGACGCGAAACGCGGGCCGCGCAAGGCGTACACCTCACCGGTCTCGGCGTTGTGGCTCACCTCGACCGGACCGATCCCGTCGACCTCGATCTTGTCCTGATCGCAGAAGGCCGCGAAGGTGTTGTAGAAGCCGACCCGCTCGCGGACACCGAACAGATCCACCTCCCGCGCCAGACCCTGGTTGGGCGGCTGCAGACGGCGCAGTTGGAGACCGAGCCGGATGCTGAGTATCTGGTGACTCAGGCATACCGCGAGCAGAGGCCGACGTGCCGCCAGCGCGGTGTCCATCGCCGACCGCAGGTGGGCGATCTTGGGGTGTGCGGCGATCTGCGGATCCCCGGGGCCTGGACCCAGCACGATCAGGTCGTACCTGCCTAGGTTGTAGGGCTCGTCAAAGCGCCGGATCTCCACCGCCAGCCCGAGCGACTCGAGTTGCGCGGCCAGCATCGCGGTGAAGGTGTCCTCGGCATCGATGATCAGGGCCGGCACACTCGGCAGTTTCGGTACCCCGCAGCTGAGAGGCTCGCGTCGTCCGATCCAGAAGCCGGAGATCCTCTCGTTGCGGCGCAACAACTCGTAACGGACCTCTGGGTGCGTCGCGAAATCGGTGGTGCCCGCCGGCGGCCCCAGCGCGTCGAGCAGACCGGCTACCTTGGCTCGGGTTTCGGCTGCCTCGGCCAATGGGTCGGAGTGGCGGACCAGGGTCGCGCCGACGTCGATTCGCATTCGGCCCGCAGCATCGATCTCGGCTGTGCGGATAAGGATTGAGGAGTCGAGCCGACGATCCCCCTGGGGGCCGCGGCCGATCAGTGCGACGACGCCGCTGTAATAGCGGCGACCTTGCGGCTCGTACCGCGCGATCACTCGGGCGGCACTCTCCAGCGGGCTGCCCGTGACCGTGGGAGCGAACATCGTCTCCCGCAAGATCTCCCGCACGTCCATATCGGTCCGGCCCTCGATCAGGTACTCCGTGTGCGCGACCCGTTTCATCTCCTTGAGGTCCGGGCCGAGTATCCGACCGCCGCCGGGACAGATCCGCGCCATCATCTTCAATTCCTCGTCGACGACCATGAACAGCTCGTCGATCTCCTTGCGGTCAGCGAGGAAGTCCAGGACGCCGTGGAGGGTAGGGCCACTGCTGGGGTACCGGTAGGTACCGCTGATCGGGTTCATTACAGCGGTCCCGTCGCGCAGCGAAACATGCCGCTCAGGTGTCGCGCCGATCAGCGACCTCTTCCCGTCATGGATGACGAAGGTCCAGTAGGCCTGCTGTTCGCGCTGCAGCAGCCGCCGGAAGAACGAAAGCGCGGCCTGCGGTGCCCAATCGCTGATGTCTGCCAGGAAGGATCGCTTGATGACGAAATTGGCGCCCTCGCCCGTGCCGATCTCGTCGTCGACGATTCGCCGGACCAGATCCGCGTAGGCGTCGTCGTCGAGATCGAAGTGCCCGCCGACCGGGACGGTCGGCGCATTCGGCAGGCGGGTGAGCGCGTCGGCGATCAGCACCTGGTCGTGGCTGCCGACGGTCATCACCAGCAGCGGCGTGCCGTCATTCGGCGCGTCGAAGCCGCGCTCGGCCAGCTGCTGATACGGCACGACCGCCAGCACGTCCCAGCCCTCGGCATCGCCGGGGAGCGGGATCTCCGACAACGATCCCACCTCGACCACGTCGCCGACCAGCACGTCGAGCATGCCCGGGTCGCCGCTTTCGGGCCGGCTGACGAGTGCGAAGGCGGATGTCTGCGCCGCAAGGATCCGGCCGAGCAGATCACAGTCGGCGGGCGCCGTCACTGGAGCACGTCTTCGGTCAGGACCACGGTCGCGCAGCACAGAGCCGCATACGCGAGTGTGCTGTGATGGTCGGCTTCGGTGAAATCACCGAGCGCGTCGGCGACCAGGAACGGCTGGATGTCGTGGCTGAACGCGTCCAGTGCCGTTGTCAGTACGCCGACGTGCGCGTACACGCCGGACACGATGAGCTGATCGCGTCCGGCTGAACGCATCCGCGCCAACAGATCGGAATTGTGGAACGCGCTGTATCGCCACTTGGTCAGCAACCAGTCGGAGGCCGCCGGCGCCAGCTCGGGGACCACCCCCCGCTCGCCGGGTTCCGTGCTCATGCCCGGTCCCCAGAAGTCCTTCAGCAGTCCCCGCTGCCGATCGGTCATCCCCCCAGGTTGTGCCGTGTAGGCGATCGGCACGTCGAGGTCGACACACCGCTTGCGCAGCAGTGCGGCGTTGTGCACCAGTTCGTCACGCAACGGCGACGCCAGAGGCTTTAGGAAGAACCTCTGCATGTCGTGCAGCAGGAGCACGGCACGTGCCGGATCGACGGTCCACTGCGCGACATTGACCGGCAGCGTCGTCCGGTTAGGCATCGGATACGAAGGGATCCGCGGGATTCCCGCCATCGAGTAACTCCTTCCTTCTCAGTTACCGGTCAGTTCGGTCGGCACAGCTCGGGCCGCACCGACTGGATCCACTGCTGTCGTCCACGCGGCGACCACCTCCGCGGCCTGGGTGGCGTTGAGCCGGGGGTCGCACAGGCTCGTCCAGCGTCCGTAACTCGGCTGTGCCTCGAACCCGTTGTCGACACACTCGAGCACGTCGTCCGGGGTCGTCTCAAGGTGCAGGCCACCGGCCATCCCGCCCGCCAGTTCAACCGCACGCCGGAAAGCGCGCACCTCCCGGATGATGGTGCTCACGTGCCGGGTCTTGCGTCCTTCAGGAGTGACCGTGTTGTTGCCGTGCATCGGATCGCAGAGCCAGATCACCGGGTGGTCGGCGGACCGTACGGCCGCGACGAGCTCTGGCAACTTGGTCGCGACGGCGTCGGCGCCCATCCGGGCGATGAGGGTGAGCCGACCGGGTTCCCTGTTCGGATCCAGGAGGTCGCACAGCAGCGTGATCTCACCGGCGCTGATGCTCGGGCCGACCTTGCAGGCGACCGGGTTGGACACCTGCGCGAGCAGAGCCACGTGCGGACCGTACAGCTGGCGGGTCCGCTCGCCGATCCACGGCCAATGGGTGGAACTCAGCCAGAGCCTGCCGTCGGAATGCTCCCGGACCAGGGGTTGCTCGTAGTCCAGCAGCAGGACCTCATGGCTGGTCCACACGGTCGGCTCGGCAGCCGGCGTACCCGACTGTGCTCCGGCCGGTCGCCAGCCCAGCCGTCCCATGATCTCTCCGGCCGCGCTGAAACCGGTGAGCATCCGCAATGGATCTGGTCGACGAGTCTCGGGATTCGGTTCGGGGCCGTTGACGAGGTGGCCACGATAGATCGGCAGCTCCATTCCGTCGATCGACTCGGTGTCCTTCGACCGGGGCTTGGCGAACTGGCCGGCGATCCGCCCGACCTTCAGGACGGGTACGCCGGTGGCGCACTCCAGCCTGCCCGCGAGCTGTTCGAGCAGTTCTGTCTTGGCAGCGACGTGTTCTGCGGTGCGGTCGGCCGGGTCCTCCGCACAGTCACCGACTTGCAGCACCAGCAGCTCGCCCCGGGCCGCTTCGGACAGTCGGCCGTGAAGCTCCTCCACGTCGGCGGGTCGGACGAGCGGGGGGCAGGTTGCCAGGAATTCGCGTGCCAACCGGACCTGCTCAGAGTTCTCCCAGATCGGCTGCTGAGGGCCGCGGCGCATTTCCGGGGCGAGGTTCTCTTCGAACAAATGATTCTCTGTCGGCTCAGCCACGGCTCGTGGCTGGTTCGCCGCGGACTCTGACACGGACGCGCCCGTGAGAAGACGACTCCGCTGCGGATTCACGTCGGGATTCCGTCACGTCGGATGGCTGGTATGGCGATGCCCAGGGCGCGGTACTGCTCGATCGGGTTCATGAATTCGCGCTGCTGCTTGATCTTCCCGTCCTCGAACAGGAAAGAGTGCAGGAAATGGTTGCGGTAGTGTCCGACCGGGTAACCGGGGAACACGATTCGGCCCTCGCCGTCGCACTCGACCCAGAACCGGTTCGGGTCCTGGGTGTCGAAGATCTCGACGTTGGTCCAGACCCAGTCGGGAAAGCACTGGAGCGACCAGACGCCGTGCTCACCGAGGCGGTCCCGGCCGCTTATCGCGATCGGTTGGCCGGTGTCGTTGGTCCAGAGGCCGCCGACGCCGTCTTCGGTGAACAGCAGATGGCGGCGCAACCGGTCTTCCCCACGGGTGGCCATGTAGGTCTCGACGATCGCGCGGTTGTGGCGGCGCACCTCGTCATCGGTCGGCGCCACATTTGCGGCGGGTTCGGTCTGGAACATGCTTGTACCTCCTACTGGTGGATGGGATTGGTCACGGTCCCGGTGGATTTCGGGACCGTGGCGGCGTGCTGAGAGCCCATGGATCTCAATCGAGATCCGGGCAGCACTGTGAGACTCGGTCGTGCCCGACCACGTGGGAATCAGCGGCGGCGCAGGTTTGTGGTAAGGACCCGGACGATCGTTCCCGGCCGCATGAGCGTGGTCGGGCGGCAGTCCAGGGCGTGTGAGAGCCTCTGTTGCCCACGTAGCGAGGTGGGAAGCTCGATGAAGCACTGGCGACACCGAAGCGCAATTGCACAACAGCTCAGTTGCGGCCCCACACGGGCAACGCCCGGCCCCCGCTTGGTGGCTATGACGCACCCGAGAACTTGGATGGGATGGCGCAGCATTTGGGGCGACATGCTGTCCAGTCGGATGATTGAGTCGCTGCGATGCAAGATTCCTGTTCTGTCGATCCTCGGAAACGCCGACTATCCGCGGGCGCCGTCCGGGTGCCTCCGATAAGCACGTGATGGCCGCGCAGACGCGGTGGGGTCCGGGGCACCAATGTCCCGGACGCCACCGCCGAGTGGGTACGCAATCGGGTCTGCTGTCAGAACGCGGCCTCGTCCAGTTCCATGATGTCGTTGTCAAGTTTGGACAGTGCGATTCGAACAGCGGTCACCTTCGGCAAGATGTTGCGCGCGAAGAACTGGGCGACTGCGATCTTGCCCTGATAGAACGCTGTGTCCGGATATGTCTTCGTCGAGTCCAGGTGTGCCAGGGTGATTTCGGCTGAGACCAGTAGCCGCCAGCCGATGAGCAGGTCACCGACGGCGAGCAGCAACCGCACCGAGGCCAGGCCGATCTTGTACAGTTCGCTCGGCTGTTCCTGGGCGCCCTCTGAATCTGTTTCGCGACGTGACTCAGTGCGACGCCGCGGTCGCGGGCAATCTTGCGGAAGAAGAAGTCATGCACCTGGATGGGGGTGGTGCCCTCGTACAGCCAGTCGATCTTCGCGTCTCGGATGTACTGCACGATCGGATAATCCTGCAGATACCCCGAGCCACCGAAGGTTTGCAGCGATTCGGTCAGGTACTGGTAGGCGCGCTCCGAGCCGACGCCCTTGACGATCGGCAGCAGCAGATCGTTGACTCGCGCGGCCAACTCGGCGTCGGCCCCTGACACCTGCTGTGCCATCTGGGGGTCTTGGTGGGCGGCGGTGAAGAGGTAGACCGCGCGCAGGCCCTCGGCGTAGGCCTTCTGCGTCATCAGGGAACGGGCGACGTCTGGGTGGGCGATGATCGGCACCCGCGGTGCGGTTTTGTCGGTCATCTGGGTCAGATCCGCGCCCTGCACGTGCTGTTTGGCGTAGTCGCGCGCATGCAGGTAGCCGGTTGACAGGGTCGCGATGGCCTTGGTGCCCACCATCATGCGGGCGTGCTCGATGATCCGGAACATCTGCGCGATCCCGTTGCCGAGGTCCCCGACCAGCCAGCCCTTGGCCGGGATGCTGTGGCCGCCGAAGGTCAGCTCGGCGGTGGCCGAGACCTTCAGGCCCATCTTGTGCTCGACGCCTGTGACGAACACGCCGTTGCGTTCCCCGAGTTCGCCGGTCTGATGGTCGAAGTGGAACTTCGGCACGAAGAACAGTGGCAGTCCCTTGGTGCCCGGTCCCGCGCCCTCGGGGCGGGCCAGCAACAAGTGGACGATGTTCGGGAACAGGTCGTCGGAGTCGGCCGAGCTGATGAATCGCTTCACCCCTTCCAGATGCCAGGACCCGTCGGGCTGTTCGATTGCTTTGGTGCGGGCGAACCCGACGTCGGAACCGGCATCGGCCTCGGTGAGCACCATTGTTCCGCCCCAGCCGTTTTCGACCGCAGTCCGCACCGACCGCTGCTGCTGCGGGGAGCCGCCATGGAAGAACACGCTTGCCGCACTCGGCCCGAGGGCGTAGATGAACGCGGCGGGCAGAGCGCCGAGGATCAGTTCGGCCATTGCCCAGTACACCGTCCGCGGCACCGGTACTCCCCCGAGTTCGGCAGGCATACCGATTCGTTCCCAGCCTGATTCGCGCAGCGCGCGGTAGCTGCGTTTGAACGACTCAGGCAGGAGGACCCGATGGGTGTCGGGGTCGAATACCGGTGGGTGGCGGTCGGCGTCGGCGAACGAGTCGCTGAGTGGGCCTTCGGCCACCCGGCGCAGTTGGTCGAGCATCTGTCGTACAGTTGCGCTGTGGAGGTCGCCGTAGGCGCCGGAATCGAGCAGTGTGTCCAGCCCGAGTATGTCGAAGAGATTGAACTCGAGGTCTCGGACGTTGCTTCGGTAATGTCCCATCGTCTTTCCGCTCACACGTCGAGTTCGATGTCACTGATCGGGTAGGCGACACACGAGTGCGTGTATCCGAACTGAGCATCCGAGAGCCGCATTTTGGCTTCTTCGGCAGTGTGTACCTCGCCCTTGACGATCCGTACCCGGCACAGGCTGCACTCACCGGAGCGGCACGCGGCTTCGGGACGGATTCCGTTGTCTTCCAGAGCGTCCAGCAACGGCCGGTCGCGCCGGGTCTGGAACGAGTTGGCGCCGACGGTCACGGTGACCTCCTCGTCTGGGTCGGCATCAGCGGGCCAGTGCGGTTGGGTGGTCGGATCGCTGGGGGCTCCGTTGGCCTCGAAGCGAATTCGCTTGCGTGGATGGCCCAAGGCGGAGAGTTGGTCGAGGACGTAGGGGTAGAGCGCCTGCGGACCACAGACGTACACCATGCGGCCGTCGAGTCCGCCGGCCAGCGTGCTGATGGTTTCGGCGGTGAGGAAACCGGTGGGTCCGGTCCAATCGGGGTGGGGTTCGGCGACGACATGGTCGACGCGGACGCCTGGGTGCTCGGCCGCGAGGCCGTCGAGTTCGGCGCGGAAGATGACGTCGGAGGCCGAGCGGGAGCCGTAGATCAGGTGGAAGGTGCGGTCCGAGCCATGATCGACGATCTCGCGGATCATGCTCATCGCAGGGGCGACGCCGGAACCGCCCGCGAAGAACACCACGTCGTCGCCGTGGAAGAGCGGGTTGTGGTGAAAGGTGCCCATCGGACCGGTGGTGATCAGGCTCCTGCCGACTTTCAGGGTGTCGAGCAGCAGATTGCTGATCCGGCCACCCGGCACCCGCCGCACGGTGAGGTCGTAATGGTGCAGGTGCGCGGGGCTCGAGGAGATCGCGAAAGGTCGGCTGGTGCCGTCGATGAATACGTTGATGTATTGGCCGGCCAGAAACGGTGGCAGTCGGGTTATGTACGGGCCTGCGAGCCGGAATGTCTTGGTGGTCGGAGTTTCATCGATGATCTTGACGACAGTCAGTTCGAGTCGTCGTGGGTGGTAGGTGTCGATCGTGCGCTTGGTTTCGGTGGTGTAGTCGCGGGTGTCGGGGATGCGGGCGTCGATCTCGGCGAGGATGGTCTCGGCGCCGTCGAATCGGTCAACGAGGGGATGCTTCATCGTGTGCTCCGTTCAGGCAGCTTTGGCGCGTAGCAGGCGGCGGGCGACGCGGGCGCCGGCTTCGAGGGTGGGTTGGAATCCGCCGATACCCGCCCAGGAACCGGCCAGATGCAGTCCGGGGACATGGGGTTGACGTTCGCTGTCGCGGAACAGCCACCCTTCGGTGGCGTCCTGGTCGTAGCCGTAGATAGCGCCGCCGGGGTGGCCGAGATAGCGCATCATCGTCAACGGCGTTGCGACATCGACCTCTTCGATGGCATCGCGAATACCGGGGGTGACGGTCTCGCAGAGGTCGAGAAGGGTTTCCGCGTAGGCGAATTTGGTGCGCGCGTACTCCTCGGCGGCCACGTTGCGCCAGATATCGGCGTACTGCAACGTCATCAGGCTGACATGCGTGGATCCCGATGGCGCGAATCCGATCGGAGCCACGTCGTAGGAGGTGACGCAGATACCGCGGGCGGGTTCGAACGAGCGCCACGCGTTGTAGGTGCGGTCGTCGTCGGTGTCCATGTTGACGAAGGTGGTGCTGGTGGTGAAGCCCAGTTCGGCGGGGCTGGCATCCAAGCCCATGTGCAAAACGAATCCCGACACGCCAATGCGCCTGGTGGCTAGGTCCTCTCGCACCGCAGCCGGCAGGTCGATGCCCTCGAGCATGCCGTAGGTGATCGGCAGCGACGCATTCGAGATCACATCAGGGGCGGTCACTTCCGAGCCGTCCTCGAGCAATACCCCGAGTACCCGTCCGCTCTCGGTGAGAATCTTCTCGACAGCGGTGTTGAACCGCACCTCGCCACCGGCCTGCAGGAAGGCGTCGAGGATCGCCATCGACATCGCCTGGGACCCGCCGCGCACGTGCCAGGGCTTGAATTCGAGGTACGCGAACAGTGTCAACGCCAGATCCTGGAACCGCAGCTTCGACGGCGGTTGCCCGAGATAGCACCAGTAGGCGCCCAGCGCGAGTTTGATCCGGTCATCATCGAAGTGCTCATCCAGCACGTCCTTCAACGGCCGCAGGCCTTGCTTGAACAGCACCGGGTCGATCTGCCCCGCGGGCATGCCGCGCATGCCCGCGATCTGCCAGAAGGTGACCGCCTTGATCAGGTCGAAGAACGCGACCACCCGGGCGCGGTTGCCGGGGAACTGGGCATCGATCGCATCGGCCGCGCCCTCCCAGTCCGCGGGCAGGGTCAGATCGACCTGCCCTGGGATCACCGCCCGATAGATGTCTTCCTCCCGGACGAATTCCAACTTGTCAGCGATGCCGAGCTGGGTGAACAGCCCCTCCCGCAACGAGTACGGCTGACCTTCGACACCGACTCCGGACAACTGATGCAGTGCCACTTCGAATTCGAAACGCCCACGCCGGAACGAGGTTCCGCAACCGCCGGGAAGGTTGTGCCGCTCCAGCAGCAGGGTCCGCGCACCAGCGCGCTGCAAGGTCGCCGCGGCGGTCAGCCCGGCATTGCCCGCACCGATGACGATCGCGTCGTAGTCGCTCATGCGCCCGCTCCCTGGGTCGCGATCGCGGCGGTGGCATCACGCTGAATCCGCTCGAACTGCTCCCCCATCGCGGCCGCCAATGCCGTGGCCGCCGAGAGCGGGCGCACCATGACCATGAAGTCATCGATCTTGCCGTCGGCGTCGAAGTGCAGGAAATCGCACCCGGTGAGCTGCTTTCCATCGACGGTGGCCTCGAAGACGAACGCGTGGTCACGACCGCCCGCATCCGCGATCTCCCGCACATAGCGGAAGTCCTCGAACACCCGGCCGACCCCACGCAGGATCGCCGCGGTGATCGCCTTGCCCGGATACGGCTTGAACGCCACCGGACTGGTGAACACCACCTTGAACACCACATTGTCGGCCAGCAGCGCCTCGATCGCAGCCTCGTCTCGTGCCTCGACAGCCGCGCGGAATGGATGCATACCCCAACCTCACATACTATATTTGTTGAATAGGTGCATCAAACACTATCTAGTGCAGCTGTAGATGTCCAGACGCTAGACAAATTATTGATTAGTCACAGAAGTGGTAACGTGGGTGTATGGCGCTACGAAATGCGGTGCTGGCCGCGCTGTTGGAGGGTGAGGCTTCCGGTTATGACCTGGTCAAGGGCTTCGACGCCTCGGTGGCCAACTTCTGGATGGCCACACCTCAGCAGCTGTATCGAGAGCTCGAGCGAATGGCGGCCGAAGGGATCATCGAGACTCGGGTCGTACAGCAGGAACGCCGCCCGAACAAAGGCCTGCACTCCCTCACTCCGGCAGGACGCGCGGCTTTGCACGAGTTCATCGCCGAGTCCGCGAACCCCACCGCCATCCGCGACGAATTGATGGTCAAGGCGCAGGGGATGGCCATCGAGGACATCCCGGCCATACGTGCTCAGCTCGCCGAGCGAATGGATTAAGCCAAAGCCAAACTGGCCCGCTATGATGCCAACGTGGCCGAAGGCGCTGGTGAGTCGGCTCGGCCAGTCAACGTCCGCTCCAGCGGATCGACGACCTCATCGCAGGTCCGACCGTCGAGCAGTTAGCCTTCGACCTGTTGCGCCGGTTCCGGCAGCCCGGCGATCTGGCGCACGGTGTCAGGGGTATTTGTTCGGGTTGTTCGGGGTGTGGTGGCCGAAATCGTGTTGCCGCCAGTGCTTTCTCTCCGCTTTGATGCCGTGTCTCGATAGGAAGCCCAGCAGTCGGTGACCATCGACATCTGTGTTGCACTCCAGGCCGTCTCGAATGTATGTACGAGACGTGGAGTTGATCTTCTTTTCGTCCGCGGGGTGGGAGTCCTGGGATGTCCAGCGGCGGCCGGTCATCCCGAACGGTATGCCTGTCCCTCGTCGATGACGACTTGGTATTCGAGGATGGGGCCGGTGCGCGGCCGTCGACGATGGTGAATCGGTGGCTGCGTGAGTTGCCTTCGAGTGGTTGTCCGGCGCCGTCGTCGTGGGAGTCGTATGCGCGGGTGTTGCGGTCGTGGATGGAGTTCCTGGGCGAGTTCGGCGTGGACCTGTTCGATGAGCGGCGCCCGCTCACGGACGCGTTGAGTGTAATGCGGTGCACCGGGCGTGTGGCCCGATCGATGCTCGCTTCGAGGTGACAACCTGGGATCGGCATGTCAGCGTTCTGGCCGCTTTCTACCGGTGGGCGGTCGACGAGGGGCACTCTCGGGCCGAACCGTTCACCTACACACAAGCCAAAACTATTTACGGAGAACAGGTTCGGGAGGTCCGCAAGAATCTGGCGATGCGCCGCCGTCCGAAGGCGCATGTGACGATCAAGTATCTGGAACGCGATTTCGAGGCGTTGTTCCTCAAAGCCTTGGCGGGTCTGACGCCCGACGGTGCAGAAGACACCAGCTACCGCGGTCGCGAACTCGCCCGCAACGCCGCGATCGGGCGCCTCGGTCTGGCGACGGGGTTACGTCGCCAGGAGTTCACCTTTCTGCTGGTGCCGGAAATCCCTGCGCTGCCGCCGGATCCGTCGGCGTTGCCGATCCCGGCCCGGGTGCCGGCTGGGGTGACGAAGGGGCGAAAGTTCCGCACGACCTGGATCACCTATCAGCCGTTGGCCGAGGTGCATCGCTATCTCGACCTGGCTCGTCCGCTCGCGGTCGAGGGTTCGACGTGGCGGCCTCCGGCACGTTCGGGTGATCCGTTGTTGGTCAGCGAGGTCGGGCCGGTAGGTGGCCGAGTGAATGGCAAGCGGGTGCGGTGGGCGGCGCTTCGCCCGGCCGAGCGGCTGCGTCTGGTCGCGCCGGATGGCGGGTCGATGCTGGTCGCAGTGCGTGGTGATGGTGGACCGTTCACGGCGTGGGCAACGGTTTTCGATCGTGCCTCCGGTCGCATCCGGCAGCGGATCGAGCCTCGGTTTCCCACGGTCAACCCGCACCGGCTACGTCATTCGTTCGCCATCCGGACACTGGAGATGCTGGTCGAGGGCTACTACACCCAGGCGGCGAAGCTGGTGCGCGACACCGATGCCGATGCGGCGCTAGCGTTGTATCTGTCCAAATCCGACCCGTTGATGGTGTTGCGGGATCTGCTCGGACCATGAACGCTCGGCCACCATCGAATTCATCGATGCCGAGGCGAAGATTCTGGCCATCGGCCGCTACGACACCGACACCCCACCTATGCCGAAATACTCACTGCTGCCCAGGGTTTCGCAGATCTTCGTGTTCGGGTGCCGCGCCACGACCTCTGCGGCCGTCCGTTCCCGCCGCTCGGCCATGGCAGTGATCACTGGCCCGTCGGCGAGTGCGGTGTTGTCGGGCTGTTGCGCGCGGTCATGGATTGGTCTCGACGTCAACCAGGGCGAGCCGGGCATAATGATGCGCGGCGGCCAACTGTTGAAGCAGCGCCTCCCAATCCGGGCGACTCGCCTCCAACCTTCTTCCCGATGACAATTCCCGATGAATCCGCAACAAGATCTTCGCGGCCTCGGCTGCACACCATGCAGCATCGAGAATCCGCGCCCCCACCGATACCTCCGCCGATGAGTGCGACTGAACAGCCGCGATCCGATCGGCCAACCAAAACGCCTCGAAGATCGCTTGCTCTGCCACGTTCTCATTGGCAAGCTGCACATTCCTCGGGCTGGCCGCAGCTGCCCTCGCCTCGAGCATCGCCATATCCGAGGCCGACACGATCGACTGCCGGGTTATAGCACCCGCGAAGCGATACAACAGACCGGCCGTCATGGCATGGTCGAGATCGTTGTCACGCAACTCGTAGAACCGTCGCCACTGCACCTCCGCCCGGGTCGTAATCGACTCCATACCAAGCATCGACAGCGCCGCCACGAGTTGAGCGGTCGTGATCACCGGTTGATCGGTCACGGATCGAAAGTCACCTTATTTGTAAGAGGAATATGGCCATCTCAGAACGCAACAAGAAGATTAATCGACTTGTTGATTAGTTGCTTAATACCTTAATTGAGTCGGTCCAAATATTGGCAAACTATATGAATAGTCACAACGATTTGTATCTACCCTAATTGTCGACCACAACAAGGAGGTTGTCCCGAGCGCAGGCCCGTCGCTCTCCCTAGAGCGAGGCGATGATGTCGGCGTATTTCTCGGCGATCGACCTACGTTTGAGTTTCATCGTCGGGGTCAACTCCTCACCACGCCGCTCCCAGGTGACCGCCAGGACCACGAACTTCTTCACCTGCTCCACGCGGGCCAGCTTCGTGTTGGCCCCCGCACACACCGACGTCGATGGCGGCTAGCACCTGCGGATCGGCAGCGAGTCGAGCCGGCGTGACGTCGAGGTCGTTGCCTGCCTCGGTCGGCAGGCCCATCGGCTGGTCGGTGAAGGCGTCGTGCAGTCCGTCGTTGACCGACGCCGACCGGCGGCGGTTCGAGCCACTCGAACTCACCCTGCTGCTCTCAGCGGCCCTGGACGCCTTCGACTCGCGAGGCGGGTGAAGGCGGCCGCGTCCGCCAGCGCCGACCCCCGGCAGCAGTTCGTCGATGTCATCGAGACGATTGGGTTGCACATCGCGCACCGCACACGCGTGACCGCCCTCGATCCGGAGCTGCGGCATGCCGCCGGAGAATCGCAAACGCTATATGGCGCACCGCAAGAAAATCGAGACCCTGCCCACCGAGATCATCGGCACGGGCGTGCGCACCGGCGCCTTCACCGCGACCGACCCCTGCCGAGGCGGCACGCGCCCTGCTCGGCATGTGCCAGTCCATCGCCCGCTGGTACAAGCCCGACGGCCCGCTGCCACCGCGGGAACTGGCCGCGCGCTGCGTCGATATTGCGCTGGCCGCCGGGGCTGAACGGACAGCCCGCTGTGGACTGACACCGAGGTGAAGGCGCCTGCTCGGCCGCGTGTACGGAGTTACAAAGCACAGCGGCCCGCAGCCCATCGAGGACTGCTTCTTCGACCGTGCGAGGTCGTCGAGGATTTCGTGGGTGACTGGTCATTGGGTGGCGGGCACCATCGCCGTAGTGTGAGGCCGCGGTAGCCATTTCGGCAAGGGTCGTCGCGTTGCTGGCGACAAAGGCGCCGTACTGGTTCGAGATTCTTGCGTACGATGCCGTCCGCGCCGGTCAGAGCGGCGTCCAACGCCAGCTCTGAGCCGCCACATCGCCCAGCACCTCTTCTGGTGTACTTCTTCGAATTCGAAGGCAAATTCCGAGGGCGTACCGACCCGAAGGGTGTCCCCCGTGTTCAGCAGCGGGAGTGCGCACGTCGTATTCGGTATGCGACAGGTTTCCTTATAGTCGGTCAAGCTCAGTGCCGAAGGTATCGCTGCGATCACCGATGTGCCCGGACCTCGGTGCACTGTCCGCGACAGGGTACAGGAGCCGGCTCCGAGAAATTCCCTAATCGACTGCGCCGGAACAACTTACACGCTTATACTGCTCGCCCAGGTCTGCGGGCAACCGATCGCCCAGATGAGGCACTCAGTGCGCCGGACGGCGGATGCTGCCGAGCCGGCCGGATCGGCAGCACTTCCGGGGCGGCGCGACCGGCACCCTTCAGAACCTTGAGTACCGGTGCGCTGGACACCGATTGGATCGCACTGATACTGCCCAACTGATGCGTCAGGTAGTGGTGCAAGTGTGCAGGATCGTTGCACAGGGCGGTTGCCAGCAGATTCGTCGGACCTGTGGTGGCTGCCACGAACTGAAGTTCACTGTGGCCCGGCAAGTCTGGTTGCTACTTCGACGAGATGCGCCGGAGCCACCGACAGCCACAGCATGGCCTGAGTCATCACTCCGAGTGCTCGGCTATCGATCTCGATGTCAAAGAAGAGAGCCTTGCTGGCGCGAAGCCGCGCCAGGCGGCGTGCGACGGTCGCCGCCGTCCAACCCGTGGCCACGGCGAGCACGGAATAGTCAGCGCGACCATCGTGCTGCAGAACCTTCAGCAAATCCAGGTCTGTATCGGTGACCGTCTGACGTGGTTGCTCCCGGTCGAGGCCGAAGTGGTTGGGTGGTCGGAGTTGGCGCTGTTGTTCCTCGGTGAGGGTGTCGATGGCCCATTGCCGACTGGTGGGTCGGCCGAGGTAGGTATGCAGCAGACAGTGCGCGGAAATGGAATTGATCTCCGCGGTCCGCAGGAGGTCCCGCAGCAGGAGCGGATGACCGGTTGCCGCTGTCGCCGTGCCGACGATCGTGGTGATCTCAGTACCACCCGACATGAGCTTGACCCAGGACGTATCGGGCCGCTTTGCCAATGCATGCGCCAGGGGGTGTGCCGACACCGGGCTTGCAACCACCCGGAGCAGCCATTGGGTCTCACCGAAGCAGTGCGGGTCGGCGACGCCAACGACGCGTAAAGAGACCTCCCGGCGGAGCCTTTGATAGCGGCGGGCGATAGTCTGCGGAGAAGTCTCCAGCACAGCGGCAATCCGGTTGAAGGGTGCTCGGCCGTCCACTCGCAGGGCTTGGATCAGGCTGCGGTCCAACTCATCGAGCGCATTCAATCCTTCACGAAACACGGTATCCCCTCGGACGTTCATGCATTTCCGGAACTACAGTCGGAAAACCAATTCCAGGCGCCCTGGCTGCGATAACCGATTCGATGGCCTCGGCGGGATACGGCTTGAAGGCCACCGGGCTGCTGAACACGACCTCGTCTTCCAGGCGCGCCTCGATGTCAGCTTCGTCACGAGCGTCCACGGCTGTTCGGAAGGAATACATATCCACCCAATTAGTCAACTAGTTGAATAGTCAGCTTGAGACGATAGCGGACCGCGTCCAGAGGCTCGAGCCGAGACAACCGTAAACACTGGCGACCAGGCCCCGGGTTCCAGGAACATCCGCGAAAAGAGTGGCGCTAAGGAAGTACCGCAGGCAAATGAACCATTCACTCAGCACCAGCTGCGCATTCGGCGTTGTCGCGCGCCGGCGAGGATGGCGCGTTCACCCCGATGCTGATGAAGATCTCCGGGCACATCTCGATCCGCAGCCTCGGGAAGAACGCCGGCCGTCGGCCGAGGCGCTGGCACCGGGCGTGCCGAGACCGACCCACCGCGCGGGGCCTCCTGTGAGGGTCGGAGTTCTGAAGTAAGTGGTCGACCTGACAGGCGGGGCAGGCAAACCGGCTTCGGCGGTGCGGTCGTGGGAGGCGCCGACCGCGCGGTGCTGACCGCGCTGAATCGCCGCGACAGGACGCACGAGAACAACCGGCGGCCTTGGCCTTTAGGCGAGTGGCTCCGTGGCCTCCGGCCATGGAGCCTCCGCAAAAACCTCATGCCGTCGCCCTCGCGAAGGTGGGCCTCGAGGAACTGGCGAGCCACAAACCGTATGCCCAGCGCCAGCTCAGGCGGTGGCGGGGCAATAAGAACTGTCCAAGACCCGGGAGCTGCCCGTACTGGACGATCTCGCCGGCCGCCTCAGCGCCGCTATTCCCGAGCAACGCGAGATCACCTGATGCACGGCGACTTTCACCTGCCGAGTCTGATCACTGCGCGGGAGATCGGCCGTCACGGCGGTGCTGGACTGGGAACTGTCCACGCTGGATGCGCCGCGCGCGTATATGGGCAGCCTGCTCCCAGGCCGAGTAGACGTGACAGCTGGAGAGACCAGCGCGGGCGCGGTGTTTCGCGCGGTGCTCGAGCAATGGACGGCGCCGCGGAGCGTGATCGCCCGTCGCCATCGCGGGGGCGCATCGGCTGACCACCACCGCCGATGCCCGCCTCATCGTCGTGATCGGTGACGGCCACCTGTTCCAAATTGGCTGCATCCCGGACCTTCTCGCGATCGAGAACCCGTATCGCAGGCTCGGGTCTATTGACACCCCCACGATGCCCGAGGAAGGTCGACTACAGCGCCAGCGATGCCGCATCCCCGCAGAGCACCCGAACACAGGTCCGCCGTGAACTGCTGATCGCCGCTGATGTCGGCGTGAATTGGCGTCGCAGGCGCCACCGAAATGGCGAGCATTAAGCGGCCCCAACAGCGGCTGCTGCTGATTGCAGGGTTCCCGGCCTTCGTCGCAGGTTCGCTTTGTTTGCCCGAATCAAACATGCGACTCCGGCGATAGGCTCAGAGGTTCACCACAACGATTCCGAGATGATCGCCATTGATCACCTCACGCACGGCCTTGGGACCGAGTTCGATGCCTTGAAGACACACATGGGGGACGGTGAGCTCGCCGGACTGCAACCACTCCTTGAAACGCTGATTCCATACGCCACGACGATTCACCTCGTCGTCGGCGTGGAACCCGCACATGACGATCCGCTTGAGGATGAGCGGGAACGAATCCAGGACCACAGGTGCTGTCAGCCCGCTGCCTTCCGGTTCCATCTGGCCCGACAGGCCGCCGATGAGCAGGAAACGAGCTCCGGGCCGTGCAACCTCGACCGCCGCCTGCAACTGCTCACCGCCAACAGAATCGAAGACCAGATCGATGCCATCCGGTGCCGCCTGCGCGAGTTGCTCGGCCATGGGGATGCCCGCGGAGCGGACCACTGCGGCACTATAACCGAACTCCTTGACCAAGCGATCGGCCTTCTCTCGGGTTCCAGTGCTGCCGACGACCCGACCTGCGCCGAGCAGCCGGGCAATCTGTCCAGCCATCGAGCCGATCGCGCCGGCCCCGCTGGTGACGAACACCGTGTCACCCGGGCGCACGCCGAATCCGCTACTGAGCGGGGCATAAGCAGTCCACCCCTGGGAGAGGTGGGCCACGAGCGGCAGCGACGGATTCACGATGGTGCATTCCGCCAGCGGCACGGCCGCATATTCGCGCCACCCGCGCCAATGGGTTACGAGATCTCCCGGGCGCACCTGGCTGCCCGGGGGAGCTTGGACAACCTCGCCGACCGCAGCCCCGGCCAGCGGGTCGCCAACACGGATCTGCGGGAAGGGTGTCCAGTCGGCAGCGACATCGATCAGCATCCGCAGGGTGGAACCCACATGGAAACAATGGTTGCGTACGAGTGCCTCGCCAGCGCCTGGAACTGGAACTGAAACCTCGACGACCTCGAAGTTCTCCGGTTCGGGCAGGCCAGCCAGAACGGACTTCAACCGGACTTCGCGATGCGTCGACGGAATTTCGGACATTGATAGCCTTCCCTCGGGGCCCGGGGAGCATTCGCTTATTAGGCGAAATGCCTGCTCTCGCCGGTGCAAATGACGTGTATATGCTGGCGCGCCCTGCCTCCGAATACGAGCGGCAAGACACCCTCTTGCGGATATGTTCCATCGATGACCGGCGGGGCAGAGATTTGATACGAAGTTGCACCTCGAGGCCTGGATAACCTCCGCCCCATACCGGCGGCGGGGTCAGCGCAGCTACCAACATTCCTATGGCGCCGGGCAGGGATCGGGTATCCGTCGAGCGGACTGCGGCCGTCCTCGAGTGCCTGCATGGTCTCCGTCAGCGCGGCGATGCCAGTGAGCAACGAGTACGGTCCGCTGGACCATTCCTCACCGAGCAGGGGCGAATCGGCGGGCAGCCCTTTGATGCTGGCGGCGGTGTCAACCCATCGCTGCGCATGCGCTGCGGTATTGGCGTGCAACTGTTCGAGAAGGTTACGACGTTCCCGTAACGCGGTTCGACCCCAGGCCTTTTCGCCTTTCGCCAGGGTGGCGATCGCGGCGTCGATCGATGACGTTTCTGTGGTGCTCATTGAGGCGATCCTTCGTGTCGGAGACGATTCATCGGCGCAGTGAGGCCGGCTCGGGCGGCGGCAGATGCACCGAGATTCCGGAGCTGGCCGGAATGCGCAAGCCCAGCTCGCCCAGCACGCTCGACAAGCGGATGCGTTCTCGTGTGAGTCACACGTCGATTTCGATGTCGCTTATGGGTAGGCGACGCAGGAGTGGGTGTAGCCGAAGTCGGCGTCCGACAGCCGCAGCGCGGCTTCTTCAGCGGCGTGGACATCGCCTTTGACGATGCGGACGCGGCACAGGCTGCATTCACCCGAGCGGCACGCCGCTTCCGGCCGGATCCCATTGTCCTCCAACGCATCCAGCAGCGGACGGTTTCACGGTGTGCGGAAGCTGGTGGCCCCGACGGTGACGGTCACCTCGTCGGTAGGAGCGACCCCCGCGGGCCAATGTGATTGCGCGGTGGGGTCGGCGGGAGCGCCATTGGCCTCGAATCGGATTCGTCGACGCGGATGCCCGAGCGCGGTCAGCTGTGCCAGCGCGTAGGGATAGAGAGCCTGCGGCCCGCAGACGTAGACCATACGCGAATTCAGTTGACCGACAATGGCGGTGATGGTGTCGGCGGTGAGCAGGCCGGTGGGTCCGGTCCAGCCGGGGGCGGGTTCGCTGATGACGTGATCGACCCGGATACCGGGATGCAGGGCACCAAGGCGGTCGAGTTCGTCGATGAAGAGGATGTCGGCGGTATTGCGGGAGCCGTAGATGAGGTGGAAGCTCCGGTCCAGGCCGTGGTCGACGATATCGCGGATCATGCTGATAGCCGGAGCGACTCCGGAGCCACCGGCCAGAAACACCAGGTCGTCGCCGTGGAAAAGCGGGTTGTGGTGGAAAGTTCCCATCGGCCCGGTGGTAGTGAGGACGTCACCGATGCCGATGGTGTCGATCAACAGATTGCTGATCCGTCCACCCGCGACACGGCGCACGGTGAGGTCGTAGTGGTCGAGGCGGGCCGGGCTCGATGAGATCGCGAACGGGCGGCTGGTACCATCGACGAACAGGTTGACATATTGGCCGGCCAGAAACGGCGGCAGCGGGGAGCCGTCGGGACGAACCAGCCGAAACGTCTTGCTGGACACGGTCTCGTCGATGATCGCGGTGACCGTCAGCACCAGCCGAGCCGGGTGGTAGGTGTCGATGATCGACCGAGTCCGGGCGGAGTGATCACCCGTATCCGGTTCACGCGCGTCGATCTCCGCCAGAATCTCTGTGGCTCCGTCGAATCGGTCGGCGAGGGGGTGGGTTGTCATAGCATTTCTCCAGAGTCAGGCGGCTTTACGCAGCAGGCGGCGCGCGACGCGCGCCCCAGCTTCGAGGGTGGGCTGAAAGCCGCCGAGGCCCGCCCAGGATCCAGCGAGATGTAGGCCGGGAACGCCAGTTTCGCCTTCGCTGTTGCGGAACAGCCACCCTTCGGTGGCATCCTGGTCGTAGCCCGTAGATCGCACCACCGGGGTGACCGAGGTAGCGCATCATCGTCAACGGAGTCGCGACGTCGATTTCTTCGATGACGCCTCGGGTCCCTGGGGTAACGTGCTCGACCAGATCGAGCAGCGTCTGCGCATAGGCGAATTTGGTACGCGCGTAATCGGCGGGTGCGACCTTGTGCCAGATGTCTGCGTATTGCAACGTCATCAGGCTGATGTGGCTGGCTCCCGAAGGCGCGAATCCGATCGGGGCGACGTCATAGCAGGAGACGCAGATGCCGCGGGCCGGTTCGAACGTACGCCATGAGCGGTAGGTGCGCTCGTCGTCGGTATCGACGTTGACAAAGGTTGTGCTGGTGGTGAATCCGAGCTCGGCGGGTGTGGCGTCCAGACCCATGTGCAGCACGAATCCGGACACGCCGAGGCGGCGGGTCGCCATATCGGCACGTACGGCGGCGGGGATTTCGAGTCCGTCGAGCATGCCGTAGGTAACCGGCAGCGACGTGTTGGACACCACATCTGGGGCGGTGATCTCGGTGCCGTCGGCGAGCCGCACACCGCGGACTTTCCCGTGATCAGTGAGGATGGTCGCAACGGCGGTGTTGAAGCGGACCTCCCCGCCGGCCTGCAGAAAAGCGTCCAAAATCGCGGTGGACATCGCCTGCGAGCCGCTGCGCACGTGCCAGGGCTTGTACTCGAGGTAGGCGAACAGGGTCAGCGCCAGATCCTGGAAGGGCAGCTTCGACGGCGGCTGCCCGAGATAGGTCCAGTACGGCGCCAATGCGGCTTTGATCCGCCCATCATCGAAGAACTCGTCGAGCACGTCCCGCGCCGGGCGCAACCCGTAGCTGAACAGCAGCGAATCGATCCGGTCGGCGGGCATCCCGCGCATCGCGGCGACCTGCCAGAACGTGATCTGCTTGACCAGGTCGAAGAACTTCGCAACGCGGTCGCGGCTACCAGGGAAGGCTGCCTCGAGGGCCTCTATTGCGCCGTCCCAGTCAGCAGGCAAGCTGACGTCCAGCGTGCCGGGGATCACGGTGCGGTACAGGTCGTGTTCCTGCACGAATTCGAACTGTCGGCGATGCCCAACTGCCGGAACAGACCCTCGCGCAACGACATCGGCTGCCCGTCGATCCCGACACCGGACAGTTGGTGTAGCGCGACCTCGAATTCGAAGCGACCGCGCCGAAAGGAGGTGCCGCACCCACCGGGCACGTTGTGGCGCTCCACCAGCAGAGTGCGAGCCCCGGCTCGTTGCAGGGTCGCCGCCGCAGTGAGCCCGGCGTTGCCCGCACCGACCACGATGACGTCGTAGTCACTCATCCTTGCACCGCTTCCCCCCGCAGTTGCTCCACGGCTTCGGCCTTGATGCGCTCGAACTGCGCCCCCATCGCCTCGGCCAGCGAGGCGGCCGCCGACAACGGCCGCACCATCACCATGAAGTCGTCGATCTTGCCCTCGGCGTCGAAGTGCAGGAAGTCGCAGCCGGTGAGCTTCTTGCCCGCCACCGTGGCTTCGAACACGAACGCGTGGTCGCGCCCGTCGACGTCGGCGATCTCTCGCACGTAGCGGAAGTCCTCGAACACCCGCATCACCCCGCGCAGGATCGCCCCTGTGATCGCCTTGCCGGGATAGGGCTTGAACGCGACCGGGCTGGTGAATACCACGTTGTCGGACAGCAATGCCTCGATCGCAGCCTCATCGCGCGCCTCGACCGCTCGACGGAAGGGATGCACACCCACCTCCATAATCAACTTGTTGAATAAGTGTCTCGCACGCTACCCCGCACCGAACGCTTAGTCAACAAGTTCAGTAATCGCATTGAGTGCTAACATGTAGCAATGGCGTTACGCAACGCGGTGCTGGCCGCTCTACTGGACGGCGAGTCGTCGGGATACGACCTGGCCAAGGGGTTCGACGCGTCGGTGGCCAACTTCTGGATGGCCACGCCGCAGCAGCTCTATCGCGAACTGGATCGCATGGCTGCAGAGGGGTTAATTCAAGCACGGCTGATCCAACAGGACCGCCGCCCCAACAAACGCCTGTACTCGCTGACCGACCAGGGACGCGAAGCGTTGTGCGCCTTCGTTGCCCAACCACCCAAGCCGGGCGCGATCCGTGAAGAGATGATGGTCCAGATCCAAGCCATGGACGCCGGCGACCTCGACATGGTCCGCGCTACGGTCGCCGAACGCCTGGACTCGGCGAAAGCCAAACTTGCCCGCTACCAACGACTGCAAGACCGCCTGCTGGCCGGGCGGGACGAGGACACCTATCTCGCCGAGGCCGAGCGCGTCGGCCCGTACCTTACCCTGCTACGCGGAATCGCCTTCGAACAAGAAAACATCCACTGGGGCGAACGTGTCCTCACCGTCATCGATACGCGATCAGCACGCGCTCGGAGCTGACAAAGGCCGCGCCCTCCATGGCGCCAGAGCGCGACCGCGCAGGTCAGGCAGGGGTGCGACGGTCGGTGTCGCGCGCCCGTAGGTCCTTACGCAGGATCTTGCCGGTAATCGATTTCGGAATGGCGTCGAGGAATTCGACGCGGCGGATCTTCTTGTGCGGCGCCACCCGGCCCGCAACGAAGGCCATCACGTCCGCCCCACCCAGGTCCGCACCCGGCTGGCGGACGACGTACGCCTTCGGGATCTCCTGCCCGTCGGCATCGGTCACTCCGATCACTGCGGCATCAGCAATTAGCGGGTGCGTCAGCAGTAGCGCTTCCAGCTCGGCGGGTGGGACCTGATAACCCTTGTGTTTGATCAACTCCTTGACCCGGTCGACGATGTAGACCACACCATTGCTGTCCACGACGGCGATGTCACCGGTGCGCAGGAACCCTTGATCGTCGAACACCTCGGCCGTAGCGGCCTCGTTGCCGAGATAGCCCACCATGATGTTCGGGCCCTTACAGCACAGCTCCCCCGATGCGCTCAACCCCTCTATCGGAAAAGGGATTTCGACACCCGTGGGGGTGTCTACCAGCTTGCACCGCATGTTGGGGAGGGTGAGGCCGACCGAGCCGAGTGGGATGTCGTCGCGGTCCTCGGGGATGCCGTGGCTGGCCGGACTCATCTCCGTCATCCCGTACCCTTGCCGCACCCGGCTCCCGAGTCGGTCGGCTACCGCCCGGCCGAGTTGCTCGTCCAATGCCGCCGCCCCTGACAGCACGAGCCGGACGCTGGATAGGTCGTACTCGTCGACCAACGGGCTCTTGGCCAGGGCCACCGCGATCGGCGGGGCGATGGGCAGATGCGTACAGCGGTGCGTGGCGGCAATACGCAGGAATTCGGCCAGATCGAACCGGATCATGGTCACAAGAGTGGCGCGTCGCCGCAACGCTCCATTGAGCAAAAGGGTCAGCCCGTAGATGTGAAAGAACGGCAGCACGGCCAACATCCGATCATCGCGGCCGAGACTGGTCTGCGGCTCGATCTGGCACAGATTCGCCACCAGATTCCGGTGAGTCAGCATGACCCCCTTCGGATTACCAGTCGTGCCCGACGAATACGGCAGCACCGCAAGGTGCTTTGCCGGATCGAAGACCAGCGTCGGCGCGGGCAATGACTCGCTGAGCAGATCCGCCAGCGACTCGTGGCCTTGCGCGCCATCGAGCACGATCACCCGCTCGGCCGCGATCCCCGCGGACCGGGCAGCAGCCAACGCCGACGGCAGCAACAGCGAAACGGTGAACATGAACCGGGCACGGGAATCGGCGAGCTGTCGACTGAGTTCCTCGGCGGTGGCCAGCGGATGCATTGTGGTCGCCGTCCCACCGGCCCGCAAGATACCGTGCAGCACCGCCGCGAACGCGGGCATGTTCGGCACATGCACCGCCGCTACATCACCCACCCGCAAACCGCGCGCAGCCAAAGCTCCGGCCACGGTATCGATCTGGCCGATCAACTCGCCGAACGACACCACCGCCCCGGTGGATCCCTCGATCAGCGCGGGCCGGTCCAGGTCATCGGACGCCAATCCACCGAACAGGTACTCGTACACGCTCACGTTCGGAATCTCTACATCGGGATACGGGCTCGTGAAGCTCATCGGCTTTGTCCTCGCGATCGTTTGTCGACCAGCGATCGACGCACCCGCCAACCGCTGGTGTGGTCCACATCTCGCAGCAACTGTACAGTCGACAATGTAATTAATCAAAATGTTGTATACTACGAATAGGAAGTGTGCATCGTCCGGGACCTCCCGTTCGAGGTGGGATGCAAGCAGCTCGCGCCGTGGCGCGACTCGCACGATCGGCCGGAAGGACCGGAACAACCCAGGGGTGGAAGGAGTCGACGATGACAGTGAGCGAGGCAATGAGAATGGGGCTCACCGTATCCGGCAGGCCGATGTCCGCACCACTACAGGACGTCCGGATGGTAGCCAGGCAGATGGTTGCGCACTTCGTGGACAATGTCGTGCCCTGCGCCACGCTGCCCGGTGACATCATTGCCGGCGATGTCACCGCCGCCACCCGCGTCTGCCTGGAACTGTCGGTCAGCATGCTCGACGGGAAGGACGTTACGGCGAAGACCGACCGGCTCGCCGAGGCAGCCGCCGGGTGGGCCCGCGAAGGGGTCCCGATCGACACGATCCTGCATTCCATCCACGAAGGATTCAAACTCGGCATGGACCTGGTCGTGGCGAATGCGACGGTCGAGGACTACGACACTGTGGTGGACGCTGCCAAACTGGTGGTGGAAATGCTCGACACAATGAGCTCCACAGCCGCGCGCTCCTACGTTAGAGAGCACAAGGCGGTTGTCAGCGAGCACCACAATGCGGTGCACACCCCCACCTCCGCGCTGCTGAGCGGGCACCCCACCTCGACCATGGCCCGCGAATGCGGAATCGATATCGCCGACGCATATTCCGTTGTGGCACTGGTGATTCCCAAGCACCCGGACGAACGACATCCGATGCTCGACGGCAAGGTCGTCGCGCGTCGCAAACTCCGCCGCCTACAGGCCGAACTTGCAACCCGCTGTGGTGAGCAAGCGCTCGCGATGCTCAGCGTGGACGGCGGGACGATTCTCATCCCGACCACGAGACCAGCGTCTCAGGCCCTCGACAAACTCGTCGCCCAACTCTCGGCGGCCGCGCACGTACCGGTGACCGCAGCCGTTGTCACCGCGCCGGTGGTCGATGTGCCCGAGGCCGCCGTTCGCGCCCACGAGGTACTCGACATGGTGGCGCGGTTGAAATGTGTCCCCGGACTTTATCGGTTCGAGGATATGGCACTGGAATACCAACTGACCCGGCCGGGGCCCGGCCGGGACATTCTCGGGTCGCTGCTGGATCCCCTCGACGCCCACTCCGAATTGCTCGAAACCCTGCAGGTCCACATCCGCAACAACCTCAATCGCCAGCGCACCGCACGCGTCCTGCACATCCATACCAACACCGTCGACTACCGATTGCGACGCATAGGTCAGCTCACCGGCCTCGATCCGACCGTGACGTCGGGTCTGTGGCGGCTTCGTTCGGCTCTCATCGCCCGGACGTTCGGTTAGCGGATGAGGTCCTGGCGGGACACCGCGACCCGGTACTGGTCCGGGAGCGTCGAGAAGTACGCGTACGTCCACGTCGACGTACAGGTGCATCCAACGCGCAGTCGGGGCGGGTACCACCTTCGCGGGTGGGTTTGGACCACTGGCCGCACACCGGCCGGCCGCCGGGGCCAAGACACGGTGTAGCCCGGCGAGTCCTGTGATGCGCCGAGGAAGAACAACACGTTCATCAGGGCGGCGGCGGTAACCCGCTGTCGGCCAGTGCGAGTTTCTTTACCAGGATCGTGGATCACCTCGAGTCGGCCGGAGGCGAGTGGTTCGGTGTTGTTCTTCTCGGCCAGTGCCACCATGTCGGTCGACGGCGGTCGCCCGGCATCCGGATCGCAAGGCGCAAGTGATGAACATTCCGCCGCCACAGCCTGTTGCAACGAGATGGTCGGTGAGGTGAGCCAAAGTACGTCGTCGACGACACTTGCGGCTCCGCCGCCGAACCAATCCGCAGCGCGGAAGAGTTGGCATACATCATTTTCACTTCGGGACCGACAAGCGGACGCGAGGGGTCTGTCCAGTAAACGGCTCTGTCGCACTTTCGGTGGTGACGGATGGTGGGCTATGCCAACAAGATTCGGTGGCGGAGTAGCGCGAAGCTAGCTCGCCCATACATTTGTCGCTTGATCAGTTTGGTTTTGGTGTTCACGCCTTCGATCGGGCCGCTGCTGTAGGGAAGGGTGAGACCAGCGACGGCGGCGTCGTGATCTTGGTCCAGACCGGTCAGATAGGGATCGAGTTCGGGCAGTCCGGCCTCGCGGACCTGCTTTATCCAGCAGTCGAGTTCGCTGCCGCGGCGATTTGCCATGATGTCGGCGAAGTCGTGCACGATCCCTGCGAGAGCGGTCATCTCGGAGCAGGCGGCGAGGAGTTCTTCGAGATGGGCGCGACGCTCATCGGGCAGCTCCGCCGGGCGGGTCATGATCCAGCTGGTTAGCCGCTTCGGTGAGGGCCCGATCCGGTCGCTGAGATGGCGGCCCTGGTTGATGTATTTGTAGAGCAGGTTCAGGCTGCCGGTATATCCGAGGGCTTTCAATTCCTCGAATAGGTGCAGGACAGGGGCGCCGGGATCGGCGCTGCGGCGGACCCGTAGGTGATCACGGTAGGGGTCGACCAGGCAGGCGCGATATTGGGGTGGTCGGCGCATCTGGTCCGGCTCCGGTACTCGGGCGTAACGCTTGACCGTGTTGAGTGCCAGGCCCAGACGGCGAGCGCAATCCAGTAGCCCGACGCCCTGATCGAGCAAGTTGTGGATGGCGTGCCAGCGCTCCAGGGTTGTTTGTTCGCGCGTGAGCTGCTGCCGCTTGGGGCCATGCTTTGCCCAGCAGGCGCTGTGGGCGACAACGGCTTTCTCGACCACGCGCCCCAACCCGTTCCACAGATGCCAGCGGTCGGAGGCCTGCACCGCTGCGGGCAGCGCCCGGCGGGCGCCCTCGGCGTAGGCGGTGGAGCCGTCACGCACGATGATCTCGACGCCGGGATGGTCATGGAGCCATGCCCGCAACGAGTCGGACTTGCGGTCAGGCAGCACGTCGATGCGTTCGTGGGTGGCGGCGTCGATCAACACGCTGGCATAGCTTTGCCCGCGGCGCAGCGCGAAATCGTCCACGCCCAGTACTTTCGGGACGGGTCGATCCGGCAGTGGGATCCTCAGCAGCGCCCGGATCGCGGTGTGACGAGACAGCCGGAATGCCATCGCAGAAAGTAGCCGGATACTGGCCCGTCCGGCCAGCTCACGCACCACCGACCGCACCTGGTCAGTCAGGCGCGTGGTGCGGCGCTGATAGCGATCGAGAACACCGGGTACCTGCTCCCGAAATGTCTTGCGGCAGTGGGGTGTCGAGCAAACAAGGCGCCGAACTCGGATCCACAACACCACTGACCGGCCGTCGAGCGGAATGTCGGCTGCGGTCCGATGGTGGTAGGCGTGCAGCTGCACAGATTCTGCTCCGCATCCAGGGCAAACGGCGGGTATATCGGGCGTCCGCGCCCGCAATAGGATTCGCTTGCCCTCATCGACCACATCCTCGACCACCAATGGCCACAACCCCGAAAAGACCACGGCGGCAGACACATTCACCTCACCCACTGGCACATCGTGCCGTCACCTGCGCGTGGTCACCACCGAAAGTGCGACAGAGCCGAAAGTGCGACAGAGCCGTTTACTGGACAGACCCGCCGCCGTCGAGCGGCTCGCCCGTGCAGCCGTCGCACCCATTCTCACCGGGACCATCGATCGTCCGGCGCCAATCACGCACGGCCCGATCGATGATGCTTGACCGATCATAAATTGCACCGGGTCGGCGTGTAACGCTCGATCTCCGCCTCGAAGCAACCTGCGCGGCCGACGATGGGCCGCGTCGTAGTTGACGCTGGCGGCGAGCAGCGCACGGGATTATGCACTGACTGAATATTGATCTGCGCCAGTGAAGGAAAAGGCGAAAGCGGCCGGTGGGACCAGGCAGCTTGCTCCACGGCCCCACCGGCCGTTTCGTATGGGGAGCGCCGGGGTGTCAGCTGGATGGGGCCGTGTGCGCCTTTACCTGTGGATCCGGGCCGTGATCGGCGTGGTTCAGCCGCCACGTCAAGTATGGCAATGGCCGTCGCCAAAACCGGAGCGCGGTTCGAGCCGATCGCGGCAAAGTACGCCCAGGAGTGGCCGGCCTGGGGGCATCGCAAGATCGCGGCCTTGATGCGCGCCGACGGTCACGAGGTGTCGACCTCAACAGTAGAGCGGGCGTTACGGCCGGGTTGCTATTTCCGCGTGGTTATCGGGCCGATCACAAATCATGGGCGATGTTGCGGCGCGATGTGTTCCACGATCCAACGAAGGACCGCCCGGTTTTCCCAGTTGAGGGCGATGATCCGGTCAGATGTCCTTGTCGAAGTACGGGAACTGCCGGATGTGCTGGTAGTAACCGGTGGAGCCGGGGACATCGGAGTGCAACACACCGTCGGTGACATCCCAGCCCTGGACTCGGGGGAAGATGGCGGACTGGGTCGACTCGGTCGTCCAGCTCCGGGTCCAGCCGTCACAGCTGCCGGTGATCTTGTGCCAGGTGTGGTAGGTGAGTTCGGGAGCCCAGTCTTCGAGCTTCACATCGGGCATACATGCCTCGGTGTGGCCGTCGAGGTCGGTGTGTGACATCACGCCCCGGTATTGACCACACAGTTCCGGGTAGATGTGTACGACGTCTTCGGAACCGTCCGGATTGAAGGTGATGGCGTAGTCGTAGCCGACGTGGGTAGGCGGCGCGCCGGGCGCGCCGATCGGGTTGCCGTCGTAGCCGGGGCTGATAGCCCAGTCACCGTATTCAGTTTCTTCCTCGCCCATCCAGTCGTTGACCGGCATGGGCGCGCTGGTGAGGTTTTCGCCGGGCTTCGGTGTGATCGGAACGTAAGGTCCGGCCTGCAGGCTCAGGTTGGGCATGGTGATCGTTCCGTTGACTTTCGCGGTGCCCAGCGACTGCTTCCAGTGAACCTTCTGCCCGTCCCAGTCGGCCGGGTCCATGGCGGCTCCGACCGGTATTCCACCACAGGTCCGCGCCGACATAGCCGCGGACGTCGACCACCGTGTGGTAGGAGTTCTCGTCCGGCACCCAGGACACCGACGCAATCGGCGAGATGATCGACGCCGGTGACGTCTTGGTCTGCCAGGTTGTCGGGATATTCATCGCGAAGATCGAGTTGTCCGGGCGGACGCCGATCACGAGCAGGGCGGGCAGCGGATTCAGAACCGCTGGTGTGGTGTTGAACGAGAACGTCAGTTTCGCGGCGCTGTGCGGGTCGACCACTCCGAAGAACGGCTCGTTGTTGGGTGTGTTCGCGCCAGACCCGATGTCTCCGTAGGTGGGCGTGCTCAGCGGTGTCGGCCCGGGGCAGGGGCTGCCCGGTGACCCCGTCGGAGTTGGCCGACGCTGCGGGGGCGTTGGCCACCAGCGCGGCAAACGCGACCGACGCCGCGAGCACGGGCGGCGCCGCCCGCAGCGGCCGGTACAACCATCGCAGCAGCGGCCTTGCCCCTTTCGTCGCATGCGGGAGCGGACTCCGCAAGCCTGTCTGTTTCGTCATTGGGTCCTCCCATATGCGACCTGATCAGAAAGTCAGATCGCAGGACTGCTGGCGCGATTCGTGGATGATCCTCAACAGGAACGGTTCCAATCGACCATTCGAAGCTCTTGCCACCCGGCCTTTCGCCGTTTTGTATTACGAAGCGGATACGACAGGCGGGCAGCCGCTGAACTCGAGCCGGACCGTACCTCCACTCGATACAGCCACCAGGCAGTCCAATCCTGACCCACTGCAACCGTCTGCACTGTCAACCGTTCGATGGACACCGGATTTCAGTCGTCCGGGCGTCGCGCATCAACGGGCCGGCGACGCAATATCGAACCACGAGTAATGCGATCTGCGATGCGGCGGCCGCCGAGATCAATGCAAATCCAGAGCCGATCGCTTTTGGCTTGGATCTTGTACCCCGCCGGTGATCGAAACGAAGGAGACAGCCCTTATGACCGCAACGGTCGCGTCGACGCGTGAGTCCGAGAATCCATACCTGAGCGGCAACTTCGCCCCGGTCCAGCGAGAGATCACCGCAACAGAACTCGAGGTCACCGGGAAGATTCCCGAGCACCTCGACGGCCGGTATTTGCGTATTGGGCCGAATCCGATGAGCGATCCTGATCCGCGTGGATTCCACTGGTTCCTGGGCGAAGGTATGGCCCACGGGCTTCGCCTGCGTGACGGCACTGCGCAGTGGTATCGCAACCGCTGGGTGCGGTCTGCCGCCGTCGCCCGCGCGCTGGGAGAACGATGGCCGGGCGGCCCCTATCAGGGAGGATTCGACCTCGCCGCCAACACGAACATCATCGGCCACGCTGGCCGCACGCTTGCTCTCGTCGAGGCTGGCTCACGCCCCTACGAGCTGACCGACGAGTTGGAAACAATCGGCGGCTGGGACTTCTGCGGGACGTTGTTCGGCGGCTACAGCGGTCATCCGAAGCGAGATCCTGCGACCGGAGAGTTGCATGCTGTGTCGTATAACCCTCTGCGCGGCAACATCGTCCAATACACGGTGGCCGGTATCGACGGGAAAGTCCGCCGCACCGTGGACATCCGGTTGAAGGCGCAGACGATGATGCACGACTTTTCGCTCACCGAAAACTATGTCGTGCTCTATGACCTGCCTGTCGCGCTGGACTTCGGGGTATCACTGCGCAACGCGCCGGCCAGGGCCGCGGCACGGATGGTGAGCAGGTTCGCCGCCCGCCACGCCGCGCCGGACTTCCTGCTGCGCGCGGCCCTACGTGCATCAGCGTGGGACGCAAGTCCGGACCTCGGTTTGCCGTACCGATGGGCACCGGAACGCAGGGCGCGGGTGGGCGTACTACCCAGGGAGGGCACCGCCGCCGACATCCGCTGGTTCGAGGTGCAGCCCTGCTATGTGTTCCATCCGCTCAACGCCTACGACGACGGCCGCCGCATCGTACTCGACGTCGTGCGTCACGCGTCGGTGTTCAACAGCGGCTCCGTTATCACACCGCCCGGGTCGCAGAGTCTGGATCGGTGGACCGCCGACCTGGCGACCGGGCGCGTCCACGAGCAGCGGCTCGACGACACCGCGCAGGAGTTTCCGCGTGTCGATGAACGGCTCGTGGGGCGACGACATCGGTTCGGCTACGCCGTTGGCCTCGCGCTCGGAGCCCAGGGGACACAGGTTTCCGACGCCATCCTCAAGCACGATGCTGTCACCGGATCCACGCGAGTCGTCAGGTTCGGTGAGGGTCGCGAGCCTGGCGAATTTGTCTTCGTCCCGTCGGCCCCGGACGCCGCCGAGGATGACGGTGTGGCAATGGGGTTTGTCTACGATCGCACAACCGACCGCAGCGATTTGGTGTTGCTCGACGCACAGACGCTCGAAACAGTCGCTATGGTCCATCTCCCAGCACGGGTGCCGCACGGCTTCCACGGCAATTGGGTACCGTCGGAGGGATAGGATCGGCAAATGATCGGCGCGCGGCGGGCCGGGGAACACCTCCCGACCGAAGGGCAGGAGGCTCGGTTGCCCCCGCTGTGGGACGTCTACGTCGCCGGAGGCTGCTTCGCGGGCATGGCGGCAACAGTCCTGCTTCATGGCAACTTCGCAGGCAACATGCCGTTGGCAATCGCGGCGCTGGCGGGCATCGCTCTGTGGGCCTTGACGCTGGTTCGCCGCGTCCTTCGTGTGCAGGAGTCCAGCTGGCAGCATGTTGTATTCATCGCTGTGCCGATTGGTTTGTTTTTCCTCGCGCTGTCGGCTTCGCCGCCCGCCATTGCGGCGATACCGGCTGTCTATCCGCTGATCTTCGCGCCACTACCATTACCGACCGCTCTCATTGTGACCACCGCGGTCAACGTCACGCCGTTGAGCATTGCGCTGGTGGTCCACGGCCCACAGTGGTCCAACCTGCCTCTGCTGGTGACTGTGACGTTGATCGGCATGATCGTCGCGCCGGTGATCGGCACCATGATCATGACGTCGATCGAACAACGCGAGCGGCTGGCCACCGTGATTGCCGAGTTGGAGACCAGCCGCGCCGCGACTGCCCGCCTATCACGAGAAGCCGGCGCCATCGCCGAGCGCGAACGGCTCTCTTGGGAAATCCACGACACGCTAGCCCAGGGGTTCACCAGCATCGTGACGCTGGCACAAGCGGTGGAGGCGGAGCTGGACAACGACCCCGCCACCGCTCGCAACCATGTGAACATGATCCGCGCCACCGCGCGGGAGAACCTGGCCGAGGCGCGGGTAATGGTAGCGGGGCTGACCCCCGCCGCTCTCGGCGAGGGTTCGCTCACAGCGGCAATCCGGCGCCAGTGCCAGCAACTTTCGGCCGAGACGGGTATCGCGATAACAATGTGCGCCGACCCGAACCTTACCCCCACAGCCATGGCCACCAGCGTGGTGCTGCTGCGCGTCACTCAGGGCGTCCTCTCCAATGTACGCAAACACTCGAAAGCCGACGCCATCCGAGTCGAGTTGTCGCCGACCACGCAAGGGTTGCGGTTGTCGTTGTCGGACAACGGTGTAGGACTTCCTCATGATCACACCGACGGGTTCGGAATGACGGGAATGAAGGCGCGAGTAGCCCAGGTGGGGGGGAATTTATCGGTGTCTGCAACACCGGGCGGCGGGGTGACCGTGAACGTCGAGGTCCCGACATGACTGCTCACCCTCCTGGCACCACGACCGTCCTGCTGGTCGATGATCACCCGGTCGTCCGCGAAGGCCTCCGCAGCATGATCAACGCCGAACCCGATCTGACTGTCGTCGGCGAGGCCGTTTCGGGTACCGAGGCGGTAACTATGGCCGAATCCCTCTCACCGCACGTCGTTCTCATGGATCTGCGAATGCCAGATATGGACGGAGCGACGGCGACCGAACGCATCCTCGCCGCAACCCCCGATATCCGTATCGTCGTTGTAACCACTTACGAGTCGGACACCGACATTTTGCGTGCCGTCGAGGCCGGTGCCGCAGGCTATCTCCTGAAGGATGCATCCCGAGCGGAGCTGGCAGAGGCGGTGCGCGACGCAGCTCGCGGCAAGACCGTGCTCGCGCCATCGGTGGCCGACCGCCTAGTTCGGTTCGTGCGTCGGCCTGCGTCGGCAGCGCTATCGGCCCGCGAGATTGAAGTCCTCGCCCAGGTGGCCAAGGGCAAGACGAACGTCGATATCGGGCGCGAACTCTATATCAGTGAGGCCACCGTGAAAACCCACCTGCTGCGGGCATTTTCGAAGCTTGGCGTGTCTGACCGCACGGCGGCGGTAACCACAGCGATGGCCCAGGGGCTGCTCCCGTGACCCAGCGAGCGGCCACAAGGATCTACGCACGATTTCGGTCCGGACAGCCGCACACTCGCCACTGCCGGGAAAGATGAACAGATATCAACGATTGGCGCCGAAACTGTGTCGGTGGGTCGCGCGCCGCTTGCCAGTTTGTAGTTCTGCCGGGCTATCCACACAGCACGCGATTAAGCCAACTCCGCCGATAGTTTGCCGGAATGCAGTTGGTAGTCGATGTCGTCCTGACCCAACCAGATCGACATTGCGACCGGGCGAATGCCCAGTTCCACATAGGTTTGTCCCTCCGTGTTTCGAGACGCAGCCGCTTGAAGCCCTGTCAATGGCGACGACCCTGGCGGCCGCCGCCGCAGTTGACTGGCGGCCCCGAGTCCGGCGAGGATCAGCAGGCCGCATTGTGGCGAGGGATATTGTCGTCGCCGACCGGGGATCAGACCTTCGACGCGTGGCCTGCGAACCTCGCCGCACTGGAGCCGGGACAGATCATCGATGCCCGGGACGTGATGGCGACGACAGCTCAGCATATGGCGGCACCGATCGAGCGGGCGGTGCTGTTGAAGTTTCGCTCCACCTCGGCGACGGGCACGCCCTCCTTCGGCACCGCCACATTGATCATCCCGGCGGCGTCGTGGAACGGTCCGGGGCCCCGTCCGGTGGAGGTGGACGCGATGCCGATCAACGCACTCGGGTTGCACTGCACGCCGGGCTACCAGTTGTCGCACGGCCTACTCGATCGAACCAATACCGATCTCGTCTGGTTTCTGCCGGCGATCTGGTCGGCCCTGAGCAAAGGGCACGCGGTTCTGCTGCCCGACCATGAGGGCCCGCTGATGGCGTACGGCGAGACGAATGTGGCCGGGCACATGATGCTCGATTCCATTCGCGCCGTGCGTAATGCCCTGCCGGAGTTCGGTAACAGTCGTTATGTGGTCGACGGCTACTCGGGCGGAGCGATCGCCGCGTACGCCACTGCGATGTTGCAGAGTGAGTACGCGCCGGAGCTGTCGGACGTTCTGATGGGCGTGGCCTCGGGCGGACTGGCGGCCGACTACCGTGATGACGACGAAACCCGCATCGACTACCACACTCGGCTCACCGTGATCGCCACCCCGACCATGAAAGCTGTTGCGCAGAAAGGGCGCCGGCTCACCTTGCTGAACCGGCACGCGGTCAGCGCGCGGCGCGGGCTGATCCTGTCCGGCGCCGCCGGGACCGGCAAGACCACCGCGGTCACCCAGTTCGGCAAGATGCACGAGGCCGCCGACCGGGCGCGGCACCCGCACCGATCCGACCGCATCCCGGTCGTCTACGTCACCGTCCCGCCCGCGGCGACACCCCGGATGCTGGCCGCGGAGTTCGCCCGCTTCCTCGGCCTTCCCGTCACGCAGCGGGCGAACCTCACCGATATCATCGAGGCGGTCTGCGGAGTCTGCTGCGACACCGGCACCAGCGTCGTGATCTGCGATGAGCTGCACAACATTTCACTGACCACCCGTGCTGGGGCTGATGTTTCGGACACGTTGAAATACTTCGCCGAGCGCATCCCGGCCACGTTTCTGTTCTCCGGAATCAACGTCGAACGCGAAGGATTGTTCTCCGGCACCCGCGGCGAGTAGATCGCCGGACGCCACACCCTGCTACGCACCACCGGCTTCCCCTTCACCGACGACTGGCGCGCCGTCGTCGCCTGTCTCGAAGACACTCTGCGCCTGCACGACCACCGGCCCGGCACCCTGGTCGGGCTGGACCGCTACCTGCATCAGCGCACCGCTGGAATGATCGGCAGCCTGTCGGCACTGATCCGCGAGGCCGCTCTCGACTCCATCCTCACCGGCACCGAGAAGATCACCAAAACCAGCCTCGACACCATCGACCTCGACCACGCCGCCCACATCAAATCCCAGTGACCACAACCCATCCCGAACAACCGAACCAGACCGTCAGCGGCACCCTGACGCCGTTGCCGGTCCGGCTGCGCCCGCACCCGGGTGAGACCGCGGAAGCGTTCGTCGTCCGCCTTGCCGTCGCCAACCACCTGCCACCGAGTTACCTGCGGCGCTTGATCACCCCGGGCAGGCAGGGAATGGGCCCTATCGACCCTGCCAAGCTCGCTGCCGTCTGCGGCCGCACCACCGAGGTCGTGCTGCGCATCTTCGGCGAACTCGCCGCCCGCTACCGCCCCAAACGCAGCGGCACCGCCGCCGAACAACGCGAACGAGTCCGACGCAACGCCGAGGCCAAGCGCCGCCGTTACGCTGTGATTCGTTGTGACTACAACGCCGGGCTGTCACGTCGCGCGATCGAACGCAAGCACAATGTCGGATGGCGAACCGTCGCGGCGGCTCTGGCCTCACCTGTCCCACCGGCCCGCAAGAAATACCCCGACCGCGGACGGCCTGGCCTCGGCAGCCTCGCCACCCATATCGACGCATTCCTGGCCGAGGACCCCACCGCCAGTGTCCGCGAGATCTGGGAGCACCTTCTGGACCACCATCACACCGCGGTCGCCTACGGCACCGTCAACGCCTACGTCGTCGAACTCCGCGGCCCCACCCGCCCTCCCGCGCCCGATACCCTCGATCCCATGATCGTCTGGCTGAACGGAACCTTCGGAGCCGGAAAAACCACCACCGCAGCAGAATTGACCATCCTGCTACCCGGGTCGCGGGTCTTCGACACCGAGGAAGTCGGGGTCATGCTCCGCCACGTCCTGGCCTCCGAACCCGTCCGGGACTTCCAGGACTGGCAGCCCTGGCGCGGACTGGTCGTGGCCGCCGCGACACAGCTCCTCGACTACCTCGGCGGTGTTCTCATCATTCCCCAGTCCGTCCTGGTCCACCAATACTGGCAGGAGATCCGCACCGGACTGACCACCGCCGGGATCCCGATCTGCCACGTCGTGCTCCACGCCGACCGCGACGAACTCACCCGGCGCATCCAAACCGACCCCACCAAGGGGCCCTCACAATGGCGTTTCGATCACCTCGACGACTACGACGCAGCCCGCTCCTGGCACAGCAAGGAAGCACACGTCATCGACACCACCAGGTTGCGGCCATACCAAGTCGCGAAACTCGTTGCCGCGCACGCTGATCAATTCCGACCAGCCACCAAGAATCGGCATCCGGCGGACTGAAGACACCACAGCATCGCAGGGACATGGGCAAGTTCGACATGTCAGGATGGGCCGCATGACTCCGGTTCCAGAAGGCCGTGCACTTCCCGCTGATCCGGCCCGGGCAAGCGGCTACGACAGCATCGCCGAGGGCTACACCGCCGAAAACGAGACCAGCCTGTTGAACGCGTACTACGAACAGCCCGCGATGCTGGAACTCGCCGGGGACGTGACCGGCCGACAAATCCTCGACGCCGGCTGCGGCTCCGGTCCCCTGTTCGCCGCGCTGCGCGAGCGAGGCGCCATCATGACCGGCATCGACGCGAGCGCCGGGATGCTGGAGCAGGCCCGACGGCGCCTCGGCGCAGACGCGGACCTGCAAGTCGCCGACCTGGCCGACCCGCTGCCGTTTCCCGACGGCGCCTTCGACGACATCGTCGCGTCCCTGGTGCTGCACTACCTGAAAAACTGGGGACCGACACTGGCCGAGCTGCGCCGCGTGCTGACCCCCGGCGGCCGACTCCTCGTCTCGGTCGAGCACCCCTTCGCCCTCGAGCTCATGCGCCGCTCGGCCGGGGACACGACCAACTATTTCCAGACCCACAACCGGACCGAAGAATGGACCATGGGCGGACAGACCACCCAACTGACCTTCTGGGACCGGCCGCTGCACGCGATGACCGACGCGTTCACAGCGGCCGGCTTCCGCATCGACGTCATCAGCGAACCATCGGCCGTCCCCGCCGCCCGCGACATATTCCCGGAGGTCTTCCGAGGGAGAACCGGCACGAGCTTCCTGGGCTTCCTGTTCTTCGTCCTGCGCACCGACTGACCGCTGCAGCCTCGCACTGTCAACCGTCCAGCAATCAAGACCCGACGGGCTTGCTGGATCCGCGGACGATAGCCCTATGCCGAACTGCCAACACCTGGACCACTATTGATCAAAAGACGATCTGCGTCAGCAAGATGAGAATTCCTCGGGCACAGACCTTCTAAGCTATCCGACCCACCCCAGCTCCGCCCCATCGACTGCGTCAACATCGATGAGAACGAACACTGGCAGACCAGGAACACCCCGACAGCAGATCGACCGGAGCGAGCACGACTGGGTGCATGCCTGGACCGCCAGGCAGACGTTCCACCTGGCCTGTGGTCCAGGCAATTTGACCGAGGCGCCCACACTGTTTCCTGCCTGGGCATCGACGCGGGCCTGAAGGCGCGAAGGCATCCGTACCAATGAGTGCGGACGCTATGCTTGCTGCCGTGGCGTCAAGCGATCACTGACATTTCACCAATCATTGAAGAGCTCGTGATCCCACGCGAATCCGATCATCGGCAGAAGAGTACGGTCGGCGTACGTGCCCAGGCAGCTCGACACACCCGGCGGGGCGCGGTGCCGATGCTCGTGTCGCGCAGGAAATCCCACCCACACCGAACGCTCGATCCCTCCGTACTGGCGGGTGGTGGCGGCGTCCAGGCAGCCCGCCAGCCCGCCAGAATTCATCCGGATTTCATGGCTGAAATCCGCTGCTGATCCGCTGGAATCCGTTCGGAAACCCCGCTGGAATCCATCAGTAAAGTCATGCGGACATGGACCAACAAGTAGCCAGCGCCGACATCGCTGTCCGTTGCCAGTTGACCTGACGTATTGCCATCGTTCTGGCGCAAATGCGGGGATTCTGCCACTAATCTGACGATCTGGTCTCAGGCGACGCACGGTGGCGCGACCAAGCGGGTCATGCGAGGGTGAAAGTGCCAGCGGCAATGAGATCCAAGAGGCGCCGATGTAGAAGGACCACAACGTCCTTACTCGATGTGAACGCCATCAAATCATCGGTTGTAATGAGGAGGATTCTGGTGTTCTCTAGCAAGGCGAGTGCGGCGGATTGGAACGCTGCGGTCTTCTCGTGGGGGTCGCCGGTGACGCCGTTCGCCGCGACCAGCACACCGAGAGCGCAACCGCGATGGCGGATCTTGGTGGCGAAAGTGTTGACGGTCGCGGAGTTGACGGGTTCGCTCCAGTTCTTGCATTCGACCAAGAAGATCTCGGGCAGCGCACGCAAACCGTCGTCGTCTCGGAAGTTCATGACCGAGATGTCAACCTCTTCAGAGGCGAATCTGTTCAGGCTGTTGCGTTGAGTGTCGCATCCCGGCACCGCTCTGAAGATGTGCTCGAGCGCGTCCTCATAGGCATGGCCGCGCAGGTACGTCGAGTTGGTCGGATCGGCTGCCCGTCGCAGGTGCGCGGCGACGGTGACGCAGCTCAGTTCAACCACGGTAGGCAACTCCGTGCACGACAGCGTTACGCATGGCAACCAGCACGCTGCTCAGCGGCCTGGCGGCCAACATCTCGATGAGATCATCGGCTGACACCGCGACGACACGAGATTCCGGTTCCTTCGCCGTCTGCTGCGGAATCACCCCATGCAGGGCGTGATAGATCAACAGGCCGAAAGGTGCAGTTGTTCTTCGGATCTGTTGCGCGAAGCGGCCACTGGCGTCGGCCAGGCCACGATCCGACAGTGTGTCCCACAGTTTCATCTGGACTAGCACCGGTCCACCAACGGTGAGGTTCTCCGGCCCCAGCAATGCTAATGCCAGATCTGCTCCGTGGTCACGACCGATTGGCGTCGAGATCTGGGCATCTCCGCGGAGTAGGTCAGCTATCAACCATTCGAAAGCACCACTGATACTCGTACGTTCGGTACGCCCAAGTTCTCGCAGGTTCTCGTGCGCCTTTGCGGCTTGCGGGCGCGAGAGAGTTGGATTCTGGGTTCGGCTGTCGGGGGACCGAGGGGTCTCTCGACGGATCGCCCGCAGGAACTGTCTGAGGTGGAGCTCCAGGGCTGCTTTGTTGTCGAGATCGGCTTCGACCCGGGTGAGTCGCTCAAGGGCCAATGGGACCATGCGACGAGGCTCGACTACCAGGAACACAGGGATTGCGCGGCCCAAAGCAACACCGATATCCACGAACGTGGCCGCTTGGACGTTCCGAGCCTCAGGTTGACCAAGTACCGCGCATACGAAGTCGACTGGTGGACTTATTGTTTGGGATGTCCAGTCGATATCCAGCCGATTCAGCTCGACCAGCTCGACGTCCAGATGCTTCATCACCAGTCGAAGCTGCTCATCCTCCGAGTTGAGGTCCCCGACCAGCAGGCATCGCATAGGGGCTACCTTACTGCTGAAAGCCTCGACCAGGGACCGCCCCATCGAGCCTCGACCAACTCCGCACGGTGTCGAAACGATGACTTACGTCAACAATCTGGCAGAAGACCGCCACCGGGCTCCGCCACATACCTGACGCAGCCCTGCTTGCGACCCGGCGGGCTGCGTCACCTTAACTGGCAACGGACAATCGCCCTCCACACCGACCACCAACGCCGATACCCATACGTCGAATCGGGTCGACTGAGCGCGGAGGGATCTGGGACCTAACACCGCCGTCCCAGGTCCGTGCAAGGCCTCATTCCCCCGGAGCGGGACCCGTCCCGGAGTTCCACGCGGCCAACGCTCGGTTATCGACCAGTCGGATGCCGCTGCGAGCAGCTGTCGCGCGGGCGGGCGCGGTGAACGACGCCGTCGCGACCAGGGCGGCGATATCGAATTGGTGCCAGGTGATCAGCCCGCCGACGAGCTGCTGCATCTCCTTGTCGCCGACCCGGCGATTGATGTTGTACCGCTTGGCCTGCAGGATCAACCTGCGCCCGTCGGGAGTCACTGCTTGCACGTCGGCGCCATGGTCACCGGACCCGCCGGAGACCTCCACCTGGCGGCAGCCGCTATCGCGACACAGTGAGGCCAACGCGTGCTCGAACTGCTTGTCGTTCATGCTGTGGAACGGCAGTACTGCGCGCAAGCGCTTGTCCGCGAGCTCTTTCCGTCGTCGAATACGGGTCCTCCACAGCACGACCGCTGTGATGGTCGCGACCACGAGGACGATGATCGTCGCGATCACCACGACGAGGTTGTCCTGCGCGAATTTCACCACCGGAGCCAGCACTACCGCCCCGGCGACGCCGAACATCAGCAGCAGAGCCGCGCTATCGGAGTGGCGACGTCGTCGCGCCATATGTCCCCCTGTTGGACTGTGCCGATCAGTCTCGGCGAAAGAACCGTAGCGTGTCCGACCGACAACTTGCGTGCGTTCCGTCCGCGAAAGCTGTTCCAGCAGCAGACTTCGGCTTGTAAGCAACGCCGAACGCGACGCCGCCGAACGCGCCTTGATGGATGTGTTGTTCAGCCGTGCGTCGAATGATCTGCGCACTGTCCTCGGGTTCGGATATGCCCCCGGGCGCCCAGTACAGCGTCGTGCACGATGCGCTGAGCACACCCTCGGGATCGATCGCGCGCCTGCCCGCGCGGCCGACTGGCGTGGTCTGCTCAGGTCGCCAGCTACAGGTGCGACTGCTTGTACCTTTCAGTAGTACTCGCAGCTGTAGCCGAGTTCGCGAGCTCGAACACGTCGTTGTCGCGGATCTTGAAATCACGGAAAGGGGTTCTGCAGAAACCCCGTTGGACCTGCGGTCGCCCGCTATCGGTGTTCTGGAAAACCATCGATTCAACCAACAGGACGACGTCGTTGACGACGTTCGCGATGATGATCGGTGTCTGGTGGCCTGTGAGTGGGTCGAACAGCTCGGTCGATGCTGTCTTGCCGTGCGGTCCTAATCATGGAACCGCGGCGGCGGGTTTCTGCGCCGCGGTGGTGTCACGGGCCAGCTCGGACAGCTCTGTCAGGAACCCCTGGCTTGCCTGTTGTTGGTAGGCGTCGTTGTCGCGCAACGCGTTCAGCCTCTTGGCCCAGCTCGACGAAGACGGGTTGCCGAAGTGTTTGGCCGTCACGGCGACTCCGGATCCGTGGCGCTTCGTTTCTCATCTGAGCGTGCGTATGCAATTACGCTTCGATCAGGGATCGCACCGCGTCGCAGTCGCTAACATTCGGCTGCCGATGCTCAAGCATCTTGGAAAGGTCTTAATAGAAAATCTGTCCTGGAATGCAAATCAATGGTTATCAGCTACTTAGTTGTTTTTGTCGTTCGATGAACATTATATGACCGGGATCTAAGGCTACTGTTCGGTAACGATCAGGCCCTGTAATCGCGTCTGCCTCTTATTCTGTCTTTGCGTATCGGTGTTGCCACGCCTTCATTTGTCTGGGGGGATGTCGTGGATCAGTTGCCGGTGGTGGACAGTCGAGATCTGGCGGTCCGGTTGCTTGTTCCGCAGGAGCGCTGGGGATGGGAGTATGTCGTTCCCGCGCCGGTGGTACCGAGCCCTTTACGTGACAGTGCTCCACGCTGGGTGGGGTTTGCGGTGCCGGAGACGCTCCGGCGGGACCGGGCAAGAGTGCGTACTATGCCGCTGGTCGTCGGAGTCGCGGCGCTGATAGCGGCGTGGGCGAGTGTGGTGGCGGTGTCGTGGGGGATCGCCTTGTGGCCGTTGGTGGGTGGCTGCGTGCTGGCGCCTGTTGCGGTGTGGTGTGCGCTGGTGGGTGCGCGTCTTAGCGCGGCCCGTCGGGTGCACGAGTCGCGGTGTGCCAGGGAATGGTCCCGTTTCCAGGCTGCCCTGGAACGTTGGCATTTGCAGGTAGCTGAGCATGATCGGCGGGAACAGGAGCGTGTGGAGTCGACGGTGCTGTGGCATCCGGTGCGGCCGGAGCACCGTTGGGGGCAGGTGAACGTGTTTGGTGGCACGGTCGATGGGTGGTCGAGTCTGCTTGCCACGCTGGGGCTTTCGCTGCTGTCGGATGGTGCGGGACTGCTGGTGCTGGATTTCACCGAACGGGGCGTGGCCTCAGACCTCGCGGGGCTGGCGCGCACAGCGGGGTTCGCGGTGCGGGTGGATCGTGTGCCCGCCGACGGTGTGGTGGCCGTGGGCGGTCTGTCCCCCGCGGAGGCCGGGGAGCTGGTGTCGGAGGTGTTGGCCGGTGTCCGTGGGGGGCAGCCGGATACGGTGCGGGCACGGGCTGTGGACGCGGAGTTGATCGAGGCCGTGACTGCCTGTCTGGAGACTCCTCGCACTTTTGAGCGGATCGCGGCGGGTCTGGCCTTGTTGCGGCGGACTCTCGATGTCGAGGAGCAGACATGTCTGTCGGCGCAGGAGGTCCGCAAGCTGAGCCGGGTGACCGAGATCGTGGGCTCCACCTCGTCCGCTGCTGAGGAGTTGCGTTTTCTGGCCTCCTCGATGCAGTCGCTCGCCCGCCTGCCGACTGCGCGTTTGTCGATCGGATCGATGTGGCCGCAGGCGGGCCTGCGGGTGATTGAGACGGCCGAGGCGAACGCGCGCCGTAAGGATCTGCTGGATCGGTTCGCGTTTTTCCGGATGGTGAATGAGGTCCGCGCCACGGTCTCGGCACCGGCCGATGCGGTCGTGGTCGCTGGGGCGGATCATCTGGGTGCCGCGGAGTTGGAGGTGCTGGCTCGTCACGCCGGGCGGGTGGGGATGCGATTGATTGTGATGTCGGAGCATCTGCGTGGTGAGCAGGCGCAGTTGCTCGGCGCTGCGGGTAGTGCGGCGGTGCTGATGCGGCTCGGGCATGCTGGGGAGGCCGCCGCGGCAGCCGATTTCGTCGGTCGCGGGCATCGGTTCGTGTGGTCGCAGCTGACCGAGCAGATCGGCCGCAGCTTCACCGACGGAGTCTCCGACACTGCCGGTGATTCGGTGACCTCGACCGTTACCGACAACTCTTCGCCAACCTCGGCGGGGAGCTCGGATTCGCGATCACGGGCAATGACATGGTCGCAAACCACTAGCTGGTCGTGGTCGCGAAACTCCTCGACCGCGCATACATGGGCGCGGGCATACGAGTACGTGGTGGAGCCGACGGTGTTTCAGTCGCTGCCGGCGACCGCGTTCGTGTGGGTGGAGACCGGAGGCCGCGGTCGGCGGGTGGTCGCCGGTGACTGCAATCCCGGGATCGCACTACTGGATAGGGTCGCGCGCGGTCCGCAGGCCGGGGCGGCGGTCGTATCGTGTTGAGCGGGTTCTGTTTTCACCAACTGCTGACCATTCCGTCACCGCCACTGGCCAGCAGCGAAGCAGCGACGGACCCGCGTGAGCAGCGCGCTCAAGTGGCGGTGTTCTCCGCGTTGACCGCCGCGCACGCCGACTTGAGTACCGTCGGCGCGGATTCCGCCCTCGCCGTGGCGTGGGACCGTATCGATGCTGACCGCCAGGTTCGGATATTGGTGGGCGGCAATCCCCGGTTTCCTGCAGTGCCCGAGCACTGTCGCGACTCTGGTGCGGTGATGTTTCCGCCGGGCGCCATCGCCCGGGAGATGGACGCCGAGTCGGTGGTTGCGCAGTGGCGGCGGGTGCCGGTGTGGGTGCGGTGTACCGGGCGTGCGGATTCGCTGTGGTTGCAGACTCCTGGTGGGCAGGCGCGGATGCGGCGGGGCGGGTTCGAGGATTTCATCGCGCATCTTCCGGGTCGGTTCGTGTGGCTGGTGGTGGCTTCGCCGGTGCCGGGCGCGGAGGTCGATGACGAGTTGGCGGGGTTGGAGGTGCAGCTGCCGAGGCTGCGGGCGCGTGAGGATTCCGAACCGGCGCGGATCGCGGTGCAGCGCGGGGAATTCCGGTACCGGGAGCTGTCGCGAGCGCATGGACCGGGGCTGTGGCGGGTCCACGTCTTCGTCGGCGGCGATGACGACGCCAGCACGCGCCGGGCGGCCGGATTATTGTGCAGCGCAGCCGATCTCGATGATCTGCCGTATGTCCTAACTCCGCACCCGCAGGCCTTGTCCGCCGACCGCGTGTGGTCCTCGTCGGTCATCGGCACTGACGGTGAGGCCCGGTCACCGTTCGTGGCGGGTGCGGAACTGCTGGCGGCGCTGGCTCGTCCGCCACGTCGGGAACTGCCGGGAATCCGGATGGTCGAAGTGGCTGGCTTCGATCTCACCCCTGAGCACGTCGGGGAGATCGATCTCGGCGCGATTCTCGATGATGCCGATCAGCCGGTCGCGCGGTTCACCGTGGGCCGTGAAACCCTCAACCGGCACGGCTTCGTCGCCGGCGCGACCGGATCCGGCAAATCACAGACGGTGCGGCATCTGCTCGAGGGACTGCACGCGGCCGGGGTGCCGTGGCTGGTGATCGAACCGGCCAAGGCGGAATACGCCGCGATGGCCGGGCGGATCGACGCGTCGGTGGCGGTGCTGCGGCCCGGCGACCCCGATGCGGTCCCGGCCGGGATCAACCCCCTCGAGCCCGAGCCAGGGTTTCCGATGCAAACCCACATCGACCTGATCCGCGCCCTGTTCCTGGCCACCTTCGACGCCGTCGACCCGTTCCCGCAGGTGCTTTCTCACGCGCTGACACGCTGCTACACCGATCTCGGATGGGACGTCGTGTCCGGCGAGCCCAGCCACCCTGACCGCTCGCCTCGGCATCCGCGCCTGAGTGATTTACAGGCCACCGCGGTGGCGGTGGTCGAGGCGATCGGATACGGGCGGGAAGTGACCGACAACGTGCGCGGATTCATCGACGTGCGACTCGGGGCCCTGCGTCTGGGTACCCCGGGACGATTCTTCGACGGCCGCTACCGCATCGACATCGCCGCGCTGCTTTCCACCAACACGGTGATCGAGATCGAAGATGTCGGTGACGATGCCGATAAGGCATTCCTCATCGGGGTGGTCCTTATACGTGTCGCCGAGCACCTGCGCGTCCACCGTGACAACCGGTGCGCGGGGCTGGCGCACGTGACGGTGATCGAGGAGGCCCACCGGCTGTTGCGTCGCGCCGAAGCTGGTAGCCCGGCCGCGCGTGCGGTCGAACTGTTCGCCGCGTTGCTGGCCGAGATCCGCGCCTACGGCGAGGGAATCATCGTCGCCGAACAGATCCCCAGCAAGATCAGCCCGGATGTTGTGAAGAACACCGCGCTCAAGATCGTGCATCGGCTACCCGCCGCCGAGGACCGCGACCTCGTCGGCTCCACCATGAACCTCGACTCGGCCCAGTCCCGTCAGATCGTGTCGCTCCCGCCGGGGCGCGCGGCGGTGTTCACCGATGGCATGGACCGGCCCATCCGCGTCGAGGTCCCCCTCGGCGTGTCCCGTGAGGCACGCGGTCCGGCCCGAACACCGCCGCTTTCAGCGCACGTAAGCGAGACGCCACTGACTTTGCGGAGTCTGCACCGCGCCCACACCCTCGCCAAGGATCCTCGGCTGACTCTGTGGATTGAGCTGATGCTGATCGCACACCTCGTCGGCCGCCCCAGCCCACGCCCCAATCCCGACTGGCTCACCGGATGGACAAACCGGACCGAGCCAGCGATTCTGGCCGAGGCCATCGACCACCGCATCCGCACCGCGATCGACCACCGATATACCGGGCTGGCCGCATACTTCCCACCCGAGCAGCTCCTTGAGCATGTGTGCGCCCTCGCCGCCGCAGCGCTCCGCGGCTCTCCCACACAGTGCATCAACAACGAATTCCGTTGGCAGGCCGGTTTTTATCGGTGGGTCGACGTCGAGCACTCCCTGCAGAACCCTGCGCTGCCGTCGGATCGGCCGCATCCCGACACCGCCGCATGGGCGCAGCGGGGACTCCACCTGCCCGGCGCCACCCTCGCCGAGCAACGCGAGATGCTGCACGCCCATCCGGACAACTGGGCCGACCCGCGCATCGTGACCGGGCCCGACCCCAGCCTGCTGGTCACCACTATCGATCGGCTCAGCCGCGCCGCCTCGGTCGAACAGCGATTACGCCACGCCACCACTCATCTGCATGGGTTGACGCGATGGCCGCTCGCGCTGCTCCCAGCACCAGAGGACACCGCGGCGATACCCGCGCGAGGTGACCCATGAGCATCGACAGCCATCCTCCCCCCGACCGCCGCGACACCCCCGAAGTGCCGCCAGAGCCCTTCGCACACCGCGATATCGAGGGTCGGTCCGCCCTTATCGCACGACGCGCCGCACCCGAAACGAAGGGCGCCAGCAGCGACTCCCAGACCGATCACAACCCCGAGGCCGGTCTCACCCCCAGCGAACACATCCTGAAGATCGACCCACCAGGCCCAGCAGATGAGGCCCGTGGGGGCACAGTCGAGCACGCACCCACCGACCGTCAGGGCACCACCCCCGAGCCGGGGGTCCAGCCCGACACCACCGCGAATCTACAAACCGAACAAACCCCAGACCGACAACCCACTCCAGACTTCGGCAGCAACCCTGAACACATCGAATCCGGTGATCAGGCCGAGCGCCGCGAGAAAATCCTCGACATCGTCACCGCCCGCAACGGCGTGGACGCCGACACCGACCGGACCACCGTCGGGAAGGCATTCGACGCTGTGCGCTCCCATCTGGCCCCAGCGATCGTCCACGCGACCAGCAGAATCCTCGAGGACTGCAAAGAACTGATCGCCGAGCGGCCCGACACCGTCGTCGTCTTCCTCGGCCGCGACGCCCACACCATGGCACTGGCCGCGCAAGAACTCGACCCCGAACTGTTCGCCCGCCACTGCGCCGAAGCCCCGATCTCGCGCTGCCTGGCAGATTCCCTCGTCCAGGACCTGGAGATCAATGCCGGCAAGTCCTTCCCGGAGGTCGACAACTTCCGTGACGCCCGCGACGCCGTCGACCCCGACCAGATCCCAGGATCGAGGGCAACGATGACCCGCTTCCTCGAATCACGCGGAATACCGGTCGGTACCCCGGGAGCCAACATCGTCCTCGTCGACACCAGCTTCAAAGGCAGCGTCCAATCGCTGCTGTCGGTCACCTACCCCGAAGTGAATTTCCACGGCAAATACCTCGCGTTCAGGCAAGCCGAGCGCGACCCGCACGCCGCCAGCAAGCAGGGATACCTGCTACATGAAGCCCCCGACGGCACCGTGGTCTCCCACGACGCCGCAATACCAGCCGACCTCGCGGCAACCTTGTCCGACAAGGACACTGTGCTGGCGATCGAGCAGTCCTTGCGCGGCCCATACTCGAAAGCCGAACGGTTCAGCCCGGACGGGACGCCCGAACAACATTTCCAAACGCCACCGACCGAGCAGATCAACCCGCTCGACGTATCACCGGACTACCTCGAAACCAACACACGCCTAGCGGTCATGGACGCCAACCAGATGGCGGTCGGCGACTACGCCCGCGAGATCGCCCAACGCCGCAACACCGGGCAGGACATCGGTGCCGAACTTGCTTCGGCCGCCGAAGCCGGACTGCGACAGGTGCGATCATGGGCAACACGCTCGACAACAGATACCGATCCGGATCTCGCCGAGATGATGAACTCGATCGTTCGCCGAAGCGACAAACACATCGTCGGCGACCTGCATACGGCCATCCACGCCAGCGGGCTCGATCCTCCTCGAGCTGAAAACAAGTGGCGCGAGTATCAGCAGCTGAAAAGCCTCGACGCCAAACAAGCCTTCCTCACCGAATTCCAGCGCACCAACCCAGCCAGAGGAGCCGAGCATGGGTGACATCGACGACGAGCAGAAACAAACCTTACAGTCGGCTTGGGCTACGCAGCTCGGGGTCGCCGAACGCTACGACGATCTCGGCTATCCGCTTCTGGCCGCCAAACTGCGCGCCGGCGGCGCCCCGCCTCCCTCCGTGCAGGGCACCCCGATCATCATCGACACCGACATCGGCGGCGACCCCGACGACGCGATCGCGGTCACCTGCGCCGCACGCAACCTGCCCGAACTCGCCGCCGTCCTCACCGCCGACGAACACCACGGACAGCGCGCCCGCCTCGCCCGCCACCTGCTCGACCTCAACGACCGTCCCAACGTGCCCGTCACCGCCGGCGCCGACCTCGGCAACACCCGATACCACGCCGCCGACGGACTCACCCCCGACCACATACCCGGCCAACCCACCGACGTCCTTCGAACCGTGCGCGAAGTCTGCGCCAGCACTGAGAGGCCCGTGCGGTGGGTCGGCATGGGTCCGATGAGCAACCTCGCCCACGTCCTGCGGACCGCGCCCGATTTAGCCGAGCGGCTCGTCATCACCCAGATGGGCGGCGCCCTCAACTACCGAGACCCCACCCGCGCCGAGCACAACTTCCGCCTCGACCCCGACGCCGCTCGCCACGTCATCGCCACCGCACATGACCTGCTGCTGGTCACCTCCGATGTCACCTTCACCGACGAAATCGCCATCGGCCCCAGCAGCAGCACCTACCAGCACCTCGCCGCCGACGCCGCCCCCAACTGGGCCAAACTGTTAGCCGCACACCTGGACCAATGGTTCACCCGCATGTACCCCACCAGCAAGCAACACGACCCCCTCACGCTCACTGCCGCACTGCAACTACCATTCGTCGACTTCAGCCGCCGCCACATCACCCTCGCCCCCGACGCTCGCATGACCGCCACACCCCACGGACACTTCACCTGGATCACCACCCGCGCCGACTACCCCGCCTTCCGCAACTGGCTGGAAAAACAGCTGCAGTACTGAACGCAGCGGAAGTCCCGCCTTCTGTCCCGGCCGGGGTCATCGGTGTGCCCACATCCCGGCGCCATCGCCCTCACCTGCGCTGCCCGCCGCCCCGAACTCGCACTGGTCGTCACCGCCGACGAACGCCACAACCACCGCGCACGATTCGCCCGGCACCTGCTCGACTTGATGGATCGACCGATGTACCTGTCATCGCCGACGCCCTCATCGGGCCCTCGCCCGTGACCCGCGAACCACCTGCACGACGGCCCAAGCGATTGTCGCTGCTGCCAATACCCATATCAGCGGCACCAGTGCAGAGCCCGGTGTGCTCTGTCGGCTGTGTCTGCCCACGCCGTCATCACTTCCCTTCTCGCCCTTCACAATCCGTCCACCTCACACTGCATCGATCATGCGGTGAAGTCTCGGCATCGAGCCTAAGGGCACGCCGAACCCGAAGCGCCAGGCAATTTTTCGGCGATCTTCGCGCACCGACCGACGACGCCTCGCCCAAACGGCATCATGGCTATGTGCCAATACAACGCACCGAAACACCGCTGGCGGACGAATTACTCGACTTCTGCCGCAAGGGCGGCCACAAACTCACTGCCGAGGCGCTCGCGACCCCTGCCGGCGCCAAGGTTCTACATGCTCTGACCGGCGGTCCAGTCCCCGCGGACTCGGCGGCGCGCACCGCGCTGGCCCACTGGCTCGTCACCGGGATCCACGAGCATATTGCGGTACTCGGCAGTCCCAACGACATGGCGATCGCCAAGATCGCGCTCGCGGCAGACACCCACCGCTACGGCCAGAACGTCGGCGAACGCCTCAAAGACGTCTGCAGGAAGAGCACGCTCACATCGCACGAGTACTACGAGCACCGCCACCGCGTCGTCGCCGAACTAGCCGTCGGTCTCAGATACGACTACCAAGTGCAGCAGGAGAGCTACCTCCACGGGCGGACCTCCCGCCCCTCCCAAGCCAGCAGCTCCGTCACCGGATCGGCCCACACCATATTCGTCGTCGGCTATTACACCGATCCGTGCTGGGACCCCATCGCGTCCACATTGGGTGGCGTCCTCGCACATCTCCCTGTTCCCGTCAACGTCGTCTCGATGGCCTCGAGAGCGGCACTCATGGTCGGATACGCGATGGCGGCCGAGTTGGTAGCCATGAACAACTACAGTCCCGAGCGGTACACCCTCTTCCGCCGCACCGGGTCTCGACGGCCCCAGCCCCTGCACCGCTACCTGGGACGTACGGAATGCCTTCCTGGCAGCCTCAACGAAGCACGCGAGGACATCGTCGCCCGCTCCGACCTGCTTATCGTCTTCGGCGGCGACGCGGGAACGACTTACGAAACCCAACTCGCCGACCAGATCGGCGTTCCGGTCGTACCGATCGCCGCCACCGATGGGGCCGCCCACGACTACTGGGACACCGGCGGCACCACCCCGAGAACCCACCCCGCCATCGCAACGACGTACCACGACCTAGCCAACCCTGACCACACCACCGCCGTGCGCGCGTCGGCCCGCATCGCCACCCACCTCCTCCTCGACCCGACCCCCTGAACCGCCGCGGCGGATCGCGGGCTCGAACGCCAACCCTCCCCACAGCGAAATCGAGGTCGACCGGACTCCCGGACATCTCGGCATACGTGACCGTGCAAGCCGCAAACCTCATCAGGCAACGAACCCACTGCGCCACGATGCGATCCGCAACCATCACACGGTTCCCGCGCGGGCTGAAATCGCAGCACACACACCTCGACCCACACCCACAACACCAGCACAGCCGCCGCGCACCACAGACGGAAGCAATCAGAACAACCCCGCCCACCTCTATTGCGTCACAACATGATCCGAGGCAATCAATACCGTGGCTGACTCGCACACCACAAACTTCCGACACTCCGCCCCGCAAGACCACCCGACACCTCGGCCAGCGACGCAAGCCCAAGGACTCCGGTTGATCCTGGTCCGGCACGGAGAGAGCTGGAGCAACATAGACGGCACGGTCGCCGGCGAGCACACCTGCCGGGGCCTCACCGACATAGGCAACCGCCAAGCCCGCGCTGTAGCCGAACACCTTGCAGCCCAACAGGAACGACTCGCGATTACCACGGTGTACTCGACGCCAGTACGACGAGCGGTACAAACCGCCGAACCAATCGCACACCGACTCGGAGTATCCCTGCGACCGGAGTTCCCCTACCACCAACACGGAACCGCCGAAGGCCAACGGCGACACCAGATCTCCCCCGATCCCACGCTCCCACCCCGCCAATCCCCCGACGACCCACTCGCACCCGGCGCCGATTCCTGGGCCACGGCCGTCCATCGAGTCGCGCGCATGCTCGACATTCTGGCCACCCGACACCGACACGACACCGTCGTGCTCACCTGCCACCGCGAAACCATTCTCGCGGCAGCACAACATTTTCAACGCACCCAGCCGACCCTCAACCACGCCACAGCCGAAGCCGACTACACCTCCATCACCGAATGGAAACACCGCACCCGCACCGCAAACCCCCACCACTGGCGCTGGGTCCTCGTCCGACACAACGACACCCGACACCTCGAGCAGTCCAGCATCAGCTAGCTACAGGCAACGTTCAGGCCGTCCACAACCGCACGACCGCTGGATGCACAACCCCATCTGCCGCTGGACTACAGCATTTGGTCACGGTCGGTGTGTGAGGAAGGCATGCAGTGCGGTGATCAGTGCGGCCGGATTGTCCTCTTGGACGTTGTGTCCTGCGTCCGGTACGATCACGAGTTCTCCGTCCGGGATTCGCCCGACCAGGCGTTCGGCGGTGGCCTGGGTGAGCACCCTGCTGCGTCCGCCGCGCACCAGCAGTGTCGGTAGCGAGGTCAGCTGAGTGGGCAGCCGATCGGTGGCCGCGAGAATGGCGGAGAAGTCGGGTGGGCGCAGATCGTACTTCGGCACCCACGCCGTCCAACGGCCGTGAACTCTCGAATTCCAAACTGGTCTGCGGGTTCAGCGAATCGGTCAGGCGCATGCCGCTGCCGACGAAGAACGGTAGGACCACGAGTTCGAGTTTGTCGAGAACGCCGAGGGCGCGGTAGGTCTCGATAGTGCCGGGGCCGCCGATGAGGTGCACGTCGCCGCCGCGATTGGCCGCGCGGATCTTCTCCAGCAGCCGCTGCGGATCGTCGTCGACGGTCACATCGTCTGGAGTGCCCTCGGGCCAGTGCGAGCCGAGCACGAAGACGTCCAGGTCCGGCCAGGGCCAGCGATCGGCGGTGAGGGCGGGTTCAAAGGTGGTGCGGCCCATCAGGGCGGCCTCGCAGGTCTTCAGGAATTCGGCGATACCGTGACTGCCCGGGCCGTGCACCGGATCGATGACCTGAGGTGGCCAGCCGTCCGGAGTCGTCACATAGCCGTCGGCGGTCATACACAGGCGAGCCAGGATTTGCACGAGTTCGTCCTTTCGTCGAGTCACAGAGGAGACGGCGCCTGCTGCCGAAACTCATCGGCGGACGCAGAAGAGCATGACCGGGATCGTGCACCAGATCCTGGACTGTATTCCGGGCCGCCCGATCGGCAACCACGCTGCCGAGCAGGTCGTCAGCGCAATCGGCTGCGTCGGATCCGGTTGTGCTGCATGGTGTTCGGTTTGTGACCGACGAGTTGTCGAAACGTCTTGTGCCGGACGAGTTGTGGACTCTGGCCGAGCCATTATTGCCCGAGTTCACGCCGCGCCCGCAGGGTGGTGGCACCGCGCCGACCGATGAGCGGGTGGTGTTCACGGCGGTGGTGTTCGTGGTGACCAGCGGCTGCGCTTGGCGGATGCTACCGCCGTCGTTCGGCGTGACCGTCCCGACGGCGCATCGCCGGTTCAGCGTGTGGACCGAGGCCGGTCTGTGGCGGCGTCTACATCGCGCCGTGCTGGACGAGTTGGGCAGCGCAGGCTTGATCGACTGGTCGCGGGCGGTGATCGACGCGGCGTCGGTGCGAGCGAAAAAGGGGGATCCATGACCGGTCCGAGCCCGGTCGACCGCGGTAAGTCCGGCTCGAAGATCCACGTGTTGTCCGACCGTGCGGGAATCCCTCTGTCCGTGGGGATTTCGGCCGCCAACACCAACGACGCCGAGGCATTGAAACCGCTCGTGAAAGCACTGCCCGCCATACGATCGCGGCGTGGCCCGCGTCGGCGCAAGCCCGGCAAGCTGCACGCCGATAAAGCCTACGACACCGCGGACCTGCGGCGATGGGTGCGTGACCGGGCCATCGCGGTACGGATCGCACGAAAGGGCATCGAATCGTCCGAGCGCCTCGGCTGTCACCGCTGGGTGATCGAACCGACGATTTCCTGGCTGACCGGATACCACCGGCTCAACATCCGCTACGACCGCAAAGCTACACACTTCCTCGCCTTCCTCACCCTCGCCGCCACGCTCACCTGCTACAAGAAACTCACGAGGGCGAAATCAGCGACATGAGACACGGTCTTAG
>NZ_JBKBET010000008.1:143169-214973 GCF_048910785.1 Nocardia nepalensis | reverse complement strand
TCGGCGCGACTGGCGAATGCGTTGCGCGGGTTGGGGATTGGTGTCGGTGATCGGGTCGGCACCTTCATGTGGAACAACAACGAGCATATGGTCGCCTATATCGCGGTGCCCGCGATGGGTGCGGTGCTGCACGCGCTCAACATTCGGCTTTTCCCTGAGCAACTGGTCTTTGTGGCCAACCATGCCCAGGACCAGGTGGTGATCGTCGATGGCACGCTGGTGCCGATGTTCGCCCAGTATCTGCCCAACCTGAAGACCGTCCGCCACGTCATCGTGGCCAACGGTGACGCCGCCGCGCTGGCGGCCCCTGAGGGTGTGCAGGTGCACTCCTACACCGAACTGCTCGCCACCCAGCCCGACACCTACGACTACCCGGTGATCGACGAACGATCCGCCGCCGCAATGTGTTACACCTCCGGTACCACCGGTGACCCCAAGGGTGTGGTGTATTCGCATCGCTCGAACTGGCTGCACGCCATGCAGGTGATCTCGCCGGGCAGCATGGGTTTCAGCGAGGCCGACTATGTGCTCGCGATCGTGCCGCTGTTCCACGCCAACGCTTGGGGCCTGCCCTATGCCGCGTTGATGTCGGGCGCGAATGTCCTGATGCCCGACCGCTTCCTGCAGCCCGGCCCGCTGCTGGAGATGATGGCTGCCCAGAAGCCGACCTTCGCCGCGGCGGTGCCGACCATCTGGGGCGGTGTGCTGGCCGGACTGGCCGCGAAACCGCAGGACATCTCCCACCTGCGTTCGGTGGTCGTCGGTGGTTCGGCGGTGCCGCCGTCGATGATGCGCACCTTCCAGGAAAAACACGGCGTGCGGATCCTGCACGCCTGGGGCATGACCGAGACCTCCCCGCTCGGCAGCGTCGCCCACCCGCCCGCCGGCGTGAGCGGTGAGGACGAGTGGGACTACCGCTTCACCCAGGGCCGCTTCCCCGCCAGCGTGCAGGCGCGTCTGGTCGGCGACGACGGCGCCGTGGTGCCCAATGACGGACAGTCCCTGGGCGAGTTGGAAGTTCGCGGTCCCTGGATCACCGGCTCCTACTACTCCCCGGACGGCGCGCAGATCGACCCCGACAAATTCGACAACGGCTGGTTACGCACCGGCGACGTCGGCAAGATCAGCCCCAGCGGCTACCTCACCCTGGTCGACCGCTCCAAGGACGTCATCAAGTCCGGCGGCGAATGGATCTCCTCGGTCGATCTGGAGAACGCGGTCATGGGCCATCCCGCCGTCGCCGAGGCCGCGGTCATCGGTGTGCCCGACGAGAAGTGGGACGAACGCCCCCTCGTCGCCATCGTGCTCACCGAGGGCGCCGAAACCAAACCCGAAGAACTACGCGAGTTCCTCGCCGACAAATTCGCCAAATGGCAACTGCCGGAACGATGGACCTTCATCGCCGAGGTCCCCAAAACCAGCGTCGGCAAATTCGACAAAAAGCGCCTACGCGCACAGTACGCCGACGGCGACCTCACCATCACCACGCTGTCCTGACCGAACGGCCCCGCGTCACCACTTCAACATCGGCAGTGGCGACGCGGGGTTGGCTCACCGTCAGTCCGGGACGCCGACCATCTCCAGTGCCTCCGGTACGGCGATCGGCTCGTAGTCGGGCGACGTGTCGCTCAAAACCTTGAGGGCGGTGTGGGCCAGGTGGCTGGCCATGAAGGCTTGCGCCGTGGTCTTGGCGCCCTCCTCCAGCGCGGACAGAATCTGCGCGTGCTCTTGATCGCCGGCCTTGTGCCAGCTGTTCGGCTCGCCACCCTGGTAGATCCGGATGTACCGGACGCACCGGTCGGCCAGCTGACGCAACTGCTTCTGCATGGTGTCGCTGGCGCCGCAGGTGATCGTGCGATGGAACGCCGAGTGGATGACGAACCAGCGCTCGGTCTCGCCGGCCTCCGCGGCTGCTCGCATGGCTGCCAACTGCTCAGCCGCCTGCTGTCGGGCGTCGGCGTCGAAGTTGCCCACAGTCATGGCCACGGCCAGCGACTCGAGCACCACTCGGCTCGCATAGATTTCGTCGAGCTCCCGAGGGTCGAGCATGGAGACGCGGGTGCGCTGGTTCGGTTCGATCTGGACCAGGCCCTCTTCTTGCAGCATCCGCAGCACCTCGCGCAGCGGCGTGCGGCTGATGCCGAGTTGCTCGGCCAGCGATACCTGCGAGAGCTTCGTCCCAGGTCGCAGCGTGCCGTCGAGAATCCGCTCGCGCAGATAGGCGTGTACGTGCGGGATCGCCTGACGTGCCTCGGGCAGCTCCACTTTGGTGATGTGCGGGACGAGCACTTTGCGACTCATGGCCATAGCTTAAGCGATGTGTATACATATTCCTTCTCTTCCGTGTGTCGGCCGAGTAAAGTGCATACAGTATTGAGGGTCGTGACGTCTGAGAAGCCGTCACCTCCGCGCACGAAAAACCCGTAAAGGATGTGACGAACGTGAGAACTATCGGGGTGATCGGCCTGGGCAAAATGGGCCTGCCGATCGCCGAGAACTTGCTGGGCCGCGGCTTCGACGTCGTCGGGTACCGGCGCAGCATCGAGTGTCCCGAGCTCGAGGCCGCGGGAGGCGCCATCGCGGCGTCACCGGCGGACCTGGCCGCCTCGTGCGAGGTCATTGTGTCGATCCTGCCGACCGCGCACGACGTCGAGCACGTCATCGGCGGGCCCGAGGGCACGCTGTCGACGATGCGCCCCGGGGCGGTCCACATCGAGATGAGCACGATCCCGGTCCCGCGCAAACTCGAGCTGATGCGGCAGATCGAGCACGTCGGTGCCACCATGCTCGACTGTCCGATCAGTGGTAGTCCCCGAATGGTCGGCGCGCGTCTGGCCACCGTCTTCGCCTCTGGAGCAGCGGAGGCGATCGATCGAGTGGCCGATGTCCTGGACGCCATCTCGGGGCCCTGGGTCAGAACCGGCGACTTCGGCACCGGCACGAACCTGAAGTACATCTCCTCCATGTTGGTGGCGACCCATACGGTCGCGGCCGCGGAAGCGATCGTGCTGGCCCGCCGCAACAACCTGGACCTGGACCTGGTCCAGCACACCCTGGAGACGTCCATCGCGGGCTCGGCGCTGTTCGCGCAGCGAGGTCCCCTCATGGCGCAGCGCTCATGGCTCCCCGCCCCCGGGCCCATCGCGACGTTGCACGAGATCCTCGACCAAGTCGAGGAGCACCTGCACGATCTCGGCGAGCGTCGGCCGGTGTTCGAGGCGGCCAAAGCGGTGTTCGACCAGGCCTTGGCCGATGGCTGGGGTGAGCTCGATATAGCCAGCGTGCACGACCAGATTTCCACCGAAGACGCTCTCGCGCGAGGAGTCAGTAAATGATCTACGTCACCCACCGCATCCCGGTCAACGAGCCGGGCGAGCCCATTCTCGATCGGACTGCGGTGTGGCAGGGACTGGTCATGAAAGCCAATAACGCGCTGCCCTTCGTGCCGGCCATGACGCACTGCGTGGTCACCGCACGCCTCGACGACGAGACTTTCGAGCGGGAGATCGAGTTGTTCGGTGACCGCTACTCCGAGCGGATCGCCCTGGAGCTCGAGCGGCGGGTGGTGTTCACGCGCCTCTCGGGTCCGGTCCTCGGCACGATCGTCAATGACATCGAGGAGGACGCGGGGGGCTTATTCCTGCGGTTCAGCTTCGCGCTGGTGCTCGGCGGCGCCCAGAGCGGTTCTCCCGAGGAGTCGGCGTACGCCAACGAGATGGCGAGCCAGTACGTAGCGGCCGTCGGCGCCACGCTCAACGCCATGCGTCGCGTGGCGCGCGGAGAAGCATCCGTCGCGTTGCCCGCGACCTGACTTCCCGTCGACCTACCCGTCGCCTGCAGGTGGCCCGGCTCAGCGAGCCGGGCCACCTGCCGCTTTGCGCAGCAGGTGCGCTCCCAGCCGGGGCAGCAACTCCGGCTTGACGGCCTGCCAGGAGCGGATCTCCGCTGCCGACAGGGGCGCTGCGGGTTCGCCCCGCATCTGGAGCCATACGGTGCATGCCGCCGCGAGCACCGACATGGTGGCCACTGCCGTGGCCGGATCGCTGCCCATCGCGATCGCACCGTTGCCACGCAGAATCATCGCGTCCGCCGACCCCATCGCCTCGGCGAGCCTGCGGCCTCGGTCGGCCTCGCGGACCAGCAGCGCGGACGGATACACCGGGATGGAGTCGCCGAGCCAGCACGCCTGACCATGTGTCGGGGCGAGGCGGTCGGTGCGCATGCCGACGGCCAGCGACGCCGCCGGCTGCGCACGAGCGATCGCTCCGGTCGCCGGGTAGCGCCGGTAGAGGGCCAGGTGGGCCCATGCCTCGGCCGGGCACCCTGGCGGCAGAGCCGTGGCGGTCAACGGAACGCGGAGGCAGTCCGCAGCCGCGACGGTCTCCAAATCGGCCGCAGGGGTGATGACCATGTGGTCGACGTCCCTGGCGGACACGTGACCGAACGCGTCGACGAGCCCCAACGCGGCCAAGGCTCGCGCCGCGTCGGCAACTTGGATATCGGGGGCCTGACTGGTGGGGGAGCACACAAGAGGTAACTGTATGCACTCATGGGCGGCGGCACCACGCTGGAAGCAAAAGTCGGCAGCCGTGCCGAGAACTCGTTCCGCTAGGTGAAATCCGTGAGCATCCGACGTGACCGGCATCTCTATCGCGAGTCAAGGTGTATGCACTTCTACTCGAAGGGATTCACCATGACCAGCGCTTTGACCGCCGCAGCCTTCCAGGCGGTCGACACTCTCGACGCCGAGGGCTTTGCCGAGCTTTTCTCGCCCGACGGCAAGGTCACCTTCGGCAATGTCCCCACTCTGGAAGGCCGCGATGCGGTCGAGGCGGGCTGCGCCGGCTTCTTCGGCACGATCGATGGGATGCACCACGACATCGTCAACGAGTGGGTCGTGGGCAAGGACACGATCGTCGAACTCACTGTCACATACACGCGTAAGGATGGTCGGAAGGTCTCGATCCCGGTGGTGTCGATCTGGACCGTCGACGACAGCGGCCTGATCGACGAATACCGGGTCTTCTTCGACTTGGCGCCGGTGTTCGCATGACCAGGCGCAACGCGACAGGACGCGTCGCGGTCGTCACCGGAGGCGCTGCCGGCATCGGGCAGGCGTTCGCCGAGCGCCTGCCCGAGGAGGGACATGCGGTTGCCGTCGCCGACGTCGGCCCCGCGGACGAGACCCTGCGCCGGATCGAGAAGGCGGGCGGGCAGGGGTTCACCGCCCATTGCGACTCGCCCGAGTCCGTGCGCGCATTCGCCGCCGAGGTCGAGGTCGAGCTCGGGCAAGTGGACGTCTTGGTGAACAATGCGGGCGTCTATCCGGCCGCCGCCTTCATAGGGATGAACTGGGCGGAATGGCAGCGGGTGCGAACAGCCACCACCGAGAGCGGCCCCGCAGCGCAATCGCGAGGGTTCGCCCAACTCGGGCTGGGCACGGGCGCTTTCTGGGATCTCATCGCGGCGATGGGCGGGCCACGTCGGACGCCGAATGCAGCGTCGGCACAGGACTGACTGGGGCGAGGCCCGGTGTCAGGTGAGGTTCTCCGCGATCACGGTCGCGGTCGCCCTGACGTCGGGCACAAGATCGACGAGATGCCGGCGGCTCGAGCTCAACGACGGACACGCCAACACGACCGCGGCGATGACCTTGCCCGACCGGGTTGTGACCGGGACGCCGACGGCGTTCACGCACTGCTCGGCTTCCTCGAAGCTGAGTGCATACCCCTTCCGGCGGATGACACCCAGCTCACGACGTAGCGCGACAAGATCACGCATCGAGCCATCGCGCATACGGACCTGGCGGTTGGGGTATAGCGCGACCAGTTCGGCGTCCGGAAGCTGGGCCAGGAGTACCTTGCCACCCGAAGTGGTGTGCGCGGGCAGTAGGAGCCCGACCCGACTGCCGACTCGGAGCGCGCGGTTGCTCTCCACGCCGTCGATGAAGCGGCAGCCGTTGCCCTGCAACGTCACCAGAAAAGTTGTGTTGCCTACCTTGCGCGATAGCGCCGCCAGATAGGGGTGGGCCAGGACTCCCAGGTCGTGCGGCGGCTCGGCGCCCGACAGCAACTGCGCAAGGCGAGGTCCCGGCAGGTAGCCGCGTTTGCGGTCCTGTTCAGCGAACTCGTGTCGCTTGAGGGTGGATAACAGCCGGTGTGCGGTAGGGGGCGTCACCGACAGCAGCTCGGCGGCATCGGCCACTCGCAACCGGCCGTGCTCGCGCAGAGCAACGAGGAGTGTGAGGACGTTCTCGGCGGAAGAGACCGATTCGTGCGACGGCATTGTCGCCGTGGTCACGACGCCACCATTTTGTTCTCCAGTCGGCCGATGCCGTCGATCTCGGTGACCACCAGGTCGCCGACGTGCAGGAAGGTCTTGCGGGGCATGCCCACCCCGGCCGGCGTACCGGTCAGGATGACGTCACCTGGCTCGAGTGTCAGAACGCGGCTTGCGGCGGCGATCAGCCGTGGCACCGTGATCACCATGTCGGCGGTGGATGCTTCCTGTTTGATCTCTCCGTTGACGGTCAGCCGAAGTGTGAGGTCATGCGGGTCGCCGATCTGCCAGCCGGGGACGATTCCAGGCCCCAACGGGCACGATCCGTCGAATGCCTTGTGCTGGAGCCAGTCCCAGCCGAATGGCGGGAGGACCGCATCCTTCCTCGGGAACCGTCCGCGTGCGGACAGGTCGTTGGCGACGGTGTAGCCCGCGACGTGCTCGAGGGCTGTTCGCTCGTCGATATCGCGCCCGCCCGAGCCGATGACTACGGCCAGCTCGGCCTCCCAGTCCACGTCTGCGTTATCCGGCAGCCGCACGTCGTCGTGCGCACTCACCACTGTCGTCGTCGGTGGCTTGAGGAAGAAGAACGGCTCGCCGTCGGGGTCCGGGCGCTGTGTGCCCATCTCCTGCGCGTGTCCGTAATAGTTCGCCCCGGCGCAGAGGATCTTGCGGGGGTAGGTGAGTGGGGCGACCAGATCGGCGTCCGGCGCGACCTCGAGCGCCGAGAGCTGGAGATTCTGGAGCAGTGGCGTGAACTCCTCCCACCGGTCGACGACTTCCAGGAGGGTGCGACCGGACAGCGACTGCGGCGCTCGACTGATTTTGCCGTCCGCGAGCACGCCGATGCTCGGCTCGACTCGGTTGTTCTCGACGAATTGGACGAGACACCAGCGCTGCGACGACATGGAAACCCCTTAAAATCGGTGAGTTCCCTAAAGTGCACACACTTTCGCGGGCGTTGTCAAGCTCGCTCGGTCGGCGCGGGCCCGGCTATTCCGGAGGCCGAAATTTGCTGGGCAGTCACTTCTTCTCCTGACGTGCGAGACGAGAATTGTCCACATGCCTGTCGTCGGAATGGAGTAGAAGTCATGCGCGTCAAGGGTCTGCACTACGGGCTGCAGGCGCCCTCCCTGTAAGTGACCAAATACTGGTGGCCTGCTGATCGAGGGGTATGAAGTGCCTGATTCCACAAGGCGTGCCGAGCCGGATCCGGACACAGTGCTGGGCAAGGTGATGTCAGTGCTGCGCGCGTTCACGGTCGAGGACCACGGGGTCGGTTTCGCCGAGTTGCAACGGCGTACGCGGCTACCGAAGGCAACGCTGCACCGCATACTGGGCGATCTCGAGTCGACGCGCCTGCTGGATCGGGTCGGCGGTGCCTATCATCTGGGCGGTCACCTTTTCGAACTCGGCATGCGGGCCTCGGTCGAGCGAGGCCTGATCGAGGTGGCCACACCCTTCCTCGAGGACCTCTACGAACGCACCCATGAGTTGGTGCACCTGGGACTCCTGGAAAGCCACGAGGTGGTGTACGTCGCGAAGATAGGTGGCCACCGGCAGGTGCGCTCGCCTTCGCAACTGGGCGGCCGAATGCCCTTGCACGCCACCGCCATCGGCAAGGCGCTGCTGGCCCATGCTCCCGCGGACGTGCGGCAGGCGGTCCTTGCGAAACCGCTGCCGCGACTGGCGCCGCGGACGATCACCGCACGAGGGACGCTCCGGAAACAGCTCGACAACGTGGTCGAGAGCGGGATCGCCTTCGAGTTCGAGGAGTCCGCGATAGGAATCGTGTGCGTCGCCGCGCCGGTGCTCGACGCCGATGAGCGGGTGCTCGCGGCAGTCAGCGTCACCGGTCCGGTAACTCGTTTCCGCCCGCAGCAACACGCGGCGGCGGTGCGCGCCGCCGCGAACGGCATCGCAGCGACCCTGGCGCGGCGCGATGCACTCCGGAAGCGTGCTTGACCTCGTCGCCACTTTGCAATTTCACGGTATATTGAAATATGTTTCAGCAGGTGCTGAAACAGCATCAGCCGGCGATCACGCGCTCATGAAACGGTAAAGGGGGACGGCGGGACATGGCGGCACGAGCAGGAAGAGGTCCGCGTGGGGAACGTGGCGCGCAGGCGGACCGCATCCTGACGGCGGCCCGCAAGTCCTTCGCCGAGCGGGGCTACAACGGGACCTCATTGCGGTCGGTGGCGCAGGCCGCCGATGTGGATCCCACCCTGGTGAACTACTACTTCTCCAACAAGACGGGACTGCTGAAGGCGGCGCTGGAGCCGCCGGCTGCCTTCGGTGAGCGCATTGCCGAGGCCGCCCAGGTACCGCTGGAGGAGCGCGGGCGAGCCTTCGTGGCGGCGGCGCTGCACATGTGGGACGACCCTGCCACCGCAGAGGTCTTGCGCTCGATCATCCTCGCGGCGAGTCACGAGCCCTTCGCCATGGAGCGCCTCCGCTCCGTCTTCTCCGCGCTCGTCCTGCAGATCGTGTCGGCGAGCCTTCCCCACGACGAGGCCGAGTTACGTGCAAATCTCGTCTCCACGCAGATCGTGGGCCTGGCGATGACACGTTATGTCTGGGGGATCGACCGCATCGCCGACATCCCCTCAGAGCAGGTCATCCGCCTGATCGCGCCGACTGTGCAGCACTACCTCACGGGCGCCCTGGGCGGGGACATCCCGGCCAACGACTGACCGCAAGCGACTGCCCGGGGCGGCCATCGCTCGCCAGCCCGCCTATTTTCCAGCGAAGGCCGCCGGTCGCCAGTACACCCTTCCCGGGATGACCTGCGAGAACGAGCGCCTTCCCGGTCCGCGACCCTCGGCTCCCCTCGGACATTCACGGCCCCGACGCGTACGACAGGTCACCGCGCTCGCGATGGTCCCACCCTGGAGGTCCGGCGCCATCTCAACGGCAAACGCCTGGTAGGCAGCGACCGCCCACCACCAGACGCACCATATTTTCACGGACTATGGAAATTAACCTTGCCTGCAGCGAGTCGGCGCGCGTACGGTGAGGGCAGTTAATTTCAGTACACGTGGAAATGAAGGTGCAATGGCGCAATTCAAGGCCGCTGGAGTGGAGCCCGGTCAACGTCAGCTCAACGGACCGCAGACGACCGGTCGTCAGTACCGCAACCTGTCCCCGGCCCTGCATGGGACCACCCGCGAGGACAACGTGCCCGTCCCGGTGCGCGACGGCACCCAACTCTTGGCCGACATCCACCGGCCCGACGCGGAGGGCAGATTCCCCGCCCTCCTCGCGGCGGCCCCCTATCCACGCCAGGTCCAGGACCTGGGCGCCCCAGCGGCCGTCATCGAGGCCGGCACCAGCGACTTCTGGGTGCCGCGCGGCTACGCCCATGTCATCGCCAACCTCCGGGGCACGGTCGGCTCCGGCGGCACCTACACCTTCTTCGACGAGCAGGAGCGCAAGGACCTGTTCGACCTGGTCGAGTGGGTCGCCGGGCAGCCCTGGTGCGACGGGAACGTGGGCATGATCGGCATCAGCTACTACGCCATGAGCCAGTTGGAGGCAGCCACCCAGCGCCCGCCACACCTCAAGGCCCTGTTCCCCTTCAACGTCACGGTCCAGGTCCGGGAAGCCGCCTACCACAACGGCCTGCTGAGCGAGTCCTTCATTACCCCCTGGATCCATGCCCTGGGCGTCATGTCCGCCCACGGCGACCGCCTCTACCGCAAGGGCCTGTCCCGTCTGCTGCGCCGGATCCTGGCCATCCCCGCCGTCCACCGGCGGTTCACCCAGATCGACGGCGTCCAGGCAAACCGCGGCCTGCGGCTGGTCAGCCGCTTCCGCCACGACGCCCACCCATGGAACGACCTGCTCGAAGCAATGGCCACCGAGCACCCCACCCGGGATACGTGGTGGGACGAGCGTGACCTGACCGGACTCCTCGCCGACGTCGACATACCCGTTTACCTCGGCGGGGAGTGGTCCAACGTCCCCCTCCACCTGACCGGCCTCTTCGAAGCCCGCGACGCCCTCGCCCACAACCCGCACGTGCGCATGGCCATGCTCGGGGAGCACAGCCTGCCCTGGCCATGGGAAAGCATGCACATCGAGGCCCTGGCCTGGTTCGACCACTGGCTCAAGGGCCGGGACACCGGCATTCTCGAAGGCCCCGCCATCCGCTACTGGTTGCCCGGGGCCGAACAGTGGCGCACCGCCGACTCCTGGCCCCCGCCGGCCACCCACACCGCTCTGGCCCTTAACGCCGACGGCTCCCTTACGGCCGGTGAGCGGCCGGGGGAGCGCAGCTACGCCACCGACGGCGCCAACGCAATGCCCGCACAGCTGAGTTGGACCAGCGACCCTCTTCCCGGCGACATCGACATGGTCGGCCACCCCGAACTACGGCTCACCGCCACCAGCAGCGCGACCGACACGGCATGGATCCTGCTCCTGCAAGACGTCGGCCCGGACGGCGAGGCCACCGACATCACCCAGGGCTGGCTGCGCGCCGGCATGCGCCACGTCGACGAGGATGCGAGTGAGACGGGCCGGCCTGTCCTCCCGGCGCGGGCGCGGATCCCAATTCCGCCGGGCGAACCGGTCGACTACCGCATCCCGCTGGTCGCCAACGCCCGCCGGTTCCAGCGCGGGCACCGCATCCGGCTGATCCTCACCAGTGACGACAATCGCAAGGACTTCCGGCCCATGCTGCTGTTCAGTCACGCCCCCATCGGCATGGCGGGCGTCAACACAGTGCACTCCAGCTCACGACTGCTGCTTCCGATCCTGGACGGGCGAATGAACAAAGTGCCCCCTGACCACGACGACCCGGCGGTGCCGTTCGTCTCGATCACCCCTCCCGGTGAGCCCCCGGCCGAAACCGGCGTGGCCCCACACACCCCTGTTCGCCGCGGCGCACCTGCCCAGGCATGACCGTCCCAACCTCTGAGCGGAGTCCCTGATGACCACTACCTCCACCCGCCAGGCCAGCCCGAGCGTGCTGCGTTATGCATTCGCGATCGGCGCCGCCGTCCTGGTCACAGCCCTGCTGTGGGCCGCAGCCTATAGCCTCGGCATCGAACTTCGCGTTGATCCGCGCAACGGACAGCCGGTCCAGGTGGTCGGCCTGCCCATCGTCGCCGGCAGCACACTCGTCGTCTCCCTGCTCGCCTCAGCGACGCGGAAGTGGCTGGACCGGTTCACCGACCGGGCCCCGACCGCCTGGACCCGACTGGGCCTCACCGTGTTGCTGGTGTCGCTCGCGCCCCTGACGTACGTCCAGGCATCTGGCAGCGCCAAAGCCATGCTCGCCCTGATGCACCTGGCAGTCGCCGCCGTACTCGTGCCGCTCCTGGCCCGCGGAAGCGATCGGCCCGGAACGCAGCAATATGCCGAATTCAACGAATCGATCCGTTGAAAGTGTGGAGCGTGATCCGGCGGCCCGCCGTACGACCGAAGTAATGCAATGCAATGCCATGTGACAGTCCAATTCCCGGGTTGGCCGCCTATGCACTACCAGGCCGACTCCGTAGCAGCGCACACTTTTGCGAAGGCTGTGTATGAAATGGGACTGGCAACAATTCAAATCGATCAGGATATGCGCGAATCATTGCAGCCCATGCCTTATCAGCGGCTCTGGCGATGAACACGACTGATACCGCCTGCTGCAGACTGTCCATTCCACACCCCGGGCTGCAGCACGTACAGTTTCGGCCCCCGACGGCAGCTCGCTGTTGTCGGGGCCAACCGGCGATGACCTCGACCGCGCAGGTCGGGCCGGTCATGCGCATATAACCGAAAAGTCGAGACATGGTGCCGGTTGCGCGGAGTAGCCTACGGTTCCATGAGCGCATGCGAGGTTTGCGGAAACGATTACGCTATGCCGATCGTCGTCGAGGCTCAGGGAATGCGGCATGTCTTCGACTGCTTCGAATGTGCGATCCACCGTATGGCACCCATCTGCGAGCACTGCAACTGCAAGATCATCGGCCACGGTGTGGAGGCAGATGGTCGATTCTTCTGCTGCGTGCATTGCGCGGTGTCCGAGGGTGCCAGAGGTTTGGTCGACCACGTGTGAGAACGGTGTCGTCGAAGGCCCTGTCCGACACACCGGCCGGACATTATCGATCTCCCTCCGGCTGCGACTCGTCAGGAACCTGCCTCGACTGACGGGAGACCCGCATTCTTGTCATCACCGACTCCGGTGACGAATGCGGCGATCTCGGCGAGCGCGTGCTGCGCTTCGGGGATCGGAAACAGCGGCCAGACGTGCAGCATGCCCGGATACTCGTGCCAGCTCAACGGAAAGCCCGACTGGGCGGCCTTGCGCCGCAGCCGATGAGCGTCGGCATTGAGGATTTCGCGGGTTCCGGTGAAGACCGCGATGGGCGGCAGGCCCGCCAGCGTCCCGAACAGCGGGCTGACCATCGGATCGTGCAGGTCGACGTCGCCGGCGAACATGCGGGTCAGCACCCGCAGCCCACGGGCGGGAACGATCGGGTCGATCCGGTCGAGTTCGGCGATCGCCGGATCGCTGCCGGTCGCGTCCAACAGCGGTGAGAGCAGTACCAGCCGAGCCGGTCGGGGGAGTCCGTTGGCGCGGGCCTGCATCGCCAGCGACAGCGCCAGGTTGCCGCCGGAGGAATCGCCCATGAGGATCAGGTTTTTGTCGGATGCCTGGTCGGCATACCGGGACAACAGCCAGGCGAAGGTTTCGCGGGCGGTGTGCTCGGGCGCCAGCGGATACATCGGCACGGTGACCGAGCAGTCCAGCAGGTCGACCAGTTTCGCGATCATGCCCCAGTGTGGGTCGGTGATCGGGCGCGCCCAGCCACCTCCGTGCAGGTAGAGCACCTGTCGTCGGGGTTGGCCGGTGCGCGGGCCGACGGTGTAGACGTCGAACCCGTCGAACATTTCCTCCCGAAAGGACAGCCGCGCCCGCAGTTGGGCCGATGGTGTGGCCGGACCATTCTTCCGGTCCGCGGCGATGGAGCGCTGAATGCGTTCGGCTCCGTCGAGGGCACGGCGGACGCGCAGCATCCGCACCGCGAATGACAGCAGATGAGCTCTGGCGCTGGGCATTTCGATCGCCTCCTGGACAGTTGGGGCAGCGTCGGACGACTGGACCGGCGTCACGACACCGTTGTCACGAACTTCCCAAAGTGTACGAAACGGTTTCGTACACTTCAACTTGAAGTGTACGAAACAGTACCGTACACTTCGTGGCATGGTTCGAGGACAACCGCGAGTCGACGCCATCCTGGATGCCACGCTCGACCTGCTCGCCGAGCACGGTTACGCCGCGCTCACCATGGATGCGGTGGCCGCCCGCGCGAATGCCAGCAAGGCCACCATCTATCGCCGCTGGCGCGGCAAGGCCGACCTGGTCAAGGCCGCCCTGGACGCCTACGACGCGCAGCAGAACGCCGAGATTCCGGACACCGGCAGCCTGCGCGGTGATCTGGTCGCGGTACTGGAAACGCTGTGCGCCAAGTCATCCGAGCAATACCTGTCCATGATCGGAGAGCTGGTCGCGGCCATGCGCCACGATGCCGAGCTGGCGGCCGCACTGCGCGCCCACATCGACAACGAGGAACTGTCTCCGTTCCATGACGCGCTACACCGCGCGATCGACCGCGGCGAGCTGCCCGCGCACACCGATACCGAACTCATCCACGACGTGGCAGAGGCAATGATCATGCGCCAGATGCAGATCGGCGCCGCGTTCGACGAGGCCTTCACCAATCGTCTCGTCGACGACGTCCTGCTCGTCCTGCTCCATCGCGAAGGAACCGCATCATGACCGTCTTGATCGTCGGCGCCGGGCCGACCGGACTCACCCTGGCCTGCGACCTGGCCCGCAATGGCGTGCCCTGCCGGATCGTCGACAAGGCCGCCGGGGTGTTTCCCGGCTCTCGCGCCAAGGGCCTGCAACCGCGCACCCTCGAGGTCTTCGACGACCTCGGCGTGATCGAGGCCGTGCTGGTCGGCGGCGAGCCGTTCCCGAAATTCCGCCTCTACCAGGGCAGCGAGGTGGTATGGGAGCGCGGCGTCGCCGAAATGCTGGGCATCCCAGCACTTTCGGCATCCGCGGCGGTGCCGTATCCGGACACGTGGCTGATTCCGCAATGGCGGACCGAGGAGATCCTGCACGACCGGCTGCTCGAACTCGGCGGGCGGGTCGAATGGAATACCGAGATCCTCGGTGTCACACAGGATTCCACCGGTGTCACCGCACAGACCGCGCACGGCGATCTGACCGCCGACTATCTGGTCGCCGCGGACGGTGGGCACAGCACCGTCCGCAAAGCGCTCGATATCGGATTCGAGGGTGACGCGTTCGAAACCGAACGCACCCTTATCGGCGATGTCCGCGCCGACGGCCTGGACGGCCGGTTCTGCCACATCCTCACCGGCAATGGCGATGTGGGCCAGCGTTTCTCACTCTGGAATCTGCCGGACAGCGACTACTACCAGTTCGTCGCGTCCATGCCCGCCGACGAGGTGCCCGAACTCACCCTTGACGCGGTGCGGCAGCTGTGCCTGGATCGGTCCGGCCGCACCGACATTCACCTGCACGACCTGCGCTGGATCTCGCTGTACCGAGTGAACGTGCGCATGGTCGACAACTATCGGGTGGGCCGCGTACTGCTGGCCGGCGATGCCGCCCACGTGCATTCGTCGGCGGGCGGACAGGGCTTGAACACCGGCGTGCAGGACGCCTACAACCTGGGCTGGAAGCTGGCCGCCGTGTACGCCGGGGCCGACCCGGACCTGCTGGACACCTATGCGGCCGAACGGATGCCGGTCGCCGCGAACGTACTCGGACTCAGTACCGCGCTGCACCGCCAGGACTTCCGCGGCGGCACGGGCTCGGCCATTCACCAGCTCGACATCAGCTACCGCCACGGTCCGCTCGCGGTCGACGACCGCACCGAGCCGAACACATTGCGTGCCGGTGACCGAGCGCCTGACGGTGTATCACTCTCGGGTGCAAGGCTTTTCGACGCCTTCCGCGGACCGCACTCCACGATGCTGGCCTTCGGCGCACCGGCGCTGGATCTCGGCGTTCCGGTGCTGCCGATGGCGGCCTGCGACGGCTACGACGTGGCGGACGGCACCTACGTACTCGTCCGGCCCGATGGGCACATCGGCGCGATCAGCGAATCCGGCGAGGTCATCGCGAAATACCTCGCCCGCTGAACCCGAATCGGCGGCCAGTGTTCATCGAGGTTCGATCGAAAGCCTGTGGCGGAATAGGTTTTTGGGGTCCCACTCGGCTTTGACGCGCTGGAGCCGCGCGTAGTTGTCTCCGTAGTAGAGGGCGTGCCAGGGTGCGGTCGACGTATTCCATACGGGGTCCGCGAGGTCAGGATCCGGGTAGTTGATGTAGCTGCCGCCGTTTCGGTCGTCGGGGACCGGGGCTGCGCCGGTGTCGGCGTAGATATTTCCGTAGGTGGTTCGTGCCCAGGAGATGAACCGGTCGTCGTCGCTGGGATCTCGCCAGGTGGCATGGATGAGCATCTTCATGAATGAATCTCGGGCGGGCATGGCGGTGGCGCCGGGTGCGGTGGCGTTGATCGCACCGCCGAATGGTGCGAACTCCACGAAGGATTCACCGTTCACGGTCAGGCCGACGAGCGCGCGGTAGAGGATTCGTAGCTGCTCGGGTGAATACGGTTGGCGCAGCATGGCGGCCTTGATCTTCACCCGAGCCGGGTTTGTCGGCGGCGCGTAATACTGCTCGATGCTGTCGGCATAGCTGAGCCGGGTGGGTGGCAGCAATACGGGTGCGGACCTGACCCCGTCGGTGACCGTGGCGAGGAATTCGTCGAGTTGGGAATCGGCGTCGCGCGCCTCTCCGTAGGAGAAGATCAGCAGGTCGGCGAAGCCTTCGATGAGTGGCCGAAAGATGAGCCGCGCGTACAACCCGGCGAATCGGTTCGCGGGTTCGCGATATCGGGCGTGGAAGTCGAGGTAGTTGCCGAGAAACCGCACGAAGGATTCCTCGGTGACCATCGGCATTGGCAGCAACAGCCGCCCGACGAGCACACTGTCGGGCCGGCGTGGGAGCGCAAGCGTCGGATCGGTCCCGTCGGAATCCGGTGAGCGCAACAGAAATCGGGACACCACGCCGAAATTGCCGCCTCCGCCACCGGTGTTAGCCCACCACAGATCCCGATGCGGGCCATCTTTCGTCGCGACTACCAGCGAGGACTCTCCCCGCGCGTCGACTGTGACGATCTCCACCCCGTACAAGTGGTCGGCGACCAGCCCGTACTGCCTCGACAGAGGTCCGTAGCCCCCGCCACTGATATGGCCGCCCACACCGACGGCTCGGCATATGCCGCCGGGAATTGTCACACCCCACCGGGACAGCCCCCGGTAGACGGAGTCCAGATCCGCGCCCGCACCGATCGAGAACGCGTTGTGCTGCTCGTCCCAACCGACAGTGTTCAGCCGCTGTAGATCGATCAGACTTCGTGTGTCGGCACCGTCGACGAAATCGTCGAAGCAGTGCCCACCCGAGCGGATCGCGATCCGCAGATCATCCCGCACCGACCGCGCCACCGCCTCCTGCAACTCGCCAGTGTCCGAAGGGATGTGAATCCGCTTCGGCTGCGCCACGAAGCGCCGGTTATATCCCCGTAGGGTCAGCCGCTGATAGTCCAGCTCACCGGGCGCCACCGCATGCGGTTCGGCGTGCGCCGCGAACCCACCGGTCGCACTCGCGGCAGCGCCCAACGTGGCCGCTGCCATAAACCCTCGACGTGACAACGACATCCGATATTCTCCAAGGAACCTTGTTCAATGTGAAAACCCCGGCGGGATCCGCACGTGCAGCCACTGCCGCACGACCCGGATCCGCACCGGTGTCGCGACCAGAGCATTCGCGTGGCACTACAGGTAATCGAAAGTGCGCAGCCGCAAGGACCCTCGGATACGGCCCGCCAGCACTCCGGTGTGCAGCATCCACAGTCCGGATGGCACCCATCTGCGCATGAATACGAAAGCTGGGTTACAGAACAGCACGACCGCGACAGTTACCAATGTCGCGCGCAATGGATATGGCGGGCAGCCGTTCGGTCGATGTTTCGCGTATACGTCGACTTGAGTGCGGCCATAGCCGACGGACTGATGCCATGTCTCCCGCAGTGTCGGCCGCAGCCGATAAGCCACCATGGCGCCCGGTGCGTGCCCGAGCGTCATGCCGGCTTCCTGAATCGTCCACGATATGTCGAGGTCGTCACCGCAGAGCATGGCCTCGTCGAATCCACCAACCTTCTCGAAGGTGGTCCGCCACATGCTTATGTTGTTGCCGTGGGCCCAGTACAAATAATGTGAGGGGAAGCGTCCCTCCGGTGGCGGCGATGGTCGCCATTTGGCCACCTTCGGGCTGTTCAAGGAGACGACCTCGATCGGACCGCCGACCGCGTCGTAGTTCGCGGCAGCCTCGACCAGTGCGCTCAGCCATCCCGGATGGACCCGATCGTCCTGATCGGTGAAAGCCAGGAAATCGCCATCTGCGGCTGCGGCACCGACATTGCGGGCGTGCGGCGCACCAGCGCCATCGGAACTGTCGACACGGCGCAAACGCAGCCGCTCGGCCAGCGGGTGTCCCTCGAGATGCTCAGGCAAACCATCGGTGGAGCCGTTGTCGCTGAGGATCACCTCGAATGGCTCCGAATAGTCCTGCGCGGCAAGACCTTCCAGTTGTTCGTCGAGCAACGGGAGAGCATTGAACACAGGAATGATCACCGAAACCAGCCCGGGCTTCCTCACCGGCACGAGTTCGGACTCCGACACTCGATCCCTCCTGATCTTGATCAAGGGCCGGTCAAACGCTGTCGAGTCAGCCGCCTCGAAAATTACCACCTCCCCATCGCTGAGAAGATCAACGCGGGATGCGGTATGCGGCGGGATGACCGGTTCATCGCCGGAAGGCAGCCGGTCGACCACGCGCTGATGCGCCGCTTCACCACCCTCGGGTGTTACCGGCGCAACCAACGCGGCACGGCGGGCGCACGTCCGAGTAGATGCGCGCCCGCCGCGGTCCGATCTACGAGCTCGGCGCCGCTGGTTGCCACGTCGAGCCGATCGCCGCGATGGTCAGGGCTGCCATCCATGCCATGGCGTCGGCGGGATGAGAGCATTCGGTCGGCGTCGGCGCCTATGGAACATCAGACGGCCTGCCGCAGACCCACCATGGGGAAGTCGACCGGGACTGCGAGGGCGACGTTGATGTAATTGGTGAACAGGTTCAGCGCGACCTGCCCGATGACCTCGACGATGTGCTCATTGCTCCAGCCCCGGTCCCGCAGAGCCTGCACGTCCTCTGCCGTGACCTGGCCGCGCTCTTCCACCAGCTTCAGCGCGAAGCCCAGGATTGCCGCTGTCCGAGGGTCATCGGACTGGCCCGTCTGCGCGGCTTCCAACGCCGCACGGCTCACCCCGGCCTTGCGTCCGAGAGCGGTATGCGCGGCCAGACAGTACTCGCAGGAGTTTCGGTTGGCGACGGCCACGGCGATCTGCTCGCTGAGCGCCGGCCCGAGGGAACCGCCGCCGAAAGCACCGAACGAAGCCCAAGCCTCGCCCGCGCACTCGTCGCCATCCACGAGTCGCCTGGGCGGCCCTGGACGCTCGCCACGATGGCGCGCGAAGCGCGCATGTCCCGCAGTTCCTTCGCCGCCCGGTTCAAGGAGATGGTGGGGCAGCCCCCCGCCGAGTACCTGACCGGGTGGCGGATCACGGTCGCCCAGGACCGGCTTCGCGCCGGCGCCTCAGTTGCCCGCACGGCCGCGGAACTCGGGTACGCCACCCCTCCGGCGTTCTCGCGGGCGTTCACGCAAAGAGTGGGATGCTCACCACGCGCATGGTTGGCGACTGCCCGCTGAGTCAGCCGCAGGCATGAACCCTGCCCCTCGGCACCGCATATCTCATTGCCGTGCCAACCTGACCAGCGGCTCGGGCATCGACAGATCTTCCATGCCGCACACGGAGTGGAGCAGCGTATTTCATGGTTGGAAGATGCGAAGCCGGTCCGACGACGGGCGTCGCGAGGTCGGTTCCCGGCCCGTGTTTGGCGAGTTCCGGCGGTGCACTCTATGATCGACGCGATGATGATTCCTTGTGATCGCAGATTGGGGGTCCCGTTCGTCAAAGGTGAGTGCTGATGCTCACTGCGAAGACGAATGCGGATGATTCCCGCCCTTCCTTCTGGCCGCGCGTGCGTGAATTTGCCGTGCCGCCCTCCATGATCGAGACCGCTACCGCTCGGCGTCGCGCCGGGGATTGGGCCGGGGCCTGTGCGGCCGCCGGTTTCGATGTCGATATCGATTTACGTTCTATGGCAAGGGCTTACGGCCGCGAGTTGGCGGCCGAGATCCGGTCCGATCTCCGGCATTTGGCCCCGGATCTGCTGCGCTGGCACCTGCCGAGGGTCGCTCCGGATGGTCTGCTCCGGCCGGGATTGACCATCACGCTCGCTCGTTACCCTTGTGGCAGAGCCGGTTTCGTGCATCTGGTGGTCCGTACCGCGCCGGCTTGGGCGGATGCCGGGCAGCGGGTCGGCCTCGCGCTGTGGGATGGGCCCGGCACCGCAACCGGCTTGCATCCGCATCCCCGGCCGGACCGGCGTTTCCGGATGGACCTGCACCGTCACCTCTGGGATGCGCGCAGGGCCGATGAGCTGAGGGTACGGTCTGGAGCCGAACCGGGCGCCGACCGCGCGGCGCTGGACCCGGCTCTGCTCGAAATGGTGCCGCCCGATCGCGGCTACGCCGTTGATCGCTGGGGCGCCGAGGCGCGAATCCTGCTCGATTCCGAAGGGCGGCAGGAGAATACGTTCCTGGTGCGGTTAGGTGCCCGGCAACGGGTGATTGCCGAACTGGGGCCTGCTGGCTTGCGGATCGCGGCGGCATATCCGGCCGGAGCTGTCTCCGCGCTTCCGGTGCTGCCCGACGCCGCGATCTGGCGACCACCCGACCTGGAACTGCTTCGCACCGGCGTGATCTCGCTCGATCGACTGCATCCGCTGGTCGCCGCGGCGCTGGTGCCGGATTATTCGCCGAGCGAATCCGTCTGGGGGCTAATCCCAGCGGAGCGAACACACCTGGTCGAATGCGGCGGGGAGCAACATCGAATCGGCTTGGTCGACGGTGCGCTGTCCGCGCTGGACCACGACCCGGGCGAGATCCGGCGCGAGGAAATCCTGGCCGCCTTGACCGGCACCCCGCTGCCCTGTCTGCAGGCCATCGATCAGGCACATCGTCAACCGGACTGCCTCACCGGCGTTCGCGAACGTCTCGCACATGGCGATGTCGCCGGCGCAATCTGCGTCGTCGAAGGCCTGCTCGGACCGGAAGCGATCCTGCGCGAGGGCACTCTCCGGGACGAACTGACAGCCACCGCGCAACAGCGAATCACCTACGGGCTCTATCGATCCGGCCTGTCCGAATCGCAACTCGCCCCCAGCTACCCCGGCGCTCGTCGTCCCCGAGATCGCCGGGCGCACCCGCGCAACGCGACGAGCTACTAACCCTGCCAGAGCAGTGCGCTCCGGCGCGAGGCGACTGCTTCCGATCTTGCGACTACTGCGCACAGCCGCGCGGCACGACCGCCTAACAGTCCGCGACTACTTCGCACCGTAATCCTCCTACAACACAAGGTGATTCATATGTCTGCTTCTTTCACGGCCTCCGCTACTCACACCTCTGCGAATCACGCTTCCCAGCTCGATATCGCCGCTGATCTGCTGACACTGCTCGGCGAGGCCACCACCGAACCGCGCCCCAACACCCAACTGGAGGCCCTCACTCTGGCGGTGGCCGCTGACCTGCCGGTGCTGCTGTGGGGTGAGCCGGGAATCGGTAAGACCGCGGCCCTGACCCAGCTCGCCGAAAACTTGGATCTTCCGCTGACCACGGTGATCGCGAGCGTGCATGAGCCGTCGGACTTTTCGGGTCTGCCGATCATCGGCGACGACCCGTCGGAGCACGGTGTTCCGATGGCGCCACCGGACTGGGCGGTGCGATTGGTCCGGGCGGGCCGGGGGCTGCTGTTCCTCGACGAGCTGTCCACCGCGCCGCCCGCCGTGCAGGCTGCCCTGCTGCGGCTCGTGCTGGAGCGGCGGATCGGCGCACTGAAGCTGCCGCCCGGCGTCCGGATCGTGGCGGCAGCAAATCCGCGCTCGTCGGCGGCCGATGGCTGGGAGCTGAGCCCGCCGCTGGCTAATCGGTTCGTGCACCTGCAATGGGTGCACGATCACGATGTGGTCGTGCGGGGTCTCGGCGGCACCTGGCCGCGCGCGACACTGCCGCAGCTCGACCCGGAAAAGCTCACGGAGGCAGTGGCATTCGCGCGTCGCGCGGTGTGCGTGCTGCTCGCGGCGCGCCCGAAGCTCGTGCATCAGATGCCGAGCAGTGAAGCGCGCCGGGGTGGCGCCTGGGCTTCGCCGCGCAGTTGGGAGATGACGCTGCGGCTGATCGCATTCGCCACCGCCGCGGGGTCTTCCAGGGATGTGCTGTCGCTGTTGGTCCGGGGCGCGGTCGGGGATGGCCCGGGTTTCGAGCTGCTGACCAGCCTGGACCGGATGGACCTCCCGGACCCCGAGACGCTGCTGGCCGATCCGGCGGGCGCGGAGCTGCCCGAGCGCGGGGATCTGCGCCAAGCCGCGCTCGACGGTGTGGTCGCGGCGGTGCGTAAGCGCCCGGAGCGATCCCGCTGGGATGCGGCGTGGGTGCTGCTGGTCAGGGCGATCGAAACCGGCGCGCCGGATCTGGTGGTCGTCCCCGCGACCACGCTCGCCGCACTGCGCCAGGGCAATTGGGAGGTGCCGACATCGATCGAGAAGCTGGCGGGCGTGGTATCGGTATCGCAGCGCGCGGACCGCGCCGCCGAACTCGTGCGGGCGGGCCGATGACGACGCCGGCCGCGGTTCAGAAACTGGATCTGGAAAAGCTCTTCGCCGCCCGGCTGTACGCCGTCCGAGTCCGGCCTTACCTGGCAACCGCCCTTTTCGCTCTGCACATGGTCGAATCGCGGCGCGTCCCGACCATGGGTGTGGACCGGTACTGGCGCTGTTACGTTTCGCCCGCGTTCGTGGACAGCATGCCCGTCGAGGAATTGGCCGGGGTCTTGGTGCACGAGGTCTCGCACCTGCTGCGCGACCATCATGGCCGCAGTGAGCGCTTCGCCCGCGAGCACGAGCTGAGCGGCCCTGGGGAACGGCTGCGCATGAATATCGCCGCAGATTTCGAGATCAACGACGACATCTTCGGCGACGGACTCCTCCGCCCGGAGGGCGCGATCCTGCCCGCTGACATCGACTTGCCCGCAGGCAAACTCATGGAGGAGTACCTCCGGGAGTTCCGATTCGGAACCTACACGCCGGGCATGGCGTGGCTCGATTGCGGCAGCGGCGCCGACGGCCTGGAACGCGAATGGGAGCTGGGGCCGCTCGGCGCGGACGGCCTCAGCGAACAGGAACGCGACGGCGTGCGCTTCCGGGTGGCGCAGGGCATCATCGGCCGCCCGGGCAACGTGCCCGAAGGATGGCGGCGCTGGGCGCAGGAAGCATTCCATCCACCGCAGCCGTGGCGCGACCTGCTCGGCGCGGCAATACGCTCGGCCGTCTCCGCGCCCGGGGTCGGCGAGGACTACACCTATGGCCGGCCCGCGCGACGCTCGGCCGGTGTGCCCGGTGTCATCCTGCCGAGCTTGCAGCGCACGCCACCTCGTGTCAGCGTGATCATCGATACCTCCGGTTCGGTCAGCGACGCCGAACTCGGCAGCGCCCTACTCGAAGTGACCGCCATCTGCCGCGCGGCGGGCGGCCGCCGCGACATGGTCACCGTGGTGTCCTGCGATGCGGCCGCCCGGATCGCGCACCCGCTGTGCGCGGCCGAGGGCATACCGCTGGTGGGCGGTGGTGGAACCGACCTACGCACAGGCTTCGCCAAAGCCCTTCGCGCCCAACCCCGCCCGGACGTCGTCGTGGTCCTCACCGACGGTCAGACGCCCTGGCCCGAGACCAAGCCGTCCTGCCGCACAGTCGTGGGCCTGTTCCGCCGAGCCCCTTCGTGGAGCGAACGCGATCCCGATTACGTTCCGGACAGACCACCGGACTGGGCGCGAGTCGTCGAAATCGGCTAGCTCACCGCGCGAAGCGGAGGTTCGGCTGCAGAGACCCCGAAACTCCCGGCGCATCGCTCGAGGGACATCGCGCGGCGTGTCGGGATGGTGCACATCGCACTGTCGGTCTTCTTCTCGCCACGGAATTGCGATTTCACATCGAGTCCTGCAACGGTCAGGCTGTCCTGGGGGATCCCGCACCCCACCGGAGGCCTTCGTAGTCGTGGGCGTGCTGGTGCTACTGGTCAACGAGGGCTCGGTAAGCATCGTTGTCGGCAGTGCCGACGGAGCTTGTTGGGCAACAGCTTTCGCGATCGCTTCGGTACCGGTGCGCAAATCCGCTCGCAGGTCCAGCGAGTCGATGACGGGGAATGTCTCGGGGACTCCCGACCAGTCCTTGCCCCATGTCGCGACAGTCACGATCAGATTGTTGATGCTGAATAGCACGCTGACCCGCGGCGGATCACCCTTCTCCGCACAGGTCAGATCCTGACTGGTGTCCGTGACTCGACGATTGGCGTCCTGCGATTCGGCAGCGGAATCGTAGGCCTCGCCCGCGAACGCCTTGATACCGCCGCCACGACTTCCGGAACGCCCGCTAGGAATTTGATCTACGGCGAGGGACAATATTGCAGGATGAGTGTTCCAGGGTGATCTGTCTTCGACAAATCACTACGCCCACTGAATGAGGGGCGAAACTGACGACATGCACCGAGACGGCGAGCGCCCGAAAGGGCTTTGTGTTTCCGCGCTGGCGGCGGTAGCGAACCCGTCGTACTCGCGAATCGACACGTGGAATCTGCTCGACGACGCGTGCCGTCAGCTCGCCGATGTCAACCGTGCCGGGCTGGACACCACTCACGTAGCCGCCCGCGTGCGGCGCCTCCTCGATCGTCTCGGCGCCTACGAGCGGTACTGGCTGTACCCGGGCGCGGCGAGACTGGCAGCGTTTCGCGGATTTCTCGCCGATCTCGCAACGGTGCGGCTCACTGAGGAGGTGTCGCTGGCCGTGCGCCTGCTCTCCGAGTACGGCGACCGCACAGCTGTGTTCGACACATCCGCGCCGATGGCCGATCAGGAACTCGTGGCGCGGGCCAAACAGCAGCAGTTCTTCACCGTCCTGCTCGGCGACGATTCCCCGCCCGAAGCTCCCGAGAGCCTGGCGGAGAGCCTGCGGGCGCTTCGCGACCCGTCCGACGATGTGCGGTTCGAGCTGCTCGTCGTGTCGAGCATCGAGGACGCCATCACCGCTGTCGCGTTGAACGGCGAGATCCAGGCCGCGATCATCCGGCATGACCTGCCGCTTCGCTCGAGCGACCGGGTGCCGCTGATGACCACGTTGCTCGGCGCCAACGATGACGTGGTCGTGACCGACCGAACCCAGAACTGGGTTGAATGTGGCGGGTGGATCAGGGAGCTGCGGCCCCATATCGACCTGTATCTGCTCACCGACGAGTCGATCGCCGCGGAGACCGAAGAAGAGCCGGACGTCTACGACCGCACGTTCTATCGGCTCAACGATGTCACCGACCTGTACAGCACGGTGCTCGCCGGCTTCCGGAGCCGGTTCGCCACACCGTTTTTCGATGCCCTGCGTGCCTATGCGGCCGCACCGGTCGGCCAATTCCACGCCCTTCCCGTCGCGCGTGGCGCCAGCATCTTCAACTCCAAGTCGCTGCAGGATATGGGCGAATTCTATGGCCGCAATATCTTCATGGCCGAGACGTCGTCCACCTCCGGCGGGCTGGATTCACTGCTGGACCCGCACGGCACGATCAGGGTGGCGATGGACAAAGCCGCGAAGACATGGTGTGCCGATCAGACGTACTTCGTCACCAACGGAACATCCACCGCGAACAAGATCGTTGTGCAGGCCCTGACCCGGCCGGGCGACATCGTTCTGATCGACCGCAACTGCCATAAGTCGCACCACTACGGCCTGGTGCTCGCCGGGGCGTACCCGAGGTACCTGGACGCCTACCCGCTCGAGCCGTTCGCGATCTACGGAGCCGTGTCCCTGCACACCATCAAGAAGGCGCTGCTGGACCTCGAGGCGGCCGGACAACTGGACCGAGTGCGCATGCTGCTGCTCACCAACTGCACTTTCGACGGCATCGTCTACAACCCCCGGCGCGTGATGGAAGAGGTTCTGGCGATCAAGCCGGACATCTGCTTCCTGTGGGACGAGGCGTGGTACGCGTTCGCGACCGCGGTGCCGTGGGCTCGGCAGCGGACCGCGATGGTAGCGGCCGAGCAACTCGAATCGACACTGTCCTCGCCCGGATACGCCGAGGAGTACCGCACATGGCGTGCATCGATGCAGGGAGTCGACCGCGCCGAGTGGAGCAACCACCGGCTGCTTCCCGACCCCGAGCGGGCTCGGGTGCGCGTGTATGCGACGCATTCGACCCACAAGTCGCTGTCAGCGCTTCGGCAGGCGTCGATGATTCATATCCACGACCAGGATTTCAAAGCTCTCGTCCGAGAGGCGTTCGGTGAGGCGTTTTTGACCCACACCTCGACGTCGCCGAACCAGCAACTCCTGGCGTCGTTGGACTTGGCGCGTCGGCAGGTCGACATCGAGGGCTTCCAACTGGTCCGCAACGTCTACGACATGGCACTGGTATTCCGTCACCGCGTCCGCAAGGACCGACTGATCGGCAAGTGGTTCCGCATCCTCGACGAGGCCGACCTGGTGCTAGACGAGTTCCGGGCCTCTGCAGTCAGCTCGTACCGGCAGGTCAGGCAGGGTGGTTTGGCAGAGTGGAACGAGGCGTGGCGCTCCGATCAGTTCGTGCTCGACCCGACTCGGGTCACCCTGTTCATCGGCAAGACCGGCATGAACGGGTTCGAGTTCCGGGAGAAGGTCCTGATGGACCGGTTCGGTATCCAGATCAACAAGACCTCGATCAACAGCGTGCTGTTGATCTTCACGATCGGCGTCACCTGGTCGAGCGTGCACTACCTGCTCGACGTGCTGCGTCGGGTGGCCACCGACTTCGAGCGCAGCCAGAGCGCGGCAGGTAAGGCCGATCACGCCCTGCAACAGCGCCGGATCGACGAGATCACCAAGTATCTGCCGGCGCTGCCCGACTTCAGCGAGTTCGACAGCGTGTTCCGTCCCGACGGCGCCAGCTCGTTCGGCGACATGCGATCGGCCTTCTATGCCGGGTATGAGGAGTCCGACCGCGAACACGTCCTGCTCGGCGACGCCGGGCGACGGCTCGCCAAGGGGAAGACCCTGGTGTCCACCACCTTCGTCGTTCCATACCCGCCCGGCTTCCCGGTGCTGGTCCCGGGGCAGGTGGTCTCGACGGAGATCCTGTATTTCCTGGCCGAACTCGACGTCAAGGAAATTCACGGATACAACCCCGACCTCGGGTTGTCGGTCTTCACCGAGGACGCGCTCGCGCGGCTGGCCGCGGCTCGACACGCGAGTGCCGCGGCGGTCGACGGTGCGCCGCAGGCAGCTCCGGCACGAGCAAGCCACAGTCGGGTAGGGATCTCGTGATTGCGCCGACTCTCGTGTGGCTTTCCGATGGTCCGGGCACGTCATACGACCAGTTCAGGCGGATCGGCGTGCGGTGACCAAGAGGTACTCCCACTCCATCCGCCCGTTGCCCAGATCGTGTCGGGAAGCGAGATCCGCGAGTTCCCGGTCCAACCGCGCGATCCGGTCGGGTTCCGCGGCAATGGCCTTGTACACGGCGACCGTCGGCCCGTAGTGGGCCTTGAAGAAGTCGCGGAACTCGGCGCCGTCGGCGAAACGATCGATGACCGCGTTTTCGCGTCGCAGCTCCAGGTCGGCAACGCGATCGCCCAAGAGCGACCGGACATGTGCCTCGTCACCCCACATCGGGGGCGGCATCGCACCGGGCGGGGGCGGCGGAGCGAACGGTTTCATCGTGGCGAACATCTGCCCGATGAATCCGGTGGGGGTCCAGTTGATCAGCCCGATCGTGCCGCCCGGCTTGGTGACCCGCACCAGTTCGTCCGCGGCCGCCCGGTGGAACGGCGCGAACATGATGCCTACGCACGAGATCACGGCGTCGAACTCGGCATCGGCGTAGGGCAATGCCTCGGCGTCGGCTTGCTGCCACTGCAGGTCGACGCCCCGGGCGGCGGCGAGACGCCGGCCCGCGTCGAACAGCTCCGGCGTAAGGTCGCTCGCAATGACGTCCGCGCCGGTCTCCGCGGCCGGGATCGCTGCATTCCCGGATCCGGCCGCAATGTCCAGCACGCGCTGACCCGGGCCGATATGGCAGGCCTCGACGAGACGCCGGCCCAGGCCGGGGATGACTTCGGTGGCGACTACCGGGTAGTCGCCCAGTGCCCACATCGCACGATGCCGCGCCTTGAGATCAGCGGGGCCGGATTCGGTCATCTTGTGCTCCCTCTGTAATCGGGCCGGCGGACGCTGCCGAACCTATCGATGATGGTCCTGGCATGGCCGAATGCGCGGCAGCCACACTGGATGACGGCGAGGAGGTGTCGGTGCGCACTCTGCCACCGCACCGGCCGTAGCTGGTGGATCTGCGACGAAAGGCCGAGACTGGTTACTGCCTGCCCGCGCCATTACGGCACGCGACCACACGGGTCGCGCCCACCTCGGAACTGCCAGATCGGGCGAAGTGCGTGGGTCTCCGCCTATCGACATGAAGGAGGCTGGAAATGGATCGCTCAGACATGGACCCGACCTTCTACCGGAGCGCGGCGGCCGCGGCGGCCGCGCCACCGGAGCGGCTCGCGTACGTTGTTGCGTTCGACCGCGCGGCACAGAAGCCAGATGCGCTGTCAGTAATCGATGTGGATCCGGGTTCGGAGACCTACGGCCGGGTGGTGGGCTGGACCGAGGTACCCCATCTGGGCAACGAGCTGCACCATTTCGGCTGGAACGCCTGCAGCAGCGCACTGAAGCATGAGGGCCACCACATTGAGGGGCTGGCTCGGCGGTACCTGATCGTGCCGGGTCTGCGCTCGTCGCGCCTGTACGTGTTCGACACCCAGCCCGACCCACGCCAGCCCACCCTGTCCAAGATCGTGGACAGCTCCGAGCTCGCGGCCAAGGCCGGCTACTCCCGTCCGCACACGTTGCACTGCGGGCCGGACGGTGTGTTCATGACCTGCCTCGGCGCGGCAGACGGATCGGACGGGCCGGGCGGGATCGCGCTGCTCGATCACGGCACGTTCGATGTGCTGCGGCAATGGGAGACCGACCGTGGGCCGCAGTACTTCGCGTACGACGCCTGGTGGCATCTCAACCAGAACACGCTGATCAGCAGCGAGTGGGGCACCCCGTCCATGATCGAGGACGGGCTGAAGCCGGAGCTGTTGCTGGCCAACAAGTACGGCCACGCGATCCACTTCTGGGACCTCACCGCCGGTAGGCACCAGCAGCGGATCGATCTCGGCGAGCAGTACCAGATGCCACTCGAGCTGCGCCCTTCGCACGATCCGGACGCCACCTGGGGGTTCGTCGGCGTGGTGATCTCGACCGAGGATTTGTCGGCCTCCGTGTGGCGTTGGCACCGCGATGGGGGAGTGTGGGCGGTCGACAAGGTGATCACCATCCCGGCCGAGCCGGCTGATCCCGACCTGCTGCCGCCGGCGCTGAAACCGTTCGGCGCGGTGCCGCCGCTGGTCAGCGACATCGACCTGTCGGTCGACGACGCATACCTGTACGTCTCGTGCTGGGGTACCGGGGAGCTGAAGCAGTTCGACGTGCGCGATCCGGCCAACCCGAAACAGACCGGTTCGGTCCGCCTAGGCGGGATCGTGGGCCGCACCGCCCACCCGGCCGCGCCGAAACAGCCGCTTGCCGGCGGCCCCCAGATGGTCGAGATCAGCCGTAACGGGCGGCGGGTCTTCGTCACCAACTCGCTCTATGGCGCGTGGGACGACCAGTTCTACCCGGACGGGGTTGGCGCCTGGATGGCCGTGATGCACACCGATCCCGACGGCGGAATGACCATCGACGAGTCGTTCTTCCCGCACGACGGGGACTTTCGAGGTCTGCGGGTGCACCAGGTGCGCCTCGAAGGCGGCGACGCCTCCTCCGACTCCTATTGTTACCGGTAGTCGGCCGAAGCTGCGCAAATGCGCTGTCGGGTTCCTTCGAATTCAACTGTCGGAGAGAAGATCGCGGCACTCATCGCCGATTCGGTAGGTCGCCAGCACAGAGACGGCAATGAGTACACCCGGCGCCAAGGCTTGGCCCGGTGCGCTCAGAATGTGCTGATAGGCGTTGTTCAAGTCGCCACCCCAACTCGGCGCGGGAGGCTGGATGCCCAAGCCGATGAAGGACAGTGCGGCCTCGACGATGAAGGCCAATCCGGCGAAGACCGCAGCCTGGATGATCACCGGACCGATCGCGTGCGGGAGGACATGCCGGATCAGGATTACGTGCGCAGGGCAGCCGGACATCCGTGCGCTGAGCACGTACTCGCGACGCCGTACCTCGGCCACGCCGCCTGCGGTCAGACGCGCGATCACCGGTGCGAACACCACACCCACTGAACACATCGCCGTCACGAGGTCGGGGCCGAGAACACCGGTGATGGCAATCGCCAGCACCAGCGCAGGAAAGGCAAGAAGAGCGTCGGCCGTTCGCATCAGTACCGTCCGCAACCAGCTCGGCCCGTAGCCCGCGCCGAGCCCCCAAGGCAGGCCGAGTGCCGAACCGACACCGACCGCGATCAGAACGCCCGCGAACGACGACCTGCCGCCCCAGATCAGTCTGCTCAGCACATCCCGGCCAAAACTATCGGTTCCGAGCAGGTGAACGGTGCTGGGGCCGGCGAATCGGCTGGTCAGGTCTTGATCGGTCGGACTGTACGGTGCGACCACCGGTGCCAGGATCGATATCAGGACCAGCCCACCGAGGATGCCGATACAGACCCACAGCCCGACGCGTGACCAACGGCCACGCCGATCGATCGATCGAGTTTCATCGAGCAGCGTCAGCGCGGTCATCAGCGGGCCTCCGCTCGCAACCGCGGCGTCAGTACGCCGTTCAGCACATCCACGAACAGATTCAGCCCCAGAACGATTGCGACATAGATCAATACGATGCCCTGCAGCATTGGGTAGTCGCGGGTCTGGATAGCCGTGATCAGGGCGCCGCTCATACCGGGCAGCACGAAAATCTGCTCCAGCACTACCGTCGCGCCCAGGATGCCGATGGCGAGCAATCCGTAGACGGTCAGCAGGGTCGACAGCACATTGCGGAACGCGTAGCGCCACACCACGGTCCGCTCGCGTAGTCCCATCGCCCGAGCAGTCCGCACGTATTCACTCGACAGCGCATCGATCATCGCGGCCCGGACTTGCCGTACCACAACAGCGGCCGCACCTGCCGCAAGTGCCGTCGCGGGCAGCACCAGGTGCTGCAGATTCCCGATCGGGTCCTGTCCGAACGGTATGTACCCAAGGGCTGGAAACATCTGCAAACCGACCGCGAACACATCGATCAGCACGATCGCGAGAAAGAAATCCGGCACCGCGAGCCCTATTCCGGAGAGCGCGCGGACCACGCCATCGGCTCGGTGACCGGACCGGTACGCGGTCCAGACCCCCACGGGCACCGCAACCGCGGCCGACATCACCAATGCCAGTCCGACCAGCTCCGCGCTGACCGGAAGCCGGTGCAGCACCTGGTCGGCTACCGGCGCACCGTTGACCAGCGACGTACCCAGATCTCCGCGGACCACTCCGCTGAGCCAGTGCCAATACTGCTCGTAGAGTGGCTTGTCCAGACCGAGCCGCCGGTTGATGACGGCCGGGTCCACATCGGTGCTACTCACCCCGATCAGGGCCTCCGCGGGCCCACCGGGGACCAGGTGAATCAGCAGCAGAGTCAGCACCGTTGTCAGGAAGGCGGTGGGGAACATCTGCCCGAGCCTCCTGAGCACCAGTCTCACGAGGTCGCTGTCCGTCATTCGCCTCATGACACGGCCAGATGTGCCAGTTCAGGCGAACCGTTGAGCGCGGGGACGACGCCATGGACTCGCTTGGTGTAGGCGCTCACGGCCGGCGCGTGGAAGATCGGAATGAACTCGGCTCGCTGGATCAGGATCTGGTTGATCTGCTTGACGACCGCCAGTTGCTCGGCCTCGGTGTAGGTGTCGTTCAGCTGCGCGATCAACTTGGTGATCTCGGGGTTCGGCTCCGCATTCTGCCGGTAGTACGACGTCGATCCGAGCAATGAGCTGTAGTTCAGCGGCGCCGACCACTGCGACGGCCATCCGACGCTGAATACCTCGGCGCCGTTGTGCGCGACGAACTGCGATATGGCCTGGGCACCAGGGACATTGGTGAAATTCACCTCGATTCCGACCTTCTTCCACTGCTCGGCGACCAGCACCGCGACGGTGGAGAAGGGCGGCGCGGCAACGGATATACCGCGGATCGTCACACCGTTGGGAAACCCGGCTTCGGCGAGCAATTGCCGGGCCTTGTCCGGGTTGTAAGGCCAGGCGTTGTCCGCCGCGTCGTCGTGAAATGCAGCGCCCGGCGGATACAGCGACCATGCAGGCATTCCGGTGTCGCTGTCGAGCACAGTCTTGGCAATGGCCTTACGATCCAGAGCATATTCCATCGCCAACCGTAGTTTTGGATTGTTCACGGGGTTGTTCTTGGTGTTGATCATGACCGCGGTAAAGCCGAGCTGCGGAGTACGTTCCACCGTGATGTCGGGGAGACGTTCGAGTCCCGCAGTCGCGGATTCACTTACCCCGTAAGCAAAGTCGGCGGCGCCGGATGAGAGCGCGTTCGTCATCGCCGTGTCGCTGGTGATGATCTTTATATTGATACCCGCGGCTATGGGGCCGGATCCGCTGACCGGCCGGTAACCGGCGAACCGGGTAAAGGAGTACTCGCTGTTGGGCACCGCGCGAGCGAATTGATACGGCCCGGCGCCGATCGGATGGTTCGCGAAGTCGTTTCCGTACTGACGCAATGCGGCCGGCGAGGCCACGAAGCCCAAGCGGCTGCTCAGATAGCCCGGCATCCCGGACGTCGGGCTGCTGAGTTTGATGGACAGGGTGTCGGGAGCCTCGACATCGATGCTCTTGATGGAGGGAACCGATACGAGCCCGGTGGCGAGACAATGCTCCATACTCGCCTTGACGGCCTCCGCGTCGACGGGAGAACCGTCGTGAAAGGTCGAGCCCGAGCGGAGTTGCACAGTAAAGGTCAGTTTGTCCGCACCGACGAAATCCCACGAGGATGCCAGGCCCGGCTGAGGTTTGAGAGTCTTCGGATCGATATCGATTAGTGGGGCATAGAGCAGTTTGAGATAGGTCAGGTCATAGCCGGAGTTTCCGGCACACGGATCTAACGAGCTAGGTGTTTGCGGAGTGGCGACAGTAACCGCCGCATTGGGGTCTGCGGGCGCGGGCGACGAGCCACCGCCACACGCGCTCAGTACGAGTGCGGTGGTGGCCGCGAACGCGCCGGCGGTCAATTTTCGGATCATGCGGGTTCTACTTCCTTATCGGTGTCACAACGAGCCGGCCTGCCACGCATCGATGGCTCGGTCCCGGAAGTGGCATGCAGTCGAGTGGTCATCGCCCGCATCGCTCATCAAAACGGGCGCGACTGCCGCGCAGTGCTCGGATGCCAACGGGCATCGAGTACGAAATCGACAGCCGGACGGCGGTTTTCCGCGCTCGGAAATCTCGCCCTGAAGGAGAACCCGGCGTCGGTCACGACGTACGAGCGTCAATCGGGGTACGGCTGCGAGCAACGCCTGCGTATAGGGATGCGCGGGAGACTCCAGAATCGCTGCAGTGGAACCGATCTCCACCAGTTGCCCCATGTACATGACGCCGACCCGATCCGCGATCTTGGCTACCGAACTCAGGTCGTGGGAGATGAACAGGTAGGTCAATCGATGCTCGTCACGCAATTCGGCGAGAAGCCGGAGAACATCGGATTGCAGCGACATATCCAAGGACGCGACAGGTTCGTCGCACAGAATCAGGTCCGCGCGGGATGCGATGGCGCGGGCTATGGTGACGCGTTGCCGCTGTCCTCCAGAGAGCTGAGCCGGTCTTCGATCCGCGAGATCGTCGCCGAGCCCGACACGCCGTAGCAGCTCGACGGCCGCAGGTCGCAGTGATCGCGGAATACGCAGCCGCTCGGGCGCCATGACTTCGGCGACGCACTGCCAGACCGGGATACGGGTATTGAGGGCAGAACGCGGATCTTGAAAGATCACGTGCGACGATCCGCCGGCGCGCCGACCCACCGATGAATCACGGTGAATCGTTCCGGCAGTAGGTTTTACGAGCCCGGCGAGTGCATGAGCCAACGACGACTTCCCGGACCCGGACTCTCCGATTATGGCGAGCGTCTCGCCTTTGTCGAGAGAGAAGCTGACATCGTCGACGGCAAGCAGCCGATCGGCACCGCGGCGGTACGCCACAACCAAGTTGCGGACTTCGAGGAGACTCTCGACCATCAAGCCACCAACCCATCGAGATCCAGTTCGGAACCGCGCAGACAGCGCGTCGCTGATCGGCCGGAGAAGACCAGCTCGGGGTGTGTTGTGCGACAGCGATCGACCGCGTAGGCGCAGCGCGGTTGATAGGCGCATCCCTCGCGGTTGGGAGCCAGCTCGCGTGCGGGCGCGGACTTGTCGATCCGCATTTCCAATGCGGTTGCCTGCAAGAGGTTCTGCGAGTACGGGTGAGTCGGGCTGTGCAGCAGGTCGTCTCGCGATGCGACGTTGACCACTTCGCCCGCGTACATGGTGATGACGCGGTCGCACAGGTCGGCGACCACACCGAGGTCGTGGCTGATGAGCAGGATCGACAGTCCGTCTTCATCGGCGAGCATTCGAAGCAGTTCGATGATCTGCGCCTGAATGGTGACATCGAGGGCCGTGGTCGGTTCATCCGCGATCAGCAGCCTCGGCCCACACGCCAGCGCCATGGCGATCATGACCCTTTGGCACATGCCACCGGACAGCTCGTGCGGGAAGGCATGGAGCAACCGATCGGGACCGGGTAGGCCGACTCTGCCGAGCAGCTCGACCGCCCGGGCCGAAGCCTGACGCGAGGTGATCCGCTGATGCGCCCGAAGCACGTGGGAGATCTGCCGACCGATGGTCAGTACGGGATTCAGCGAGGACCTGGGTTCTTGAAAGATCATGCTGAGATCACGACCCCGCACAGCCCGCAGCCGGTCCGGAGATGCCCGCAGAAGGTCGTCGCCATCGAAGACGATGCGTCCCGCGACCTCGGCTCCTGGCGGGTAGAGGCCGAGGATACCCAGGCCGGTGAGGGTCTTTCCGCTTCCGCTCTCGCCGACCAGGCCGACGACCTCGCCAGCGTCGAGTTCGAAACCGACCTCGCGAAGAAGCTGTCCCGCGACCGGAAGCCTGAGCGACAGATCTTCCACAGTCAGAAGTGGGGCCATGCGGGTTCCCTCAATCATGATGTCCTGGTTCGGATTCGAGCTCCGACCATGTTGTGCGGACAATTCGCCATTCGCCGTGCGACTTGAAACTGAACTCAACATCAAGTTGTGATCTACGTCAAGTACTGATCCGGAATCGACGCCACTCCGGTCCTCCTACGCTGATGGAACGCCAGGCAGCCGAAAAGATATGGGAGGAACACCCGCCCGGAGCCCGCAGATCCCGGCAATGCCGGCCCCAACGACCTGGCCCGGTCGGGCCGAACGTGGTATCGCCGGCGTATCGGTATCAGGCGGTGTGCGAGGTGCTGGGTGGCTCCCCGATCGGGGAGGTCGCCGCTCGGTACGGCACCTCACGACCGTCGGTGGACACTGGCGCAAGCGGTTCGAACGCAACACCGTTTGTGGGGCGGTGATCAATCCAGCGCGCACCGCGAGCGCACGCACATGTGGCCGGGCTCGAGCTGGTCACGGAACAGCATCTCGCGCAACATCTCTCGCACCAGCACTGGTGGAGAAGGTGTTCCGGCCTACTGTTCGCGCGGTCAGTGCACCTATGTATATCGGGTACGGGATGTGGAGGTCGACTAGTCGTGGCGGCCGACTGCCAGGCCGACGCTGGACCTCGTCGACTGATCTGTTGTCGCCGGAATCGACCGCCACGTCCTGCGCCGTTGGAACGCTTTTCGCGCTGTATCGGATCGAAGCTCACGTGCCACCGAGTGCGGAGCCCCGGGCATCAGTTCATGCGGAGGTGGGGGCGAACTCGGCGGTGACGCGGTCCACGAGTTTCTTGGCTTCGGGGCTGTTGTGGTCGGTGGGCAGCTCCACGGGCTGTCCGTTGATCGGGACGGTTACCGGCCGACGGTTCGCTAGTACCTTCCTGGCACCGTCGCCGAGCGGTCCACCGGCCGAGGCCAGGATGCGGCCCATCACGGTGTCGGCGCCGACCGGCGGGAGGGCTACGACGCCCTGCGGCCACTGCACGCCTTTGATTTCGAAGAACTGATGGTAGCCGCCCAGGTGCTGGTACCCGACCTGTTGCCAGTACAAATCGTCTGGCTTTGAGCCTTGCGTTTGATTTATCGCTTGGTTGAACGTGCCCTGGAACACGCCGCCGGTGGGGTCGAAGTGTGCATAGTGGCCCGACACGGATGCCAGCACCTCGAGCATGACGAACATAAACTTCATACCATCGGGAGCAGGCTGGTTGTTCGTGGAGTAGAGAGCCGCGGCGGAGTCGATGTCGGGCGGGTTCCACATGCGCGGGACGATGTCGAGGTCGTTGGCGTAGCGCTGCACCCGTTGCAGGCGATCGGTGGTGTAGTCGACGAATTCCTGATTGCAGAAACTCGGTCCGGCGGTCGAGAGCACGCTGATCTTGGCTTTCTGGAAAAAGTCCCATACCAACTGGGTGTCGCGCAGGAACAGGGCAAGCGTGGGTGACAGGGCACCGCCGAGGCTGTGGCCGGTGACGGTCAGGTCGATAGCCTTGTCGCCGAGCTTGCTCAGGAACTCGGGCAAGGTGTGACCGGCACCGGGACGGTCGCCGGAGGGTTTAATATCTTTGAGGATGTTCACCCCGATGGCCGTGCCGATCGTGTGGCGGGCGGACTCGTTCAAGAACCACGGTATCTGGCTAATGAAGGCGTCCTCGACGAGCCAGTCGAACAGTGCGTTGGTGCTGCCGGCCACGGCGATCACGTACCGGGAGGTATCGTCTTTGCTTCGAACCATGTACAGGGCGTTGACCGCGTACAAGTCGGTGTCGAACAGCGCGACCCCCGGACCCCAGACGATCTCCCACCCCCCGATGACCTCCTGGTTGGTGTCGAGATACTGCTGGATCTTCTGATAGAGCGTGCCCTCCAGGTCGCCGTCTTCTTTGCTGATGCTGTTGACCAGATTCGCGTACTCGCACAGCTGGTATGTGATCTTGTCTTGCAGAGTCGGCTCGCTGATCGTCGTGGATCGTGCAGTCATGTTCCGCTCCTTGCCGTATGAGTTTCATCCGAAACAGAGGAAACAGAGAGGAGAAAGCGGTGACGCGAATTCACACGCCGCGTCCGTATCGGGGACAGATCATCCCGGACCGGTAGCTGTGTATAGGAGTCTAGACGATCCGCCACACATGCGGGTGAATCAGCTGCCCGTCCGGGACCTGACCTGAATCCGAAGCCCGGTCACCGGCTAGAACAGTTCAGATCTGGATGAATACAGCTAATTCTGTATCATCTATGTGTGGGAACTTCGCTGCACACCGATGCGCTGGCCCGGTTCGGTCACGCGCTGTCCGACCCCACGCGCACGCGCATTCTGTTGAGCCTGCGTACGGCTTCCGCCTACCCGTCAGACCTGGCCGAGCAGATCGGGGTGTCGCGGCAAATCCTGTCCAATCACCTTGCCTGCCTTCGGGGTTGCGGGCTCGTCGTCGCCGTTCCCGAGGGCAGGCGCAGCCGCTACGAACTGGCCGATACGCGCATCGCGCGGGCGCTCGAGGATCTGCTGGGTCTGGTGCTGGCGGTCGACCCGGCCTGCTGCCCGGATGCCGACTCCGAAGGGTGCTGCTGATGTCGCAGCCGCTGGGTATGCCGTCGTTGCCGACTGCTGCACCGCCGATACCGTCACCCGACCGAAAGGCCGTGCTGGCAAGCCGGATTCGCTGGTTCGTCACCGCGACCATCTCGTACAACGTGCTCGAGGCGATCATCGCGCTATCCGAAGGAGCGCGTGTCTCCTCGACCGCGCTGATCGGATTCGGCCTGGACTCGGTGATCGAGGTGTCCTCTGCGGCGGCGGTCGCTTGGCAGTTCTCCGGTCGCGATCCCGAAGCGCGGGAGAAGATCACACTACGGGTCATAGCCGTCTCCTTCTTCGCCCTCGCCGCCTATGTCATCGTTGACTCGATCCGCTCCTTGCTGGGTGCGGGCGAGGCCGAGCATTCCCCGATCGGCATCGCTTTGGCCGCAGCCAGCCTGGTGATCATGCCGGTACTGTCGTGGGCACAACGCCGCGCCGGCCGCGAGCTCGGATCCGCATCGGCGGTCGCCGATTCCAAGCAGACGCTGCTGTGCACCTACCTGTCAGCGGTGCTGCTGGTCGGCCTGCTGCTCAACAGCCTGTTCGGCTGGTCGTGGGCCGACCCGATCGCGGCACTGGCGATCGCCGCCATCGCGGTCGAGGAGGGTGTCAACGCCTGGCATGGCGAAACCTGCTGCCCCGCACCGTCTGTCATGGCTCGCGGCGAGGTGGGCGAAGGACACGACTGCGAGTGCCGCGACTGAGCTGAGTTCAGCCGTTCAGCTCGTCGAGCAGGGCGCGGACGTGACGCTCGATCTGATCGAAGAATGGGGCGCTGGAGGTCGTGGCTCGGAACGTGTTGGAACCTGGAGGTTCTGGCTGATGTAGGCGGCGTCCGCGCCGACGCCTCGTAGGGAGTTCGATGATGGTGTTCGTTGCCATTCCAGGCCGACGTATCCCAAGCCGGGGTGGGTGGTGGATATTCCTTTGCGGTGCCGTGGTGTTCCGGTGTCTGTGAGTGCGCCGATTGCGTTCAGGTATCGCAGGTTCGGGGTGTAGCCGGTGGCGAGGATGATTGTGTCGACCTGGGTGCGGGTGTTGTCGGGCCAGATGGCGTTGTCTTGCTCGAGGGTCGTGAACATTGTTCTGGCATAAGGTCTTTTGTTCTTGATCGCGGTGCGGTAGCGGCCGTCGTCGAGGACGGGCTGTGTCGGGGGTGTGCGCAGCAGGTGACCGATGGGGAGGGTGTCGAATCCGGTGATGGTGAACCAGAAGTGCACGTCGCGGCCGAGTGGGCGTTGTGGGAGGAACTTCACCGGCCCTCGGCTGGCCAGTGTCACGGTGGCGTGGTCGGCGAGTTCGGCGGCGATCTGTACGGCGGAGTTTCCGGCGCCGACCACGATGACGTGCTGGCCAGCGAAATCGGCGGGTGCGCGGTAGCTGCTGGCGTGGATGATTCGCCCGTTGAAGCGGTCTTGCCCGAGCAAGGGCGGGATGCGGGGTGCGCCGAAGGTTCCGGTGGCGGCGACCAGGCGTGGCGCGGTGAAGTTTTCGCCGGTGCTGGTGTGCACTGTGAATCGGTCGGCGATGTAGTCGACGGTGTCGACGTGTTGGCCGGTGTGGATGTCGGCGTCGAGGGTTTGGGCGTAGGTGCGTAGGTAGTCGATGACTTCGTCTCGGTGGGGGTAGCGGTCTGCTGCGCCGGGGAACGAAAGTCCAGGTAGGGAACTGTATTTGGCGGGTGAGAAGAGCGTGAGGCTGTCGTAGTAGTGCGGCCAGGAGCCGACGGGTTCGGCGCTGGCCTCCAGCAGTGCCACGGTGTGGCCTGCGCGGCGTAGGTGGTGTGCGGCGGCGAGTCCGGATTGGCCACCGCCGACGACAATGGCGTCGTATTCGCTTGTCACAGAAGATCCTTCGCGTCGATCCGCGGCGGGGTGGGCACGCCTGCGGCCGTGCCGGTGAGTACGGAGAACACGGCGATTCCGGCGAGGACGAGGTAGGCGTGGGCGTAGCTGCCGGTCCAGGACGACAGGGCGGTGCCCGCCCACGGGGCCAGTGCCATCACGATCACCACAGGAGCCGAGAGCAGGCCGTTGAGCCGCCCGTAGTGGGTTGCGCCCCATCGGTCGGTGATCGCGGTGGCCTGGATCAGGGTGAAGACGCCGCGCATCAAGCCCGCACCGATGGCGACGATGATCAGCACGGCCACACCGGTTACCAGACCGAGCAGTGCCGTGGCCGCCGCTGTCGCGGCGAGGATCGCGAGCGTGCGTGTGAGTACGGTGCTGCGCGCGGCGAGGGGCAGGTAGGCGATGCGTCCCAGCACTTGTCCGGCTCCGCCGAGTCCGAGCGCCAAGGCCGCCAGGGTTGGTGAGAATCCGCGTTCCTGAAGCAGCGGAACGAGATTGAATACCGCCGCGGCGGTGGTGAACGCCGCCAGGCACAGGGTGATCACGAGCATGCCGAAGGCGCGGCTACGAGCGACCGCCGTGTGGTCGGCGAACGCGTCGTGGGTCGGTGCCGGTGGGTGCGGCCAAGGGCCGCGCAAACCGAACCAGTGGGCCGGGACGGTCACGACCGCCAGCACGGCCGCGAGTACCAGATACGTTGTGCGCCAATCATTATTGGCGTCGAGGGCGGCGGTCAGCGGGGCGAACACGGTACTGGCGAGTCCGGCGGCGAGGGTGAGGATCATCAACGCTTTGAGACGTTGATCGCCCCACCAGCGAGTCAGCGCGGCGAATGCGGGCGGGTAGAGCACCGCACCCATCGCGATGCCCGCCAACGTCCAGCCGAGGAAGAACACGCCCAGGTTCGGCGCGGTGGCCACCACGGTCATGGCACCGACGGCCAGCAGCGATCCCAGTGTCATCACGGTGCGCGGCCCGATCCGGTCGAGGGTGCGGCCGACCGGAATACCGACCAGGGCGGCGGCCAGCTGCCCGAGGGAGAAGGCGGCGGTGATCGTCGACAGCGACCAGCCGGTGTCGCGGGTGATGGAGACCGCGAGCACGGGGAAAGCGTAGAAGAGGATGCCCCAGCTGGTGATCTCGGTCAGGCACAGCACCACCAGCACCCGGCGCAGACCGGCCTGGGTGAGCGATCCGGTCCGCGTCGTGGTCTCGATGTCGATCATGAGGCGTTCAGTCATCGCCGCCCACCGATCCGAGTGCGATCAGTTGCCGCGCCGGGAACCCGCAGCAGTCTCCATCGGCGCTGACGTCGGTGGTGTCGGGATCGTCGAAAACCCCCGCGCCGCCGCATACCCCGGTTTCGGGCAGTGTCAGCTCCACGCGTGCCGCCGATTCGTGGTCACCGGCCAGTTCGGCGGCGATACTGCGGACCTGCTCGTACCCGGTCAGGGCCAAGAACGTCGGCGCGCGCCCGTAGCTCTTCATTCCCGCCAGGTAGAACCCCGGCTCGGGATGGGCCAGTTCTTTCACGCCGTGCGGGTACACGGTGCCGCACGAGTGCACGTTCGGGTCGATCAGCGGGGCCAGCTCGACGGGGGCTTGCAATACCGGATCCAGGCCCAGCCGGATTTCCGACAGCCACGACAGCTGCGGCCGGAACCCGGTCAAGGCCACCACTTGGTCCACATCCTCGATGCGTGCGCCCGCCTCCGAGATCAGTGCGACGCGTCCGTCGCCGCCGGATTCGATTGCGGTGGTGCGGAATCCGGTCACCACCTCCAGCAGTCCCTGCTCGAGCGCCTTCTTGGCGCGCAGGCCCAGCGCTCCGCGGGCGGGCAGCTGGTCGGCCGCTCCGCCGCCGAACGTATTGCCGACCTCACCGCGCCGCAGGACCCACGTGATGCGGGAGCCGGGTGCCTGTTCGGCCAAGCCCGCGAGCGCCACGAGCGCGGTCAGCGCCGAATGCCCACTGCCCGCGATCACGGTGTGCGCACCGGCGTAGCGGGCGCGCACCACCTCGTCGTCGAGGTCGGGTACCCGGCGGGAAATCGCCTGTGCGGCAGCGGCTTCACCGAGGGCGGGCAGACCGTCCCCGCCCAGCGGATTCGGGGCGCCCCAAGTGCCGGAGGCGTCGATGACCGCCCGCGCGAGCACGCGTTCTTCGCGTCCGTCGGCGTGACGGACGCGCACGGTGAACGGTTCACCCTCACGCCCGGCATCGACCACGCGATCACGACCACGCCGGGTGATCCCGGTGACCTCGACTCCGAGGCGCACGATGTCGTCTCCGAGGGCTTTCGCCAACGGCACCAGGTAGTCCCCGGCCCAGTCCCGCCCCGTCGGGTAGGAATCTTCGAGCGGTGCGGTCCACCCCGTGGTGTCGAGCAGTCGACGCGCCGCCGGTGCGATCAGCTCACCCCAGCGGGAGAACAACCGCACGTGATTCCACTCGCCGACGGCCGCCCCGGCAGTCTGTCCGCGTTCGAACACCACAGGCGTCGAGCCACGCTCACGCAATTCCGCCGCAGCGGCCAGGCCGATCGGACCGGCACCCACCACGACCACAGGCAACTCGTTCATCGGAGATCCTTTCATCGACGAGTATCGATTTATTGAAGGGAACTGTATCGACGATCATCGATGAATGCAACCATCGATGGATATCGATATAGTGGATGCATGACGTTGCTGGATATGCCGGTCGTCCGTAGCGAGCACCGCGCGGACGCGCTTCCGATCGCCGACGCGACGACGTATGCGGGCTGGTTCGCCTGCCTTGCCGACCCGACCCGGGTACGGCTGCTGCATCATGTCGCCACCCGTCCCGCGGGCATTACCGTGGGCGAGATCGCCGAGGCTCTCGGCGTCGGGCAACCGACGGTCTCCCATCACGTGCGCAAGCTCGCCGATGTCGGATTCGTGAAGGTCCACAAGAACGGCACCAGCACCGTCGTCGCTGTCGACCCGGCCTGCTGCGCCGGTCTGCCACACGTCGCCGACGCCGTCATGGGCGTGCTTCCGCCGCAACCGTGCTGCCCCGCCGACATCCCCGCCGACGTGGCTGTGCGCGCCATGACCGACACGGATTGGCCCGCGGTGCTGCGCATCTACGGTGAGGGCATCGCCACCCGCAACGCGACCTTCGAAACCGAGACCCCCGCCCGCGACGACCTGGACGCGAAGTGGCTGGCCCAGCACCGGTGGGTCGCCGAAATCGACCGCCAGCTCGTCGGCTGGGCCGCCGCCACACCGGTCTCGGCTCGCGAGTGCTACAGCGGTGTCGTGGAAACCTCCGTCTACGTCGCCGAGGACATGCGCGGTCGCGGTGTCGGTAAGGCACTGCTGGGCATCCAGGTCATCGCCGCCGATCAGGCGGGACTATGGACCTTGCAGACCTCGGTCTTCCCGGAGAACCGGGCCAGCATCGCGCTGCATCATTCGGCCGGATTCCGCACCGTCGGGGTTCGCGAGCGCATCGCACAGCTCGACGGCGTCTGGCGCGACACAGTCTTGCTCGAACGCCGCTCCGGCGGGTGTGCCTGAACCACTCAGCTCACCGACGACACGCATTCACCAGACGTTCGTTTGCTCACGGGTTCGACACCCATCAATATCGATGCGTGTCTAAATCAGAGTTACCGTTGACGGATGTGACCGAGCGCGAATGCGGGACCGCCCCGCTGGTCGGTCAGCCGTTGACGGAACCGCAGGCCGTACAGCTGGCCGCGACATTCAAGGCGTTGTCCGATCCGGTGCGGCTGCGGCTGCTCAGCACGATCGCCAGCCGTGCCGGGCAAGAAGCCTGCGTCTGTGATGTCTCCGAAGGCGTCGACGTCTCCCAGCCCACCATCTCCCATCACCTGAAGGTGCTGCGCGAGGCCGGACTGCTGACCAGCGAACGACGGGGCTCCTGGGTGTACTACCGGCTCGAGCCATCCGCACTCGCGCCACTGGCCCAGCTGCTGGAATACGCCACTGTCGAGGCGATCCGATGAGCGACCTGTCCCGCCGCCTGCTGGCCGAATTCGTCGGCACCGCCGCCCTGGTCGCGGTGGTCATCGGCTCCGGCATCGCCGCCCAACAACTCTCGCCCGACAATGTCGGGTTGCAACTGCTGGAGAACTCCACCGCGACCGTGTTCGGCCTCGGCGTACTCATCCTGGTGTTCGGCCCGATCTCCGGCGCCCACTTCAATCCCGTGGTTTCCGCGGCCGACTGGCTGGCCGCACGCCGACGCGGCACCGGGCTGCCCCTGCCCGAGGTCGGTGCCTACACCGTGGCCCAAATCGCCGGCGGCATCGCCGGTGCGGTGCTGGCCAATCTCATGTTCGACCTGTCCGCCCTCCAGATCTCGACCCATCACCGGATCACCAGCGGCCATCTGCTCGGCGAGGTCGTCGCCACGGCGGGCTTGACCGCGGTGATCTTCGCTCTGGCCCGCAGCGGCCGCGCCCCCCTGTCAGCCGCAGCGGTCGCCGCCTACATCGGCACGGCCTACTGGTTCACCAGCTCGACCTCCTTCGCCAATCCCGCCGTCACCATCGGCCGCATCTTCTCCGACACCTTCGCCGGGATCGCACCGACATCCGCACCCGCGTTCATCGCCGCCCAAATCCTCGGCGCGCCCCTCGGACTCACCCTGATCGGCCTGCTCTACCCCGATACCGCCGACACCGCGGACGCCGCCGACAACTTCGTCGTCCCCACCCCGACTCCGAACACCAACCCCTCACCGACTCCGGCAGCTCACAATGACTAGCCGACCCCGACGGCCAAACCCTCGAGACCCGTGCGTGGGATCCGCGGCCAGATCGAAACCCGTGTCCGCCCCCTCCCTCGACCTCCCCACCAACTGAAAGACCCATCCCACCAATGGATTCCAAGCCCAGCGTCCTGTTCGTCTGCGTCCACAACGCCGGGCGTTCCCAAATGGCCCAAGGGTTCCTGACCCACCTCGCCGGAGATGACATCGAGGTCCGCTCCGCCGGGTCCGCCCCTGGCGACTCGCTCAACCCCGCCGCCGTCGAAGCCATGCGCGAGGTCGGTATCGACATCACCGCTCAGAAGCCGAAGATCCTCACCCCGGACGCGGTCGAATCCTCCACCGTCGTCATCACCATGGGGTGCGGCGACGCCTGCCCCTACTTCCCGGGAGTCGACTACCGAGACTGGAAACTCGACGACCCCGCAGGACAAGGCATCGACGTCGTCCGCCCGATCCGCAACGAAATCCGCTCCCACGTCGAACAACTCATCAAGGAACTACTGTCCACCACATAGCCAGCGAACATCCGTTCACGCCGGGTTCGTGCGGCGATGGCCGCCCAAGCCCGAAAACACCGCCCTGCGTGATCAAGCCGATTCGGGTTCAGGTGGCGGTTGGGCTGGTGGAGTTCAAGCGGTACCGGCCGCGACATCGCTCCTGAACTCGGATATCGGCACGGGTCAGGCCGCGGTGATCTCGATGCCGATGGTGTCGCTTCGGCCGCGCCGCAACCAGCTGCTGAGGGCGGCGATCCAGCCTTGAATGCCGTAGCGTCGCCTGATCAGACGGCGTGCCTTGTCGCTGCCGGCATTGTCGAGCACGACGGCCGTGCCCGTTACGATCTCGCCGTGCGCTTTACCTCGGAGGCTGCACGGTTGCAGGGTGACGGCCGGGTTGCGGCGGATGCGTTTGACCTTCCAGGAGTTGGCATCGGCCGCGACGTAGAGCTTGCCGCTGTCGAGCGCGGCCCACACAGGGCTCGCTACCGGTGACCCGTCCTTCTTGAAACTCGTCAACAGTACGTAGCGCGCAGTGCCCACTGGGCCGAAGGGATTGTCCACGGCGGCCTCCTATCCGGTCAGCGGGTTTTCGTCGGCGATGCGCGTCGCGAAGCTGATCGCATCCTGGCTGGGTGGCGCGCCGAAAAGGCGGCGGTATTCTCGGCTGAACTGGGACGGGCTGTCGTATCCGACGAGGTATCCGATATTGGCGACGTCTTTGGGGTTTGCCGCGAGTAAAAGCCGGGCCTCGTTGAGTCTGATCTGTTTCTGGTACTGGATGGGCGTCGTGCGGGTTACGGCCTGGAAATTCCGATGGAAGGCGGAGGCGCTCATACCGGTGAGCCGGGCCAGGTACTGCACCTGGAACGGCTCTCGATAGTTTTCCCGGATCCATTGCACCGCTTTGGCGATCGGCGAGAGTCTGGGGTCGGTGAGACCGATCTGGCGGACGATCGCGCCGTGCTCGCCGGTGAGCAAGCGCCACAGAATCTCCCGCTTGATCAGCGGTGCGAGCACGTCCCGATCACGCGGCTGGTCGAGTAGGCGAACCAGTCGCACGGCGGCGTCGAGCAGTTCCTTCGACGCGCCGCCGAAGCCGACAGCTGGTGACGCGATGGCGTCGCCCACGAAAGTGCCAGAACCTGCCTGTAAGAGCAGCTCCGCGACCTGCGAGGGCTGGAGCAACAGACACAGACCCAACACCGGTCGTTCCGGGGTGGCTTCGAGAAAACGACATTTGAGCGGTACGGCGGTGGAGGCCACCAGGTACTGCCCGGCACGGTAGTCGTATACCTGCTCGCCGTACGCCAGACGTTTCGCGCCCTGGGCGATCAGCGTCATGCGCGTGCCGACCATGGACGGCGGTGCGGGCAGGTCCGATTCCTCCCGGCCGACGAGCAGGTCCTGGATGGCCGTCGCCCCGTCGTCTCGAGCATGGCGGGCCAGGAGCATGCAGAGCTCGTCGAGCAGCATGAGCCGCGGTTCAGTGCCCCTGGATGAGCCCATCCAGCAATCCTTTCACTTCACAAATCACCACTCATCATGCTGGGTTCGGCACTTCGATCTGAACAATTCCGCTCATGGCGGAGTCAGTCGGTCGTGTTCAGATCTGCTCGGTGGGACGTACGAGCAGTTCACCGACGGCCACATGTCGTGGGCGGGTGACGATGTAGCCGACGGTATCGGCGATGTCCTGGCTCTGGAGCCGGTCGATGCCGCCGAAGGCGGCGGCGAGCTGCTGTTGAATGGCGGGATCGTTGTGGTCGCGCAGTTCGGTGTCGACACTGCCGGGCTCGACCACGGACACGCGGACGTGCTGGTGTGCCAGTTCCTGGCGCAGCGCCTCGCTGAACGCGCCGACCCCGAACTTGGTGGCGCAGTACACCGCCGACATGGCGAACGCGCGGCGACCGGCGAGCGAGCCGATGTTGATGATGTCGGCGACCCGACGCGGTTCCTGAGCAGCGGCCTCGACCAAGTGCGGAACTGCGGCGTGGGTGCAATACATCAGGCCCATGAGATTGATGTCGACCATGCGCCGCCAGTCCGCCAGATCCGCGCCCGGGGCGGGTCCGAGCAGCATGAGGCCAGCGTTGTTGACCAGGATGTCCAAGCGGCCCAGGCCGGCGACTGTCTTGTCGACCGCCTCCGCGGCGGCGGTCGGATCGGTGACGTCCGCGGGCACCACCAGTGCACGGCCACCCGCGCCGGTGATTTCCGTGGCGAGATCGGCCAGCCGGTCCTCGCGCCGACCGACCACGGCCACGGCCGCACCGTGGCGGGCAAGCTCCAGCGCGGTCGCACGGCCGATACCGCTCGAAGCTCCGGTGACCAGCGCGACGGTTCGGTCCAGACGAGGGGTCATGGTTCACGGCCTTTCGATAAAACGTGCACGTTTGCTGAGCGCCCTACACACCTCCCCGGAACAGCGGAAACAGGCCATCGCCGCAGCGGACATCCAGCGGCCTGCAGGAATTGCGCGATGTCTTCATCCGAGCTGGCCGACGGAGCTGGGACAGCTGGTCGGACGTCCGGTGCCGGACTCGCGGCGGCGCCATTGCCGTCCGCGACGATCACGGCCCCTGTTCCGGGCGTGGTGGACGGGACGATTGATTCAACCACCCTGACCTGCGGAAACGATAGAACGATGCTCGCACACGCTTGCACGATCCTCGCATGGAACTCGGGCAGGGTGACGAGCAGCGAAGGATTCCTCGGACTCTCGGAATGTACGGTTCCAGACGTAATTGTCATGGGCCGAGGAACAATCGTTCATACGGCAGGCATGGCAGCAGTAGACGTTCCTCGATGGTGTCGCGGATCAATTCGATTGTGAACCAACGCTTTCGGCTCCAATCATCGATCACATTGCGAGCCGCCACCGCGGCGCGTAGGCCGTCCACGTCGGGTCGGGCGCCGGTGCGCAGGGGTCACAGGAGGGCGGCGACCTTCTTCGCCGTCTCCTTGGCCGATCCGGGGTTCTGACCGGTCACGAGGTTGCCGTCGACCACGGCGTAGGAGAAGTACGGCAGCTTGCCTTTCTCATAGCGTGCGCCTCGCTTTTTCATCTCGTCCTCGGCGTTGTAGGGCACGAGCTTGTCGACGCGGATGAGCACTTCCTCCTGCCAGGCAAACCCGGTGACCCTGCGACCGGCAACAAGGTAGGAACCGTCGGAGAGCCTGGTGTTGAGCAGGCCGCAGTAGCCGTGGCAGACCGAAGAGACGATGCCGCCGCGTTCGTAGATCTCCCGAGTGATGCGCTGCAGGCCTTCGCTGTCAGGGAAGTCGTACATCACCGCATGCCCGCCGGTGAAATAGATGGCGTCATAGTCGGCCGAGTCGATCTGGTCGGGGCTGGCGGTGGTCTCCAGCAGCGCCATCCGTGCCGGATCCGCACGCCAGGCTTTCGCGGTCTTGTCATAATTCGGGAACTTCAGCGACCGAGGTTCCAGGGGAGAGGGGCCACCCGCCGGGCTGACGATGGTCTGCTCGAATCCATGCTCTTCGAAGACCTCCCAGGCGTGGGCGAGCTCGGACAACCACAAACCGGTCGGGTGGGACGGGTCGTCGTAGTGGCCGACGTTGGTGACGACGTTCAAGATGCGTTTGGTCATGCGTGGTCATCCTCCTGAATGTTTACATTGCGTACATCGACGAGGCTAAGACGGCATGTAAGCACTGTCAACACCTGCGTCGGTGTGAGTGGGCGCACCCTGCGGCGGTGGCGGCCTACTGTGCGCGTGCGGAAAGAATTGCGGCGAACGCGGCGCGCACGCGATCGGCCACCTCGCGGCTCGACTCCGCCGGGAGCTTGCCGTCCAGGTGTAGGTATGCCATGCCATGGGCCAGCGCCCACCATGCCGAGGCCAGCGCCTGGGCGTCGGCGTCCGGGAAGACCTGTGTCATCGCGAGTTGCACGAGATCGTGGATTTCCTCTGACGCCTGGACCCGCTCCTCGTTGCCTTCGTCGCAGGCATTGCCGAACATCAGACGAAACAACGCCGGTCGGCGCAGGGCGAACTCGACATAGGCGACCGCCAGCTCGCCGAGGCCCGCCGCGGACGCCGGGAGCTCGCGTCCGTCGCTCAGGTCCGCCTTCAGATCACGTAAGCCCTGCACGGCCAGCGCGGACTCCAGAGCGTCGCGGTCGGCGAAGTGTCGATAGGGCGCGGTCGGCGAGACGCCCGCCTCGCGAGCGATGGCACGCAGCGAGAACGGTTCGCCGACTTCGAGCATGCGCATCGCCGCCGTCAGCAGCGACGCCTTGAGGTTGCCGTGATGGTAGCCACTCTTCTTCGCCGAAGTTGACATCGCTTACATTCCCCTTCTACTCTCATGTTAGCAATGTAAACTTACCGCATTCAGGAGCGGCGATGCCATCAACAGCCCCCACCCCTGCCAGGTTCGGCGGTGCGGAGCGGACTTCACCGGTCTTCGCGCCGTTCACCCTCCCGAACGGCTCCGTGGTCCCGAACCGGCTGGCCAAGGCCGCCATGGAGGAGAACATGGCCGCATCCGGTCAACTCCCCGACGAGTCCCTGTTCCGGCTCTATCGGCGCTGGAGTCGAGGCGGGGTCGGGCTGATCATCACCGGCAACGTCATGGTCCACGCCGAGGCGCTCACCGGGCCGGGTGGCGTCGTCCTGGACGCGGAATCGCCGCTGGAGCCGTTCCGTCGGTGGGCCGTCGCCGCGAAGAGCGGCGGCGCGCGGGTGTGGATGCAGATCAACCATCCGGGCCGGCAGGTGCGCGCGGACATGCCCGGCGTCGCCTGGGCGCCATCGGCGATCCGTGTCGATGTCGGCAAGAACAGCAAGCGCTTCGCCGACCCGGTCGAGATGACCCCGCAGCAGATCGAGGAGACCGTGGCGCGCTTCGCCGAGACGGCTCGTCGGGCCGAGGCGGCCGGGTTCGACGGTGTGGAGATCCACGCCGCCCACGGCTATCTGCTGTCGCAGTTCCTCTCGCCACTGGCCAACCGGCGCGCCGATCAGTGGGGCGGCAGCCTGGAGAACCGGGCCCGGCTGCTGCTCGATATCGTGCGTGCGGTGCGGGCCGCGGTCGCTCCCACCTTCGCCGTCGCGGTCAAGCTCAACTCCGCCGACTTCCAGCGCGGCGGCTTCGATGCCGACGATGCCGCGAACGTGATCGCGATGCTGGCTCCGCTCGGCGTCGACGTAGTCGAGCTCTCCGGGGGCAGCTACGAGGCGCCTGCCATGACCGGCCAAGCCAGTGACCAGCGGACCCGAGCCCGCGAGGCCTACTTCCTCTCCCTCGCCGAAGAGCTCGCGGCAACCAGCCCGCTGCCGCTGATGCTGACCGGAGGTGTCCTCCGGCGACCGGTGGCCGAGGAGGTCCTGGCCGGCGGCATCGATCTTGTCGGCATGGGCAGCGCGCTGGCCGTCGACCCCGACCTGCCGAACAGGTGGCGCCAGGACGCTGACGCCAAGGTTGAGCTCACACCCGTGAAGATGAAGGACAAGGCTGTCGCGTCCGCCGCGAGCATGGCCCGCGTGCGGCAACAGCTTCGCCGCCTCGGCGCCGGACGGCGCGCGCGTCCTGGGATCAACCCCAAGGTCGCTCTACTCCGAGAGACCGTGCTCCAGCGTCGCGCCCTGCGCCGATACCGCACCTGGCTGAACATCGGTGCCGCGTGAACCATCTCGGTGCCCTCTACCAGAGGCCCTGCTCCATGGAGTCGCGGCCCCATATCTCATCGACCCGGACAACGCTCACCTGACGTGAGCCGATGGGCTGCGCTGAATCACCGATGTCGGTCGGTAGCTGGTGGACCACCACTGCCCAGCTACCCCGCTACTCGCTCCCGGGTCAGGTCCAGGCGGGTGACCATGTCGAGCCGGGTGTTTCGGGCCGCCGCGGGCACGCGGACCAGCATCACCGTTGTGGTTGCTGGTCTCCGATGTGCGGGTCAGGTCTCGGTGGAGGGGTTGGCCGGTTGTCCGGTGAGCAGTCGTTTGAGGACCTTGCCGGTTTCGCCGCGGGGGAGCGTGTCGAGGAAGGTGACGTCGCGGGGGACGCTGAAGCGGCTGAGGCGGTTGCGGATGTAGGTGCGGATCATGTCGGGGTCCAGGCCGGTGCCTTCGCGTTTGACGATGAATGCGGCCAGCCGCTGGCCGAATTCGCGGTCGGGTACGCCGACGACGGCTGCCTCAGTGATCTGCGGTATGTGCGCGAGTGCCTCCTCGACCGGGCGCGGGAAGACGTTCTCGCCGCCGGAGATGATCATTTCGTCGTCGCGTCCGACGATGAACAGGCGGCCGGTGGCGTCGAGGTAGCCCAGATCGCCGGTATCGAGCAGGCCGTCGGCCTCGTCGGGTGGAGCGGAGTTGACGTACCCGTCGAAGAGCATGTGGTTGCCGACGTAGATGCGGCCGGTCGCGCCGATCGGCAGCGGCTGCCGATCCGGGCCCATGACGGCGATCTTCGTGCCCAGCGGCGGCCGCCCGGCCGTGGTGGGGGAGATACGCAGATCCTCGGGGGTGGCGATGGTGGCCCAGGAGACCTCGGTGGATCCGTAGATGTTGTAGAGGATGTCGCCGAAGGTGTCCATGAAGCGCAGCACGGTCGCCGCGGCCAGGGGAGCACCGCAGCTGGCGACGACGCGCAGGCTGGAGGTGTTGTAGCGGGCTCGCACGGCGACGGGCAGGTCGAGTATGCGTTGCACCATTGTCGGCACGAGAATCACTGTGGTGACCCGGTTTTCGGTGATCAGCCGCAGACACTCCTCGGCATCGAAACGCTCGGCCAGCACCACGGTGTCGCGTAGTGCGGTGCTCAGTTGCAGCGCAGCCAGGCCCCAGGTGTGGAACAACGGGGCCGGAATCAGCATGGTTTCCTGCATCCGTAAGGGAATTCGGGACAGCAGCGCGGCCACCGTCGCGAATCCTTTCGGGTGCGGACGGCGGGCGCCCTTGGGGGTCCCGCTGGTGCCCGAGGTGAGCACGATCAGCCGACCCGGCCGCGCCGGTCTGCGAAAACCCTTGCTTTCCAGCAGGATCAGACCCTCGATGCTGCTTCGTTCGGATTCCGGTGCGGCGGTGTCGGTGAGATAGCGGTGAATTTCGCTGTGCAGGTACCGGACCAGGTGGTCGAGTTCGCGGTCGACGAACAGGGTGGTCAGCCGGTGCCGCTGCACGGTGTCTTCGAGCTGGCGCGCGGATAGTCCGGCGTTCAGCAGTACCACGTCGACTCCCAGTTTGCCTGCGGCGACCATTGTTTCGACCATGCCCGAGTGATTGTGTGCGAGCAGGCCGACCGCGTCGCCGGCGGTGAGCCCGAGCGTGGCCATACCGTCGGCGAGGGCCTGCGAGCGTTCGTGGATCTCGGCAAAGCTGCGGCGGCCCCGATCGTCGATCACCGCGATGCGGTCGGGCGAGTGGGCGGCCGCTGCGGCGTAACCACCGGCCAGGCTGAACCCCCAGGCGGCAAGGCGGCCAAGCTGTTTGACGCCGACATCGGGGCGGTAGGTGCGTCCCACACCCGTCGATACGATCTGGCGGGCCACCGCGGCGCGATGTCGCAGCGCAGCATCTTCCCCGTTGACGACCACCGAGGTCGGCACGCCCTGCATCAGTTCGGCAAGCCGACGCAACCCGGCCTCGGTCCATGCGATGATCTCCGCATTCGCCAGTCCGGCGACCACGGGATGCGCTCGGGCGGGCGCGAAATAGGTGATGGTGACGCGGGTGTGGTCGTCGCTGTCGCGCAGCCGCACCGCGGCGAAACTTCCGATCGCCGCACACTGCAGCACGAAACTGTCCAAGTTCCGGCGCACCTCGAGCGTCACCGTCAGCGTGCGGATCCCGGTAACGGGTGTGCCGATGCGGAACTGCCAGCGTGGCTGACCATCGATCGTTTCGACCGGCTCGCAGGCACCGATACCCGGAAAGAGTCGTGAGTAGGTTGCCGAATCAGTGAGCAGATTCCAGACGGTGCGACGGGCGACCGGCAACAACGTGGCCGCTTCTATGACATCACTAGCCAACTTCGTGCATTTCTCGTAAACCGGGGTCGCTCGAGACCCGCGAGCCGGTGGAACTATCTATATGCATCTATATGCGAGGCGTCGGCGGACCGGTGCCGACGATCACCGGAGTTGGGCCTGCGCGGTGGCGTATCCGAATAGTTTGTGCGCACCCCAGCCCGCGCCGACAACAAGGGTCTCGGGACCGAAACTGCAGCGGTCCGTGGTCGGCTGCGGGTCTTCAACAGCGGCGAACATCGGCGATCTTCTCCTTCGGCGTCTGGGGTCGTGAAATGTCAGAAGATCAAACCGGACAGGAGATGATCGACACAATTTTCAGACATTACCGAACATCAGCGGGAATGGCGCTTGATCTGCGCACTGTTGTGATTTCTAACGGCCCTGTCCCGGGGAAAGCTGTGACGGGTTGGAAACCAGCTTCTACTGCCCGGGTAGATGTCGGGGCCGAAGGATACAACCGGCGTGGTACCGGATGTCATGTTTGCGTGTTCTAACCGATGCCCGCGCCTCACATGATCGGTGATACGCGCGCAATCAGTTATCAGCATGGGGTCGGCATTGACAACAGTCGAAAACGACCTGGAACAAAGTCGACAGCTTGGAAGCAAACACATGGAGGATGCGCGACTAACCGAAGCCGACGGACCTGCCGGCGACGACCTACGCCGATCGGGCGTCCCGAAAAGTAGTGTGATGCAGCGGGTGCCCGAAAGCCTTGCAGATTGCTACGTGTGCGTCGAGGCGCGCGATGTGATCAGGCGCCGCTATAGGAATTCCGGGCTGGATTGCATATCTCAGCGGCCGGTTGCGAAGCGGCAAGAACGGCATCAGCGGAATCGAGATCGCTGCGGCCTGACCGCTGGCTCGATGCGCGACGGGATGGAGCGCGTGTTGTCGTTCGACACGCCAGTGCGCTCGAGCGGTCGATGTTCAGGCGGCGACCGGGTGGGGTGGTCGTTGCGCGGGGATAGGTGTTCGGGAAAGCGGACGGCCGAAAAGAACTCGCAGGACGGTGGTGGCCATGAAAAGGTAGCCGCGCCCGGCGCTGCGGGATGCCGCGATGGACCAGACCGTGCGGGTTTCAGAGGGCGGGACGGGTCGTGCGGCGAGACGGTCGGCGAGCCAGTCGAGGCTGAGCGGGGTGGCCAGGGCGAGCAGCGTGAAGTGTTCGCTGAGGCGGTCACGCAGGTAGGTGACGTGCGTGCCGCCGCGGCGGTAGCGGTCGACTTGACCGTCGACGCCTTCGGCGTGAATGACCTGGTCGTGGACGGGCTGGACGACCAACAGCGGACAGGTCGGGATGGAGCCGCCGAGGCGGAGATCGTCCAACATCAACTGCAGTTCGGGTTCGGTGAGGATATCGGCGAGCGGTCGGTCGAGGTAGCGGTCGACGTCGTGGTTGGCCAGGCGCACCAGAGTGAGCAGCGGCGGCAGGCGTTCGGCCGCGGTCAGCAGCGGGTAGCCGGCGGGAGTGAGGTGGGTTTCGATCAGGCGGTCCAGCGCCGGGTAGACGTGGCGCATCGCCGCGATGACCATGGCCGGGAACCCGGCGAACAGGCCGCCGTTGAGGCGGACAAACACCTGTCCCGGGTCGCCGACGGGCGCACCGAGAACGGCACCGACGATGTCGAGCTCCGGGGCGTAGGTCGGGGCTGTTTCCACCAACCAGGAGCTTGCCATGCCGCCGCCGGAATATCCCCAGACGGCAACAGGACTGTCGGCGTGCAGTCCTAGGGGGTGGAAGCGCAGCGCCGCGCGAATGCCGTCGAGACAGCGATAGCCGGGTTCGCGTGGGGCGCCGAAGTTTCCTTGCGGCCCTTCGTGATCGGCAATCGTGACCGCCCAGCCGCAGCGTAGCGCCGGGGCGATCATCAGCAGCCATTCGATCTGGGTGATGGACCCGAGAGCGCGGGCGCCGCAGCGTAACGCATACGACGGTGCGCAGCGTTCGGTGACCGCATCGACGGCAGATTGAAAGGCCAGCAGCGGACGTTGGACATCCGGGTCCGCGTCGGTGGGCAGCAGTACCGTGGTGACCGAGGCCTCCGGCCGGCCGTGCAGGTCGTTGCTCCGGTACAGCAGCTGCCATGCCGAAACCTGCTGTGGTACAACACCGAACAGGGCAATGTCGACCGGCCGGTGGCGCACAATGGTGCCGGGTGCGATGCCGGCGAGATCGGCCGGTGGGTGCAAGAACGGGTCCTGCGAAGACAACAGCGGTATCGGTCGACTCGATCCGGTTCGGCGGGCACGGCGATGCAGCCATTCGATTCGCCGGACGACGGCCTGTCGGAGAACGGAGGTTTTCGTTCTGGTCACGGTCACAGCGAGCCTCCCGGGTTTTCCTCGGAAATGGTTGCACGGCCGGATTTCTCGCGAGCTCTCCCAGAAATAGCTCCACCGGCTTCTAGACCCTACGAGTCCGCCGAGCGGCCAGTAAAGATCGACTGTCGTGTACTGTGCTGTGTCATAAGGCTTTTGATGTCGCGACGATGATTCGTCATTGCGAACCTGGGCGGCAGATGCCACCCGGTCGCCTTCCCGAGATCGGCCTCCTCAGGCAGCAGCTCGTACTCATTTTTTCGTGAGTGCACCCAGATGATGACGCACGCGAGCATGATCTCCAGCGCGCCGAAGAACAGGAATTCGGTCGGCCGGCTGGGCGGGCGTTCAGGGCGATGGAGAGCAGCCGCCGGAGGGTCGCCGAGGCATACCGGGACGGCAAGGATGCTGAATTCAATCGGGTGATATCGGGGTCGTTTACCCGGTCTCAGCCAAGGCAGCGAAAATCAAGTCACTGACAGCCCTTGATGGACACCGGGTTCTGGCCCGTTATCGGGCGGCCGTCACGCACGGCGTGCGGCGTCATCGGGATAGTGGAGCGCACATAGTTGGCTCCCTTCGCGCGCAGTTCGTCCTCCCGGAGGAACGCCACCCTGCTCTTCACGCCTCGGAACACTAGGCCCGTTTCGAGGTCCACGCCGTTGTGGACCGTCATCGGCGTCGTTGCCGGACGGCGGGATGTCGAGCATCCACACCTGAAACGGGCAGTCGGGAAGGACTGGATCGGCGTGCAGTTCTGGTCGGTCTGTCGCGGGCGCGGTCTATAGGAGACCGCAAGGGCAGCGCCGAGTTCCAATCGACATGATCAGTGCACTGAGGCCGAATACAGCGACGAGGCTGCAAGTGCTAGTTAGTCGTGCCAGGCGAACGAGTCAGAGCCGTGGTTTTTCCCTGCGTCGCGTTGAACCACATGGTGGTGGTCGTTGATTGACAGCCCGATGCGCACGCGGCAGTGGGAGCGGTGTTTCAAGGTCACGTCCATCGCCATTGTCGACACCGTGGTTGCGGCGGAATGAGTTTGGTCCAGAAGTCGTGGCGTACTGCGTCCCACAACTTATTCATTTCCGGAAGGAGTTCTCGCGCTTGTGCGAGATCCGGAAAGTCCTCGGGGCCGAAGGATACGATCGGCATGGCGCCGGATGCCTCGTGGACCGCGACGATGGAGATCAGGTGGTCCTGAAACAGCCGCCACGTCGCGCGTAATCCTTCGAATTCGGTTCGTCGCATATCATCCATGTTTTGTTTCCAACTCGTCGACTTTGTTCCAGAGCGTTTTCGGCCGCCGTCAATGTCAACCTCCTGCTGATTCTGATTTTACGAATAATATCGGTCGGGTCGGGTCCGGACATGGATGAGAAACGCAAATGGGAACGGCGGACGCTGATCGGCTGGAGTAATTCCGCACGCACTCGACCGCACCCTGCTCACTTGCGGTAAGTGTGGGCAACCATTGCCGAACGCAGGTGCCACAGCCCGCTCGCGTGGGTGGGATCGAAGCCTGTGAGCTGGCCGATCCGCTTGAGCCGGTAGTCCACGGTGTTGGTGTGTACGTGCAGTACTCGCGCAGTGCGCTGGCGGTTCAGGTTGTGGGCGATATGGACCTGCAGGGTCTCCAGCAGTTCTGGATACTCGTCCAATGGATCGAGCAGCGACCCGAGATGTTCGCGGGCGGGGCCGGGGCGGGTGAGCTGGTATTCCAGAGCCAGGTCGTCGAAGTGATACAGGCCCGGCACCGACCCCAGCCGGGTGACCATGTCGAGCAGTTCGTGGGCTTGATCCGCGGCGGCGGGCACGGTATCGGTAGCGGCGGTGACCATGGTGGCGGTGATGTGCACGCGGGCCGCCCGCGACAGATGCCCGATCAGTTCCTTCAGGCTGTCCTTGGTGATGTGATCGGCGGGGATGAGTAAGGTGCCGCCGTCGATCGACAGCAGCGACAGCACGGTGTCGTCGCAGCGGGTGGCCAGTTCCGCCTGCACGCGCCGGAGTTTGCGGCGGGCAACGACTTTCGCGTCCAACATCGGGTTGGCCTCGTCCGGGTGCGGCGGAATGGCCAGGGCTATTACGCGATAGCGGTCGGAGATGTCGATGCCACACTCGCGGGCCATGGTTGAGGTGGGGTGCCCCCCGAGCAGCGCCGAGGTGAGCGTGTGCACCGCGGTGTGGTGCTCCGACACCACCGCGCGCAGTTCGCGCACATAGGCCATCGAGACCGCCGTTGTCATGGTGTCGAGCATTTCGACGACGAGTTTGGCGCCGTCGAGGATGCTTTGGTAGTCGGCGATGCGGAGGGTCAGCATCGGCTCGGTGTCATCTGAACCGGAGGCACGCTGCTCGGCCAAGGCGGGGGACACCACCAGGTCGAAGCCGATCTTGAAGCCCTCGTGGATAGCGTGGTGAATGGTCCCAATGGGCACGCCTTCGCGAGCCCATTGGGCCGCAGCGTCCTCGAGCTGCCCGGTCTTCTCCGGAATGTTGCTGCCGTCCAGCATGCTGACCGCCAGCTCCAAGCACACGCGGGTGATGACGGTGATGTCGCCGTGGATCGCGTCACCAGGCAAGGTGCCACAGGGGGCGACAGTTTCGACGAAATGCCCGACCATCTGCCGCGACAAGGCCCGCACGTCTTTCAACGGCAATGACATGGGCCGGCCGGACACAGTGAGTCCTTGCCGGCGGGCGAAGGTGACAGACATAGTCGAACTTCCTTCCATCCCCGTTAACTGCACTATTGCACCAGCGTAACCAGAACAAGATTCGAGATAACGGGTTTACTCCGAGTAACGTGATATCTCGGCAAGAGCGGTCAACAAGCGATAGTGATAGTTCACAATGGCGGTCGGATAAGCCGCGACTGATGTGCCGAGTTGCCGGAGAGCAGCGAGCCGAACACGACCGGGGGAGTCACCGAAACGAGCGCAACCGGCGAGATCGACGGCGTGGATCCACACCTCTCGCGTACGCACCCACGGCGGGTATGGCCGGACGACGGCAGCTGAATCGTGCGCCGTCTGGTCTGTGTGCTCTGGCCCGCATCGGCGGTTGTCGCGGTCATGGTCGGATTGTGGATCGGGGATGCCACGGCACCGTGGCGAGCACGTGGGCGAGCCGCTGCCAACCGACCCGATCCCACGCCCGCCGGCCCCACGCCGCACTCGCCGTTGGCCGAGTGCGGATGCCGACACCGAGGTCTTGCCGCGATTACATGACCTGCGACCCTCTCCCGGCCGACACCGATCCGCAAGCCGCCATGGGTCGACCACCGCAGACCTCCACGTCGCTGACCGATGTGCAGACAAACCCACACGAGGAGGCCTGAGCCTTTGGGTGTGCGCAGGCGGATCGGGGCCGGGTAGCCGCGTCCGTAGGCGACCCGCAGGGTGGTGGATTCCCAGAGATGGGTGAATTCCGGGTCGGCCCGCAGTGTGTGGAACAGGTGTCGTGCCCGGGGAGGTCGCGGCATCGTCCGAGTGCTCCGCGCAGGATGGTCACGGCGAGGCGGGCTTCGTCGCCCCAGTTGTCGATGATGCGGCGGGGGTGAACATCCACAGGGCGAGGTGATTGCCGACTTCGGCGGGGCCGGGCACCGTGCGATGGAATGTCTGGTTACCGGCCAGCGCGGTTGCGAGGGGATCGATGTTGACAGCGAGGACCTCTCGGGTATCGAGTTGGTCGAGGTGGGCTCGCAAATATCCAGGTCGGACGTGCCGCTGAGCCAGGGCGCGGTGAGCGCTGCGGGTAGAGACGGCAGTGATGCCGTTGGCGGATCGAGTAGTGGCCAGATCGGATTGGCTGGCGAGCGGGCTGTTGAGGCGGTGTGTTCTGGGTTGACAGTGTCTTTCGAGGTTCAGTATGTCGGTGGTGTGGAAGGCGAACGCGTTACCGCTGCCCAGGCGAAGGCGCTTGCTGCACTGCTGAAGTGGCAAGCGGATCATTGCGACGTCGACCGGTGCTGAATCTCCGGCGCTGCCGACTCGGTTCCGGGTCTCGTAGTGCGATTCGCCGGTCACCATCTCGCGTTCTGATTGCCTTGCCGCGGAACGCAGTTGGGCACGTTGCCGTTTCCGGGTGCTGATCCTCATCGGGATAACGCTGTCACGCGACGGCGACAGACTCGATCAATCGGGGCTGATCGGCAGACCGGGACAAAGCTCGATGTAGGGCTGGTTCGGTATACGTATCCATTCAGCCCAGTCCCGATGGCTCATATTGGATGTGAGTTTGGCGCACAGCTTCTTCGGGTCGGCCTCGAAGACAGGCCACACTCGCACGGTGGTATCCCAGCTTGCGGAGGCGGCCAGCATTCCGTCCGGGCTGAACGCCACGCTGTCTACGATGTTGGTGTGGCCGGTCATCGGCTCGCCGAGCTGCTGTCCGGACTCGACGTCCCACAACCGCACGGTCTTGTCGTGGCTACCGGACACGATCCGCTTCCCGTCCGGGCTGAAGGCAACACTTCTCACTATGTCGCTGTGGCCGACCATGGGCTTGCCGAGCTGCTGTCCGGACTCGACATCCCACGCTCGCAGCGTGTTGTCACCCCTGCCGATGACGAATCGTTTCCCGTCGGGACTGAATGCCATGCTGTGCACAAACTGACTGTCGTTATCCAGCAGTACAACCTTTTGCCCGGATTCGACATCGCCCAACCGCACCGTTTCGTCAAGGCCGACGGTCGCGACCCACTTCCCGTCCGAACTGAAGACCGTACGGTCCGCATCGCCCCTACCTCCGGTCGCCAGTTCCCCGACTCTTCGGCCGGACTCGGCATCCCAGAACAGCAACTTCGTGTCGGAACTGGCGACGATACGCTTGCCGTCCGAAGTGAACACCGCGTTCGGCGCCCCGTTATCCAGGCCGGTAAGCGGTGCCCCGATCGGCCGCCCAGTGTCGATATCCCACAATCGCATCGTCCCGTCGTAGGAGACAGAGACGGCTTTCCTGCCGTCGGGGCTGAAGGTCACATGCTTCACACCTTTGGTGTGCCCGACCAGCGGATCTCCTATCGGTTGCCCTGACCCGACATCCCACAACCGCACGGTCTTGTCCTCACCGCCGGAGGCGATACGCTTGCCATCCGGACTGAACGCCACACTCGCAACGATTCCGTCGTGGCCGGTCAGCGACTGCCCGACTAGATACCCCGGCCCGGTATTCCATAACCGCACGGTCCCGTCGAGGCTGCCGGAGATCAACCGCCTGCCGTCCGGACTGAAGGCCACCTTCAGCACACCGGCTGTGTGGCCGATCAGCGGCTCTCCGATCAATCGCCCTGACTCGGTATCCCACAACCGCAGGATCCCGCCCCAGTCGCCGGTGACGACCGACCGCCCATCGGGACTGAACGCCACCCTCGACACATAGTCGGTGTGACCCGTCAACGGCTGCCCGATGGGCCGACCGGTTTCGGCGTCCCACACCCGGGCCGTCCCGTCGGAACTGCCCGAGACGACACGCCGACCATCCGGACTGAACGCCACACACTGGACGATGGAGGTGTGGCCGATCAGCGGCTGGCCGATCGGCTGCCCGGTTTCGGCATCCCACAACCGCACCGTCGCGTCGAAACTACCGGAGACGACACGCCGACCGTCCGGACTGAACGCCACACTGTCCACGGCGTTGGAGTGGCCGATCAGCGGCTGCCCGATGGGCCGACCGGTTTCGGCATCCCACAACCGCACTGTCTTGTCCGAACCGCCGGTGACGATCCGCCGACCGTCCGGGCTGATGGCCACAGCGCCCTGAAGGCCGATATCGACGTTCAGCGGCTGGCCGATCGGTTGTCCGGATGCTACATCCCACACCCGCAGCGGCCCGCCCAGCCCATCGACCGTGACGGCTCGATGCCCATCCGGGCTCAACTGCTTGAACTGGCGCCCGAGCAGGGATCCGTCGGTGCCGGTGATCCGCGGCTGCTCGACTAGTTTGCCGGACTCGACATCCCAGATCCCCAACTTCACACCCAGGTCGCTGGTCACGACCCGACGCCCATCCGGACTGAACGTCACATCCCAGACCTCCGAACCGGTGTTTACGATCTTGGCTGTCTGTCGCCGCCCATACAAGGCTCCGACGAGCGCGCTCGCTGTCTCGGGGCGCGGTGCCAGAGTTCGTGCTGCGAGAATCTCTTGTAGTGCTCGAATGTCCCCACCGGATCGGCGCTGGTCCAGCATGGCCTGGGCTTCGGCGACCAATTGCCGCCCGACCGCCTCACGGGTGCGGGCCTCGGCCTGAACACTCGCGGCCTTCGCTTGATTGCTCGCGGTGCCGGCCCGCCAGAACCCCACTCCGGCCAGCCCTGCCACCACGACGGCGACGACCAGCAATGCCGTCAGCGCCTGAGCTCGGCGACGCAATGCCGTGAGGCGGTCCTGTTGGCGATGACGGGACGCGTACAGGAATTCCCGGACGGGCTGGAGGCGTCGCCGATATTCCGTTTTCGCCGCGACGGTTTCGGCTTCGGCCAGTCGAGATCCTTCCAACAGCCAGGACTCGTCGCGGCCGTTGCGCTCCCAGCTGTCGGCGGCACGCTCGACCCGGTCGGCTGCCTTGAGGTCGTCCGATTGCTCGCGCAGCCATGCGGCTAGCGAGTCCCACTGCCGCAGCAGACTTTCCAATGCCACCTCGACGACCACCTCGCCGTCGCGGCGGTCCTTGACCAACAGTCGCTTGTCCACGAGCCCGTCGATCAGCTGATAGGCCTCATCGGGGAGTTCGTCCCAGCGGGCGATGCGGCGCATCGGCTGGTCGGTGTCGGGATCGACGGTCGCCAACGCCGGGATGAACGCCGAACGCAGCACCTTCAACTGACGCAGCCGGATATGCGGATCGGTGGCCAGCAGTGATTCGATCTCGGTGTGAACCACCCGGTCGATACCGCCCATCGCGCTGTAGTTCTCGACGGTGAGTACTCCGCTCGTGGCGTAGTCGTCGTAGAGTCGCGATAGCGTCAATGCCAGCAGTGGCAGGGAGTCGGCGCCGTGATCGCCGTCGGTCAGGAGTCGATCCACCAGTTCCGGTTCGATGCGCAGCTGCGCACTGTCGTCGGCACGGGCCGCGGGGGCAGTGATGACCTCCTTGAACTGGGTCCGCGGCAACGGCTCGAGCGCATCGAAAACGAAGCGCGGCACAGCCTTCAGCTGCTCGGCATTCTGAAGTTGCTCGTAGCAATCGGTGCGGATGGTGACCGCAACTTTGATCGACACGTGCTGGGTGCCTGTGTCTTCTGGCTCGGCGACCAACAAGCCGAGCAGCGTCAAGAATTGCTCGCCCTGCGCCCCGGCGTCGGCGACGAACAGCTCTTCGGCTTGATCGATGGGGAGCAACAATGTCGGCGCGGGTGTGTCGGAATCGTCGGACGGCCACCTCTCTCGCGCGGCGTGCTGGATCTGGACGAGCAATTCACGTACGCGATCGACATCGGGCAGCGCGGATTTGATCGCCCCGAGTGTCGGGGTTGTCAGTCCGAGACGAGTGCGAGTGGAGTGCATGACCGCGGCCAGGCCGTGCGCACCGGTGAGCGCACGACGTTCGGGGCGCATGATGTCCAGCATGAGGAAGTGTCGATCCTCCCGAGCCAGCCGTGGTAACAATCCCGCCCGCAGGAACGACGATTTCCCCGTCCCGGACGCGCCCAGCACCACGAACATCGCCTCGCCGCCGATCGACCGCATCCGCCGGACAGCTTCCAGACCCGCCTTGATCTGAACATCGCGCCCGAAATACACGGCGGCGTCCACGGCGTCGAAAGGACGCCAACCCCGGTACGGAGAGCGATCCGGATCCTTCGCGGGCGGCCACGGAAAGTTCTCGGCGCCAATCCCTGCATCGCCCAAGCCATCCAACAACCTGTACAAACCCTCGGTCTGCCATCGCATCGGCTCGCCGGCGCCACCGACCGGAACCTCGGTGACCGGACCTTCGCCGAACAGGTCGCACCGTTGCCATTCACGAGTCGGATCCGGATCGGTAATCTTTTCCAGCCGGGCAACAAAGATTCGCTTGCCCAAATTCACCGCCGTCAGGTATTCGGCAACGCACTCGGTTGAGGTGTGCCAATCCCGTGACGTCAGGCAGATCACCGCGTCGCAGCGCGCCAAGGCTCGACGCACGGCATCCCGCCACCGCACGCCCTGGCCGATCCCGGAATTCCTGTCCAGGTCCAGGAAGATGTTGTCCGCCAATGCGGGGCGCTGGTCGACCAGCCATCGAATGAGTGCCACGGCCTGCACACTGTTCCGACTCGAATGACTCAAGAACAGTCGCATCGTCGTACACCCCTTGTTGGAGAGATCATCTCGCGCTGCCAACGCTACCTGTCAGCGGACGGCGGATGATGGCTTCTGTCGCGAAGTTGTTGGCGCCCTGAGGATTGGGAGTTTCCCAGGTAGTCGTGGGCGGCCATCATCAGGAAGATCATGTGATTGACCACGTCGTCGTCGCTGAACTTGGCCCCGGTCTCGTCCTGGGCCTGGCACAGGACGCTGAAGATCTCGTTGCCGGAATATCGGCGCGCACCATCGCGAGTCCGCCTTCGACGGTCGCGGTGAACGCGCGGTGCAGGGTGGCCGCCTCCGGCCCGAGTTCGGCACCGATGAACATCGAGGTCGCGATTTCGAGGGCGAGCTGTTTTCCGCTGCGGTACATGGGAAAACCGGCACCGGGCCGCCAACTGTCGAGTGCCCGTTCGATGGCCGGATTCATCTGCTCGAGATAGCCGATCAGGCGGGGCCGGGTGAATGCCTGTTGCATGATGCGGCGGTGGTACATGTGCTCGTCGGAATCCATCAGGATGATCCCGCGATGGAAGAACGGGCCGAGGAAGCGACTCCAACCCGCATTCGCGAATGCCTTGTCCCGGTTGGCCAGACCTCACCGACTGCCTCCTGTCCGACGGCAAGCACCAACCGCGTACCGAAGGCGCTGGTCCAGTGCACCGGCCCGTAGCGGCGGTAGAGCAGCCGATGCAATCCGAGCAGGTCATCGAAGACGTTGAGCGAATAACCGACGGCGGCAACCCGCGACTTCTCACCGATCCGAAACAGGTTGCGCAGCATTCCAGTTGGGGTCGGGGAACGGATTCGCGACCGAGGGAATATCGTCCGGGTAGACCGATTTTGTGAGCGCGTTGTAAAGCCAGTGGAGGGCGGTGCCAACCGTGATGGTGCCGGTGACTTCACTGGTCAGGCTCCAGTACCGGTGGATGCGGTGATCGGAATCGGTTGCGCCGGTGAGGAGTTGCCGACGGAACCGCGGTGTGTCGCGTTCGCCGCGCGCGCTGGCGTGGGCGTCGACGAACTGGTCGAGTTCGGGGCCTGGCCGCGGCTGCTGGTTCGTGCGGAGCAGGTGACCGGCGGACTCGCAGGCCTGGGCGACTCCGGTGAGCAGTGCCTGCTTGTGGTGGATCCGAGTGCGGTCCGATCGCCAGAGCTGGCGTGACATGACGACGCGCAGCGCGGGATCGGCGATCAGCGTGGCGAGTTCGGCATAGGCCACGATGTGCTGCGGGTCCGGGGCGGGCACGTTCATTTCGATGAATCCATCGAACATGTCCGATGGTAAGGGAGTGAGCATGCGCCGCCAGAACGTCACGACGGAGTTGTGCGTGCTGTGTCGGTCCTGCACCGTGGCGAGCAATGTCAGGTGGGTCGCCCGTTCGGCGGGTGGTGCGTGTTCGATTGCGAGCAGCGCGGCCCGGCGCCACGTCAATGCCGCCAGTTCGGTGTCGAGGGTGCTTCGTTCGGCGGCGACTGCCTGTGCGAGCGGCACGGTACCGGCGAGGACGTCCACGATCGGACGGAGGCCGAGACCGAGTGCGCGGAGTCGGCGCACCTGCAGGAGCTGATCGACGGCGGTGATCGGGTCGAACATCCGGTGCCCGCCCGACGTACGTCGAGACGCGAGAATCGTTTCGTCGCAATAGAAGCGGATGGTGCGGACCGGAACGCCGGTCCGTCGCGACAGTTCCCCGATGCTGATCAAGCTGCCGTTGTGTGTGTTGTCCGTCACGATCGCTGGAACCTCCACCCCGGTGGAGTTCCTACGGTACTGGAACACCCACGGAAGACGGAGCGAGCGCATGGCCGATACCGAAACAATGACGACCGAACAGCTTTGGCGGGCAGTCGCCGCCGAGCGGATGAGCCTGGTCGAACTGCTGGAGACATTGTCCGAAGACGAATGGGATCATGGCTCGCTCTGTGCAGGCTGGCGAGTCCGTGACGTGGTCGCACATATTGTGTTGTCCACGAACGCCAGCATCGGCTGGATTCTGGTCAACCTGATTCGTGCCCGCGGCAACCTGCACCGAGCGATCCGCGATACCGCAATCCGGCACGCCGACAATATGACTGCGGCGCAGTTGCGCACCGAGCTGCGCGACGGCATCGGACTGCGCGTGACTCCGGTGGGCACCACCGCTGCCGACCGGCTGATGGACCTGCTCGTGCACGGCCAGGACATTGCGGTGCCACTCGGCATCACCCGCGAAATGCCTGTCGATGCAGCACGATCGGCTCTCGAACGAGTCTGGACAACCAATATGTCCGGATGTCGTAAGCAGCTGGCCGGGTATCGCCTCGTGGCGATCGACGCGGAATGGACCGTGGGCGACGGGCTCGCCATAGAAGGGCCGGTCGCCGCGCTGTTACTACTGGTCACCGGTCGCCGCGTTGGGCGAGATCTCCTCACCGGCGACGGTGCCGCACAACTGATCGCCGATGAAGGTTCTCGATAATCCGCATCGCAGCGTTAGCGCTGCAACGCACCCACCGAGGCTGCGCCAGGTCCGGTGATCCGTCCAAGACCGATGATTTTTCTCTCCCTTTTGGCCGCCACCGGAAGTGCCGCCGCCGCATGGGCCACCGGAAGTGCTGCGATGGCCTTGGGGAATAGAAATCGGGCGGGACGATATCGTCCCGCCCGATTTATCTGTTCCTACTGGGCGGTGGAGCGGAAGGCCCGCTCATCCGGTCCACCGCGGTGCGGGTCGCATCGCGGTGGGCGGGGTTGGCGGCGAGCAGCGAGTTGCCGGGCGGCGGGTGTGCAGGTCGAACTGGAACGGGCAGCGGGCGGAGTCGGTTGGTCGTCCTCGCGGGTGCTGAAGGCTAACCGGGCGTGGATGTGGGGCTGTCGGCGTCCGGCCTCGGCTTCAATTTACGTCGGGCCGCCCAGTATTCGGCCCACGCCCATGCCGCCGGAAGTGTCAGCGCGCTCTGCGGTCTGCCCGCAGGGTGTTGTGTGGTGTCGGTAGCGCACCCGACCGGTGCTTCGGGCGGCTTCTTGTTGAGCAGGACCTGGAGATTGAATTCGGCCGACGTATGACCGCGGGCGGCTGCGCGGCGGTACCAGATCTCCGCCTCCGCCAGTTCGTCCCGCTTACCCAGCAGGACACCGAGATTGAACATGGCGGACAGGTCACCAGCCGCGGCGGCGTGACGGTACCAAGTCTCGGCTTCCTCCGCTTCTCCGCGTTTTCGAAGCAGGACACCGAGATTGGACATTGCGTTGAGATCTCCGGCTTCGGCGCACCGGCGCCACCAGGTCTCGGCGCCGTGCGTGTCGCCGCGCTCGTGCAACAGAACGCCGAGGTTGAACATGGCGGACAGATCGCCGGCGTCGGCGGCGCGTCGACACCATGCTTCGGCCTCGTGCGTGTCGCCGCGCTCGTACAGCAGGACTCCGAGGTTGAACATCGCGTTCAGATCACCGGCCTCGGCGGCGCGGCGGCAAAGTTTCTCCACGACCGATGCCCGGCCCCGGAAGAACGCAGTCAAGCCTGCGGAAACCAGCACATCGACGTCGGCGTCCTCGGTGGCCAAGTGCCAGAAATCGGTAGGGATAGGGCGTGGGGAGCGGTGCTGACCGTCGTCTGCCGCGACGAGGTAATCGAACGGCCGGTATGCGCGGGAGCGGTCGGGGAGGCGATCGGTGAGCAGGAGCGCGACGTGCCCGACACTCGGGGAGGGAGTGCGGGCGGCCACGATCGCGTCCTGCACCTGATCGGTACCGACCTCGAGCTCGGGGTACTGCTCTTCGGCGATCGCCATGGCGAGTTCGGTCAGGACGGGTTCGGGGATCGGGTCCGTGCGCCCGACGCGGACCCAGTCCACGGCGACTTGGATCACGGTGTGCAGCACGGGATTCCGGTAGCGGGAATCGTCGTAGTGCTTCAGCAGTTCGGGTGCGCCGGCGAGGACTTCGGCGAGTCCGTACCGGTCCAGGTTCAGCGACGGGTAGGCGGCCGCGGCATCGGTGTGCTCGATGAGACTGTTGCTGGTCGAGGACAGATCGATCTGGATGGCCTGTTGCAGCACCACCCGCGTGTCGTGTGCGAGATCCTCACTGCCATAGTGCAATCGGTCGCGAGCTTCGCACCGCAGCGTAGCGACCACGACGGTCGGTGCCGCGCGCGCGGTGAGGCGGCTGAGTGTCAACGGCGTCAGCGGCCGACTGGTCGTGACGAACCTGTCCAGGTTGTCCAGCCAGACCACGATCTGCTCCGGGCAGTCGACGAACTCCGCGCAGGCCGGGATCTGAGCGAGCGACTCGGGGGTGGGCACCAGGACCCTGGCCGTGGGCAGCGCCTTGCTGACGGCTTCGAACAAGCTGCGTGTCTTGCCTGCCTTCGAAGGGCCGACCACCACCGTGAGGCGGTCACCGGACAACGCCGCGGCCAAGCGGATATCGACCGCGTTGTGGGTGCGCGGCACATACGGGTCGGCACCACCGAACCGGCCGGGTTCGCCGAAGCGCGACGGTGTGGCCCCCAGCACGTAGGGATCCAGCTCGGTGATCAGCGGGAGTCCGCCCCCCGCTCCCCGCCGTTCCACCAGCTCGACGAGGGGTGCCTCAGTGACCACCGGCGAGGCGCCCGCGAACCGATAGGTGGTGATGAAGTCCCCGCCGACCGTCACCCCAGTTGCGGAAACAGGTGCCATGAATGTGGGCGCAGCGGGATGCCCGGTTACCGCCGCGCCTGCGAAGGGTGTGGCGGCTCCTGCACACCGGCCCGGAGCCCTTCGATCTTCAGTGTTCCGGACACTGTTGTGTCCGTGACGATCACACCGCTTCCGCTACTCTCGATGTCGGTGATCTTCAGCTCGCCGGCTCGGACCCGGGTCAACGTCGCCCCCACGGCTTGGGCGGCCTGTGGCGAGTGCTCCTCGATCAGCTGTAGGAGATGATGCGCCGCGGCCAGCAACTCCTGATCGTCCGCGGCGCCTGCCCGCGCCAATTCCTCGGCGAGCACCACTCGCCGCGAACCGGCTTCCGGCCGTGCCTCCACCACACCCACGTCCACCGAGCGATACCGGCGGGTGATCAATCCGCGCAGCGATTGATAGGAGTCGAGCACTCCCTGTTTCGCGGTATCGGTCAAGCCCGCGGTGGCACCCGCCGCTACCGCGGCCGCCACCAATGCCACCGGATCCACCCCGCCGAACCTCCCGCACTCGGACCTAGCCATCGCCGCCTCCCGCAGCGGCCACGAACAACCTAGCTACAAACAAAGCACGACGGAAGCCGTTCCGCGGCAAAAGAAGTGAGACACGGTCGAACAAAAGGTGACCCGAGCGTCCAGTTGGGTGAGCGAGCTGGTCTGCATACGGCGGAACGAGCCCGCGACATCAGGTGATCCCCGTGCCGCGTACTTCACCGAGTGGGGGCCGCCCCGATCCGGCTGGCGATTTACGCGCCGGTCCGGCGAGTGGAGGCCAGGACGGTCAGGACGCCGTAGACGCCGCCGGCTACGAGGCTGCCCGACAACCAGGAGAAGTCGGTATCGCCCAAGGCTTTCGCCATCGGCCCCTGCATGGCGGGGACCACGCCGTACTGCCAGGACCAGCTGGCGACCAGTCCGGCGGCGAGGCTCACCAGGCCGCACGCATTGAACTTCCCGTAGATCGATGTCGCGCCGTCGCGGTAGAGGTCCGGGATCGAGAGGGTACGGCGGCGCACCAGGAAGTAGTCGACGAGCAGGATGGACATCCACGGGCTGATCCACATCAGGATCGACACCATCCAGTTGTCGAAGGTGTGCGCGAAGCTCGACGAGTCGATGAACACCGCCAGCACCACGGAGGCCACCACACCGGCGAACAGAGTGACCTTCCATCGCGCGATGCGGATGCCGATGGTCAGCGCGGCCAGCGAGCACGAGTACAGATTGAGGATGTTGGTGGCGATCGGGCCGTGCATGATCAGCAGCAGTACCGGGACGGCGAGCGCGCCGAAGGTGCTGACCACGAGAGTGGACGGGTCGGCGCTACCGCCGGCGCTCGCCAGGCAGGCACCGAGAGCGGCGAGCCAGACGGTGGGCAGATACATACCTGCCGACGATGCGAAGAACACGGTCCTGGCGCGCAGCTTCGGCCGAGCGAATCGGCTGTAGTCCGCCGCGTAAGGAATCCAGGTGAGGCCCCAGCCGACACCGATGGCTGTGACGAGTTGCGTTATCGCGGTGAGCTTCCCGCCGGGCGCCGCGGCCGGGGCGGCGGTCCAGTCCAGGTGCGTGCGGGCGAGCGCCACCACGGTCATCGCCACCATCACCGCGATGGTGAGGGGGACCGTGTACTTCTCGAACGTGCGGATCGCGTAGAACCCGTACAGCGCGAGCGCGAGCTGAACCACCATGATGACCGCCGCGACGACAACCTTCAGCTCCATGCCGCCCCGGATGCCGATCTGCTCGAGCACGGCGAGCACGAGATCGAGCACGACCCAGGTGTTCACCCCCACCCACGCCATGGTCAGCAGGCCTTGGACGAGGGCGGGCAGCACGGCTCCAGTGATGCCGAATGCCGAACGTCCGAGCACCATCTGATTGACGGCAGTGCGGTGGCCGATGACATTGAACAGTCCGAATACCGCACAGCCGAACAGATTTCCGACCGCGACGACGATCAGCGTTTCGATCAGGCTCAGCCCGAGGGCGATTCCGAGTGCGCCGAGCACCCAGTTGATGGGCGCGATATTCGCGCCACACCAGATCCAGAACAGCTCCCAGGAAGAGCAGTCCCGCTCCCGGTCGGGAATGGGTAGTACACCGTGAGCGTCGAATCGGACGCCGGTGTCGCCGATAGCCGGCTCGTTGGTCGCCATGCTTGTGGTGCTGGGCGGTTGCGGGGATGACATGACTTCCCTCTTTCGGTAGTGATTCATCTCATAACAGCACCGCTCGGCGCGAGAGAGGGATGTGTATTCATCTACCGATAGTCATTTGCTGTGTACATTTCTATAGATGTTGACCATTTCGCGACTGGTCGCTGATCCAGCGCTGGGATTGCGGGTGATGACGCCGCAACTCACTGAACGACTGGCAGCGGAAATTCGCTGGCTGCACACCACGGAACTGCCCGACCCGTCGCGATACGTCCGGCCCGGCGAGCTGGTGCTGACCAACGGCCTGTGGTTGCCGCACGTTTCGTCGGAGCGGTTCGTCGACGCTGTCGCGCGGGCGGGCGCCATCGGATTGGTGTTCGGGCTGACGGCCCAGACCCCGGCACTTCCCGAAGAGCTTGCCGCGCTGTGCGTTTCGCGTGGACTGCCACTGGTCGAACTGTGCATCGGGGTGCCTTTCGCGGCACTGACGCGGGCCGCGGCCCGGATCCAGAACGAGGTGCTGCAGGCGGAACTGACCGCGACCGTGCACCGCGGGGACGCGCTGGCCACCGCGCTGTCGCGCGGCAGCGGCGCGGCGGGTGTGCTCGAAATCCTGCGTGGCGAAACGGAACTGCCGCTGCTGGTCGTTGATCGCAAGGGGCGCTGCCTGGCCAGTATCGGCTGCGAACCGACCGGGGAGCAGATCCGCCTCGCCGCTGCGGCTCTCAACCGCACGCCACCGCCGATAGAGGTCGATCTGCTGGGGCCAGGACCGTCCGCGCTCTACCTAGTCGAGGGCGTGATGGGGGAGATCGACGCCGGGCTGTACTGTCTGGAACCGGCCACCAAACTGGCCGCGACCGACCGGGAGGCTCTCGCCCAGGCGGCTCGATTCCTGAGCCTGGAGGTCACAAAACAGCAGGCAGTGCATGCCATCGAGGCGCGTTTCGCGGCCGAGCTGCTCGAGATGATCCTATCCGGGCCGCGGCGCAGCGGTGAGGTGAGTCAGCGGCTGCGCGCGTACGGGGTGCCATCGGACCGGCCGCTGGGCGTGTTCGCGCTGGCACCGGTATCCCCGCCCGGCAGCCCCGACCTGCCGCCCGACGACATCGCCGACGCCGTCGGCGCGTTCTTCGCCACGCACGGCATACCGGTGTTCACCGCGGCGGGAAGCCGAGACGTGGTGGCCGTCTGTCCGTGGGAGCACACGTCGGAGGAGCTGATGCGTTTCGCCCGCGAGCTCTCGGCGGAGGTCGGTAGGCGAGTGCCTGCCGCACGGATCGTCATCGGGCTCGGCGAGATCGCTACCGCCGCAGGCGCATTGCGGGAGCCGCTGGTGCGTGCCAGAGAAGTCTGCCAAGTGCTGCGCGGGCAGGACGGCCGGGACACCGCATCCTTCGCCGATATCGCTACTTTCCGAATGCTGCTCGGCCTGCTCGACGAACAAGTGCTGCACCGGTTCAGCGATCAGGTGCTCGGCATCATCCGCGAGCACGACACCCGCGCACACACTGAACTCGAACACACCCTGCGAACCTTCCTCCGCCATGACGGCCAATGGGGTGTGACGGCCGCAGCACTGCATGTGCACGTCAACACCCTGCGTAACCGCATGGCTCGGATCACCGAGTTGACCGGCCGCAACGTCAATCGGCTCGAAGACACCGTCGACCTATTCCTGGCATTGGCGGCCGAGACCGTCGGACCGGGCACCGCATCGCACACGGCTCCGCGGTGACCGGCAGACGCGAAATCAGTTCGGATACACAGCCGGATCCACGTGGTAGCTCGGCAGCGGGCGATGCGGAGTACGCACATCCTCGCGCGCCCATGCCGCCACGTCGCGACAG
>NZ_JBKBET010000008.1:0-143138 GCF_048910785.1 Nocardia nepalensis | reverse complement strand
CCTGGGCATACGAGATGAGGTTGCGCAGAGCCATCATCCGGCCCGGCCGTCCGGTGAGGAACGGGTGCATACACACGTTGAACAAACAGCCGTAATGCCGCATCCCGTCGAGTTCGGCGCGCCACATCCGCTCGACCTTGACCGGTGATTCGATGACCGAGCCGATACGCGGATCGGGAAGATACGCGTACTGCTCCCAATCATCGAGCGACCAGTGCACCGGCAGCTCCACCACCGGCGCGTGCGTGCTGTCGACCAGGTACGGCCGGTCGTCACCCATCAGCGATGAGTCGTAGGCCAGCCCGTATTCGGCAACCAGACCGATGGTTTCACGGCTGGCGCTCCACATCGCCGCACGATGTCCGGCGATGTCGATGCCCTGTGCGGCGAAAACATCCAGTGCGCGGACGAAATCCGCGCGTTCGGCGCCAGGTGGCAACGAGGTGGGCGCACGGTGACTGTAGGAGTGGTGCGCGACCTCGTGCCCGCGGTCGACGATCGAACGGGCCAGGCCCGGACGCTGCTCGGCCACCCAGCCCGGCACGAAGAACGTTGCGGGAATGGCCATCTCATCGAGTAGATCGAGGATCCGCGGGACGCCTACATCCGGGCCGTAGGACTGGTGTGACATCACCATGGGATGGTCGGCGTAGTGGCGCCCTTCCGCGAGAATGGGCGTCTCCGCGTCGACATCGAAGGTGAGTGTCGCCACGGCGGCGGCGCCGCGGGTCCAGTCGCGATCGCTCATTTGCCGGTTCGTGCGCGCCATGCCGCAGCACAGTCCAAAGTGGCCATGGGATGCAGCATCTCATGGTCGAACGGAGCCAACGGCGCCCCCGTCTCGACCCGGCGCGGCAGGTCCGGATTCGCCAGCGCACCCTGACCAAGGGACAGCACATCGGCGTGCCCGCCGGTCAGGACATCGGCGGCCTGGGGGAGCGCGTGCATGCCACCATTGGCGATGACCGGGCGGCCGGACACCTCGCGGGCCAGCTGCGTGATGGTCGAGCCGCTAGGGAAACGCGAGGTCTCGATGAAATCCCTACCCTCACTGGCGATGTGCAGATAGCTCGCGTCGGACAGGGCCGCGAAGACGACCCGCGCGTCGGCATCGGCCCCGGGCCAGCGGTAGGTGAAGTCGTTGACCTTGGTCTGCGACAGCCGCACACCGACCGGGAAATCACCGAGCGCATCACGCACGGCCCGCAGCACGCGCACGGTCAGGCGGATCCGATTATGCACTGGACCGCCGTAATCGTCGGTGCGCTGATTGGTGTAGTCGGTGAGGAACTGGTCGAGCAGATAGCCGTTGGCCGCGTGAATCTCGACTCCGTCGAAACCCGCCGCTCGGGCGTTCTCGGCGGCGGCGGCGTATCCGGTGATGACATCGTCGATATCGCGCACGGTCATTTCCCGGGGCGCGTTCCACGCTCCGCCGACGCCGCCGTAGTCGGCCATCATCTGCCCGCGCGGCTGAACGGCCGACGGTCCGATGGTCTCGAAGCCATAGGCGTTGCCCTGCGAGATGGCTCCGGCGTGCATCAACTGCGCGACGATCGGGCTCCCGGCGCCGTGCACGGCGTCCACCACCGCACGCCATCCGGCGATGTGCCCGGCGGTGACCAAGCCGGGCTGATTGAAATAGCCCTGACTGTGGGCGGCATCCGGGTAGATGCCCTCTGTGATGATCAAGCCGAATCCGCCTGCCGCGTACTCGCGGTAGTACTCGGCCATCTGCGTGGTCGGCGTGCCGTCGGGTTCGGCGGAGATGCGTGTCATCGGTGCGACGGCGAACCGGTTGCGCAGCTTCAGCGAGTCGAGGCCGAACGGCTCGAGCGCGGGATGGGCTAGTTCGAGTTCAGTGGTGGTCATCGTTGTTCTCCTCGGTGGTCGGGGGCAAGATGGTCAGGGCCAGCGGGGTGGGTCCGGCGCCATTGATGACGTTGTGGTCCTGCGGGCAGGACGAGACGACGACGATGCAGGCCATGTCCGCGCGGAAGGTGATCGAATCCCCGGGCGCGGTGGCGGCCTCGAGCCAGGACAGCTCCCCGTCCGCGGCGACGGGGATGCGCATGAAGACGTTGATCGGCTGTGGAATGAACGGCAGGGCCGGGTGTCCGAGGTCGGCCATCGCTTGCCGCAGATTGTCCGCGCAGCTGGCGTGGCTCGGATCGCCATATGCCGCATAGCGTTCCGGATCGCAGGCGGCGATCAACATGTCGTGCCGACCCGGGGATGTGTCGGCCAGATAGGTGAGGATGGGGCGCCGCCGGTTGGTCACGAAGGGTTCGCCCAGCTCGGGGAACAGGCGGCTGATGTGGGTGCGGGTGTGCGAGGCGCTGTGATGCTCGGTGACGTCATCGATGTTGTAGGCGAACACATCGCCCACTTGGCCGCCGGCCACATCGGTGATCTGCAATCGCTCGCCTTTGCGCAAGGTCACCGACCGGGCCTGCCTGGCCGGTATGGTCACCGGCTCGGGGTAGCTCAACGCTGTCATGCCGCTCAGTCAACAGAACGGCCGCGGCCAATGAGAATGGATATATACACATACTTCGGGCAACTGAGTAGATGTTCACACATACCCGCGCGGATGCCTGCGCGATAGCGTGTGCTCTATTCGTTCCGGACCCGAGCATCTGGAGTACCTACCAATGACTACCGCCACCGCAATGGCGCAGGCCCTCGCGAGCGGCGAGACTACGTCGGCACAGCTGGTTGCCGCCGCGGTCGAGCGTGCCCGGCATCCTGATTCGGCCGCGGTGATGATTACCGTCACCGGCCAACGTGCCCGCTACCAGGCCGAGGCGTGCGACCGCCGCGCCCTGCGCGGCACCCGCCGCAGCAGGCTCGACGGAGTCCCCATCGTGTGGAAGGACGTGTTCGACGTCCAAGGCACCGTCACGACCTGCGGCTCGGCCAGCCACCTCCACGATGAACCCGCCGCCGTGGACAGCCACCTCGTGCGTCGCGTGCACGACAGCGGACTTGTCACCATCGGCAAAACCAATCTCAGCGAGTTCGCCTTCTCGGGACTCGGGATCAACCTCTGCTTCGGTACGCCCGTCAACCCCGTCGACCCGGAGCTGATCCCAGGCGGATCGTCCTCCGGATCCGCGGTCGCGGTCGCTCGCGGGATCGTTCCGCTGGCGGTCGGGACCGACACCTCCGGATCTGTACGCGTGCCCGCTGCCCTGTGCGGCATCGTCGGATACCGCGCCAGCCCGGGCAGATATGGCCCCCATGACTTCGCGCCGCTGTCCACAACACTCGACAGCGTCGGCGTGTTCGCGACCACCGTCGAAGACCTCGCCGCTCTCGACCGTGTGCTCGTCCCCGCCCGACTCGGCCGTAGCCGGTTACCGCCGCGGTTCGTCGTCCCCGCGGGCGAATGGTCCGAAGACGTCGCGGCGGAGATATCCGACGAGTTCGACCGCGCTGTCGCCGAACTCCGTGCCGCAGGCGCTGACGTTCAGATCCGTCACATGCCTTCGCTATCGAATGCCCAGAACCTGATGGACGACAACGGAACGATCGTCGGCGCCGAGGCCTTCCGTCTGCATCGCCACCGGCTCGACTCGACGATGCCGATCGAACCCGCCACCCGGCGCAGACTCGAAACCAACACCCATACAGGCGATTCCATCGCCCCCGTTTATGCTGCGATGTCTGCCTTGCGTGCCGAGTTCGCCGCCGACCTCGGTGGCGCCACGCTCCTGTGCCCCACCGTGCGCCGCATCCCACCGAGCACAGCCGCCCTCCAGTCCGACTCAGATTGGTACGACAGTGCCAACACCGCCGTCCTGCGCACCACCATGATGCTCAGCTACCTCGGCAGTTGCGGCATCACCCTGCCCACACCCGCCGCGCGGCCCGGGCCCCGGACGGGCATCCTCCTTTCCCGACCCTCTGACGACGACATAACCCTTTTCGACTGCGCGGCCTGGGTACAGCGCGTCACGACCTCGGCTACCGGAGGAGTGCGGTAGCACCGCCGCACCGGTGACGGTGGCTGAGCGGTGGCACCCTGTCGATCATCTGAGCGGGGGAACCGGAAGTTCGAGTCCCCCTCGGCCCACAGATCGGGAACATTTCCTATGTGACGTTGGACGTCGTCGGCCCCGCGGAAGGCGTGCAGGTGGGCGGTGTCGATCCTCATTGCGGCCTCCGCGATCAGCATTTGGGAGGCAACGGAGTCGGCTTGCCGAGTGATAGTCGAGTACCCCAGTGGTCTTTCGGCGGCCTTGGAACGAACCAAGCCCAGCGCGGCCCGGCCGAGGCCCAGTTGTGGACCGATGGTCCCCAGGACCATGAATGATGTGATGGCCGACCGGTACAGGGGCGCATCGGGATGCTCCGCACTTAGCTGGTCGGTAGTGAGGTGTGATCGAAACGCAGGTTCGACGTAGTCGAAAAGACGGTGAGCGATTCGGGTTTCGCAACCGCGGTGTGAGTGCTGCTGATGTTTGGTTGTATTCGTGGCTGCGGGTGCCGACACTACCTGTTCGAGCGTTTCGGCGTCGAAAGTGCGGCAGCGCGGTGGGACCCAGATTGCCGAGGCGGAACCGAGCCTGATTTCAACCGTTTCGCTGCCGCTGATTCGGGTAGGTGCTTATCCGGGCACGGATCTCGTTGTGACTCGGTGCGAGTCCAGCCCACGCGCCGGAAACGACCTGGCGACTTATCGGAAGAAGGCCCATCATGCGGCGAAAGTCCGGCCCCGAGATGCGGCAGCGTAGCTCTGGCACATTGACGGTCACACTGTCGGTACCCGGCTACCACGAATTCGTCTTCCGCGCCGACTCGATTCATGTCCCCACCGTCGATGGTGCACGCGTGATCGAACCCGGACACCGTCGACTGGACATCGCAGTCGACGTCGGAGTGCTTGCGGTGCGTGCTGGCGTTAAGGAGTGGCTGGCCGCGTTGCACGGCGGACGGCTGCGGGCCGACGACGACCAGGTTCGTCTCGTGGCCGAGACCGTGGAGTTCGCCGAGCGCATCGATGTGGGCCGAGCGCGCGCAGCGCAAGCCGATGCCGCGCAGCGGCTGGAGGCCGATCATGCGGATACCGATGCCCATGCTGCCTTGCGGCGCGCGAATCTTCGGCTGGCGGTCGCGGCCCGCGTTCACCCTGATCCGGGCTCGTGCGCTGTTTCACCGGCCTGAACCCGGACACCCCGCCTGACGGATCGGATCGACCGACGGCGTGACCGTGATCGCTAGCCGCCGACCTTTCCGGAGGCTTTCCCTACCGCTCGAGTTGGCTGCTGCGATGGGGAGAGGGCGGGCGGGGTGGGTCCGGATGCTGGTTCCGGCCCACCCCGCGGCAAGGAAGAGCGACGTGACATTCGATAGATTCCGCGATGGCGGTGAGGTGCCCGCTGGTGCCACATGTGTGGCGGTGCGTAGCAACCCGGTTAGGCCGGGTTCGCGAACGCGGGAGGTTGATGGGCATCGCCGCCAACGCCGTTCATTCCACTGTTTCGGATACGGGCATCACCTCGCTTCGATTGTGGTTGATTCTGCTGTTCGGATCGCGCCAGAGCCATCCCAGCGCTGCGGAGGTCCGCGCTGAGTGGCTCGCCCTATCGCGGGCCGGCGCCCGGTCATCTGGTCGAGGTTCGCCGACGCGACGGCCCTCGCCGGTGCCCGCTGCCCGGGTACCGGCGTTGGCGTACCCGGGCGGACCAGCAGCGGTGTGCGGGCTTCGCACAGGATCTGTTCGACCTCGGCGAACAACGGCTCTACGTCGGGATCGAGGATCAGCAGCTGCGCATCGAGGGTGTCGAACGGACCTACGCCGGTGGTGTTCGTGGTCATGACGCCGCCTCCTGGGAGAAGCGCCGGGACGAGTGGGTCAGGCGTTGATGGCCTGCTGCCTGCCGTGATCGCTGTGTTCGATTTCGATCTTGCGGGGCTTTGCTTTCTCCGCGACCGGGATCGCCAGGCGCAGCACACCATCGGTGTAGTCGGCGCGGATGTGGTCGGTGTCCAGGCCCTCGCCCAGGAACAACTGGCGGCTGAACACGCCGCGGGAACGTTCCGCGGCAATCATCGACCGGCCCTGATCCAGCTCCGGGCGGGATGCTCGCACGGTCACCACGTTGCGCTCGATATCCAGATCCAGGGACTTCGGATCGATGCCGGGCAGATCGAACTCCACCAGGAACTCATCGCCCTCGCGCCAGGCGTCCATCGGCATTACCGCGGGACGGGCCGCCGTGCCGAACACCTGCTGCGTGAGACGGTCCAGATCACGGAACGGATCGGTACGCATCAGCATGGTCGCCACCTCCAACACACTCCATTCTTTCTAGGTTGGATCAGATAACCTGTGTCATCTGACATAGATTTGTTGTAGCACTCTCGACAGATGAGTGCAAGCACCTAGAATAGAAAACCTATAAGCAATGCAGAGATGAGGACGAGGATGCAGCAGGAGCCACTCTCGGGATCGCATCTGCCTGATCCGGGGCAGGCGGTGTACTCGATCTCGGTCACCGCGGATCTGGCCGGGATCGGAGTGCAGACGCTGCGGCTCTACGAGCGTCACGGACTGATCACCCCCGCCCGCAGCGACGGTGGCACCCGCCGCTACAGCAGCGACGACCTCGTCCGGCTGCACCGTATTGTCGCGCTGACCGCGACGGGAGTAAACCTCGCCGGCATCGCGCGCATCCTCGACCTCGAAGACGCCAATGCCGACCTACACACCGAAAACGACCGACTACGCCGCAACGCCGACCATCGACATCGCATTGACGTGCCACTCCGGCCAGGCGATGTAAGGCGCATCTGAATTCGCAACCACACGGCTACTCGATCCGGGAGCGCTGGCGCGCCTTATGTCGGCATTCGGCACCCCATCGTCGATCGCGCGATGCAGAAGTGCGCGGATCTCGCTGATACTGAGGGAGCCTCGCAGCCGATGATCCATTTCGACGGCGATCCGGCGAAGCGCCGCACGAGTTGTTTCGGCATCGCCAGCCCGAGCGCTCTGGGAGAACCCCGCTCTCGCCTGCCCGCGGTGGGCTCGTCTGACCGTCATCCTCCGATTGATCGACCCCGACGATCCCGACGCTCAGACATTGCTGCTCGACGTTTCCAACGCGCTGATGCATCATCGCCTCAGCACCTGGACCGAGGAAGACCACCCCGCACTACGCGAGGTGCAAGGGTGGGAGGTTGCCCTCCCTACCGCCCACCGCACGGCGGTCCTCCGTACTGATCACATGGCAGATCGCCCCGAAGCGTAGTGGAAGGTATGGGCTGGGGCCGGTAGTCGCCTCACTTCGTCTGTTGACCAGTACGCTGGTCATTGGTCCCGGTCATTGCCGAGCCGCTCGAGGCCTCTCTGCGGTCCTGTTTCTCGAATCGCGATGCCGCCCGAATCACTCGGAGAGGCGAATGTGGCAACGACCGCAGGCGAAACAAATGATCAAGATTCCCCTGACACCTTGGCGGAGCAAGATGACGCTGCGGACGACATCTGGGATGAGGACGAGTCTCCGGCGCTGCGTCGGGCGCGCAAGGAAGCCGAGTTCACCGCCGGTGGGGACTCGACACGCGCGTATCTGAAGCAGATCGGGCGAGTTCCCCTACTCTCCGCGGCCGAGGAGGTCGATCTCGCGATCCGGATCGAAGTCGGTCTATATGCGGTGCAGAAACTGCAGGCCGAATGCGAGGGGCCCTCGGGTCCCACGATCGCACGTCACCGAGACCTGACCTGGATCGTACAGGACGGCATCGCGGCCAAAGATCATCTGCTCGAGGCAAACCTGCGGCTGGTGGTGTCGATCGCCAAACGGTACACCGGGCGGGGCATGGCCTTCCTCGACCTGATCCAGGAGGGCAATCTGGGTCTGGTGCGGGCGGTCGAAAAGTTCGACTACAGCAGAGGATTCAAGTTCTCGACCTATGCCACATGGTGGATTCGCCAGGCGATTTCTCGCGCCATGGCCGACCAGGCCCGCACCATACGAATCCCCGTGCACATGGTGGAGATCATCAACAAGCTCGGGCGTGTAGAGCGCGAACTGCTTCAGCAGCTGGGCCGCGAGGCAACAGCCCAAGAGCTTGCCGCAGAATTAGGTATTACACCCGCGAAGGTTCTCGAGGTTCGGCAAATAGCACGGGAACCGATCTCGTTGGACCAGACGCTCGGTGACGAGGGCACGACCCAGTTCGGCGATTTGATCGAGGACTCCGAGGCTGTCGTAGCCGTCGAGAAGGTAGCGTTCACCCTGCTGCAGGTGCAGTTGCGGTCGGTACTCGACACGCTCAGCGAGCGCGAAGCCGGCGTCATGCGCCTGCGTTACGGCCTGAGTGATGGGCGGCCTCGAACGCTCGACGACATCGGGAAGGTCTACGGCGTCACCCGTGAGCGGATCCGGCAGATCGAGTCGAAGACGATGTCGAAGCTACGTCACCCATCGCGGTCACAGCTGCTTCGGGATTACCTCGAATAGAGGGCAATTGTCCTGCGGACGGCAAGGCTTTCCGACATGCTGGATGCCGGGTTCAGCGGCCTGCAGACATCAGGCGCGGTTTCATCCGGCGTTCTGCTGTGAGCCGGCGGTGCGCAGGGGTGCGCCGACGTGGTGCAGGTGCTTCAGTGCCTCGTGGTAAGAGGAGATCAGCCCGGTCTCGTGGTATGGCACGCCGATTTCGGCGCAGTAGTCGCGAACGATCACCTGGGCGTGACGCAGGTTCGGTGTCGGCATGCTCGGGAACAGGTGGTGCTCGATCTGATAGTTGAGTCCGCCGAGGGCGAGGTCGGTCAACACGCCGCCCCGCACGTTGCGGGAGGTCAGCACTTGCCGGCGTAGGTAGTCGGGGCGCTCGTCGCCGGTCAGAGTCGGCATGCCCTTGTGGTTCGGGGCGAAGATGCAGCCCATGTACAGGCCGAACAGCGCTTGGTGGACAGCGAGGAACGCGAAGGCTTTGTCGGCGGGCAGAACCGCGAACAGTGCGGCCAGATAGGCGGCGAAGTGGCCGAAGAGCAGCGCGCCCTCCAATCCGCGGTGTTTGATCGATCGATTTCTGAGTGCACGGGCACCGGCCGCATGCAGGTTCAGGCCCTCCAGCATCAGTAGCGGAAAGAACAGGAATGCCTGCGCCCTCCCGATGAGACGAGCCACGCCACGACTGGCCCGCGCCTGCCGCTGTGACCAGACCAGAATGTCGGGCGCGACATCGGGGTCGAGTTCCTCGTGGTTCGGGTTGGCGTGATGTCGGGTGTGCTTGTCCTGCCACCAGCCGTAGCCCAGGCCTATGCCGGCGTTGCCGACGAGTCGGCCCACGACCTCCGTCGGCCGCCGTAGCCGGAAAACTTGACGGTGCGCGACATCGTGCATGACGAGGGCGACCTGAGCGCACGTCACGGCCATGAACGCCGCGACCACGAGCGTCCACCACGAGTCCCCGACGAGGACGAACGCCGCCCAGCCGGCCGCGAACGCGATCCCGACGAGGCTCAGCCGGACCGCGTAGTAGACGGGACGCCGGTTCATCAGTCCCGCGTCGGAGATCCGGCGCAACAGACGGGCGTAATCACCGTCGGGGCCGCTGCGCCGCGATGATCGTGGAAACAACTCGGGCGCCAAGGCTGGTGTCGTCATAGATCTTCCTGAGAGCTGGGTCGTAGATGCCACATTCGGCCGTCCTCAATGCCGACCCGAGGCTGTGACTCGAGTGGGAACCGCTCGGTGCGTCGGTTCGGAGGTGACGATTCGAAGCTATCGGCCCGATTCTCGTTCGATGTAATACCTTGGTATGACATGGGTTCGGTCTGCGATGTGATAACAAGCGCACACCGCAGACCAGCCTCGGCGGGCCGGGTGCCGGGCGGTCGACACGCGAGATCGACTGCGGCGCAAAACATCCGGAAGCGCCGATTATTGTGCGCCGTCCTGATGCTTCTGGCAGGCAGGCGGCGCGATCGTGCTGCGAATCCGCCAGGCCCGCCGATCGTCGCGAACTACCATCGGTACCTTCGGATTCAGGAAGGGAGCCTCGGACCTCCGTCAGATCGCCGGTTGCTCCACGGTCTCGGGCGATCGCCGCCGGACTCATACCGTACGCGGTGCGCGTGGGGTCGCCGAGCAAGGATCGAGCGCGTCCCCAGTGGCTCGACGAGTCCGGGGAGATTCGTTCGTCGACTTGGCAGGACGTCGATCTCCCCATATCGGAGCTGAGCCCGTGAGGGCTGAGCTCCGATGCCGCATAGGAGTATGTCTACTTGCGCTTCTTGTCCCTGTTCTCCAAGGCTTCAACGCCGGATTGAGCGGCGGCTGACTTGGCCTTCTTCTCCGCTCGTTTCTCCTTGATCGATTTCCCCTGCTTTTTGGACATCGTGCTACGCGGAGATTTGTCGGACAACTGGGCATCCTTTGGTTGCAAGACCTCGGCGGTCTCGTTCCCTCGACAGTACGCCCCCCCCGGGGAGATTCCGGCCCGGAGCAGGGCGAGGCGCGCTGGCATTCGAGCGTTTCCTCGACGAGCGCGATCATCTTCGGCGCTGCGGTGCCGAGAGGATGAGCAACGCCCTGTCGACGCGGGGAATCCGAAGGCGGGGCGGGGTTCGAGCGGCAAACGATCATTGGTCTTTGCTCGGCAGCGTTGCCGCGAGTCCGGTGAGCAGAATATCGAGACCTCGTTCGAGTTCGGTGGCGCCGTCGTAGCCCACCAGCGCCGGGGCGAGCTCGCGCAGCAATGGGAACTCCGTGATGGGTAGCCGATGCAGTCCGAGGCGCAGTACCTCGTCGGTTTCCTCGGGTCGCTCCACGATCTCCTGCAATTCGTTGAGGACGTGACCGTAGAGAAAGCCGAACAGTGCACGGTAGATGTGCAGAGCGTCCGCACCGGAAAATCCGGCACGGGTGAGCAGTGCGAGGATGTCCTCGAGCGGACGGACCACCGCCTGGGGGCGCAGCCCTAACGGCGTCGCCAACGGCCGGGTCACCAGCAGCGGTACCGCCTTCGGATGGGCCAGTGCCAAGCGTCGGAAATCGCGTGCGATCACCCGCAATTGGGCGGCCCAGTCCGCGTCGGAGGCATCGACCGACAACTGCGCGAAGACGACTTCGGCGATGCCGTCGAGCACCGCGGCCTTGTTGGCCACATGCCGGTAGACCACCATCGGATCCCGTCCCACCGCGTCGGCCAGCCGCCGCATCGAGAGTCCGTCGATCCCGTCTCGATCGACGATCTCGAGTGCCGCGTGCAACACCGTTGCCCTGTTCACCGGACCGCCGCCCCGGGCTCCGGTGACCGTGGCGTGCCGCCCGGATCGGAAGTTCGTGTGACTGGTCGGTGGTTCGGTCATTTCGGCAGTTTTCTCCAGTACTAGCAACGCCGGTGTATATGTCCCGATCGTAGACCTACAGCGTTGACATTACGACATAATCGGCGTCTACTGGAAGAAGCAACAGATCTGAGGATCTGATGCGGTCGCACTTGGATCGGTGCTCATGTTCGCCGGCACCAACGGCCACCCCATCCGCAGTCGTCGCCACCTCTACTGACCGTCCAGACGGCACGCGCACCGTCGCGCATTCCCGCGACGCCGATCAATCGGCGGGCACCACAGCCGAAACAGGAGCGCCAACATGGCACCGAAAAAGATCCGCTCACCGTCCCCTCGACATCGCGTCGCACCGGAATACACACTTCGATTGAGCCTGAAGCCGAAGGCCGAACGCGATGGATATATCGATGGCGCCTGGTGGCCCCGTTCCGGCGTACTCCCCGCCGAACTCCCAGATCTGCTGGCAGTCCTATCAGTGGGGCTCGGACCGGTCTGGCGCGTCGTCTATGATCCCGCGTGCTGGTCACGCACACCCCAGCAAATAACCGTCGACAACCACGTGGTCCGACTCGATCCCTATCGCTTCGAGCGGTGGAACACAATGTTCGTCTTCGGCCGTGACAGCGGCTTGATCGTGCTCCGGGTAATCCCGTCGGCCACCGCCGAGGGTACCGCGCGCGCGGCCCTGATGGCCGCCGTCGAGCCCGAACCGGCGACCCTGGCCGCCGGTGGAATCGAGACCAGATCATGACTCACATCAAGGCGCAGCGCCCGATAACCAATCACCGCGACATGGTCGGGGACATCGGCCCACCCCCATGCGACCTGCAACCGTTCCGGACCCCTACCCGCACGCCACGTCTGCTGCTGCGTCGAAGCGGCTCTAGTTCGGGGCAGGTCGACGGCGCGTGGTGGCCGTGGACGGCCAATCTCACCGCTGAACTGCACGATCTGATCAGCGTCCTTACCCCACGCCTCGGCGCGACCGTGCGAATCGGCTTCGGCTGGAACGCGGTTAGTCTCGCCCAACGCCGCATCGACGGCGATGACGGCATCCGGTTGTACGGGCCGGGTGCTGCACAACCACACGATGTCATGCACATGGTCGGCGCTGGCGGCACTCATCTGGCATTGCTGGTCATTCCTGCCGACACCCCGCCCGATCAAGCGAACAAGCGAATGCGGTGGGCATCACGAACCGAGACACCGAACCAACTCGGCATCCAGTCTGAGAACCAGTAGCCTTGGGGCACTGTCGATTACAGTCCGGCGTGGGAGAACAGGCCGGGTGAGCCGATGGCCTGTTGCGGTGCCGGCTCGGCCGATTCGGCGCGACGTCCGCAATCTCGTACGATCCGTGCGAACAGAGCTAGATAGGCATCGATCATGCGGTCAGCGGTGAAGCGTTCGAAGACGTCGTCTCGGCAGGCGGAGCGGTCGATTCGCTCGATATCCGATACCGCCGCGACGGCACCCGCGACATCGGCGACGAGGAATCCGGTGCGACCGTGGCGGATGATCTCCGGCATCGAACCCAATGGTGTTGCGATGACCGGTGTCCCGGTGGCCATGGCTTCGACGACCGACAGGCCGAACGGCTCGGCGAAACCGATCAAATGCAGTAGTGCTCGGGCACCTCCGAGTAGCGCGTCCCGCTCTGCCGGACCGACCGGACCGAGGTAGGTCAAATCGGTGCTGGTGAGATGCGGTTCGACCGCCGATCGGAAGTACTCCTCGTCTTGGATCACGCCGGCGATGATCAATGGCAGTCCGGCCTGCCGCGCTACCTCGATCGCCAGGTGCGTCCCTCTATCCGGATGAATTCTGCCCAGAAATAGCAGATATTCGCCGTGCTCGGGCCGAAATGTGAACTGGGTGAGATCGATACCGTGATGAATCGTCGCTGCATAGCGCAGAGCCAGGTCGCGATCGGCGTCGGAGATTGCCACATAGTGGGCGATGTCACCGAATTCCCGATAAACCGGAACAATTTTCGGTGAGGAGAAGCCGTGAATCGTCGTCACCATCGGTGTCGACACCAGCCTGCTGTAGGTCAGCGGCATGAAGTCGAAATGGTTCGCGAGCACGTCGAACTCACCGGCTCGCGCGAATGCCGTCGAATTATGCAGCGCTTCGTAGACTTTCGCATCCGCACCGGCCGTCACTTCGTATCCCGACGGTACGGCGGAGACCAGCCGTGCCGACGTCTCGGAGTCCGCCGTCGCGAACAGTGTGACGTCGTGCCCACGCGCGACAAACCCCTCGGCCAGCGTCGAAGCGATTTGCTCCCACGGACCATAGTTTTTCGGAGGTGTACGGTGTGCGACCGACGCGATAACGCCGATTCTCATAAAATCCTCGATTACTGGCGGCAAAACCGCCGAGAGTCGCCCCAGATCTGGGCGAACATGATGCGCCGATCATATCACACTAATTTTGGCCGATCCGACTGTTACGATCGAGGCCTGGTTGCCGATCCCTCCGTGTGTTGTTCCCGGAACGGATTCTCAAGCGTTTTCAGCGCAACACGATCAGCCAATTGAGTGGCTGCGGACAGCGGCACCGTGGCGCTGCCTCGAAGTAGAAAGGCTGGCGTAGTGTCGGCTCGATCCTATGGCGTTCTGAGTACCTATTCGCCGACCCAGTGCGGGTTGACGACCTTCACCGGCGCACTCGTCGATGCGTTGACCGCACCCGGCGAAATCGATTTCGTGTCGGTCGATTTCGAGCGTCGCCCAGCCATCGGCGTCGTCTCCGTGGTCGACAGTCCGGATCCGACACCGCCCCCCGAGGTGGCACATCAGTGGGAGCGCAGCGACCACCGCGGTGCCGCTGCCGCGGCTATCGCGCTCAACCGCTTCGATATCGCGATCATCCAGCACGAATACGGCATCTACAGTGGGCGAGACGGCGTCGACGTCCTCGAAATCATTCGCGCCCTTCGCGTTCCGGCCATCGTCGTGCTGCATACGGTGCTGGTCACCCCGACACCACACCAGCGGATGATCCTCGAGCAGCTCGCTGGCAATTGCGCGGCCGTCGTCACCATGACGAACACGGCTCGCCGACGACTCATCGACCACTACGCCGTCGACCCGGCCAAGGTCCGGGTGATTCCGCACGGTGCCACCGACAATCGCTCCGGACAGCCCGGCGACCAACACCAGCCGATCTCCCGGACGCCGATAATCCTGACCTGGGGCCTGCTCGGCAAGGGGAAAGGCATCGAATGGGGCATCGACGCGATGGCCCACATCGCCGACTTGCGCCCGGCCGCACAATACCGGGTGGTGGGACAGACACATCCGAGAGTGCTTGCGCGCCATGGTGAGTCCTATCGCAGCGGCCTCGTCGAGCGCGCTCGGCGCTGCGGCGTCGCCAATGCCGTGCACTTCGACGCCCGCTACTTGTCCAACGTCGAGCTGTACCGGCTCATCAGGCAGGCTGATGTCGTTCTGCTGCCCTACGATTCGCGTGAGCAGGTGACGTCCGGCGTGCTGATCGAGGCGGTCGCGGCGGGCAAACCGGTGATATCGACCGCCTTCCCGCATGCCGAAGAACTGCTGTCCAGCGGCGCGGGCCTGCTGGTCGATCGAGAGTCGCCGACCGATATCGCCGCCGCACTGCGCCGCGTGATCACCGAACCGGGCCTTGCGGCGAGCATGGGTGCCGAAGCGAAACGTATCGCACCCGAACTGCTGTGGACTTCGGTAGGACGAAAGTACCGGGAGCTGGCCACGGAAACGCTGCGGGCCGACAGGAAGCTGGCCACGGCATGAATACCATCACCATCTCCTTCGCGCACCTCTACCGACTCAGCGACGAGTGCGGCATCTTCGAACACGCGAAATTCACCACACCACGCGTCGAAAACGGATACTGCGTCGACGATGTCGCACGCGCACTCGTGGTGGCCGTTCGCGAGCCCGAGCCGAGCGAACAACTACTCGACAACACCGGCGTGTATCTGGACTTCATCATCGCGGCACTGAGCGAGGACGGAAGCTGCCACAATCGTCGGGGCACAGACCGGAGTTGGCAGGACGAACCCAGCCTCGAAGATCACTGGGGCCGCGCACTGTGGGCACTCGGCTCCGTCGTCGCCCGCCAACCCGATCTGGCGCAGATCGCGTTGGCGCACTTCACCATCGGGGCACAACGGCGATCCCCTTATCCCCGGGCAATGGCCTTCGCCGCGCTCGGCGCCGCCGAGGTGCTGCGTGTCCAGCCGGGAAACACACAAGCACGTGAACTACTGGCCGCCGCCGCCACCCGGATCGGCCCGCCCACCCGCCGTCTCGACTGGCGCTGGCCCGAGCCACGATTGCACTATGCCAACGCGGTGCTGGCCGAAGCGCTCCTCGCGGTCGGCACATTGCTGCCCGGACAGGGCCGCGTCTATGCCGATGGACTCGCGATGCTGCGCTGGCTACTCGAGATCGAAACCTCGGGTGACCATCTATCGGTCACCCCCGTCGACGGCTGGGCGACCGGCGAAACCCGGCCCGGCTTCGACCAGCAACCCATCGAGGTCGCGACCCTGGCGGACGCCTGCGCCCGCGCCTACGACGACACCGGCGACCAGCAGTGGAAGGATGCGGTACTGCTGTGTGAGGCGTGGTTCCGCGGCACGAACGACGTCGACACTCCCCTGATCGACCCGGTCAGCGGCGGCTGCTGCGACGGACTCGAGCACACCGGCCGAAACGAGAACCAGGGCGCCGAGTCGACGCTCGCGCTGATCTCCACGCAGCAACAGGCGCGCCGACTCACCCTGGCCGGGTAGTGGCCAAACCCGCCGATCCCGTCCGGCGCAGTACCTGCAACTTTCTTGACGCCAGAATGTGGTAGTGATCGAGCCGACACAGGGTCGCAGTCTCGCGGTCGCGGCACTAGCTGCCCCTACACCAAAATCGGTATGTAGCGTGCGTTCGGCTGGTTGCGGATGGCCACGGCATGTTGATCTTTCGCCACCCGCTCGCCGGTCCGCACGGCCCGGTCACAGGAATACTCGAGCAATATCAAGCCACTTCTGCGCGTCCTCGCCGACCGCCATGAGGTCGGTCTCGGCTCGGGACCTCCGTTGGGTGACTCGAAGGCAGAAGTCGAGGGCACTGCCCTGAACTCGTTGCAGGGCATCTTCTGGGCCCCATACCCAGGCTTGGCCGTCGGGGCTAGTCAGCTCGATACGGAACGGCTCTGCCGGAGTAGGTAATTGGGCAGCATAGAACGACAGCTCTCGTCCTAGCACTCCCAACGAGGCCACATGCCGGAGCCGATTCGTCGGACGGCGTGAGACATCCAGTGCATCGAAAATATCCTGCCCGTGAGCCCACGTTTCCATTAGCCGAAGCGGCACCATAAGCGCTGCGGTCAGCTGCGAGCCGTACCACGGAAACCCATGGCCCAGTGGAACATCACGTAGCGCCGCCGCTACCTCGGTTCGACCAGTACGCCATTGTTCCAGCAGTACTGATCGTGGTTTGGCTGCGCCCTCGGCGGCGTCGAGATCAGCGTATTGACTGCCCGCGGCTTCGGCCTGCTTCAGCACAGCGTCGAACGCCTGCGGGGTCCGTACAGCGATGAGAACGTTCGCATCAGCCGAAGCGAGATGAGCGATCTGGTGGGCGATCGTCCACCCCGCTGCCGGCGTGGGCTTCGACCAGTCGGTCTGCGCTGCTACCAGGGCGTCGAGCTCATCTCCTTCAGCAACCAGGTCGGGTAGAGCAAGGTCGCGCTCTACACCGGACATGTCGAGGCCGTAGTCCAGCATCGGTATCACCTTCACACGCGTCGACGGCGACGGGCTTGTCCCATTTGGAGGGGTAGTTTGATCTGGTCTGGCCAGGCTACCCGAGCTTGATTTCAGCGAGTCGAACTGGTTCTGGCACAAGGTTTTTAGCGGCGTTGGGGATCGAGTCATGCGTTGAACAGGAGGCGGCGACCACACTGAATGATGTGAGCGAGGTCGAGCAGCTGCTCTGGGACTGGCTCGAGAACGACTGGCAGCGACTCGACGCGATCGACTGGGAACGCGCCGCTCTGGCCGGGCATCGTGGCACCAACACAGCTTTTCTCGCCGCAACGCCGCATCGTAGGCCAGCGCGAGCTTCACCCGGTTGCGGATCGGCTCCTCGGCAGCCACGGCCAGCAGCTCCAGCCACTGCGTCTCGTGGGGATCCACCGCAACATAGCCTCAATACCATTCAGATCAAATGGCGCCCCCGAGGAACCGTTGCGCTCGAGCCGATTCGGTACGGCTCGAATCAAGCCATTTCTCCGATGGACGGTCAGCGGCGGCGGCCCGGTTCATGGCCCCGGAACACGCAACAGCCCCGCACCCTGAGGGTGCGGGGCTGTATCGAGCTGCGTCGATCAGATAGCGCGGACGTCCTGGGCCTGCGGGCCCTTCTGTCCTTGTCCGACCTCGAACTCCACGCGCTGTCCTTCTTCGAGGGACTTGAATCCCGAGCCGGATACGGCGGAGTAGTGCACGAAGACGTCAGGGCCGCCACCGTCCTGCGCGATAAAACCGAAGCCCTTTTCGGCGTTGAACCACTTCACACTGCCTTGAGTCATTGCTTAATTCATTCTTTTCTGTAGATGAGCCAAGCGGATCACGTCGATAAGCCTGATCTCACCGGATAACCATCCCATGGATATGCGGCAGAAAACGCAAAGTGTGAGCCAACCGACCCTCAGCGCCCGGTACGGACACTGACTGCCGTGTCCTGTCGGGTGACTGATCTGACGCCACTGCCGATCCGAGCGCGCAGACCGCCGGTGGTCGAGCGCCCATCCGCGTGAGTGATACCGCGGCCGAAGTCTACGGATCGCGGGCGACCAGGCGGGCCTGCCGATGCCAAATCCGTGCAACCTCATTACGTCCCCAGGTCTATCTCCGGGCCTCGGCAAACACTGCCGGGCAGGTCTCCTACCGCCGGCGGAGCGTCGACAACATCCGAAATCGTCACAGGACAGATTGGTCGCCACGATCCCGGCCTCGCCCCGCAGCATCAGCGACCCGGGATGCCCACGCGCGGCGGCGGTGAGCAACCCGGTGATCGCCTCCTGCTCGGCTACCCGGCTGTACAACATGTGTTGCTACAGCCGCCCGAGTCGGCTGTAGACCAGTAGTTTGCCGCTCGATCCGAATACGAATTCCGCCTCAGGCATCGGGGTTCTTGCCCTCGGAGGTCTTCTTGATCCGGTCGATCTGAAGTTTGGCGAGATCGCCGTAGGGCTGTTCTTCACGGAGATCCTGGCTTGCGACGAGGACGAGGAGCCCTCCGACGCGCATCATGATCCTGGTCCTCTGGCCGGTGAAAGCGTCGGTCTCGTCCGCGCCCACTGAGGTCTGCAGCGGCTTCGTCTCGACGCCGTTGGCGCCGGCCGACCGCCGTTCCTCGGCCGCCAAGCCCTTCATGGCCGCCTTCGCGTCGTCCGGGGAGCGGAAGGAGTAGATCCGGAACTTGACCTCCGGCGACCAGGCTTTGTACGCCGGGTCCTTGTCCGGCTTGACGTCCGACCAACCCACGGCCACGAATCCGCCGCAGCTCGACTCCGTATCCTCCGCACAGGTCCTCATGCCATTGTCGAGGTCGACCCTGGGCCCGGAGCCCTGCCATCCCTTGGGGGCACCCGCCTTGCTCACCAGAGCCGTACGTATCTGGTCGGGCGTGAACGAAATAGGCGCCTTCGCCTGAGTGCCTGCGGAACCCGCCGAGCTGCCGCCGCACGCGGTCAGTGTTGCGACCATGGCAGTTCCGACCGCGATCCCCCGTAGCGCCTCGAGCGCGCCGACCCCATTCCGATGTAGATCAATTGACTGACACTCGATCGTATTGATACGCCGCATGATCGCCTCATGCTCGGCTGTACAGCATGTGTTGCTACAGCTACCCGGGGCGGCCGTCGACCCGTTTGCCGCTGGATCCGAACACGAATTCCGCTTCTTCGGTGGCCTGCTGGATGAACTGGAGCGGGAAGCCGAGGTCGATCGCGCTGGCCTCGTCCAGCCGACGCAGTGCGTCGGGGGGCAGCTCCAGGTCGATCGCGCCGAGGTTGTCGGTCAGCTGTGCGAGCGTGCGGGCGCCGAGGATCGGATGAATCCACGGCCGGTGTGCCCGCGTCCATGCGATGGCGACCTGCGAGGAGGTGACGCCGAGCTCGTCGGCCACCGTATCGACGGTGCGGGCGATCGAAAGGTCTCGTTCCGAGGCGGTGGCGGGGTCGACTCGGGTGGGCCCCTGGTGACCGGGGCGGGTGAACTTGCCCGAGAGGATGCCGCCGCCCAGCGGAGACCAGGCCGCCACCGACAACTCCAGTGCCCGTGCCATCGGCAGCAGTTCTCGTTCGATATCGCGTTTGACGAGGCTGTAGGGCAACTGCAGGCCCGCGAACGAGGTCCAGCCGCGGAATTCGGAGATTGTGTTGGCTCGCGCGACCAGCCAGGCGGGTGCGTCGGAGATGCCGAGGTAGAGCACCTTGCCGGCGTGTACGAGATCGTCGAGGGCCCGCATGGTTTCCTCGATCGGTGTGTTGGGGTCCCAGATGTGCACCCACAGCAGATCGATGTAATCGGTGCCGAGTCGACGCAGGCTGGCCTCGACCGAACGGACCATGTTCTTGCGGTGGTTGCCGCTGGCGTTGGGGTCCGTGCCGTCGGTGGTCAGGGTGTATTTGGTGGAGACCACGAATCGGTCCCGGTCGGCGCCGAGCAGTTCGCCGACGATGCCTTCGCTGGCGCCGTCGGTGTAGTTGACCGCGGTGTCGACGACGTTGCCGCCCGCCTCCGCATACGCGGTGAACATCTTCCGGCATTCTTCGGGGGAAGCGCCCCATCCCCAGTTCTCGCCGAAGGTCATCGCTCCGAGGAAGGCCTCGGATACTCGCAACCCGGTCCGGCCGAGCAGTCGGTACCGCATCACAGGCTCTCGTCGAAGAAGGCGACCGCCCGGTCGATGGCCGGCAGGACGTAGGTGTCGTCGTCGTAGAGGTCGATGTGATTGGTGGTGTCGAGCACCAGCAGTTGTTTCGGTTCGGGTGCGGCGGCGAAGGCCGCTTCGGCGTCCGCGAGCGGGATGGGCTGATCGCCGCGACCGTGCACGATCAGCAGCGGCGCGGTAACCAAGGGCAGATAGGCGTCGATGTCGAGGGTGAACTCCTGCAGTACCGACAATGCGGTGCAACGGTTTTCCCAGCCGGGCCGCCCGCCCCGATCGGTCCCGTAGTACTCGAACGGTTCGGGACCGGGGTTGCCGGCCGGCATGCCCTGCGGGTTGACCGCCGGCCAGTATTCGATCTCACCGGTATCGAACTGTTGCTGTGCGATCTGGGCGAACTGGCCCATCAATGCCCCGAAGTTGTCCGCGCCGAAGCGATTCCGGATCAGTGCCGGGTTGTTGTAGGCCGCCGCGATGAGGGCCACCGCCTTGACCCGCGGGTCGAATGCGGCCAGCTGGGCGGCGTAGATACCGCCCAGGCACACCCCGCAGACGGTGATCTTGTCGGCGTCGACCTCCGGACGCTGGGCGAGATAGCTCACCGCGTGCCGCAGATCGGACAGTTTGGCCGTGGCATCCTCGTGCTGGCGGGGAGCGCCTTCGCTGTCACCCCAGTTGCGGTGGTCGAAAGACAGCGCCGCATAGCCGCGCTCGGCGAACCGTTGCGCGTAGAAGCCCGTGACCTGTTCGCGCACACCGGAGAACGGTCCGGTCAGTACCACCGCACCTCGCACGGCTCCCGTGTCCGGCAGGTGCAGGTCACCGACCAGCCGGTGCCCGTCGCTGGTGAACTCGATCTTCTCGGTCCCCATCGTGTTTCCTCTCTCATAGGGCGACACGGGCCGTAAGCGACTCGCGTCCAGTTTCTTTCAATTGCGGGGTAGCTCCCGCGCGTGGGAAAGCTTGTCGGGGTTGAGGATTCCGTACAGGGCCTGAATCCGGCCGTCCCAGATCTCGAGGGTGAGCAGCTGCTCGTGGTCGCCGCGGCGAGTCCACGCGGCCGGCTCGCCGTTGACCTCGATGATGTGGGCTTCGTCGATCGGCGCGTTGGCCTGCAGCCACTCCACGAAGGCCAGGACGGCACCGATTCCGACGATCGGCTCCAGTGCCGCCCGCACCTTGCCGCCGCCGTCGTTGTAGGCAACGACGTTGTCGCTGAGCAGCTCTCGCAGTTCGGCGAGGTCGCCGCTACGAGCGGCGTCCAGGAACCGGGTCAGCAACTCACCGTGCTCGGTTGCCGACGGGTGGAACCGATCCCGGCCGTCGGCAAGCCGTTTCGCCGCACGGCGGTGGAGTTGCCGGCAGTTGGGTATCGACGACCCGACGATGTCTGCGATGTCCTCGTAGGGCAGGTCGAAGGCCTCCCGCAGCACGAAGACCGCCCGTTCCGGTGGCGAAAGCCGTTCCATCAGATGCAAAGTCGCGTAGGAGAGACTGTCGCGCAGTTCCGCGGTATCGGCCGGCCCGAAGGTATCGGCCGATACCGGCTCCGGCAGCCAGGGGCCTGGGTAGGCCTCGCGGGTCACCCGAGCCGAGCGGAGTTGGTCGAGCGCCAGCCGGGATACCACCGTCACCAGAAACGCACGAGGCTCGCGGATCTCGGACCGGTCGGCGCGCAGCCAGCGCAGATATGCCTCCTGAACGACGTCCTCGGCATCCCACATGCTGCCGAGCAGGCGATACCCGAGCCCGAGCAGCATCGGCCGGTGCTCCTCGAAACTGATCTCCGGACCGACTTCTAACGGCATGGTCGAACCTTTCTTCAGAGCCTTTGCTCCGGCGCACCTGCTCTAGTGCTGGACAATAACCAAGACGACGCCAACCCACACCCCGAGATCGGATCACCACGGATACGGCCCTGCGCGGATGTGATTACGCCGCCGCGGCGCGGTCGGCGCCGAGGTCGCTGGCGAATCCCTCAGCCCACGAGGTGAATCGGGGCCGCCAGTTCAGCCGCAGCCGGGCACGGGCGTTGTCGGCGCCGCGCAATTCGTTCATGAACGCCACACCCCAGCCACCGACCGCCAGCCGGGCCAGCGCGGCGGGGGCGTACTTCGGTGCCGAAGCACCCAGAAGATCGGCGTACTGCGGCAGCCACTCTCGCAACGGCGCGGGCGAATCGTCGACGATGTTCAACGCCCCGGTGACCTCGGTCCGGTCGAGGGCGGCGACGACGGCGCTCGCGGCATCGTCGGCGTGGGTGAACGAGAACACCGCGTGTCCGCCACCGACGAGGGGGACCTTCCCGGCCCGGACCTGGGCCGCGAACGATCCGTCCGCCGCGTAGCTGGAACCGGGTCCGTACAGGTGGCCGAACCGCAGCACCACGCCGTCGGCGGCGGTCGTGGCCCGCTCCAATTCGGTCAGCGCTGCCAGCACCGGGACGAACTGTTTCGGTGTGCGCGAATTCCACAGGGGCGCATCCTCATCGGCCGCCCCGGCACCGGGCTGGTACCCGTATGCCAGACCCTGGCTGATGATCCGGGTCGCGCCGACCGTGCGCGCCGCCGCGATCAGGTTGCGCGTGCCCTCGATCCGTAGCTGGTTGGTCAGGGCGAATTGTGTTGCGAGCCTGCGCGGATCGAGTTGCGCGGGTATCGCGGTCAGCATGTTCACCACCGCATCCGGATTCGCGTCCCGCACCGCGTGTGTCACGGCGTCGGGGTTCAGCGCGTCCGCTAGCACCACCTCGGCCCCGGCCCGGTCCAGCTGTGGCGCGCTCTCGGGGGAACGGGTCAGCCCGATCACATCGTGGCCCACCGCACCCAGCAGCGGCACCAGGCTCCTGCCGATGACTCCGGTCGCTCCCGCTACCAAAACCCTCATGACCACTCCTCGTTGCCGCCCCGGCGTTTCGAACCGGGGAAGTTCGATTGCGACTACAGGACGGGCGACCGGTCACCAACGTGACAACTCTGTCTGTGATGTGAGTCATACGAGATGGCGGCGGTGAAGTCCCGCGGGCCTGCCGGGCAAGCATCAAGAGCCGGGTGCGCGGAGGCAACGGTGCGAACATAAGAAGACCTCCAGGTCAGGAGTCGAGCACCAGAACGGTGAGCGAGTACGGCGAGACGGTGACGGACTGGTCGAGATCGACTGTCCTGGTGGTGTATTCGATATCTGTGCTGTGTGTGCCGTAGGTGAACACGGTCGTGTCGCGGTTGTGTGGACCCGGCACGTCCAGGCGCACGGTGTGGTCGGCGTTCGGGTCCTGGTTGATGAGCAGCACCGCGGTCCGCCCGTCCGGGCGGCGGGTGGCGTGCGCGACGATCCGCCCATCGCTCGAGGTCGCTGGGAGTAGTTCGGCGCCGGCGGGGGTCAATTGCTGGAGCAGTTTCAGGCCGTAGTAGGCGGGAAACGGTGTGGTGGCGGGCGGCTGACAGTAGTCCGACGGTTCGACCATCGGGCTGTCGGCGGCGCACAGCCCGCTGGAGAGCAGGCCGCCGTCGCCGTACCCGGCCGCGGTGTTGCCCATGATCTGGCCGAGCAGGGCGTACCAGTGCACCTGACTGGCGCCACCCTCGAGCAGGGTCAGGTAGTGGTCGGCAAGGAACAGCGCCGAGACTGTGCGCACCTGCTGACCGGTCGCGTTCGCGACGGACGCGGCCTCACCGATGATGATCTCGACGCGGTGCCCGGGTCCGGCGTGCTGGTCGATCAGATCGCGGAACCGGGCGACGAGGTCGCCGTTGGCGCGGGGCCGGTTCAGTAGGTCCGCATCGGCCATCGGTGGCCAGCCGGATCCGAAAACGAAGAGGTCGACGAAGTCGATATCGCGCCCGACGATCTCCAATACCGTTGTGTTCCAGTCCGTCAGCTCGGCATCGGAATCGCGGCTGCTGAGGCCGACACCGACGCGGATTGTCGGATCCGCTGCCTTCATCGCCCGGGCGAACTCCAGCACGTTGCGCGCATAGGCCTGCGGGGATTTGTAGGCATGGCCGTCGGGTTCGATGTTTTCCTGGGTGGGCGACCAGCCGTTGAAATGCATGCTTTCGCCGATCTCCCAATACTTCACCCCGTAGCGCTTCTCGTTGTTCGCATACCGCACCCACGCCGCGGCCTCTTCCGGTGTGCCTGTGCCGTAGTTGACATGAACCAGCTTGTGCTCGATATCCCCGGCCCGGGCGAGCCCGGCGAACTGATCGAAGCCGAACTTCGGCCGCAACAGCGTGTAGTCGTAGGGGTGCTGCGCCTTGCCGGGATCGGGCCGGAGCGTGCTGGTCTGCCAGTCGTACATGTCGACCGGCATCCCGGCATCCCAGTCCAGCGTCTGCACGCCCGCAGCGCGCAGCAATCCGGGAACCTCGGGCTTCACCGTGTTGGCGTTCCAGAATTGGGCATCCACACCGACCGCGCCGGGCCCGATGACCGCCGCAGCAGGGCCGGGTCCGACGCGGACGGCGGCATCGACCCGCTCGAGCCCCTCCGCGTGCCCTGCAACCGGTTGAGCAAGCGCGACAAGGGTCGCGGCAACCGCCATCACCGGCAGCCTTCCATTTCGGTACATCAAATACTCCCGCCCGTCGGCTCAGCTGATGCACACCTCGACACCAACCTATCTACAATGTAGATCTACTCTACACTGTAGACACAAGGTGGTCGACGACTTGGTCCCGGTGAATGGTTCCGGTGTCCCGGAGGGCTGTGGAACCTAGCCGACGTGGTGGTCGAATCCGTCGAACAGGGCGGTGAGCCCGATGTCGAAGTAGTCGCCGGATGCTGCGTCGGCCGCGGCGGCGAGTTCGTTGTAATCGGGCGAATCGGCCGCCGGTTTCCGGCTGCGTCCCGCGGCGGCCACGTCGGATGCGTGGCTCAGGATGTGGCCGATCGCAAACTCGCGCAGGCAGCGCGACAACTGCAGTGCCCGCGCGGGCGCGAAGCCCGAGGCGGTCAATCGCGCGATCATCCGATTACCGATGTCGATGGCCGCGGCGCTGCGTACGGGGCGGGTGACAAAGACGGACACCGCCTGCGGGTGCCGGGTCAGGACCGAACGCAGCCGGTGCGCGTAGGCCCGCATCATCTCCCGCCAATCCGCTTGCCACGGTAGATTTTCCAGCTCCAACTCCTCGAACAGCACTACGGCTATACCGTCGAACAGGTCTTGTTGATCAGCGAAGTGCCGGTATGCGGCCATCGGGTCCGCACCCAGCGCGGCGCCGAGTTTGCGCATCGAGAAGCCATCCAGGCCCTTCTCGTCGATCACCTCGAGTGCCATCGCCGCGATGTATTCACGGTTCAGCACCACCCGGGTCGGTGCGACCGGACGCTTGCGCGAACTGCCCCCGCTCACGACGTCATCTCCTCGAACAGCTGACACAACCGGGCTGCGAACTCCTCGGGCTGCACCAGGTATGCCACATGTCCTCCGGGGAACTGCGCGCTCACCATGTTCAGCTCATGGGCGAGAGCTTCGGTGGCCAGACAATACGATCGGCCGGCACTGTCGCGGCCGGTGGCCAGACGCCACGGCACCTCGACCTTTCGCAGCGCATCGATTTCCGGCCGGTAATCGAAGCACAACGCGGGCATTTCCCGCGTCAGCAGCAGATCCGCGTTGCCCAGCTGACGAGTCATCGTCGACGGCTCACCGCCGCTGATGCGCCGGAACGCCGATCCCGCCGCCAGCCCCACCCGGCTCGCGCCGGCCAACGCGATCTGGCCCGCCGTCGTGCGGAGCACTGCGGGCAGGTTCGGCACCGTCAAAGCACCGAATGCGGCGTAGCCACGCATCAGGCTCTTCTCCACCGCGAGCCGGTTGATATCCAACAGCTCCTGCCGTGCGGAACTGCCCTCGGGCAGCAGCCGGATCACCGGCGGTTCGTGCACGACCGCGGCCACCAGCCGATCACCGTGGTGGGCAAGCACCTCCAACCCGATGACACCACCGCCACTGTTGCCGAACAGATACGCGCGGTCGATCCCGTAGGCGTCCAGAACAGCGACGACATCGCCCGCCTGGGTCGTCGCATCGATCGCGGCATCCGGTGCGGTGAACGGGCTACGCGAATTGCCGCGCCGATCGAACGTGATGACGGTGTACCGTTCGACCAGCAGCGGCACCGCGTTCTCATACATCCCGGCGTCACCCCCGCCACCAGACACGAGCACCAAAGGTGGACCGCTCCCCGCCGATTCGGCATACAACCGGGCACCCGGCACCTCGACGATCCGCGAAGCATTCTTGTCACTCACAACCGCACTCCTTCCACACAGCAATGCTTACGTCGTAGACCATATCTACACCGTAGCTCGAGGCAGAAACGCCGGGATGTGCTCGGGACCCCAGCGGCAGGGACGCAAAGCGGCGTCACGCCGGGCCTGTGGCTGACCGCCGACCTTGCTGAAACCGCGTAACAGAGGCATGTAGGCAGCTCGCAGGCCGTCAGAGCACGCAGCGGTCGGCCGGGAAACTCGGAATCCCCAGAATGTCCTGGCGGCTCGGCGGGTGCTGGCCGGCAGCAGCGGCCGGAGGTGTTCACGGATCGTGTCCGGGCCGCCGCTGAGAAGGATCTGGTCGGCTATGTGTATGAGCCCGGCGCTGGCGGCAGCTGCGGCGGGTGGCGAGTCGAACCTGGTGGGTGTTGTAGAGGAAGGGACGGTGCTGTGTCGGTTGGCTGCTTATTGCCGTATCGAGGTGATGTGTTCGTCGATGGCGGCCGCGGTGTCCTCCGAGGGGCACAGGTGCCGGACCGCGGGCCAGGTTGTGCAGGCCAGCAGTGCCAACGCCTGAATATCGGTGAAGTAGCGGACGGGTTGTGTCGGCCGCCCGGCGCTGAGTGTGTGAGCAGGGCCGTCGAGTGCCAGGAGATCGAGTATCTTGTCCTGCAACGTGATCAGTGCGGGATCGGCCGCCCGGTCGAGCCGGGCTCCGCAGCAGACGGGCCCGAGGCGGCCTCTGCCGGGGCCGAGCGCCGCCCGGCATTGAGCGGGGTGGAGTTTGCGTGCATGCATCGCGGGCAGCATTAGGGCTGGTGTGCCGGGTCGATGGCCGTGGACGAGCTGATCGCATTCGGGGCAGCGGTGTTCGAGTAGACGCCGGTGCCGGGTGCATGCGAAAACGACTGGCAGGTGCCAGAGCCTGCGCCATGCTCCGCCGAAGGCTTCCTGGACGGGGGATCCGTCGCCGGCGAGGCAGTCCGGGCAATAGCGGGTCGCCGGGGACGAAAACGCAGGGTTGCTCAGAGGACGGGGAACGGGCGCGGCCTCGGCGGCGAGCGGATAGCGTGGCTGCAAACCACCTCAGGCCGAGCCGGTCGACTTCGGCGATGGAAGCCTGGTCGTATAGGCGAAGGTCTGCCGAGCCGGTGCCGGGATTTCTGCCAAGAGGCTGGCGGGCGGGCAGGTGCTAACGCGTTGGTGTGGTTTCAGCCCGGTCAGCTCGGCCAGGCGGGCCGGTGACAAGTTGAGCCGGTAGGACGAATCCGGGCAGTGATTCGTCCTGTAGCGGGACAAGACTTCGGCCGAGCGGCATGGCGCTGGGCATAGGCGTTCAGCCTGCGCTTTCGGTTGCCGGGATGCCGCGGTCGTCGAACATGGTGTTGCGGGGCTTGGACGATTTGCGGGTTTTCGCGGGCGTGGCGGGGATCTCCGGGATTTCACCGGAGTCTGGGTCGAGGTCGGGCAGGTCGGCCGGGCTCAACGCGAGGGTATCGAGCAGTTCGGCGGTGATCTGTTCTTCGCCGGTTTCGATGGCGTAGCGGCATCCGGCTTGGATGAGTTTCTTGACCAGGCCGATGATTCCGCCGGTGCGGCGGAACAGATATTCGGGCATGGTTCCGTCGCTGAGCATGCCGTCGACGTTGTGCAGCAGCCGCAACTGCTATTCGATCCCGACCAGATGCATTGTCCAGGTGGCGATTCCGGCTGGGGCGTCGTAGCTGAACCGGTCGAGATCGATCAGGTCGAACCGCAGGTCGGTCTGACCGGGCGCGTCGTCGTCGCGGCTCTTGCCGCGGTCTTTGACCGGCGGGAACAGCCATTGCCCCGTTCGCGGGTCTTTGCGGCCGTCGCATGGCTGGAGTTGCCGCAGTCACCGCGTCGACCGCAGCCGGGAGGCGGCGACGCATGGGGGTTGAAATGCCGCGAACGACGGCTGCCCAGAGACGAAGGCCACGATCTCACCGTCGAGGACGAAGGGCGGATCGGCTGCCAGACTCGTCGGCCGCGGTGACAGCCGCGGTGTTACAAGGAAGTTACTCCTCGTCAGCTTCTGTGAAGCTGGCGTAGAGGCGGTTGTATGCGCGGCGGCCCTGATCGACGAATCCTGTTGGTAGCTAGATTCTTTCGAACACAGGGCCGCCGCTTCGGTAGCCGCGCCGATCATCAAACCCGTTGTCCCAGCGGCTGAATAAGCCTTCTTGTATGCGTTCCCGAGGCACTCACACCTGTCCGACAATCCGGCAACCCTCGCCCGACTCTTCCGACAAGGCCGGAAGGGGCGTCTCGGGCGCCGTGACAGGCCCGGTCCATGTCGCACAGAGCCAGCGCTGACGGCCCATCGAACTGTCCAGTACCAGGTGGTCGACAGTCCGGCCGCCGTCGAGGTCGGCGAGGGGAATCGGGGCCACCGCCTGACAGTCCCGGCCGGTGACCCGCCAGGTCCCGTCCGGCATCTGGTCCCCGCTCGCGCTGGCGCACTTGAACGAGGGCACCAGGCCGGAGCTGTCAGCCGAAGCCAAGGGGGCCACCCCCAGGGTCAGGCCGTACGAAAGTGCGAAAACAGCGAGACCGCGATGCGGGGAAAACATGAAGAAACCTCCATGGAAAGATCCGCATGCGGCGGGCTTGCCGCATGCCGAGAATTCTCTCCCACCTCACGGGGATCGGGCGGCATTGAGGTGTAGGTGATTTCATGTCGGCGTGACCGATGAGGGCGGCTACGGCCGGTTTGGTGTGCGCACCGTGCCCATCCCGCGACCCAATCCCCGCTCTATAGCAGATAGTTTCCCGAGTCGCCCCGTCGCGGAAGTAGGCGACGGTCTTTCCTCGGGCCTGCACCGTCGTTTCAGCGGCGTCCCAGCTGCTACGCGGCCTGTACATAGGATTTCGTCAAGGGTTCGGTATCGGTCATTTCGATCGCAACGGGGCTGCCGGTATTCACCCAGATCCTCCGATCAGCGAGTTCGGCGTCCGCCATGCAGGTCAGCGACCTCACGACAGCTTGGATGCGGTGTACACGTTCATCCCAGGCCGCGTTGACGGGTGCTATCCCACACCTCAAAGAGCGATGCTCCGTCATTGAGGTGCGGGATAGCCGCCGATGCCGGCGCCGCCGCAAGTCACCACCGCCACCCGGCCGTCAAATCTGGTCATCGTTCCAGCGCGCCCTATTCATCGCCGGAGCCGACAACGTAAATGAACTCGAGGGCTACGAAGCCGCGAGCCGAACGTGTGACCTTCCAGTTTGCGGAGCGGGGTCGCCGAGGTTGAGGGTTGTCACGCGGTCACCTCGCTGGCAACGGCGCCCGGCGTGGCGTGCGCATCGACATCGGTTCCGAGCCGGGCAGTGCGCCCAGGGATCGCGACCGCCGCGATGATGCCGACTGCGGAGAACGCAGCACCCAACCATACGGCGTTTTTGAAGTGGTCGATGAATGTGCTGGGAGACGCGTACACGCCGGTGTGAGCAAAGACCGTCGCCAGGATCGCAATGCCGAATACGCCACCGATTTCGCGCAGGGCGCTGTTGGTGCCCGAGGCGATTCCTACCTCGGTCGGCGGGACAGATCCGACGACGGCGTTAGCCACGGTAGGGAAGCACAGAGAAATTCCCACACCCGCGACCCCAGTGCCGCCGCGAGCCAGGTGTAGCTCATACCCGGCTCGGCGATAGCGGCGATCCAACCCAGCCCTACGGCTTGCAACGTCAACCCGATGATCATTAGCGGTCGGTTGCCGACCCGGTCGGCCAGCGCGCCGGCAATGGGAGCGACCAACATCGGCGCGCCGGTCCACGGCAAGGTACGCAAGCCCGCTGCGAGCGGCGAAGATACGAGCGCGATCTGCAAGAACTGCATCATCAGGAACAGCACGCCGAACAACGACGCGTACTTGAAGAAGCTGATGCCGTTCGCTGCGTTGAATCCGCGCGAGCGGAACAGCTGTGACGAAAGCATCGGTGAAGCGGTTTGCCGTTCCCATGCGAGGAATGCTGCGACGAGCACACCACCGAGCACGAGCGCAGTGATGGTTTCGGCGGCACCCCAGCCAATGCTGTTGGCGCGTACCAAGCCCCAGGTGATGCCAAAGAATCCAGCACCCGCGAGCAGCAGACCGACGACGTCGAGTTGCGATCGTGGACCGAAGCTTTCGGTCAAACGAGACATCGACAGAGGAATCAACGTTAGACCCACCGGCACATTGAGCCAGAAGATCCAATGCCAGCTGATACCGCCGACGATGGCACCACCAACGACCGGCCCCATCGCGACGGCCAACCCAGTAATCCCGCCCCACAACCCTATGGCGGCGCCACGCTTTTCGGCCGGGAATGCCTCGCTGATCAACGTGAGCGTCATCGGCATGACGATCGCCGCCGCCGCACCTTGCGCGCCGCGAACCGCAATGAGCACTCCGACGAGCGTTGTTCGGGGGCGTTACGCGCTACAACGATTTCCGCACGAGCCTCGGCATCGCCACGAACATTCTCAAGAGTCGGCTCGACGGTCTCGTCGACGCCGGGATCATGGCGCGCAAATACTCCGAAAGTCCCGACCTGTTCGAATACCTGCTGACCGACAAGGGGCGCGAACTGGTACCCGTCATCCTGACGCTTACCCAGTGGGGCGACCGGTGGGCAGCACCGGACGGCCCACCGATCCTCTACTCCCACACCGTCTGCGGCGGCGCCATCAGCCAGCACACCATCTGCGCCAACTGCGGTGAGGTGCACGACGCGACGCAATTCCAGGCCCGACCTGGGCCCGGCATGCCCGCGGACCGGCTGGGCTAGGCTCCTGCAGCCGCAATGTTCGGCCTGGTTGGTGTGATGCTGGGTTCAGCCTTCAGCCGAATAGCTGAGCGGCGGCGGCCACTACCTCGTCATGGGGCACGTCCCGGAGATGCTGACCGATATTCCAGCGGTGCCCGAACGGGTCATCGACTTGGCCGTGCAGCTCGCCCCAGAACATCTTCTGCAGCGGCCTCCGGACTTCGGCGCCCGCCGCAATCGCCTGCGCGAACGCGGCCTCCGCATCGGCTACCTCGACGGCGAGTACCACCGCAGTACCGCCGATCGACGACGGCGCGAGCACGCCCATCTCGGGAAATTCGTCTGCCAGGTGCAGTAGTCCGTCCCCGATGCTGAGCACGACCGACATCAGGCGCCCGTCGGGTGTCGGAATTCGGCTGATCTCCTTGGCGCCGAAGGCATCACTGTAGAAGGCGGCGGCGCGGTCGGCGCCCGCCACGACAATATGTGGAGTAATCGACATGGACCGACCGTAGGGCGCCCGGAATACTCCGGTCTTGAACGTTATTGATGTCTGACATGAGCACATCGGCCGCCGAACAGGTACGAATGTGGCGCCCACCGGGGGATGATCGCATCCTGCTCATCGCGGGCCGGACGACCAACTATGCGGTCGAGCCCCGCGGGGAGTACGTCTTCGGCGTCGTCACCGAACACTCGATGCGGTCGCGCCGCGGAACTGACCGACAGATAGTCAACCCGGGCCAACTGGTCGCCTGGGACCCCTCGCACGCACATTCCGGCACCTCGGTCACCGAACGGCCGTGGTCATCACGCCTCATGATCGTCGAAATAGCCGATCTGGCGAATCTCGCAGGCGACCAGGACACCCTGGCCGACGCCGCCTTCCCCGTCCCCATCCTGTCCGACCCCGAACTCGCTGCCGAGTTCGTCCGCCTGCACACCGCACTTGACATATCGACCACCCGGCTCGAACGCGATGAGCGGCTAACGGTATGGCTACATACCATCATCCGTCGCTACTCGGCAGCACACTTGTCACCACCAGCCAACGACATTCACAACGACCGCCCGTTCCGGCTGGCCTGTGACTACCTCGGCGACAACCCCCACCGCAATGTCGGCCTCGACGAACTAGCCCAGGCCACAGGCGTCGACAAGTTCCGCCTGATCCGCGTATTCCGCGAACGCACCGGCCTCACCCCCCACGCCATCCACCTCGCCCACCGCATCCGCGCCGCCCGCCGACTCCTCGAATCCGGCCACACCCCCGCCGAAACAGCCACCGCCACCGGCTTCGCCGACCAAAGCCACCTACACCGCCACTTCAAACGCAACACGGGCATGACCCCCGGCGAGCACCAACGGCGGTTTGCGGCCAGTCGCGCCAACCGCTAGGTCTAAAACTGACGAAGATTGTTGACAGTTTGGGCTCCTGATGAGAGAGAGTCCTTGTGACGGAATGTATAGGGGGTCGAGACTGAATCCGCCCGGTGAGTCCGGGGATTTCATCTTCTGTGAAGGATGGAGTCTTGTCGTCGAGGAAGAAGTACCCCTGCCGAGCTGCGTGAGCGGGCCGTGCGGATGTTCGTGGAGATCCGTGATCAGCACGAGTCGGAGTGGGCCGCGATGAAGGCGGTCGCCGACCTGCTGGGTGTGGGGACGCCGGACGGTCCGCAAGTGGATCCGGCAGGGCCAGATCGACACCGGTGCCCAGCCGGGCATCATCAGCGAGGAGTCCGCGGAGCTGAAGCGGCTGCGGCGGGAGAACGCAGAACTCAAGCGTGCCAACGCAATTCTAAAATCGGTTTCGATTTTCTTTGCGGCCGAACTGGACCGGCCACAGCGCTGACGGTCAGATACATCAGCGAACACCGGGGCCATCGTGACAACGGTGGCCTGCGATGGGGTGTCGAGTTGATCTGCGCTGTGCTCGCCGAGCTCGGCGTAAAGATCGCCCCATCGACCTATTACGAACACCGCAACCGAACCCCGACCACACGGGAGAACCGAGACGAGGAACTGATCGTGGAAATCCGGCGTGTGCATGCCGAGAACTTCGGCGTGTATGGCGCGAGAAAAGGTGTGGCTGCAACTGAATCGGGAAGGCATCGCAGTGGCCCGCTGCACCGTCGAACGACTCATGCGGCAGGCCGGGCTGCGTGGTGCGGTGCGCGGACAAATCAAACGCACCACCATCGCAGATCCCGCCACGGAACGGCCGAAGGACCTGGTCCAACGCAGATTCGCGCCGTCCGCGCCGAATCGTTTGTGGGTGGCGGACATAACTTACGTCCGGACGTGGTCGGGGTGGGTGTATGTCGCTTTCGTCGTCGATGCCTACGCGCGACGGATCATCGGATGGCGCACCGCCAGCTCGATGACCACCTCGCTTGTCCTCGATGCCATTGAGCAGGCCCTTTGGACCCGTGAGCGGCAGGGCTGGAACGTGAAAGATGTTGTCCACCACAATGATCGAGGATCCCAATTCACCTATGACAACGCCCTCGCCGAGACGATAACGGCCTGTTCAAGACCGAACTGATCAAGCCCCGCGCCCCATGGCGCACCGTCGATCAGGTCGAATTGGCCACCGCCGAAGGGGTGGACTGGTTCAACCATCGACGGCTCTACCAGCATTGCGGGGACATGCCACCCGCCGAGATGGAGACCGCCTACTACGCTCAACAACCAGCTCGGCAACCCGCCGAGCTGTCACACCAATAAGTCTCCGGACTCACCGGGCGGATTCATATTTGCAGCTCAGTGGCTTTCGCGCAGACTGTGACAGATCACGACACGAGTGGCGCAGCAGTCGCCAGCCGGGTCGAGGTCAGACGGGGCGTGGTGCGTACATGATGACCGCGACGCCGATCAGGCAGATCATGGCGCCGGTGAGGTCCCAGCGGTCGGGCCGGAAGCCGTCCAGGGCCATGCCCCACAGCAGTGCCCCGGCGACGAAGACGCCGCCGTAGGCGGCGAGGATCCGACCGAAGTGGGCATCGGGCTGCAGAGTCGCGACGAAGCCGTAGATGCCCAAGGCGATGATACCGGCGCCGATCCAGGCCCAGCCGCGGTGCTCACGCACCCCTTGCCATACCAGCCAGGCCCCGCCGATCTCGGCGACGGCGGCTAGGACGAACAACAGAATCGAACCCCGCCGGTTTCGCTGCCCGCGCATCCGGTGCGGCTGGCGCGGGTGCGCGACCTGATCAGCCCGACGACGCCGATGCCGATGAGGGCGAAGCCGACCGGTTCGAGCCACGACAGGCTCACCAGGACAGCGCCGCCGCCGAGCGCTCCGGCCGCGATCAACCTTGTCGAAGTGATCCGCTACGTGCCGTGTCCCTCGAGTGCTTCGGCGAGCTCGATCCGGCTGGTGATGCCGAGGCGGGGGTAGATGCGATACAGGTGGGAACCGATGGTTCGGTGCGAGAGGTAGAGTTTCTCGGCGATCTGGCGGTTGGTGAGTCCGGCGGCGGCGAGGGTGGCGATCTGCAGTTCTTGTGGGGTGAGCCGGTCGCCGGCATTGAGGGTCCGGCGACTGCTCGTTTCACCGGCCGCGCGCAGTTCGCTGCGCGCGGCTTCGGCCCACGGGTCCGCACCGAGTGCGTCGAAGGTGTCGCGAGCCGCGCGAAGCGGTTCGCGGGCCTCCGACATTCGGCGCTGGCGGCGCAACCGACGGCCGTGGTGCAGCTGCAGCCGGGCGCGGTAGAGGGGCCAGGTGCCGACGTGGCTGTTGAGTGCTTCGGTATAGGCGGCGTCTCCGTCGGCGTCGTCGGCGAGAACCGCACGGCTGTACTCGTCGACGACGCTGAGCATCGGGGCGGGTAGCTGCTTCGCCAAGCCCGGCAGGTCGGCCAGCAATTGCCGTGCCGCGTCGATCTTTTCCGCGGCGACGGCGGCGTCGGCGAGTTCAGGGGCGATCCACCAGCGTCGCATCGGGTGGCTGACCGGGTCGGCCGGGTCGAAGACGCGCTGCAGGGCCGTGTAGGCATCCTCGGCGCGGCCCGCCAAAAGGTGGATCATGCCACGGGTTTGCTGGGCGGTGACCTGGATGCACCGCATGCCGGTGGCCAGCGGGCTGGCGCTGATCTCGCGCAGATGACCCTCGGCGAGTTCGGATTCGCCGCGCAGCGCGGCGATCATGGCCAGATTGGTGCGCCCGGCGACGAGATAGAACTCCTCGCCGGTTTCCTCGGCAAACGACCGGGACTCCTCGGTTTCGGCGCGGACCTTGTCCCATTCGCCGAGCCAGATGCGGCTCCAGTTGCCTGCACCGAGTATGCCCGCGAGCAGTCCGAGTCGGCCTTGTTTGCGTCCGATACCGGCGGCGGCGTCGATGTAGCTGGAGCCGCGGCGGAAGTCGCCGAGGAAGAGTGCGGCGTAGCCGAGGTAGCGCATGGCATCGGCATCCGACCGGTCCGGGGTGCGGCGTGCGAGCTGGTCGAGCACCGCGGGGCCGCGGTCCCAGGGCAGGGTGTAGGCGTCGATGGCGAGTTGACGGGGGTCGTGCGCAGGTAGGCCGAGGACGTCGAGTTGGGTGGCGATGGCCGCGCGGGCCTCGGGCGAGGCGTCCTGGAAGAAGCAGCGGGAGGCGGCTCGCCACAGCAGCTCGGCCGCGAGGTCGGTGTTGCCAGCGCCGTGTACCGCGGCGGCGATGTCGACCAGTTCGAGTATCCGATTTTCGGGGTCGTATCGGCCGAATGCGATGACTTCCTGGACGGTGGCGAGCCGCGCTTGTTCGGTCGGTCCCAACGTGCCCGGATTCGCGCGGTCGACGAGGTCCTGGGCTTCGCGTCGGGCACCGGTCTCGCTGGCCAGTTCCGCGGCGTAGAGCAGCAGTGTGCTGGTCCGGTCGGGCCGCTCGGCGAGTTCGGCCGCTCGGTGCAGCGCGGTGGCAGCGGTCATGAGCGCGCCGCGGGCCCGGGAACGTTCGGCATACTGCTCGAGCTGCTCGGCAAGCGCGTCGTCTGCTCCGAGAGTCGCTGCGGCTCGATGCCAGAGTTGCTTGTCGGGGAAGTCGGCGAGTACGGCGGCCAGGCAGGTGTGGGCGCCGAGTCGCTGGGCGAGCGGCGCGCGGGCGTAGATGGCCGTACGCATCATGGGGTGCCGGAATCGCATTCCAGCGCCGGACAATTCGACCAGACCGATATCGAGCGCCTCCTGCAGGTGTGTGGTGGTGACCGGAGTTCCTGCGAGCTCGGTGGCCGCGCGCAACAGGCGTCCGGAGTCGCAGGTGACGTCCGCGGCGAGGACCACGAGCAGCGTGCGAGCTGGATCGCTGAGTTCGGCGGATCTGGCAGCGAAGGCGGCTTCGAGGCGGGTGGTGAGTGGGAACTCCTCGACCACCCCCTCGGTGGCGGTCTGCCGTAGTGCTCGCGGAAGTTCGGTCAGCGCCAACGGGTTCCCGGAGGCCTGTGCAAGCAGACGCTGACGCACCGTGGTTGTCAGCGTCGGCGCCCGCGCCTCGAGCAACGCTGCGGCGGCGTGCTCGTCGAGCGGTTCGACGACGAGTTCGGGTAGCCCCGCCCGATCCGCTGGATCGCCGTGCCTGGCACGGGTGGCGGCCAGGGCGAAGACCGCGTCCGTACCGATCCTGCGGGCTAGGAAACTCAGCGCGTCGGCACTGACGGGGTCGAGCCAGTGCAGGTCGTCGACGATCAGGACGATGGGCCGCTGCGCTGCGGCCTCGCCGACCAGTTGCAACGCAGCCAATGCCACTGTGTACAGATCCGGCGAGCCGTCCTCCTGCCCGAACGCCGCGCGCAGTGTGCGCTGTTGCGCCAGTGGCAGTTTCGCGGTCTCCGGCAAGAGTGGATGCAGCAGCTGATGGAGCGCGGCGAAGGGCAGGCTCGCCTCGTTCTCGACGCCGACTGCCGACAGGACGGTCATTCCCCGTTCGACCGCCGAGTCCCGTGCCGCGGCCAGTAGCGTCGACTTTCCGATTCCCGCTTCTCCACGCAGCACCAGCGCGGACCCGTTGCCCGCACCGGCCCGGTCGAGCAGATCGGCCAGCAGTGTCAGGTACTGCTCGCGGCCGACCAGCCCTTGCGCACCTGTGGGCGTGGTTGCCAGGACATCGCCGGAGAAGAATACCGGTCCCGAAATCTCACTGCCCACCCGTGCAGCGTCGCAGATGGTCTGCGGTTCCACAACGTGGACAACCCGCTGACTGAGTCATCGGGTCGGGGTGACCGAGTCATCGATGCAGTCGCCGGTGCAGTCGTTCGACTGATTCGGCAGCGGTACCCGGATTCGTAATTTTATCGGCATGACATCGACATTTACCACCTCAGACGGCGCCGAGATCTTCTTCAAGGACTGGGGCACCGGACAGCCCGTCGTCTTCAGCCATGGCTGGCCGCTGAACGCCGACGCCTGGGACGACCAGGCTCGCCTGGTCGCCGAAAACGGCTTCCGCGCCATTGCGCACGATCGTCGCGGCCACGGCCGGTCCAGCCAGACCTGGGACGGCAACACCATGAACCGCTACGCCGACGATCTCGCCGAACTGATCGAAGGGCTGGACCTGCGCGATGCCGTTCTCGTCGGACATTCCACCGGCGGCGGCGAGGTGGCCCGCTACCTGAGCAGGCACGGCAGCTCCCGCGTCGCGAAGGCGGTCCTGCTCGGAGCGGTTCCCCCGATCATGGTCAAGTCCGCCACCAACCCGGAGGGCACCTCGATCGACGTGTTCGATGCGATCCGTTCGGGCGTCGAGAAAGACCGCTCCCAATTCTATTGGGACCTGAGCGAGACCTTCTACGGCTTCAACCGGCCGGGCGCGACCACGTCGGAGGGCGCCCGCCGCGCGTTCTGGCGACTGAGCATGCAGGCCGGGATCCGGGCCGCCTACGAATGCATCACCCAGTTCTCGGAGACCGACTTCACCGAGGACCTGCGGCGCATCGACGTGCCGGTGCTCGTCGCCCACGGCGACGACGACCAGATCGTTCCGCTGCACGACTCGGCGATCAAGTCGGCCGAGCTGATCAACAATTCGACCCTTCGCGTCTATCCCGGTGCGCCGCATGGGCTGTACGGCGAGTTCCGTGCCGCGTTCGAAGCCGACCTGCTGGCCTTTCTCGGGCGCTGAGTTCACCGCTGGATACCGCCGCCATACCTCCCCGAGACAACTCTCGATCACCGAAGGAAACGTCATGCGATTCACCAATCTCGTCAAGCTCGCCGCCCTCGCATTCGGGCTCACCGCGACCATCGCCAGCACTGGCTGCGCCACCGCCGATCCGGGCCCCGGCCCGGCGAAGCCGACCATTGTTCTTGTTCATGGCGCGTTCGCCGAGTCCGCCAGCTGGAACGGTGTGATCGACCGGCTCGACCAGCAGGGGCTGACCACGATCGCGGTGGGCAACCCGCTGCGCAGCGTCCAAGGCGACGCTGACGCAGTCCGCGGCGTGGTGTCCGCCATCGACGGCTCCGTCATCCTGGTCGGGCACTCGTACGGCGGCCAGGTCATCTCGCAGATCCACGATCCGAAGGTCAAGGGGCTGGTGTACGTCGCCGCCTTCGCCCCGGAGAAAGGCGAGACCATCGGCGAACTCTCCGGCAAATTCCCGGGTAGCACCCTCGGTGAGACGCTGAACAAGGTCACGCTGCCCGACGGCAGCACCGACCTCTACATCCGGCCCGACAAGTACCAGCGTCAGTTCGCCGCCGACGTGTCTGCCGGACAAGCCGCACTCGATTCCCGCACCCAGCGCCCGCTCAACGACCGGGCACTGAACGGCGAGTCCGGCGAGCCCAATTGGAAGAGCCTGCCGTCGTGGTTCGTCTTCCCCGACGCCGACTACAACATCCCGGTCGCCGCACACCGGTTCATGGCCCAGCGCGCCGGAGCCCGCGCCACCGTCGAAATCCTGGGCGCCTCGCACGCGCTCACGGTTTCGCAGCCCGACGCCGTGGCGAAGGTCATCGTCGACGCCGTCAACTCTGTCTCCTGACCTCCAGCGCCCGCCGTGCCGAGTCGGCATTCCGCTCGGCTCAGCGGGCGCTGTGGCAAGTGAGCACCTTTTGGTCTGGCAACTGAGCTCCACCCGAGCCGAAAGTTGGCCGAGTCCGCAACGAGCAGTGACAAGGAACCAATCATGCGAATCACCACAGTAGGTCGAGCGATGAAGATAGCAGTTCTCGGCGGCGGTCCGACGGGTATGACGGCGGCGCTGCTGCTGGCGCGCGAAGGTCATCGGGTCACGGTGCTGGACAAGGACGCCGGCAGCCCGGGCAACGACGCCGAGGCTGCGTGGGATCAATGGCGGCGACCGGGCGTCACTCAGTTCCGGCACCCGCACATCATGTTGCCGGGGGCCTTCCAACTGCTCGTCCGCGAACTGCCCGATGCCATCGATGAGCTGATGGTTGTGGGTGCCAGGCCGCACAATATGCTCGGCGGTGCCTACGATCTGGACGCGATCGGTGGCCGACTGCCGGGCGACGAACGGTTCGATACCCTCGCCGCGCGCCGCCCGGTCATCGAGGAGGGACTCGGTAACGCCGCCGCGCGAACCGCCGGAGTCACCGTTCGCCGGGGCGCACCGGTCAGTGGATTGCTGTCCGACGGCGCATCGGCCGCCGGGGTTCCGCATGTCACCGGAGTGCTGACCGCTCACGGGGAGGCCATCCACGCGGATCTGGTCGTCGACGCCCTCGGCCGTAACTCACCGGTCAGCAAGATGCTGACCGATATCGGCGCTTCCGCGCCCGTTCAGGACAAGCACGAGACCGGCTTCCTGGCCTACAGTCGCTACTTCCGCTCCGCCGACGGCTCCATGCCCGCACAGGCGGCGTGGCCACTGGACCACCACGACAGCCTGTCGATGACCAGCGTCCCAGGTGATGCGGGGACCTGGTCGCTGGCGCTGTTCGTATCGGCCGGCGATCGCGCCATGCGAGCGCTGAGCGATCCAGAGGTCTGGCAACGGGTCGCGGCGCTGTATCCCAACATGGCGCACTGGGCTTCCTACGCGGACCCGATCACCGGAGTGCTCGCCATGTCCGGGATGGAGGCGCGGCATCGCCGATTCGTCGTCGATGGCAGGCCGGTGGCGACCGGTCTGCTGAGTATCGGAGATGCCTGGGCGACAACCAATCCCACCTTCGGCATGGGTATCACGATGGGTATGTCGCACGCGGCGCTGCTGCGCGATGTGCTGCGGGAGGTCGGCTCGACCGATCCCGAGAAACTCATCCTGCGGTTCGACGAGGTCACCGAGGCCACGCAGGGACCGGTTTACCACGCCACGGCCGCATGGGACCTGCACAGGCTCGCGCAAATCGACGGCGAAATCGCCGGTGTCCCTTATGAAACCGATGATCAGGACTGGGCTTTGCGGCAGGCGCTGGAAGCCGCGAAGCTGCAGGATCCGAATGTACTGCGGGCCTTCGGTGATGTCGGCTCATTGATCCGCACCCCGGATGAGGCGTTGGCCATTCCCGGACTGGTCGAGCGGATCGTCGAGCTCGGCGGTGGCGCCGCCCGCTACCCGGAGCCGGGCCCGTCGCGCGCGGAGCTGCTCGCTGTGATCGGAGCGAAGTGATGCGCATCGAGACCAACGGGATCGAACTGCAGGTACAGGTCAGCGGCACCGGACCGGATGTGCTGCTGGTACACGGCTATCCGGACACGCACGCCACCTGGCGATACCAGGTACCCGCACTGAACGCCGCCGGATACCGCACGATCGCACCCGATCTGCGCGGGTTCGGCGCCTCGGACAAACCGGTGGAGCTGGCGAAGTACGAGCTCGCTGAGTACGTCGGTGACTTGGTCGGTGTCCTCGATGAACTGGACGTCGAACGGGCGCACGTCGTCGGCCACGATTGGGGCGCATCGCTGGGCCAGCTGCTCGCAGGCAGCTTCCCGGAGCGGGTGGCCAGCCTCACCTGCCTGTCGGTCGGGCACCCCGCGGCGATCGTGGACGCCGGATTGGACCAGCGCGAAATGTCCTGGTACTTCTTGCTTTTCCAGTTCCAGGGGATCGCCGAACGCTGGCTCGCGCAAAACGACTTCGCCAACGCCCGGCAATGGCTGGCCACCCATCCGGACCTATACGAGGTCATCGAGCGGCTCCGCGACCCACGGGCGCTCAGCACCGGTCTCGGTTTGTATCGCACCGGAGCCGGGCCGCAGCTGCTGGTCGACCCGCCACAACTACCGCCTGTACTCGCACCGGTCATGGGGGTATGGAGCAGCGAAGACCGGTATCTGACCGAGCAGGCGATGCTCGGAACAGGGCAGCACGTCGGCGGATATTGGCGATACGAGCGGCTCGAGGGAATCGGCCACTGGATGCAACTGGAGGCGCCGGAAGCCGTCAACAAGCTGCTGCTCGACTTCCTGTCGGGGCAATAAGCCTTTCGGCGCCCCGAATACCCGAGTGGTCATTCGGGGCGCCGCCGGGTCGGTGAGTGAACAGCGATACCGAGGAGACCACCCGTGGAGGACGCGCTCGTGCTCGCGGAATCCCTGGCGGGCGCGGGACAGGTCGCAGTCCTCCTCGCGCACTATCACCGGCGTCGGCTTCCGCGAACCCACTGGATGCAGTCGAGAACCCACCGGCGGGACCGGACCAGGGGCATGGCACCGACGTTGCGCAATGCGGTAGTGCGCGTCGCGGCCGGCCGAATATATGAGCGCGACTATGCCCCGCTTCATGACCGACCGTAGCGGCCCGGCAGTTGTTGTGGTCCGGTCTATTTCGAAAGGAGAACTCGTGTGACCGTCGTATTCGTACACGGCGCCCCGGAGACTGCGGAGATCTGGGATGGTGTGCGTGCGCACATCGATTCCGACAGCGTGGCGCTGATGCTGCCCGGGTTCGGCCGTGGCAGGCCGGCTTCCTTCGGCGCCAGTAAGGACGAGTACGCCGAGTGGCTGGCGGCCGAGCTGCGGCGCATGCGCGGCCCCATCGACTTGGTCGGCCATGACGTCGGAGCTTTGCTGACCTATCGGGTAGTGACGAGACCTGATGTCACGCTGCGCAGTTGGGTGGCGGACATTGCGAGCAGCATGCATCCGGACTATGTCTGGCACGAACTGGCCAAGATCTGGCAGACCGCCGGTGCGGGCGAGGAGTTCGTCAGACAGGGCGTGGCCGCCGATGCCGACGCGCGGGGAAGTGTCGCGGCGAGCCTACGGTCGGCGGGTGCACCCGATCCCCATGCGATCCGGATGCAGCAGCGGTTCGACGCGGAAATGGGCAAGTCGCTCCTCGACTTCTACCGATCCGCGATCCCCAATCCCTATCGGGGCTGGGGGGATCAGCTGAAGCGATCCGACGTGCCCGGGCTGGTCATCAATCCGGTGGGTGATCAGTTCGACGACTACCTCCTTGCCGGAGAGGTCGCACGCCAATTCGGAGCGACGTTCTACCTCATGCCGGAGGCGGGGCACTGGTGGATGCTGGAGGACCCGGCCTCGGCCGCAGCGGCGCTGAACGACTTCTGGGAATCCCTGTTCCCTCAGGGCGGTAGCCACTGGCCGTTCCATCCGTGACGTACCTGAAGGGTCCGGTCGATCAGTGTCCGTTCAGCTCGCGATGCCACAGCAGATCGCTCATCCGCTCCACCGCGGTGGTCAGATGGCGGCGATAGGTGCTGAACGGCAACCCGAGGAGTTCGGCCGCGACCTCTTGGGTAGGAGCACCTTTGAAGTGAGCGATGGTGACCGCACGATGCAGCTTCTCGCCGCCGCGTTCGCCGAGCAGGGATTGCGCCGCGTCCGTGAGTACCTCTGCCAGGCCCGTGCCGCTGTCGAGGACCAGGCGGCTGCGGTTGAGTGGGTTGTCGGCCAGCGCTGCCGGTTGACGTAGCGCGCGCAGGGCATTGCGAATCGCCGCATCGAACTCGGGCCGGGACAGCACGACCAGCTCACCGCGTACACGAGCCGGTCGGTCGGCCATGGACGAACCCGACAGCATCGCCTCGGTCTTCTGCTGCAGCCACGGGCCTGGGGGCTGCGCGCGCCAATCATGAGCGAAAAGCGCGTACCGGTAATCCCCGACGGTCGGGGGAGAGTCAATGGGCATCATGTTGATGTCACCGAGGTGGTCGTCCCAGTAGCCGTCGTCGCGCATCACGACATACGACCAGGCGAGCCGTTCACCGCGGATCATTTCCCCGGTGGCCCGCCACTGGGCGAAAGTCGTTGAGGCCGAAGGGAGCTGATAGCAGTTCGCATCAATGGTGAAGCGTGCCAACGCCATATAGTCACCCGAGCGCAAGGGCTCCGTGGCGCGGGCGTGGTTCCACGCCGCGGCGACGATCGGATCGATATCCAGCCCTTCGGGTTCGGACAGTTCGAGCCATGCCGAGAACGCGACGAGCTCTCCGGTATGTGTGGAGTGATACACGCGGAAGGCCGTGGGCTGGCGGTCCAGCCAGAAGGCGGCGATCGAGGCCGAATCCGGTCCTTCGGTCTGCCGGACCAGTTGCAGCACCCGCTCACGCTGCGAATCGTGGTAGGGGCGGTCTTCGACGAGCCCGACCTCGCGCCAGACATTGAACTCCGACATCTGCCGGTCGGTGCGGTAGAGGAATATCAGCGCACCGGTCGCCTGGAGCAGCTGGGAAGCCGGCGTCGAGCGCAGTTGGGCCAGATGCAGTTCCCGCATCTGGTGATGCATTTCGGCGAACCCTTCCTGGTCGCGCCATTTCAGGTCCGCCTCGAGTGCTTCCCGGACCACATCGTGAGGGAACAACCCCATGGCGGTCGACTCGATGAACGGCTGCACGCGCAGCCACGCGAACAGTTCCGTGGCCTGATCGCCGAGCAGGGCGCGCAGCAGCGATTCGGAAGTGACGAAGGCATGGGCGCAGATTTCCAGCGCCCTGCGGTGCTCGGGGCTGGGTGTGTCGCCGACGAGCTGGTAGAGCAGGGTGGCGATGGTGTCCTGGGTCGGTTTCCAATTCGGCGTCACCACAGTGTCTTTCACCGCGACCGCGGCGGCGAGCGCAAGCGCGAGGGGATTGCCTCCGGTGAATCCGAGCAAGGCTTGCTGTGCGCTGGCGGGCACTCGGCGCGCGTGCAGGAACTCGGCGGCCTCACCCGGCGCGAGGTTGCGCAGGGCGGTGACCTGGAGCACCTCGGCCCATCCCGGATCGGACGTCCATACCGGATCGGGGGGCACTCGTCCGGCGATCACCGCGATCGTGCCGATCGGTAGCTGCGGCAGGAACCGTTCCCACAACCAACCTTCGAGACCTTGACATTTCTCGAAGGTATCGACGAGCAACACTGCCCCCGGCTCGTGCAGCGCGATCCCCGCGGCCTCGGTGAAGCCTTCCGGGGTAGGAGTCACCGTGCGGCTGTCCACTTCGACGACCGAGCGGCCCGCTCTTCCGGCCTCGCTCGCGAACCTTCTGAGCAGGGCAGACTTGCCGATGCCGCCGGGACCGTGCAGATAGTGGACCGGGCATGCACCCGCATCGCCTGCTGTCGCTGCCCGGAACCAGGCGAGCTCGGTCCTGCGCCCGACGAACGCCCGGTCACGCCCCGCGGCCAAGCTGTGCGCGAGCATGTCCTCTCCTCCGATCGTCGCGGCCATCCTATCGGCGATGCCCGCGGCGACGATTGTGCTGTTCAGGTGGTGCGGCTAGCGGGGAACGCGGCGGCAAGCACGGCTCCGAATCGCCCGACGACAAGGCCGCGGATCTCGAAACCCGGGCTCGGCGCATCGGCTGCCGCCGCGGCGAACCAGCGGTCGACATCAGGAAACCGGCCGACCGTCGCGCGGTTCGCAACTGAGCGCGAAGATCCGCATCAGATCATGATAGTGGTAGCGGCCTCGCGCGGCCGATTCGAGCATGCTGCGGTCCACCAACTCCTCGCAGATGTACTCGCACACCCGGTGGTCCCGATCGAGCGCATTCGCGATCACCGCCAGCGAAAGGTCTGGCAGCCCGACATGGGCCAGGAGCCGGAAGGCGCGCGCCGCCTCCTTATCCAGTTGCGCGTAACCGGCGCGGAGGGCGGAGTCCACTGTGACGTCCGCGAACTCGAAAGTCGCCAACTCGGCGCGCTGCGCGGCCACTCGTTCGGCCTCGGTGGTCAGTGTCCACTCGGGGCGGCTCGCGATCCGCGCGGCGGCCAGGCGAAGGGCGAGCGGCAAACCTGCGCAGAGACCCACAATCCGCCGCGCTGCGTGCGGCTCCGCGGCCACCCGATCGCGACCGACGACACGGCTGAATAATTCCGCAGCGGTCGATGTGTCGAGTGCGGCGAGGCGTTGTGCTCGGATCCCGGAAACATGGATCGGGCGGCGGCTGGTGATCAGCACCGCGCTCGCTGATGTGCCGGGTAGTAGTGGTATCACCTGGGCGGCGTCGGAGGCGTTGTCCAGGAGGAGCAGCATCCGCCGACCATCGACTGTCGACCGCCACAGGGCGCTGCGTCTGCTCACCCCCGACGGCACGTCGTCATCGGCGATGCCGAGCGCGTGCAGAAACTCAGCGAGGACGTCATCGGGCCGGGCCTGATCCGTCCCTGTACCGCGGAGGTCGGCGTAGAGCTGACCGTCGGCGAATCGGTGCCGGACACGGTGCGCGACGTGTACCGCCAGCGTCGTCTTGCCTACCCCGCCCATGCCCTGGACGGCAGCAACGGCCATCGCGTCCGCCCCATCGAGGTCGGTCTCCAGCCGGGCGACCTCGGCCGAGCGTCCAGTGAAGTCAGTGATGTCCGGAGGCAATTGTGCAGGAACGTGCCGGACGCGGGCTGCCTCGGATGCGGTGGTGGCGGGTACGGCACCACCGGTGAGTATCCGCTGGTGCAAGTCGACCAAAGCCGAGCCCGGTTCCAGGCCCAGGTCCTCCACGAGTTGCCGTCTGGTGTGCTGGTAGGCGGCCAACGCCTCGGCACGTCGCCCCGCTCGATGAAGCGCCGTCATCAGCAGCGCGGACAACCGCTCGGAGTATGGATCCGTGCCGAGTAGTAGTTCGATCTCCGCGATCGCCCGGTCGTGCTCGCCTGCGCCCGTGGCAATCTCGATCGAACACTCCTGCAGACTCCGGCGCAGCCGCCGCAATCGCGTTCGTTCTGCCGTCGCCCACGGACCCGGCACTCCGGCCAACGGATCGCCTCGCCAGAGTTCCAGTCCCGCAAGCACTTCCATCTCCGCTTCCGCGAGCCGTCCCGCCGCGCGCGCCACGTCAGCGGCATCCCGACGCCGCTCGGCGGCATCGGCATCGATACCGACCGGAACCGCCAGGCGATAGCCACCGCGCACCGAGGCCACGATGTCGGCACCGCTGTGGTCACCGAGCTGTCTGCGCACCGACCACACGAAATTGCGCACAGCGCCGACCGCCGAATCGGGGACGTCGGTGCCCCATATCCCGTCGATCAACTCCTCGATCGAGACGGCGCGGCCGTCGCGCATCGCGACCATCGCCAGCAGCGCCTGCGGCTTCGGCTGCCGGACATCCACCGGCACATCGCCGAGCCACACCTCGACCGGTCCGAGCACCGAAAGCTGCAACAACCCCACGTCTGTCTCCAGCACAATCCCTGAACTCCTTGCCACGGCCGAGTCATAGTCATAGTCGCCGCGACCACTGCTCACTTCCCAGTCCATTCGCCGATCGAACAGTGCTCGAAAACCGATGCCCGCGCCCCTGCGCGCTTTTCGTTCTCCCTCCCAGTGCGATGGTGGCCCTGCTTTCGCGGGCATCGACCTCGCCCGCTGGCATCGGGACGACAGACCGACCGGGAGGGCGGACTCGGCGGCGTAGCCTCGTGCTCGACCGCAATCAGTCGTGGTACATCGCCGTGATCAGGTCCGCGTGGCGTCGGAAAGGTGCCTGTCACCGACGCCGTGTCCCGGGCCGGTCCTATCCGCTGGCTGGCCCGCCCTTCGGATGCGGAGCGATGTCCAGTGGGGACATTCAAGGAGATGAGTGGGCCGCCTGCGTCGCGCTCGATACGTATGACGAAGACGAACGCGGGATCGCCTACGGGACGCGAATCCTAGGGCGACGGAGTCGTCGTAGTAGTCGCCGGAGTCACGCCCGGCCAGGGAGGACGGGAAAGCCGTCCACAGGGCGAAGGACGACAGGTGATCGGACATCACAGGAACTGGAAGGTCCACTCGGCTTGCAGATCAGCGGGCGGCCGGTAGAAGTGGCGCGCCACGTTGGTGCGCGTGAACGGGCCATCGAACCAGCCTTCGCCCAGCAGCGTGGCGTCCGGATCCACCAACGGCACGAAATTCCAGGTCGCTTCCAGAGAAGACGTCAGTGACTCGTCGGCGGCCAACCGCCCCAGCAGATGATGGGTGGTGGCTAGGCCGATCGGTTCATTCGAGTGAGGACTACCGAGCACAAGTATCGAGCGCGGCCCGGACCCGATGTGCACGTTGCGAATTGCCTGACCGCCCCGTGACCGGCCGATCTCGGTGACAACGACTCGGCCGGTATGGTCCGCGGCCAGCCGATCGATGAAGGCGTTCTGGCTCGCAACCCCTGCGTCGCCGTAGAAAGATTCACGCTCCGGGGCCGGTGAATCTGATCCACAATTCTCCCAGACAGATTCGGTGCCGTCACCGACATCGAGTAACCCCGAGGCGCAGGGTCGAGCTCGGAAATGGTTGCGGCGTTTTGGAAGCAAACATAACCACGTTGGTCTGCGCAGGACTTCGAACATCGGTGCAGCCGACTTCGAACATCGACACCGGTCGACCTGCGTTTCTGGACCGCACCGCCCTATGGTGGCGGGGTGTCGGAGAATCGAACGATTCTCAACATGTCCCCGAATGTCCCAGAGACTGTCAACTTTCCGAAGTCGAGTTCATCGATGTTCGAAGTCGTGCACGCGACTTCGAACATCGACAGAGACCTGTCACGATCCCGCTGCCACCGGCGGCCAATCTTGCGGTTCGACGTTCGTTGGCTTGCCGTCGCCGTCTTCACTCCAGTCGAATCGCGGCCCTCGACCCTCCCGCTGAAGCCTGGTGAAACGATCCGCTTGGAGCCGAAGTCGGTGCGTACGAAAGTGGACAGGAGCCCGAAATAGGCATCGGTGAAAAAGGTGTCGCCGCTGAACGTGGCATCAGTGAACAATTTGAGCTGCATCCTGCATGATCTTGGCGCGACTGATCATGCCAACGGCGACCAGCGTTTCGAGGTCGATGGCGCCGACGCGGCGGCGGAGTATCTCCGCAAGCACGACGTGGACGATGCGCGTGTTAAGACGGTGTGGAACGCCATCGCCCTCCATACGAGCGACGGCATCGCTCACCGTTTCGGTCCGGTGGAAGCGGTGGCCCAGATGGGTATCAGCACCGACATCCTCGGACGTGGCCGCGAGTTAATACCTGCTGACTTCGCCGATAAGGTGCACGCCATCTGGCCTCGCCATGACCTCGGCTATGCACTTGCCGACGTCATCGCACAGCAGGTGCACGCCAACCCGGCCAAGGGCAGCCCGTTCAGCTTCCCGGGGCAGATCCACCATCTGTACTACCCCACTGAAGGCCCCCTCACCTGGTTCGACTTCATCAACCTTGCCGGATGGAACGACAAGTCCGCTACCGCAGGCCGTGTTGGAGCTATGACATCCGAGGCTCTGGCAGACCTTTTCGTGCAGTACTTCAACGCTCGCGACCTGGATGCACTGATGTCGTTGTACGAGCGGGCGGCGGCTTACATGCCGAGTCCCGGCGAAACGATGACCGGAACCGACGCCATCGCAGCCTCGTTGAAATCGATGATGGAGACTGGTGCCACCATTGATCTACAGTCCCGTCGCATTCACAGCGTCGGCGACCTGGCTATGATCTCCAACAACGCGGAGGTCCTCGGTGCCACCCCGGACGGCAGCCCACTGGTCACTACCACCGCCGAAGTAGTGCGGCGGCAGTCGGATGGACGCTGGCTGTACGTGATCGACGATCCCTTCTTCTCGCTCTGATGAATCACACCACACGCGTCGGCACGCTGTAGGCGCCCGACATCTGACCTATCGGATCGATGGCCTCGGCGCTCGGGTACAACGAGGTGGCCAGTTGTCTCAGATGCGAGATCGCGATCGATCTTCGAGCGGGTGAGCAACGATCGCGCGCCTCGGAGATAGGCAAGCCACCGTGTCACGGTGAGAGGGGGCAGGCATCGTCAGCGATTCCATCAGCGCGTGCCAGGGGCAACCCAAAACGACTCGTCCTTCACCGAGCCCTTTTAATCCTGCATGAATGACGTTGGCGGGCACCGTGACTGGAGTCGGCGTGTCGCCTGGGGATATGACGGAGCCGCTGGTAGATCAGCTAACGACCAAAACCGCCGTACACCAAGGGCTTCCGTTGTTGTTCTACCGTGCCGCGCTGCCGTTGTCCCGCCAGATCCTGAACTACGTCGCCGGAGTGATCCGCCGGCACCGCGGCAGGTTCGGCTCGGCGTAGAGCAAGCTCAACCCCGGTCGCCAAGCCGTGCTTGCGCTGGTCTACCTGTGCAAAGCCGAGACCTACAGCGATCTCGGGGCCGGATTCGAGGTATCGACGACGACCGCGTGGCGCTACGCGGCCGAGATCATGGAGCTGCTGGCGGGTCATGCCGAAGCTGAGATCGGCGCTGCAGCAAGCGAAGAACGACGGACACGCCTGTGTGATCCTGGGTGGACGCGCCGACGCGCAGCGCAAGAGCAGAAGGTGCTGCACAAGCTGCGCTGCTGCCCACACAAGGCCGCGACACTTGCAAGGTCATCCACGTCCTACAGAACCACGAGCTTCAGGCCGAACGAGGATGAAAAGGGCTCATGAGGCTTCGTCGTAGATTAACTGGTGGTGGTCCGGTCGGACCCGTCATGCGAGACATAGGTGGAGCGATAACTGTGCGGGGCGGTCCCGACGACCCGAGCGAAGTGGTACCGCAGAGACGCGTGTGACCCAAAGCCGGATTGTTCTGCTACACGATCAAGAGGAAGACGTGTCGATTCCAGGAGCCGACGGGCCCGATCGACACGCATCCGCAGCAGTAGCTGTAGTGGCGTTGTGCCGACATGGGCTCGAAATTGTCGGTTCAGGCTGCGCACGCTCATCGATGCATGCTTGGCGATGGCCTCGAGATCTAGGGGGGCCGATGCGTTCTCTTCCATCCAGTCAATGGTCGAGTGAAGTGAGGTGCTGGTATCGACAGGGTCGAGGTGCTCGATGTACTGCGACTGCCCTCCGCCGCGCCAGGCGGGGACTACGAGCCGACGCGCAGTTCGTGCAGCGAGTTCCGCACCGGCATCAGAGCGAAGCAGATGCAAGCACAGGTCCAGGCCAGAGGCGACGCCGGCAGAGGTGAGGATTTGTCCGTTGTCGACGAAGAGAACGGTGGGATCGACTTCAACCGACGGGTGTCGGGATGCGAGCTCTTCCGCCCATTTCCAGTGTGTGGTTGCGCGAAGGTCATCGAGTAGTCCGGCCGCAGCGATGGTGAATGCGCCCACGCACACCGCAGCGATGCGAGCCCCCCTTTCGGCCGAATCATGAAGGACCTCGAGCACTTCCGGATGGGGTTTCTCAAGAAATGCTGCCGTTCCGGGGACGAGGACAATATCTGCTTCCGCGACCGCGTCCAGCCCGAATGGCGTTCGTATTTCGGTCGCGCCGAATTGAAGAGCGGTAGTAAAAGATCGCTCTCGCAAACAGACCCGAACCTCATAACGAGGGCACGCTTCCCTGCCCGCCGGTTCTTTCGTCGCGACGCGCAGATCCCACGAATCGGCGTCCGAAGCAATGTTGGCCATACCGAAAACCTGACCTGGGATCATCAATTCGAATCCGCTGGCGTGATCGAGACCTAGCACCGCAACGACCGACATAGCTGATCTTAGCAATATATAGCTATATGGCCACTGAGATAAACGTGACTGAGAGCACATACTTTGAAATGCTTCTCAACCATGGACCGCCTCGGACACTCACGACACCGGCCTGAGCTCGGGTACGCGCTCAAACGAGGTCATCGCACAGCAAGTGCATGCCAACTGCGCCAAGGGCGGCACCTCACCGCCGCAGCTAGCGGCGGTGTAGACATGCTTACTTCTGCGCAGATCGAGCTTGACTCAAGCATTATCGCTCGTGCGCCTTCGGAGCAAATGAGGTTCGGTTGTCCGCTTGGCCATGCAAATGAGGGCAACCCTACTCATAAGATGATTGTCTTTCTTACCGACGACGACCTCATCGAGATCGCGCAGATCCGCGATAATTATGGAGATCCCTACAAAGTAATTGAGAGACAGTTAACAAGCTTCTTTCGAACCTTGAGCACTTAAGGCATCTTGGGTCACAAATCAGCCTATGTCACAGGAGGTCCTACACATCAGCGCTTGGCGCGCTCGGCCTTTTTGGGAGCAGGTCGCCGGGGCCGCGATAATGCAGGCGGATCCCGGTGTCAGCGTGGTGCCGCCGAGCGCGCAAGACGCCTTGCCGCTCACGATCGATGCGAATGGCGGCTTCGCCGAGGAGGTCGAAGCCCGTCGACCAGATCTCGATCTTGTCCGGGCCAGCATCAGTCACGCGCAGCCAAGTATCCGGGTCCGGTATCATCCCGTACCAGGTGACATCCTGCAGGTCCTCGATTCGGCGGCTCCATCGGCGTGAGCGCCGTGTCCGCGAGGGGTTCGACCGAGGCTCGGGGGTCGGCCACTTCGCGCTGAGAGCATGCGCGGGGGTCGAGGTCGTCGATCCACTGACGCATGCCATTCGTCGAGTCGAATGTGGCGTCGGTGCTCGTCACCGCCGATATGGCCGCGAGACGGTGGTCGAAGCCGGAGCGGATGAGGATTGAGGCTGCCCGGTTGAACGTTCCGGTTTCGATGGCGGTCACCGCTGTGCCCAACAAGGTGGCGTCGTTATCTTGCGCGGCTTCATAGACCCTGGCGGCCTCCATTCCCAAGACCAACCGGTAGATCACGTCGGCCTCGATGAACTGCGCTATCTCGATGCGGTCACCGGCGACGTCGCTGAGGGCCGACCCGCGAACCCAGTGTCGCAACACGTCGTCCCAGTTATCGAGCACCGTCTCGGGCTCGAAGACCTGTACTGCGAACACCGTTTCAGCGATGGCCACAAGCGGCTGCTTGCCCACCTCCTCACGGCGCCACTCTGACCGTGCGCCGAACCGAAAGGGTCTATCTCGCTAACGGTGTTTCCGGCGGTAGTCCGGACATCGAATACGACGTGCCCTCGGCCGCATCTTTACCGCAGCCGTGGTCGAGGCCGCTTCTCGCCGGTCCCGAGGCGCCGCTTCGCTGCTTCGGCCCGGATTCGATCGGTCTGGTCTTCGGGAACAAGTTTGATGATGTCGCCTCGCGACGTGATCGCCAATTTTCGGAAGATCGCCGCCATCTGTGCGTCGATTGTCTTACAAGAATTCCCTCTGCGAGTGGCAATCGCGGAGTTCGTCCACCCCGCCGCCGCTAATGTCGCCACCTGCTGCTCGGCGGCCGACAGCTCATGCCAGTGTGAGGTGCTGTCCCGCCTGGCGGGATGATTTATCGGAAGTCTGCCCACGGACAGCGTGCCCAAAGCCAGCCGCTGCACCTCACTCAGTTCCGAACGCAGGAGGGAGCCCTGCCGCTGCGCAGTGGCGAATTTCTCGCGCCCGAGCACCCCACGGGCAACATCGATCGCCTTGCTCGTTTCATCGGCATAGGGTCCCAGATCGCCCCTATCGAACCCCAGCGCCGCTCGCAACGTCGCGGCCCCGCCGGCGAGTTGAGCGATTTCGGTGGCCAATGCACCGAGCTCGGTACGGTCGCTGCTTCCGGCCGTATTCGTGGTGCTGACTATTTGCGCCAACGACCACATTCGTATATGCACTGTCCACAATTCACCCCAGTGGTCGTGTGCCTGAAGGTGGTACAACAATGCGCTGCGCCCGAGGGCCAACGCCTCGGTCGGATTACCGTACTTGGTCAACGTGATTGCTCGCGCCATCTCTGCCCAAGCCTGTGCCCACTTGGCACCGGACGCGGTAGCGCTATCGAGGTGGCGTCGGGTGATCCGCAGAGCCTGCTCCGCCGATCCTACGAACCCTGCAGCCCACGCCTCTACATCCGAGCTCCTGTCCTCACCGCCGTGGTCGCCTAGGACATGGAACTTTTCGCCGGCGCGGGCGAACGCCGTGAGCGCTCTCCGGTCTCGGCGGGCAATCGCTAGTTCCGCGGCCCATAGGAATTCGACCGGAGCGGGCAGACCGTGGTCGACTTCCGGAGTCTCCCGCCAGTCGTGTCGGATTTGCGGGTCGGGGATCGAAGCGGTGACGCATTCTTCGAGGATGTGTTCTGCGTCGTTGTTCTTGCCTCTTAGCAGGTCCTGCCACCCGAGCATGGCCATGGCTTTGATCTGCAGGTCGGTGGGTTGTGGGGTCAGCGCGCGGGTCGCCTGGAGCGTGCGTTCGGTCCAGCGGCGCATCTCTCGAAATGAGCCTTTGACTATCGGCATAAAAATCAGGCTCGAAGAAATTTCCAAGCCGACCGTCGGCTCGCCCGAGGTCAGGCTTGTCTCGATCGCCCTGACAAGGTTGTCCCATGATGCGCGAACCCAGTCCAACAGTCCTTGCCCGGCGGGGCTGGACCGATCGAGTTGCGCCGCAACGATTCTCTCCCGATAGTATCGGCGATGACGCCGAGCAAACCTTTCGGATTCGTCCACCTCACGGGTCGAGTGTTCGTGCAGACGTTGCCCGGCGAACACTCGAACACTCTCCAACAGGGAGTACCTCACCGTGGTCGGCGTGATATGGATGGTCACCAGTGACTGGTCGACCAAGCGTTCGAGCACACCTTCGACATCCTCGGTGGGCAGCCTTACCGACGAGTTCCTACCGCTTGCCAGATCCTCCTCGTGTGAGGGGGCGTCCGCACAGACGGCCTCGATAGCTTCTAAGTCGACGCCGACATCCGCAACAGAATCGTCGTCGGGGTTGGTGTCGTACCCGGCAGCGAAGACCGACATCCGGTCGAGAAGCAATTGCTCTTGATCCAGGCACAGGTTATAGGACCAGGCGATGGCATCACCGACCCCGCGATGCCGCGGCTCTGCGCCGACCCGGGGCCCTTGCCATCGCAGTCGTTTGTCGGTGACCTCGCCACTGAGTTCTTGGATGATCATCGCCAATGGCTGCCGTGACAATCGCGCCGCCGCCAACCGGATATACAGCGGATGGTTGTGCATATGACGGCAAATCAGGGTTGCCTTGGCGACATCGTCGCTGTCGACTACAGGTCGACCGGTGAATGCTGCGCGTTGACGGAACAAAGCCAAAGCCTGCTGCTGTGACAGCGCGGGAACCGCCTCCACATGCTCGTCTACCCACCCCACTGCTTCCCGACTGGTCGCGAGGATGGTCAACCCTGGTACCGCCTCCAGTAACTCCGCGATCACCTGACCGGCGCCTTCAAGCACATGCTCACAGTTGTCCATCACCAGCACCGACTGCAGAGTTCGCCCCATCTCGTCGGTCACGGTCAACCTGTCGACCAGGGCTTCCCACCCGGACCGTCCCGAGAAGTCGGTATCGACCACCGCGTTGGCGGCTTCTTCCTCGACAGCGGCCGCGTCGGAGCCCTTGACCAGCCGTGCGAGACGCACCCAGTAGACCGGTGTCCGCCGCGTCTTGCGGAATCGGCGGATGGCCTCGGTGGCGAGTCGCGTTTTCCCGATACCCCCGGGGCCGATCAAGGTGATCAGCCGCGTTGAGGACAGCAGTAACTCGATAACCCGGTCCAACTCCGGATCCCGGCCAACGAAACGATCCGTTGCCGCAGATAAATCCCCCGTCCGCGCCCGGCGCTGCGCCGACATATTGCTAGAGCTTAGCCGCCCCATCCGCCAATCGCCGACGAATGCTCCGGCGAAATCCCGAGAGCCCGGAACTGCACAAACGCCTAGGCTACATGCGGCCCGGCCGAGACCTCGCTTCGTAGTTGCTAGATGTCAGACTCCTCGATGGCGCCCTGGCTACAAGTGGGTCAGGGTCGTGATTGGTGAGGACCGGCTCACACGGAACGCCGCGGCGAAGCTGGCCGACCCCCGCATGCCTGCGTGCTCTCACTGCGGCCGATGCAGCCCTGGGGTATACCGACCCTTTGCGGTATCCGCTTATTTTGGAGCGGGCCTGGGCGCATCTATCGTGGTGTGGTCTATTCCGCTCCCATTTGCCCCGTGGGGGAGCTCTGGCGCGGATTGAGCCAACCGGACACAGCTTTCCAATCTGCCGAGGTCATTCGTGCATACGACTTTGCCTTCAAACCGGCGCAGAGCATGTGCGGGCGGCGATGGCGATCCATCTCCGAAAACAACACCCGCCCACACCGAAAACAATATACTTCATTCAAATTTCACCTCTTGATTCCGCCCTCTATCAGGCAGTCGATTTACTCTCGCCGAGTGGGCACCGACTCTTCCGTGTCGAGGTCCACGTCGTTGTGAACTGCTCCGGCGCCGTTGCCGGCCAGCGAAGGTGGAAAACACCCTCACCTCGAAACGGACGAAAATATTCGGTTTCCACACGAGCCCATTTATGCGCAAACATCAACAGCGCCGGCTTGTCTTTGTCGAACAAGCCTCCGGTCTTGCGACTCTATTGCACCCTCGACTTGCATGTTTCGTACCAGTTTTCGCGCATTTCGTGCCAGTTTTCGCCAGCAACAGACGTCCACTTCTCGTCCAGCTCCGCCACTCGCAATGCGGGTTTCTCTCTTTCGACTTCATTTTCGGCATGCGCCGCACGATCCACCAGCTCGATCCAGCGCTGAAAATCGGCGTTCAGCTCACCTTCGACGTTCGAGTCCATTTCCATCCTCGTTTCCAAATACTGTTTCGATTCTTTGTGTACATCCTCGACTCTTGCGGAACACGCACTCAATCGACATGCCGTTAGACTCGACGTCTCCTGATTACGCTCATCCCCGAAGGTAACTGGAGACGCCGCGCTCGCATTTCTATCGCCATTTCCGCATACCCCTCACGCGCCTGACTCAGATGCAACCACGCCTGATGCCGCAGTTCAGCATCCGATGAATGCACGACTGTCCACCAAGCATCAGCGAAGGCCATAGCAAAGCGGCTTATAACATCGCCCAGCGAGTGTGTGTGCATGCGCGCCCCTTTCATTCGCGGCATATTGCCCGTTGCCCACGCATCTATCTCGCCCACAACTCGATCGATCTCCACTCGCACTTTCTCGCAATCGCAGATCGTTTGCCTTGATGCCAGGTCAACCTGATGCGATATCAGTTCGGCATGCAAATCGCCGAGCTCTCGTGCCCAGCCGACAAGAGCAAGGCCGCTCGCCAGGCGACCCGAGACCGCCTGAAGCAGCTGATCGGGCTCCAATAACGGCACCGTCCAAACCGGTGGCCCGGACGCATATCCGTTCAGATACATCGCACACCTCCTTGTCTCTTCAGCTTGAGGCTCTAGGGGGGCGCCACACATCAGGAGGCTTCGAATCTGTTTGTAGCGAGTCCGTCGACCTATCTACCTATGGACGTGCGCAAGATGCGCCTCGAAGTCCTGACAAGCAGTGGCGGCAGAGATCATGGTGATACTCTGCGAACATTCGGGCAGTCTCAGCCTGAGTCGCAGATATTGTGCCGACGTTTGTAGCTATTCCGGATCACGAACTAATTCACAGATGGACGCCACACCACCCGGTTCCATCGAGATAAAGGGACCAGCGAATACTCAACCGTTCCGCTGTAGCGGGCCGCCACCACCAGACTCCGCTCATCTGCCACATACGACGAAGTCTCCAGCGGACACCACAGTCGAACCGCGACGATTCACCCTTCTCCCACGCGGAATATCCCGACGACGGCTGCGGTGAACCATCGTTCGCACTGCCGTCGGTGGGCGGAGATTCGTCGCGGCGAATCGTGACCCCGCCCGACCCGAAGGCCGAACGGGGTCTGTGTTCTTGACGAACGCAATCGTTCCTGCTGTCTACTTCGTGGGCGCCACCGGCGGCTGGTTGATCGTGGCGAAGTACTGGATCGCAGCGCCGATCGCGACCGGCGCGGTCACCAGCAGCTGCCCGGCAACAGTGCCGAGAGCACCGACAGCGATGGTGCCACCCAGACAACCGATCGCAGCGGCAGGGATGAACGCGCCGAAAAGACCGACGATCGTCGCCGCCGCAACAGTCGCACCAGCGATACCACCGAGCACACAACCAACCGCCGCGCCACCGATACCACCGACCAGTGTGCCGAGCGTGGCACCCATTGTGATCGTGGTGGTCATCCGCGACCAGGCGGCCTGCTCACGGTCGTACTCGTTCTTCCACGGCGCCTTGTCCTCGAACGGTAGCGCCACCGGCTTGTAGACCGCATGCGCCATATCGAACTTCGGCGTCAACGTCGCCGCGCGATCAGCGACATCAGCGACGATCGGGAACTCGAAGTCATCGACGCGGAACGTCAACGGCAAACCCGCGAGCGCGGCACCGTTTGCGGCCCTGATCTTTAAGACACCGTCCTCGACGATCATCGAACCGCCATTCGTAGTGACAATCGACTGGGTGTCGGTGGCATAAGCGGTGAAGTCGACTGCGCCTTCCGCATCGGGCTGCGCGCCGGCCGAGCCGGACGCGACCGAGACTGCGGCGACGAGACCTGCGGCCACCGTTACGATTTTCCTCATCATTGTTTCTTTCTTCTCCGGTATTTCAGAGGGAAGCGGCCACGACGAGCGCGCCGCACGCCGGCCGCGGTTGCGGCGGGCAGGTCAAAAGTCGAGGGTGTCCGACTCGTCCGCGGCGATGAGCTGGCCATCGCTGATTCGATCTGACGCCGGCAGAGTTCGGGTGAGTACTTACCTATGGCGTTGCGGACCGGCCCTGAAAAGGCCGTCACCATCGACCGATTCGAGATTGTCCAGGATCGCCGAGATCAGACCTGGCCTCACCGAATTCTCCAATCGAGCTGCCCGAGTGGATAGTTGGTGCCCAATCTCATTGCGGTATCGATATAGGCGCTGCAAGCTGTTCTGCGCGCCAGAAGGTGCGTCGCATTGTTGACCAGTGCTGCGACCGTACGTGCGATGACGAGGCCCGGAACGTCATCCACGATGCTGACCGAGATTTCCGCTGCGCTACAACGAGTCTGCGGAATTCTTCCGCTTGCGCCGCCGCGGTGTGGGCGTTCGTGGAGATTACCGCTGCGCTCGACCGCAATTCGATCATGGCCTCGCCGTCCAATGAATCGGCCTTGAGCCGCGTTCCCGCTTCCTCGGGCTCCGCGTGGCGCATTCGCCCTTGAGCTGCCTCGCACAACAATCGTTTCCCATCGCGTCAACCGACCTTCCCGCGCGGCCCGGTTCGGCGTCGATCAGCACGGTGTCATGTCCGGCGACCGTCATCTGCGCGATTCCTGCGCCCATCGTGCCGGCGCCAATCACGGCAACCGTCGCGCCCGCGTGGATGGCAGCCACCTGTCCCCTCCTCCCTCGATCGTCGGGATTACATCTTCGCTAACTGTAAGACTTTTGATACCATTGTCAATATGGTAAACCGAGAGGCGCTGGTGGCAGTGCTCGGCGCCGGAACCATGGGTGCCGGCATCGCCGTCACCGTCGCGAGGGCCGGGTATTCGGTACTACTCGCCGACGTAAGCCAGGAGAAAGCCCAGGCCGGGGTACGGGCTGCGGAGGTGTTTCTGTCCGAGAGTGTGCGGCGGGGCAAACTCGACTCGTCGCAATGGCAGGCGATATCGGCGCATGTCCGGCCGTGTGTGGAGATTGCCGCGATGCGGGACGCTTCGATAGTTATCGAGGCAATTCCGGAGGATCTCGATCTGAAGGTACATACGCTGAGGACTGTCGAGGATGTATGTGCCGATGATGTTCTGTTCCACACGAATACTTCGACATTGCCGGTCACTGCCATCGCTGGGCGGATGCGCAGACCCGGCAACGTCGTCGGCACTCATTACTGCAATCCCGCGCCGCTGATGTCTTTAGTCGAGGTTGCACCCGCCCGGCAGACCAATGCCGTGGCCCTCGAGCGCACGGAGGACTTTCTTCGCAGTCTCGGCAAGCAACCTGTTGTTCTGAAGGACACGCCTGGATTGCTGACCAACTTTCTGCTCGTCCCGTTCGAAAACGATTGCGTTCGGGCGCTGGAAGCGGGATGGGGAACCGTTGAGGAAATCGACCTGGCGGTCACTGCCGGCGTCGGCTTCCCGATGGGGGCGTTCCGACTGCTGGACATCGTCGGACTGGATGTACACCGCGCGGTGTCGCTGAGCCTGTACCGGCAGTTGCGCGATCCGCGGTTCGCGCCACCACCACTGATCGAACGCATGGTTGCCGCTGGCGAACTCGGGCGCAAGGCAGGGCGCGGCTTCTACCGTTACGACGTAGGAGTCGCGGAATGACCACCGTGGGCATAGTCGGTGCGGGAACGGTCGGCTCGTATTTCGCCGCGGCGTGCACGGCGGCCGGGATCGCCGTGATCGTGGCGGATCTCGATCACGATCGCGCGTCTTGTCTGGTTCGAAGCCTGCCGGCCCCCGAGCGTGCGTCGGCCGTCGAATCGATTACGAATCTGGCCAGATGCAATGTGCTGGTAGAGGCTGTGCCCGAGGTGCGCGCCGTGAAGATCGACGTTCTCACCCAGCTCACCGGCGGCGGGGATGCTCTGCTGGTCACCACCACATCGGCGTTCACGGTGACCGAGTTAGGTGCCACGCTCACCCAGCCCGAACGGCTGGTGGGAGTTCACGTCATGCCCGCGACGTCGAACGGGCATCTTGCTGAGATCGCGGCGGGCTCACGCAGCGGCGAGGCATATGTCGCGAAGGCGCGTATGTTGGCCACGAGCCTGGGATGGGCTCCGCTGAATGTGAGGGACCGTCCCGGGCGGCTGACCCGGCGGCTCGTCCTTCCGTTCTTCCATCAGGTTGTCCAAGCACTCGATGACGGGCTCGCCTCGGCTGCCGATATCGACCGCGTCGTCGTTCTGGGTTTGGGACATCGGCGCGGACCATTAGCCGTGCTCGACAGCACCGGACTGGACGACCAACTCGCCACTTCTGAGGCGATGTTCGATGCAGTCCACGACCCGGCAATTGCGCCCCCGCCGTTGCTAGCCCACATGGTCGCGGCCGACCAGTGTGGTGACAAGACTAATGGTGGCTTCTACGTAAAGAAGCACCAGTGACCCATTCGGTATCCGCTGCGACGCCGAGGGCGGCGAGTTCGCCGTCGGGTAAGCGGCGTTGATCATGCTCTCCACCATCAGCAACCGGTTGATCACACCGGGCAGGTAGGGATAGTGATGCGACTGCGGTCATGTCGCGCGCGAGAATTCTCCACCCCAGTCGCATTCGCCGCCACCACAGCGGCGTTCCTGCACGGGCGGCGCGACCGGAATCAGCTTGCGCCAGCCGACACTGCATGCGACCTGCAGCCGCTTGCGACGCAACCGACTCCAGCTCTGGCACCCAGCTCGGCGATGGGCGGCATCCATCATCGACGCCCCGATCGACACGGTCGCGGCAGTCGTCGCGCGCGCCGCAGCCGATGTCCGCCGATCGTGATCACGACGCTCGCGACGGTGCCCGCCGCGAGAAGCGGCCGGATACTGCGCCCGAGCGCGGCCATCAGGACCATATCTCGACGTGGGTCGGCGGCGCGCGCCGGTTCTGGGCGGCGGGGCGGCCACCTTGATCGCGGCGTTGATGGCAACGGCCGCGATCGCTGCGGCGACCAGGATCAGCACATCCGGGACTCATCGGGGCACCTGGCCGCCACGACCTGGACGGCCAGACGGATCACACACGGATCCGCTGCGTGGTTGGATCGTGGCGATCAGATGCTCCAGCATCGCCGCCTCTCCGGCCCCAGCGTTTCCGGTTCGGCGACCGTAGCTTTCCGCGGCTGAGCCGGAGTGGTCCGGGCTGGGGCGTAGGCCACGCGACTCACTCGGCTCCGGTCGGCGCGTGCTGCCCAGCACGGCCAGGCCGCGCTGGTGGGCGACGTTCGACCGTAGGTCGGGTCGACGTCAGTCATTGTTCATCAGGCTATCGACGCTGATGACTGCCAGAAGATCTCCGCCGTCGACTCGGGCAAGTCTGGATACGGCGAGGCGCGTGACCGTGCCGCTCTTGGGGGCGGTGATCGCCGCCTCCATCTTCATTGCTTCGATCGTTGCGACGGTATCCCCGGCCTTCACCTGATCGCCCACGGATACCGAGACCGATACCGTCCCCGCGAATGGTGCCGCGATATGCCCGGGGTCGTTCCTGTTGGCCTTTTCTGCTGCTGGGACCTCGCTGGCGATGGAGCGGTCGCGCACCGATACCGGCCGGATCTGGCCATTGAGGATGCACATGACGGTACGGAAGCCGCGCTCGTCGGGGGCGGAGATCGCCTCGAGACCGATGAGCAGGTCAACGCCTTTGCTGAGCCGCAGACGGTGTTCCTCACCCTGGCGCAGCCCGTAGAAGAACTGGTTGGTCGACAGCTGCGACGTGTCGCCGAACCTGTCTCGGTGCTCTTCGAACTCCTTCGTCGGACCAGGGAAGAGCAGCCGGTTGAGCGTGGTCTGCCGCTCCTTCGACGAGCCCGACAGTCCCTTCTCGTCCTCAGGGGTGAGTGTGGCTTCACGTTTGACCGGTCCCCGACCTTGGAGTGCCTTGGTGCGGAAGGGTTCCGGCCAGCCGCCGGCAGGGGTGCCTAGTTCGCCGCGCAGGAACCCGATCACCGAGTCAGGCATATCGAACCTCGCCGGGTCGGCCGCGAACTCGTCGGCCGGGATGTCGGATCCGACCATGTGCAGTGCCAGGTCGCCGACGACCTTCGACGAAGGGGTGACCTTCACGAGGCGGCCGAGCACGCGGTCGGCAGCGGCGTACCTTGCCTCGATCTCCTCGAACCGGTCGCCGATTCCAAGGGCGATTGCCTGTTGACGCAGGTTCGAAAGCTGACCGCCGGGGATCTCATGGGCGTAGACACGGCCGGTGGCGGCCGGAATGCCGGATTCAAACGGCGCGTACATCTTTCGCAGCGCTTCCCAGTAGGGTTCGAGGTCGCACACGGCCTGCAGGTCGATCCCGGTGTCGAACTCGCTGTGGGCGGCGGCTGCGATGATCGCGGACAGTGCGGGCTGACTGGTGGCGCCCGCCAGCGGCGCGGCGGCGCCGTCAACGGCATCGGCGCCCGCGTGCCAAGCGGCGAGGTAGGTGGCGAGCTGTCCGCCGGGGGTGTCGTGGGTGTGCACGTGCACGGGCAGGTCGAAGTTGCTGCGCAGCGCCGAGACCAGTTTCGTGGCGGCGGGGGCGCGCAGGAGGCCGGCCATGTCCTTGATCGCGAGGACGTGTGCGCCGGCCTCGACGATCTCTTCTGCGAGGCGCAGGTAGTAGTCGAGGGTGTAGAGCTTCTCATGCGGGTTGGCCAGGTCGCCGGTATACGACAGGGCAGCTTCGGCGACGGCGATGCCGGTCTCGCGTACGGCCTCGATCGCCGGGCGCATCTGGTCGACGTTATTGAGCGCGTCGAAGATCCGGAAGATGTCGATACCGGTCCCGACGGCCTCCTGGACGAACGCGCGGGTGACCGCCTCCGGGTACGGGGTGTAACCGACGGTGTTGCGGCCGCGAAGCAGCATCTGTAGGCAGATGTTCGGCACGGCCTCACGCAGCGCCGCAAGCCGCTCCCATGGGTCCTCGCGCAGAAACCGCAGTGCCACATCATAGGTGGCGCCGCCCCACGCCTCTATCGACAACAACTCAGGGGTCAAGCGCGCCACGTAGGGTGCCACCGTCACGAGCTCTGAGGTGCGGACCCGGGTGGCGAGCAGCGACTGGTGCGCGTCGCGGAAGGTGGTGTCTGTTACCGCTAGCGCAGCCTGTTCGCGCAGTGCCTGAGCAAAGCGCTCCGGCCCCAGCTCGCGGAGCCGATCACGGGAACCCTGCTGCGGAGCCACCGACAGATCGATCGACGGCAGCTTGTCGTGGGGATACAAGGACGAGCGCCGTTCTCCGTGCGGCTTGTTCACGGTGGCATCGGCCAAATACTCGAGGATCCTGGTACCGCGGTCCGCTGATCGCTGGGAGGTGAGCAGGGCCGGGCGTTCCTCGATGAAGGAGGTCGTGATCTCGCCTGCCCGGAAGTCGGGGTCGTCGAGTACGGCTTGCAGGAACGGGATGTTCGTGGCGACACCGCGAATCCGGAATTCCGTGACAGCACGGCGCGCACGCGCGACAGCAGCCTCGAGATCACGGCCGCGGCAGGTCAGCTTGACCAGCATCGAGTCGAAGTGGGCACCCACCTCTGCGCCGAGGTTCGCACCACCGTCGAGGCGCACACCCGCACCACCGGGCGTGCGGTACGCGGTGATCCGGCCCGTGTCCGGGCGGAATCCGTTGGCCGGATCCTCGGTGGTGATCCGGCACTGCAATGCAGCGCCGCGGATCGTGATCGTGTCCTGACCCAGGCCGAGGTCTGCCAGCGTGGCCCCGGACGCGATCCGCAACTGCGCCTGCACCAGGTCGACATCGGTGATCTCCTCGGTGACTGTGTGCTCAACCTGGATGCGTGGGTTCATTTCGATAAAGACGTGGTTGCCGCGAGTGTCGAGCAGAAACTCGACTGTCCCGGCGCACGAGTAGCCGATCTGCTGGGCGAACGCGACCGCGTCCGCGCAGATTCGGTCCCGCAGCACCGGATCGAGATTCGGCGCCGGTGCCAGCTCGATCACTTTCTGATGCCGACGCTGCACCGAACAATCCCGCTCGAACAGGTGGATCACGTTGCCTTCGTTGTCGGCGAGGATCTGCACCTCGACATGCCGCGGATCGATTACAGCCTGCTCCAGAAAGACGGTCCGGTCGCCGAACGCCGACTCCGCCTCCCGCGAGGCCGCCTCGATCGACTCCCGCAGTGCCGACCGTTCGGCGACCCTACGCATACCGCGGCCACCACCACCGGCTACGGCCTTGACGAACACAGGGAACTCCATGCCCTTGGCCGCCGCGAGCAACTCGTCGACATCCGACGACGGCTCCGACGACACCAGCACCGGCAGCCCGGCGGCCTTCGCCGCCGCGATGGCCCGCGCTTTGTTGCCGGTCAGCTCCAATACCTCGGCTGAAGGGCCGACGAACGTGATATCCGCCGCGGCGCACGCCGTCGCGAAATCTGGATTCTCCGACAGGAAGCCGTAGCCAGGGTAGATCGCGTCGGCACCCGCCTTTTTCGCGGCAGAGACGATCTCATCGATCGACAGGTAGGCCCGCACAGGGTGACCTTGCTCGCCGATCTGGTAGCTCTCGTCGGCCTTCAACCGGTGAATCGAGTTGCGGTCCTCGTACGGAAACAGCGCCACAGTTCCGGCACCCAGTTCATACGCAGCACGAAATGCTCGGATCGCTATTTCACCGCGATTGGCAACCAACACTTTAGAGAACATTCGACACCCTTTCACCACGGTCCTCGATCAGGCCGTGAGAACCGATGGTTTGAAACTCTTGAGGAAATGGGTCAACGGATGAGTGCTACCCAGCACACTGACGACCGGAGGCGGTGTTGGCATCAGATCGAGGCCTGTGTTTCAGCTGGGCGTGTTATCTCGTGGGTGCGGGGAGTAAGGCCGTCCATACCCAGTTCAAGACTTCCGTTGACGTACCGGAGCGCATTGCGAACCCGCGCGAGCGGATGCTTGCCACGAGCCACCCGTCCTGTGGTTGGAGTGAGCAGATCTCGTGGTTGCTTGTGATGGTGTCACCTTCGTATACCGGTGCGAGGTGGTCGCAACGTTCCCAGGAGAGGACTGTCGCAATGTCAGGTAGGACACGCGTCGCCTGAGACAGCACGATCCCCACCGTATGGCCGCCGTACACCAGGCGGCGTCCGCCGCCTGTCCGTTCATCGTGATGAGCAGCAGCGACGTTGAGGGTGAGGCGCGCGAGTTCCGGTGCACTCGTGACGACGTCACCAGCCTCAACACCGAGGACCGACCCGGGCGCCAATCCGGCGAGCCGTCCGGGCGCGACTATGTCCGAGAGTTCGATACGCCATCGTTTGTACGGATGAAGCTGGACGTGTGTGTGCGTGGGCGATACATCCCGTAGGCCTTGGGTTTTTGCGGTTTCACTTCGGCGTGGGAGCATCGCGCACCGGTGATACGACAGGACGAGGCCATCTCTTTGGTCGACTGTGTCGATTCGAAGTAGCGCCATCCCGGTTGGTGCGCGATCGGGTTTGGGGGAGTTCGAATGCAGCCCGACCACGGTTGTGGTGGTCTTCAGGGTGTCCCCGATGCGTGGAGCCATGTGAAACGACAGACCTCGGTAGAACAGGTTTGCCTTGACCTTCTGGGTGAAAAGCGTCGACTGGCCGATCGAGACATCCCAGACCAGTGCCGGGTGGGCGATTCGTGGGCCGCCTGTCACACGTCGAGCGAGTTCCTCGTCGAGCGCGAGCCGGAGACGGTCGCCAACTATGGCCTGGTGGTGTGCTGCGATTCCGTCGGTGATCGTCATCCCGATTGTCGGGCGCGATGTGTCACCGATCCGGAGATCGTCGAAGGTCGGGCCGTCTGCAAATGTGAACTTGTCAGAGAGTGCAGGGCTGTCAGCAGGAGGTGTCACCGATTACGCCTTTGCGTTCGAGCTCGCCGAGCTCACGATCGCCGAATCCCATGAGAGTGGTGAGTATCTCTCGATTGTGGGCACCGAGCTCCGGTGCCGGTTCGGCCGTCAGAGGCAAGTCGTTGAATCGGATCGGTGATCCGGGTGCTAAATGTGTCGGGATTCCGGGCTGCGTCAGCATCGACATCATGGGGTTGTTCCACACATCTGTTGACGCGGGATCGACGACTTCGTCGAATGAGCGGTACCTCGCCCACAACAATGAGGTCTGCTGCAATGCTGCTTCCGCATCGTGGGTGCTGCGGCTCTCGAACCACACCTGAAAGAGTCCGGCCAGTGCCTCACGGTATGCATACCTGTCGTCTTCTCTCGTGAAATCGACACCCAGCGACTCCTCGAGTGCGGTGACAACCTGCTTCTGTCCCGTGACGTCGAGGAGGTCGGCCCAATGGCGTTTGGTTAGTGCGACGACCATCAACTTGTGACCGTCGAGGGTGGTGAAGTCGCGTGCAAATCCACCGTAAAGGTGGTTGCCGATTCTGGGGCGGCTTGATTCGTTGACCTGGGCTTCGCTCAAAAGGCCCAGGTTCCCCGCTGTGGCGAGTGCGACGTCTTCGAGCGCAATCCGCACATACGCCCCCCGTCCTGTTGTTTGTCGGTTCAGGACGGCGGTCGTAATAGCCAGCGACGAGTATATTCCGCAGATGACGTCCCAAGCAGGGAGCACGTGATTGATCGGATCCGCGTACCCATCCGGGCCGGTGACCATGGGGAATCCGACGGCGGCGTTAACTGTGTAGTCGACTGCGGCCTGCCCTTTCCAGGTTCCCTCGACACGAACGACGATTGCGTCCTCTCGGAGAGTGCGGAGCTCTTCGTAGCCGAGCCATGAGCGGCCGACCGCGTTTGTGAGCAGGATCCCGGACGACGGCCCGTCGGTGCGCAATAGATTGCGGACGATTTCTCGGCCGGGTTCGGACTTCATGTCGATGGTGAGCGACTTCTTGCCTTTGTTGAGCCCGGACCAGTAAAGACTTCGTCCAGCGGCGGTGCGAGGCCAGCGATCTCTGTCCGGGCCCCCGCCTATTGGATCGATGCGGATGACTTCGGCTCCGAGTTGAGCGAGGGTCATTCCGCCGAGGGGAGCGGCGACGAAACTCGATAACTCGATGACCCTCAGTCCCGCAAGCGGGCGATGGGTGCTCGCCTCGGTTTCAGACATCGGTGGCCTCCGGTCCCGAGCGGGTGAAGTGGATATCGTCGAGGATCCGTATTGCGATGGATGTTGTGCGTGCGCCGAGGGTGCTCAGCAGGGTGAAGACATTCGCCACCTGTTGCGGCGTGGCGCCGAGTTTCAGGGCGTTTCGCACGTGTATCTCGATTCCGGGCCGGTAGAGATGCGATGCCGTGGCATCGAATGCGACGTACACGAGTTCCTTCATTGCTGGGCTGAGATGTTCTGTTGCCCAGGGATGCGCGGAGAAGTTCAGGTACGCCTCGAAGTAGTCCTCGTCGAGGCGCAGCAGCCCCTCCCACACGGCGTTCCAGTAGCCGCGTTTGTCGACGAAGGTCGCCTCGAGCTGTCGTTGCCTCGGCGATAGGGGCGAGGCGTCGAGCGGTTCTATGGCGTCGAGAAGCGCTGGCAGTCCCTCGGTGCATGCGTGCACGCCAAGCGCGCTGGTGAGCTCGATGACTTCGACGACTTGTGGTTCGGTGGCGCCGGCTTCCAGCGCCCGTGTGATGTGCAGACGAATACGCTGCGCATCCAAATCGGTCACCGCAGCCGCTGCGGCAAGGCAGATCAGGTGCTTCTCGGCAAGAGCGAGGGACGGGTTGGCCCAGGCGACGGCGTCAAGGGCGCGAAGTGCGGTCAGGTATTGGGGATCGCGCCGAAGAAGGCTCTGCTCGGCGAGTTCGCCGAGCGGAGCGATCGAGGGCGGCTCGGAATCAGGCACCGACCAGATCCTGTGTCGGCGACGGCGTGAGTCGGCGTTCACGGATCAGTGCCGCCGTGACTGCGGACAGCGCGGCCGCGACGACGACGTACGCAGCGACCGACCACAGCGACCTCGTGCGGGAGAGCAATTCGGTGGCGACGATCGGGGCGAACGCGCTGCCGAGAATCTGGCCGAGGGTGAACCCGATCGACAGGCCCGTGTATCGGATCCGGGTGTCGAAGCAGGCCGCGAGCATGCTGCTCAACGCCGACCACGCTGCGCTGTAGGGAATGAACAGGATGAGGTATCCGATGATGGTCAACGCAATGTTGCCGGTTTGCAGTGTTGCGATGAAGACGGGGGCCGCAGCGATCATCCCCGCGGATCCGTACAGAAAGACCTTACGGGAGCCGACCTTGTCGACGAGCTTGCCGAAGAGCAGGACACCGATAATGACGGCGATCATCGCGAGGATGACGATGGCGAGCATGGTGTTGCGCGAGTAGCCCTGCTGCTTGGTGCCATACGTGAGGCTGTACACCGTGCCGACGTAGAACGTCACACCGACCGAGACGCTGGTCAACGCCACCAGCAGGACACGCAAGGTATTCGTGCGGAAGACCTCGACCACCGGCATCTCGGCAACCGCCCCCGAGTCGATTACCTGTTTGAACGACGGCGACTCCTCGATCTTCATCCGAATTGCCACGCCAAAGATCACAAGGACAATGCTGAGAATGAACGGGACGCGCCACCCCCAGGTTTCGAAGGCATGAGGCGACAGCGCGGCGAGGGCGAAGAAGACTACATTCGCGAGGATGAGGCCGAGAGGTGCACCGAGCTGGACCAGGCTCGCGCGTGAACCATGCTTGGCTTCCTCAGCGTGCTCGGTGGCCATGAGTACGGCGCCGCCGTACTCGCCGCCGAGTGCAAAGCCCTGGATGAAGCGCAGCACGACCAGCAGGATCGGCGCGGCGACGCCGATGGCGGCGTGGGATGGAATGAGACCGATGAGCAGTGTTGTTCCGCCCATCGACATGAGCGTGAACACGAGCATGGATTTGCGCCCGATCCGGTCACCGTAGTGGCCTATCACGATGGCGCCGATCGGTCGCGCGATAAAGGCAACCGCGAAAGTCGACAGGGACAGCAAGGTGCCGGTCAGAGGGTCGACCGACGGGAAGAACACGGCGCTGAACACCAGCGCCGCCGCTGTTCCATAGATGAAGAAATCGTAGTACTCGATCGTGGTCCCTACCAGGCTGGCCAGCGCCACCCGTCGGGATTTGGTGGATGCGTCGGACATGGGTGTCTCCTTAGATTTGTGCTGACAGGTGCCGCCGACGAAGAGAGGGGCGATCCCGGCGTACGGAGGAACGGAGCCGCTGGCTGGCGCGATAGCGGGAGTCCCGGTACTCGTCGTGAAGCGAATCGAGCAGCGAGAGAACGTAATCCGGTGACCACCTGTCCGCCCACGCCAGGGGGCCGAGCGGATAGTTGGTGCCGAGTTCCATGGCGGTGTTGATGTCAGCGGCCGAGGCGATCCCGAAATGGAGCGCTTCTGCCGCTTCGTTGATGATCATGCTGACCACGCGGGCAACGATCAGGCCAGGGGCATCGCTCACGCGAATCGGATCGATTCCGGCTTCATGCAAGAGCGCGATCACTGCGCCGGCGAGGTCGGTGGAATCCTCGGATCCCGAGAAAGCCAGGCAGGGAACGGCGTTCATGTCGAATGGACGGTCGAGCAGGACGACGGGAACGTCGCCGACCGATGCCTCCTCCTGCGCGCTGATACCTCGGGTGATGCGGACCTTGCCGAACCCAGGCAGAGACAGGTACGAGTCCGGGCCGGGAAAGTGCTCAACTGTGATTCCGCCACGCAGGAGCAACTGCTCGAGCTCGCCTGAGTCTCCGTGCAGCTCGATGACATCCGGCGTAGCACCGGCTGATTCCGGTTCTGGCGACGAGGCAGTGATCGCGACTCCGTCGTCATAGTCGTAGAACCCCGACCCGGTTTTGCGTCCGAGGCGGCCGGCCGCGACCAGTTCGCGCTGCAACAACGACGGCGTGAACCGGGGGTCGAAGTTGAAGGCGGTCCAGACGGTTCGGGTGACGGTCTCGTTCACGTCGTTGCCGACCAGATCCATGAGCTCGAACGGTCCCATGCGGAAGCCCCCGGCACCCCGCAGTAGGCGATCGATGACATCGAAGGGAGCCACATTCTCTTCCGCGAGGCGGAGGGCTTCGCCGTAGAACGGTCTGGCGATGCGGTTGACGATGAAGCCGGGGGTTGATCGTGCCACCGTCGGCGTCTTCCCCCAAGACACCGCCAACTGCCGGATCTCCTCGACGAGCGCGGGATCGGTCTGCACGCCTGGGACAACCTCGACGAGCTGCATGACCGGCACCGGGTTGAAGAAATGCATCCCGATCACACGGTCCGGCCGGGTCAGCCCTGCCGCGATGTCCGTGATCGAGAGCGAGGACGTGTTCGTCGCGATTCGGCACGACGGCCCGAAGTGATCGAGCGCCTCCTGGAGCACTGCATGTTTGATCGCCGGATTCTCGACGACGGCTTCGACGACTACCGTGTTCGGCTCGGCGGAAAGGTCGCGGACCGACTGCGCGGTAAGCAGACGTTCGGTTAGGTGCTGCAGCAGTTCGGGCGCTCGGCGGGTGAGCCGAGAACGAATGTTGGTCACTGCGGTGACGAGTTGGTCCGGATCGAGGTCGACCAGGTCGACGTAATGCCCGGCAGTCAATGCCACCTGGGCGATCCCCTGCCCCATCGTGCCAGCGCCGATCACGCAGATCCGCGGCGCGCTACTTGTCATTCGGAACCCTCCGAGGAGCTTTAACTGTGTTCACGGTCACTTCTTGCGTAAACTGTAAGACATTTGTAGGCTATGTCAAGTGACTGACAAAGAGAGTCTGGTGGCCGTTCTAGGAGCGGGCACGATGGGTCAGGGGATCGCGGTGACGCTTGCACGCGGAGGCTGCAATGTCCGGCTCGTGGACCGCGACAGCTCGCAGTTGGCGCGCGCCGCCGACATGGTTCGCGACTTCTTCGCCGAGAGCGTGCGCCGGGGAAAGATGACCGAGGCCGACTCGACATCGGCGCTGCGGCGAATCGAGCATGTCGCGGACCTCGCCGATATCGCCAGGGCCGAGTTCGTTGTCGAAGCGCTCCCGGAGAACCTGGCGCTCAAGACCGAAGTGCTGGCCCGCGTCGAGGAGATCTGTGCAGCCGACACGCGAATCCACACGAACACCTCGACCCTTCTCATCGGGTCGATCGCTGACGGTCTTGTCCGACCCGAGAACCTCGTCGGCACCCACTACTGCAACCCCGCGCCGCTTATGCCGCTTGTCGAGGTCGCCCGAGGGCCGAAGACCAGCGACGACACCGTCGCCTCCGCGGTCGCTCTACTCGAGTCGGTCGGCAAGACACCGGTGATACTCCGGGACAGTCCGGGGCTGATCACGAACTTCCTTGTGGTCGCCTTCGAGAACGACAGCATCAGGGCGCTGGAATCCGGGCTGGCCGCGGTCGAGGAGATCGATCGCGCTGTCACCGCTGGCATGGGGTTTCCGATCGGGCCCTTCCGGCTGCTCGACATCGTCGGTCTCGATGTGCACCTTGCGGTGACCAGCAGCTTGCACAGGCAACTCGGCGACGATCGCTACCGGGCACCGGACACGGTGGTGCGGATGATCAACGAAGGACGTCTCGGTCGTAAGACCGGACGCGGCTTCTACACGTACTCGAAGGACCAGGCATGACGCGTTATGGGATTGTCGGAGCGGGCCGGGTCGGCTCGACGGTGGCGGTAGGACTCGCGCGCGGTGGCCACCGCGTGATCGTGATCGACGCGGCTGCAGGCAAAGCCGAGCGTCTCGCTGACAACCAGCCCGCCATGAGCGTCGTCGACCGCGTCTCTGAACTCGGCGACTGCGAGGCAGTTCTCGAGGCGATACCGGACGAGCTCGACAGCAAGATCAGCGTCCTGGGCCGGTTAGCGGAAAGTGGCGCCGTGGCAGTACTGACCGCGACGTCGTCGTTCACCGTGGCGCAGCTCGCCCGCGAGTCCGGACTCGGCGAGCGACTGGCCGGATTCCACTTCCTGCCCACCGTCGCCGGCAGCGGGCTCGTCGAGATATCCGGTGCTCCCTCGACCGGTACCGCAGCGATCGACGCGGCGATAGCGTTGAGCGACGCGCTCGGAATTCCGTGGATGCGGGTATCCGACGTTCCCGGACGGGTGACACGGCGGCTGCTCGTTCCGTTCGTCAACCAGGTACTCGACGCCGCGGCGCGCGGTGTCGCGTCACCGCAAGACATCGACCGTGTCGTCTGTCTAGGACTGGGGCATGCTGTCGGCCCCTTGGCGGCGTTGCAACGCGCCGGCCTCGACGACCACATACGGGTCGCTGACAACCTCCGTCGCCAGTTCGGTGACCCAGCGTTCGAGGTGCCCGTCGACGTGACCGATCACGAACAGATCATCCAGGCAAGTTCGGACCTGACGGAGGAGCGAATCAAGTGAGTTATCAGGACATCACCATGGACGTGGGCGACGGCGTCGCCGTCGTGACGATCAATCGCCCTGATCGCGCCAACAAGCTGCGGTTCCAGACGGCGAGGGAACTGCTCGACGCCTTCCGGCGGGTCCGTGAGGATAGGGCCATCGACGTCGCGATCTTGACTGGAGCGGGAGACAAGTTCTTCTGTATCGGCGGCGAGCACGAACCGTTGGAGTCGCTCGATTACTCCAGTGTCATGCCCGTGATCGACCTGTACGAGTTCATCGACACCATGCCCAAACCTGTAATCGCCGCAGTCAATGGTTACGCCGTCGGCGGGGGCAACGTCCTGCAGGTGGTGTGCGACCTGTCGATCGCGGCGCCCCATGCGGTCTTCCGGCAGGTCGGACCGATGGTCGGAAGCTTCGACGCCGGATACGGCACCTGGTACCTCGAGGAGACGATCGGGCGCCGTCGGGCCAAGGAGATGTGGTACCTGAACAAGAAGTACTCGGCGGACGAGGCACTGAACATGGGTCTGGTCAACGAGATCAGCTCCGGTGGGTCGTCGCTCGATCGAGCGCTCGAGGTCGCGGGTGATCTGCGCAAGCGCGGGCCGTTCGCCATCTCCGCGGTCAAGACCGCGTTTTCCGGTCGACACTCGGGTGTCGTGGGTCAGGCCAGAATGGCGCACGATCTGTTGCTGACCGCCTACCGCAGTACCGCAGAATGCCATGAGCTGGCCGACGCGTTCGAGGCGCGGCGTGAGCCCGACCGGAGCAGGTTCAATCGATGACGGAGAACGACAGCGAACTGACGCACCTACTGCAGCTGGTCCGCGAACTCGCGGCGAAGAAACCATATGCGGAGGCCGACGCCGCATCGGTGCTCGGCCCGCTCGACGACACCGGCCTGCTCGATCTTGCCGCGGACACATTCGAACTCGCAGGGGTCGACTCGCTCGACTGGGCGTCTCGGGTCATCCAGGAAGTGGGTCGAGAATCGGGCTCGGTCGCCTACTTCCTGGCCTCCCGGTACGTATCCCACCGTGCACAACTTCGTCGCGGAGTTGAGGTGTTCAATCGCGAATCCGTTGCCGCCATTGCCCGTTCGGCCGACGGCGAGCTGCGATCGACGACTGCGCCGCTGGTGGTCACGCCAGCCGCTGCCGTTCTGCTCGACCCCACAGGCACCGACGTCCGCGCCTTGTCGACGACAGATTTCGAGGTGGCCTCCGACGTGCCGAAGCGAACCGGACTCGGCGGCGCGGCACTCGGTGGAATCCGTGCGGTCTACCGTCGCGATGACCGACTGCCGGATCCGGATGCGTCGGCAGCGTGCGCCGACTGGGACATCCTGGTTGCGTCGGCTGCGTTGGGAGTGGCCGATGCGGCCCTGTCCGTGTCGGTCGACTATGCCAGGACGCGACGCCAGTTCGGTAGCGCCATCGGATCATTCGCCGGTCTCCGGGCCATTGTCGCGGAGATGGCAGAGCAAATCGACTGTGCCCGTGGGCTATTGACGACAGCTGTCACTGCCGTTGCGGATCCCCATGACCGTCGCGTCGCTGCGGCCGCGGTCGCGGCCCGTGCAGGCCGAACGGCCGTCGGTGTCGTGCTTTCGGCGGTCCAGGTACACGGCGGGTACGGATACATCGACGAGTTCCCGGTCGCCGGCTACGTACGCGATGCTCTGAGCTTGCGAGCGCGTTGTTCTAGCACCCTGATGGCGCGGCGATTGGTCGCCGCTGAACGCCTGGGTTCCGGCGACACACAGGCGATGGAGAACCGATGACGACCGCTGAGATCGCCCGCAGAGCCCTCGAGCTTCCCGGGACTGCCCTCACCGCGAGCCTGATCGCGCAACGGTTCGAATCCGGCGCATGGGCCGAGCGTTCCCTCGTTGCCTTCCTCGATGACGCGGTCGCCACGTTTCCCGACCGAATAGCGGCGATCACTGTCGACGAACGCGGCAATACCGTCCGCACGCTGACCTACGCGGAACTCGATGCACTGAGTCGGCGGGTGTCGGCCGGCCTGATCGCGAACGGCGTAGGGCCCGACTCGGTGGTCACCGTGATGATGTCCAACTGCGCCGAGTTTCCGGCGGTCGTGTACGGCATCCTGCGGGTCGGCGCCACCTATTCCGGAATTCCGATCACCTACGGCTCGCACGAAATCGAGTTCATGACCTGGCGAGCCGGTTCCGACATGCTGATCGTGACGGGATCGCACGCCGGCCGCGACCTCGCCGGACTGGCCGCCACGACCCTCGCGGATCGCGATGAGATAACTGTAGTAGTTGTCGACTGTCCCGATGGCCATCCGGGAATGCGGTTCGACGAGTTGATCGCACACGGACGCTACGACGGGCCCGCACACGTCGACCCCCTCGCCATCGCGCAGTTGGCCTTCACATCGGGGACGACCGGCGAACCCAAAGCGGTGATGAACCTCCACGCCACCCTCGATGTGGTGGTACGTGGTTGGTCCGCACACGTGGGTCCGACAAACTATGGCGATCCGATGCGCAACCTCGTGATGTCACCGGTTGGGCATGCGACTGGGTTCATGTGGGGCGTGCTGCTCACCGTTCATCTCGGCGGCACTGCGGTCTACGTCGACCGATGGTCGCCGGCCGTCGGAGCCCGAGTGATCTCCGAGCAGCAGATCACCTGCATGGTGGGGTCGCCGACATTCCTCATCGACCTGTTGCGGACCGCGAAGCTCACCGCCGTTGCTGCACCGGAACTGAATCTTGTTGTCGTTGCGGGGGCGCCGATCCCGCGTCCGCTGATGCGGGAGGCGCGGGAGGCGTTGGACTGCGACGTGATCCCGGCATGGGGGATGACCGAGTTCGGTATCGCGGTCTCCGGCCGTCCAACTCTCGGTGCACGCAACGACGAGACCGACGGAATCCCCGTCGCGGCTTGTGAGATTCGGGTGTGTGACGACGCCGGATCCCCGCTGCTGGCAGGTGTGGAAGGCGAACTGCAGATCAGAGGGGCCGGGCTGTTCGCCGGCTACTACGCTCGGCCGGACTTCACCAGGGAGGCCTTCGCGACGGATGACTGGTTCGTCACTGGTGACAGGGCTGTGGTCGACACAGACGGGTGCGTGACGATCACCGGCCGCACCAAGGACATCATCATTCGTGGTGGGGAGAACATTCCTGTTGCGGCGGTCGAGAGCTTGATCTTCCGCCACCCCTGCGTCACCGACGTCGCCGTCGTCGGCTACAGCGACGAGCGACTGGGCGAGCGCGCATGCGCATTCGTATCCCTCACCGCAGGAGCCCAACTCGACCTTGCGGGCCTGTCGGTCTTCCTGCTCGACGCTGGACTGTCCAAGCGCTACCTGCCCGAAAGGCTGATCGTCATCACCGACATGCCCAAGACGATGAGCGGAAAGATCCGCAAGGTCGAGTTGCGGGAACGACTTCGAAAGGAAGGCGACCTTGCCTGACACATACGGTGCCGGTGTGGCGGGCGGATTCATGCCCAGCGAAGAGGCCACGAGCGCCGCAATGCCTCTGTCGGGGGTGCGAGTGGTCGATATCTCCTCCTCCTACGCTGCGCCGACCACGTCGATGTATTTGGCGGACATGGGCGCCGATGTCGTCAAGGTCGAACCGATCCGCGGTGACGACGCTCGGGGCTGGGGGCCTCCGTTTCTCAATGGCGAAGCTGTTTGGTTCCTGTCGGTCAATCGCAACAAGCGAAGCATCTGCCTCGATATCACCACGCCGACTGGCCACGCCACGCTGATGAAGTTGCTCGAGTCCGCAGATGTCTTCGTGGAGAACATGAGTCCGGCCAAGCTGGCCAAGCACGGTCTGGCGCTGGACACCCTCGCGCAGCGCTTTCCCTCGCTGGTGATCTGCGCGCTGTCCGGCTACGGGCTCGATGGGCCCGACTCGGCGCTTCCCGGCTATGACCTCATCGCGCAGGCACGGTCCGGACTGATGAGCGTGACCGGCCCCGTCGGTGGCACACCACAGCGAGTCAGTACAGCACTGTCCGACGTCGCCGCCGGAACGATCGCGGCTTTCGCGGTATCGTCCGCGTTGGTACGGCAGCGAACGACCGGCGTCGGGGAGATCATCGATGTCTCCCTGCTCGAATCGGATCTCGCCTTTTTGTCGCCGAGGATCGCGAGTTATCTTGCGGGCGAACCGGAACCGCGCCCCAGTGGCGGAACCGACTCCGTCGTCGCGATCTACCAGTCGTTCGATACGGCCGATCGTCCGATCGTCGTCGCTGTCGGTAACGACCGGCATTGGTTGAGCGCCTGCCAAGTTCTCGGTCTCGAGCATCTGTCGATGCAGTCCGACCTCGCTACGAATGCCGGGCGACGGGACCGCCGGTTGGAGATCGTCGGACTGTTTCAGGATGTCCTCTCGACCGTCACGGCGGATGACGCCCTGACAATGCTGCAGTCAGTAGGTGTTCCGTGCTCCCGGATCCAACACCTGTCCGAGGTCGTAGTGGATCTGCAGGTCGTGGCCCGGCGCGGGATCGTCAAGCAGGACCACCCTGTCGCGGGGCCGTTCGAGAGCGTTGCCAGTCCGTGGAAACTCGCCTCCGATCCGCTCGCCCGCACGAATGCCACCCCGGCGCCGCTCCGGGGACAGCACACCCGAGAGGTGCTCGCCGAGCTGAACCTCGAGAACGAGCAGATCGACGAACTGATCAGAAAGGGAGCCGCATGGGCGCCGTGATACGAAGGCACGACGAGGGGCGCGTCAGAGTGCTGACTCTGGACCGGCCGGACAGCCTGAACGCACTCAATAGTCCGATGCTGTTCGCGCTCGAGGACCACTTCGCCGAAATCGAGGCGGACGACGGCGTCGGATGCGTCGTCATCCGCGGTGCGGGTGCCCGCGCCTTTTGCGCCGGTGCGGATCTCGATGAGATCCGCGGGCTGGACTATGAAGCGGCTCATCGCTTCCTGTCCCGGGGACACCGGGTAATGACCGCGATCGCCAACGCTCGGGTTCCCGTTGTCGCCGCCGTCGACGGGTGGGCCCTCGGTGGCGGGTTCGAGCTGATGCTCGCCTGCCACATCGTCGTTGCCACCGAGTCGAGCCGCTTCGGGCTGCCCGAGGCCAAGATCGGATGCATGCCCGGATTCGGTGGTACACAACGCCTTCTGCATGCGGTGGGTAGGCCAGTCGCGCTGCGCATAATGCTGTCCGGTGAGCCGATCGACGCGCCGACAGCGTGGCAGGTCGGGTTGCTGTCCCAGCCGCCGATGCCGTCCGCGGATCTGGCGGTGACTGTGCGGGCATTGAGTGAATCGATTGCATCCGGTAGCCGAACGGGAACGAAACGCATTCTCGATGCGGCCGCAGCGGCGGCCCGTCCGGCCGCGCTCGACTACGAAGCTGCCCTGGCAGCGGCATCGATCGCGTCGGCCGACGGTCAGGAAGGAATCGCCGCATTCGCTGAGCGCAGGCCGCCGATTTTCACGAGAGGAAGCACGTCATGATGCCGCAGCAGTCGGATGAACTTGCGGCCGTCCGCAGTGTGATCGCGCAAATGATCGCTCCCGATGCCGAACGGATCGATCGGACGTCGGCCTTCCCCGATGCGGCCATTCGCGCGCTCGGGGAGGCTGGCGCCGGTGGACTGCTCATGCCCGTCGAATACGGTGGCCAGGCCCGACCGACCCGCGAATACGCGGAGGCGATGGAACTCATTTCAGCTGCCTGTGGCGCCACCGCGACGGTGTACATGACACAGATGCACTGCGCCCACCCCATCAACCTCGCAGGCACGGCTCAGCAGGCTGGGAAGTGGATTCCGGCGTTGTGCTCGGGGGCGGCGATCGGGGCGATCGCCCTGACGGAATCGGAGGCGGGTTCCGATGTCGCGGCCATGCGCACCGTCGCTGCTCGACACGACGATCACTACATCATCAACGGAAGCAAGATCTTCATCTCGAATGGTGATGTCGCCGATGTGATCGTCCTGTTCGCAACGGTCGATCCGGCGCTCGGCAAGGAAGGCATCACCGCTTTCCTGGTGGCCACCGAGAACCTCCCAGGGTTCGATGCCGGTCGCCCGATGAAGAAGCTCGGCCAGAAGGGTGCCTCAACCGTCGAGCTCACGTTCACCGACTGCCATATACCCGCCGAGTGGCGTCTGGGAGAAGAGGGCGCCGGATATCCGCTGCTGCTCCGGTCGGTCCTCAACTCCCGGATCAGCGCCTCCGCCCAGGGCGTCGGATTTGCGCAAGGCGCCTTCGACGCAACAGTCCGGCATCTCATGGGTGACGGGCTGCTCTCGGCTCAGCGCCGGGACGCACAAGACCTTCAATTCGACCTTGCGCGCATCCGATCGGAGATCGCTGCGGGCCGCGCGCTCGTGCGCGCTGTGTGCGATCTCGTCGACGCAGAGGCGCCGCAGGCCGCCGTAGAGGTGTCGGTGGCCAAGTTGCACTGCACCGCGCTCGGCGTGCGGGTGGCGGACGAATGTATCGCGCTTCTCGGCGATAACGGTGACCGCTGTGACCTCGGTACGGAGCGACGGCTACGGGACGCCAAGATCACCGAGATCTACGACGGCACGAATCAGGTTCAGAGCATGCTCATCGCCCGCGAGATCCGCATCGATGCGGCCGCAGTCCAGTGATCAAGGAGAGTTCGATGCAGATTGATGTGCGTGGCAAGGTTGCGCTGGTCACAGGAAGCTCCTCGGGTATCGGCGTTGGATGTGCCCGTGTGCTGAGCGCTGCCGGTGCCCAGGTGATCGTCACTGGCCGCCGACGTGATCAACTCGAGCAGGTAGCCGCCAGCGTTTCCGAACTGGGGTATGAAACTCCCGCGGTGGTCGTCGCTGACGTGTCGAGCGGAGACGGGATCTCGCGCCTGCTCGATTCGGTTGCCGCATTGGGCAAGCGCGTCGATATTCTCGTCAACAATGCCGGTGGGTCACGGCCCACTCCGCTGGATGCGGGAGACGAGTTCTGGGACGAAGCCCTCGGATTGAACTTCACGGCGGCGCGGAGGCTGACCGGGGCGCTGCTGCCGGCGATGCAGGACGCCGGCTGGGGGCGTGTCATCAACGTCAGCGGCTCTATGGAGCCCCGCTCGCTCAACGCGGCGTCTGCCGCGAAGGCGGCGCTCCATGTCTGGTCCAAGGGGCTGTCGTGCGATGTCGCTGGTGACGGTGTCACCGTCAATTGCATTGCACCAGGCAGGATCACGAGCGAGCAGACGATGAACAAGCTGCATCCGGACCCTGCGGCACGGGATGAGTTCATCCGCCGGAACATTCCGGTAGGCCGCTTCGGAGAGCCCGACGAAATCGGTCATGCGGTGGCCTTTCTCGCGTCACCACTGGCGGACTACATCACCGGCGCAGTGCTTCCCGTGGACGGCGGCATGCACTACTTCGCCCACTAGCACGATGGCAATCATCCAGCCGGCGACAGGGATGCGTTCCTGCCTGTTCGTCCCCGCGTCCAGCGAACGCCTTTTGGCCTCCGCGCGCACGGCCCCGGCCGACATGATCATCATCGACCTGGAGGACTCGGTGATTCCACAGGAGAAGGAGACAGCCCGACAGCGTGCGGTCGACGCCATCTCCTCGGGTGGTTGGTCGAGCCCGCGCCTGAGTGTGCGCGTGAACGCTTGGGAATCGCCGTGGCTTCTTACCGATGTCACCGAACTCATTCGTCGGTGCGGTGCGAACATCGACGCGATCATGCTACCGAAGACCCGGTCCGCGGTAGACGTGATCTGTCTCGATCGAATCCTCGGCCAACTCGAGTGCGAGGGTAGCCTCGTACCGGGCGGCATTCGCATTGATGCGCTGATCGAGGATGCAGCGGGGTTCGCTCAGCTCGATTCCATCGCCTCCGCAGGGGAGCGACTGCGCTGCTTGTGTTTCGGTGCGGTCGATCACCGTGCATCGATGGGATTCCGGGCCGGTGCCGCCGGGGACCTGCAGCAATCGGCGCGACTGGCGATCGTCAGCGCTGCGCGGGCGAACGACAAGCTTGCCGTTGACGGACCGTTCACTCAGGTCCGCGATGCGGAGGCGTTTCGCATGGACGTGATGCGTTGTGCCGGTGAGGGATTCGACGGGCGCCTGCTCCTGCATCCCGCGCAGATAGAGATCGCCCACAACGAATTTGCACCTACCGCAGAAGAAACGACGCTCGCCACACGCATCGGCTCCGCACTCGATCACTCGGCCTCGACGGGGAGCGGCGTTGCCGTCCTCGACGGGGTGATGGTGGACGAGGCCACACAGAAATGGGCGCAGCGGATCATCGCCAGGATCGAGCCCACCACACGCGTGAATGGTGAGGCGCCATGAAAGGAATCCCATGAGTCGACTTGTGACTACCGAAGGTCTCACCGAGGACCAGCGTCAGATTCTCGACGTCGTCCGGAAGTTCGTGGACAAGGAAATCCTTCCGGTTGCCACCGAACTCGAACACCGCGACGAATACCCCACCGCCATCGTCGACGGTCTGAAAGAACTCGGCGTATTCGGTTTGATGATCCCCGAGGAGTACGGGGGGATCGGTGAGTCGCTGCTGACCTATGCATTGGTGGTCGAGGAGATCGCCCGAGGCTGGATGAGCGTGTCCGGTGTGATCAACACCCATTTCATTGTCGCCTACATGCTGATGCGGCACGGAACCGAGGAGCAGAAGCGCAGGTACCTGCCGAGAATGGCGGCCGGAGAGGTACGCGGTGCGTTCAGCATGAGCGAACCTGCGCTCGGCTCGGATGTCGCGGCGATCACGACGAAGGCGACCAGACACAACGATGGTTCGTACTCGATCACCGGCCAGAAGATGTGGCTGACCAACGGTGCATCCTCGAATCTCGTTGCGGTATTGACCAAGACCGATGAGGGGGCGGAGTCGGTCTACCGGAACATGACGACCTTCCTCGTCGAGAAGGTGCCCGGGTTCGGCGAGACAGCCGAGGGCGTCACGATCCCCGGCAAGATCGACAAAATGGGTTACAAGGGCATCGACACCACGGAGATGATTTTCGACGATCATCGTTCGTCGAACGATCAGATCCTTGGTGGAGTCCCCGGCAAGGGCTTCTATCAGATGATGGACGGCGTCGAGGTCGGCCGAGTCAATGTGGGTGCCCGCGCGGTGGGGATTGCGAATCGAGCGTTCGAACTTGCCATCGCTTACGCCCAGCAGCGGGAGACGTTCGGCAAGCCGATTGCCCAGCACCAGGCGATCCAGTTTCGCTTAGCGGAGATGGCCACCAAGGTCGAGGCGGCACACTCGATGGTCGTTCGCGCGGCTCGCCTGAAGGATTCCGGGAAACGCAACGATGTCGAGGCTGGGATGGCCAAGATGCTGGCGTCGGAGTACTGCAACGAGGTGGTCGAGAGTGCGTTCCGGATCCATGGAGGATATGGCTATTCGAGGGAGTACGAGATCGAGCGCCTCTACCGCGAGGCAGCCTTCATGCTCATAGGCGAGGGTACGTCCGACATCCAGAAGCTCATCATCGGTCGGAGTTTGCTGAAGGAATACCAGCTCTGACGATGAGATCGGGGGTCACGCACGCACCGAGACCCCCGACGGGTTTCCGAACTGGTAACAGTCAGGCAATTTATCGACTGTTAAACTCGTATCAAGGGTTACAGCGTCTGAGGGGATGGACAAATGACAGGGCCAGAGGCCGGGCCGTTCGTTGCGCAGCAGGTGCTTCGGCCACGAGAACAGGTACAGAAGCAGATCACGGACGCTATTTTGGACGGACAGTTCGCGCAGGGAGAGAAGTTGCCGTCGGAGAACGCGCTGGCCGACATGTTCGGTGTCAGCCGGCCGACGGTCCGAGAGGCACTCGGATCGCTGGTGGCCGCCGGACTGGTTCGCAAGATCCCCGGCGTCAGCGGCGGGTCCTTCGTCCGTGAGGTCGACAGCAAGGCGCTGGGGCGGATGCTCCAGGACTCAATGTTGCACGTGCTGCGGCTCGGATCCCTCAACATCGAGGAAGTGAGCGAGGCCCGAGAGATCGTCGAGGTTCCGTGCGCCCGCCTCGCGGCACGCAACCGCACCGACGAGCAGGTAGCCGCCGCACGTGCGGTCATCTCGCGGCAGAAAACAATCGACCTTTTCGACCCCCAGGTCTCGATACTGGATCAGGAGTTCCATCGCGTTATTGCAGAGTCGACGGAGAACCGTCTGCTTGTGGCCTTCGTACAGGCACTGCATGCGTGCACCGCGCCCGTCAGCTACCTCGAACTGACGCCGGAGGTGGGTCAGGAGACGATCCGTCAGCATACGAGGATCATCAAGGCGGTCGAGGCCCGTGACGAACAAGCGGCCGCTGAGGCGATGCACGAACACCTGACCTACGTCCGTCGGCGGAGCCGGGACTACCCCGAGACCAAATCCTGAGTCCCCAACAGGGCAACGATTCGGGGAGGTTTCCACTACCGGGGCCCTCCTCGAATCGCCTCTTCGTGAGCCACCCGTAGCGGTGACGCGCCGGCGCGACCCGGGTGTGGCCGACGCGTAGGCCGTTCCGCCACTTGGCCGCGAACCAGGGCCCGCGTTCCTGGAGCGTCGCTCAGCGCCCGGTCAGGAAGGTCGGGACAAGCGATCGATGCATTGGTCGCGGAGTTTGGCGATGGTCGAATTGCCGAGGGCGCGGGCGGCGGGGGAGCCGAGCAGGCGGATCAGGCGGGTGTGGAATTCTCTGGCGGTGAGGCCGAACCGGACGTAAGCCTCGTCGTCGTTGCCGCCGTACGGGGCCCATTCGGTGGCGAATTCCAGGATGTCGATCTCGTGCGTGCTCATCTGGAATCCCTGCGGAGTCGGCGATTTCGCGGGACTTGTGCACCAGGGCGTCGATTCGCGTGACGGTGGGGGTTCGTGCGGGTACACATCCAATTGCTCTTTGTCGCCATTCACATCCGCTCGAACACGGCAGCTAGACCCTGGCCGCCGCCGATGCACATCGTCTCGATCCCGTAGCGCGCCTGCCGACGCTGCATCTCCCGCAGCAGATTCGCCATAATACGTCCTCCTGTCGCACCGATCGGATGCCCGAGCGAGATACCTGAACCGTTCACGTTGACCCTCTCGAGGTCAGCTTCCGTGAACTTCCATTCGCGGAAGCATGCCAACACCTGGGCCGCGAATGCCTCGTTCAGTTCGACGAGGTCGATGTCGGACCACTGCAGCCCTGCGCGCACGAGCGCCGCATGTGTCGCGGGGACGGGTCCAATGCCCATCCGTGACGGTTCCACCCCCGCCAGCGACCAGCTCACCAGCCTGCCGTAGGGGCGCAGACCGAGGGCATCTGCCCGCTCTGGTGTCGTTACGATCGCTACTGCGGCCGCATCGTTCTGACCGCTCGAATTGCCCGCTGTGACAGTCGCTTCGGGGTCGACAGTCGCGAGCATGGGAGTCAATGCGGCCAGCTTGTCCATGGAGATGTCCGGTCGTGGATGCTCGTCGCGGACGATCACCCGCTCTGGTGCCTTCCGCGTGGCGGGGAGGATGACCGGGATGATCTCGTCGTTGAACAGGCCCTGGTCCATCGCTCCCACCGCGCGGCGGTGCGAGCCCAGCGCCCACTCATCCTGCTCGGTGCGGCTGATTCCATGGTCACGTCGGAGATTCTCTGCGGTTTCTATCATTCCGCCCGGTACCGGGAATCGTTTACCCCCAGAGTTCGTGCGAGGCTCGGCGAGCCTATCCTTCACGACAGGAGTTCCGCCTTGATTCCACCGAGCGTCCGCCAGATACAGCTCGGTCTGGCTCATACTCTCAGCGCCGCCGGCGAGGACCAGGTCCGACCCGCCGCTCGCGACCTGCATGCACGCATAGATCACCGCTTGCAGCCCTGATCCGCACCGGCGGTCGACCTGGAGCCCTGGGACCGTGATGTCCAGCCCGGCATCCAACGCGGCAATCCGGCCGAGTGCGGCCGCTTCGCCATTCGGGTAGCCCTGCCCGAAGATCACATCGTCGACATCCGCGGAAGCGATGCCCGTCCGGTCGACGAGGCCTCTGATGACAGTGGATGCAAGCTCAGCCACCGGAACGTCCTTGAAGACGCCGCCGTAGCGGCCGACCGGTGTCCTTACGGGCTCGCAGATGACTGCGTCGCGCATAAAAAGATCTCCTAAACGCTGGATTCGCCGCCATCGACGGCGATGGTCTGGCCGGTGAGGAAGGTCGGGGCGTCCAGCGCCAGATACCGGACTACGTTCGCGACTTCCCTGGGCTCGCCCATTCGATGGGCAGGGATGCGGCGCAGCACCTTCTTCATAGCTTCGGCGTCTCCACGCAACTCGGCATTGATGTCGGTGGCGATGTAGCCAGGTGCGACCGCGTTGATCTGTGCGCCGAAGCGTGCCCATTCGGCGGCAGCCGCGCGCGTGAAGTTGATCACCGCCCCTTTGGAAGCGCAGTAGGACGTGTATCCCGGTCGGCCGACGAGGCCGAACACGGAGGCGACATTCACTGCCCGCCCGGAACCGACCGACTCGAAATGTCTTGCCGCAGAACGTGAACAGTGGAACATCCCGCGGACGTTGATGTCGAAGATGCGTTGCCAGTCTGCATCAGTCAGATCGACGAGATTCCGCTGCAACGCGACACCGGCGTTGTTGATCAGAATGTCGAGTCGACCGAGTTCGTTCAGGCATGTCGCGAAGAGGTGCTCAACGGAGGACTCGTCCGAGATATCGGTAACGCAGGCAAGAGATTTCACCCCGAGTGCGCTGATCTCTTCCGTCAGCGACCGGAGTTCGTCGGCGCCACGCGCCGCAAGAACGGTCTGTACTCCCGACTCGGCGAGAGCGAGAGCCGTGGCTCTGCCTAATCCGCGGCTGGCACCAGTGACGATGGCGACTGAAGGCGACATATCCACATGTTGTCTGACAATTACCAGGATGTCAATATTGGGTGTGGATGCTTTGAACCTCGCCCGACGCCGAGGCTGAGCGCGAGTCCGGCCGGGGAGCGGGGGCCGAGGATCTAGCCGTACCTGGCAAAGAGGTTGGTAGCGCAGGCGACGTGTGCCGGTCGCTGTCTGCTCGAACTGAGTCCCACAAGGCTCGATGTTCGGCGATGACGCCGCGATGTGCTTCTGTCCAGTCGGCCAGCGCTTCTCAGTGGGACGGTTAGGGGCTCGCGACGGAGGTGAGTGCGTACTCCACGCCGGAGGACGCGTCTCTCCCGCACGGTTTGCGAAACCAGCCCGTCGCGCTCAAGTCTCTGAAGCGTTGCGGATACCGCGGTAGGACGTGGCACGTACGGCTGCGCGTCGCGCCGTGGCGTGTGCGAGGGATCGCTCGTGCATGCGTCCGTCTCAGTTGTGCCGTTGCCGCGTGTTAGAGGGGGGAGCGACCTTCCACTCGCGCAAGCAGATGCGTCACCAATGACGAAACTGTGTGCCGCGAGCGGCTTCGCTGTCGCATCTGAGCCACGTCTGACTGCCCGAGCTAGCGGGGAACGTGCGCGGGGAGGTGATCGAGCACGGATTTGCATCAAATTTGGATGCAAATCCGTGCTCAAGTAATGAGCGAGAGGGGATTTGAATAGCTGCGTTGATGGTGACCAGCACCTGAATCTGGCGTGGCTGCCGGGATTTGCCTGTCGCGGAAGCGGATTCTGCACGGTCGATGACTTCCCGGCTGAACAACCGCCGCCGTCAGGTGGTGCAGGACCGGGCCGATTGCCGTGAACCAGTGGACTCAACACAGCCTCATGGGTCCCGAGGACCGGGCATTGACTGTGGACCAATGTCGAAGAGTGCTTCCCAGTGGCTATCGCCGGCCTCGGGGCAGACAATCTGCCTGACCGCGTCGTTTATGTCGTCATATGGTTCTTCTGTGCCAGCGTGACCGTTGTGGCTAGGGGGTGGGGTTCCCCGGTGAGGTGGGCGAGCGCGGATGCGACTTCGTTGATTGTTGCCGTGGTGTAGACGCCGGTGGGTCCGGCGCTGCCGAGGGCATGGCGGGCGAATTCGCGTGCGGTCGCCCCGCCGTAGCGGCGTTCGACCCAGGTGGTTGTGGTGTGGCGCAGCCAGTGGATGGAGATGCCGTGGGTGATGACCCAGGGCAGATATCGGCCGAGGCGCTCGAACAGGTAGTTGTAGCGACGGCGAGTGATGGGTTTTCCGTTGCGTGCAGATACATTGAAATTCTGCCCAGTTCTGGCTGTAATATCGATTACTAGCGTTGGTATGCGTGGGATTCGTTGGTTGACGTCAGCCATTAAATGCTGGTTTTGATGACAGCCCCGACGGCTGGCCAGCAACCATGCTGGAGATGAGCGACCGGACGAGAGTGCAGTTTTGCCATCTCATGGCCGTCGACCCCTTGCAGTTGGCCTTGTCGTAGGTTCGTGCCCTGGGCAGGAAACGCAAAACACGGGCAACTGGGAAACGCCTGGTCATCGTGGGTACGTATCCCGTCTGAGGGATCGCGAAGCCCTGCGGAAGTTGGTCAACCGGTCCCAGCTATATTGCGCCCCAGGTGGAGCGCGTTGATGTCAACTCCGGTTGAATCGTCTTCAGGCTTGCTCGAGAAGACGCAGATCCCGATGCCGACGCCTGGACTCGCGCGTCGTCCAGATCATCCGGAATTGAGCGCAGCAACATGGCGCGACTGCAGAACGGCGCGAACTGACCTGCTGAGCGTAAACCGTCCTTCCAGCTCCGACTGGCGACGACGGCAAACTGTGGCGATAGCGGCGCAACAGCGTGCCGGATGCACTGGCCGCCGCTCATGTCGACAACACCAGCGGGCGGTCGCCGCAGAAGTCGGCGTTCGCGATCGGTGAGATGCCCGACACCCGACCGGCAATCCCATCAGCACATCCAACAGATCCATTTGCGTCACCGCCGCCAAGCCAGCCGCCTGGCGCCGTGCAATCTCCGCAGTATTGGAGAGATAGGCAACCCCCACTGCGGTGTTGAACATCCGCACAACCGCGGAGGAGGATCGCTCCAGCGTGTCGGTTGCGTGCCGGGGCCGTAACGACAGCCCGTGCCGCCTCGGCCACACCAGCACGACTCACGACGCCTCCACCTCTACTTCCGCCAACCGTTGCGCAAGAGACGAAACGGTGTTCCAGAATTCATACTCCCGCCGTCGGTACCAGCAACGACGATCACCAGTGATCTGACCCAATCGTTCAACCAAACCTGCGGCCAGCAGATCACGAATCGGACCGTAGTACACGCTCGCGGCGACTGTCCGGTCTTCGGCGAGCTGGGACAGGTTAACTCCCTGATCATCGCTCTCGGCCAGTGCCACCAGTAGTTCGAGCCGATAGCGATTGCCGAACAAAGCAGCCGACATCTGTCGATCCGGCGGGCATTCAGCTAGAACCATGAGCGAAGAAGATTAGTGATTAGCGAATCATGAATCAAGCCTCCTCTGGGGCAACACACCGAGCGCGATCCCCCAGTGAGGGTTACGGTAGCGATTGTCAGCGTGCCGAAATCACGTGAACCGCAGGATATTGCACCGAAATTGACGTGCGAGCATGGGGAACCGGGAGTTCAAGTCCCCTTAGCTCCACCAGGAATTCCATTTCAGGGCTCCAACCTGCATGTTTGTGATTCCAGCGGACCTTTCGCTTGTCACGTGAGCGAAGGTTTTCGCAGGTCACGAGCGTTTTCTGGGTTCTGTTCCTGTAAGGGGCCGGGGTCGTTCCCCTGCTGCTGGCTCACCAGGCCATGGCACATCACTATTCGACAGCGACCTGCCACTGGGGACATCACCCGCAAGCCCGCCGATGTCGTGCCCCGGGATTGGCCACCGGTCACGGCGATATCGTGACCGCCCTCGACTGCCCTGACCGGCTGATCGTGTCGGTACCCGCTGCGATACTTCCGTCATGGGGTATGAGGCTGTCCAGCCGAGAGCTCGCAGGGGATGCAAGGTGGGCGGGCACTCGGTGCGCGGGTACCACCGTTACACCGACCGCCCTCGCCGGCCGCCGCGCTACCGGTCGATGCATATCCACAGCCACCGCAGTGGGTCGGCCGTGCCGATACTGGTGGGCCGGCGGGTCGATCACGGGCGGTATGGTCCTGTGCGCGTGACCGGGCACGCGGTCTCACGCAAGCGGGTGTGGCGGTTGATGCGTGCGGCCGGGCTGCTGGGCAGGCATCCGAGTCGCCGACGCCTCGTCGGCGACTCGGCGCGGGTGTCTTCCCAGCGGAACGGCTGCATCGCGCCGCACCGGCGGAATGCGCGCTGCGGCTGCAGGAACAGCCGCCGGCTCAGCGGAGACGAGGCGGTGCCGGTGACCGCATGCACACCGACCGCGACCTGGCAGTTGCCGGCCTTGCCGAGCATGCCCGAGTACTGCCGGGTTGCGCACAGTAAAGCGTCACAATCCTTGGCGAACCCGGTGTCGTCGACCACCCAAGCCAGTGGTCGACTACCTCACATGTCTTGCGGGACAAGATTTTCCGCACCGTCACCGCCTCCCGTGGCGAGGTGGTGACGAACCGCTGGTGATCAGTCCACAGCCGCGGCGCCATCGGCTACCAGAGACTGCGAGCGCGGTGGTCACTCCGCGGGGACGACCGGAATGTCGAACAGGTGTCCCAGCCGGTCCCGTTTGGTCCGCAGGTAGGCGAGGTTGTCGGGAGTGACGATCGGCGGGCTGGGCACGCGTCCCACCACCTCGATGCCGAATCCGCCGAGACCGCCGTACTTGTGGGGATTGTTCGTGATCACTCGAATCCGGCGCACGCCCAACTGAGCGAGGATCGCGGCCCCAACGCCGTATTCCCGGCTGTCCACGGGCAGTCCGAGGGCAAGGTTCGCGTCCACGGTGTCGCAGCCGGATTCCTGCAGGGCGTAAGCCCGGAGCTTGTGGCCCAGCCCGATGCCACGCCCCTCGTGCCCGCGGAGGTAGACCAGAACCCCGACCCCTTCCCGCGCGATCTGCCGTAGGGCGGCGTCGAATTGGCCGCCACAGTCGCAGCGCAGCGAACCGAGCAGATCGCCGGTGATGCACTCGCTGTGCACACGCACCAGCACCCCCTCCGGGCTGCTTCCCGCAGCCACGACGTCTCCCATCGTCAAGGCCAGATGTTCCGTGCCGTCCAGCACCGAATCGAAGGACCATGCGGTGAACTCGCCGTAGCGCGTGGGCAGCCTGGCTGGGCCGCTCGGCTCGACGAGCCGATGGGTGTGCAGGCGGTACTGGACGAGATCGGCGATGGCAAGCCAGGGCAAACGATGCTCGGCGACGAAGGCGCGGAGCCGTTCTCCGGTCATCGGCATGCCGTTCGGGTCCATCAGTTCGGTGATCACGGCGACACCCGTGCCGCCTGCAATTCGCGTCAGGTCCACGGCGGCCTCGGTGTGGCCGGCGCGTTTCAGCACGCCTCCCCACCGGGCGCGCAGCGGGAACACGTGTCCCGGCCGGCGCAAATCCGTATGCCGGGTGTCAGGGGAGGCGAGCGCCCGGATCGTCGCCGCCCGGTCCGGCGCCGAGATGCCCGTGCCGGTGCTGACGTGATCGACGCTGACGGTGAACGCGGTCCGATGCTGGTCGGTGTTGTGATCCACCATCGGGTCCAAGTGGAGGCGGTCGGCGTGTTCGGCGGGCATCGGGGCACAGACGATGCCGCTGCCGTGACGCAGAAAGAAGGCCAGGACCTCGGGTGTCGCGTGTTCGGCCGCAAGCAACAGATCGGCCTCGTTCTCCCGGTCGGCATCATCGGAGACGATGGCCATTCCGCCCGCTGCCAGCTGGTGTGTCGCCGCCTCGACCCGTGCGGTGTTCATCGCCGGTTTCATCCTGCCCTGTCAACGGCCGCATTCAGCCGCCAGAACCGGCTCCGGTGGAACACCAGCGGTGAGCTCTCGCCCACCGCACGCGCAGCTGCCACTTCCAGCAACACGATGCTGTGGTCGCCCGCCGGTACCTCTGCGGTGATCACACAGTCGAACCAGGCGGTGGCACCGTGGACGAACACGGCGCCACCGTCGTTCGCCACCCAGCGCACCTGGCCGAAACGATCCCCGGTCTTGCGGCCGAGGGACCGGCACTGGACCCGCTGCTCTTCCGCCAGCACACTGATTCCCAGCCGCGGCGCGGCACGCAGCAGCGGCCAGGTCGCGGAGGTGTGCTGCGCACAGACTGACACCAGTGGTGGGACCAGAGACACCGGGACGAAGGAGCTCGCCGCGATACCAGCCGGTACGCCGCCGACGAGAGCGCACACGGCGGTGACCCCTGTCGGGAACTCGCCGTAGATTGCGCGCAGCGCCCCCTCGTCGCCCGTGATCGGTTCCAGCAGCGGCTGCGCGGTGTCGCACCCGGGATTGTTCATGCTCATCGACTCACCAGTTGTCCCTGGGGCCACTCGGCCGCACGCCCGGTGCGAACGTGAGCCCGGAAGCCCGGCCGATGCCGGCTTTGTCCTGTACCAATCCGCTCATGGATCAGCTCTCCTTGGTAGTGCTCGGGGCGGCGGGGCTCACGCCGCGCGCGCCGCCATTTCACCTTCATAGATGGCTTCATCGACGTGCCGCGGCGCGAGACAGTCGCCGATCCGGCGTACCTCGGCCACCTGGCCCCGCAGGGCGTGGTAGAGCTCGTCGTTGGGGCGGCGCAGCATGATGGGAATCAGCGAATCGATGCCGGTCGTCCGCCGCTGCCCGTCCCACAGCCGCGCGAGCACGGCCCCTGCACCGGTTACCTCGGCCACGTGATGCTGCGGGGTCAGTACCACACCTGCGGCGTGGACGCGCGGGTACAGGTGCCCGACGTCGAGGGTGTGCGTGACGTTCTCGCCCACGAACAGGTGCGTGCTCACCACTTCGACGGAACGCCCTTGCATGGCGAGCAACTCCGCCAGCCCCAGCGGCAAATAGTCACCGGTGTCGTCGACGATGAGCACGCGCTGCCCGCAGGCTCCCGGGCGGGCGATCGCTTCGACCGGGGTGAGGACCTTCGTGTGGGCGAGCCCGGGAATGCCCTCCCGGTGTGCCGAGGTCATCGAGAACCCGTCGGTGTTCCAGCTGGAGCCGGTGGCAAGGATGACTTCGTCCGGCAGCTCGGCAAAAATCGATTCCGGTCCCGCCTCGGTGCCGAGACGGATGTCGACGTTGTGCACGTTGAGCATGGTGGTCAGGTTGTCGATCAGCACCGACCAATCTCTGCGGGTGGGCAGCTTCGCCGCGTAGCGAACCTGACCGCCCAGGGATTGCTCGCGCTCGATGAGAGTTACGGAATGGCCACGGGCGGCGGCGATCTCGGCGGCCTTCATCCCCGCCGGCCCACCGCCGACGACCAGAATCCGCTTGGGGCTGGTCGCGCGCCGGAGTGTGCCGGCACCGAGTTCGCGTTCCCGGCCGGTCGCGGGGTTCTGCGTGCAGGTGATCGCCTCGTTGTGGAAGAGCCGGTTGATACACCCCTGGTTGATGTTGAAGCACCGGCGGATTTCGCGGGCGCGGCCCTTCCTCGCCTTGCTGATCAGGTGCGGGTCGGCGATGTGCGCCCGGGTCATCGCCACCAGGTCCGCGGCACGGTCGCGCACGATACGGGCCGCGGTGTCGAGGTCGACGATGCCGTTCGCGGTCAGTACCGGCACATCGCCGACGATCTTCTTGGCGCGCGCGGCGAATGGGACGAGCTGACCCGGCGTCTCGCTCATCGGAGAGATGAACTTGTGCAGGGTGTGGTGGTTGCCGCCGGAGATGCTGAAGTAGTCGAACAATCCGGTCTCGAAGAGCACGCGCAGGATTCGTTCGCCCTCGTCTGCGTCGATACCGCCGGGGAGGAACTCGTCGAAGGAGTACCGGAAGCCGAGGGGGAAGTCGGGCCCGCAGCGGGCCCGGATTGCCTCGCCGGTCTCGATCGCCATGCGGCAGCGGTTTTCCGTGCCGCCCCCGTAGCGGTCGGTGCGCCGGTTCGTCAGCGGCGACAGGAAGCTGGCGGCGAGATAACCGTGGGCGGCGTGGATCTCGGCGCCATCGAGGCCCGCGGTCTTGGCGTTGTGCGCGGTGGTGGCGTAGCCGTTGAGCACCTCGGCGATGTCGGCTTCCTCCATCACCTTGCCCATCTCTCGGTAGATAACCGACGGCAGTCCGGAGGGGGTCCACAGGGCACGCCAGTTGTCGAGGAACATCGTGTTGTGGTCCTCGCCGCCGAAGTGGGCGAGCTGGACGAATGCCTTAGTGCCGTACGGATGCACGGCTTCGGCCAACTTCCGGTAGCTGTCGATGCTTTCCTTCCGCCAGCCCTCGTGGGTCCCGTGCAGACCGCCCTTGCTCGATCGGTGCACGGCTTGGGCCTCGGTGATGATCAGCCCGACGCCACCCTTTGCTCGTTCCTCGTAATAGGCGACGCTCTGCTCGCTCATGAGATTCTCGTGCCCGTATCCCAGCGCGTGCGCGGTTACGACGACGCGGTTGGCGAGTGTGGTGGAACCGACGCGCAGCGGCTGCCACAGGCTGTCGAGTTCGGACATCGGATGCTCCTCAGGCGTTCGCGGTGACGGTTCCGGCACGGACAGAGGCGGTGCCCGTGGGTGTGCGCAGGCCCGCCTCCTCCATCAGCGGGAGAATCTGCTCGCGAAACTGCTCGAGTCCGGTCTGGTAGTCGAACCAGGACAGCGTGATGCCCGCCAGGCCGCTGGCGGCCATTTCCTGCATGCCCGCGACCACTTGTTCCGGCGTACCCACCAGCGGCAGCGCTCCCCATCCCGCGATGAGGTTCTCGGCGAGGGCCTGGCGTTCGTATTTACCAACGTCCTGGTTAGGGATCAGCGCAGCAAGCAGGTTGTCCACTCCGGACCAGTCGCCGTGGTCGTGCACGTAATGCCGGTAGAGCCGCTTGGCCTCGGCCTCGGTGTCGGCACACACGATATGCCCCATCCCGAACACCGAAAGCTCGCGGCCGTACTTGGTGCGTGCATTGTTCTGGGTGTCAGCGACCATCTTCGCCGCGGTGTCCAGGTTGTCGACGAGGATGAAACTGACGTCGGCGTACTTGGCGGCGAAGTCCCGGCCACGCGGACTCACCCCCGCGCTCATGATCACCGGATAGGGAACCTGGATCGGTTTCGGCTCACTGAAGCCACCGGGTATCCGCAGGAACTCGCCCTCGTGGTCGAACGGTTCGGTTTCGGTCCACAAGCGCTCGAGCACCTCGAAGACCTCGGCCGCGTAGTCGTAGCGGACGTCGTGTTCGCGCTGTGTCAGGCCGAACATCTCGATCTCTTTCGCGACCCACCCTGCCACGAGATTCAGCCCGAACCGGCCGCCGGAGATGTGGTCGATAGTGGCGACCTCCTTGGCCACCCGCACCGGATGCGCGGTTGGCACGTGCCAGGTCGAGAAGATCTGGATGCGCTCGGTGATCGCGGCGAGCCCGGCCGCCCAGGTGAACGTTTCGAAGGACCGGCCATTGAAATCCGTCGCACCGCCGAACCCTCGCCACCGGGCGACGGGGATGATCGCTTCGATGCCGGCTTCGTCGGCGGCGATGGCGATCTTCTTACTTTCCGCCCAGCTGACGGCGATCTCGCCGCCGCCGGAGGTCATCGAGCAACCTCCGCTGCAGTTGGGACCGAACACGGCCAGCTTGAACGCGTTCGGGCTCCCCAGGATCGGGGTTTCGCCGCGCTGCACACGACCATCGCTCATGACATTCCTCCGCTCGAGACGGCCGACGGCACCCTCGAGTACCACACCGTCGTGATATTTGAGATTCCACTCAACGGATTTCAAGTCCGCTTATCGGAGACTAGATAGCCTGTATATGTACGTCAAGCCCTCAGCATCGTTCACTTTACTTCTTGACAGCTTCCATTGAGTGGATCTAGATTCCATCTAGTTGAAATAGACGCGGGATGGAGCTGTAGTGACCTGGTTGGCGGACCGGCTGCACGGTGGTGGCGAGATGCTTGTGGCTCCCGGGGCCTTCGACGCCATGTCGGCCCGGGCGATCGCAGATCACGGATTCGAGGCGTTCTACTGCGGCGGCTACGCCGGCATCGCCAGCGCATGGGGGCTGCCCGATCTCGGTCTGCTCGGCCTCGGCGAGATGCGCGGCATCTACGAGCGGCTGCGTGCGTGCTGCTCGTTGCCGATGATCGTCGACGCCGACACCGGATACGGCGGGCTGCTCAACGTCGCGCGCACGGTGAGCACGCTGGCCGCCCTGGGCGTTTCCGCGGTGCAGATCGAGGATCAGCTCAACCCCAAACGCTGCGGGCACATTGCGGACAAGGAGGTCGCTCCGCTGACCGAGGCCGAGCAACGGGTGCGTGTCGCGGTCGAAGTCGGCGCCGAGCACGGCGTGGCGATCATCGCCCGCACCGATGCGCTTGAACGGCACGGGCTTGCCGCCGCGCTGGATCGCGCCAACCGGTTCCTGGAACTCGGTGCGACGGCCGCGTTCATCGATGCCTTACACACGGTCGAAGAGATCGCGGCGGTGCCGCGCGCGCTGCAGGGTCCCGCCGTCTACAACGCCGCCGACACCGGCCTGGCACCCCGGCTGTCCACGGCGCAGTTGAGCGAGTTCGGCTACGCCATGACCTTCTTCCCCATCGAGTTGCTCGCCGCGTCCGACACTGCCGTGCACGCAGCGTTGGACAACCTGGCCGAGCACGGGCAGCTCGACGGTGTGGCACGCACCAGCTTCACCGCCCTCAACTCCTCGCTCGGCCTCACCGATCTAGTGGCCTGGGAAAAGGCCATCGCAGACGAGCAAGACACCACAATCGGCAGCTACAGAGAGGAAGCGTCGTGACGCTCGCACAACCCACCGAGACCGGCCGGCTCGCCCAGTACCAGATGGTGATCAATGGGGAGCGCATCCCTGCGGCTTCAGGAGGGACGTTCGACAGCCTGAACCCCTTCACCGGCCGGCCGTGGGCCACCGCGCCGGACGGTGACGCCACCGACGTCGACAAGGCCGTGGCCGCCGCGCGCGCCGCGTTGTCCGGGCCCTGGGGCAAGCTGACCGGTTTCCAGCGCGCCGCTCTGCTGCGCAGGCTCGGCGACATCCTCGCCCGGGACGCGGACGTGCTCGCCGAGTTCGAAACCCGCGATTCGGGCAAGCTGCTTCGCGAAATGCGCGGGCAGATGGCCTACATGCCGGAATGGTTCTACTTCTTCGCAGGAATGGCGGACAAGATCGAGGGCAGTGCGATTCCGTCGGACCGGCCCAACTTCTTCGCCTATACGCGCCATGAGCCCATCGGAGTGGTCGCCGCCATCGTGCCGTGGAACTCACCACTGCTGCTGCTGGCATGGAAGCTGGCACCCGCGCTGGCCGCGGGTTGCACATTCGTGGTCAAACCCAGCGACTACACCCCGATCTCCGCGCTCGAACTCGCCAAGCGCGTCGAAGAAGCAGGATTCCCGCCCGGGGTGTTCAATGTCGTAACCGGTTACGGCCCCACCGTGGGCAAGGCGCTGGCCGCCCACCCCGACGTGGACAAGGTGGCCTTCACCGGGTCGACCGCGACCGGAATCGACGTTGCGCACTCCGCCGCGGACCAGCTCACCCGCGTCTCCCTGGAACTGGGCGGGAAATCCGCTCAGGTCGTGTTCGCCGACGCCGATCTCGACGCCGCCGCCAACGGCGTGATCGCGGGCGTGTTCGCCGCGACCGGACAGACTTGCATGGCCGGTTCACGGTTGTTGGTCGAACGGTCGGTGCACCAGACGCTGGTCGACCGTATCACCGCCCGGGCGAAGACTATCAAGCTCGGCGACCCCACTGCGGAATCCACGGAGATGGGTCCCCTGGCCAATGCGGCGCAACTCGAGAAGGTTCTGCATTATTTGAACGAGGCCAAGCAGTCCGGCGCGACCATCGCGACCGGCGGCGGCCGAGAAGAGTCGCTCGGCGGCTATTTTGTTCAGCCGACCGTCGTCACGAACGTCACACCGGACATGTCGGTGGTCTGCGAAGAGATCTTCGGCCCGGTCCTGTCGGTGCTTCCGTTCGACACGGAGGAGCAAGCCGTCGCACTGGCGAACGACTCGAAGTACGGCTTGGCCGGTGCGATATGGACGAAAGACGTACACCGCGCGCATCGTGTCGCTCACCGGCTGCGGGCCGGCACGATCTGGATCAACGCCTACCGCGTCGTCGCACCGAACGTGCCGTTCGGCGGCTTCAAGGCCAGCGGCCTGGGCAGGGAAAACGGCATCGACACGGTCCGCCAGTACACCGAGACCAAGGCCGTCTGGGTCGAACTGACCGGCGCGACACGGGATCCGTTCGTCATCGGATGACTTCCCGCCACCATGTTCACGCTCCGCGCCGTCGGCGGATACACTGCACGGCGTGGAGCGTGGCAACACCAGTGCGGGCGACGCCATGAAAAGTGACACGTTGGGCCCGGTCGCGCGAACCCTGCAGCTGCTCCAAGCGCTGGCCGAAGCCGCGGAGCCGCTCTCGCTCACGCAGCTGGCGACACAGCTCGACCTTCCCTCGAGCACGGTCCACCGCCTGCTGAAGCTCCTGCGCGAGCGAGGATTCGTGGAAGCCGATCCGGAGAGCAGGCGTTACCGCGTCGGCTGGGAATTCTTCCGGGTCGGCGCCCTGGTGGCCGCACGCCAGCCGTTGAACGAAATGGCGCGGCCGATACTTGCCGAGCTCACGGCGAAGTGCAACGAGAACAGCCAGCTTGGGATCTACCGTCCCGACGAACGGTGCATGATGTTCGTGGAGCAGGCACGCTCCACGCACCATCTGTCCTTCTCCATCCCGATGTACAGCCCGCAGCCACTGCTGTGGGGCTGCTCGGGGCGGGTGATCGTGGCGCACCTCGCGGATCCGGTCGTGCGGGAGCTGCTCGAGCAGGCAGGACCGGCGCCGGCCAGCGGAGCGCCGCCGCCAGATCCGGATCAGTACGCGACCGAGCTGCGCCGCATCCGGGCCCAGGGCTGGGACACCACGAGCGCGGAGAAGATCGCGAACTCGGTCGGTTTCGCCGCGCCCGTGTTCGACGCCAACGGGGTTGTCGGCAGCATCAGCATCACCATTCCCACGCTGCGATACCACTCCTACCAACAGGCTCAGTACGCCGAGCTGGTCACGGACGCCGCCCGCTCGCTGTCCCACTCGCTCGGCTACCTGCCCACGTCCGCCTGAGCCGAGTCGACACGCATCAGCTCAGGCAGGTGACGCCTAACGCTGGTTTCGCCGCCATCAACGGCGATGGTCTTCTGGCCGGTCAGGAACGTCAGGGCCTCGAGCGCCAGATACCGGACCACGTTGGCGATCTCTCCAGTGTCAATGCTGTCCGTCGATACCGATGGAAAGGGTTGCCAAGGCACGTCCATGCCGGCCGCAAGGCCGAGCCAGCCGTTGTGGTTGGGGCGATCAGCGGCGATTGAAGGGGCTCGACCAGTGTCGAAGTCCACGTGACCACCGGGCGGGCGCGGTATTCTCTTGCTCAGCCCGAGCGGTGTATGCGAGCGACTGATGACGGACATCGATCCATTCCAGACGCAACGTGATCTTGGTGCTGATGCGGTCACGGAGTTGAGTGCTGTCGGGTTGGAGAACGCCGACGAGATCGGGCGGGGTGGTTTCGGCGTCGTGTACCGCTGCACCCAGCCTGTTCTGGATCGCATGGTGGCCGTGAAAGTCCTTACCTGCGAACTCGATGAGAGCCGGGAGCGTTTCTTTCGCGAGCAACGAGCGATGGGCCGGCTGACGGGCCACCCGAATATCGTCGGGGTGCTCGAGGTCGGCGAAACCGAGACCGGTCGGCCATATCTGGTGATGCCGCATTATCCGCAGGGCTCGCTGCACGCTCGGATCCGCCGCGATGGCCCGCTGTCGGTGCAGGAAGTACTCCGCCTGGGGGTGAAGATGGCCGGTGCGCTGGAAACGGCGCATCGCGCGGAAGTTTTGCACCGGGACGTCAAACCGTCGAACATTCTGCTCACCGACTACGGTGAGCCAGCGTTGACGGACTTCGGCATCGCCCATCTCACTGGGGGCTTCCAGACGGCCACCGGTACGGTCACCGGTTCGCCGGCCTTCACCGCGCCCGAGGTCCTCGGCGGGAATTCACCGAGCCGTGCTTCGGACGTGTACGGACTGGGCGCCACCCTGTTTTGCGCGCTCACCGGTCACGCGGCGTTCGAGCGCCGCAGCGGCGAGCAGATCGTGGCGCAGTTCCTGCGGATCACTACCCAGTCGGTTCCGGATCTCCGCGAGCGCGGAATCCCCGAGGACGTGTGTGCAGTCATCGAGACGGCGATGAGTCGCGACCCGTGGGACCGCCCCACGGCCGCAGTATTCGGCGAACAGCTTCAACGGGTTCAGCTCGCTCACGGTTTCGGGGTCGACCAGATGGCGCTGCGGGCCGAACCGGGCGGCGAGCGGGCCCCGGCGGCCACGGCGGTGCCTGCACACTGGGCCAGTGTTCCCGGCCGCAGCGGCGTTGGGCTGCGCGACGGGGGTGCGGGGAACCTGCCACTGGAGCTGACCAGTTTTGTGGATCGGCGTAGCCAGGTGTCGGAGGTGAAGAACCTGCTGTCGGGGTCGTGTCTGGTGACGCTTACCGGAATCGGTGGTGTCGGCAAGTCACGGCTCGCGCTGCGAGTCGCCCAGAAATTGCAGCGGGATTTTGCGGGCGGTGTCTGGCTGGTCGAGTTGGGTGAGTTGCGCGATTCCTCGTTGCTGGCCGATGTCGTGGCCGCCACCTTCGGTGTGCGGCATCAGGTCGGCAGACCGATGCTCGAGGTGCTGGTGGAATTCTTGTCTGCGCGCGAGGTGCTCTTGGTACTCGACAACTGCGAGCAGGTGATCGAGGGGGTCGCGAAACTGGTCGAGTCGCTACTGCGGGCCTGCCCGCAGCTGCGGATTCTGGCTACCAGTCGTGAGGCCCTGGGCATCGGCGGGGAATCGGTGCTGCCGGTGCCGCCGCTGAAATTTCCGGACCCGAGAGCCGGGTCATCCCTGCGGGGAGCCGCGAGCTACGACGCGGTGACGCTGTTCGCGGAGCGAGCCGCCGCGGCGGTGCCGGGATTCCAGCTGACCGAGGACAACCGGCTCAGTGTGGCCGGGATCTGTGCACGGCTGGACGGGTTGCCGTTGGCGATCGAGCTGGCGGCGGCGCGGCTGCGGACGATGTCTGCCGAGCAGATCCTGGTGCGGCTGCACCCGGTTTGCCCTGTTGACCCGCGGCAGTCGGAGTGCGCCGACACGGCAGCAAACGCTGGGGTGGTGCATCGGCTGGAGCTATGACCTGTGCGCGCCCGAGGAACAGCGGTTGTGGGGTCGGCTCTCGGCATTCGCCGGAAGTTTCGACCTAGACGCCGCCGAGGACGTGTGCGGCGGCGACATGACCGAGCCCGAGTTCCTCGATGCACTGTCCGCGCTGGTCGACAAGTCGATCCTGATCCGGGAGGAATCGGGCACCGCGGTGCGCTTTCGGCTGCTCGAGACCGTGCAGGAATACGGCATGCAGAAGATCAAGGACGCCGGCGAGTATGCAGAACTGCGCAGGCGTCACCGGGACTGGTACGAGCGGCTGGCGCTCGAGGCAGAGGCAGACTGGGTGAGTCCACGCCAGCTCGAGTGGATCGCCCGTCTCACACGAGAGTTACCGAACCTGCGCAAGGCACTGGAGTTCAGCCAGTCAGAGGCGGACGCGGCCGGGTTGCGTACCGCCGCCGCTCTCTACAGTTTCTGGCTTTCGAGTGGGCGTCTCAGCGAGGGACGCCGCTGGTCCGAGCGCACGCTTGCCCGTAGGTCCGCCGCCGCGGCGGCGGCCGACCGTGCCGTGGCCCTCTACACGGCCAGCGTGTTCGCCGCGATTCTCGGTGACGTTCCGGCCGCGACCGGGCACGTGGCCGAGCTTCGCACCCTTGCCGAGCAGACGGCCGATCGCACAGTTGGTGCCCTGCTCGCTTATGCTGACGGGTACGCCGCTCTCAGCAGTGGCGATCTGGCTGGTGCGAGTGCTCGGTTGAACGATGCCGTCGAAGCATTCGGCACTAACGCTGATGTCTCATTCCAATTGAGGGCGCGGATCTCCCTCGGCTGGGCTTATGTACTACGGGGAGATATGCCGCGCGCCCTCGCTTGCCTCGAGAAGGTGCTGACCGTCGCGGAATCTCGAGGCGATACGGCGTACCGGTCGCTGGCACTGCGGACCATGGCACTTGCCGTCTGGCAGCAGGGGGAGCGGGAGCGGGCGGTGCAGCTGTTGGAGGAGGCCATTCGCTTGGCGCGACGGGTGGTCGATCCGCTCGTCGCCGCGGTCAGTACGGAGATACTGGCCTGGATCGCGGCTGAGAAGCGCGATGCGCGGCGCGCGGCCGTGTTGTTGGGCGCCGCGCAGGGGCACGGTCACGCGGTCGGCGGCTCCAGCATCATTTATCCCCATTTCGTTGCCTACCATGAGGAATGCGAGCGCCGCGCCCGCGAAATACTCGGCAGGCGCGGATACGACTCCGCCTACCAGGAGGGCATCGCGATGAGTTTCGAGGCGGCAGTCGACTTCGCGTTGGGTGAGCACCATCGAGCAGCAGCCGACTCTGTGTCGGCGAATTTGACCAAGCGCGAGCGTCAAGTCGTCGACCTCGTCGCGAAGGGATTGACCAACAAGGCAATCGCCGCCCGGCTGGTGATTTCGCAGCGCACAGCGCAAGGACATGTAGAGCACATCCTCGCCAAACTGGGGTTCACCTCGCGGACCCAGATCGCAGCCTGGGCCGCAGAGCACTCCCGCGACGAGCTCGCATGAGCGAATGGAGAGCGCAGTCACGACTCGTCGGCCACTCATCACCAGCGCTGGGGATGAGAAGCCCAAGAATCGGGATACATTCGCCAGGCCCACGTCAGTGAGTCGAACAAACTACGTTTCACCGCTCGCACATCCCTGCCGTCACCGGCACGTGGACGCAGGGCCTCGCGAGTCAGCTGCACGAAACGCCAACGATTGACGCCGAAGGCAACGAGCAGTTCGCCGGCGCTGGCGCCGCCGAACGGTGCCCATCGAATCGCGAATTCGAGTACCGACCTCGCGTCCGCATTCACCGATTTCACCGACTCCAGGAAATCGAATTGGTTCAGTGAGGACCTGACCCATGCGGGGTCGTAGGTAGCGTCTGTCGTCATGTGAGTCCTCGATCCCGAGCGCTCCGGATCGGCCGCGTGCCGATGGTCCGGTGCGGTACCGTCGTCCGGATGCCGCCTGCCTGTCGCGCAGGTGGCGAATACGGGGAACCTGTCCTTGACCGGTCTGGATTCGAACCTCACTCGGACCGGCTGGTCGGATGGCGGTGGGATCTCGCCTTCGATTGTGGTGTAGACCCAAGGTCCGCCGTCCAGTTCGACGATGGCGATTATCGACGGCTCCCATTTCTCGGAAGGTCTGTCGGCGCGGTGCACCACCTTCCACGACACTATCCACCCCGCACCGGACGAAGGCACCCATTCGAGAGCCTTCGACTGGCACGACGAACACGTGATAATCGGCGGCGCGAGCAGCACTGCGCAGTTCTTGCAACGCCGAATCATCAAGGTTGTCTCACCATCCGGCTCGACCGTGCTGTTGCTGCATTGCGAATTCTGTGGATTCATCGGAATCCTCGCCTGATAGTGCCTCCGCTGCCGACTACAGCCTCCTTGGCGCCAGGCGCTATCCGGACGGCCGAACTGCCACGGACATACCTATTTCTGGTAAGCGGTTCACCATGAAGGGGCAGGGTTGGCAACGCCTGCGATGACCACCGCCACATCGACACTCATTCGGACCGACGCCGGATCAATGTCCGTCGACAATGCGATCTTCAAGATCAAGGCAACCGACGACAGCGTGCTCGCCGACGCAAAGTTGTTATCCGTGCGGACGAATGTCTGCTCGGCGGAATTGCTGGTGCGACGGTCGCGTCGGCCGCCATCATCGAGCCGTTCGGCGGATTCGTCATCGGCTGCCTCGGTGGCATCGTCGCCGTCGGTGCTGTGGGCACCTGGCCGGCCAACTGCTGTCGGCACCGAGACAGCCAGCTGTCTCGGTGCCGAGGCCAGCGCGTATGCAGACCTGGCAGTACGAACGCCGCGCTGCTGCGCTGCGTCTCGACGACGGGGCCTCCTATGCTCGCTGTAGTGCTTGCGTTTCACGGCGTATGCCGTTATCCCGGTGCCTCAGCGCGGCACATACCGCTCGCAAAGGATTTTCAGTGACTCCGCATGCCGTCCAGCAGGGTGTCGAGAAAGTCGTCGGCGAGCTGCTCGGAGCTGGTCCGACCATCCGGCTCGAACCACAGGTAGGTGTAGTTCAGCATGCCGAGGATGCCTTTGACCAGCAGCCGAGGGACTGGTTTGAGCGTTCCGTCCGCAACGCCTCGGTCGATCGCTTGGCGCCAGTATCCCTCGTACCGCTCGCGCGCCGCGACAACGCGATCGCGGTTGTCTCCGGTCAGCGACGTGTACTCGCGGAAGAAGACCGCCCATTCGGCGCGATGTGTGGCGATGTTGCGGATCAGTGCCCTGGCCATCTCGCGTAGCAACTCGTCGGCGGGCAGGTCGGCCTTCAGCAGTTCCTCGGCGTGGTCGTTCATCCGGTCCACCTGAGTCTTGCTGATGTGGAACAGCAGTGCTTCCTTGCTTCCGATGTAGCGATACAGCGCGCCGCGCCCCAGGCCGACAGCGTCGCAGAGCTCGCTGATACCGGTGCCGTGGTAGCTGGTGCGAGCCCAGAGCTCGGCGGCTTTGCGGACAACTCGCTCCTGCTTGGCCTCGAACGTGCTGGTGGTCATCGGCTTCGCTTCCGTGTCATGCTCCCCATTGTCAAGCTGATTGTCCGGCAGGGGGAAGCACATCCCATCATGGTCAGCCGGCGGTCAACAGGGCGCCCGTGTCGGCGGAGTCGTAGCCCGACAGCAGTTCACGCGCGATGACCAGATACTGGATGGTAGGAGTACCCTCTTCCAGCCAGTTGAGCCGGGCATCCCGGTAAAGACGTTCGATGGGGTATTCGCGGGTGTAACCGATGCCGCCGTGAATCAGCAGAGCGCGGTCCGTGACGCGCCCGACGGCCTCCAGGCCGAACTGTTTGCACATCGCGGACTCGGCTGGGATCCGTTGGCCCGAATCCCACTTGGCCGCCGCGTCGACCAGCATCCTCCGCAGCGCGTAGACGTCGATGGCCATTTCCGCCAGATATCGCTGTATCGCCTGTCGGTCTCCGATCGGCCGCCCGAAGGTTACCCGGCTCTTGGCGTAGGAGGTCGAGAGTTCGAGGGCGCGTTCGGCGGTACCCAGTGAGCTGGCGGCGATGAACACGCGACTGATCTCCAGCGCCCGTTCGAGGTGCTGCTGCCCCTCGCCCTCGGCGCCGATCAGGGCACTACCCGGAACGGCCACGTTGTCCAGTGTGATGATCCCGTGCTGACCACCCTTGCAGCCCATCGTCTCCGGCAGTGGTCCGATGTGCAGCCCTCGGCTTCCACGCTCTACCAGGAACGCCGACACACTCGTCTCGCCGGTCTTGGCGAAGACCATGAAGTGCGTGGCGAGGTCGGAGTTGGTGATCAGCCACTTTCGTCCGTTGAGGACATAACCGGTCCCGTCGATGTCGGCGGTAGTGCCGAGGTCGGCGCCGGTGCCGTGATCCGGCTCGGTGAGGGCGAAGGCCACGGACTTCTCGCCGGTCGCCGCGCCGGGAAGAACGGCTTTGCACTGCCCCGCGCTACCCATCTCGGACAGCGCGTGGGCGAAAGAGTTGTGGACGTGCACGATCACCCGGAGCCCGCCTTGGATTTTGGCGAATTCGGCGATGATCGGAAGATACTGCCGAATCGAGAGCCCGCTACCACCGTATTCACGTGGAACCAGTAGTCCGAACGCACCGGACTCGCGCAGCGCCGGAAGGACCATGTCGTAGGGGATGCGCTCTTCGTTCTCGATTTGCTGCTCCAAAGGAGCCAGGCGGTCCCAAATGGTTGCGTGGATTCGTTGGGACAGCTCCTGGTACTCGCCGGGATCGATTCCTTCGTTAATCATGCGGATTCTCCTGTGTGAGTGAAACTTGCGGCGGTCAGAGAGACCAACCACCGTCGACTGTCAGAACCGTTCCGGTGCAGTAACTTGCATCCTCCGAGAGGAACACCGCGGCACCCGCGATCTCGTCGACCGTGCCGAATCGGCCCAACGTTGTTCGTCCCGCGATGTCTTGGCGTACCCGGTTGGAGACGCCGGCGGTCATGTCGGTATCGACGAAGCCGGGCGCGAGCACGTTGACGCGAATACCGTCGCGACCGACCTCCTTGGCCAGCGACCTGGCGAAGCCGATCATGGCGGCCTTCGCGCTGGCATAGGCGGTATCACCCGCGTGTCCGATGATGCCGACCACCGAAGAGATCAGGACGACACTGGGATCGTCGCCGCGAGTCAGTGCGGGGAGCGCGGCTCGCGTAAGGTCGGCAGCCCCTTTGAGGTTGTGTTCGACGACGTTCCACCAAAGGTCGGCGGCTGTGGATGCCAACCGGCCGCCCTGCCATTGACCAGCATTGAGGATCAGGCTGTCGAGCCGGCCCCATCGTGCGAGCACCGCATCGACGACCGTGTCCGCCGATGACGGAACCGACGAGTCGTAATGCACGGGCCGCACACGTTCGGGCAGGTCGGCAGCCAACTTCTCGGCGCCCTCACGGCTGCTTCGGTAGCTACAAGCGACGTTGCGACCGCGTTCGCCGAGCAGTCGAGTAATGCCTGCGCCGATACCGCGCGATCCGCCGGTGACCAGGACCGTCCTTACCGCATCAGAGTCGTTCTGCATCATGTCGATCATGGTAACGATCGGTACAACTTTTTGCCAGCCGTTCGATGATCGGCAGTAAATACAGTGTTCAAAGCATCTTTCTAAGATCAAATGCATGTGCCCTGCGTTGTAATGATCAGTACATTTGGTCTTGTGTTCCACCCGGAAACCTGCTTCTCTTGTGATCCAGCGCACTACCTCGCAGACACGGAGCAACTGAGGGGCGGACGCGCGCAGTACTCGTTCACCGCCCGCCACCGCAGTTGGGAGACCACCAGTGACAACAACAGCAGAGTTCGACGCCACGGATCAGCCGGTTGCGAACGCCCGGGCGAAACCCGCGCGCGTCGCGTTCGCCAGCTTCATCGGCACCGCCATCGAGTGGTACGACTTCTTTCTGTTCGGCACCGCGTCCGCCCTCGTGTTCAACAAGCAGTTCTTCCCGACGATGGACCCTGCGGCGGGCACGCTGGCGGCATTCGCCACCTTCGGCGTCGCGTTCGCGGCGCGCCCGGTCGGCGGAATCGTCTTCGGCCACTTCGGCGATCGCCTCGGCCGCAAGAAGATGCTGGTAGGTTCGCTGCTGCTGATGGGCTTCAGCACCGTTGCCATCGGACTGCTCCCCAACTATTCGCAGGCCGGCGTCGTCGCGCCCGCCTTGCTCGTTTTCGCTCGGCTGGTTCAAGGGTTTGCCGTAGGGGGTGAATGGGGCGGTGCGGTGCTCATGGCGATCGAACATGCGCCGGCGAGGCGAAAGGCGTTCTACGGCAGCTGGCCGCAGGCCGGGGTGCCTGCCGGTCTGGTCCTGTCCTCAGCTGCCTTCCTCGCGGTGAGCACCCTGCCGAATGATCAGCTGGTGTCCTGGGGATGGCGCGTGCCATTCGTGGCGAGCATCGTCCTCGTGGCCCTCGGGCTGTACGTCCGGGTACGCATCGTCGAGTCACCGGACTTCCGGGAGGTCCGGGAATCCCGCACGATCTCTGCGTTTCCGCTCCTCGATGTCCTTAAGGAAGCGAAACGCCAAGTGCTGGTGGGGATCGGTGTCCAGGCGGCGGCCAGTATCCCGTTCTACCTCGTCACGGTATTCACGTTGTCGTATGGCCCGACCCGGCTCGGGATTCCGAAGAACGACATCCTGCTGTGTCTGATCGTGGCATGCCTGCTCGATATCGGGACCGTCCCGGCTGTCGCCATGATCGCCGATCGGTTCGGCAATCGGAAGATCTTGATGATTGGTTCCGGGTACATGGCGGCGATCGCGTTCCCGTTCTTCTGGCTCATCGGTACTCGATCCCCCTGGCTGATCCTGCTCGCGATGATCCTCATCGTGACAATCGGACATGCCGTCACCTACAGCGCGATGGCGGGCTTTCTCGGTGAGATGTTCCCCGCCCGGCTGCGCTATACAGGCGCATCCGTCGCTTATCAGATGAGCGGGCTGATCACCAGTGGGCCCGCGCCGTTCGTCGCGGCGGCGCTCATTGCCACGGGGATCGGCTTGTGGGCCATTTCCGCCTACATCGTGGTGGGCTGCGCGATAAGTTTGCTGGCCCTCACCGTCGGTCCCGCCCGCTCCTAATGGAATTCGGAGAAATCGATGAAGACACCCGATGATGTCTGGGCACATGTGGAAGCCCAGCTCTCCGAGAATCCCGCCATTTCGTTGAACACCGCGCAGGAAGCGTGTGGCCGCTACGTGACGCAACGGGGTCGACTGGCGTTGACAGTCCGGCATGCGGACGGCTCGAGGGAACGCTGGACCTACCAGGAGCTGTATACGGCGGCGGCGAAGACGGCGCGCATGTTCGCCACGGCGGGACTCCGTCCCGGTGATCGGATCGCCGGTGTGCTGTCACGTCAGGTGGAGAGCTGGATAGTCGCGCTGGCCGCGTGGCGCAGCGGACTGGTGTATGTCCCCGTGTTCTGCGGTTTGGGCACCGACGCCATCGCCTACCGGCTTCGTTCCTCCGGAGCCGGACTGGTCGTAGTGGGCCACCGGTGGCGAAACACACTGGAGGCGGCATTGTCCGCCATGCAAGCCGATATCGCCGTCGTCACGGTAACCGGCCCGAAGGGAACCGGTTTGGTTCGGGGTGACCGGAGTTTCTGGGCGGAATGGGAGCGGAGCGCAGCAGACGGGCCGGAGGTGTCCACGGGGGCCGGCGATCCGGCGACACTCTTGTTCACCAGCGGTACGACGGGTGATCCGAAATCCTGTGTCATGCCGCATTCCGCGTTGCTGTCTGTTATTCCTTTCGCGCGATATTCGCTGGGCGTGACCGAACGGGATCTGCTGTTCACCACGGCAGACCCGGGATGGGCGTACGGGCTCTACTCCACAGGCGCCGCGCCGATGGCACTGGGTGTCCCGCGCGTCGTATACGACGGGGACTTCGATCCCGCAGCATGGTGGGCATTGCTGACCGAAGACGGTGTCACCTGCATTGCCGCTGCTCCGAGTGCCTACCGGAAACTGCTGACTCCTCTGCGCCGGCGAGGCGCGGCCGGCGATCTGCACGTGGCCGCCGCGGCCGGGGAGCCATTGGACGCCGCTACCGCGGCGGCATGGTCCTCGAACGGCGCGCCGGCGATTCGAGATGGCTACGGGCTCAGCGAAGTCGGAATGGTGCTCGCCGACCTGGCCGACGGTCCGCCGCCGATACCGGGCGCTCTCGGTGGTCCGATCCCGGGATTCTCCGTGCGGCTGGTCGACCATCAGGGGCGGTCGGTGGATGAAGGCGAGAGCGGATTGATCGCCATCGAACGACCTCGATACCAACTGAGCAGTGGCTATGAGAATCGGCCTGAGGCGTGGCGGGCGCGGTGGATCGACGACATGTTCGTCACCGAGGACCGGGCATGCCGGCGGCCCGATGGTCGCTGGAACTTCCTCGGCCGGGAGGACGACATGATCGTCACCTCCGGCTACAACGTCAGTCCGGTCGAGGTAGAGCGGGTGTTGTCCGAACATCCCGGTATCACCGAAGCAGCCGCGGTCGCAGCCGGCGGACCGCACGGCGGAACGATCGTGCGCGCCGTGCTCGTGCGTGCCGATGACACCCAACCGATAGCCGAACTGGAGAAGGAACTGCGTGTGGCAGTGACCAAACGCGTAGGGGCGCATGCCAGTCCACGGTCGTTCGACTACGTCGAGACGCTGCCCCGCAATGAAGTCGGGAAGTTGCGCCGTGCGGCACTTCGGAAAGACGTGTGAGAACAGTGAAGTACAAACGAACCTCTGTCGTCCTCAGCATTCTGCTCGCCGTGGCCGGCTGTGGAACCGAAGCGAAGACGCCCAAACGACCATCCGAGCCGCGTGTCGTGTCCTTCGTGCACGACATCCCGCAGGGACATCCACGCTTGCCGTATTTCGACGACTTCGCCGGCACTGTCGATTCGCGCTCGCGGCACGAAGCCGTGGTCCGGATCAATCCACAGCAGCAAGTTCTCGCCGGTCGCGCGTCGCTGGAGGCGGTACTGTCCGGACAGGCGAACATCGCCGCGGTGAATATGGCGCACCTCGAGGCGATCGAACCAACCACCGGCTTCATGAATCTGCCTTTCGGCCTCGATGACACGGTCATGTCGGACGCGGCCACCCGGGACGCGATTGTCGGCGTGCTCGCCGACCAGGTCAGACCGCACGGTATCGAGCTGCTGGGGCTGATGCGGGGCGCTGACCAGCTGTTCGCCTTTCCCCAGAACAACATCCGTCAGCTCGAGGACCTCCACGGCAAGCGGATACGGGTGGCCGGCGGCGGATTGTACGAACAATTGATGCGCAGTCTCGCCGCCGAGCCGGTGCCGATTCCGATTCCACGCCTCGGCGCGGCGATGGCGAATGGTGAAGTCGACGGAGCCTTCACCTCACCTGGGGGTTGGTCCACCGAGATCATCGGCAAGGCTCCACACGCAGTTCAGGTGCCAGGCCTGATGTTCATCAACTACGCCGTGGTGGCCGATGCCAAGTGGCTGGCCGGACTGAGCGCCGCGGAGCACACCGCCGTCACCGAGGCCGGACACAACCTGACCAACCGGTGGACTCAGATGGCTGGTGACGATGCTGACCTCGTGTCCCGCATGGTATCCAACCGGACTGGCACGTACTCGATCGTCCCGGAAGCCGAGGTGGTCCGCTGGCGACATCGAGTCGCCGATATCTCGGCCCGGTTCCTGAACGATCATCCCGAACTCGCCACCCGCCTTCGGCAGGAAGGGCTGTTCCGGAGATGAACCAACGGCAAGCCGGGAGGCAACCGATGCATGAGGCCGTGATCGTGGACATCGTCCGTACACCCAGCGGTCGGGGAAAGCCAGGTGGTGGATTGTCCACCGTGCATCCCGTCGATCTGCTCGCGACCGTCCTGCGCGAAGTGACCGGTCGCACCGGCATCGACCCTGGAATCGTCGACGACGTGATCGGCGGGTGCGTCACCCAGGCCGGAGTCCAGTCCGCGAACATCACCCGTCATGCGGTGCTCGCCGCCGGATTTCCGGTCGAGGTACCCGCGACGACGGTGGACCGCCAATGCGGATCCAGCCAGCAGGCAATGCATTTCGCGGCGCACATGATCTCGGCCGGCGCCGCGGAGGTGGTAATCGCCTGTGGGGTGGAGTCGATGAGCCAGGCTCCGCTGTGGTCGAACATCGGCGGCGCCGACCCGTACGGCGTCCAGGTGCCTGCCAGGTTTCCGGGATCACTGGTGCCGCAGGGAATATCAGCCGAGCTGGTGGCGGCCCGCTGGAAACTGAGCCGTCAGGAGCTCGACGAATACGCCTGCCGGTCACATGAGCGGGCCGCCCGCGCCGCAGCGGAGGGTGTATTCGCCGCGGACCTGGTCACGGTGCCCGGATGTGCCATCGACTCCGACGAGACCGTCCGGCCGGACACCACTGTGTCACTGCTGGAGCGGCTGACACCGTCCTTCCGCAACGACGAGATGCTCGACAGATTCCCTGAAATCGACTGGTGCGTCACTGCCGGAAATTCGTCACCGCTTACCGATGGCGCCAGTGCGGCACTGGTGATGTCGGCAGAGAAGGCGGCGGATCTCGGTCTGCGTGGTCGCGCCCGGATACATGCCACCGCCGTAGTAGGTGACGATCCGGTCCTGATGCTGATGGGTGTCGTGCCTGCGACGCGCCGGGTTTTGCAGCGGGCCGGCCTGTCCCTGACAGACATCGGCGTGTTCGAAGTAAACGAGGCTTTCGCCTGCGTTCCCCTTGCCTGGCAGCGAGAACTCGGCGTTGCACACGACAAGGTGAATGTCCACGGCGGCGCGATCGCGCTCGGGCATCCCCTCGGCGCCTCCGGCGTACGGATCATGTCGACGCTGATCGAGGCGATGGAGCACGACGAGGCGCGATGGGGTTTGCAAACCATGTGTGAGGCAGGCGGGATGGCCAACGCGACGATTGTCGAGCGGCTGCCACCCGACTGATTGATCGACCACACACCGTCACATCCACATACGCCGCCTTATCGCGGGCACTTGTAATCACCTCAACCGAAATCGCTACCCACCATAGGCATGGCCGTCGTTTCGCCACGCCTCCGAAACCGAGGAATGTCATGCAAATAACGAAACTCGCCCTGGCCGCCGCATTCACGACCGCCGCGGTGGGCATAGCCGTGGGCGGGAGTTCTGCCGCGCCCCTCGGCGGCGCCCCCGGCGGCGCTTCGTCCGTCGCGACCACCTCCGCCGAGACCGAGGCCGTCGGATTCACCGCGCACGCCACCGACACCCAGTCCATCGTCACCACCGACGCCGGATCGATGGTAGTCGAGAACGGCGTCTTCAAGATCGCGGCCGCGGACGGCACCGTGCTCACCGGCATGCCGCTGAAGGTGCGCGTCGACGACTTCGAATTCCCGATCGCAGCCGACATCGCCGGTCGCACCGCGACCCTGACCCCGCAGTTCGACATGGCTCACGCCACCTACAAGCCCGTCGCGCTGCCATACGAGGATCAGGCGCCGTGGAAGAACCAGTACGACCGTGAGCAGGCCGCCTGGACCCGCCTAACCAGCACCATCACCATGGGAGCCACACTCGGTACCCTGGTCGGCGGACTCGGCGGCGGCGCGGTCGGCTGTGTGCTAGGCGGTATCGCCGGCGCCACCGTCGCTTCCGCGACGATCGTCGGGCTGTTCGGCGCGTTCATCCCGGCCGCGGCCATCGGCTGCCTCGGCGGCATCATCGCAGTCGGTGCCCTCGGCACCGTCGCGGGCCAACTGCTGATCACCGCCCCGGTCGCCATCGGCGCGGCCATCCAGTACTTCTCGACGGTCAATTCCCCTCTCCCGGGTAAATGATCCGACCTGGGAAACGGGTGAATCGCAGGCTCTGAGTATCCAACAAGGCTGGTTAGGTCCACGTCGAGATCGAGGATCCGCTTCGGCAGCCGCAGCATAACCAGCCGTGAAACCCGGTTCGCCAGATACAGGTGCGCGTCGTAGAAACGCCGCGTCCTTGGCGAGCAGCTCATCCATGGCGAGCACGTACAGGTGCTCGATACCGTAGGCGTCGACTCAATTCAGACAGTTAATCCCGATGCGCCACAACAAGTTCCGCCAGCAGCAGGGGGCCACCGAGGGCGGGGATGGGCAGCATCCGTCGATCGGTGATTCTCAGTGCGAACCGGCCTTCTTCCGGCAGGCTGCCCGGACCCGATTTCTGGGGCATATCTGCCACAATTTTGTGTCCGGAGGGGGACACATGCGCTAACCACACGGATCGACCTGCGGAAACGCTAAGAGTGTGGCACAGCTCTCTGTTCCAACACCTCTCGGTGCTCGAGAACGTCGGCTTCGGATTACGCGCCCGCAGTATGCGCTGGGCTCGAGCCCGCACACACGCCGCTGATTGCCTGGCCGTGGGTGCCGATGCCGAATGCGTAATGCGCAGCGGCAGGCATGACCGGCATAGTCGTGAGATCTGTTTCTAGACAAGAAAGTTCGCTGTATCACCTATGCGACGACTTGATGAATCCGAGGTCAAAGGCCTGCTGTCCCTCGATACTGCCGCACATTTTGGCGACGATCGACTCGGAGGGATACCCGCACGTCACCTCGATCTGGTTTTCGTGGCTGGCGAGGTCCTCTATCTGACGAGCTACGCGGGTCGGCCCGCATCTGGATCGGATCATGCGAAACCTCGAGTCGGGCTCGGCATCGAAGTGGAGGCCGCTTTGCGCGCCGACGGTGAGAGGCCGAACAAGCAGGTCCGGGTTATGGGCGACGCTGCCGCTTCCCTCGATCGGGATGGGATGTGGATTAAGCGTTCGGGTTGGTTGGCGACGCCGTGTGCGGGTGCGCCGGGGCCGAGTTCGGGATCGCGCGATGCTACCCCGCGGGCAGGGTGGTAGCCGCCGAGGAGCCGGCCCAGTCGGCCGCGAGGGCGCCGGCCAGTGCCCAGGTGCGGTGCTGATCGTCCGGGCCGGCCAGATCCGTGGTGGTCAGCACGACCTCGGTGGCGCCTGCGTCGTAGTAGCGCTGGATTCCGGCGGCGATGGTCTCCTCGTCGCCGATGAGCGCCAGTTCCGCTGCCCGCGAGGCACCTTCGAGTTCGATGACCCGGCGATAGGACGGCACCTGCTCGTAGAACGCCAGCTGTTGTACCGCCGTCGCACGGGTGCCCTCGACATCGGAGGTGACGACTGCCGGGACGAAGGCGACGATGCGTGGTGTGGTTTCCGACGTCTTCGTGATCACCGGGACGATGTGCTCGCTCAAGGTCTTCGGGCCCGCCAGATACGGCAGGGTGCCGTCGGCGAGTTCGCCGGTGACGCGTAGTGCTTGCGGTCCCATCGCGGCCACCAACACCGGTACGCGTGGTTCTGCCCCGGGAACCGCGGTCGGCAGCGGCGGTGTGACCGTCAGCAGTTCGCCGTGGAAGTCGGCGGTGCCCGTGTCGAGCAATTCGCGCAGTGCGGTGAGGAACTCGCGCAAGCGGGTAATGGGCCGATCGAAGGCTGTGCCGAACGCGCTGGCGGCGAGCGTCGAACCGAGGGCCAGACCTAGATGATAACGCCCGTGCGTCGCGGCTTGGGCGGTCTGCGCCTGAGAGGACACCAGCAACGGATGGCGGCCGACCACGGGGATGGCCGAGGTGCCGACCTGCAGGCCCGGCACCTCCCGGCCCACGATGGCGGCGAGGGCGGGGGAGTCGTAGTCCATCCGCTGTCCGAACCACACCGACTCGATACCAAGCTCGGCGACCGAGCGGGCCTGCGCCACGATCTGGTCGACGTAGTTGCCCGAATTCGAGGCAGCGAGCGCAATTCCGAGAGTCATGGCAGGAGCAACCCGCGCGCGCGAGCGCCTGTTCCCGCACGGCGAGATGAAATCAGCTTGATCACAACGGTTTTCGTAGCCCCGGAGTCTTGGACCGCTCTTCTGGGGAGGCGACACACCGATGCGGCAGTGGCGACCGGGCGCGCTGTCATGTGTCCGACCGCCGCGCGACGCGCGTGGCGGACCTGCTGGAGCGGTCGTCGACGGCTCGGCACAGGTTAACCAACCTCACAGATACCTTTGCGCGGCAATATGTTTGGGCGTCATTCGCCGGTCTGGTCGGCGGCGAAGCGGGCGGCGATCTCGGCGGCGGTCACCTTGGCCAGCTCGACGAGGAACGGGATGCGCTCGGGGATCATGAGGGTGGTGGGGCCGCGCAGGCCGAGGGCGAAGCGGGCGTCGCCGGTTGGGGTCAGAATGGGCAGGCCGACGGTGCGGAAGCCGGGGTCGAGTTCTTCGTCGTTGTAGGCGTAGCCGCGGGATCGGGTGCGGGTGAGTTCTTCTCGCAGTTCGGCGGCGGTGGAGACCGAGCGGGCGGTGCCTTCGTCGTAGGGGAGGGTGGCCAGGAAGTCGTCGGGGGTGTCGGACCAGGCGAGCAGAGCTTTGCCCAGGGCGCTGGCGTGCAGGGGAAGTCGAACACCCATGAGGCGGTGGCCGTCGCTGTCGCGCCAGCGGCTGGTGCCGAGCAGCACGGCGTGGATGCTGTGGCGGATGGCGACCGAGGCGCTGGCGCCGGTGGTGGCGGCGAGCTGTTCGAGGCTGGGTTCGGCGAGGTAGATGCGGTGCTGGCGGTAGGCGATCTGGCCGTATTCGGCGAGGGCGCCGCCCATGCGGTAGCGGCTCGAGGTTTCGTTCTTGTCGAGGAATCCGGCCTGCACGAGGGCGCTCAATAGCCGGTGGGTGGTGCTGACCGCCAGGCCCTGCTGGCGGGCGATCTCGGATACGCCGCGTTCCTCGCCGCCGCGGAAGCAGTCCAGCACAGACAGGGCACGGGCGACGGTCTGCACTCCGGAAGCTTCCACGCCGGGGACGGTAACACGGCGCGGCGGTGCCGCTGGGCGACAGTCCTATCCGATATGTGGAAATCCTGGCGTGATCGGGTTTCCGCTCACGGTGAGCGAAAAGTGGTACAGCAGCGGAGCTTTCGCCCGGTCGGCCGAAAATAGGTGTCCGATAACGCTTCCATTGTGTACGTGTCAAGCTTTCCGATCCTCGGAAAGGATTACCTCGCAACGCTGCGGCTGCGCCCCTACTGTCGCTGCTCATTGATTGGCTTCGATCCCTGATTCGGAAGAGGTATTCCACGATGTTCCGCACGCGCAGGCCAAGCCGTTGGCGTCTCGCGCTCGCGCTCGCCCCTGTCGTTGCTCTGGTGGCGGCGTGTGGCTCGGGAACCGCCACCGAGGCGGGCCCGCAGGCGAAGCTGGTGCTGAAGGTAGCCGACCCTGGCAATTCCGGTCCGCTGGCGGTGGCCAAGCGCGACGGCACCTTCGACAAGGCGCTCGCGCCGCTGGGTGCGAAGGTCGAATGGGTCATCACCACACCGGGATTCAGCTCAATGCTGAAACTGTTCAACACCAAGGAACTCGATGTCTCCGGTGCCGCGTTCAGCCCGGTAGTCGGCGCGCTGTCCAAGGACGTGGCCGTGCGCATCGTCGCGGTGCAGGACCCGGCGGGCAAGGATCAGAGCGGCATCATCGCGGGCAAGGATTCCGGCATCCACTCCGTCGCGGATCTGGTCGGCAAGCGGGTCGCGGTCAATCCGGCCGGAAAGGGCGAATACATCCTGCTCAAGGCGCTGGCGCAGGCCGGCATCCCGGCCGACAAGGTGACGCGAGTGCCGTTGCAGCAGAAGGACGCGGCCTCGGCGTTCGCGACCGGCAAGGTCGATGCGTGGGCCTCGTTCCTGGTGCCGTATCAGGAGGCCAAGGCCAACGGCGGCGTGGAGATCGCCACCGAACAAAGCATCGGCTCCAAGGACAACTCGGTGGTGGTGTTCCGCACCGAGATCCTCGACAAGCGCCCCGAAGTCGCGGCCAAGTACCTCGAAGTGCTGCAGAGCCTGACCGCTCAGCAGCACGACAATCCCGCCGGGTTCGAGAACGTCTTCGAGCAGACCGGTCCGCGCGCGCTCAGTGGTGTGCGCCTGTCCGACGCTGTGCGGGTCGGGGCAGAGGCGACCGTGCCGCGGCTGCCGGCCGATTCCGATGCCGCCGATCTGGCCGATGTAGTAAATCTGTTCGCCGACAACGGCGTGATAGCCCGCAAGATCACTGCCTCCGACATCTTCTACGACCTGAAGGCCAAGCTCACTCCTGAGCAACTGGCCGCGCTGAAGACAGGCCGCTGACATGGCTGTGCTCGCCGTCCCCGCCGCCGAGGAAGACCTCGGCACTCTCGCTCCGCCGCGGACCCGGATCGAGAAGTCCAGGCCCGCATGGCTGTCAGTACCGTTGCGTGTGCTGCTGCCCACGTTGATCGTCGCCGCCTGGTGGATCGGCTCGGCCACCGGTGCGCTCTCGCCGCAGGTGCTGGCCGGACCGTCCAAGGTCTGGTCGGCGTTCACCGAACTGCTGGGCAGTGGCCAGCTGCTCGACTTCGCGGTGGCCTCCTTCACCCGCGCCGCGTTCGGTGTCGGGCTGGGTGTCGGTGTGGGGCTGCTGCTCGGCCTGATCGCCGGATTGTCCAGCCTCGGTGAGGAATTGGTGGACTCCACCATGCAGATCGTGCGGGCGGTGCCGTTCCTGGCGCTGGTGCCCTTGTTCATCGCCTGGTTCGGCATCGACGAGCTGTACAAGGTGGCACTCATCGCTGTGGCCACCGTCGCGCCCATGTACGCGTACACCTATCTGGGAGTGCGCAATGTGGACCGCAAAGTGGTCGAGGCTGCGCGCGGATTCGGTTTGAGCGGGGCGCGGCTGGTGCTGGAGGTGATCCTGCCCTCGGCGCTGCCGGGGATCCTGATGGCGCTGCGGGTGTGCTTGTCCATCAGCATCACCGGCCTCATCGCCGCCGAACAGGTCGGTACCACCGAGGGTGTGGGCTATCTGGTCACGTTGGCACAGGAGTACAACCGCACCGACTACATGGTGCTGTGCGTGGTGCTGTATGCGGTGCTGGGCTTGATCTTCGACGTCGTGGTGCGGTTGGCCGAACGGTATGCGATGCCCTGGCGGCGGCAGTTGGCAATCCGATGACCGCCGTCGAACAGTCGCCGCGTGCCACCGCGCCGGTCGCTGTGCGGATCACCGGACTGCGCAAGGCCTTCGGTGACAAGATTGTCCTCGACGGGGTCGATCTGACGATTCGCCGCGGCGAGTTCGTGGTCCTGCTCGGTCCGAGCGGCACCGGCAAGACGACCCTGCTGCGCCTGCTCACCGGCCTGGAAACCCCGGACGCAGGGCAGGTGCTGGCGCCCGCGGTGCGCACCACCGTCTATCAGGAGCCGCGGCTGATCCCGTCCAAGCGGGTACTGGCCAATGTGACTGTCGGGCAACGCCGTTCGAAGCAGATCCGGGAGGCGGGCCTGCGCGCGCTGGCCGAGGTGCATCTGGACGGCAAGGCTCGGCAGTGGCCGGCGACCCTGTCCGGTGGTGAAGCCCAGCGTGCGGCGCTGGCGCGGGCGCTGGTGCGCGAACCCGAACTGCTGTTGCTGGACGAGCCGTTCGCCGCGCTGGACGCGCTGACCCGGCTGCAGATGCAGGACCTGGTGGGGGAGTTGGTGACCCGCCATCACCCGGCGGTGCTCATGGTGACCCATGACGTGGACGAGGCGGTGCGCCTGGCCGACCGGGTGCTCATTCTCGATCGCGGCCGCTTCGCGGTGGACACCGAGATCGACCTGGCCCAACCGCGCGACGGCAAAGACCCTGCCGCGCTGCGCTATCGCGCGGCCTTCCTCACCGAACTCGGCGTCGGCGCCGCCCCCTCGAAGAACTCAGGAGCATAGATGACCACCACAGCACAGCCCGATCCTGCCGGCACCCTCTGGTACACCCGCTGCCCGGTGCCGACCGCCAGCGGGCTGGCTCACAGTCTGGGCTGGCTGGGCGAGAGCGCCCGTATCCACGGCCTGGACTTCGGGGTCCTGCAAGACGCCAGCCCGGAGCTGGCCGCCCGCCACTTCGACCACACTCTCGAGGGTTTGGTGCGTGAAGGCGGCAACGTGCCCGCGCTGGCCGCGCGCGCTCAGGGCTCACCGACCCGGCTGATCGGGCTGACCTGGATCGACGAAGCGCAGGCCATTCTGGTCGGCCCGCAGTCGCCGGTGAGTTCACCCGCCGAACTGGCGGGGCTGCGGATCGGTATCCCGGCCTGGGCGCAGGATCAGGCGCGCAGCTTCCCGCGAGCGATGGCCCTGCACGGGTTCACCAGCGCCCTGCGCCTGGGTGGGCTCACCCTCGCCGATGTGCAGGTCGTGGAGCTGCGTGTGGAGCGGGATCCGCAGGTGCGCACCGAGGTTCAGCAACGTGCCCGGTCCATCACCTGGGGCGCCGACGAGTTGCTGCGCGGTGAGGTGGACGCCATCTACGTCAAAGGTGCCCGCGCTCAGGAAGTCGCCGCGCAGCACGGGCTGCGGGTGGCGGTGGACCTGGACGCCACCGACACCAAACATCTGCGCGTCAACAACGGCACCCCACGCCCGATTACGGTGCATCAGGATCTGCTCGACACCAACCCGGACGCGGTGATCGGGTTCCTGGCTCAGAGCCTGCGAGCCGCGGACTGGGCGACCGACAATCTCGACGGCGTGCGGGAGGTGCTGCAACGCGAAACCCTGTCCGGGCCTGAGGGAGTCGCGGCCGCCTACGGCACCGAGTTCCATCATGGTCTGCATCCGTCGCTGGATCCCGAACGCCTGGAGCTGCTCGGGGTGCAAAAGCAGTTCCTCTATACCCACGGTTTCCTGGCCGCCGATTTCGACCTCGACTCCTGGGTCGCCCGCGAGCCGCTGGCGCGGGCGCGGGAGCTGGTCGCCGCCGGGCAGGTCGCGGCATGACCGAGTATCTGTGGCGACTGCCCAGCCATGGTGACGGTCGCCGGGCTCGCCCGCAGTTGCGTCACCGCGGTGGATTCGGTGACCCGGTCCCGACACCGGCGTCCGGGCGCTTCGTACGCCCGGACGACCGGGAGCCGACCGATGTACGTCCCGGGCACTTCGGGCCTTTCGACGATCTGCACCAGGTGATCAACGCCGCCGAGCTGGCGGGCCTCGACGGTGTGCTCGCGCCGTACGACCCGCTGGGCGAGGAATCGTGGATCGTGGCCGGCGGTGCGTTGCGCGCCACCCGCCACGCGCGCGTGATCGTCGAATTCCAGCCTGCGTTCGGCACTCCGGTGTACGCGGCGAAGGTCTCGGCCACCCTGCAACGGCTGTCCGCGGGACGGCTGGGCTGGCGGCTGGCCGTCGACACCGACGCCGAGGAAGCGCGTACCCGCGGCGACCGGGTCAGCGGGGACGACCGATATGCGCGGGCAGCAGAGTTCCTGACCGTGGCGCGCGGGGTGTGGAATGCCGATCCGGTGCCCGGCGCCGGATTCCAAGGCACCGGGTTCGATTTCGCGGGCGAATACTACGACGTGATCGACGGCGGCTTCCGCGGCATTCTGTCCGGGTTGTCGTTCCCGACGGTGTACATATCGGGCACTTCGGAACCGGCACTGGATCTTTCGGCCCGCCACGCTGATGTGCACCTGTTCACCGAATCCACCGGCGGTCCGGCCGCGGCGCTGGCGCGGCTGCGAGAGCGTACCGCCGAGACCGGTCGCCCTGTGCGCGCGGGGCTGGAGCTGCCGGTGATCGCCCGGGAAACCGAGGACGAGGCGTGGGCACGCGCGGAACGCCAATGGCGCGAAGTACATCCCGACGGCCCCGGCGCGCGGTCGCTGAGTCTCGACGATGCCCGCTGGGCCGGGTTCGCCGAACTCGGCTACCCGCAGCCGGTCGGCCTGGTCGGCAGCTACGAGCAGGTCGCCCAGCAGCTGCAGGTCTACGAGGCCGTCGGCTTCGACAGCATCGTGTTGTCCGGGCACCCGCACATCGAGGAAGTGCACCGCGCCGGTGAGCATTTGCTGTTCCTGGCCGATCCGGCCGGCCGCACCCTGCAGGAGACCACGGCATGAGCATCGACATCTATTGGCGCATCGGCATGGAAGGCGACCATGCCTCCCTGCGCACCCCGCGCCGCTACAACCGCGGCCACGCCAACGGCTACGGCCCCGGCAATATCGCCCCGGCCGTGCGCGGGGGCGCACTCGATGGCTACAGCTACATCGACCACGTCGCCGCCGTCGCCAAAGCCAGTGAATCGGCGGGTTTCCTGGGCGGTCTGTTGCCCTCGTTCCCCGTGACCGAGGACCCGTGGGCCTTCGCCGCTGCGCTGGCCCGCGAGACCACCACCTACCGGTTCATGGTCGCCTTCCAGCCCGGGTTCCTGCATCCGGTGCAGGCCGCGCGCATGTCGGCCAGCCTGCAACGCGCCACTGGTGGACGGCTGGTCTACAACATCATCAGCGGAGGCGGTGGTCCGGCCCAATTGTGGTGGGGCGACAAGGTATCCCACGACGACCGCTACGCACGCACCAGCGAATTCCTCGACGTGCTGCGCGGGGTGTGGGACGGACAGCCCTTCACCCACGACGGCCGGTTCTTCGGCACCGACGCCGCCGCCCTGCCGCCGGGCCTGGCCGGGCAACCCTTCCCGGAGGTCTACTTCTCCGGGTCCTCGGGTGCGGCAGTGCAGGCCGCCGGCCGTCACGCCGACTACTACCTGTCCTGGCTCGAGCCCTACGCCGATCTGCGCGCCAAGTTCGACGGGGTGCGCGCACACGCCGAAACGATCGGGCGCACCCCGAAATTCGCGGTCCGCATCGACATCGTGGCCCGTCACACCGAGGAAGCGGCCTGGGCCGAGATCCGCAAAGGCTGGGCCTTCGTCGATCGCGACGCCGCCAACCGCGCCGCCCAAGGTGATTCGGTCGGTGCGGCCCGCATCAAAGGCTGGGTGCCCGAAACCATCACCGGCTACCGCGATCTGGAAGTGCAGCCCAACGTCTGGTGCGGGTTCAGCCTGATTCGCGGCGGGCCCGCCTTCGGTCTGGTCGGCAGCCACGAACAGGTCGCCCAACGCCTCGACGAGTTGATCGATCTCGGTGTCGACGCCTTCATTCTGGCCGGCAACCCACATCTGGAAGAGGCCTACCGGATCGGTGAGGAAGTTCTGCCGCTGCTGGGTCGCACCCGTCTGACCACCCCGACCACTCCCGTGCTCACCCACGCCTGACCAGGAGAAACCATGACCACCACCGAGATTCGGCTCGACGAGACCGTGCAGGCCTTCGTCGACGGCGCGACCCGCGACGCGGAGAAGGCCTTCCGAGTGCTGCGTGCGACCGGCACCGTCACCGGCAACGGCACCGTCAATTTCGTCGAACGCGTACCGGGCACCGAGATCGCCATCGCCCTCAACGAACCGGGCCCATGGGCCGACGACCGCACCGTCGCGCCGGTCGTGGCCGGCTTCGACGGTGACGTACTCTCGGGCGCCGGATCCGCCGGGTTCGTCACCGGCTACGCCAAGGTGTTCCGCGCGCACCCGGAGATCACCTCCGTGGTGCACGTGCACAGCCCGTGGCTGGGCGGCTGGGCCCAGACCCACCGCGTATTCCCCATCCGCTACGCCGCGGTGCAGCGGCTGACCCTGTCCCGGCAGATTCCGCCGCATATCGACCGCAGCATCGGCGCCGGGGATTTCATCCTCGACCAGCTCACGCGGGACCCCGACCTGATCGCCATCTTCGAAGCCAACGGCGGCGCCAACGTCATCGGCCGCGCCGGACTGCTGGAGCTGGCCGAGCTGGTGGTGCTGCTCGAGGAAGGCGCCCAATATCAGGCCATCGCCGAAACACTCGGCGGCTCGGTCGATTTCGACAAATCCAACCTGGCCGTCCAGTGGGGTCGCACCGGCCTTGCCGACGAAGCCCGCCGCCGCGGCCTGATCTGACCACTTCCCAGCATCCCCAGGAGCCTTTCCATGACCGTTCGTGTCGGCTACTTCCCGCACAACAACTCCCTGTTCGTCCTGCGCCACCGCGGCATCCTCGAGCGCACCCTGCCCGAGGTGGAATGGGTGGATCTGCGTGCCCTGCCGCAGCCGAAGCGCGTGGATGTGAAAACCGCACTGCCGTCGATGCATTCGGACTTCTTGTTCACCGATCCCGGCTACGACTTCATCGGCACTGGCTTCACTCCACCGGTCACCGCCTTGGCCCACGGCCGCGACATCGTCTACGTCGGCATCTCCGGTCCGCGCATCGAGAACGGGCGCCTGGTCACCAAGGCCGACAGCGGCATCCAATCGGTCGCCGATTTGAAGGCCAAGCGCGTCGGCATCGCCCACGGCTCTTGGCAGACCACCCTGCTGCTGTTCGCGCTGGAAAAGGCCGGACTGGGCTGGGCCGACATCGAACCGGTCGACACCGACGTGCACGACGGCGGCGCCGCGCTGACAGCCGGCGACCTCGATGCCTGGGTCGGCGCCTACCCGGGTTTGACCGCCGTGGAGGCCGTCACCGAACTGCGGACGCTGATCGACACCGAGTCGCTGTTCAGCCACCCTTCGCTGTGGTTCACCCGCCGCGACTTCGCCGAGAACAATCGCGAAGCCCTCGGGGCGATCATTGCCGCGCTGCAGGAATCCGATGCGTGGATCGCGCAGAACCCGCGCGCGGCCGCCCAGTACTTCGTCGACGACATCGTCGCCCGGGGTGGCAGCGCCGATCTGGACGCCTGGGAGGCGGCGCTGCGCGGGCGGCCGTTCGGCATCGGCCCGGTGACCGAGGAATTCCTCGACGAACAGCAGCACGCCGCAGACCTGCTCGCCGCGAACGGGCTACTGCCCCAGACGATTCGCGTGCGCGAAGCGGTCGACGCATCTATCGGTGAGTTCATCGTCGCGAGCCACAAACCGGCGACCGCCAACTGACAAGCACTGTCCGGCCGCTCGAGTGAGCGGCCGGACAGCATCGGTGCGACCACGGACAGTTGGGTGCTGAGCGAGAATCCACCCCGACAACCAGTCTCGATGCGGCCGATTCTTTCGGGCGCTCATGAAGCATGCTGGGGACGCACGATCTCTCCTGTAGCGCCAACTGGACGAGACTCTAAATCTGGTGATCTGGGCGTACCGCCGCCGCCAAGCAACGCAGCCCGTCTGTGAGGGCGGCTCGCTGGTCTGCGGTGAGGCATTCGGTGAGAGAGGTTTCATAGTCGAGCAACTCGCGGACTATCCGCTCGATCAGCTCATGGCCCTCGGGAGTAAGGGTGACCAGGACGCCGCGGCGAGACGCGGTGGTCGGCTCGCGGGTGATCAAGCCTGCGGTTTCGGCACGGGCCAGCCGCTGAAAGACCTTGCAGCGCAATGGAATGCCAACATTGCCGCGAATCTGCTCACCGCGGTGCTGACCACTTCAGCCCTGCGCGACCGTCTCGGCCCGGGAGGGTCGGTGATCAATGTCGGCTCGATAGGCGCCGAATACGCCTCGACTTCATACGGCGCGGCCAAGGCCGCCCTGGCCGCCTGGTCGGCGGGCCTTTCGGCCGAGCTGGCGCCGACGGGAGTAACTAGCTTCCCCACACGCCCGCCACATCACCGGCCAGACGATCCACCTCAACGGCGGCGCCTACACCACACGCTGAACTCCGCTCACCGGTTGGCGACCACCGGGCAAATTGGTGCGGAACAATTCCGGCATGGGTGACCCGTTGCCGGGAATCGAACCGTACCGAAACTCCTTTCCGTTGCCGGGATTTGACTTCGGCTCCCAATACGAGCAATCCAAACCGTTGACGGCGGCCGGACCGCGGAAGACACACTGTGTCAACCAGATCCAGCCACCGCCGCTGCCGCCGCGGGTCCGCGGTCTTATGCGAGGGCTTTCAGCCCGGAGAGATGGTCTTCGTATCCACCGGAAAACGGGGTGCGTGTTGTCTGGCGTGTGAGCCATCATTCGGACATGGACGTGTGGCAGGGCATCGGCGGCAGCAGGTTGGACTGGGGTTGTCTGCCGCCGCGGGTGCGCGGCGGGATCGAGGATGTCGTCGGTGCGCGGGTGATTGCCGCGCAGAGCAAACCCGGAGGGTTTTCCCCGGGGCTGGCTGCCCGGTTGCGCTTGTCCGATGGCAGGCGGGTGTTCGCCAAGGCGATGTCGGACTCGCCGAATCCGACAGGTCCGAGGCTGTTGCGTCGAGAGGCCGAGGTGCTCGACGGGCTTCCGGCGGGCTTGCCGGTCGCGTACCCGATCGGCCACTACGACGACGGCGACTGGGTGGCCCTGCTGCTGAGCGATATCGACGGCGATACGCCCGTGTTGCCGTGGCGTCCGCAGGAGTTGAACCGGGTGTTGGCAGCAGTGCATACCCTTGGTGAAGCATTGACCCCCAGCCCCATTCCGGCGCCGACCGTAGCTGAGCTGCTGGTCAACGATTTCGCACAGTGGCGCGCGCTCACCGAACGACCCTCGGCCGTCGAGCGGTTGCCGGACTGGGTCGGCGATCATCTGGATCTGCTTGCCGCTCTGGAGCACGGGTGGGCCGATGCCGCAGCCGGGCACACGCTGCTGCATATGGACCTGCGCGCGGACAACGTGCTGCTGACGGGCGAACAGGTTGTGATCGTGGACTGGCCGCACGCGGCGATCGGAGCGAACTGGATCGATCCGATGTGCATGGTGCCCAGCATCGCCATGCAAGACGGCGGCGACCCGGAAACCCTGTGGCAGCGCCTGCCTTACACGCGCACAATCGACCGCCGCAGCGTCAACGCCGTACTTGCCGCGCTCACCGGCTTTTTCCTGGTCAACTCACTCAAACCCCCGCCACCCGGCCTGCCACGGCTACGGGAATTCCAACGCCGACAAGGAGAATTCGCCCTATCCTGGCTCGAGAATCGACTCAGCTAAGGCTCTTCGAGACGTCGGCCGATGCCCGCACATCGTGCCGTTCACTTCGGATCACCTGGCGGGCGTATTGGACCTGTGCCACGTCGAGGTTGGCCGTCGTTTCCATCGATCACTTCAAGGCGCTGCAGCTCTTCGACCGCTGGCGGGCCTTCGGAAAGCCTGTCCTCGTGGGACCGAAGTTCCATTCGACGCTACCCGTCCATCGATGTCTATCGAGCCGTCTTCGACGTCGGAATTAGTTCCAGCACAACGCTTTCGGAGGGATTGGCGTCGCGCCCGCGCGACGATCGCACGTTCTGGAATCCCTGACCGCGCCGTGGGCTATTGACACACCGCGACTCCACGGTCAGCTCCTGCACCAGGCCTTCGGCGTATGCCGTGTCTCACGTTCGATATCACTGGAATGCACGGCATGCAGATGTCATCGATATCGAAAGTCTGTGCGCGAGAGGCGACTTGAACCAAATCTCTCGGCGGGTTCCGCGACGATGGGCACTGGGGAGAGGCTGCGGAACGGCAGCATGATGCCGGTCGAAGCTGTCACGTCTCCCGCGTCGTCGCGGTCTGTTCACATGGGGGGAGTCCGATCCGAAACCGCTGGCTTGTTGGCTGCGGGTAGTCGAGCAGATGTCGGCCCGCTCATTCCTCATCCGAACGCTGTCTCTGACCACCAGCGTGTTTTCGGAGAAAAGGCACGACATGTTCCAGGAACGCTGCCGGTCGTTCGTTGTACGGTTCGTGACCGGTCGGTAGCGACACCCATTGCGCGTGCGGTATCGCGCGCCGTGCTCGTCGCCCGTCGAGGGCGGACGGGACGACGGGATCGCGACGCCCCCAGATCAATAGCGTCGGCACGCTGACTCCCTCAGCCGAGGCGCTCAGGTCGAACGCCGGGTCTGTGAAGCTGCGCCACATGGAGGAGTACACGGCCAGGCGAGCGCGATCGTTCTTGATCTCCTTGGTACGGCGATAGGTTTCACGAGCACTGGGGGTTCTCAAACGGCCGAGATACGCCCGCGCCATGGGGCCGACCAGGTGCCTGGCAATGGATGGGCGACCGAATACCGATCGACACGCTGCGCGAGTGAGTGGGTTCTGCCTCGTGAAGCCGCCTGGGTCGACGAGCACCAGACTGGTGACCATGTCCGGTCGGAGTTGCGCGAGCCGGACCGCGACATAGCCTCCCACGCTGTTACCGATGATCGAAACCCGCTCGATCCCATGGGCGCTGAGGGTATCGAGCACCTCTCCCGCAACGTTGACCAGCGATGCGGCAGTGATCGTTTCCGGGGCATGGGCCGTTGAGTCGCCGTAGCCGGGCCAGTCGACCGTGGCAACGGTGTGCTCCGAGGTCAGGGCCGGCAACACCGCATCGAAATCCTGACTGTCGCCCGGATTGGCATGCAACAGCAGCACAGCTGAGGATCCTGCGTCGGGATGCCGAGCCAGCCGAAGCGCAACATCCCCCAGCACGGTCGGCGCAACAAGGGAGGTTGCCGCCGTTCCTGCGCCGCGCGGACCTGCAGTATTCGGATCAGTAGTCATGCTGCGCCCCGCTTCATCCGAATTCGTCGGCTGGTCAGATTTGCGACAATGACCGACCTGTCGGTCATATCGATTATCGCGCATCGCGATTCGCCCCCGCGGTCGAGTCCCCTCCACCCGGCCGCGGGATCACCTGTGTCAGGGGTGGCGAAACCGAACGCGCGCATGCCGATGAGCGATCCTTCTCATGCACGATGTGTGGATGCGTTCCACTTTCGCTGGCGTGGCGCAGTTGAGGGCTGTGCCTCGGGTCGCTGTATCTCGATAGCGTCGAACAGCGGCTGTCCGTTATGTGACTCAGTAATAGACCGGGCCGGGTACTCCGCCGCCCACTGCGATAGCGTCGCCAGTGATGGCGATGCTGCGCGGCGATGCGAGAAAGGTAACCACGTCGGCGACCTCTCGAGCGTCGATGACCCGGCGCACCGAGTTCTTTGTGAGGCCGGCTTCGAGTTCGGCGACCGTACTGCCGGATTCCTCGGCTTGCGCGGTCAAACGGTCGGTGAGGCGTTCGGTTCTGGTCAGGCCCGGATGCACGACCGTCACATTGACACCCTTCGGGCCGAGTTCGTCCGCGAGGTTCTTGGTCAAGGCGGATACGCTGACGTTGCGAATGGTCTGGGCGATGGAATTCGCCTGTCGCGCACCGAGTCCGCTGATATTGATGATCCGGCCCCAGCCTTGCGCGACGAAGTGTGGAGCGACCGCACGCGCGGTCCGCAGATAACCGAGCACTTTGATCTCGATCTCACGACGGACGATATCGTCGGTGGTCGCGGCCAGATCGGTGGGGGATCCGGCGCTCCACGGCGTTGCGGCGGAATTCACCAGAATGTCGACACCGCCCAATTCGGCGACGCACACCCGCTGCGGCGTCGTGACCGCGCTGCTGCACCGCCAGCTCGCCGACTTCGCGGCGCGCGGCGAGATCGTCGCCGGCCTGCGGGGCCACGCAGGGCGGGATCCACAACTGGACGCCGCGCATCGCATCCACCAATTAAGTGATGGTCCTACCAAAATCAATGTCTCGTTTGTCGGGTTTTTGTGATGACGGCGTCATCACGGGTGAGGAAACTCTCCTGGCCCGGAAACCGGGCCAGGAGAAGGAATCCAGATATCACCGCTCGTGCGATTCTTCGAGAACGGTCCGTCCGAGCATGGCGTAGCGGGCCGGGTCACGCTGTTTCAAGTACAGCGCGTAACCAATGCCGCACCCGGCGACGAGGGCCACCAGCCACGGGGTAGCGCGCAGCACCAGCGAGCCGGATTCGGTCCCGGCGGCGGTGCCCATGTTCACCACCAGCAGCACGACTACGCCCAGCATTGCCAGACCACCGAGCAGCGGCGCGACCAGTGTTTTGAACCAGTGCCGGGTCTCCGGGTGGTTGGTGCGGAAGTAGGCCAGCACTGCGAACGAGCACAGTGCCTGCACAACGAGGATGGCCATGGTGCCCAAGATGGCCAGCAGGGTGTAGGTGCCCGAGTAGGGGTCCTTCCCAGCCAGGCCGAAGGCCAACACCAATAGCGCGGCGACGATGGTCTGGACCAAGCCGGCGATATGCGGCGAGCCGTGCTCGGGGTGGGTGCGGCCGATCGTGCGCTGCAGGGCGGGCAGCACGCCTTCGCGGCCCAGGGCGTAGAGGTAGCGGGCGGCGCAGTTGTGGAAGGCCATACCGCAGGCCAACGAACCGGTCATCATCAGCCACTGCATCGCGGTGACCGCCCAGTGTCCGACGTAGGTGGTGGTCGGGTGGAAGAACACATTCATCGGGTTGTCCGAGCCGGCCAGGGCGACCGATTCGTCGAGTCCATTGCCGGACATGGCCATCCAGGACACCAGTACGTAGAACACGCCGACGCCGAGCACGGCGATCATGGTCGCTTTGGGGATGATCTTCTTGGGGTTCTTGGACTCCTCTCCGTACATGGCGGTCGACTCGAACCCGACCCAGGACCAGAACGCGAAGAACAGGCCCAGTCCCGCCGACGGCCCGGTGAACGCTGCGACCGGGTTCAGCGGCGACAACGAGAAGCCGTGCGGGCCACCGCCGTGGGCCGCCACGGCAGATGCCATCACCGCCAGCACCGTGATCTCGGTGAACAGCAGTACCACCAGCAGCTTCTCCGCCACCGCGACACCGAACCAGGTTCCGATCGCGTTGATCCCCAGCATCGCGATCGCGAACACCCACCACGGCACATGCGTATTGAACTGAGCCAGTACGGTATTGGTCCCGAAGCTGGCGAAGATGCCGACCAGCGACGGCTCGAACACCATGTACGCGAAGGTCGCCAGCAGGCCCGACGCCAGGCCGACAGTTCGGCCCAGACCGTGGGAGATGAACCCGTAGAAGGCGCCGGTGGCGGTGATGTGCTTGCTCATGGTGGTGAAGCCCACCGAGAACACCGCCAACACCGCCATGGCGATCAGGAACGCTGCGGGCGTGCCCTTGCCAGTGCCGGAGGAAATCATGAACGGCACGTTGCCGGTCATGGCGGTGATCGGCGCGGCGGTGGCGATGGCCATGAACACCACCCCGAGCAGTCCGATGGCGTTGGGTTTGAGTCGGTGCACGCCATCGGGTTCCGGCCCGGGCGACGGCGCGGCGGCCGCGCGGGTGATTTGCTGTGTCATCGAATTGCTCTCTCTGCTAGCTGTTTTCCGGTGTGGGGGTGATGCTGGGTGACTGACCTGGCGGCAGGGTCGGTGCGGATCGAGCCTTGATCGAGACGCCGGAGCGGCCGGTCCGGATCATCTGGTCGACCAAATCGCGGGCGATGACGGCGCCACCGGTGTAGCCGAGGCCATCGGGCGGATGGATGTTGGAGATGCAGTTGCGCTCGGAGTCGACCCGACCGGGACGTGGCTGGTAGGTGAGATAGATGCCGAGACTGTCGGCGACCGACAGCCCGGGCCGCTCCCCGATCACCACCAGCACCACCCGCGCACCGAGCGCCTGGCCGATGTGGTCACCCAGCGCAACCCGGGCCTGGGTGGCGAGCACCGGCGGCGCGAATGTGTAATCCGGCACGAACTCCCGAACGAGCGCGGCACACAACCCAGCGGCATGATCGTGGACCGCAGTGGCCGAGAGCCCGTCGCACACGACCAGCGCGAGGTCGGCGCCAGCGGGGGCCAGCTGCGTGAGATCGGCCGGTGTCCGGCCCAGATCGGGCCGGCGCAGGTACCGGTTGCGGTCCCCGGCGGCGCTACGCACGTGCACCGGGCTGCCCAGGCCGAGCCCGGCCAGCGTCGTACGCAGTGCGTCGGTGTCCAGTGCGGTACACACCGCATCGCGAGCCAGCGCATGCGATGCGCGCAGCGCCAGCACTTCCGTAGTGGCCAGGGTGTCACCGGCACGACGCAGCCCTATCCGGGCCTGGGTGTGGGCCCGCAGCGGCTGCCACGGATCAGCGGCCGCCGCACCGGAGACAGGCGGAACCTCGCTGGTACTGCCGAGGCCGGCGGAAGTTCTGGTGGGCAGGACGGTGCTGGTGGTGCTAGCGGGCTCGGCGAGCGGTAAAGCACCGGCATCGGGTGTGAATGCGGTGCTCATCGGGTACCGGCCAGCGCACGTAGCGGCGATGCGGCCGGACCTGCTGGAAGGACACGCCCCAACTCGTCGGCCATCCCCAGTTGGTGCAGCCATGCCTCGAACTCCGGCGCCGGTCGCAGCCCGCAGGTTCGGCGCAGGTACAGCACGTCATGGAAGGACAGGCTCTGGTAGCCGAGCATGGTGTCGTCGGACCCTGGCACGGTGATGACGAAGGCCGTCCCGGCGACCGCCAGCGCGGTCGCCAGCAGGTCCGCGTCATCGGCGTCGGCCTCGGCGTGATTGGTGTAGCAGACATCCACACCCATGGGCAGGCCGAGCAGCTTGCCGCAGAAGTTGTCCTCCAGTCCTGCCCGGGTGATCTGCTTGCCGTCATAGAGATATTCCGGGCCGATGAAGCCGACGACGGTGTTGACCAGCAACGGGTCGAAGGCGCGGGCGACACCGTAGGCGCGCGCCTCCAGGGTCTGCTGGTCGATCGGCCGGCCACCGGTGCCGCGGTGCGCGTCGGCCGACAGCGCGGCCCCCTGCCCGGTCTCGAAGTACATGACGTTGCGGCCGACGGTGCCACGGTTCAGCTGCTGCGCCGCCTCGTTGGCCTCTCGCAGCAGTTCGAGGGTGACACCGAACCCGCTATTGGCAGCCTCGGTACCCGCGATGGACTGGAACACCAGATCCACCGGTACGCCACGCTCGATCAGGTCGAGGGTGGTCGTGACGTGAGTCAGCACACAGGACTGCATCGGGATGCCGTACCGCAGCCTGATGTCGTCGAGCAGGTGCAACAGCTGCGCGATGGTGTCAGGGGCGTCGGTGGCCGGATTGATGCCGATCACTGCGTCACCGCAGCCCAGCAGCAGTCCGTCGAGGATACCGGCGGCGATACCACGTGGGTCGTCGGTGGGATGGTTGGGCTGCAGTCGAGTCGCGAGCCTTCCCGGCACGCCGATGGTGGTACGGAATGCCGCCTGCGGGGCGAACGACCGGGCGACGGTGATGAGATCCTGGTTCCGCATCAGCTTCGACACCGCTGCGGCCATCTCTGGGGTGATCCCGGGCGCGATCGCCGGAATTGTGAATTCCGCTGTGCCCGCAGTGACTTCAGTGAGCAACCAGTCGCGGAACGCCCCGACGGTCAGCCCGCCCACCGGCGCGAAGGCGGCAAGGTCGTGGGTGTCGACGATGAGCCGGGTCACCTCGTCGCTCTCGTACGGCACCACCGGCTCGTTCAGGAAATCGACAAGCGGTACCTCGGCGAGTCGCCATTGCGCCGCGACTCGTTCGGCATCCGATTCAGCTGCACACCCGGCCAATTCGTCTCCGGAACGCCCCGGAGTGGCCTTTGCCAGCAACTGGGCGAGGCCATCGAAACTGTATGTCCGTCCACCGATTACTTGCCGAAAGCTCACCGTGAAACCTGCCCTCTCGCACCCGTGACGGCACCGAGATGTGCGGTCCGTCGTGAATTCCGATGGGCCGAAACGCTAATGAGTTGCTGTTACGGCAATGTGGGGCCGCGATGACCGGCGCCGAGAATTATCGAACGAATATTTCTCAACCCCGGAAAGACTCCGGTAACCGTGAGTAACGAAAACGAAACGGGGGGCCAGCACACTGAGACTCTTTCGCGGGCGAACGGGCCCGCGGTGAAACAGAATGGCTGTCCCCGTTGAACGTACCCACATCGACACCACCACTGGTGGTCGACCGATCATCGATCAGCGGGCTGCGCCGCCGCACCCTGACCTTCGTTCCGGTGTTCGCGCAGTCGGTGGCCGCCATCGCACCGTCCGGGACCGCCGCGGTCACTCCGCCGTTCGTCATCGCCACCATCGGGGGCGGCGCGAGCGTGTTCGCCTTCCTCGCGGCCGCGGTGCTGACCTGGTGCATCGCCCTGGTCATTCGCCCGATGGCACAACGGCTCGCCGTCACCGGCGGGCTGTACACCTATGTGGCCAAGGGCCTGGGCCCGGTCGCAGCGATCCCGGTCGGCTGGTCGGCGATCGTCGGCTATGCCAGCGTCAGCGTGGCAGGACTGCTCGCTGTGGCCAGCTACCTCGGCAACGTCGAATCGATCACCAGCGCCGCGACCGGCGCGACCAGCGCCACCACCGCCGCGTTGACGGTCATCGCCGCCCTTGCCGCGGCCGTCGCACTGGTGCTGATGGTGCGCGGTATCCGATTGTCCGCGGTTGTCACCCTGCTCGTGGAATGCGTGTCGGCGGTGGCGATCCTGGCGCTGCTGGTTTACCTGCTCACCAACGCAGGACACAGCGCCGATATGCGTCAGGCTGTCGCCTGGCGGGGCGGTATCGGCGATTACGCGGACGGCGCCGTGGTAGCGATCAGCGCGTTCGTCGGCTTCGAGAGTGCGACAACGCTGTCGGCGGAGTCGTTCCGCCCGTTCCGCTCGGTCCCCAGGACACTGTTGTGGACACCGCTGGCAGCGGGCGTGATCTATCTGATCGCGGTCGGCGCCGAGGCCATCGCGCTGGTCATCGACCCCGCAACCGCCAGCGCCACACCGCTGTCGGATCTGCTGCTGCGCGACGATTCACCAATCCTGGCCATCATCCTCGACCTCGGCGTCGCCGCATCATTCTTCGCCTGCACCGTGGCCTCGCTCAACGCCCTGGTCAGGATCCTGTTCACGATGGGCCGCGAGGGAATCGCGCCGCGCGCGACCGGTCGCACGCATCCCCGGTTCCACACTCCGGTTCCGGCCATCCTAGGGACGATAGCCGTGGTCGCCGGATGCGCGATCGCGGTGCTGTGGTCGGCGGTGCCGCCGCAGGACGGCATCCGGCTGTTCCTGACCCTCAGCTCGTTCGGCTACCTGGGCTCCTATCTGGCCGCTTGCCTGGCCGGCCCGATACTGCTGCGCCGCATCGATGAACCGAGCAGAGCGTTGCTGGTGCTCGGGGTATCCGGCGCGGCAATGATGGTGCTGGTGGTCGTTGCTGCCGCATTCTCGCGCCAACCGGGCAACCAGGTCGTCGTCGCGACATATCTCACGATCATGCTGGCTGCGATCGTCTTCACGGCAGGCCTGCGCCGATTCGCGCCGGACCGGCTGCGCCGCGTCGGCATCTTCGACGAGCCACAATGCGAACAGCTGCTCCAGACCGCCATGTTCCGGTAGCCATCGTGAAGGATTCCCGGCGCAGCAACTCCGTTACCAACACGATCGCCATTCTGGAGATCGTGGCCGAATATGGCGTCGGGATCACCGCGAAGGAGATCGCACTGCGCCTGGACATGGCGCCCGCCACTGTTTATCGGCTGCTCAATTCCCTGGTTGCCGAGGAATTCCTGATCCGCACCGCCGACCTGCGCGGATTCGGTTTGGGCATGCGGTTGCGCGGACTCGCCGAAGCCCTGAACACCCCCACCGTACCGACCGCCGCCCGCCGCTGCCTCACCGAATTCCGCGACTCGACCCGATTCGCCGTAACCCTGATGCATTTCGGTCACAGCACTGTCCGGGTGATCGACCAGGACCCCGATCATCCGGTAACGGCCGAACGTCAACTCTCCAAACACCTGCACGCCTCCGCCGCCGGAAAACTCCTGCTGTCTTCCCGGACCCAATGGCGGCTGCTGATACCCGCTCCGGCCCGGCTCACCACACACACGCTCGTCGACCACGGCGCCCTCGCGGCGGACATCGAAACCATCCGCGGCAGCGGGTACGCCCGCGCTGCCGACGAACTCGTGCCGGGGTTGACCTGCTTGGCGTATCCAGTCCACAACGAGTCCGGAACCATCACCGGCGCACTGTGTCTCACCGGCCCCAGCAACCGGCTCGACACCCTCGAATCCCACAGCGAGCCCGCCCGCAAATACGCAACCTTGCTCGGGCCCCTGGTCTACTGACGACAACGATCCGCCGACACGAAGCGTTCGCTAGCGGTTTGTTCTGCCGAGCGGTGATCGCGGTTGGTCGGGCCCGTGAATCCGCCCGGTGAGTCCGGAGACTTATTGGTGTGACAGCTCGTCGGTGATGCGTTTGCTCCCGTCAAGTCGACGGTCCGGATCTGCATGCTGTTGGTGGGGATTCGCATGCTTGTCCGTGTCAGAGTGCGAGGGCTGAACTTCGGGTCCGCGTGCAATTCCGGTGGTTTCGATAGAAGTTCAGGTGTTCGTGTGCTGCTCGCTGCCAACTGAATTCGGCGGCGAGTGTTTTGCCGCGTTCGATTCGGGACGGATCCGGCCGTAGCGCCAGCGCCATGTTCTCCGCCATATGGGCAGGTGTGGCGGCATAGCGGACGGTGTCCCGGAATACTTCGTGCAGCACAGGAAGATCGCGGGCGACGACCGGAACACCGGCTGCCAGCGCCTCCATGGCGGCGAGCCCGAACCCCTCTTTGGTGGAGAAGAACGGGACCAGGTCTGCTCCAGCCATAAGTGCTGCTAGGTCGCGGTGGGCGACGGTACCGAGGATGACGGGCTGGATGCCGAGTTCGGCGACTCGGGCGTCGAAGCGAGCACGGTAGTCGCGGTAATCGAAAAGTGTTTCACCACCGGCGATTACGAGGTGAAGCTGTGGGTGATCGCGTCGTAGGAGTGCGAAGGCCTCGAGGAGGTCGATGCTGCCCTTGCGGGGTTCTATGCCGCCGAGGGCCAGTACGTAGCGACCGAGTCGATGCTGCCATGCGGTGCGCGCCGCGATTGCGTCGGGATGGTCGTCGGCGGCAGCGGCGAAGCGGTCGTATTCGACGCCGTTGGGAATGACGGTCGGTCGTAGCCCCCAGCGAACGCTGACTTCGGCTGCGACCGCGGCGGATACGCAGATGTGGGCGTAGGGCTCGACGATCGCACGTTCGTGGCAGCGGGCCAGTTCGGGGGTGGTGAACGTGTCGAGATGGTGAATGGTACGGATTCGGTTGTCGACCGCGTTGGCGCTGATGCAGTCCTGGGCATGCACGATGTCGTAGACGTCTGGGGTAAATGCTTCACGTAAGGCGTTGATGGAGCGAATGATTCGTGTGCCAACGGGTTCGGCGTCGATGCTTGCGAACGGGACCACCCGCAGATTTACCGACGGGTCGATCGGGCGGAAGAACGCACGGTCGCCGCCGCGGCCGAGTGTCCACACCGTGATATCGGCTCCGAGTCGGGCGAGGGCTTCGGCGAGATTGAGGGTGTGTACGACTCCGCCTCGGGGTTTGGTGGAGTAGGTGAGCAGTGCGATTCGCATCAGTGGCCGCCTTTGACGGTCATCAGGTTGTGGTACGCGTCGACTCGGCGTTCCTCCAGGTGCCGCAGCACGCGCCGGGCTCGGTCGACTTCGGCGTCGATGTCGATGTCGGCGACCGCGAGTCCGCCCTTGGACCAGGTTTTGGCGAGGATGTCGCCGCCGGGGCCGATCACCTTGGCTTGGCCGAGGAAGCGCAGGTTGCCGGTGATCCCCGTCTGGTTGGAGGAGGCGAGGACGACCTGGTTCTCGGCGGCGCGGGCTTGGTCGTAGAGGTCGAACAGGCGGGACTGTCGATCGTTGGGCATGCGGGAGGCGCGATCGGTGACGCTGGCGGGCCAGGCCGACAGGGCGGCGATGGTCCGGGCACCATCGAGAGCGAGAGCGCGTGCGGATTCCGGAAAGGTCTTGTCATAGTCGATGAGCATTCCGATCCTGCCGACCGGGGTGTCGAACGCCGCGAAGCGATCTCCCGCGGCATAGGCAAGGTGCTCTCCGGCGGGCTGGTGCACCTTGCGGTGGCGGCCCAGGACACCGTCTCCGGTGAGGCATACCGCGGCGTTGTAGCGGGCGCCGTCGGCGTGTTCGGCGTAGCCGACACAGATGGTCATGCGCCCGGCCAGTCGGCACAGCAGGCGAATTTCGGGTCCATCGGGGTCGATCGCCTCGGGCCCGGTGGCCGGATCCGGGTTGCGCAGGTCTCCGATGTAACCGCCGAGTGTGGCATCGGGCAACACGAGCAGGTCGACACCGTCCTCGGTGAGCCGGTCGACGATACCGGTGATCTTGTCCAGGGCTCGGGCGATGTCGGCACCGAAATGTGCTGCGACGGCAGCTATTCGGGTGACAGCCATGGAATCCGCCTCACGCCGCCGCGGTGGCACGGGCCGTGACGGTGACCTGGTCGGCGAGGTGCTCGGCGTCGCGGGCGATGGCGGCGAAGCGGCCCGAGCCCCAGGTGTACAGCCACGGCAGTCCCAGGAAAAACAGTCCCGGTGTGGTGGTGACGCCGCGGTTGTGGCACGGATGACCTTCACCGTCGAAGACGCCGACGCGCAGCCATCGATAGTCGGTCCGGAAGCCGACCGACCAAACGACCGAGGTGATATCCCTTGCGGCCAAATCGAGTTCGGTGATCTCGCGCTCGGGCCGCCACACTGGCCGATACCGTGGTTCGGTGGGCGCGTCGATGCCGGCGCGGGCGATGTAGGCGTCGATGGAGTCCTTGATGCCCTCGGCGGTGGCATCGGCGGCATCGAGGTCTTTCTCCAGTGTCGGTTCGAAACGTGCTGCGCCGTCGGTGACGTCGACCATCCGCCCATACAGAGCCATCCCTTCGACCGCGAATTGGCGCAGGTCGATGTCGCGGCCGCCGCCGCGGCCGGTGACGTAGTGGTTGGTGTTTTCGCGTTTGCCGAGGCCGCCGGGCTGGTCTTCGATGGGGATGTCGTAGTGGCCCATGTCCTGTAGCCAGGCCACACAGTCGCGACCCCGGTAGAAGCGGGCGACCCGGGGTGCACCACCGACCGCGAGATGCACCCGCCGACCTTCCAGGTGCAGGTCCTCGGCGATCTGGGCGCCCGATTGGCCCGTGCCGACGACGAGTACGGCGCCGTCGGGAAGTTCAGCGGCGCTGCGGTATTCGGCGGAATGCAGTTGGTGAATCGAGCTCGGCAGCCGCTCGGCGAAGCGCGGAATCGTCGGCGTGTGGTAGCCGCCGACCGCAACCACCACCTGGCCGGAATGCAGGGAACCACAGGTTGTTTCGATGTCGAAGCCGCCACCCGCCGCGACGGTCACCGCGGTGACTTCGACGTGTTCACGGATCGGCGGAGCGAAGGTGTCGGCGTAGTCGCGCACCCACGCATAGACCTCGTCGCGTTTCATGAACCCGTGCGGGTCCGGTCCGTTGTAGCTGTAACCGGGCAATACGCATTGCCAGTTCGGGGTGACGAGAGTGAAGTTGTCCCAACGGGTATCGCGCCATTCGTGGGCGATGGTGTCTCGTTCGAGGACTACGTGGTCGATGCCGCGGGCGGTCAGGTGCCAGCTCATGGACAATCCGGCCTGCCCGCCGCCGATCACGACGACGTCGCGGTGTTCCACGGCGGAAACCGAATCTGCTTGCGGGGTCATGGTTTTCCTCCAGAGGTCGCCGCCTGCACGGACGATGGGCTCATCGAGAGCACTCGCACAGTTCCCGGTGAGGTACGGGCTTGCGCGGCAGATGCTTCGATGGCGTCGAGCGTCTGCATGGCTGAGCTGCAGTAGAAGCCGAACTTCTCCTTCACACGTTCGGCCGCGATGGTCAGTGCTGTTGAGACCCGGATGAGGAAGTCGTCGATCGGATAGTCGGCACCGGCGGCCAGATGGTCGTGGATCACCAGCGAAGGTGAATAGCAGGACTGGACAGTGCCGTTCGGCCAGCGGATGTCGCAGGTCATCTCAGGCATGGACGGACTCCAGCTGTTCGGCTGCGGCGGGCTGTCCGACTACACCGTGCCGCGCGACCACGCTGTGGTAGATCTCCGGGCGGCGATCGCGCAGGTTGTACATGCCGCCGCCGCGCGCCAATTCGAGGACGTGCTCGACATCGACCGTCGCGGTCGCCAGACCGGGTTCGACGCCGGTCGTGGCGAGAATGTCGCCGCCGGGACCAACGATCTTGGCGCTGCACACGAAGCGCAGGGAGCCGAAGGTGCCGGCCTGGTTCGATGCGACCCACACCAACTGGTTCTCGACTGCGCGGGCGCGGTCGAAGATGTCGAAGCGCTGGGTCCAGCGGTCGTCCTCGAGGCGTTCGGCGGTCGCGGTGCGGGCGGTCGGCCAGGCCGAGAGCGAGGTGATGATCTCCGCACCGTCCAATGCCAGGGCGCGTGCGGCTTCGGGGAAGGCCTTGTCGTAGCAGATTTGCATGCCCATCCGGCCGATCGGGGTGTCGAAGGCGCGGTATTCGGATCCGGCCGCGTAGCAGAGGTTTTCGCCGAGCGGCTGATGCACCTTGCGATAGGACCCGAGGACGCCGTCGCCAGTGAGGGTGACAGCGGCGTTGTAGCGGAGGTCGCCATCGGCCTCGCAGAAGCCGAGCGTGACGACGATCTCGCCGGCCATGTCGGCGACGCGGCGCAGTTCCGGCCCGTCGAGGGCGAGGGCGGGCGGCAGGCTGCGCAGGCGGCGCTGCTTGGCCTCCTCACTTTCCCCGCCGCCGCCCAGGCTCGGGAGGTAACCGCCCAGGCAGGCTTCGGGCAGCACGAGCAGCCGACTGCCGCGCTCGCGGGCTCGATCGATCAGTGTGCCGATGGTGGCATAGCAGGCGTCCATGTCGCGGCCGAATTCGGCGGCGGCGACGGAAATGGTGAGTTCGGTCATGAGTGTCCCAATCCAGTAACGGTGCCGGGCACCGCGTTGGTGGTTGTTCCGTCCGGCCAGCGCAGTCGCACACCGGGTGCCGCGGTGAGCGTCCCGCAGACCGTGGAGGTCGCCGGTCCGGGAGTCGCGATCGCCGCGCCCCGACGGTCAGCGGTGAGCATGGCGAATCCGGGAAAGCAAGTGAGCCAGTCCGCGAGCGCAGCGTCAGCAGGCCGGGGGATTCGCGCCACGTCGAGCTCGATACCGACGCCGGACGCTTCGGCGAGCATGCCCGCTGTTCCGGCGATACCCGCCATGCTCACGTCCTTGGCTGCGGCCGGGTTGGTGGCGGCGACGAACCGGCCCAAGTCCCGCAGCTCCGTGCTCGTGCGATGGGATGACGAATCCCATTGACGGCCTTGGTATCCGGTACGCCAACGGCCGCCCAGGTCGGCGGTCAGACGGAGCTCGTCGCCGACCTTGCCGCCGCCTCCGGGCACCGGTCGCGGGGTGCGGCCGAGCGCGATCACCGACAGCGCGGCGGGACCGAGCTGGGTGTGTCCGCCCAGGATCGGCACTCCCCACCTGTCGCTGGCTTGCGCGAGGCCGCGCAGGATCCGGATCAGCAGCGAGCGGGTGGGTGCGGCGACCGCATCGAGAAGCCCGACCGGTTCGGCGCCCATCGCGGCCAGGTCGTTGAGATTGACCAGGGCCGAGCACCATCCGGCCCATTCCGGATCGCGTTCGACCATCGACGGGATGATCGCATCGCATGCGGCGATCAGGTCGCTGCCCGGTACCGGCGCGCCGTCATCACCACGGAATCCGGTGCCGCCCAACGTCATCGGCTGATCGCCGAGGCCGTTCAGCAGCGGGCCGAGCATCGCTTTGGTGGACTGGGCCAGGCGCTCGATGCGATCGATGGGCCAGCGCATCCAGACATGTGCAGCGCCGCCGATCTCCGTATCGCCCAACCGAATCCAGCCCAGGTGGGTGAACATCGCGGCATGGCGAGCTTGCACCGTGGCCTCGAAGCGCAGGACATTATTGCTCTCCGCGTAGGCGCATGCGGCATGCACCAGGGCATTGCCGACGCCGCGCGTGCGGCGACCGCAGTCCACGACGAGTCGGCTACCGGTCCACCAGCCGAGATTCTCGGCGGTGGCCGGGGCGAGCCGCACGCCGCCGAGCACCGATCCGTCCGGCGTCGAGGCGACGAGCACGATTGTGCGCGGATCATCGTCCACGTCGTCGGAATCAGTGCCCTGGAACAGACCCTGTTCCACCACGAAATTCTGGCGGCGCAGCGCCCGGTAGGCAGCGAGCTGGCGGGTGTTCGCCGGGCGAATCAGGAATCCGTCCGCCGGTTCCGCCGGATACGGATGCCCGGACAGCACACAGTAATCGGGTGACAGAGCGCCTGCTGCCACGGAGACGTCGAGCCACGAGAGCTGTGCGCCAGCGGTTTCGATGGTGGTCATGTCAGCCTCCAGCGGTCTGCAGTACGCTGCACGCCCCGCACGCCGCACACCCTGCCTTCTGCTGCGCGCCGAGCATTCCGGCAACCCGCAATTCCTGTGCGACCCTGCGGGTCACGTCTTCGAGGAGACGCGGCGGGGGTGCGGTCGCGCCGTCGACATCGACGGCGAGGGTGCCGTTCAGCGGCCGGAACGGCACGATGAACGGATACACCCCCATCGCGATCAATTCCTTTGCACCGGCGACCAATTCGTCCGGATCCTCACCGAGGCCGACGAGCAGGTACGTGGACACCTGATTGCGGCCGAACACGCGCACGGCCTCGGCCCACGCCGCCCGGTATTCGGCCAGAGGCACGGTCGATTTGCCCGGCATCCATCGGCCGCGCACCTCGTCGTCCAGGGATTCGACGTGAATGCCGATGGAATCCGCACCGGCTTTCCGCAGTTCGGTGAGAACGGCCAAGTCTGCGGGCGGCTCGCATTGCACCTGGATCGGCAGATCCGGCACCGCCGCTTTCACCGCGCGGACGCAGCGGGCCAGATGCCTAGCGCCACGGTCTTTACCGGCCGAGGTGCCGGTGGTCATCACCATCTGGCGCACCCCGTCGAGCCGGACCGCGGCCTCGGCGACTTCGGCAAGCTGGTCGGGTCGTTTGACCGCGATCGTGTGGCCCGCGTCGAGTGATGCTTCGATGGCGCAGAACCGACAGCGTTGGTCTTCCGCATACCGGATGCAGGTCTGCACCACCGTGGTGGCGAGCACGTCGGCGCCGTGTAGTTTGGCGATCTGCTCGTAGGACACGCCGTCAGCGGTGCTCCGGTCGTAGAACCGGGGGCGCCATACCGGCTCGACGGAGACGCCCAGGTCCGCTCCGTCGAGCAGCAAGCGGTCGCCCCGCAGGGTGTACGGACTGTCGGACCGGATGGGAATGGCAGCGCCGGCACCCCCGAACAGCACATGACCGTCGTCGCTGGGCCCGGCTCCGGAACGGCGCTGCACGGGCACGTCGACGCGGATGCCGAGTAGCGCGAGGTCTACTCGTGTGGATATCTCGGTCATGGCGCCCGACCTACACCTGATAGGTGGAGTTGATGATGGCGCCCTTGCGCGCGTAGTGGATGAGCGCGTCCTGTACATCCAGCGGATGCGCGGGAATGACCCCCTCGATGAGGTCCTCTTCCCGGGCACCGTGCAGGGCCAGGCCGAACCGGCAGGCGAACACCTTGCCGCCCTCCTTGATGAAGGTTGCCAGCGCCTCGTTGATGTTCTGCTCGCCGGGGAACCCGCTGTCTCCGGTGGTCGGAAACCCGCGGGTCGCAACGCAGTTGATCGCACCAGGGCCGTAGAAGTAGATCGCCGATTCGAAGCCCTTGCGCAGTGCGCGGGTCGCCTGCAGCACAGCCACGAAACTCACCGACGACTCGTGCGCGATACCGTGCACGAGCGTGAAATAGGTTTCGCCCGCCTCGGCCCGATAATCGGGGAATATCTTGGTGGAGCCATAGATATTGGTACCTTTCGGCAGCGCCGGGTGCGGGATTTCGGCCAGCGACTTCGCGATGTTCTCCTCGATCGCCTTGTCGATCTCGGAAGTCGACTTCGTGGGTGCGGACATCTGATTCGTCTCCCTACGCGCAATGGAATTGGAATCGGCGAGAGGCGTATCGCCGTTCGAAAGTTGCTCACCGATGAATCGAGTTGACTCCCGAAGTGTTTCCAGTTGGTCACGCGCGGAAGAATTGGACGTTGCCGAGTGTTCACTGTCGCCAACGGGTGCGCGGTCGTCCTATTCCGCTGTGCGGCAACGGAATACGACAGATGGGCCGAGTAGTTGACCATGCCGAGTATTGCGTCGAGTCGGTGCGGTGTAATCGTCGTTCTGGTCTTTTCGGCACTGTGTTAACTGTCGCCACATGTCCTCGCGCGCGATCTGTAACATCTACGACACCGCTACTGCCCGGTAATATTGACTACCGCACGGGTAATCGAAGCCCGCGACTCTCGAACGCGTCGATGCGCCAATTGTCGGAGCCAGTTCATCCCCTTAGACCGTGTCTTACGTGGTTGTAGCGTCTGATGCTGCGTTCATAAGTCTCCGGTGGACTTCGTGGGGCTCCTTGTATGAAGCGCGGGGGAGTTACCGCTGTCAGTGGTGCGGCAGCACTCGGTAGACGATCTCCACGCCACCGCCGTCCAACGGCCGTGAACTCTCGAATTCCAAACTGGTCTGCGGGTTCAGCGAATCGGTCAGGCGCATGCCGCTGCCGACGAAGAACGGTAGGACCACGAGTTCGAGTTTGTCGAGAACGCCGAGGGCGCGGTAGGTCTCGATAGTGCCGGGGCCGCCGATGAGGTGCACGTCGCCGCCGCGATTGGCCGCGCGGATCTTCTCCAGCAGCCGCTGCGGATCGTCGTCGACGGTCACATCGTCTGGAGTGCCCTCGGGCCAGTGCGAGCCGAGCACGAAGACGTCCAGGTCCGGCCAGGGCCAGCGATCGGCGGTGAGGGCGGGTTCAAAGGTGGTGCGGCCCATCAGGGCGGCCTCGCAGGTCTTCAGGAATTCGGCGATACCGTGACTGCCCGGGCCGTGCACCGGATCGATGACCTGAGGTGGCCAGCCGTCCGGAGTCGTCACATAGCCGTCGGCGGTCATACACAGGCGAGCCAGGATTTGCACGAGTTCGTCCTTTCGTCGAGTCACAGAGGAGACGGCGCCTGCTGCCGAAACTCATCGGCGGACGCAGAAGAGCATGACCGGGATCGTGCACCAGATCCTGGACTGTATTCCGGGCCGCCCGATCGGCAACCACGCTGCCGAGCAGGTCGTCAGCGCAATCGGCTGCGTCGGATCCGGTTGTGCTGCATGGTGTTCGGTTTGTGACCGACGAGTTGTCGAAACGTCTTGTGCCGGACGAGTTGTGGACTCTGGCCGAGCCATTATTGCCCGAGTTCACGCCGCGCCCGCAGGGTGGTGGCACCGCGCCGACCGATGAGCGGGTGGTGTTCACGGCGGTGGTGTTCGTGGTGACCAGCGGCTGCGCTTGGCGGATGCTACCGCCGTCGTTCGGCGTGACCGTCCCGACGGCGCATCGCCGGTTCAGCGTGTGGACCGAGGCCGGTCTGTGGCGGCGTCTACATCGCGCCGTGCTGGACGAGTTGGGCAGCGCAGGCTTGATCGACTGGTCGCGGGCGGTGATCGACGCGGCGTCGGTGCGAGCGAAAAAGGGGGATCCATGACCGGTCCGAGCCCGGTCGACCGCGGTAAGTCCGGCTCGAAGATCCACGTGTTGTCCGACCGTGCGGGAATCCCTCTGTCCGTGGGGATTTCGGCCGCCAACACCAACGACGCCGAGGCATTGAAACCGCTCGTGAAAGCACTGCCCGCCATACGATCGCGGCGTGGCCCGCGTCGGCGCAAGCCCGGCAAGCTGCACGCCGATAAAGCCTACGACACCGCGGACCTGCGGCGATGGGTGCGTGACCGGGCCATCGCGGTACGGATCGCACGAAAGGGCATCGAATCGTCCGAGCGCCTCGGCTGTCACCGCTGGGTGATCGAACCGACGATTTCCTGGCTGACCGGATACCACCGGCTCAACATCCGCTACGACCGCAAAGCTACACACTTCCTCGCCTTCCTCACCCTCGCCGCCACGCTCACCTGCTACAAGAAACTCACGAGGGCGAAATCAGCGACATGAGACACGGTCTTAG
>NZ_JBKBET010000007.1:0-142500 GCF_048910785.1 Nocardia nepalensis | reverse complement strand
GTTAAGTCCCGCAACGAGCGCAACCCTTATCTTATGTTGCCAGCGCGTAATGGCGGGGACTCGTGAGAGACTGCCGGGGTCAACTCGGAGGAAGGTGGGGACGACGTCAAGTCATCATGCCCCTTATGTCCAGGGCTTCACACATGCTACAATGGCCGGTACAGAGGGCTGCGATACCGTGAGGTGGAGCGAATCCCTTAAAGCCGGTCTCAGTTCGGATCGGGGTCTGCAACTCGACCCCGTGAAGTTGGAGTCGCTAGTAATCGCAGATCAGCAACGCTGCGGTGAATACGTTCCCGGGCCTTGTACACACCGCCCGTCACGTCATGAAAGTCGGTAACACCCGAAGCCGGTGGCCTAACCCTTGTGGAGGGAGCCGTCGAAGGTGGGATTGGCGATTGGGACGAAGTCGTAACAAGGTAGCCGTACCGGAAGGTGCGGCTGGATCACCTCCTTTCTAAGGAGCACTTCTACGCTGGTCGGTTCGAACAGTCGTCCTCGACCGCGTCAGAGACCGTTTAGTTCTCACATGTAGAACTGCGGACGCTCATGGGTGGAACGCTGACAAGCTTTATCGCATTCGATCAATCCTGTGTGGTTGGTCGCGGTGAATATATCGACACACTGTTGGGTCCTGAAAGAACAGGCGTTCTTTCCAGGCAAGATAACGATCCGCTCGGATCTCCTGTCATACCGGGAAGGCTGAAAGGTCTTCTGCTGGTGCGGGGTTGGGGTTTGAGTGGGTGTGTTGTTTGAGAACTGCACAGTGGACGCGAGCATCTTTGTTAGTAAGTGTTTAAGAGCGTACGGTGGATGCCTTGGCACCAGGAGCCGATGAAGGACGTAGGAGGCTGCGATAAGCCTCGGGGAGCTGTCAACCGAGCTGAGATCCGAGGATTTCCGAATGGGGAAACCCAGCACGAGTGATGTCGTGTTACCCGCATCTGAATATATAGGGTGTGTGGAGGGAACGTGGGGAAGTGAAACATCTCAGTACCCACAGGAAGAGAAAACAATAGTGATTCCGTGAGTAGTGGCGAGCGAAAGCGGATGAGGCTAAACCATGCGGATGTGATAGACGGCAGTCGTTGTCCGTGTGGGGTAGTGGGGCTTTTCTTCTCATCACTGCCGTGATGAGCGAGAGTTAGAAACCAAGTTGTTAGTTGAAGTGGTCTGGAACGGCCTGCCATAGACGGTGATAGTCCGGTAAACGAAAACTTCTTGGCTCTCGTGAAAAGTGCCCGAGTAGCAGCGGGCCCGTGAAATCTGCTGTGAATCTGCCGGGACCACCCGGTAAGCCTGAATACTCCCTGGTGACCGATAGCGGACTAGTACCGTGAGGGAAAGGTGAAAAGTACCCCGGGAGGGGAGTGAAATAGTACCTGAAACCGTGCGCTTACAATCCGTCAGGGCCTGCGCCACCTTCGGGTGGGTGGGTGATGGCGTGCCTTTTGAAGAATGAGCCTGCGAGTTAGTGGCATGTGGCGAGGTTAACCCGTGTGGGGTAGCCGTAGCGAAAGCGAGTCCGAATAGGGCGTTTCCAGTCGCATGTTCTAGACCCGAAGCGGAGTGATCTACCCATGGCCAGGGTGAAGCGACGGTAAGACGTCGTGGAGGCCCGAACCCACTTAGGTTGAAAACTGAGGGGATGAGCTGTGGGTAGGGGTGAAAGGCCAATCAAACTCCGTGATAGCTGGTTCTCCCCGAAATGCATTTAGGTGCAGCGTCACGTGTTTCACACCGGAGGTAGAGCTACTGGATGGTCTAGGGGGCCTACAAGCTTACCGAAATCAGCCAAACTCCGAATGCCGGTGTGTGAGAGCGTGGCAGTGAGACTGCGGGGGATAAGCTTCGTAGTCGAGAGGGAAACAGCCCAGATCGCCGGCTAAGGCCCCTAAGCGTGTACTAAGTGGAAAAGGATGTGGAGTCGCGAAGACAACCAGGAGGTTGGCTTAGAAGCAGCCACCCTTGAAAGAGTGCGTAATAGCTCACTGGTCAAGTGATTCTGCGCCGACAATGTAGCGGGGCTCAAGTACACCGCCGAAGCCGCGGCATTCACACATAACACCGAGGTTGGTCTACGGATCTTCTTCCAGTGGTGTGGATGGGTAGGGGAGCGTCGTGTAGCCATGGAAGCGGCGGAGTGATCCAGCCGTGGAGGCTATGCGAGTGAGAATGCAGGCATGAGTAGCGAAAGACGAGTGAGAAACTCGTCCGCCGAATGACCAAGGGTTCCTGGGCCAGGTTAATCCGCCCAGGGTGAGTCGGGACCTAAGGCGAGGCCGACAGGCGTAGTCGATGGACAACGGGTTGATATTCCCGTACCCGTGTATCCGCGCCCAATGGCGAATCAGTGGTGCTAAGTGCCCAAAACCTGAAAGACTTCCTTCGGGAAGCTGGATGGGGCTGCGCACGACCCCTGCTGTAGTAGTCAAGCGATGGGGTGACGCAGGAAGGTAGCTGGGCCAGTCAGTGGTTGTACTGGTGTAAGCCTGTAGGGCGTTGTGTAGGCAAATCCGCACAACATTGAGCCTGAGAGGTGATGCGTAGCCGATTGAGGTGAATTCAGTGATCCTATGCTGCCGAGAAAAGCCTCTAGTGAGTTGGTACACGGCCCGTACCCCAAACCGACACAGGTGGTCAGGTAGAGAATACTGAGGCGATCGAGAGAACTGTGGTTAAGGAACTCGGCAAAATGCCCCCGTAACTTCGGGAGAAGGGGGACCACGTCTGGTGATGGCCCTTGCGGTCTGAGCTGGGTGTGGTCGCAGAGACCAGAGAGAAGCGACTGTTTACTAAAAACACAGGTCCGTGCGAAGTCGTAAGACGATGTATACGGACTGACGCCTGCCCGGTGCCGGAAGGTTAAGAGGACCGGTTAGCGCCCTTCGGGGTGCGAAGCTGAGAATTTAAGCCCCGGTAAACGGCGGTGGTAACTATAACCATCCTAAGGTAGCGAAATTCCTTGTCGGGTAAGTTCCGACCTGCACGAATGGCGTAACGACTTCTCTGCTGTCTCAACCACAGACTCGGCGAAATTGCATTACGAGTAAAGATGCTCGTTACGCGCGGCAGGACGAAAAGACCCCGGGACCTTCACTATAGCTTGGTATTGGTGTTCGGTACGGTTTGTGTAGGATAGGTGGGAGACTGTGAAGCTGGCACGCCAGTGTTGGTGGAGTCATCGTTGAAATACCACTCTGATCGTATTGGACTTCTAACCTCGGACCATGATCTGGTTCAGGGACAGTGCCTGGTGGGTAGTTTAACTGGGGCGGTTGCCTCCTAAAATGTAACGGAGGCGCCCAAAGGTTCCCTCAGCCTGGTTGGCAATCAGGTGTCGAGTGCAAGTGCACAAGGGAGCTTGACTGTGAGAGTGACAGCTCGAGCAGGGACGAAAGTCGGGACTAGTGATCCGGCACCGGCAAGTGGAAGCGGTGTCGCTCAACGGATAAAAGGTACCCCGGGGATAACAGGCTGATCTTCCCCAAGAGTCCATATCGACGGGATGGTTTGGCACCTCGATGTCGGCTCGTCGCATCCTGGGGCTGGAGTAGGTCCCAAGGGTTGGGCTGTTCGCCCATTAAAGCGGCACGCGAGCTGGGTTTAGAACGTCGTGAGACAGTTCGGTCTCTATCCGCCGCGCGCGTCAGAAACTTGAGGAAGGCTGTCCCTAGTACGAGAGGACCGGGACGGACGAACCTCTGGTGTGCCAGTTGTCCTGCCAAGGGCACTGCTGGTTAGCTACGTTCGGAAGGGATAACCGCTGAAAGCATCTAAGCGGGAAGCCTGTTCCAAGATGAGGTTTCTCACCACCTTCGAGTGGTTAAGGCCCCCCACAGACCATGGGGTTGATAGGCCAGAACTGGAAGCCCGGTAACGGGTGTAGGTGACTGGTACTAATCGGCCGAGGACTTACCAACAAAGAAGCTACGCGTCCACTGTGCGGTATCTGAAACAACACACAGATACAGATGCACCACACAAACCCCCTGGGGTGGGTGTGGGTGCTCTCTGTGACAGTTTCATAGAGTTACGGCGGCTATAGCGGTGGGGAAACGCCCGGTCCCATTCCGAACCCGGAAGCTAAGGCCACCAGCGCCGATGGTACTGCACTCGACAGGGTGTGGGAGAGTAGGACACCGCCGGAACATCCTTGCGAAAGGCCCCCAACAGCAGTTGGGGGCCTTTTTGCGTGCTGCTCATAGTCATGTGCTTCGATATCCGCACCCGCTGTTTTGTACGCCGAAGTGAGAGCGACCGGCCGTGCTACCCGAGGGGTTGGACGAGGTTTTGGAGCAATCTCACAGGGAACAATCTGCCTGTGCGCGGTTTGATCACGCATGATGGAGAAAGACAGAAAGTAATAGTCGACGCGGGCATCCTCTGGGCAGGAGGGCGTCGACGCAAATGGAGGTGTTGATGGTCGCAGCGACGACAACCGCCGACCGCGCGCCGGTCGATCCCCTCAGACCGCTTCGGTCACGCTTGTGGCAACTGAGGCTCCCGGCGACGTTCGGATATCTGGCGGCCCTCGTCGCTGTCACCGTGGTCTTCTCCGCGCTGAGCGATTCCGCGCAGACGAGGATGGTGCTGCACGCCAGCACGAACCTGCACAATCTGCTGAACGGCCACGTCGGCACCGTGTTTTCGAGCGCGCTGGTGATCGGTGATGTGAGTGCCGCCTGGGTGCTGATTCCGTTGCTCGGTTGTCTGCTCGCCCTTGCGGAGCTGCGCTTCGGCGCGGTGCATATGGTGCGTGTATTCCTGGCCGGACATATCGGTGCCACACTCCTGGTCGCGGCCGGTCTGTGGATCGCGATCGAGGCAGACTGGTTGCCTGCCAGCATCCGCTGGGCGCAGGACGTCGGCGTCAGCTACGGCGCCATGGCGTTGATCGGTGCGATCGTTGTCGCCATCCCGCATCAGTGGCGAATTGCCTGGGCCACTGTGTGGTTCATTGTCGCCGCCGAAGGCGTGTTGATCGAACAGACCTTCACCAATGTCGGCCACCTGGTGGCCTTCGGTATCGGGACAGCCGTCGGCTTCGGCATGATCCGGGCCAAAGCGGCGTCGACCCGCAGACTCACCAGGGTCGAATCCGGCCTGCTCGCCGTGAGCGCGATCCTCGCGGCCATCTTGCTCATGGGCTGACAGTTCGATGCGACAGGGCTGACGCCAAGCGAGACCGGGCACTCGCCTACAGTGCTTGGGTGCGCCTAGTGATTGCTCGCTGTCAGGTCGACTACGTAGGGCGACTCACCGCCCATCTCGCGATGGCCCGCCGATTGCTGCTGATCAAAGCGGATGGCTCGGTCCTCGTGCATTCCGACGGCGGCTCGTATAAGCCGCTGAACTGGATGAGCCCGCCGTGCTGGTTGGAGGAGCGCGATGGTGACGCGGTACCCGAGGGGGCGAAGGCCTTCTGGGTGGTCACCAATAAGGCGGGTGAGGAACTGCGCATCACCATCGAGGATATCGAGCACGACTCCTCGCACGAGCTGGGCGTCGACCCCGGTTTGGTGAAAGACGGTGTGGAGGCTCATCTTCAGGAGCTGCTCGCCGAACATGTGCAGACCCTCGGCGCGGGCTACACGCTGATCCGCCGCGAGTACATGACCGCGATCGGCCCGGTGGACCTGCTCTGCCGCGACGCCGACGGCGCCACCGTGGCCGTCGAGATCAAGCGCCGCGGCGAGATCGACGGCGTCGAACAGCTCACCCGCTACCTCGAACTGCTGAACCGCGATCCGCTCCTCGCCCCCGTGGCGGGCGTCTTCGCCGCCCAGCAGATCAAGCCGCAGGCCCGCACCCTCGCCGAGGACCGCGGCATCCGCTGCCTGACCCTCGACTACGACGCCCTACGAGGCACAGAGAGCAACGAATTCCGCCTCTTCTAGTCCCATTCCCGCGCCACGCATAAATTCGCCTGCCGCGCGCGGAGTCGCCGGGGAAAGGTGCGCGGCGGGCGAAAGCGTGCGCGGGATGGGACGGACTGTGCGCGGTGTGCGCTGGGCCACGACCTAGGCTTATGGCATGCCCCGACGAAAACCGCGGACCGAACGCCAGGTGGGCCGCTCGCAGTCGGGCGGCTCGCCGATCGGCGATGTGTTCGGTCGACAGGAAGCGGGGCCGGATACCGACGATATGTACGTCGTGCGGACCATTGCGGGCGGGCGGGCGATCAAAACCTATCGCTGCCCGGGTTGCGATCACGAAATCCCGCCCGGCGTAGCGCATATCGTCGCGTGGGCGGTCGACGGCGGTGAGGACGACCGCAGGCACTGGCACCGCGGGTGCTGGAACGGCCGTCGGACACGGCGGATTACGCGGCGCTGGTCGTGAATAGCCTTGGGGCACTGCGGCCCTCATCCCGCGCATTAGGAAGGCCGTCCCGGATCCGGGACGGCCTTCGGTGTGAATTCGGTTGGGGTGTTGCGTTTGTCGCCGCTCAGCCCGCCGGTGTCAGTTGGTGATTTCGGCGTTCTCGCGCTCGTCGGCGTCGATGTCGTCTTCCTCGGCCGAGACCTCGGGGATCGCCTTGGTGCGCGAACCACCGGTGACCGACTTGGTGCCGCCGCCGATCGACTTGCGCTGATCCGGAACACCGTCCAGCAGTTCGCTTTCCCGGTTGACCGCCGCGAGCATGGCGGGCACCGAGTCGAGCTGACCGCGGATTCCGAGCAGCTGGGCGAGCACCCGGCCGCGCAGCACGCGCATCTCCTCGGCCAGTTCCTTCGCGTGCGCGATCTTGCGCTCGGAGGTCTGGGTGGCGGAGGTGATGAGGCGGTTGGACTCGTCGGTCGCGTCCTTGATCCGCTGAGCGGCCTCGGCGCGGCTGGTGGCCTCGAGCTCCTCCATGGCGCGGGTGAGCTTGGTGCGACGCTCCGCCATGGTGGCTTCGAAGTCCTGCTGGGTTGCCTTGCGCTTGGCGTCGGCTTCCTTGCCGAGGCGGTCGGCCTCGGCCTGGGCGGCCTCGATGATCTTGGCGGATTCGGTACGCGCATTCGCCAGGGTCTGCTCGAATTCGATTTCGAGCGCCTCGCGCTTCTCCTTGGTCTCGGCGAGCAGCGATTCGTACTTGCCACGCATTTCGGTGGCCTGCTGCTCGGCGATCGACACCATTTCCGCCGCCTCGGCCTGCGCCAGGGCGCGCACCTCGGAAGCCTCGTCGGAAGCCAGGCGCAGCATCCGGGAGATGCGGTCGGACATGCCTTCCGCAGTGGTCGGCGGAACCGAAAGGCGATCGACTTCCTTACGGAGTTCGTCGATCTCGTCCCGCGCGTCCTCCAGCTGGCTGGCGAGGTTACGGGCTTGCGCCGCAGCGGCATCCCGATCTGTGGCGGTGACCCTTAACTCGGCATCGAAACGGTCGAAGTAGTTGCGTACCTCGTCTTGCGCATAACCCTTGCGCACAACGGTGAAGGGCAGTGCAACGAAGCGATTGCGATCGGACTCAGGTGACGACATGGCACACAAACTACAGCCTACTTGCACCTCATGGTGACTCGACCGCGAATGTGATCGGGACGAGTTTTTCGGGCCCGATCTTGATACTAGTGCGTAACATTCGCGTTCGGCTCGACCAACTCGATCAGCACACCGCCAGCATCCTTCGGGTGAATGAAATTGATGCGGGAATCGGCGGTTCCGTGCCGAGGTGCGTCGTACAGCAAACGCAGACCCCGATCACGAAGATAAGTGGAGACGGCCTCGATATCGGTGACCCGATAGGCGAGTTGCTGCAGTCCCGGCCCGCTGCGGTCGATGAACTTGGCGATCGTCGAGTCGGCGTTCAGGGGCGCTAGCAACTGCAGAGCAGTCGCGCCGTCGGGTGCGCCGGGCAATGACAGCATCGCCTCGTGCACACCTTGGGCCTCGTTGACCTCGCGATGGGTCTCGATCATGCCGAGATTCTCGGCATACCAGGCGATTGCGGCATCCAGGTCCGGCACGGCGATGCCGACGTGGTCGACGGCGACGACGTAGTCGCCGGGTATGAAGTTCGACGGGTCGTTTAGGTTGCTCACCACTCGAACGTAGCGCCTGATCGAACACAGCCGGCCGAAAGGCCGTCATTAGTCCCTTGCGCTCGGCCGAGCGCAGGCGACGAGGGCGCCGCGTACCTGGTATAGGGGGGTCTGGCAGGACAAGCTACCGTTGAGTACAAAGGTTGACGTCGCGCGTGCTCAGTGCCGCACGTAGTGCGCGGCGCTGTTCCGATCAATGAATGCGAGGCTCGTCGTGACCACAACCGTGATCGTCTCCGGTGCGCGTACCCCGGTCGGTCGGCTGCTCGGGGGTCTGAAGGACTTCAGCGGTTCCGACCTGGGCGGTTTCGCCATCAAGGCGGCGCTGGAGAAGGGCGGTGTCGTGCCGGAGCAGGTCGACTACGTGATCATGGGCCAGGTGCTCACCGCGGGCGCGGGGCAGATCCCGGCCCGGCAGGCGGCGGTCGCGGCGGGTATCCCGATGGATGTGCCCGCGCTGACGGTCAACAAGGTGTGCCTGTCCGGTATCAACGCGATCGCGCTCGCGGACCAGCTGATCCGCGCCGGCGAGTACGAGATCGTCGTCGCCGGTGGCCAGGAATCGATGAGCCAGGCCCCGCATCTGCTCGAAAGGAGCAGGGAGGGTTACAAATACGGCGATGTGACGCTGCGCGACAGCATGGCCTACGACGGTCTGCACGACATCTTCACCGACCAGCCGATGGGTGCGCTGACCGAACAGCGCAACGACACCGAGCCGGTCAGCCGGGAGGCGCAGGACGCGTTCGCGGCGGCCTCGCATCAGCGTGCGGCGGCCGCTTGGAAGAACGGCGTCTTCGATGACGAGGTGGTTCCGGTCGCGGTGCCGCAGCGCAAGGGCGATCCGATCATGGTGAGCGCCGACGAGGGCATCCGTGCGGACACCACCGTCGAATCGCTGGCCAAGCTGCGCCCGGCCTTCCGCAAGGACGGCACCATCACCGCGGGCACCGCCTCGCAGATCTCCGACGGCGCGGCCGCGGTGGTCGTGATGAGCAAGGCCAAGGCCGAGGAGCTGGGGCTGAGCTGGATCGCCGAGATCGGCGCCGCGGGCGTTGTCGCCGGTCCGGATTCGACGCTGCAGGATCAGCCCGCCAACGCGATCGCCAAGGCCTGTGCGCGCGAAGGCATTTCGCCCGCCGAGCTGGATCTGGTGGAGATCAACGAGGCGTTCGCGGCGGTCGGCATCGCCTCCACCCGCAAGTTGGGCATCGATCCGGAGAAGGTGAACGTCAACGGTGGCGCGATCGCCATCGGCCACCCGCTCGGCATGTCCGGTGCACGCATCCTGCTGCACCTGGCGCTGGAGCTGAAGCGGCGCGGCGGCGGCATCGGCGCGGCTGCCCTGTGCGGTGGCGGCGGTCAGGGTGACGCCCTGATCATCAAGGTGTAGTTCTCGTCTCCGTCGGCTCGGCATATACCGGGTCGACGGGGTCTGCGGGCCGAGGTGTGACCGGTTCAACTACGACCCGTCGTAGCAGTCCGGCACAATGGTGGCCATGGGCAATTTCTTCGACTTGAGCACCGTGGCCAAGCGGTTCCGCTTCATCGCCGTGCTGGAGGCGATCTCCTGGGTTTTCCTGATCGTCGGCATGGTGTTCAAGCGCCTGCCCGAACCGGTCCTGTGGCCGGTCAAGGTGTTCGGGATGACGCACGGCATCATCTTCGTCCTGTTCGTCATCACCGCGATCCTCGCGGCCCGCGAGCTGGCCTGGAACACCAAGACCACGGTGCTGGCGCTGCTGTCGAGCATTCCGCCGTTCTTCACCGTGCTGTTCGAGGTGTGGGCGGTGCGCGCGGGCAAGCTCGGTGAGCTGAGCGAGGTCGCTTCCGGCGACGCCGGAGCCCCGGCGTCGGTCACGCCGTGACAAACTGGAAACCGTGACTCGACCTGCTGCACGCCGCCCTTCGCCAGCCGTCGCCGCCGCTATGTCCGGTGCGGTGGATCTGTCCAGCCTGAAGCAGCCCCCGGCCGGGGCGTCGTCGGGTGGCGAGGGCGGCGATTACGCCGTCTCCGAGGCCGATTTCGAAACGAAGGTGCTGCGCCGCTCGACCCAGGTGCCGGTGGTCGTCGCGCTGTATTCGCAGCGCAGCCCGGGCAGTGTCGAGCTGGTACGGACGCTGGAGCGGCTCGTCGCGGAGGGCGCGGGCGCGTGGGACCTGGCGACGGTCGAGGCCGAGGCCAATATGCGGATCGCCCAGGCATTCGGCGTGAAGGGCATTCCGACCGTGATCGCGGTGGCCGGTGGCCGTCCGATCGCGGATTTCGAGGGCGCCCAGCCCGAGCCGCAGGTCCGGCAGTGGCTGAGTGCGGTCGTCGAGGCGGTCGGTGGCCAGCTCGAGGGCGGCGAACAGCAGCAGCCCGCCGAGGACCCGCGTTTCACCGCCGCGGAGGCCGCGCTGGAGCGCGGCGACATCGCCGGTGCGGAAGCGGCCTATGAGGCCATCATCGCCGCCGAGCCGGGCAATGAGGAGGCAAAGAGCGCGCTGCGTCAGTTGCGCTTCCTGTCCCGTGCCCAGGCGCTCCCGGACTCCGCCATCGCCGCCGCGGACGGCGATCCGGCCAACGTCGACGCGGCCCTCGACGCCGCCGACGTGGAGCTGCTGCACCAGCAGCCGGAGGCCTCGTTCGACCGGTTGATCGCCGTGATCAAGAAGACCGCGGGCGACGACCGCACCAAGGCGCGTACGCGACTGCTCGAACTCTTCGAATTGTTCGATCCGGCAGAGCCTTTCGTGGTGGCCGCGCGCCGCAAGCTCGCTGCCGCGCTGTACTGATCGCTGCTGGCGCGCTCGTACCGGCCCGGAGCTTATGGCTCCGGGGCGAGCCAGACCGCGGTGTTCGGTGCCAGGGCCACGGTGGCCGAGGCCGGGCGGCCGTGCCAGGGGTCGTCGGTTGCCTTGACGCCGCCCAGATTTCCGATGCCGGAGCCGCCGTATTCGACTGCGTCGGTATTGAGGATTTCACGCCAGGTGCCGGTGCTCGGCAGACCGACGCGGTATTCGCCGTGCACCGAGCCGGAGAAGTTGAAGACGCAGGCGATGACCGAGCCGTCGGAGCCGTAGCGCAGGAAGGCGATCACATTGTTCTCGCGGTCGTCGGCCTGTATCCAGGAGTAGCCGCCGGGGCTGGTGTCCTGGCTCCACAGCGCTGGGTGCGCGCGGTAAACCGCGTTCAGGTCCCGGACGGCGGTCGTAATGCCCTGGTGCAGTGGGTTTTCCAGTTCGTACCAGTCCAGGCCGCGGTCGTGTGACCATTCCCGGAACTGGCCGAAATCCTGTCCCATGAACAGCAATTGCTTACCGGGATGGGCCCACATATAGGCCAGTAGCGTGCGCACGCCCGCCGCCTTGGTGAAGTCGTCGCCGGGCATTCTGGTCCAGAGGGTGCCCTTACCGTGCACGACCTCGTCGTGGCTGATGGGCAGCACGTAGTTCTCGCTCCACGCGTACACCAGCGAGAAGGTGATCTCGTTGTGGTGCCAGGAGCGGTGGATCGGGTCGCGGCCCAGGTAGCCGAGGGTGTCGTGCATCCAGCCCATATTCCACTTCATGGTGAAGCCGAGGCCGCCGACATCGGCGCCGCGGGTGACACCGGGCCAGGTGGTGGATTCCTCGGCGATGGTGACGACGCCGGGGTGGTGCCGGTGCACGGTTTCGTTCAGTTCCTGCAGGAAGTCGACGGACTCCAGGTTCTCCCGGCCGCCGTGCACGTTGGGTTCCCAATCTCCTTCGGCGCGTGAGTAATCCAGGTACAGCATGGAGGCGACCGCGTCGACGCGCAGGCCGTCGATGTGGAATTCCTCGATCCAGTACCGCGCGTTGGCGACCAGGAAGTTGCGCACTTCGTTGCGGCCGAAGTCGAAAATATAAGTGCCCCAGTCGAGTTGCTCGCCGCGGCGCGGGTCGGCGTGCTCGTAGAGCGCGGTGCCGTCGAAGCGGGCCAGTGCCCATTCGTCGCGGGGGAAGTGGGCGGGCACCCAGTCGAGGAGTACGCCGATGCCGGCGGCGTGCATGCGGTCGACGAAGGCGCGCAAGTCGTCGGGGGAGCCGAAGCGGGCGGTGGGCGCGTAGTAGGAGGTGACCTGGTAACCCCAGGAACCGCCGAACGGATGCTCGGCGATCGGCAGCAGTTCGATATGGGTGAATCCGGCTGCGTGCACGTAATCGGCCAGCTGATCGGCCAATTCGCGATAGCCGAGGCCCGGCCGCCACGAGCCGAGGTGCACCTCGTAGACGCTCATCGGCGCGCGGGTCGGGTCGGTGCGTTCGCGGGTGGCGACCCATTCGCTGTCGGACCAGGTGTAGGCGCTCTGCGTGACGACGGATGCGGTGGCGGGCGGCATTTCGGTCGCGAAGGCCAGCGGATCGGCGTGATCGACGGTCCGCCCGTCCGCGCCGTGCACCCGGTATTTGTACTTGGCGCCCACCCCGACGCCGGGGATGAAGACCTCCCACACGCCGGAGGATCCCAGCGACCGCATCGGCGCGGTATTTCCGCTCCACCCGTCGAAATCCCCGATCACGGTGACGCCGCGGGCATTCGGCGCCCAGACGGCGAAGGAGGTGCCGTCCACGTCGCCATCGAGGGTGGTGTAGTGGCGTGGGTGCGCCCCGAGCACTTCCCACAGGTGTTCGTGGCGGCCCTCGCCGATGAGATGCAGATCGAGCTCACCGACGGTGGGCAGGAAGCGGTAGCCGTCCGCGCTGATGATCGTCTGCCCGCCTTGATAATTGGTGACGATTCGGTAGTCCATCAGATCGGGATGCGGGACGACGCCGGTAAAGACGCCGTGTCCCAACGGCTCCAGCGGGTGATCGACACCGCCGACCCGGGCGAACACCGTATCGGCATGCGGGCGCAGCACCCGCACGACGGTGCCGTCCGGATGCGGATGCGCGCCGAGCACGGTATGCGGGTCGGGATGGGTGCCCGCCGCGAGCAACATCAGATCCCGGCGCTTCATCGAAGCGTCCTCCGGAAGGCCAGTTCCGTGCGTGCCCGCTGCGGCACCGCGGGCAGTGTGAGGATGTGGGCGACCGCGTGCGTGGGATCCAGCCGCACGTAATTCGTCTGCGCCCAGTGGTATTCCTCGCCGCTGACCTCGTCGAATACCACCGGATGGTCATGCCATTCGCGGCCGATCGCGGGCAGGTCGAGCGAGAGCATGCCCCATTCGGCGCCATAGGGATTCAGGTTCACCACGACCAGCACGGCATCGCCGCTGACCGGATCGATCTTCGAATAGGCGAGCAGCGCATCGTTGTCCACGTAGTGGAAGTGGATGCACCGCAGCTGCTGTAGCGCCGGGTGCGCGCGGCGGATCTCGTTGAGCCGAGTGAGCCACGGCTCCAACGATTCGCCGCGCGCCAGCGCCTCGGCGAACGGGCGCGGGCGCAGTTCGTACTTTTCCGAATCCAGGTACTCCTCGCTGTCGGGCCGCACCGCCTGATGTTCGAAGAGTTCGAATCCGGAGTAGACGCCCCAGGTCGGGGCCAGGGTGGCGGCCAGCACCGCGCGGATGGCGAACATGCCCGGACCGCCGTGCTGCAGGCTCTCGTGCAGGATGTCGGGGGTGTTGACGAACAGATTCGGTCTGGCCTCGTCGGCCTTGGCGGCCAGCTCGTTGCCGAATTCGGTCAGCTCCCATTTGGCGACGCGCCAGGTGAAGTACGTATAGGACTGGCTGAATCCGCGTCGGGCCAGACCGTAGAGCCGGGCCGGTCGGGTGAACGCCTCGGACAGGAAGATCACGTCGGGATCGGTGCGTCGCACCGTCGCGATCAGCCATTCCCAGAAGTCGGCGGGCTTGGTGTGCGGGTTGTCGACTCGGAAGATCTTGACGCCCAAGCCGATCCAGTGCCGCACGACGCGCAGCACCTCCGCGTACAGCCCGTCCGGATCGTTGTCGAAGTTGACCGGGTAGATGTCCTGGTACTTCTTCGGCGGATTCTCGGCGTAGGCGATGGTGCCGTCCGGCAGCGTGGTGAACCACTCCGGGTGCGCGGCGACCCACGGGTGATCCGGTGCGCACTGCAGGGCCAGGTCGAGGGCCACTTCCAGGCCGAGTTCGGTTGCGGTGGCGACGAATTCGGCGAAGTCGGCGGTGGTGCCGAGTGCGGGGTGGATCGCGTCGTGTCCGCCGTCCTTCGAGCCGATCGCCCATGGGGAGCCGACGTCACCGGGTTCGGCGGCGAGCGTGTTATTGCGGCCCTTGCGGTTGATTTCGCCGATCGGGTGGATGGGCGGCAGGTAGATCACGTCGAAACCCATGCCCGCGATGCGCGGCAATTCCTTTGCTGCGGTGGCGAAATTGCCGTGGATCGGGTTGCCCATGGCATCGCGGCCGCCGGTCGAGCGCGGGAAGAACTCGTACCACGAACCGTAGAGGGCGCGTTGCCGTTCCACCTGCACGGTGTGCTGCGGGCCGCGAGTGACTATGTCCCGCAACGGCGTAGCGCGCAGAATCTCGGCGACCTCGCTGCCGAAGGCGGGCGCGACGCGGGCGGGCAACTGCTCATCGCTGCGCAGCGCCGCCGCGGCCGCGCGCAATCGCTCGAACTGCTTCTTCGGCAGGGCTTGGGCGGCGCGCTCGAACAGCCGGGCGCCGAGCTCGAGGTCGTTGTCCAGGTCGGCGGCGCTCTGCCCGACCGCCAACTTCACTTCCACCGCTGCCCGCCAGGTGGCGATCGGATCGCCCCAGCCCTCGATGCGGTAGGTCCACGCGCCGGGCAGGTTGGGCACGAAGGTGGCATTGAAGACGTCGGGCTCGTAGTCCGGTGTCATGCGAATACGGGTGATCCGCGAGGATCCGGGGCCGCGCACCGCGAGGGTGGCGGAGACGGCTTCATGCCCCTCGCGCCAGACCACGGTGCGCACTGGAAAGACCTCGCCCACCACGGCCTTGGCCGGGCGGCCGCCGGGAATGGACGGGGCGGTGTCATCGATGGCGATGCGGCCGGTCACGTCGACCAACCTACCGGGTGCGGGCCGGTTGGTCGCCGATCAGCGTGCGTCGGCCGCCAGACCGAGGCCGAGCGCGACCAGGATCGCGCCGAGGGCGCGTTCCACCCGCTGGCGGATGCCGGTACGACGCAGCCAGGTCCCGGCCCGATCGGCCGCCAACACAATGCCGACGCACCAGGCCGTATCGATGACCAACTGAATGGCCGCGAGAATCAGCGCGGTCGGCAACACCGGGCCGGTCGAGGGCAGGAACTGCGGCAGGATGGTGAGCCCGAAGACGGCCGCCTTCGGGTTGGCCGCGATCGAGATCAGCGCGGCGCGGAAGGCCGAACCGGGGGTGCGGCCCGTCGGCAGCATCTTGGTCATATTGCTGCCGAATTCGTCGTGGCCGCGCGCCCCGCGCCAGGCCTGCACGCCCAGCCAGATCAGCACCAGCGCCCCGATGACGTGCACCGCAACGTTCATGAACCGGTTGGCGACCAGCAGCACCGACAGCCCCGCGCCACCGGCGAGCGTCCAACCGAACACTCCGATCTCGTTCCCGGCGACCGCGGCCAGGCCCGCCGCGCGACCGTCGCGCACCGCACGTTGCAGGAACAGCGCGGTCGCGGGTCCGGGCAGTGCGGCAAGAATGAGACAGGCCAGCAGGAACTGGGGAAGCACATCGATCCAGGGCGGCATCAGCCGATGCTGCCATCCGCGCGGGGCGGCCGCGAGCCGTTTTCGGGTCCGGATGAGGTCCTGACCAGTGACCTGCGTCGCCGGCGCCACCAGGGGACGCGGCGTTCGGTAGGGTTCCGCACGTGAAGGCACTTCGTCGTTTCACCGTCCGTGCCCATCTGCCCGAGCGTTTGGCGGCCCTGGGCGAACTTTCCACGAATCTGCGCTGGTCGTGGCATTGGCCGACCCAGGATCTGTTCGCTGAGCTCGATCCCGAGTTGTGGCGCGAACTGGGCCACGATCCGGTGCGGATGCTGGGGGAGGTGCCCGCGACGCGGCTGGACGAACTCGCCGACGACGCGGACTATGTCGGCCGGGTCGATGCCGCTGCCGCGGACCTGCGCGACTATCTGACGCGGCCGGGCTGGTTCCAGCGGCAGACCGGTGCGCCCGGCGTGCGCGGGATCGCGTACTTCTCGATGGAATTCGGTGTTACCGAGGTGCTTCCGAACTACTCGGGCGGGCTCGGGATTCTCGCCGGTGATCATCTGAAGGCCGCATCCGATCTGGGGTTGCCGCTGATCGGCGTCGGATTGCTATATCGCTCCGGTTATTTCCGGCAGTCACTGACCGCGGATGGCTGGCAGAGCGAGCACTATCCGGCGCTGGACCCGCAGGGGCTGCCGCTGCGGTTGCTGACCACCGACGGTTCGCCGGTGCTGATCCATGTGGCGATGCCCGATCAGCGGGTGCTGCGGGCGCGGGTGTGGATCGCACAGGTCGGGCGGGTGCCATTGCTGCTGCTGGATTCCGATATCGCCGAGAACGATCCGGAGTTGCGCGCGGTGACCGACCGGCTCTACGGCGGCGACCAGGACCATCGGATCAAACAGGAGATCCTGGCGGGTATCGGCGGGGTGCGGGCGGTGCGCGCCTACACGCGTGCGACCGGACTGCCCGATCCCGATGTCTTCCACATGAACGAGGGCCACGCCGGATTCCTCGGCGTCGAGCGGGTCCGTGAATTCGTCTCGACCGGACTGGATTTCGATACCGCGCTGGCCGCGGTGCGGGCGGCGACGGTGTTCACCACGCATACGCCGGTGCCCGCGGGTATCGATCGGTTCCCGATGCCGTTGGTGCGCAGGTATTTCGGCGGTGGTCACGGTGAATCCGAATCCGCGATGCTGCCAGGCCTTTCCATCGATCGCATTGTGGCGCTCGGCCGGGAATCGGATCCGTCGGTATTCAATATGGCGCATATGGGTCTGCGACTCGCCCAGCGCGCCAACGGTGTTTCCGAACTGCACGGCGAGGTCAGCCGCGCCATGTTCGCGGCGCTGTGGCCGGGCTTCGATGCGACCGAGGTACCGATCGGTTCGGTCACCAACGGTGTGCACGCGCCGACCTGGGCGGCGCGCGAATGGTTCGACAAGGCACGCGAACACATCGGACCCGAGCTGGTCGAAGAGGCCCGCGGCTGGGAGAAGCTGCGCGATATCGATCTGGGTGAGCTGTGGTCGACCCGGAATACGTTGCGGGCCACTCTCGTCGCGGAGGTGCGTCGCAGGGTGCGGGCCTCCTGGCTGGAGCGCGGTGCCGCATCGGCCGAATTGGGTTGGGTCGATAGCGTTTTCGATCCGGATGTGCTGACCGTCGGCTTCGCGCGCCGGGTGCCGACCTACAAGCGGCTGACGCTGATGCTGCGCGATCCGCAGCGATTGCGTGCGCTGCTGCTGCATCCCGATCGTCCGATGCAGTTGGTTGTCGCGGGTAAGAGCCACCCGGCCGATGACGGCGGCAAGGCGCTGATCCAGCAGGTCGTGCGCTTCGCCGACGATCCGGAGGTGCGCCACCGCATCGTCTTCCTGCCCGACTACGACATGTCCATGGCCCGCTACCTGTACTGGGGTTGCGATGTCTGGCTGAACAATCCGCTGCGTCCGCAGGAGGCCTGCGGCACCTCCGGTATGAAGTCCGCGCTCAACGGCGGCCTCAATCTCTCCATCCGCGACGGCTGGTGGGATGAGATGTACGACGGTGAAAACGGTTGGGCCATCCCGACCGCTGACGGCGTCTCCGACGAACATCGCCGCGACGATCTCGAGGCCGCCGCCCTTTACGACCTGTTCGAACGCACGGTCGCACCGCGGTTCTACGACCGCGATCTCTCCGATATGCCGGTGCGCTGGGTCGAGATGGTGCGCCACACCCTGCAAACCCTCGGGCCGAAGGTGCTGGCCTCCCGCATGGTCCGCGACTATTCCGTCGAGTACTACGCCCCCGCCGCGGCCGCCGGTCAACGCGCGCGCGTCGACGAATTCGCCGGTGCCCGAGCGATTTCGGAGTACCGCCGCCGAGTGGAGGCCGCCTGGCCCTCGGTCAAGGTCATCCAGGTCGATAGCGCGGGCCTCCCGGACACCCCGGTCATCGGCGCCGAACTCTCCCTGGCGGCGCGCATCGACCTCGGCGGCCTCACCCCCGCCGACGTCACCGTGCAAGCGGTACTCGGCCGAGTCTCCCCGACCGACGACCTCTCCGACATCACCGCCTTCCCGATGACCCACACCGGATCCGACTCCGGCGCAGAGCTGTTCACCGTCGAAACCCCGGTCCCACTCTCCGGCGCCGTCGGCTACACGATCCGCGTCCTACCCCACAACGAATTGCTCGCCAGCGATGCCGAACTGGGCCTGGTGATCGCCCCGAGCGCCTGATCCGGCGGAGATTGGGGCTAGTCGGAGGCTTTGGCGAGTTGGACCAAGCCCTTGGGGTCCCAGGGGAGCGGGCCGGTGGGGAAGCTGAAGCGGAGCATGCGGTGGGGTGTGGCGGCGTCGAAGTGCAGGGTGAAGGCGGGGAGGATGCCGTGGATGACCTTGTCGAGTAGGCCGTTGATGTGGGCGAAGCTGGGTTTGGCCTTGACCTGCCAGGCGTCGAATTTGCCCGCGGGGACGTCGATGGTGGTGCGCTTTTCCACCTTGACCTCCACGGGCCAGTGGATCGAATAGGCGAGCCACAGGTTGATCGTGGCCTTGGCGCCCTTGGTGAAATCCAGGCCGCGGAAGGTGGTGGCGCCGCCCAGCAGCGAGGTCAGCGGGCTCGGGAAGGGTTCGACCTTGCCGCCGAACTGTAGGTGCGCGGTGCCGTCGAAGTTGCCTTCCTCGCGGCTGACCAGGGTGTCGCCGAGCTTGCTCTCCGCGACATAGCTGCGGGTGGACAGAGTGCCGCCGGTGCGGTCGAAGATCTGCTCGACCTTCATGGTGAAGTCGTTCGCCATATCGACCGTCAGCTGGGTTCGGTAGGCGTCGTCGCCATCGTGCTCGACCAGCGAAGATACCTCGTACTGGGTCGGATCGGTGCCGACGGTCGCCACGTACTGGGACAGCTCGCCGTCGGCAATGCCGGGATCGCGAAAAGTGTTGCGCACGTTTACTTCCCCTCAAAGTTTTCCGGTCGCCGATGCGAGCGTCGATGCTCGCGAAACGCCGTGCGAAGTTAAGTTAGATGAATCTGTCTGAGATGGCCACCGTGACACTGCTCACGAAAACCTATATGGCCGCTGGGGCGAGTTCTCGGATTCAGTGAATTGTCGGCTACCGTGCCCTGGCACCCCCGTACATGTTTTTCGACTGGAGAGCTCATGGTCACCGACGTCCTGACCCGAACCCGAGGACGCCTGGACGCGTACTTCGGCATCAGTTCGAACGGCTCGACCATGAAGCGTGAGCTGATGGCCGGAACGATCACCTTCCTGGCCATGTCCTATGTGCTCGCGGTGAACCCGTCGGTGCTCGGCGACGAGGGCGCGCTCGGCGCCAAGGGCATTCCGATGCAGGCGGTTTTCACCGCCACGGCCGTCGCCGCGGTATTCGGCACGCTGGTGATGGGTGTGTGGGCCAGGTATCCGATCGCGCTCGCACCGGGCATGGGCCTCAACGCCTTCTTCGCGTATTCGGTGGTCCTCGGGATGGGGATCCCGTGGCAGGCGGCGCTGTCGGGCACCTTCCTCTCCGGTGTGATCTTCTTCGTGCTCGCGGTCACCAAGGTGCGCGAACGCATTCTCAATGCGATTCCGATGCAGATGAAGCTGGCCGTCGGCGCGGGCATCGGCATGTTCGTGGCGTTCCTCGGTCTGAAGAACGCGGGCATCGTGGTCAACAGCGACGCCACGCTTGTCACTCTCGGCGACTTCACCAAGGGCACGACGCTGCTCGCGCTGTTCGGCCTGGTCATGACCGTGGTGTTCCTGGTCATCGGCTGGCACGGCGCGGTGCTGTACGGCATCGTGCTCACCGCGGTGGTCGGCGTGATCAGCGGTCTGGTCGATCTGCCGCACGGCGTCGTCGCGATGCCGAGGGGCCTCGAGCACACCTTCGGTCAGGCGATCATCCACCTGCCGGACGCCTTCACCGGACAGATGGCCGTCGTCATTCTCACCATGCTGTTCGTCGACTTCTTCGACTGCTCCGGCACCCTGATCGGCGTCGCCAACCAGGCCGGACTGCTCGACAAGGACGGCAAGCTGCCGCGCGCGGCCAGCGCACTGGCCGCGGACTCGGTGGGCACCATGGCGGGTGCGGTCATCGGCACCTCCACCACCACCGCCTATGTCGAATCGACCGCGGGTGTCTCGGCGGGCGGGCGAACCGGGATGACCGCCGTGACCACGGCGGGCTGGTTCCTGATCGCGATGTTCTGCTACCCGATCTTCGCGGTGGTCGCGGGTTCTGCCGCCATTACCGCGCCCGCGCTCATCGTGGTCGGCGTGCTGATGGCCCGCGCGCTCGGCGAGATCGACTGGAACCGGCTGGAGTACTCGATCCCGGCCTTCATCACCGTCATCATGATGCCGCTGACCTACTCGATCGCGAACGGGCTTGCGATGGGGATGCTGTTCTACCCGATCGTCATGACCGCGAAGGGGCGCGTCAAAGAGGTGCATCCGGCGATGTGGGCGCTGCTGGTGATGTTCCTCGGATATTTCTTCTTCCTGGCGGAATAAGGTCGAGGGATCGCGCGGTTGGGCAGCACTGTGCGATAATCGGACCGCAGTCCGCTTCATTGCCGAGGCTAAACAGAACCGAATGCAGGGATGAGGACCAGCAATGACCAACAACAGCGCCGTCGCCTCGAGTACCGCGACTCTCGACAACTCCGCCGCCGATATCGGCCTCGTGCTGCTGCGCGTCGTTTTCGGCGGCCTGCTCGCCGCGCACGGCGGCCAGAAACTGTTCGGATGGTTCAGCGGCATGGGCTGGAGCCGCAACGCCGCGACCTTCGATTCGATGGGCTACAACCCGGGCAAACTGTTCGGCACGCTCGCCGGACTCAGCGAATTCACCGGCGGCATCCTGCTGGTGCTCGGTCTGCTGACGCCGCTGGCCTCGGCCATCGTGCTCGGCACCATGATCAATGCGATCAACACCACCTGGAGCGGCGGGCTGATGACCGGCAAGGGCTACGAACTGCCCCTGCTGTTCGCCACCGTCGGCGCGGTCGTCGCGTTCACCGGCCCCGGCAGGTTCTCCCTCGACAGCGGCCGCCCCTGGCAGCGTCAGGGCGTCGTGTGGGGCGTGGCCGCTATCGTGTTGGCCGTGATCGCGGCGGTGCTCACGCTGATCCTCAAGTGGACGCTCTGATCTCGTAGGACGCGCGGCGCGGCGCGGTGGCCGAGAGGGTCGCCGCGCCGCGGCTGTATCTGGGGCGCAATCGATTGGCGCCGATTCCACTGGCCTCCGTGGTGAAACTTGCTGCGCCACAGGGGCAATCGAGGATGCGTCCGTTGCGGTCGGCCCGGGTGACTGCGAAAATCGCACTTTCGGCCAAAGATCTTGCGCTGATGAAGAATTCGCCGAGACAGTCGATGTCCGGCTGATGCGTCATTATGAAGCGGTTCCATGTGCGGACCGGCGGCGACAGGGATTTTGTGGTGTCCCCGCGCCGCGTGCAGGGCTTGGCGCGGGGACCGCCGGTACCTCGGATGTGGGAATTGGGGTCCACCGGAAGTACCGAATTCTCAACTTACTTCTGTCTGGAAATAATGGAACTCTTTGTGAGTGGTATCACAATTTGGCCTGCTCAGGCGCTTGCGGCGGTCAGCCGCCGCAGCGCTTTGGTGACGACCTCCGGATCCGAGGTCTCCCAGTACGGCGGCAGGGAGGCTCGCAGATAGCCGCCGTAGCGTGCGGTCGCCAAACGAGAATCCAGGATCGCGACCACGCCGCGGTCATCGACGCTGCGCAACAGCCTGCCGGTGCCCTGGGCCAGCAGCAGGGCGGCGTGATTGGCCGCGACGGTCATGAAGCCATTGCCCCCGCGCGACTCGACCGCGCGTTGCCGCGCGGTCAGCAGCGGATCGTCTGGGCGGGGGAACGGGATCCGATCCAGGATGACCAGGCTCAGCGACGGACCCGGCACATCGACGCCCTGCCACAGCGACAGCGTGCCGAACAATGAGGTCTCCGGGTCATCGGCGAACTTGCGGACCAGTGCCCCGGTCGCGTCGTCCCCTTGACATAGAACGGGTGTGTTCAGCCGCTCGCGCAGTGCCTCGGTGGCCGCGCGTGCGGCGCGCATCGAGGAGAACAGACCGAGTGTGCGGCCGCCCGCGGCGGTGATCAGCCGCTCGATTTCGTCGAGGTAGGCCGGTGCCAGGCCGTCGCGGCCGGGTGCGGGCAGATGTTTGGCGACATACAGGATGCCGGATTTGGCATGGTCGAACGGCGAACCGACATCGAGCGAACTCCAGCGCACGACATCGGCGTCCGAGGGCGCCTCGGCGCCGTTCGCGGTCGCGGTATCGCTGCGGTTTGCCGACTGCGCGGGCAGACCCCAGGTGACGGCGAGTCCATCGAAGGAGCCGCCGATCTGCAGGGTGGCCGAGGTCAGCACGACGGTGGCGGTGCCGAAGAGTCTGCTGCGCAGTAGCCCGCCCACCGACAGCGGCGCCATGCGCAGCGTGCGCCGGGTGACGCCGCGGATCTCGTCGGCGGCCAGCCAGATGACATCGTGGCGCTTGGCCGGATCGGGTTCGTCGAAGGCGGTCAACGCGCGCACCGCACTGTCGTGCACCTCGTCGATGGCGGCCAGGGCCTGGGTGCGGGCGGCAGCGCTCTCCGGATCGCCCTGCGCGGTGGTGCCGCCCTGGGGTGCGAGCGCGGTGCGGGCATTCCAGGCGGCATCGCGGACCAGTGCGAGTACCGGCGCGATGCCGGCGGGCATGGCTTCCCAGCGGGCGGCGGGCAGTTCGTCCAGCACCGTGTGCCAGGCCTCGGCGGCCTCCTCGAGCCGGTCGACTTCCTGCTGGTCGATGAGTTTGGCGCAGCGCCGGGCGGCGGCGCTGATCGCCGAGGCGGCCAGTTCCGCGGTGGCCACGCCGGTGACCCGGTCGACCAGTTCGTGCGCCTCATCGATGACGACCACATCGTGTTCGGGCAGCACCTGGATGCCGCTGATCGCGTCGATGGCGAGCAGGGCGTGATTGGTCACCACCACATCGGCCTGCGCCGATTCCGCCCGCGCCCGCTCCGCGAAACAGTCCTGACCGAACGGGCAGCGCGACTTGCCGAGGCATTCCCGCGACGACACGCTGACCTGCCGCCAGGCCCGGTCGGTGACGCCTGGGACGAGCTCGTCCCGGTCGCCGGTTTCGGTATCGGAGGCCCATTCGTTGAGTCGCTGCACCTCCCGGCCGAGGCGCGAGATCGCGAACGCGTCGAACAGCTCCGCCTCCTGCGGCTCGTCCGGAATCACGCTATTGATCTTGTTCAGGCACAGATAGTTGTTGCGCCCCTTGAGGATCGCGAATTTCGCCTCCCGGCCGAGCGGCTTACTCAGCGCCTCGGCGAGTCGCGGCAGATCCCGATCGACGAGCTGGCGCTGCAGTGCGATCGTCGCGGTCGACACGACCACCGTGCGCCCGGTCCGCACCGCATGGCGCAGGCTCGGCACCAGATACGCCAGTGACTTCCCGGTTCCCGTCCCCGCCTGTACCGCCAGGTGCTCGTTGGTATCGATCGCGTGGTCCACCGCCGCGGCCATCGTCACCTGCCCGACGCGCTCCTTCCCACCGAGCGCATGCACAGCGGTGGCCAAAAGCTCGGATACGGGCGGCAGTTCGGGCACGCGACGAGCCTACTGCTTGGAACCGACAGAGATCACCGCCCGATCCGGTCGCCGCGGTACTTCGCATACCTTCGCGACGCGACCCCGGCGTGTCCCGCGGCAGGTCGGTATGCGCGGCATCTCGGAGCACCGAGCTATCGGGCGACCGACCCTTCGAGATCCACGCCCGCCGTGCGCATGCGATCGAGTGCCGCGCTGGTGGTGTCGGGTGCGACGCCCGCGGTGAAGTCGAGCAGCACCCGGGTGTCGAACCCTTCGATGCGGGCATCCAGGGCGGTCGCGCGCACGCAGTGGTCGGTGGCTATCCCGACGATGTCGAGCTCGTCGATGGAGCGCTCGCGCAACCAGTCGGCCAGGCTCGTGCCGTCCTCGGTGGCGCCTTCGAAACCCGAATAGGCCGCGGAGTATTGGCCCTTGGAGAAGATCTCCTGGATCGGCGCGGTATCCAGATTCGGGTGGAAATCCGCGCCCGAGGTGCCGACCCGGCAGTGCGGCGGCCAGGTATCCACGTAATCCGGATGTTCGGAGAAATGTCCGCCCGGATCTATGTGGTAATCGCGGGTGGCGACGACCGCACTGTAATGCGCGGCGTTCAGGTAGTCGGTGATGCGACGGGCGACCGCGGCCCCACCGGTGACGGCGAGTGACCCGCCCTCGCAGAAATCGTTCTGCACGTCGACGATGATCAACGCTCGGTTCATGTCGACCTCACTTTCCCAGGATCTAGGCGCCGAGTTTGTAAACACTCGGGCTCCTGTCTGTGGATTACATTGTGCCGCCTTATCGATCCGGCGGGCCACGGCCACTAGGAGGACTACGTGAGCAGCACCGTCAGAACGTCGATCGCACTCTTCATCGGCTACACCGCCTATATCGCCACCGTCTTTCTGCTCGGCGCCCGACCCGACTCGGTCGGTGCCTGGGTGCTACTGCTGATCAAGGGTTTCGTGATCGTGTTCTTAGCAGTCCAGACCGTCGAATGGCTGGGCAAACGACGCAACGCTCGAGCCGTCGATGCTCGGGTCAGCTCAGGAATGTCGTCGGAATCGCAGGCTCTCCATCCGATAGTTTCAGGCCCTCCCACGGCAGGCTGACCAACCCGCGCGAGACCAGTTTGCGACCGTCCGCGAGCGTGGGCAGTCCATCGACCGGGTCGCCGCCGCGCACCAGCGGAACCAAGAGCTCGCGCATCTCGAATCCGTTTGCGGCGGGCTGTGTTCCGGCGGCCGGATAGATGATCTCCTCGACCACGGTGCCGGTCCGGCGGGACAGCCGAACCGCCTTCTTGGTGCCGCCGCGCGACTCCTTGTGGCTGCTGCGCTTGGCGACCGGCAGCCCGTCCACCTCGACCAGTTTGTAAACCATTCCGGCGGTGGGCGCTCCGGACCCGGTGACCAGCGACGTCCCGACGCCATAGGCATCGACGGGTTCGGCACGCAATGCGGCTATCGAGTATTCATCGAGATCGCCGGAGACCACGATGCGGGTCTTGGTCGCGCCGAGCCCGTCGAGTTGCTCGCGCACCTGCCTGGCCAGCACGCCGAGATCACCGGAATCGATACGCACACCGCCCAATTCGGGTCCGGCGACCTCGATGGCGGTGGCCACGCCCTTGGTGATGTCGAAGGTGTCCACCAGCAGGGTGGTGCCGATGCCGAGCGCGTCGATCTGGCCGCGGAAGGCGGCCGCCTCATGTGCGCCGTCCGCGGCGCTGTGCAGCAGCGTGAACGCATGCGCGCTGGTACCCGCGCCCGGCACGCCGAAGCTGCGCACGGCCTCCAGATTGGAGGTCGCGTCGAAGCCGGCCAGGTACGCGGCGCGCGAGGCGGACGGCGCGGCGAGTTCGTGGGCCCGGCGCGAGCCCATCTCGATCATCCGGCGTCCGGCGGCCGCGCTCACCATGCGCGCGGCGGCCGAGGCGATCGCACTGTCGTGGTTGAGGACCGAGAGGGCCAGGGTCTCCAGCAGGACGCATTCGGCGAAGCTGCCGCGCACCGAAAGGATCGGGGAGCCCGGGAAATACAGCTCGCCCTCCGGATAGCCGTCGATATCGCCGGTGAAGCGGAACTCGCGCAGCCAATCAATGGTCTTGGAGTCCAGCAAGCCCGCCGCGATCTCCAGCTCCGGTTCCTCGAAACGGAACTGCGCCAGCGCGTCCAGCAGTCGGCCGGTGCCCCCGACCACACCGTAGCGGCGACCATTTGGCAATCGCCGGGCAAACACCTCGAAGGTGCAGCGGCGGTGCGCCGAGCCGTCGCCGAGCGCGGCCGCGAGCATGGTCAGTTCGTACTGATCGGTCAGCAGAGCGGTGCTGCGCATGTCCACCCAGCCACTGTAGACAGCGGCCGAGCGCATGATAGGCGGCTGTCGTCGGGGTGTCCGTCGAATCGGGGTGTACGGGTGTTGTGTATTCGGAGTCGCGTCGTACCCTGAGTGTTATGGCCTTGTGCAAAGCGAACGCGACACTGTCGGCGGCACAGGCGACTCCGGAAGCGGTCGAGTACACCGAGATCCTGGAGGCCGAGGACCGTCCCTGGGTTACGGTCGTCTGGGATGATCCGGTCAACCTCATGCACTACGTCACCTATATCTTCCAGAAGCTGTTCGGCTACAGCAAAGCGAAGGCGACCGAATTGATGCTCAAGGTGCACAACGAGGGCAAGGCAGTGGTGTCGTCGGGCTCGCGGGACAAAATGGAACAGGACGTGCGACGGCTGCACGCGGCCGGACTCTGGGCGACCATGCAACGGGACGACTGACCGGTACGACTACCCTGACGTCAGTGCGTAAGTGGAGCCGGAAGAACTCGCTGAGCGGCCTCAAATTGCGATCCGAGATGGACGCGCGTGAGGCGAGCGTGCTGCGGTCCCTGGTCGGTGCGGTTTCCGGCCTGCTGACCGAGCGCGCCCAGTCCGCACCCGACGACGAACTCGCCGATCTCACGGGGCTGCGCAGCGGCAATACCAGTCCGCCCGATGATCCCCGGCTGCACCGGCTGCTGCCGGACTTCCACCGCAGCGAACCGGGTTCCCCCGACGCCGATCGCGCCGATCTCAATAGCGCGCTGCGCGGCCTGCACGAACCGGAGATCATCGACGCCAAGCTGGCCGCGGGGTCGGTCGTGTTGAACACGGTGCCCACCGATGGCGGGAAGATCGTGCTGACCCCCGAGCAGGCCGACGCCTGGTTGACCGCGCTCACCGATGTGCGGCTGGCCTTGGGCACGGTGCTCGGAATCGATGCCGACACACCCGATCACCTCGAACCCGATGATCCGCGCGGCCCGCATCTGGACGTCTATCACTGGCTCACCTGGATGCAGGATTCGCTGCTGCAAGCCCTTGCTCCCTGACCCGAGCCGTTGCGCGAGCGGGGCGGCGCGGCTGAATGAGTCGGTGGGATTCGTGACGACCAGTCAGGAGCAGCTGTGAATGCGCAAGCGGGACAACGGAATTCGCTCACCGATGTCGCCGGCCTGTTGGTCGGGCATCACCATGCCCTCGATCCGGACGTGACGTTGGGTTCCGGCGCGGCGACTGGTTGCACGGTCGTGCGTATTCCGGGCGGTGCGATCGCCGCGGTCGATGTGCGCGGCGGTGGGCCGGGAACCCGGGAAACCGATCTGCTCGATCCGGGCAACACTGTGCGCCAAGTGAATTCGATCCTGCTCACCGGCGGCAGCGCCTACGGACTCGCGGCCGCCGACGGGGTGATGCGCTGGTTGGAGGAGCATCGGGAGGGCATCCCGATGGACCCGGCGGACCCGAGCCGCGTGGTCCCCATCGTCCCCGCCGCGGTTATCTTCGATCTTCCGGTGGGGGACTGGAGAATTCGCCCCACCGCCGACTTCGGGTTCCTGGCGGCCGATGCGGCGGCGGCCGACTTCGAGCGCGGTTGCGTCGGCGCTGGGGTCGGCGCGCGCGCCGGTTCGATCAAGGGCGGGGTGGGCACCGCGAGCGTGGTGCTCGGTGCCGGCCCGACCGAGGGCGTCACCGTTTCGGCGCTGATCGTCGCCAACCCCGTCGGCTCGGTCTTCGACCCACGCACCGGCCTGCCCTGGGGCGTCGGCACCGACGGCCCCGAACACTTCGGCCTGCACCCGGCCGCCCCCGACCGACTGGCCGCCGCCAACGCGCTCCCGGTCAAGGGCACCGTCCTCAACACCACCATCGGCGTGGTCGCCACCGACGCACCCCTGGACCCCGCGGGCTGTCGGCGCATGGCCGCCACCGCCCACGACGGCCTGGCCCGCGCCATCCGCCCCGCCCACTCACCCCTGGACGGCGACACCCTCTTCGCGCTCGCCACCGGCACCGCCCGGACCGCCGCCGCCCCGATGCCCCCGGCCTTCCCATCCGACCTACTGATCCTGGACGCCGTCTGCACCGCAGCGGCGGTGTGCGTGGAACGCGCCATCGTCGACGCGATCCTGTCCGCCCACTCCGTCGCGGGCATCCCCGCCTACTCCGACCTCTTCCCGCGCTGATCTACCACGGCCGTCCGATCGAGGGGCGGCGGTCCGATGTCGGGAATAGCCGAATATTCTGGGTCGTTGTCGGGTGCGATACGTCGGCGGCTGCGGTGCCGAAATGCGGAAGGGTTTGACTCGTGCTGGTGATAAGGGCCGACCTCGTCGAGGCGATGGTCGCGCATGCGCGCGCCGATCACCCGGATGAGGCGTGCGGCGTCATCGCTGGTCCGGACGGGTCGGATCGACCCGAGCGGTTCATCGCCATGGTCAACGCCGAGCGCTCACCGACCTTCTACCGGTTCGACTCCGGTGAACAGCTGAAGGTGTGGCGGGCCATGGACGACGCCGATGAGACCCCGGTTGTGATCTATCACTCGCACACCGCCACCGAGGCCTATCCGAGCCGCACCGACATCTCCTACGCGTCCGAGCCGTTCGCGCATTACGTGTTGATCTCCACCCGCGATCCCGAGCAGCACGAGCTGCGCAGCTTTCGGATCGTCGACGGTGTGGTCACCGAGGAGCCGGTCGAGATCGTCGATGCGTACGAGACCGTTTAGTACCCCCATGTTCGCCGAATTCGAGGAGTCCCCATGCCGGTAACCGTGTCCATCCCGACCATCATGCGTGGCCTCACCGGAGGCGAGAAGCGCGTCGACGCCCAGGGCTCGACCCTGTCCGCGCTGATCGAGAACCTCGACGCCAACCATCCCGGCCTCGCCGAGCGGCTGCTCAAGGACGGCAAGCTGAACCGCTACGTCAATATCTACGTCGACGACGAGGATGTGCGCTTCGCGGGAGGCCTCGAGGCAGAGGTGCCGGAGGGTGCCAGCGTCACCATCCTGCCCGCCGTCGCTGGAGGCTGATCGACCCCGTGGCACGCTATGAATCGCTGATCGCGACGCTCGGCAACACCCCGCTGGTCGGGCTGCGCAACCTGTCCCCGCAGTGGGACGGGGAGCATCCGGTGCGGCTGTGGGCCAAGCTCGAGGACCGCAATCCGACCGGATCCATCAAGGACCGTCCGGCGCTGCGGATGATCGAACAGGCCGAGGCCGACGGCCTGCTGACGCCCGGCTGCACGATCCTGGAGCCGACCAGCGGCAATACCGGTATTTCGCTGGCCATGGCGGCCAAACTCAAGGGCTACCGGCTGGTCTGCGTCATGCCGGAGAACACCTCGGTCGAGCGCCGCCAGCTGCTGACCATGTTCGGCGCGCAGATCATCGACTCCCCGGCAGCGGGCGGTTCGAATCAGGCGGTCGCGCTGGCCAAGCAGATCGCCGCGGAGAATCCGGATTGGGTGATGCTGTACCAGTACGGCAACCCGGCCAATGCGTTGGCGCACTACGAGACCACCGGCCCGGAAATCCTCGCCGACCTGCCCGAGATCACGCATTTCGTCGCGGGTCTCGGCACCACCGGCACGCTGATGGGGACCGGGCGGTTCCTGCGGGAGAAGGTGCCGGGCATCGAGATCGTCGCGGCCGAACCGCGCTACGGCGAACTGGTGTACGGACTGCGCAATATCGATGAGGGCTTCATTCCCGAGCTCTACGACGAGTCGGTGCTGACCACTCGGTTTTCGGTGGGTCCGTTCGACGCGGTGCGGCGCACGCGCGAGTTGGTGCTGGAAGAGGGCATTTTCGCGGGCATTTCCACCGGCGCGATTCTGCATGCGGCGCTCGGCGTCGCGCGCAAATGCGTGCGGGCGGGTCAGCGGGCGGATATCGCGTTCGTGGTTGCCGACGGCGGGTGGAAATATCTGTCCACCGGCGCTTATGACGGGACTCTGGAAGAGGCGGAAGAACGCCTCGACGGCCAGCTCTGGGCCTGAATCTTCGGCCTTTCTCGCTGGCCGTTCGGTCGCGGTTCGCGCCGGTACTCTCGAAAGAGCGAGGTTCTTTGTCGCGCAGTCGGCGTCCGAGACTCGCTCGACGAGGAGGTTGCGGATGACCGGCGGTTCGGGAATCGGTTCGTCGTTCGATCCGGAGCGGATCGCCGCGCTGCGCGCCCAGCTGGGTCAGCCGATCGGTTCGAGCCCCGGTGTGCCGACTCCCGGGAAGACCGAGCCGAATAGCTTCGCCCCGGTAAAACAGCTCTGGCTGCGCGCTGGTGTCATCATCACCGCATTCGTCGCCCTGCTCTATGGTGTCGAAGGCGTCGACACTCTCGACCACAACAATCTCGACTACAACGGCATCGAGCCGCGCGAGGCTGACGGCCTGTGGGGCATCCTCTGGGCCCCTGTCCTGCACCACGGTTGGGACCACCTGTTCGCCAATACGCTGCCGGTCCTCGTCCTCGGTTTCATCACCCTGCTCGCGGGCATCGGACGCGGGCTGACCGCCACCGCGATCATCTGGATCGTGGCCGGTGTCGGCGTCTGGCTCACCGGCGCCACCGGATCGGTGCATATCGGCGCGTCCTCGCTGATCTTCGGCTGGCTGACCTTCCTGATCTCGCGCGGCTGGTTCACCCGAAATATCCTGCAGATCGCCATCGGCTTGGTCGTACTGGCGATCTACGGGTCGGTGCTGTGGGGTGTGCTGCCCGGACAGCCCGGAATCTCTTGGCAGGGGCATCTTTTCGGGGCAGTGGGTGGAGTGCTCGCGGGCTGGGTACTCTCAGGCAATGAACGTCGACACCGTCGCGGGGATCGAGCCGGAGTCAATGCGTAGTCGCGGTATTCGCGCGACTCGTAGCGGAATGTGGGGGATCGGTTCTTGAGTGAGAAATCGTCGTGGGAGCATGGGGGAATGCGCCTTACCGTCCTCGGGTGCTCGGGCAGTGTGTCCGGCCCGGACTCCCCTGCGTCGGGATACCTGCTGACCGGGCCGGATATGTCGCCGGTGGTCATCGATTTCGGGCCCGGTGTGCTCGGCGCCTTGCAGCGCTACGCCGATCCCGGTGAGGTCGATATCTTCCTCACGCATCTGCACGCCGATCACTGCCTGGATCTGCCCGGGCTGCTGGTCTGGCGGCGCTATCATCCGACACCCCCGGTGGGGCGGGCGATCGTGCGCGGTCCCTCGGACAGTGCGGTGCGGATCGGCAATGCCTCAGCCGAGATCGGCGGTGAATGCGACGACTGGTCCGACGTCATCGATCACCGGACGTGGGTCGAGGGCGAGACGGTCGAATTCGGTCCCGGCCATACGGTGCTCGCGCGCCGGATGTACCACCCGCCGGAGGCCTATGGGTTGCGCATCGTGACGGCGGCCGGGCGGACCTTCGTCTACACCGGCGACACCGCGATGTGCGATGCGGTGCTCGAACTCGCGCAGGGCGCCGACATTCTCATGTCGGAGGCGTCCTGGACGCACGATCCGGCGAATCGGCCGCCCGGCATTCACCTCTCCGGCACCGAGGCGGGCATCATCGCGGCGCGCGCGGGCGTGAAAGAGTTGCTGCTCACCCACATTCCGCCGTGGACGTCGCGCGAGGATGTGATCGCCGAGGCCAAGGCGCAGTTCTCCGGACCGGTACACGCAGTAGCACCGGGCGAAACATTCGACATCTGACCGGTTGCCGCGCGCGGCAGGCCATGTGACTAGGCTTGGCGCGTGTCGAGACGAGCTGATGGCAGGGCGGATGATGAACTCCGCGAGGTACGGATCACCCGTGGCTTCACCACGCATCCAGCCGGTTCGGTGCTGGTGGAGTTCGGGCAGACCCGGGTGATGTGCACCGCGAGCGTCACCGAGGGCGTGCCCCCGTGGCGTCGCGATTCCGGACTCGGCTGGCTGACCGCCGAATACGCGATGCTGCCCGCGGCGACGCACACTCGCAGCGGGCGGGAATCGGTGAAGGGCAAGGTCGGCGGGCGCACCCAGGAGATCAGCCGGTTGGTCGGGCGGTCGCTGCGCGCGTGCATCGATCTGGCGGCCATCGGCGAGAACACCATCGCCATCGACTGCGATGTGCTGCAGGCCGACGGCGGAACTCGAACCGCGGCCATCACCGGTGCGTATGTCGCGCTTTCGGATGCGGTTACCTACCTCGGCGCGGCGGGTGGATTGGCCGACCCGCAGCCGATCTCGTGTGCGATCGCCGCGGTGAGCGTTGGCGTCGTCGACGGCAGGGTCCGGCTGGACCTGCCGTACGAGGAGGATTCGCGCGCCGAGGTCGATATGAACGTGGTCGCCACCGACACCGGCACGCTGGTGGAGATCCAGGGCACCGGTGAGGGCGCCACCTTCCCGCGCTCGACCCTGGACAAGATGCTCGACTCGGCACTGGCCGGATGCGAGCAGCTGTTCGTGATGCAGAAAGAGGCGCTGGCGCTGCCGTATCCGGGCGTGCTGCCGCAGCCGTCCGAGTCGAAGAGGAAGTAATGTCGCGCCGCGTCCTGGTCGCCAGCCGCAATGCCAAGAAGTTGAACGAACTGCGTCGGATTCTCGCCGACGCGGGTGTCGCGGGCATCGAGATCGTCGGGCTCGACGATGTGCCCGCCTACGACGAGGCGCCCGAGACCGGCGCGACATTCGAGGAGAATGCCCTGGCGAAGGCCCGCGACGGTGCGGCCGCCACCGGATTGCCTTGCGTCGCAGACGATTCCGGCATCGAGGTGGATGCGTTGAACGGGATGCCCGGTGTGCTGTCCGCGCGCTGGGCCGGGGCGCACGGCGACGACGCCGCCAATAACGCCCTACTGCTCGCCCAACTCGGCGATGTACCGGACGAGCGGCGCGGCGCACGGTTCGTGTCCACCTGCGCGCTGGCGGTTCCGGGCGGCGCCGAGACCGTGGTGCGCGGTGAATGGCCCGGCTCGATCGGTCGGAAAACGGTGGGCAACGGCGGTTTCGGATACGACCCGCTGTTCGTCCCGGCTGGTGGTGACATCACCGCTGCTCAGTTGTCTCCCGCCGAGAAGGACGCCGTGTCCCATCGTGGTCGCGCGCTCACCCAGCTTCTCCCTGCCCTGGCAGCGCTGGCCGAATCCTGAATCAGGTGCCCGCGGGGCCGGTCAGAGGTTGAAGTCTCGCTTGACCTTGTTCGCGTTGACGTGCTCGACGAAGAAGGACAGCAGCGGGATGGTGCCCGCGATCAGCGTGCCGACGGTGCGCGGGATGGGCCAGCGCACCTTGACCGCGAGGTCGGCGGTGACCAGCAGGTAGACGAAATAGACCCAGCCGTGCACTACCGCGATCCAGTTCGGGGTGTGCACATCGAAGCCGTACTTGGCGATCATCTCGCCGGTCAGCAGCAACAGCCACAGGCCGGTGGTCCAGGCGAGGACGCGGTAGCGCAGCAGCGCGGGCTTGATCTTCGCGATGCTGGTGGGGGCGCTTGGCTGCGCCGCCGACTCGGTCGTCAGCGTCTGGGCGGATTCGGTTGAGTTCTCGCTGGTGGTCAACCGGCGCTCCTCTGTGTGTCGCGGGCGTGTAGGCCCGCCTCGCGGACATGTTGGTCGATGTCTTTGGCGTGTAGCTCGGCCAGGTACTTGTTGTACTCGGCGAGCACGGGGTCTTCGTCCCGGATGGCCTTCGGACGTTCCGGCAGCAGACCTGCCGGAATCTCGCGCGGCGCATCGGGTTTCGCGGTCCGCCTCGCCGCTGTCCTCGCAGGGGCCTGCTCGGCTTTCGGCTCCTGCGCGTTCTCCTCCGGCTCGGATTCGGTCTCCAGCCGCACGAACCGGAAGTAGGCGAAGACCGCGAATCCGGCGAACAGCGGCCACTGCAGTGCGTAGCCGAGATTCTGGCCGGTACCGCTGGCCGATTCGAACCGCTGCCACTGCCACCAACCCAACGCCAGGCAGGCGAGGGCGGCCACGATCACCAGCACGATAAGGGCCGGGCGATTGTGTGCCGAGCGGCGGGGTGGAGCGGACACGGTTACCACGGTACCCGTCTACTACACGGCACGTAGGAGCAGGTAGCGCGTCAGAATTTGTAGGTGATTCCGGTCATCCGCTCGGATTCCTCCCACAGGCGGCGCTGCAGCTCCGCGTTGTTCGACAGCTTGCTCGACGGCGAGGGCTCGACCGGGCCCTGACTCTGGAACAAACGAGTCGGACCCCAGTAGATGGTGGGGTCGGCGTCGGGCATGGTGGCCGCGAACAGGGTGGAGTGGGCGGCCTTGGCCGGTGGATGACCGATAATGCGGATGAACGGCTTGCTGATCCGGTCCAGCGGGGTCTCGGTCCTGGCGAAGAGATCGGTCGCGGAGACGCCGGGATGCACCGCGTAGGAGCGCTTGGTGGAGGCGGCGTCGGTCAGCCGCCGCTGCAGTTCGCGAGCGAACATCAGGTTCGCCAGCTTGGACTGGGCGTAGGCGAGGTTGCGCTGGTAGCGGCGGTTCTCATAGTTGAGATCGTCGATCCAGAGCTTCGGGGTCTGCTTGTGCGCGATGCTCGCCAGGCTCACCACCCGGTCGCGCAGGCGATCGAGCAGCAGTCCGGTCAGTGCGAAATGTCCGAGGTGGTTCACGCCGAACTGGGTTTCGAATCCGTCCTTGGTGCGCGAGAACGGAACGTTCATCAGACCGGCGTTATTGATGAGCACATCGAATTCGCCGGTCCTGTCGGCGAATTCGCGCACCGAGGCCAGATCCGCCAGATCCAGTTGCTCGACTCGGACATCACCGTCGATCCGGTCGGCGATCGGCTGCGCCTTCTCGACATTGCGGCATGCCATGATGACCGTGCCGCCCTTGTTCGCCAGCACCGTGGTGGTCTCGACGCCCAGGCCGCCATTGGCCCCGGTGACGATAAAGGTGCGCCCGCTCTGGTCGGGTATCTCTGTCGGTTTCCACGCCATGAGCCGACCTTACTCTGGAGTAAGTTCCGGGGGAAGGGCGACGCGCCGTTCGGATCGGCCACCGCCGGACGCGGTGCTTCCGAGGTGGCCCCGCGATGATTCGCTGCCGTGTCGCTGGACGGCCGCAATGGCGCCCGAGTGGGTGCGACGGATCGAGGGCTTTTCGGTGTCGGAGTCCGCGGACCGCGTGGTGCTGCTGGAACGCGCCGTCCCGCCATCGTGCAAAAGCTGCCGCGCGTACTTGTGCACGAATACTCGTGGACGTATATTCGTATACGAGTAATGGAGGTGCCCGTGGTCGCGAAGCGCAAGGTGAACAATCTGCTGGCGCTGGCGGTGCTCGCGACAGTCATCGAACGGCCGATGCACCGCTACGAAATCGCGTCGAAGATGCGTGAGCGCGGCAAGGACCGCGATATGGACATCAAGTGGGGCTCGCTTTACACCGTCGTGCAGAACATGGAGAAGGCGGGCTTCCTCGAGGTCGTCGGCAGTGAGCGCGACGGCGCTCGGCCGGAGCGCACGATCTATGCGATCACCGATGCCGGCCGGGCCGAAATGGCCGACTGGACAAGGGAACTGATCGCCGAACCGGAACCGGAACCCAACCGGTTCATCGCCGGACTCTCCGTCGTGGCGGCGCTGCCGCCCGATGAGGTCGTCGAGTTACTCGGCCAGCGCATCGGCGCGCTGAGCCGCACCATCGACGCTGCGCGCCGAGAACTCGAGCAACTCACGGCGACCAACCTGCCCCGACTGTTCGTCATCGAAGCCGAATACGGCGTGGCGATGATGGAAGCCGAGGCGGCGTGGGCCGCATCGCTGCGTGACGAGATCGCCGCGGGGGCATTTCCCGGCGTCGATCTGTGGCGGCATATGCATGCCGTCGGCATGACGCCCGCCGAGGTCACGGAGCTGGTGGAAAGGGGGATGACGGAATAGACGTCCCGCGTTGAGACCAGGCCCGGCGGGGTGCGGCAACACCGCCGCCGAGCCCGATGTAACCGTCTCGAACCGCGTCCGCATGCGCGCACCCGGCCACAAGGCTGGCAACCACAGGATAACTGGGTGTGCGGTGCGGCGGTCGGTTCGGGCTTCGAAGAAACCCGTATCGCACAAAACTGGAGTACACCCATGTCCGAAACAGAAACAGCCATCGTCATCGGCGGCGGTATCGCCGGACCCGTCACCGCCACCGCACTGCACAAGGCGGGCATTGCCGCCCGTGTCTACGAGGCCTATCCGGGTCCGACCTTCGGCATCGGCAGCGGGCTGGCGTTGGCACCGAATGGTGTTGCCGCCCTTGACATTGTCGGCGCTGGCGACCTCATTCGCGCGATCGCGAGTCCGATATCGCGTACGCAGATGTCGGTCGGCGGCAAAATGCTGGAGATGCCGGAAATGCCCGATGTGCCATCGTTGAAGATGGTCGACCGCAACGAATTGCACCGGACGCTGCACGACCACGCGGTCGCCACGGGCATTCCCTTCGAGTACAACAAGCGCCTCGTCAGTGTCGAGGAGGATGCCGACGGAATTACCGCGCATTTCGCCGATGGCAGTACCGCCACGGCAGATGTGCTGATCGGCGCGGACGGCATTCGATCCACAGTGCGCGGTCTCATCGATTCGAGCAATCCGGGACCCGAGTACACCGGGATGATCGGATTCGGTGCGATGGTCGACAACCATATCGAACTTCCCCCGGAGACAATGGTTTTCGCATTCGGAAAGAAGGCGTACTACCTCTACGGAGCGGTCGGCGACAAGATCATGTGGGGCGCCAACCTGCCGCACAAGGAGTATCTGTCGCTGACTGAGGCGCGGGCGGTTCCCGCCGAGCACTGGGTGCGAATCCTGCGGGAGACCTACGCCGAGGACACCCCGGGCGGCGAATTCGCCCGCCTGACCACCGCCGAAAACCTGGAGACGACTGGGGCGCTGCACATTATGCCGCCAGTGCCGACCTGGTATCGGGGGCGCATGGTGCTGGTCGGGGATTCGGTGCACGCGCCGTCCAATAGTTCGGGCCAGGGGGCCTCGCTCGCCATCGAGAGTGCGGTCCAGCTGGCGCGGTGCCTGCGGGACCTGCCCGATCACGGCTCCGCGTTCGCCGCATATGAAGGGGTGCGGCGGCCACGGGTGGAGAGTGTCGCGGCCCGGGCGCGCAAGATCAACCACAGCAAGACACCCGGGCCGGTGGCGCGCCGGATGATGTCGTTGCTGATGCCGCTGCTGATCAAGGGGATGGACCCGGAGAAGACCATGGGCGTCGAGCAGCGGTATCGGATCGATTGGGATGCGCCGGTGCAGCGGGAGTTGGCTGCTTCGGGGGTGTAGGGAGCTGCTGCCTGTCCCCGGGTGCGGGGGCAGGCAGCGCTTTGGTTCCGGTTTCGAACCCGACAGCCACGCCGTCCGTAAGGTAGGAAATGGGAATCGAGAACCAGGGGGGATAAGTGCTCACCGATCCTGCACTGCAACTAACCGGGCTGTACAAGCGCTTCGGCGGGCCGTGGGTAGTCGACAATGTCGGCCTCACGGTGCCGCCGGGCTCGTTCTTCGGGCTGGTCGGCCCGAACGGCGCTGGCAAGACGACCACACTGTCGATGGCCTGCGGGCTGTTGCGCCCGGACGGCGGACGGGCGCACATCTTCGGCGTCGATGTGTGGGCCGATCCGATCACCGCGAAGACCTTGGCGGGCGTGCTGCCGGACGGGCTGGCGCTGCCGGAACGGCTGACGGGTCGCGAGTTGTTGACCTACACCGGTTTACTGCGCGGCCTGCCCCCGGCGACGGTGGCCGAACGGGCCGAGGAATTGCTCGGGGTATTCGAATTGACCGGCGCCGAACGCACTCTCGTCGTCGACTACTCCGCGGGCATGCGCAAGAAGATCGGGTTGGCCACGGCACTGCTGCACGCGCCGAAACTGCTCGTGCTCGATGAACCCTTCGAGGCGGTGGATCCGGTGTCGGCGACCACGATTCGCACCATTCTGCAGCGATTCGTCGCGGCGGGCGGTGCGGTGGTGCTGTCGAGTCATGTGATGGCGCTGGTGGAGAACCTGTGCGACCGAGTCGCGGTGATCACCGCCGGCCGGGTGGTGGCCGCGGGGACCCTCGACGAGGTGCGCGGGGGCAGCACCCTGGAGGCGGCATTCGTGCAGCTGGTCGGTGGCCGGGTCGGCGGGGAGGACGGGTTGTCGTGGTTGGCGTCCTGATTCGGATGCGGTTGCTGCTGACCAAGCGGGCGCTGGGTAATGGCTGGCAGGGGGTCACGTTCGTCAGCGGGATCGTCATCGGTCTCGTATTCGCCCTCGGCACAGCGGGTCTCACGGCATTCGCGGTCCGGGACGGCGATGTGGCGGGTGGTATCACCGTCGCCGCCGCCTGGTATGGGATCTGGACGCTGGGCTGGCTGTGCGGTCCGGTGCTCATGGGCACCAGTGACGAGACCGTGCAGCCCGAACATCTGCGGCTGCTGCCGCTGAGCAGTCGGCAGTTGGCCACCGGGCTATTGGCCGCGGCCTTCGGCGGGCCCGCGCCGGTGATCAACCTACTCGCCTTTTCAGGGCTGATTGTGCTTGCGGTGCAACTGAGTTGGGGTGCGGCCGCGGTCGCGCTGGTCGGTGTGGTGCTGCAGTTGATTTTCGTGGTGGTGCTCTCGCGCGTGGTGCTGGCTTGGATCGGCGCGGCCATGCGCTCGCGGCGGGGACGCGACCTCGGAGTGCTGCTCGCGGGTCTCGCGGGGCTGGCCTACTATCCGATGAGCTTCCTGCTGAATCATGTGGAAGCGGTGCGCGAATCGGCACCCTGGCTGGCAAATCTGTTGCGCGCCTTGCCGTCCGGATGGGCGCCGACCGCGGTGGCCGCCGCGGCGCGTGGCGACTGGGTGTTCGCGTTGCTCGCGCTCACCGGGTTGCTCGCACTGACGGCGGTGCTGTGGCAGGCATGGTCGGTGCTTTTGCGGCGGCGGCTGATCGCGCCGATGGGGGCGACGTCCGGTGCTGCCGGGCGTGGGATGCTGCTGAGCCGGGTGCGGCCGTCCGGCCCGGTCGGCGCGGTGGTGGTCAAGGAGTTGCGGACCTGGTCACGCGATAGCCGACGGCGCGCGGCACTGCTGCCGGTATTGCTGGTCGGGTTGCTGCTTCCGGTATTTCCGGCAATACAGGGCGATGGCTCCGGTGGCGTGGTGTTCGCTGGCGTGACCGCGGCATGGTTCGCGGGGCTGGCCGCCAATAATCTCTATGGCTACGACGGCACCGCGCTGTGGCAGACCTTGGTTACACCTAGTGCGGTGCGCGCCGATGTGCGCGGGCGACTGCTGGCCCTGCTGCTGGTGATCGGCCTGCCGACGCTGCTGCTCGCCCTGGTGCTGCCGGGTGCGCTCGGCCGCTGGGCCATGTACCCGTGGACGCTGTCGCTGCTGTTCACTGTGCTCGGTGTCGGCGCGGGTAGTGCGGTATTCCTCTCGGTCACCGCGCCCTACCCGCTACCGCCACGCACGGGAAACCCCTTCGCCTCCTCCGGAAATCCCGGCTGCGCAAAGGCTTTGGTCCAAGTCACCACCAGTTTGGGTCAGCTGATCGCGGTCATCCCGGTACTGATCGTGCTGATCATCGGCGCAGTCTCCGACCTCATCGCCGTGCAGTGGCTGGCGCTGCCGCTCGGCATCGCGATCGGGATCATGGGCGCGGTCCTCGGTGCTCGCCTCGCCGAGCAACGGCTGTCGGACCGTGGGCCGGAAGTGCTCGCTGCCGTGCGGCCGCGCTGACGCTCGGGTTCGCCTCGAGCATCGGGAGAGAAATAGACTTGGTGGGTGGGCGATAGGGATTCCGATGGCAATCTCGATCTGAATCAGCTGCGGACGTTCCTGGCGGTACATCGGGCGGGGTCCGTGACGGCGGGGGCGCGGCTGGTCGGGTTGTCGCAGCCGACGGTGACGACCCAGTTGCAGGCGTTGGAGAAGCGGCTGGGGTATCGGTTGTTCGAGCGGTTGCCGCGCGGGGTGGTTTCGACCGCGGCGGCCGTGGAGTTGGCGGCGCGGGTGGCGGGGCCGCTGGACGCACTCGATGGCGTCGCGGGGCGGGCCGTGCCCGCCGCACCGGTGCCGCAGCCGCCGGTGCGCCTGGCCGGACCCGCCGAACTGCTTGCGGTGCAGGCACTTCCGGCGCTCGCGCCATTGATCGCGCGCGGTATTCGACTGACCGTCACCGCGGGCCTGTCCGAGGAACTGCTGGCCGGGCTGCGCGCCGGACACTATGACCTCATCGTGTCCACGGTGCGCCCGCGCGGCCGCGCCCTGGTCGCCGAACCGCTCGCCGACGAGGAATTCGTCCTGGTCGCCGCACCCGACCTGGCCGAGCGCATCGACACCACCCGCTTGCGCATCGACGGACCGGCCGCCCTGGCGGGCCTACCCCTGATCAGCTACTCCGCCGACCTCCCGATCCTGCGCCGCTACTGGCGACACGTATTCGGCATGCGCCTCTCCGCCGAACCCGCGGTGGTCGTCGCCGACCTGCGCGCCGTCACCGCGACCGTCGCCGAGGGCGCGGGCATCAGCGTCCTGCCGCGCTACCTCTGCGCCCCCGAACTCGCCGCGGGCACCCTGGTCCCGCTACTCGAACCCGCCGATCCGCCGATCAACACCGGCTTCCTGGTCCGCCGCCCCGGCACCACCTCCCGCCCGCACATCGACCTGGTGTACGACCAGTTGCGAGCCGCCGGTCGCACGTGGTGAGCAGCGCGTAATCGCCGCTAGCCGGGTGGTCGGCGTTGGTCGGCGCGGCGGCGGAGGATCTCGGCGGTCTGGTCGTCGGCGGGGAGGAAGGCTTCGAGGTGGAGTTCGGAGAGGGTGATGTCCACCGCGGTGGCGAAGCTGGTGATGGTGGTGATCAGGCGGAGTTCGCCCTCGGGGCTGCTCAGGCGGAGGGGGACGGCGAAGCCGAGGTGGTCGGGGCCCGGGTTGACATCGGGGAGATAGCCTTCCAGCTCGGCGATGAATTCGTCGAGCTGGGGGTCCGGGCTGCGCAGGGCCTTGCCGCGCAGGCTTTCGGTGACGTGGCGGCCCCATTCGGGCAGATTGTGCACCCGTCGGGCCAGTCCGTCGGGGTGCAGGGCGAGGCGGAGCACGTTGATCGGCCGGGTGGTCAGTTCCGCGGAGGCACCCTCGGTGAGGATGTCGAAGGCGGCATTGGCGGCGACCAATCGGCCGTAGGGGCGGGTGACCACGGCCGGGTAGGGCAGGTGCCCGTCGAGAATGCGCTCCAGCGCGGTCCGGACGGGGCCCAATTCCGGTGTGTCCAGGTCGGATTCGGGGAAGATCGGGGCGTATCCCGCGGCGAGCAGCAGGGCGTTGCGCTCGCGCAGCGACAGCTCGAGCGATTCGGCCAGCCGCACCACCATGGTGCGTCCCGGGCGGGAGCGCCCCTGCTCCAGGAAGCTCAGATAGCGCTGGCTGGTGTCGGCGCGAATGGCCAGGTCGAGCTGGCTGACGTGCCGTTGCGTTCGCCAGTGCCGCAACTGCTGCGCGAACGGACTTGGCTCTACCACCGTGGTCATGCCTCCAGTGATATCCGACCCCATGGTCCCGCGCCATTCCTCGCAGGGAATGACCGAACCACCTCGGTGCGTCATCGGCGTCATTCCCTGGAGGGAATCGCGCCGCCGCGCCGCACTCGCAAAACTCAGTGTCATGAGCAAGCAATTCGATGACAACGACCTGACCCACTTCGCCGAGCGCTACATGGCCCAGTGGAACGAGCCCGATCCGGAACTGCGCCGCAAGCTGATCCACGAGATCTGGGCGCCGTCCGGCGCGCAGACGCTGGTCGATCCGCCGGTGGAGATCCGAGAGGCGGCCACGCGATTGAACTTCGCCGTGCCCGCCCTGGAAGTGCGCGGCCACGATGCGATGGCGGCACGAGTGGACCGGGCCTACGAGATGTTCGTGGCATCCGGTGAATACGTCTTCGAGGTCGGCACGGCCACGTGGCTGCCCGCCGGTCTGATCGGCCTGCCCTGGTCGATGGTGGCGCGCGCCGACGGTTCCGTCGCGGGCGGCGGCTATGAGGTGATCGGCCTCGACTCCGATGGCCGCATCACCTCTGACCATCAGTTCATCGAAGGCGTTCGATGACCGAGGGCGTAGCGAGCGTCCACCGACAACTCAGGGAGCAGACCATGAATGCCATTGCCTACCAACTCGATCCACTGCACGGCCTGGCCGGTTTGACCGTTCGGGAGCAGCAGGTGCCCGAGCCCGGACCGAATCAGGTGGTCATCAAGGTGCGGGCGGCCTCGCTCAACCGGCGCGACCTGATGCTGATGGACGGCATCTATCCGCTGCCCGCGACCCCGGGCATCGTTCCGCTCTCCGATGGTGTGGGAGAGGTTATCGCCGTGGGCGACAACGTGACTCGCGCAGCACTCGGCGATCGGGTGACCGCGACGTACTTCGTGCGTTACGTCAGCGGGCCGCAGCGGCTGGCGCACGTCGCCGAGCAGTACGGCGCAAACCACAATGGCATGCTGGCCACTTACGCAGTGATCGAAGAGGATTCGGTGGTGCATGTGCCCGACCACCTCACCGATATCGAGGCGGCCACACTGACCTGCGCGGGAGTCGTCGCCTGGGCGGCGCTGACCAAACCGGCGCCGGTCGGGCCCGGTGAGACGGTGCTGACCGTGGGTAGCGGCACCGTTGCGCTGTTCGCCGTGCAGCACGCGAAAATGCTGGGCGCCCGGGTCATTTCGATCACCTCGGGCCCGGACAAGGCCGAGCGACTGCACAAGCTCGGTGCGGACGAGACCGTCGACCGGAGCGAGACGCCCGACTGGGACGAGAAGGTGCTCGAACTCACCGACGGAAACGGTGTCGAACATGTGGTGGAGGCCGTCGGGCTGCCCACCCTGTCGAAATCGGTGCGCTCCGCCGGATACAACGCGATGATCACGATGATCGGCGCGACGCAGCTGTCGAAGGGCCAGCAGCTCGAGAATCCGTTCGTCGGACCGTATCTCGGGATCCGCCGGATCGCGGTCGGCAGCCGCGACGATTTCGAGGCGATGAACCGGACCATCACCGAACATCGCATGCGCCCGGTCATCGACCGGACGTTTCCGCTGGACCAGGCGGTGGAGGCGTACCGCTACTTCCGCGACGACAATCCGTTCGGCAAGGTCGTCATCACGATGCCGTAGGGCCACGGGATCAGGGAACTCCGCGCGGCGGGAACGTGACTCGGCGGTCAGGCCTCGAAGGGCACGATATTGCCCGCCGCGTCGCGGGTTCCGGCGGTGGCTTCGATGGCGGCCGCGAGCTGGGCGACGCTGGTCCAGGTGCGCGGTGGGTTCGCCTCGAGGTTGCCGATGGTGTACCAGGTCTCGGTATCGCGATAGCGGACCAGACCCTTACCCGCGTCATCCACGGTGACATCGAGCGCGCCGGAGACCGTCCCTTCCTCTTCGGTCATGACGGCCGCCTTGGCGGAAATCTCGATGATGTCGCTTATTTGAACTCTCCTCGACGGACGCAGTCATCGACGGCGGTGCGCAGGGCGGTGTGTTCGGCGGGATCAACGGTCAGCGCGTATTTTACTTTGATCTTGACGTAATGCTCGAGATAGCCACACCGGAAATTCCCCGGCGGCAGATAGCTCGCGGCGTCCTGATCACCCTTGGATCGGTTGGCCGACGGATCGGAGGCGATGAGATTGACGGCGTCGTTGGCGATGCGGCGGCGGGTATCTTCGTCGCGCTTATTCGCACCCGAGCGCCATGCCTCGGCCAGCGGGACGATGTGGTCGGCATCGACGCCGGCCGGATCGGTCATCCACTTGTAGGGCTTGAGCTTTCCGGTCTTGGAATCCAGCATTCCGTACTGGTCGCGCCAGCCGCCGTCCCGGCCGACCGTGAGCTTACAGGTTTTCGGGTCGAGTTCGACCGAGCCCGTCGCGTCCCGGAGCATCATCACGTCACGGCTGGTGCACTTGCTGTATTGCGCGTAGTCGGGGCCGAAGCCGTGCTCGGTCTTGTTGGTATCCCAGTGCGGGAACTTCTCGCGGCTGTAGCCGTCCATCGATTCCTCGGGCGCCTCGGCGAGCTGTCCGAGCAGTGCGGTGATGTCCTTGCCGGAAATCGTTGCCGCGCTTGCCGTACCAGGCGCTTTGCCGCCGTTCTTACCGGTCCACTCGTCGAAGAAGGAATAGGCGACGGCGACGACTACGGCCAGCACGACGGGGGCACAGACGGCGAGTACGCGACGCACGGTGCGCGAGGACAACCACTTCACAACGATCGAACTTCCTAGTCTCGCACCGATGAATTTGTCGGGCGTCAAGCTACCGTCGGCAGATCGTCCCGTATGTGATTGTCGCGTATGACGTTCGGCACAGCCAGTCGGAGAACGCGCTGCGTGGCCAGGGGGCTGGTCGGCAAATGCGGACCACCCCGAGTCGTGGTGCCGGTCGCCGACCGGCGACGTGGAGTGATGGGCGTCACATCGCGTGGCTGTCACAGCGGGTCCGAAGCGTGTGTCGAAACCGGGTGAAGGCACAAAGCCGGATCAAGGAAGGACCCACATCATGGCTACCGTCGACGTTCTCGACTCGTTCATCAACTACACCGATACCGGCGCGGGTTCGGTTCCGGTGGTTTTCCTGCACGGCAACCCCACCTCGTCGTACCTGTGGCGCAATGTGATCCCGCATGTCGCCGGGCAAACCCGGGTGCTCGCACCGGATCTGATCGGAATGGGCGAGTCCGGGAAGCCGGAGAGCGCCTACCGGCTCGAGGATCACGCCCGCTACCTGGATGCCTGGTTCGACGCGCTCGGCCTCGATCAGGTCGTCATCGTCGGTCACGACTGGGGCGGCGCGCTCGGCATGCACTGGGCCGCACGCCATCCCGATCGCATCCGCGGCATCGCATTGATCGAGACGTTCCTGCGGCCCTTGCGCTGGGACGACCTCCCGCCGCTCGGCGCCGAGCTGTTCCGCAAGTTCCGCACGGCCGAGGGTGAGCGAATGGTGCTGGAGGAGAATATGTTCATCGAGTTCAACCTGCCCAGGGGCATTCGCAACCTGTCGCCGGAAGTTCATGATGTATACCGCGCGCCCTTCCCGACACCGGAATCGCGCAAGCCGATGCTGGCCTGGCCGCGCGAGTTCCCGGTGGAAGGTGAGCCCGCCGATGTGGTTGCGCTGGTGGAGAACTACGGCAAGTGGGCGGCCAGCACTCCGGACGTCCCGAAGCTCATCATGGCCGTCGACAGCGGAGTCGGCCTCGGTGCGCCGGAGGTGATCGCCTGGGCCGCCGAGACTTTCGCCAGCGCCGAGGTGGTTTCGGTGGGCGAGGCCGGACACCACGCGCCGGAGGATCAGCCCGACGCGATCGGCGCGGCGGTCGCGACCTGGTTGCGCGCGCACGCACTGACCTCGGTGACCGCGAGTGCATGAGCCGGTGCGCCGCGCATGCGAAGACGTGTGCGCGGCGCGCGGGTCGACGTCCGCGCCCGGTGCGTATTGCGTCGCGGCATCGAGTGCAAAGGTGGTCGGCTGACCGGCGTCGTGATCCAGATCCACGCGCTGGACTTGCGTCGGCTCGGATACCGCCGAAGGATTGTGCGGTGGAACCCGAGCTATCTGTCGCAGACCCCGCCGCTGATCTGACCACGATCGTCGGCGACGACGTCGATGGTGCGGTCACCGAGGAAGGCGCCGCCGAGGCGCGGGCTCGGGAACGGGAACTGGTCGATCGGGCCATAGCCGGTGACGGTGCCGCCATCTCGGATGTGGTGCGGCACCTGCAGGATCCGCTGTATCGGCTGGCGCTGCGCATGGTGTGGCGGCCCGTGGAGGCCGAGGACGCGACGCAGGAAATCCTCTTGCGGGTGGTCGGCAATCTCGCCACCTGGCGAGGTGAGGCGAAGCTGCTGACCTGGGCCTACCGGATCGGGGTCAACTATCTGCTGAATCTGAAGCGGCAGACGCCGCAGGAGGCCGCGCAGCTCAGCCTCGATACATATCGGGAAGGTTTGGCCGACGGGCTCGCGGCAGAGGACTATCGCGGGCCCGAGGCCGAGGTGCTCTCACACGAGGTGCGACTCAACTGCAGTCAGGCCATGCTGCAGTGTCTGGCCCGCGATGAACGGGTCGCATTCGTCCTCGGTGACGTCTTCGAGCTCAACTCCGCCGATGCGGCCTGGATTCTCGGTATCACCGCCCCCGCGTTTCGCAAGCGATTGGAGCGGGCTAAGAAACGCATCGGGACATTCCTGAATTCGACCTGCGGGGTAGCCAACCCGGAGGCGTTCTGCCGCTGCTCGCGGCGGGTGGACAAGGCATTGGCGCTCGGACGCGTGGATCTGAAGCGGCCCGTATTCGCCCGGCATGCGATCAGTGCGGGCGGCCGGAATGTCAACGCGGCCGAGGAGCAGATGATCCGACTGCACGACGCCGCCGCGGTGATCCGGGTCCATCCCGATTACGCCGCACCGCAGGCGAAGATGGACGCGATTGCCGGACTGCTGCACTCGGGGCGCTTTCCCTTGTTAGATTGATGTGATGTAGATCACATCAAAGGTGTGTCGGAGTAGTCCGGAATCCGGTGTCGAACCGGAGTGAAGGCAATAAGACACTCCGAAAGGGCACCTGCCATGACAACCATCGAGGTTCTCGACTCGTTCATCAGCTACCGCGACACCGGCGCGGGCCGCCTCCCCGTGGTGTTCCTGCACGGCAACCCCACCTCCTCATACCTGTGGCGCAATGTGATCCCGCATATCGAGGGCGAAGCGCGTTGTCTGGCACCGGATCTGATCGGCATGGGCGCCTCCGGTAAGCCCGACATCGCCTACCGGTTCGCCGATCACGTCCGCTACCTGGACGCCTGGTTCGACGCGATCGGCTTGGACGAGGTGGTCCTGGTCGGTCACGACTGGGGCGGTGCCCTGGCCATGGACTTCGGCGCCAGGCATCCGGGCCGGGTACGCGGCATCGCGCTGATCGAAACCTTCCTGCGCCCGATGCGCTGGGACGAATTGCCGCAGGGTTCCGCGGATATGTTCCGCAAGTTCCGTTCGCCCGCAGGCGAACAGGCCGTGCTGGCGGAGAACCTTTTCATCGAGTTCAATCTGCCGAAGCTGATCGCCGGCCTGACCGACGCCGACCTCGATGCCTACCGGGCTCCATATCCGACCCCGGCCTCCCGTAAGCCGATGCTGGCTTGGGCGCGCGAATTCCCGCTCGACGGCGCGCCCGCCGATGTCGCGCAGCGAGTCATCGACTACGGGCAATGGATGACCGAGAGCGGCGATGTGCCCAAGCTGTTGATGACCGTCGAGCCGGGCGTCGGCCTCGGATCGCCCGAAGTAATCGCCTGGGCCGCCGCGACGTTCGCCGATATCGAGGTGGAGTCCGTCGGCCCCGGCGCCCACCACAGCCCCGAGGATCAGCCCGATGCCATCGGCCGTGCGGTCGCCGCCTGGCTGCGACGGCATGCGCTGACGCCAGCGGTGACAACGGTCTGAGGCAGGTGTTGATGAATCCCGAAGCTGAGTTGGTCGCGCGCGCCGTCGACGGGGACGAGGCGGCGCTCGCGGAGGTCATTCACCAACTCCAGGATCCGCTCTACCGGCTCGCGCTGCGCATGGTCGGCAGGCCTGCCGATGCCGAGGATGCGGTGCAGGAGATCATGATTCGAGTGGTCACCCGACTCGCCACCTGGCGCGGTGAGGCGAAGCTGCTCACCTGGGCATATCGGATCGGCGTGAACCATCTGCGCAACCTGCGTCGGCAATCGACGCACGAGCGGCAACAGGTCAGCTTCGACGACTTCCGCGATGACCTGGCCGACGGGCTTGCCGCCGAGGACTATCGGGGTCCCGAGGCCGCGGTGCTGGCCGAGGAGGTGCGACTCAGCTGCACGCAGGCGATGCTGCAGTGTCTGAGCCGCGACGAGCGCATCGCCTACGTCCTCGGCGATATCTTCGAACTGAAAGCCGCCGATGCCGCTTGGATCAGCGATGTATCGCCTGCCGCCTTCCAGAAACGGTTGGAGCGGGCGCGGCAGCGGCTGGCGACCTTCCTTCGGTCCACCTGCGGCCTTGTCGACTCGAAGGCGTTCTGCCGCTGTCCCCGTCGGGTGGAGCAGGCGGTGGCCGTGGGGCGCGTGGAACTCGGCCGCCGTGTCTTCGTCGACCATCCCATCAGCCCCGGCGGCCGCAGTGTCATCGAGGCCGAAGCGCAGATGCACAAGCTCGGCGACGCCGCGGCAGTGCTCCGCGCTCATCCGGATTACGCCGCACCGCAGGCGAAGATGGACGCGATCAGTGAGTTACTGCACTCGGGTAGGTTTCCGTTACTCGACTGAGCGCTCATGCGTTGGCTGGGAATCGGATGCCGGTCAGCTCTTCGGATTTGGTCCACAAGGCCGCCGCGAGGTCGGCATCTTTGGCGGTTGCGGTGCGGTCGACCAGTTTTGGATGGCCGCGGAATTCGAACCAGCTGTCGGGGCCGACGTAGCTGCCGGGCGCGAGGTCCTGGCTGGCGGCGAACAGAGTGGGCAGCGCGCCGAAGGTCGCATCCTGGGCGAGCAGTCTGTTGCCCACCTGCATCACCTCGTGCAGGATCCGGTTGCCCGAGTGGCTCTGCAGATTCGTTGCGGCCCAACCCGGATGGGCGCTGAGTGCGCGCCGGGATCCGGTCTCGGTGAAGCGCCGCTGCAGTTCGAGGGTGAACAGCAGATTGGCGAGCTTGGATTGGCCGTAGGCGGCCGCGGTGTTGTAGGTGCGCGTTTCCCAGTTGAGGTCGGCGAGGTCGATGGCGCCGCGGCGATGCGCCTGCGAGGAGACGGTCACCACCCGATCGGTGATATGGGGTAGCAGCAGATTCGTCAATGCGAAGTGGCCGAGGTGGTTGGTGCCGAATTGGCGCTCGAACCCGTCCTTGGTGCGTCCGGCGGGGACCATCATGATGCCCGCGTTGTTCACCAGCACGTCGATATCGCCGGACCAGTCGGCTGCGAAGCCGCGAACCGAGGCCAGGTCGGCGAGATCGAGCTCGCGCACCTCGGTACGGCCCGCGATGCTCTTGGCCGCCTCCTCGCCACGCGCGACATCGCGCACCGCGAGCACGACTCGGGCGCCGACCCTGGCCAGTTCGCGGGCCGTGACCAACCCGATCCCACTGTTGGCGCCGGTGACGACGACGGTACGGCCGTCGAATCGGGGCAGATTTGCGGAAGTCCACTTGTGGTTCGTCATAGCGCCCAATGTAGGCAGTGACAACAAAGTAGTCAATGCCAACAACCTCTCGGTATCCGATATTCTGCAGCGACCATGAATTTCGCCCGATCCCGCTCCTATCACCACGGTGACCTGCGCGCCGAGTTGCTGAAGCGTGCCGAGGTCACCCTGCGCGAGTCCGGTGTCGACGGACTGTCCCTGCGTCAGCTGGCCCGCGACCTCGGGGTCAGTCATGCCGCGCCGAGCAGGCATTTCCGGGATAAGCAGGCGCTGCTCGACGCGCTCGCGCTGGTCGGTTTCGATCGGCTCGCCACGGTGTACGGCGAGGTCGATCCGACCGGTCCCTTCGCGGAGCGGCTGCACGCTGCCGCTCGTGCGTACCTGCGATTCGCGATCGACAATCCGGCGCTGCTCGCCCTGATGTTCGCGCGCAAGCACAGCCCGACCTCCGGCGAGGAAATGGTGGCGGCGGTGGGACGCGCCTTCACCGTGCCCATCGCGTTGATCGCCGAGGGGCAGGCGCGTGGCGAAGTCGTCGCGGGGGATCCGATGCGGATCGGTATCGCCGCCGTTGCCGCGCTGCAAGGGCTGGCCACCTTCGTCGGATCCGGGTTCGTCGAGCAGGAGAACGCCGATGACCTATTGGCCGAAACGATTACCCAGCTGACATACGGTTTGCGCCCCCGCGATTGACCGCAATCGGCCTGCTTCCCACTCGAGGAGATCACCATGACTTCGACCGTGACGTCACAGCACGCGTTCGACAGCGCTGTCGCCCTGACGCCGGACGGTGACGGAAACTTCAGCGGTCGAACGACTCCGGAGTACGGGAATATGGTCGGGCCGTTCGGCGGCATCACCGCGGCCACCATGTTGCGTGCGGTACAGCAACATCCGCAATGCCTCGGTGATCCGATCTCGCTCACCGTCAACTACGCCGGTCCGATTGCCGAGGGCCCCTTCACGATTGCGGCGCAACCGGTCCGGACCAACCGGACCACGCAGCACTGGACACTGTCGATGAGCCAGGACGGCACCGTGACCACCACGGCCACCGCGGTTTTCGGCACCCGCCGCCAAACCTGGACCTCCACCGAAGCCGCCGCGCCCGCCGCTGCGGCCCCGCACACCATCGAGCCCGATACGCTCCCCGAATTCATCTCCTGGGTTGGCAATTACGAGATGCGCTTCATCGAGGGCGGTATCACCGAACTCGACGGCGGTGCGGCCCAACCGAGTTCCACCACCACGCTCTGGGTCCGCGACCAGCCCGCACGTCCACTGGACTACCCGGCTCTCGCCGCGCTCAGCGACGTGTTCTTTCCGCGCGTGATGCTGCGACTCGGCCGCGTCGTCCCCGCCGGAACCGTGACGCTGACCGTGTACTTCCACGCCGCCGCCGACCGCCTCGCCACCCAATCCGACCAGCCGCTGCTCGCCACCGCCCGCTCCCAACACTTCGGCAACGGATTCTTCGACCAAGCGGCCGAACTCTGGGGCCACGATGGTGCGTTGCTCGCGACCAGCCATCAACTGGTGTACTTCAAGGCCTGACGGAGTCGTCGCGGCCGATGATGTCGGCCGAGTGCGGGATTCGGTCGACCGGGCGCAGGAGAGGCCCGATGACTGCGCCGCGGATGGTGCGTACCGCGACGACCGCCCAGGCGGTGACCAGTCCCATGTACAGGGCGACCGCGACGATGGCGAAGAGGTCGGCGCCGGTGTGGCCGTAGAGCACGGTGCTGGCGGTGACGCAGGTGCCGAGGGGGAAGGTGAAGCCCCACCAGGTCAGGTTGAACTTCAATTCGCCTGCGCGGGCCGTCTTTACGGTGACCGCGGCGGCCAATGCCAGCCACAGCATTGCGAAACCCCAAGTGGCGACGCCGAAGATGACCGAGAAGACGGTCAGGCCCTTGGCGTAGAGGTCGGGCAGGGCGGCAGGTCCGACGTTGGCGAGTAGTCCCGCGGCGGTGACGGACTGGCCGAGCGGGCCGAGCACGATCCAGAGGGTGGGGACCATGCCCGCCTGCGGGATGCCGTAGTGCACCAGGCGCGACCAGATCATGGTGATGGTGACCAGTGCGGCGATCAGGCTCAGGCCGAACATGGCCAGACAGAGCAGGATCATGGTCAGTCGCGGCTGGCCCTCGGGCAGGTAGGGGGCCAGCAGTGCGCCCATGGCCGCGGACACCATCGGCGGCACCACGGGCATCAGCCAGCCGCCGAAGGCGGCATCGGGTTCGACGTGGTGCCGGGTGAACATCCGGTAGGGGATGGCGATGGCGGTCATCAGGCCGAGCGCGGTGCCGACCGACCACAGCACCCAGTCCACGGCGAGTGCGGCATCGAGGCCGATCACGTCGCGGCCGAGCACCAGGGTGCCCGCGCCGACGGTCAGCAGTGCCATGGGCGGTGCGCCGTAGAAGTGGGCCATGACCGGGTGGTCGAGTCGGCGGCTCTCGGGGTAGCGCACCCAGTGCATGACGAAGGCGACGCTCAGCACCACGAGCAGCACCGCGGCCAGTGCCCAGACCACGGTCGCCGCGGCGCGCAGTCCGGGAAACTGCAGGGGCAGGGTGGCGGCCGCATTGGCGACGATGCTGGTGCCCATGACGGTGGCGAACCAGTTGGGTCCGAGGTGCCGGAGTGAACGGGGCGCGACGGGGCCGGGTTCGAGGCGGCGGGTCGCGCCGCGCTCGAGCTCGCCAAGCGGATGCCGCGGGGGTGCGGGGCGGAAGGTCACTGTGGCGGTCATGTGTCCAGGTTCGTCGGCGCGGGCGGTGTCGAGTAGCCGCCGCGTTCCTATGGGTGCATAGACTCGTTCTATGCCTCTGTCTCCGCGCGTTCCCGATCTGGCCGCGCTCGACCTGCTGCTTTCGGTTATCGAACTGGGCAGCCTCGGGCGTGCTGCGGAGGCGCATGGGATCAGCCAGCCCTCGGCGTCCTCGCGCATCCGCTATCTGGAGAAGCTGGTCGGCCTGCCGGTGCTGGAGCGCAGCGCCCTCGGTTCGCGGCCGACTCCGGCCGGGGCCTTGATCGCCGAATGGGCGCGCGGGGTGGTCGACGCGGCCGGGCAGTTGGACGCGGGCATCGACACATTGCGCGCCGAACGCGATTCGCACCTGCGCGTGGCGGCCAGCCAAACCATCGCCGAGTACCTGTTCCCCGGCTGGTTCATGACATTGCGCACCGCCGCACCCGACACCACCATCGCGCTGGAGTCCGGTAATTCTGTCGAGGTCGCGCAGGCGGTGCTCGATGGCAAGGACGTCATCGGCTTCATCGAGAGCCCGCGGAACTTCCGTGGCCTGGACAGCCACATCGTGGCCCGCGACCGGCTGGTCGTGGTGGTCGCCCCACAGCACCGCTGGGCGCGCCGCGGCTCGGTCGATCTCGCCGATCTCGCCGCGACCCCGCTGATCCAACGCGAAACCGGATCGGGCACCCGCACCTGGTTCGAAAATGCGGTCGCGCGGGCCATTCCGGGCTGGAAGCCCACAGTTGCCCTCGAACTCTCCTCCACCACCGCGATCAAAACCGCGGTCGCCTCCGGCGTCGGCCCCGCGGTCCTCAGCTCCCTGGCCGTGGCCGCCGAAATCGCCGCCGGCACCCTGGCCTCCCCAACCATCACCGGCCTCGACCTCACCCGAACCCTGCGCGCCATCTGGCCCTCCGGCCACCGCCTGACCGGCCCCGCCCGCGACCTCTACGCAATCGCCCGACGCACCACCTAGTGCCGCCTCCAGCAGGTCGCCGAGCGTAGTGATATGGCGGTTGAATGCCGCGTGTGCGACCACTATTCGACTGCGTTCGACGCCGACTCCTCGGACGCGGGGCTCGATGCGGCAGAGGCCGGCGCTGTGGGGGCTACTCGGGGTCGGAGGGTTGGGCGGTCGGTGGAATTCCGGTGTCCAGGAATCGGATCAGGCGATCGATCCGGTCGGTGTGGTCGATGCAGCGTTCCAGGTTATTGCCGACCATGGCAATATCGATGGCGGCTTCGGTGGGGTGGGTGAGGGTTGGGTCGGCGAGCGCGGAATGCAGTCGCAGATGGAGCTGATCCATTGCGGGGGCACCGGATTCGGAGACGGCGGACTGGTGTCCGGTGGCGACCGATTCGCCCGCGAGCGCGGTGCAGTGGGCGGCCAGGCGGCCCATGGCCGTGAGGATATCCATAAGAGGCCGTGGCGCAACCGGTTCCGGATGGCATTTGTAGACCTGGTCGGCGACGCGGCTGATCAGCCCGCCGATCCGAGACAGCTCAGTGGCGATCTGGATCGCGGTGACGACGTGGCGCAGGTCGCGCGCGACCGGCGCCTGCAGCGCGAGCAGCACCACGGTCCTGGCCTCGCAGGCCGAGTACATCTTCTGTAACTGCTCGTCGAGCGCGAAGGCCTCGTAGGTGGCGGCGAGATCGGCGTCGCCGAGCGCGGCGGTGACGCGCTCGGCGGCATCGTGGGCGAGTCGACACATCAGCGTCAAATCATTGGTCAACGCGACGAGCTCGCGAGTGAACTGGGTCCGCACTCGGCACATTGTCGCTTATTGCCGCGCTGTCGAGTACATGAATCTCGATGCGATCACCACGTTGGCCGGAACACGCAGGCCGTGGCGACTCGACGTCAGGAGATGTTCTTCAAGAAAGACACCGCATTCGCGCTCCCCGCCACCACGATGTCGAGCTTGCCGTCACCGTCGAAATCGGCGACCACCGGCGTCTGCGGCTGCGAGGTGACATCGAGATCCCCGGACTTGCCGATGGTTCCGTCGCCATTGCCGGTGAACACCACCATCTTCGAGCTGACCACCGCGGACATCGCGGCATCGAGCTTGCCGTCCCTATTGAAATCGCCCACCGCGATGCTGGTCGGTCCGAGGCCGGACAGGTTGACCCGGTCGGTCCTCTTGAAACCGCCCTGCCCGTCGGAGATCAGCAGGGTGGTGCTGAACGAGAAAGAATCGGCGGTGATCACATCGTCGATGCCGTCGCCGTCGAAGTCGCCGGCGCGCACGTCCTCGGTGATCAATCCCGAAGTGCTGGAACCGCGCAGGGAGAAGCTGCCGTCGCCATTGCCGGTGAGCACGTGCACCTGTTGCAATGCGTCGTTGTTCACCGCGATATCGATCTTATTGTCGCCGTTGAACTTTCCGGTGGTGAAGGCGGCGGCTGCTCCGGGAATGCCGCTGGTCGGCCCGGTTTCGAGGGCGCCGTCACCCTTGCCGAACCAGGTCTGCACGCCATTGGGCAGCAGGCTGAGCACGTCGGCCCTGCCGTCGCCATTGGTGTCGACGACAGCGACTTGCTGCTGTGCGCCTTCGATGGTGGTGTAGGTCTTGGCGGCCTTGAAGGTGCCGTCGCCGTTGTTCAGGAAGACCGCGACCGAGGTCCAGGCCTGGGCAACGACATCCGGCTTGCCGTCACCATTGAGGTCCCCGGTCGCGACCGCACCGTATCCATTGCCGACATCGCCGACCCTGCTGCCGGTATCGAAGTGCCCGTCACCCTTGCCGGTCATGAGAATCGGTCCCGCGCCGGAGAAGTCGGCCGCGACGATATCGAGTTTGCCGTCCCCGTTGAAGTCGGCCCCGACGGTGCCGACCGGTGCTGGGCCCGGTCCCCATGACGGAAATTGGCCCCCCGATGGCGAATCCACCTTCGCCGCGAAATTGATGGGTCCCGCATGGGCGGTGCCCGCGGCGAGCAGGCAGAGCGCCGCCGATGCGGCGGCGAGGACGGTGGCGCGGGAGTGCGAGGGGAGAACGCGCATAGGTGGATTCCTGACTTGCTAGTAAGTTTGATACAGCGCAGCGGACTCTATGGCGCTGCTCATACGAAATCCGTGGCATTCATGAGAATTCGTCCAACTGCCCACCCCGCACCCCTCGCAACCCGACACAGTGCCAATGCGGCCCGAGCTCAGGTGGAAATCGCGGCATCGGTCGGGAAGGCTCCGCCACGGATTTTCACCAGATCTTGATCGGCCGGGAAGGGTGGCCGCGGTGTTAGCGTCGGGGCATGGCGAACTTGCGTGATGTCCAGCACCGAGTCGTGACGGCGTTTCAGCGGCGGGTGGGGAATCCGATCCTGCGGCGATTGCCCACGCAGCAGTTGCTGGAGACCGTGGGGCGGGTGAGCGGGCAGCCGCGGGTTACGCCGATCGGTGGTCGCCGGGTGGGCAAGGAGTTCTGGCTCGTGTCCGAATTCGGTGATCGCTCGCAGTACATCCGGAACATCAAGGCCAACAATCGGGTACGCGTGCGGCTGCACGGGCATTGGCACACCGGTACCGCGCATGTACTGCCGAATGACGATCCGCGCGCTCGGCTGCGGTCGTTGCCCAAGGCCAATAGCGCCGCCGTTCGCCTGGTCGGCACCGACTTGCTCACCGTCCGCATCGATCTCGACGACTGACCGGAAACCTCGCTGCGGTGCGCGCCGCCGCGATCGGGTCCAGATCAGTCTCGATCTCGCGCTCGGTTCCGCGATGGTGGGCATCGGTCCAACCATTCGGCGATAGCCGCAGCAACCATCTGGCTAGGCGGGCTGCTGGCGCTCGGCCTCGGTGCGACCCCGATGGTGCTGCTCGCCTAGACGACCGTGGTGTGCGTCCGACGGTGGCGCCAGGGCGGGCGATGCTGCAGCAGGGCGGTATCCACGCGGCCCTGTTCTCGGCTTTTGTGTTCTTTGTCGCTGGCCATAGCCGGTGTGACCGGAACCATGAATTACCGCTCTGAGCGGCGGGAATGGCGAGTAAGTGGCAAGCATCACAGGTCGCCGATTTTGTTGTAACCGAGCGTAACGATTAGCTTGCTGGATGTTGGCATCGACGCCGGATCCGGAGACTGCGGAATGAACTTCGACACACCCCGCACGTTGTGCGCGGCACCGGGACACCGGCTATGACGCCGGATCTGGACGCCCGCGAATCCGCGACTTCGGTTGTCAGGAAGAACTTCTCGGATACGGTCGTTTCGTCGCTGCGCACCTTCGGTCGCGCCTTCGGCGTCGCGCAGGAATCGGTGCTCGGCTCGATCGGCGATATCGCTCGTGGTCAATTCCAGTGGCGCGAGGCCGTACTGCAGGCCTGGCGACTGATCACCGTCACCACCATCCCCGCGATCCTGATGGCGATCCCGTTCGGCGTGATCGTCTCGATCCAGGTCGGCAATCTCATCCACACCCTCGGCGCCGATTCGCTGCTCGGCGCGACCGGTGGGCTCGGCGTCATCAAGCAGGGCGCGCCGATGGCCACCGGCTTCCTGCTCGGCGGCGCCGGCGCGGCGGCCATCGCGGCAGACCTCGGCGCCCGCACCATTCGCGAAGAGATCGACGCACTGAACACCATGGGAATCAGCCCGATTCACCGCCTGGTGATCCCGCGGATGGCGGCGATGCTGGTGGTCGCGCCGCTGCTGAACATCCTGATCATCTTCGTCGGCATCATGGCCGGTTATGCGGTCGCCATCGGCGGCCAGGGCGTCACGCCGGGTAGCTATTGGGCCACCTTCGGTTCGTTCACCACGACCGCCGATGTGTGGGTCTCACTGCTGAAGGCGCTGATCTTCGGCTTCCTCGTGGTGGTCATCGCCTGTCAGCGCGGACTCGAGGCCAAGGGCGGACCGCGCGGTGTCGCCGATGCCGTGAACGCGGCCGTGGTGCTCTCGGTCGTCTCGATCACCGTGGTGAATCTGGTGCTCACCCAGGTCACCGCCATGTTCCTGCCGACGAGGCTGGCCTGATGGCGATTTCGTCCTATACCCCCAAGGGGCTCGTTTGGGTCGCACGGTATTTCCGTCGCGGCAGCCGCGTGCTGGGCGCGGCAGACGGTTTCGGGTTCGTCGCCGTATTCGTCTGGCAGGTGCTCGCGGCGATTCCGTTGACGCTGCGGCGCTATCGCGGTCAGACCATGCGCGCCATTACCGATATGACCTGGGGTCGGGGCTCGGTCGTGGTCGGCGGCGGCACGGTGCCGATGATGATCGTGCTCGGTCTGGTGATGGGCGCGTCCGTGGCTGTCGAATCGTTCGCGACACTGAGCATGCTCGGGATGGGACCGGTCACCGGCATCGTCTCGGCCTACGCGACCACCCGTGAACTGGCGCCGATCGCGGCCGCGGTGGGATTCGCCGCGCAGGCGGGCTGCCGGATCACCGCGGAGATCGGCTCGATGCGCATTTCCGAGGAGATCGACGCGATCGAGGCGCTGGGTCTGCGCTCGGTGCCGTTCGTGGTCACCACCCGGGTGCTGGCGGGCGCGCTGGCCATCGTGCCGACCTTCCTGATCGCGCTGATCCTCAGCTATGCGGCCTGCCGCGGCATCATCACGCTGGTGCACGGCCAATCCGCTGGCGTCTACGACCACTACTTCTTCCAATTCGTCTCCGGCTTCGACGTGATTGCCGCGGTGATCAAGGTCGCCATCTTCGGGACGGTGGTGATCCTGGTGCACAGCTATTACGGGTTCTTCGCCACCGGCGGGCCCGAGGGCGTCGGCATCGCGTCGGGTCGCGCGGTGCGCACGAGTTTCGTGGCCATTATCGCCATCGACATGGTGCTCAGCATTGTGCTGTGGGGCTTCAACGCGGCGATCAGTTTTACGGGGTAGCGGATGCCGAAATATGGAATGCCCGGTGTCGCCGCGGATAAAAAGCGTTCGCGGACAGTTGGATTGGCGATTATCTCGCTGATAGCCGTTGTCGCCCTCGCGACCACGCTCTATCGGAATCTGCGCGCCGACGACGCTCTGCGGATCGCGTTGCACACTCAGGAGATCGGTGACGGCCTCAGCGCGGGCACTCAGGTGCGCCTCGACGGTGTGCTGGTCGGCACGGTCGCGCAGATCGCACCCGACGAGCGCGGCACCCAGCGAATCACGTTGCGGCTGGACCGATCCCGGCTCTTCAGCATCGATGACAGCCTGCGCGTCGACTACGCGCCCGCCAATCTGTTCGGCATCAGCGAACTCGAATTGCGCCGTGGCCCGGGCGGTTCGCCGCTGCGCCCGGACGCGGTCATCGATTTGACCGGCCAGCGCGCGGCGGATGTCTACGACGCGACGATGGGCGCCATCCTGCGCAGTCTGTCCCAGGTCGGCGCGACCGTATTCACCCCGCAGCTGGCCAGCGTCATCGCCCAGGTCTGCGCGGACTTCCAGGCGTTCACCCCGCTGGCACAGGCACTGATCACGGTGGCGCGCACCATCGCCGACAACCAGACCATGCCGGCCTCCGAGCTGGTCGGCAGACTCGGCCCGGCCTTCGACGGCGGCGGCATATTCGCGGGTGCGGCCATCCAGGTCCTCGATCAGATCCGCGATAACAAGATCCTGCAGACCGACCGCGAGCACTACGACCGCGGTGTCGCCGCGTTGACCGGCAGCATCCTGCCCGCGCTCGGGACCACGCTGACCACGGCTGGCGGCCATTTCGCCGAGGGCGCCGACATGCTCGCGCCGATGTTGAATGTGCTGGCGCAGATGGTCTCTCGGCCGCAGCAGTCCGCCGCCGAACTGCGGGCCCTGCTGCAGCGGCTGCGGGCCGCCATGCCGGATACCCCCGATGGTCCGGTGCTGAATCTCGAGGTCGATCTGCGGGGCATGCCCGGTATCGCGGTGCCGCTGCTCGGTCAGGCGGGTGTGCGATGACGGTGCGTGGCGCCGCTTGGCGGCTCGGTGTTTTCGCCGCGGTGATGATCGTGGTGCTCTCGCTGGTGCTGACGGCGATCAAGCGGCCGGTGGCCGGTGCTACCGAGGCGCACGATGCGCTGTTCACCGATGCCAACGGCCTGAAGGTCGGCGATGACGTGCGCATGTATGGCGTGCAAGTCGGCAAGGTCGAGGGCATCTCGCTCGACGGGATCAGGGCCAAGGTCCGGCTCACGGTCGAGACATCGACACCGATCTACGACAACAGCACCCTGGCCATTCGCTACCAAAACCTCACCGGCCAGCGGTATATCGACCTGCAGCAGCAGCCGAATCCGGGTGTCCGGCTGTCCGCGAACGCGGTCGTGGATACCAAGATGACGGTTCCGTCCTTCGATGTGACCAGCCTGTTCAACGGCCTGAAACCGGTGCTGGCCACCCTGTCTCCGGAGGCCGTCAACCAGTTCACCGCGAGCATGCTCGCGGTGATCGAGGGCGATGGTTCGGGTCTGGGTCCGGCGATGGATGCCATCGGCAAGCTGAGCAAGTACGTCGGCGATCGGCAGACGGTGATAGCGACGCTGGTGCGCAATATGTCCGAACTCGCCGACCGGGTCGGTGGCCGGGTGCATTACCTGGTCCCGCTGCTGGCTCGGCTCACCGATATTTTCCAAGCGCTGGAAGCGAATATCGGTGGTCTGGCCGAATTCGCGATGAACGCGCCCTCGGTGCTCGGACCGCTGGACCGGCTGCTCGCCACCTTCGGCCTGACCGCCGACAGCGGCGCGGATATCGACGGACTCATCCGCAGGCTGTTCCCCGACCCGCAGGAGGCCGTCGACGTATTCGGCAAGCTGCCCGGCCTGCTCGCCTCGATCGATAACGCGGTGCCGCGCACCTTCGTCGACTGGAAACCGGAGTGCAGCAAGGGAAATGCGGAGCTCCCCAAGCCGGTGCAGGTGCTGATCGGCGGACAGAAGGTGGCGGTATGCAACGGGTGAATCCGCTGCGTCGCTGGTTCGGCGGCGATGGCCCGATCCTCGACGAGCCGACGCGACTGCGCAAGGAGGTGCGGCTCGGCATCATCGGGGCGGTACTGGTTGTCATCGCAATGGGCGCTGCCGCAGCGCTTTACGTGATTCCGTTCGGCAAGGCGACATACACCGCCGAGCTGTCGGAGGCGCAGTCGGTGAAGTCCGGCGACGATATCCGCTTGGCGGGGGTATCGGTCGGCACGGTGAAATCGCTGGAGCTGAAGCCGGATAAGGTCGTCATGCGGTTCACTGTGGACTCCGAGATCTTCATCGGTTACCAGACATCGCTGGACATTCGCATGCTCACCGTGGTCGGCGGCCATTACGTCGCGCTGTTCCCGGCGGGCACCGCGCCGCTGGGCGATAAGCCGATTCCAGCCGATCGAGTTCGCCTGCCCTACAGCCTGATTCAGACGTTCCAGGACGCCACGGCACCGATCGGCAAGATCGACGGCGATACCCTGCGGCGCAACCTCGCCGCGCTCGACAAGTCCGTCCAAGGTGCCCCGGACACGCTGCGGACCACCTTGGACACCGTCGGTAGTTACCTCGATGCCCTTGATCGGCAACGCGCCCAGGTGTCGAGTGCCATTGCGGTGGCGGATGAGTACGTGACCATGTGGGACGGCGCGAAAAGCGATCTGCACAGGCTGATGGACAATGCCAATCTGCTCGAGACGGTCCTCATCGACAAACGCGCCGAGCTGCGCGCGTCGATTGCCTTGCTGAACAGCGTGGTTCAGCGGATCGCCGCGCTCGCGCCGTCATGGGATGCCGCGCTGAAGCCCAGAGCCCAGCAGTTGGCCGACGCCCTGCCGCGGCTGGAGCAGATGGGCCGTCAGTTGGAGCCGATCATCTCCTCCGCACACGACCTGAGCCAGAAACTGCAGGGCCTGGCGATTCCGGAGGGCGGGATAGTGGTGAATCAATCCGGCGAAACCATCCAGGCGCCAGCCGGTCTCGATCCGGCGCAGGTTCTGGGCGCGGCGGTAGTGTGCGTGCCGCTACCCGGGAAGGCGTGCTGATGCTGAATCGGGTTCTCGGCTCGCAGGCGTTCATGTCGATCGCGGGTGCCGTCGTTGTCGCCGCGCTCGCCGTCACCGGATATCTCATCGCCTTCGATCCGCTGCAGAAGACCGAATCCTATTGCGCGATAATGCCCGACAGCATCGGGCTGTATCCGGGCAATCAGGTGACGATGCGCGGCATCACCGTCGGCACGGTGACCTCGGTGCAGAACCAGGGCAAAGGCGCGCGGGTCGATTTCGAGGTCGACGCCGACTATCCGGTGTACGCCGACGCCTCGGCCACCACCGTGTCCGACACCGTGGTCGCCGATCGCAACCTGGCCGTGCTGTCCAGCGGCAAGAACACCGACCGTTGGCACAGCGGACAGTGCATCACCAAGACGCTCACCCCCAAGAGCCTCACCGAGACGCTGACCGCGCTGTCCGCACTCTCCGACCAGCTCAACGGACCCGATCCGGCCCAGCAGAATTCGCTGGCCAAGGGCCTCGCCTCGCTCGATGCGGCGACCGCGGGCACCGGAGCGCAGGTCAATGAGCTGATCCACAAACTCGGTTCGGCGCTGAAGGCGCCCGATGCCGATATCGGCCATCTGGCGAACATTTTCGATGCGTTCGCTTCGGTATCGCAAAAGGTGGCCCAGTATTGGGGCGATCTGCAGTCGATGTTGGTCCGGATCGGCCCCGCGCTGGACCAGGCGAGTACCGAATTGCTCGGTCCCGCAGTGCAGCTCTTCGACGGCTTGCGGCAGATCCTGCCCATGCTCAATGACATCACCACGATGTTCGGCGATCCGATCCTGCGCGCGCTCGATGCCGGTGTGCCGCTGATCAAGCTGTTGCGCGCCAATGTCGGTTCGCTGCGCGATGTCGTGCTCATGACGCCCGCACTCACCTCGGCATTCCGGACGGTGGTTGCCGATGGCGCGCCGGGTATCACCTATGCGCCGCCCAAGGTGGCCATTCCGCAGCAGCACGCCGACGAGGTCTGTGCTGCGGTCAATGCCGTCACGCCGGGCAAATGCGTCGGTGCGGGCAATGGCATGGTCGAGGTGCAACTCGTCCAGCTGGTGCTGGGATTGGCAGGTGGACGATGAGGAAGCGGCTGGTAGCGGTCGCGCTCGCGGCCGGAGTCGGCCTGGGCGGCTGCGCCTTCGACCCGTCATCGGTGCCGGTCCCCGGCACATCGGTATCCGGGCCTACCTATCGGGTGCGGATCGAATTCGCGAATGCCCTGAACCTGCCGGCCAAGGCAAAGGTGATCGCCAATGGCGCGCAGATCGGCACGGTCGACAAGGTCACCGTCGTCCCGGCCGCCGAAGCGCCCCCGGGCCGTGGTGGATTCGTGGTGGTCGACGCCGATATCGCGAAGTCGGTGCAATTGCCGACCACGACCATTGCCGAGCTGCGGCAGAACACCGTGCTCGGCGATATCCACATCGCATTGACCACGCCGTCCAACGGTTTCGGCTCGCTGCTCGGCCCCGACGGCACCATCCCGATCGAGCGGACCAAGCCGCCGGTGCAGCTCGAGGACACCATGGCCGCCATGGCCTTCTTCGTTCAAGGTGGTGCGATCGGCCAGCTGCAGGACATCATCGGTCGGTTCAATTCCGTACTGCCGCGTGATCCCCGGGAGACCGCACGCATTGCGAACGTGATGGGTGGCGATGTCGCGGACCTGGCGGCGAACCTCGATCAGGTGGATGCGCTTTTGTACGGTTTGTTGACCAATTCCGAAGTGCTGCACGATATTCGGCCCGAGTTGGACGATATCACCACCGAGGAGGGCGTCCGGCAGGTCAGTGCGGCGACGAATTCCATTGCTGGAGTGGCGAATATCTTCGGTGCGCTGGGCCCGGTCGGCAAGTCGATGACCTGGCTCGCGCCGCTGCTGCAGTCCAATGACGCGATGCTGCGCGCGTTCGTGCCGATGCTGACCGGCGGGCCGCTGGATCTGCGGTCGCCTTCGAATATGGCAATGCTCGTCGCGTTATTGCGCGACAAGATCATTCCGTTTGCCGAGCGCGGGCCGAAGTTCAACATCACTGGGGTCCGGACCGATGCCGCCGCGGTGTCCGAACCCGAGCAGGTCGATCGGATCATTCAAACGTTGCGCATGATCGGAGCGGTCCGATGAAGGTGGGTTCGCTGGCCTCGCTCGGCGGTATCGCCGCCATCCTGATCCTCGGCGCGGGATATCTGACCTTCGGCGTGGTGCGGTTGGATCCGTTCGCCGATTACACCAATGCCTCGATGGTGCTGCGCAATTCGGGCAGTCTGGGGGTCGGTTCGCCGATTCTGCTCACCGGCATCCCGGTCGGCAAGGTGACCTCGGTGGAGAATACGGCGATGGGCGTGGAGGTCGGCTTCCGTGTCGACAAGGGACAGAAGGTGCCGACCGACAGCACCGTCACCATCGAACAGCTCTCCGCGCTCGGCGAGCCCTATGTGCAGTTCGTGCCGAATACCGACGGCGGTCCGTATCTGAAGGACGGACAACGCCTGGACACCAAGGACATTCGCACGCCGCTGTCCATTCCGGAGGTGGCGCGGCTGGTCACCAAGACCATGAACCAGCTCGATCCCAGGGTTGTCGGTTCGATTGTCGATACGCTCGGCAAGTCGCTCGCGGGCACGTCCGCCGTAATGCCGGAACTCACGCGCTCGGGCGACCTGCTCGCCGCCACCATCATGACCAGGGCCCCGAAGATCGCCGAATTGCTGACCAGCTTTCAGTTCGCCGCCAGCGATATCGAATGGGCCGGACCGGCCACCACCGTCGGCGCGACCAATCTGGTGCAGTTCGGGCAGGCGCTCGACGATCTCGTGGAGGCGGTCGGTCGGCTGGTCACGGCCGGGAACAGTCCGCAGATGTACCTCGATGGCGATGGTCTGGTGCCGTTCCTGCAGCGGGTGACCGAGTGGATGGACAAGGTCGGGCCGGAGCTGAAATCGCTGATCCCCGGCTTGCGGCCGCTGACCGACGCGGTCACCGCCAGCGCACCGCGCATCGATCTCAGCAGTCTGATCGGGCAGGCACTGCACGAGACCGGCGATGACGCGGTCAAGGTGCGCGTCGGCATCAAATAGGGCGCTGCCTCGGTGAACACGCGCCGGGAAAGGTGATCTTTCGTGCCGGTCCTTCGGTAGCCTGCCAGCAGAGCTTTTCGTGAAGGTAGTCCCTACTCGGAACGAAGGCGGTGCGATGGTGCATTCCGGCGGTGCGGCACCCGGCGGCGATCGCGGAACCGATAGCTCGCGCGTCATAGCCGTCGCGGCCGTAGTCGCCGCCGCTCTCGCGCTGGTGGTCGCGGTCGCGCTGCTGCTGGGCGCGAATCAGGATTCGACGAGCAGTGCGCCGACCTCGGCCGGGAAATCCCTTTCCGCGACGGTGACGACAGCCGCCCGCGCGGCCCCCGCGCCCCCGATCACGCCGCCGAATCGCCCGCCGACCTCCGCGGCGCACAAGCGCGGCGATGACTGCTCGCACGAGCGCATCATCGCGCAATGGGACCTGCGCAACGGCCAGTGGGTCTGCGTCCCCCTGGGCCAGGGCGGCGAACCGCACCAGGTCGGCGATGACTGCTCCCACGATGGCATTGTCGCGCAGTGGGGCCTGTCGCCGGACGGCCGCTGGATCTGCGTCCCCCAGGAGCAGAGCCTCCCTGAGCCGCCACCGGTTCCGGAAACCCCGATTCCCACCTCGGTGCAGGTCCCGCAGAACACAGTCCCCGCCCCGGCGCCGCCGCCGCAGAACACAGTCCCCGACCCGCCAGCGCCGCCACAGAACACAGTCCCCGATCCACCACCGCCGCCGCAGAATCCGATCCCGGGCTTACCGCAACTGCCGGTATTTCCTGGACTGCCTGGCCTGCCGTAGCGAAGGTTGCTCGGCGACGATCGAGATGTGGATCGTCCGAAAGCCGTCCAGGCGGCAGGTCAGATCGTCGACGGCCTCGCGGGAGCGGTGGTGGTGGATTCGTTCGGCAGGTCGGCGAGGAAAATGGTTCGACAGGGCTGAGATGCTCGGGTGGTGATTGTTGTCCCCGAGTTCTTTGCTGATCGTCTCGCCAGGATGGAGCCCGCGGCGCGGGTATGGGTGGATGGTCTGCCCGAGCTCGCGGCCCGCTTCGCCGAGCGGTGGCAGCTTCGGTTCGAGGACGAGCTCATGCATGGTTACGGTGGTTTGGTGCTGCCCGCGGTGCGTGCCGATGACAGCCGGGTGGTGCTCAAACTCGCGTATCTCACGCCGGAGACCCGGGACGAACCGGTCGCGCTTGCGGCCTGGCAGGGCGATGGTGCGGTGCGGTTGCTCGATAGCGATGCCGAGCACGGTGCGCTGCTGCTCGAACGACTCGACCCCACCAGATCATTGGAGTTCGAGCCCATCGATGACGCGGTCCGGACCATCTCCGTGCTGCTGCGCAGGCTTGCCATCCCCGCGCCGCCCGGCGTCTCCCGCGACCTGCGCACCGCAGCCGAGCGCCTGGTCGAGGAACTGCCGAAGGACTGGCAGCGCTTGGGTGCACCCTTTCCGCGCAAAATGCTCGACGCCGCCGTCGATGTCTGCGTCCAACTCGGCCCGAGCGCGGACCGACTGCTGGTGAACGAGGACCTGCACTTCGAGAACGTCCTCGGCGGCGCCCGCGAACCCTGGCTCGTCATCGATCCGCAGCCGATGATCGGTGATCTCGAATTCACCGTCCTGTCCCTGCTCTGGAACCGTCGCACCGAATCCACTCTCGACGAACGCTTCGCCACCGTCGTCGATATCGCCGGACTCGACCCGGAACGCGCCCGCGCCTGGACCCTGGTCCGCGCCGTCCAGAACTGGCTCTGGTTCATCCAAGACGAAGACACCGAAGACTTCGGCTGGCCCGCAGTCCAAGCCATCGCCCCCTGGGCCATGCGCTGACACACCATGCGAAGAAAACGACTCCACCGCACCCGCCCAGCCGACGCCCCCTGGCGAAACCGCCTCCGCCCCAGGCCAACCGAGACCCGCCCGCCCAACTTCTCCACCACCCGCCGCCCGGTACGCCGCCGCTATTGGTGAAGCCCGCCCGGTGACCGGCCGTCGATGCCGACCGGCCAAACCATCCGCCTGACAGATGGTCTCGACGAAACCCTCTGCGCGCCAGGCAAACAGAGACCCCAGTATCGCGACCAATCGCAGCCCCCGTGGGCCGGCGCAATTGGTGAACATCGCCCAGTGATCTGGCTGCCGATGCCGCGGAATTGCGCCGAGCTGCGGCAACGGGATGGCCGATATCGCCCACGTGCCGGGCTCAGACCCGATCCGGCGCAAAGGCGGGGAGGACGTATCGCTCGATCAAAGCCTTCTCCGTGCTGGGATCGGTTGCGGGCCAGAACAATAGCGAGAGGAACGACGCGGACTACCCATTGTCCGGCCATCGGGTCGTTGCCGGTTCCGGTGAGTTCTGGTGGCGGAGCGAATGACCCGCGCGTTGAATGACATCGACCTGTTCGACCCGGGGCTGCTCGACGATCCCTACCCGCTCTATGACCGACTGCGCACCGACTCCCTGGTGCACCGCATCGCGGACACCGGTTTCTACCTGGTCAGCCGATGGGATCTGGTCATGGAGGCGACCGCTCGCCCCGCCGATTTCTCCGCCAACCTCACCGCCGCCCTGGTGCGACAACCCGATGGTTCGGCCGCGGTCTTCGACCTGGACGGCGGTGGCCAGGCGATCCATGTCCTGGCGACCGGCGACGACCCGACCCACCAGGCCCATCGCAAGTTGGTGCTGCCCGCTCTCGTCGCGAAACGCATTCGCGCACTGGAACCCAGCATCATCGCCACTGCGGATCGCCTGTGGGCTGAGGGTTTTCGTGACGGACGCATCGAATGGATGTCGGCCATGGGCGACCGGCTGCCGATGACCTTGGTAGCCAACCTGATCGGCCTGCCCGACAAGGACATTCCCCAGTTGCTCGCATGGGGCTACACGAGCAGCGAACTGCTCGACGGCGTGGTCACCACCGACCGTCTGCTCGTTGTCGTCACCGCCGCAACCGAACTCGCGGGCTACCTGCGCCGCCAGCTCATTCAGGCCAGCGACCACCCGGGCGACAATCTCCTCGGCGATCTCGCAAGAGCCTGCGCCGCAGGCGAACTCACCCGCGATGTCGCCGTCCTTATCCTCGTCCAACTCGTCGGCGCGGGCGGCGAATCCACCGCGGGCCTCATCGGCAACGCAACCCGCATCCTCGCCACCAACCCAGTTCTCCAGACCCGCCTGCGCACGGATCCGGACCTGCTCACTCCCTTCCTGGAGGAGGCCCTGCGCCTGGAATCCCCCTTCCGCGCCCACCACCGCCACGTCGTCCGCGACACCACCCTCGGCGGCACCGACCTGCCCGCAGGCAGTCACCTGTTCCTTGCATGGGGCGCCGCCAACCGTGACCCGGCCGTCTTTCCCGAACCCGATGAAATTCGCCTCGACCGCCCGGCCCAACGCAATCACCTGGCCTTCGGCAAGGGCATCCACTTCTGCGTCGGCGCCGCCTTGGCTCGGCTGGAGGCCCGCGTGGCTCTGCAAACCCTGCTGGGCAGGACCGCTGGTTTCGAACTGGCACCGAATCCCGATGCGGCACAATGGGTGCCCAGCATCTTCGTGCGGCGTCACCGGCGCCTAGAACTCAGCACCGGATGACCTCACGCGTGCGCGGTCTTGCCTCCATCGATCACCAGTTGAGCCCCGGTGAGGTACGGATGCTCATCCGAGGCGAGAGTCAATGCGAATGAGGCGATTTCCTGTGGGGTCGCGAGGCGGCCGAGACCGGGAATATTGGATTTGGCCCACTGCTTCATGAATACCTGCCAGGCGTCATCGGGGATGGATTCCATCCCTGCGGCCCGGCGGACCAACTCGGTATCGGTGGTGCCGGGGATGAGGGTGTTCACGCGGATGCCGTCGGCGGCGTAGTCGAGCGCCGCCGACTGCACGAGCCCGGCCAGACCCCGCTTGCTCGCGGTGTAGGCGCCGCGGTTCGCGTCGGTGGCGATGGCATTACTCGACGAGGTGACCACAATCGTCCCGCCACCGGCCCGAATGAGGTGCGGCACTTCGTATTTGATCGCCAAGAAGGTGCCGCGCAGATTCGTGTGCACGACCCGGTCGAACTCCTCGGCGCGGTATTCGTGCAACTTCTTCTGAATCGTGATTCCGGCATTGTTGAACGCGACGTTCAACCCGCCGTACGTCCGGACCGCGGCATCGACGAACTCCCGCACGTCATCCTCGACGAGCACATCGGCTCGAAAGTAGGTGGCCTCTCCACCCGCCGCCCGGATCTCCTGCTCCACCGCCCGCCCACGTTCGACCCGCCGACCGCAGAACGCGACCCGCCCGCCCTCGGCCGCGAACAACCGCGCCGCGGCCGCCCCGATCCCGGATGTCGCCCCGGTGATCAGCACAACCTTGTTCTCGAACCGCCGCAACCCGGTCGGCTGGAAGCGCGGCGGATTCGAATCCGCACCCAATGCCACGCCACCGGCCAGCCCGGCGTTCGCACCGATCGCCAATCCCGAGACCGCGGCAAGCCCGAGTAACCTGCGTCGATTCGGCGCGGACCGCGGTGTATCGGCGGCGGTTGTCGCGGTATCGGTTTCGTCCTGGATACCGGAATCGGTCTCGTCACGTTCCATGCCTCAACCATCGCCGCCACCGAATCCGAGCGCTTCCACCTACTGGCCGGAGTCGCGACCACAAGGAGGAGGCCCCTCCTGCGCTGGAATTGCGTCCGTCAGGACTACCTACCTCCTGCGTGGGAATCAGTCGGCCACTCGCTGCCGGACCACGGACTACCTACCAAGGACCGGAATCACATGAGCGACGACCAGATGCCCGCCCCAGCTATGGCGGTAAATCCACTACAACAACTGCTGGACCAGCTGCTGCGCAGTTCGCTACCAGCCCCATGGACAAACCGACCCGCCACGCTTGTACCGGTCGTGGACCCACAAGCATTTACTCCCCTGGATGACGACGGGAACCGCATCCCGCGACCCGGTGTAGAACCGAACCCGCCGTACCTCAGCCCCGCCGACCACACCCGGGCCAGCTGGACCGCGACACCGCCGAGGTTCGTTCCGAAAACCACCGGCAACCAGCGCGACGAGGTCGACCCGTACCTCAGCTCGTGGATCGACGACTCCGTCGAATACGGACAACGAGCCGGCATCGATCCCCGGCTGGTCATGGCCATCGTCTTGAACGAAGGCGGCTCACGGGCACTCGAAACTGGCCGCGCGGGCGCCACCGCCTATGACCTGGGGCGGTGGGCGACGGACCCGATCCGCGGAGGAGCCGGGAACTCCCTCGGCCTCACCAACATGAAGGAACCAACATTCAACGAGCTGAAGAAGCAGTATCCGGCTGAGTTCGCCGGGCATCAATGGAGTGATCTGATGACCGACGAACACCTGGCCGTCAAAGCCACCGCATTCGCCTTGAAACGACTCGAAGAGGACCCCAGTACAGGCGGAGTGCCGGAAACCATGAAGGAGAAGATCTCGCTCAACGAGTACCTCGCCGCGGGATACAACGCGGGGGAGAAACAGCTCAGAGAGTATCGAGGCGCTGGTGATCTCGGGCCCGCCGCGGCGGGTTACGCTCAGCGGGCCGACGAAAACTTCGCGCGCGCAGACGAACTCATGCAAAAGATGTACGTCCAGCGGGCCGACGGCGGCGCGATACACGGACCCGGATCATCGATCGGCGATAAGATCCCCGCGTGGCTCTCCGACGGTGAGTTCGTCATGAACGCCCGGTCCACCGCACTGAACCGGCCCTTCCTCCAAGCACTGAATGCCGACCCCCATTACCTGCAGCACATCCTTGCGACACTGCAGGAACGACCCCACGCCGGTGCCGCCATCGCGACCGCGGTGAATCGGCCACAGCAGCAACCGCTGACCGTCAACATGTCCGTGTCGAGCCAAGATGACGTCGTAGGGCGATTGAAAATCCTCGCACAACAATGGGAGCTCCTACATACCAAATGAGAGACGCGGCGATCAGCCCGGACCGCATGTCACGATGAATTCGAAAACAAACAAACTCCCCTTGTACATGGCGTCGACCTGTTCGGGAGTTCGACTCATCCAAGAATCCCGCTCATAGTGGAGACGATCAATCCACAGGTGGCAGTCATCGCCGAAGTCTCCCTTCGCCACGTCCTCGAGCGGACCCGGACCATTCTGCTGAATCTTCTGCTTGACGGACTCATCCGGTTCATACCGCTGCAACCGCAACCCCGGCGCCGACACCACCTGCAGCACATCGTCCACCGGCGGCCCGAAGAACACCGCACTCGCAGCCGGCCCAACCCGATCATCGACCGACTCATCCGAACGCGAATACCCCTGCACCCGTAGCTGATCCAGATGCTCGGCCGCCGGATTCGGTGGCAACGTCAGTTTCCACCACGTCACCGCGCCAACCAGCACGACCACTAGAGCCAATAGCACCCGAATCCATCGTGGCCAACGCCACGCCGTCCGCAACACTCGCCAAGTATGCCGGATGCGTGCTGTGCGTTGACCAGAACCCATACCACACAAGGACTTCCACGCCCGTGCTCGCGCAGGTTCACGACCCACACCACCCAGGAATCGACGAACCCGCGCGCTTGCGACTCGAGTCCAGAATTCCGGCCGTCCGCAGGACAGAACTCCTCCGCCGGTAGGAGTCGCGCTCCGCGGCGACCGTGCATCATGGTCTGCGTGGTTGATTCGGGCGTGACCAGGGGCGTGGACTGGCTGCTCGAGGTGCGCGCCCTGCCGGTTCGGATGGGTGTGTTGCTGGCATCGGCGATCGGCTGTCTGCTGCTGCTTTCGGACGCTCCGGGTCCGGTGGATTGGGTGATCGGCCTGCTCGCGGTGGTCGCGACGGCGGGCGGTATTCGATGGCCGTTCGCGACATCGCTGCTGGTTACCGGGTTGTTGGTGCTCGGCTTCGAGATCGGCGGTACCGGCCCCTTGGTGCCGAAGGTGGGTGCGGCCATCGCACTCATCGAACTGGCGGCACGTCGCGGTGGGTGGCAGCCGTGGGTGGCGGCGGGGGCGTTGGGCGGGGCTTATCTGCTGCATCCGGCGGGGGAGGCCGCGGCGACCGGTTACCGAGCGCTCGTGATGGCGGGTGCGCCGCTGTTGATCGGACATCTGCTGCGCGCCGCGCGCGAAGGCGCGGATCGGGCCAGGAGGGCGGCGGGAGAGATATCGCAACGTCGCGAGGCCGATATCGCGGCAGCTCGGGCCTTGGAGCGGACCGCCATCGCAAGGGAATTGCACGATCTGATCGCGCATCACGTCTCGTCCACCGTGCTGCGGGTGGGGGTGGCCCGGCATGCGGTGCCGGATGCGCCGCCCGCGGTGCGGGAGGTGCTCGATGATATCCACGCCAGCGGCACCGAAACCCTCGCCGATCTGCGGCTGCTGGTCTCGGTGCTGCGTGATCCGGCGATGGCGGGCGAATCCTTCATCGCGCCAACGGATCTGCCGGCAGCCGTGACCGCCGTTGCGGAGCGGGCCGCCCAGCTCGGGACCATTGTGGCGGTGCGGATCGAGGCTGCCGTGACGGATGTGGATGCGTTGCGGGCATTGACATTGCTGCGCTTGGCGCAGGAGGGCGTGGCGAATGTCGTGCAGCACGCGGGTTCGGGCGCGACGGCCCGGCTGACAATCACCGCCCGCACGGATGGCACCGTCGATTTCATACTGTCCGACAACGGGATACGGGCAGCGAACGGCTCCGGCCAGGGCCTCGGGCTGGTCGGATTACGCGAGCGCGTCGAGCTGCTGGGCGGCGAGTTCGTCGCCGGGCCGGGTGATTCCGGTTGGCGGCTCGACGCATCCCTGCCGCCCGCGATTCGGGTGGCGTCGTGACTGTCCGAGAAAGCGTGCGGCCATGACCATTCGAGTATTGATCGTCGACGACCAGCAGCTGGTTCGCGCCGGGCTGCGCATGCTCTGCGAGACCGATGCCGAACTCGAGGTCGTCGGGCAGGCGGCGAGCGGGGGAGAGGCCGTCGGACTCGCCGAGCAGACGACTCCCGACGTCATCCTCATGGACCTGCGCATGCCGGGAATGGACGGAATCCGCGCCACCGAGCGGATTCTCGCGATGCGGCCATCGATCCGTATCGTAATCTTGACGACCTTCGACGATGACGACCACCTATATCCCGCGCTCGCGGCGGGCGCCTGCGGATTCCTCGTCAAGGACGCCTCGCCGACCGATCTGCTCGATGGCATCCGCCGCGCGGCCGCGGGCGAGTCGCCGTTCACTCAGGCCGTACTGCGACGACTGGTCGATTCGGCGGTGACCGCACGGGAGGCAGCCACCTCGAACGATGATTTCGTTGCTCCGCCAGGGCTCACCCCACGCGAAGCCGAAGTGCTGGAGTTGGTATCGACGGGTCTGTCCAACGCCGAGATCGCCGAACGCCTGCACCTCGGCATCACCACGGTCAAAACGCATATCGGCAACCTGATGACGAAAACCGGCGCCACGAATCGAGTTCGGCTAGCCGTGCTCGGCGCGACGACCGGGCGTCACCACTGAGCCACTGGATCGGATCGGCCCGACTGTTCATGCGTGCACTCCTGTTGATGTGGCGGGGGCAACGGAGCGTCGCGCGGACTCGTTGACCCGGGTCGATACCTCGCGCAACTCCTCGAGATCCGCCAATGTCACGCCGAGTCGTTCCACCACCGCGGGCGGAATCTTCTCGGCCTGCTCGCCCGGCCAGGGTCAGATCGATCACAAGGTTTCGCTCGTCGCGGCCACGGGTGATCAACCCGGCCGACTCCAGTCGCTCGAGCAGCGGTGACAGCGTCGGTTCTATTGGCGACACCTCGTCGGATGAGCGATGTCCGCGACCGGGTGCTCGTTAGCGTGGATATATGGAGCCCGACGGCGCGAAACCGCGCATCCGCGAGTTGGACGCCGTACGCGGCGTCGCGCTGTGCGGGATTCTGGTCGTCGATATCTGGCAGCTCACCGATATGCGGGCCATGATCGAGCCCGGTGTGGTGGATCCGATGCGGCATGTGCTGTCGGTGCTGTTCGAGGGACGGTTCTTTCCGATCTTCGCTTTCCTGTTCGGGCTGAGCTTTTCGCTGTTCCTCGACCGCGGCGAGCACACCGATCACCCGCGACGGGTGCTGGCGCGCAGGCTCGTCGCCCTCGGTGTCTTCGGCCTGATCCACCATGTGTTCGCGCCGGATGAGGCGTTATTGCCTTATGCGATCGTCGGTTTGGTGATTCTGCTGCCCACGGCGGGCCTGCCGCGCTGGGTGCTGCTACTCGCCGGGCTGGTCGGCACGATCGGGGTCGCGGTCACGCTCGGCGGCGGATTCGGCCTCGTGCCCGGCCTATTCCTGCTGGGACTTGCCGCCGACCGCTTCGGTCTCGCCGACAACCTGCGCGGCTGGCGGATCGTGGCGGCATTCGCCCTGGCCGCGCCCGCCGCGGTGGTCGCGGGCATGTGGGAGTACCGGACGCCGTATGCCGACCTGTGGACCGGCAGCGCGGCGCCGGTGGCCGGATTGTTCGGTGCGCTCGCGTATTTCACCGGAGTCCTGGTGTTCCTGCGCACCGAGACCGGTGAGTTGTTCGCGGACGTGCTCGAGCCGATGGGCCGGATGGCGCTGACCAACTACCTCTCGGCAACCGCGCTGATCCTGGCCGCCGACCCATGGCTGGGCCTATCCGATTCGAACCGCTATGGCGCACTGCTCGGCCTGGCCGCCGCGATCATCGCGGTGCAGGCGCTGTGGAGTTACTACTGGCTGCGCTGGTTCCGCTACGGCCCGCTCGAATGGGTCTGGCGGTGTGTGACGTGGTGGCAGATAGTGCCCAACCGTCTGACGCGCCAGCAACGCCGGAAACTCGCAGTGCCGTATGGGCGCGGCCGCTAGGGAATCTCAGCAAGCGCCTACTTCGCGCCGACGCCCGCGGATCGAATCGCGTCGAGCACTTCGCCGTAGGACAGTGTGGAGTTGACGGTGATGGTTTCGGAGGTGCGGTTGACGTCGACCGATTGGACGCCGCCCAGGTTGTGGAGCGCGCGCTCGGCGACGAAGGCCGATTCGTCCGAGTAGTCCGTCATATCGAAGGTGTAGGTCATGGTGACCTCCTTGTCGGTGGCAATCCTTCGGTTCCGCGCATAACCGAATCGGCCGGTTTCAAACGCCACGCCGGGCGTGGTGTTTGATTCCGGAATTACCGGGCATAACCGGATTGTAATGTTAACCAGCGCAACGGGATTGTCATGATCATTATCATCGGGCTCGTCGTTCTCATCGGCGCGGTAATTGTCGGCGTTGCCGGAGTGGCGGCCAATACGGGTGAAGTTCGTACTTCATCAAGCGATTTCGGGGTATTCGATTATCACTTCACCGCCTCCGCGGGGGAACTTTTCCTCTATGGGATGGCGATCGGGGCCATCGGGATGCTCGGCCTGAGCCTGCTGCTGGCAGGTGTCTGGCGCAGTTCCCGCCGCGGCAGCGCGGCACGTCGTGACCTGCGACAGTCGCGCCGGGAACTGGCTGCCAAGGACAAGGCGGCCCAGCAGCCGGATCAGCGTCGAGACGCGCCGCCGCCCCCTGCCACCAAGCCCGCCGCGCCGGTCGCACCGCCGCCGGGCGGTAAACCGGTCTGGAGCTTGAATCGGTTCATGCGCCAGCCCACGGGCGCGGCGCCGGTCGAAACATCCGGCCGCACCACGGTCAAAACGACCAAGTAAAGGAAATGATCATGATCATCCTTGGTTTGATACTCCTCATTGTCGGGTATCTGCTCAGCATTCCGCTGCTGACCACCGTCGGAATCATCTTGCTGCTCATCGGCGCGATCCTCGCACTCGTCGGATCGGTGGGCCGCCCGGTCGGCGGTCGACGGCACTATTACTGACAAAGTGAACGGGCCGGCGAAGCCGTCGGCCCGTTGCTGTTTCATATCCCGGAAACGCCCGCCAATTGACCGATGCCATAGGTGACCGCCATCGCCAGCGCGCCGCCGATCACCACCCGCAGCACGGCGCGGCGGCGGTCGCTACCGCCGAGGCGGGCGCTGACCGATCCGGTGATCGCCAGCGCGACCAGCACCGCCGCGGATGTAACCGGGATGCGGGCCGTCGTGGGCGGCAGGATGATCGCCAACAGCGGCAGCAGCGCCCCGAGAGTGAACGCGATCGCCGAGGAGATGGCCGCCTGCCACGGGTTGGTCAGAGCTTGCGGATCCAATCCGAGTTCGGCCTCGGCGTGGGCGAGGAATGCGTCGTGTGCGGTCAATTCCTCGGCCACCTTGCGCGCCGTCTCCGGTGACAACCCCTTGGCCTGATAGATGTCGGCGAGTTCGGCCAATTCGTATTCCGGTTCGTCGGTGAGTTCCTTGCGTTCCTTGGCCAGCAGCGCCCGCTCGGAATCGCGCTGGGTGCTGACCGAAACGTATTCGCCGACGGCCATGGAGATCGCGCCAGCGGTCAGTCCGGCGATGCCCGCGGTGAAGATGGCCGAGGAACTCGTCGTCGCCGCGGCAACACCCACCACCAGACCCGCGGTCGACACGATGCCGTCGTTCGCGCCGAGCACCCCAGCGCGCAACCAGTTCAACCGCGACGTCAGGTCTGCGCCGTGCGGCTCGTGCGGATGCGGTGAACCGATCGTCTGCATACGCCGCAGACTATGCCAAAGCTCGCCGAGTATCAGCTAGCCCGACGGCCAACGCGACGATCGTCCGGGTCGGATTCGCATGGCCGGTGTTCGGGAATCTTCGCCGATATCCACGCTGAGCCGACGCCGGTGCAGTAGGCAAACGGGCTGGGCCCTAACGGTATTCGGGATTCTCGAAATCGAACCGACAGCCCGCGTCCCATTCCGAGCGCTGATTGCCGTGTGCGGGAATGCCGTTGTTGTCCTTCAGCATCCGGGCCAGGTGCAGCAGATTCCAGGTCATGAAGGTGGTGTTGCGGTTGGTGAAGTCGTTGTCCGGCCCACCGGAGCCCGGATCCAGATACGAGGGACCCGGCCCGGCCTCGCCGATCCACCCGGCGTCGGCCTGGGGCGGAATCGTGTAGCCGAGGTGCTGGAGGCTGTAGATGATATTCATCGCGCAGTGTTTGACGCCGTCCTCATTGCCGGTGATCAGACAGCCGCCGACCCGGCCGTAGTAGGCGTACTGGCCGCGCTCGTTGAGGACCGACGAATTGCCGTACAGCCGTTCGATGACGCGCTTGGTGACCGAACTGTTGTCGCCGAGCCAGATCGGCCCGGCCAGCACCAGAATGTCGGCGTCCATCACCTGCCGCTGCAGCGCCGGCCATTCGTCGGTGGCCCAGCCGTGTTCGGTCATATCGGGCCAGACTCCGGTCGCGATGTCGTGATCGACGGCGCGGATCTGCGAAACCTGGACTTCGTTCTTTTCCATGATGCGGGCACTTATGTCGATGAGGCCCTGGGTATTGCTCGGCTCGGGGGAGGGCTTGAGTGTGCAGTTGATGAACAGCGCCCGAAGGTCGTCGAAGGTCGTCATGTCCGAAGTGTCGGCCGGTCCCGCAGCCGCGACAAGGAGTTCGCCCGGCATGTCACGGACTCGTCAGACCTGGTCGGTCCGACTCGGATCTACTTCAGATATTGGCTGGGACCGGGCGCACCGGCAACCGAGCTTGCCGGGCGACCACGGCGCTCGCGGACTGCGTGGACACCTGCGAAGGGTCCGCAGCCGCTGTCGATGCGACGCCGGCAAACCACAACGCCCGTTGCCGCCCGTCATATGGCTTCGCGCCTCGTACTCGGACGAAGCACCGCCGGGCAATCCGCAGCCGGACATGCCGATACGCCTTGCGTACCCCTCGCACACAAGTCGATATAGCGCGCCTGCGTGGTGACCTCCCGTTCACCCGCGATGGCGGTCGCATCGACCCAGAGGGTTCCAGGCGACCATCAGCATCGGATAAATGTTGGATAAACGCCGCCTATTCGACGGCATCCGCGGTCGTGGACGCACTGAAGAGATGGTCGACGGTGGGCGGCGTCAGTCCCGCGCGCCGGAAGATCTCGGCGGCCTCACCGAACTCCGCCGCGGCCGGGCCGGTGCGGCCCTGTGCGGCCAGCGCGCTCGCGTGCAATGCCAGTGCGCGCGCTCGATCGATCGGATCGGCGGCCTTGGTCAGCAGGCGAATCGCTTCCGCGGCTTGGGTTTGCGCGTCTGCCACATTGCCCGCGCGCAGCTGGATCTGCGCCAATCTCGTTCTGGCCCAGCCCTCCCAGAGGCGCACGCCATTGCGCCGCGCGATCCGTACGGCATCGCCGCCGAGCTCGAGTGCGCGCTCGTGCTCGCCGCGCAGGGACAGGGTGGCCGCCAATTCGTGGGTGGCCCAACCGAGCGCCACCGGATTGGACGACGCGTGTGCCAGCGCGATGGCCCGATCCGCGACATCGACGGCCTCGTCGTAGCGCCCCGCCTCGCAGTAGGTGCGGGTGACCAGCGCCAGACACCAGGCCTGCAGCGACCGGTCGCCGAGCACGCGGGCGAAATGCATCGCATTGTCGAAATGCCGGCGCGACGCCGCGGCATCGCCGAGTCGTCGATCGGCGATGCCGAGCAGCACCTCCGAGAGCACACCGAGCCTGCGTTCGGCGTCGTCGGCAGGTGGTCCGGATCCCGCATCGAGATATTTCAGACTCGCCTCGACCTCGCCGAGCCCGACCTGCAGCAGTGCGCCGAGCGCGACCCGGACCCGGCGTTCACTGTTGGCATGTCCTTCTCGAATCGCGGTGTCCAGTAAGGCCGTCAGCGCGTCGGCCAGCTCCCTGGCGCGGGTGCCGGCGTCCATCAGCTCGGCCATCACCCACGCCAGATCGGCCGCCACCTCGAGTGCGCGACCGCCGACCCGGGCGGCCTGCCGGTGCAGGGCGATCACCACCGGTCGTTCGACGTCGTTCCAGACCTGCCCGTCGGCGCCGCTGGCGAAGTCGCGGCCCGGCACCGCGGTCGGGACGAGCAGACGCGTGGTGTTGCTGTAGTCGATGGCGCTGAGCAGGTTCTTCGCACCCGCGAGGTAGTAGTCGAGCAGCCGGACCAGCACCGCCGACTCGTCCTCGTCGGCGACGCCCTGGGCGAACAGGCGCAGCAGATCGTGGAATCGGTAGCGGCCGGGCACCGTCGTCTCGAGCAGGCTCAGATCCACCAGCGATTCGCATATCCGCTCGGCCTCGGACTCCGCGATGCCGAGCACCGCGGCGACGCCGTCGACCGGCAGATCCGGGAAATCGACGAGTGCGAGCGTGCGAAAGGCCTTGGCCTGCTGTTCGGTCAGCTGTCCGTATCCGAGCCGGAACGCGGCCTCGACGCCGAGCTCACCGGTCTCCAGCACCGCGAGCCGTCCCTTCTCATCGGCCAATCGCGCCGCGAACGCCGCGATCGTCCACCGCGGCCGCACCGCCAGCCGCGCGCCGACGATGCGCACCGCCAACGGCAGACATCCGCAGAGTTCGACCACCCGTCGCGCCGCGCGCTCCTCGGCCGCGACGCGTTCCCGGCCGAGGATGCGGATCAGCAGCGCCATGGCCTCCTCGTACTCCAGCACGTCGAGGCGGGTGCGGCGGACGGCTGGCATCTCGGTCAGGGCCGAACGGCTGGTAATCAATACCGCGGTGCCGGGTGTGCCGGCCAGCAGCGGTGTCAATTGCGCACTGCCACGGGCATTGTCGAGCACGATCAGCATGCGCTTGCCGGATAGACGGGTGCGCAGCTGGGCCGCGCGATCGTCGACGGTGGAGGGAATCTCGCCCTCCGCGAGCCCGAGCGCACGCAGGAATCCGCCGAGGGCGTCCCCGGGGGAGGTCGGCACCGGATCGACGCCGCGCAGGTTCACATACAGCTGCCCATCCGGGAACCGATCGCGCACGTGATGGGCCACGTGCAGGGCGAGTGTGGTCTTGCCGACGCCGCCCATGCCGCCCACCGCGGAGATGGCCACCGCCCTGCCGCCGCCGGTCAACTGTTCGGCGATGCGCTCGACCAGCGGTTCGCGGCCGGTGAAATCGGCGATATCCGGCGGCAATTGCGCCGGCACCACCGGGTCCGGGCGGTAGTTCGTCGTTCGCGGTGCGGGCATATCGGCGCGCAGGATGCGTTCATGCATCGCGGTCAGCTCCGGGCCCGGCTCGACGCCGATCCCGTCCACCAGATCGCGGCGGGCCCGCGCGAACACGTCGAGCGCCTCGGCCTGGCGTCCGCAGTGGTAGAGCGCGGCCATCAGCAGGGCGCGGAAGCGTTCGCGCAATGGGTGCTCATCGATCAACGGACCCAGTTCGGCGACCGCGTCGGCGGCCCGGCCGACCTCGATATCGAGGGCGAGCCGGTCCTCGAGGATGGCCAGCCGCCACTGCTCGAGCCGGATGCGCTGCCGGTCGGCGAAGGGGCCGGACAATCCGCTCAATGCGGGACCACGCCAGCGGGCCAGCGCATCGGTCAACGCTTGGCGTGCCGCGTCCGGCGTATCGCCGCGCAACCGTTGCGCCGTCGCGACCAGGGCCTCGACCGCATCGATATCGGTCGAACCGGGCGCGATCCGCAAGGCGTAACCGTCGCCGACCGATACCAGCACCGTCGAGGGCGCCCGCGCGATCCGCTCCGGTTCCAGCACCCGGCGCAGCTGCGCGACATGGGTGCGCAGCGCCGCGATCGCGCGCGGCACCGGATCCTCGCCCCAGATCCCCTCGACCAATTCCGCTGCGGTAACCGACTTTCCGGCACGCAGCAACAGCGCGGCCAATACCGCGCGACGTTGCGGAGGTCCGAGTTCGAGGGGCGTCTCCCCACGCCACCCGCGGACCTCACCCAATACTGAAAACTGCACTTACCCGACCTCCCGGAGCTGGGAGTTTACGCGCGGAACCGGCGAACGGCTCGTTCATTTCTTGACTATTCGACGCCGATCCGCGCGGATATGCGCAGCCAGCGCCGGCCCGTGCGAGCGAACCGTCCGCCGAACCGGGCTCATTTCAGCGGTTGTTCCCGGATGGCGAGTTGCTGCTGGCCGCGCACGAAGCTCACCTCACGAATGCCGAGCGCGTCGTGCAGCTTTCCCGCCGGGAGGGTGACCGGTTTGGGCGCGGGTCCGTCGCCGGGATGGGGGAGCGGATAGGCGGTAGTCGTCCCGCTGTGGAAGGCGATATTGCCCTCGGTCTTGGTGAACAGTTGGTGCACATGGCCGTTGAGACAGGTCACCGACGCGAAGCGGCGCAGGTAGCTCAATGCCTGGGTGGCGTCGTCGGTGCCCCAACCCCAGTCCGGATACATGGCGAACAGGGGGATGTGGCTGAAGACGATGATCGGGGTGTCACTCGACAGCGGTGCGACATCCTTGCGAATGAACTCGAGTTGATCCTGGCCGAGATGCCCCAGCAGATTCAGATTGAGCGTGTTGACCAACGCGATCACGTGCACGCCCGCGATATCGAAGCTGTACCAGCCGTCGCCGCGGGTTCCGGCACCGAAGGCGGCGCGGTACTTCTGCCCGGCATCGTCGATCGAATCGTGTTCGCCGGGAACGGTGAACACGTGCGGGGTATTCGTCTCGGTCAGCATCTGCTTCACCTGATCGAACTGTTCCGGGGTGGCCAAATGGGTGAGATCGCCGGTGTGGATCACGAAATCCGGTGTGTGGCCAAGGGCATTGATCTGGCCGATGGCCTCGGCGAAGGTGTCGGTGACATTGGTGTTCGCCGCGCCCTGGAAGCCGAGGTGGCTATCGCTGAGTTGGGCGAAACGCAGTTCCGGCCGCGCGGTGTCCTCGGCGCGGGCCGCGGTGCCCGCCACCTGCGAGATGACTTCGCCACCGACGACGGACAAGCCGACGGCGGCGCCGAACCAGGCGGAGTGGCGCAGCAATTGGCGGCGGGTCATGGCGTGCGGGTCGCGGGGGTCGTAGTCGGTCGGCGTCATTTCGTCACCACCACTGTGCCGTGCATGAACGGGTGAATCGTGCAGATGTAATCGAAGGTGCCCGGCGTATTGAAGACGAAGGTGAAGTTCGCGTTGTGCCCCATGCCGGGGGAGCGGAAGCTGGCGTCGTTCGCCGCGACCGTATGCGGTTCTTCGTCCTTATTGGTCCAGGTCACCGTGGTGCCAACCGGGACAGTGAGTTTCGCGGGCGCGAATACGAAGTTCTGGATGTCGACGGTATTCGCGGTCGTCGAGGCCGCGGCCGATGTGGTGGTGGACGCGGCGGCGGCCGTCGGGGCGGATCCGGTCATCCCGTGACCAGGGAAACCCGGTGTGGGGCCGCCGGTTTGGTGGAAGTCGATGGTTGGTGCGGTGTCGTGGGCCGGTGCCGAACTGCCGCAGGCCGTAACCAGCAGCAAGCTCGGGATTGCGGCGAGCACGGCGGTGGCGAGCCGTGCACCGGTGCTGACGGGTCTCATTTGCACCAGGCCTCCAGATCTGTCGGTGATCCGCGCTATCGCGAACCTCTCACTGACAGATAGGGGCCCGTGTTACATCACGCGGGCTTCGCCGGTGCGAAAACCTCGATGACACCGGCATTTTCCCGGACCCGCAGATGCGGCAGCGGTGCGGGCGCGATCGGCAGCTGATGGGTCAGCACCTGGCCGGTCACCGTGAACGAGGTCGAATGGCAGGGGCAGCGCAGCCGATCGTCGGCATTGTCGAACCACAGGCGGCAGCCCTGATGTGTGCACACGCCGGACACCGCGACGACCGCGCCCTGCACTCGACGGATGAACCCGGTTACCGTGCCGACATCGAACGGCCGCGTCATCCCTTCGGTGACATCGGAACTCGACGCGATCGCCAGCCAAGTGCCCTGTACGGGATCGAGTGTCGATGCGATGGGCGGATTTTCGGTGTCGCCGGTACCGCGGTCGAGTGCCCGATCGACGACCACACCGGCAGCGGCGGCGGCCGCCGCGATCGACGTACCGGCGATCACCTGACGGCGCGTGCCGAGTGAGCGCACCGAAACCTGTTCTTCGGCAGTCGGATCCAACTCGGCCGCCAATCGGCGATGCAGATCCTCGACGAATTCCGCTCGCGGCGGGCCACTTTCGTGGCCTGCGGCCCGCAGTTCGATCGCAGCGCGCAGTTGGGCGGCCTCATCCACATCCGTACGAAAGTCCTTCGGCCTGCGGCCGCGCAATAGCGCGTCGATATACCGGCGCAGTTCGCGGGCGCTCATCGCGGTTTCCTTTCCAACTGTGCCGCCATCCGCAGCGCCCGGTGCTGCAGGACACGCGCATTGACAAGACTGATCCCCAACTCGACCGCCGCCTCCCGAACCGAACATCCCTGCAGGAATCGGAGTTCCAGAATCCTGCGATATCGCTCGGGCAATTGCTCCAGCATCGCCCGCGCACGTTCCGGCGCATCTGTGAGTTCGGGATCGGGGGCTTCGGCCTGTGACACATCGTCGTCGATGGAGGTGATCTCGCATCCGAGACGTTTGCGCCAGTGTTCCGCGAGCACCGACCGAGCGGTGGCTCGCAGATAGGCCCGCACCTGCGGGATGCTCGCCGAAATCCGCAACGGTCGCAATGCCGCGAGAAAAACCTCTCCGGTGAGATCCTCGGCGTCCGCGCGATTGCCGACCTTGGCGAACATCAACCCGTATACCCACGCGACATTGTCCTGGTAGACCGCATGCCAATCGGTATACGTGTCCTCGGACACCACCCGCAGCTCCCGCCCGGTCCTCGCGTCCGCGGTTCTCGCGGACGACGCCCGTCCCTGCATGAATCGTGCCTTCCGAATCTAAGTGCGGACCAGTCACTACGTCCATGGGTAGATACCGGTGGGAGTTACACCCGGCCCGCCGTCGACAGGGTGGCCGAACGTGCCGGCGTCCGGTGCGAGCTGGTTGGCGCCGCATCGCCGCGAACAACGTGTTCTCGGCGGGCCCCGGCCACGGGTCTCGGCGGCCAATTTTTCGGCCGCGGCAGGTCAGCGACCGCGGCGCCTTGGTGGGTCTACGCTGCGACGATATCGATGGCGATATCGAGTTTCGGGCACTTTGGTCTTGGACAGTCGTATCGGCCCTGTGTTGTCGTGTCGCCATGACAAAGATCGGTAGAAGCGGTCCGGCCTCGACCCGCATTAGGTCCGTCCTGCTGACGATGGTGCTGCTGCCCCTGATCGGCGCGTGCGGTACCGAATCGACGGATCCGGCCCCGGCATCGCCGAGCACGGTGACCGCCGCGACCCAGCTGACCGGCATCGAGCAGCAACATGAGGCCCGGCTCGGCGTCTTCGCCGTCGACACCGCTTCGGGTAAGAGCGCCGGCTATCGCCAGGACGAGCGGTTCGCGATGATGTCGACCTTCAAGACACTCGCATGCGCCGCGCTGCTGCACGAACATCCGCTCGCCACGGGGTATTTCGATCAGATCATCCATTTCACCGAGGCGGATGTCGCGGCCGCGGGCGGTTCGGCCGTGACCGGTACCCGGATCGAGAGCGGCATGTCGGTATCGGAATTGTGCGATGCGGCGATCACCCGCAGCGATAATGCCGCGGGCAACGAAGTGCTGAAATTGCTCGGCGGGCCGCAGGCCCTGACGCAGTTCCTGCGATCCATCGGCGACCAGGTTTCCCGGCTGGATCGCTGGGAGCCGCAGCTCAATACCGCCATCCCCGGCGACGAGCGCGACACCACCACACCCGCGGCGATCGCCGCCGACTATCGGGCGCTGACGGTCGGCGACGCACTCGCTGCGCCGGAGCGGGAACGGCTGACCGCGTGGCTGCTCGCCACCACCACCGGCGGCAGCCGCATTCGCGCTGGTCTGCCCGCCGAATGGAAGACCGGCGACAAGACCGGCACCGGCGACTACGGATCGGCCAACGATGTGGCGGTCACCTGGCCGACCGGCAGCGCGGCGCCGATCGTGCTGGCCGTGCTGACCACCCACGCCAGCCCGGATGCCAAGGCGGACAACGCCTTGGTCGCGGAGGCGGCCAAAGAGGTGATCGCACTACTGCGGTAGCCGGTGCTGCGTGCCTTCGCGCCGAACGGCGGTAGGCGTTGTGTCCCACCATCTTCGGCAGCATCGGGTGAAGGTGGCCTGTTCGGACAGTCCGATCAGCGACGCGACCTGACTCATCGGCATATCGGTGGTGGTGAGGTAGCGGCGGGCCTCGTCGCGGCGGACGGTGTCCAGGATGGTGGCGAACGAGGTGCCCTCGGCGGCGAGTCGTCGTTGCAGGGTGCGCGGATGAATCGTCAAAAGCCTTGCGACGGCAGTGATTTCCGGTGGGGTGGTACCGAGCAGCTGTCGGGCGGCGGCGCGGACCTTCGGCACGATGGAGGCATCCGCGCCGCCGGATTGTTCGGCCAGGAATGCCATGGCCAAGCGGTGCAGATTCTCGTCGCCGCCGCTCAGCGACCGAGATGCCAGGCTGCTCGGGATGCGCAATGCCGCCGCCGGACGCTCGACCCGCACGGGTGCGCCGAAGAACTCCTCATAGACCCGGATCGGCGCCGCGGGCCGGTACGGCAGCTCGACCGAGCGCAGCCCGTACCGCTCGTCCACCAGTCGTTGGAATGTGCGGTGCACGAAGGCCAAGCCCAGGTCGGTGCCCTGAACAGGTGTCGGCAGGCCCGGCTGGACCCCGTAGCGCAGCGCGATCACGCCGCGATCGCCGTACGGGTCGGGTGCGAGCGTCAGGTTCAGCGAGCGCGCGTGCAGGAACAGATAGCGCGAACAGCATTCGAGGACGTCGGCCAGGGTCGGTGAATTCCGGATGGCCAGCGCCAGCGGGCCGAGCATGTCGAGATCTTGCCGATGCGAGATGCGCAGGCCCAGATCGGGACAGTCGAGCCGCTGCGCGGCCAGCTCCAGTGCCGCGGCGACCGCCTGATCCGGTACCAGCAGATCGTCGGCGTCGAGGGCGGCGATCGGCAGCCCGACGGCGGTGGCGAAGCCCTCCGCATTACCGCCGAGCTCGGCCACCGTCGCGCGAAATCCGCGCAGCCCCGCGGACCGAATCACCGACATGTCGCTCAGGATCAAATACTTGTCGCGCAAAGTCAAGAATCCGGTCCAGTGCCCTCGCAGACTGGAGTAATGGAGCTTCCGGACCACCTCGATGTCGTGATCGTCGGCGCCGGGCTGTCCGGCATCGGCGCCGCGTATCGGCTGCAGACCGAATGCCCGGGCAAGACCTACGCCGTGCTGGAGGCGCGCGAGTCGCTGGGCGGAACGTGGGATCTGTTCCGCTACCCCGGGATTCGCTCGGATTCGGATATGTTCACCCTCGGCTACCCGTTCAAGCCGTGGCGGGACGCGAAGTCGATCGCCGACGGTCCGTCGATCCTGCGCTACGTCAAGGACACGGCCGCGGAGTTCGGCATCGATCGGCACATCCGGTACGCCACCAAGGTGGTCGGCGCCGACTGGTCCACCGAATCGGCGCGCTGGACTCTCACCCTTGAGCAGCGCGACGCCGCGGGTGAGACCGCGCGCCGCACGCTGACCTGCAATTTCCTCTATGCCTGCGCCGGGTACTACAACTACGACCAGGGCCACTCCCCGGAATTTCCCGGCATCGATTCCTACTCCGGGCAGGTCGTGCATCCGCAGTTCTGGCCCGAGGATCTCGACTACACCGGCAAGCGTGTCGCGGTCATCGGCAGCGGCGCGACAGCCGTCACGCTGGTGCCCGCCATGGCCGATCAGGCCGAGTTGGTGACCATGCTGCAGCGCTCGCCGACCTGGATCAGCGCCGTACCCGGCCGGGACAAGCAGGCCGATAAGATCCGCGAACTGCTGCCGCCGAAGTTGGCGCACCGCGTGATCCGCACCAAGAACATCCTGTTCAGCATCGGCTTCTACCAGTATTGCCGCCGCCGTCCCGAGGCCGCACGCAAGCTGCTCACCGGCTTGACGACGCGAATCCTCAAGGACCGCAACGCCGTTGCCGAACACTTCACGCCGGACTACGACCCGTGGGATCAGCGGCTGTGCGCGGTGCCCGACGCCGACTTCTTCAAGGCGATGAAGAAGGGGAAGGCCGAGGTCGTCACCGATCACATCGAAACCTTTGTGCCCGAAGGGATTCGGTTGAAGTCCGGCCGAATCCTGGCGGCGGACATCGTGGTCACCGCGACCGGCCTGCAGTTGCTGGCCTTCGGCGGTATCGCCCCGCAGGTCGACGGGCGGCCCGTCGACCTCTCGGAGCAATTCGTCTGGCAGGGTGCGATGCTCACCGGCGTACCCAATTTCGCGGTATGCATCGGCTACACCAATGCGTCCTGGACGCTACGCGCCGACCTCACCTCGCGGCTGGTCTGCAAGGTCATCAATCACCTGGATCGCAACCGCTACGCAGCCGTGGTGCCGAAGCCGGACGGCAAACTCGACGAGCGCCCGCTGCTCGATCTGGCCTCCGGATACATCCAGCGCTCGATCGGCGAGTTCCCCCGGCAGGGTGACCGGCATCCGTGGAAGGTGCGGCAGAACTATCTGCTCGATTCGGCCACCACCATGCGCACCAGCCTGCACAAGACCCTGGAGCCGACGCCGCATTCGGCCGTGCGCCAACGGGATCTGTCGGTCACCGGCTGACCGACTGTGCCGTCCAGTCGATCCGGTAGTCGAACATCCAGTTCAGCGGGGCCACACCGGCTTTGGCCGCCTTCTTCAGGAAATATGGTGTGAGCAGCCGGACCAGCAGGCGGCCGAGTCCGCTGGAGGCCTTATCGCCGCTGGTTTCCGCGCCGTAGGCGACCACCTTCTCGACCCGTTCCCGGCGGCGCTGCTCGAAGGCGGCCAAGGCCGCGGCGGTATCCGGAATATCGCGCAGGCAGATCGCCAGCGTCACCGCATCTTCCACCGCCATCGACACGCCCTGGCCGGACGAGGACGCCACCGCATGCGCGGCATCGCCGACGATGACCATCTTGTCGTTGTGCCACTTGGCTACCGTCGGCATGTCGTACTGGTTGAAGGCGGGGACGAAGGTGTCATCGGGGGTGGCGGCGACGATCCGGGCCGCCGGGCCGCGATCCGCAGACAGCAACTCGACGAGCCGCGCCCGCCAGTGCGCCGTGCTGGCCGAGTCCTGCTGTGAAAGCTCCTGCGTCCGAGGCATATTGGCGAACCACCAGATCTCGCCGTCCGGGGCGACGAAGTAGCCGAAGAACGCCTGCTTCCCGAAGATCATGCTGTACACGCCGGGACGCAACCCGAGCTCCCGGTGCAGTGTCGGATCGGTGACGAACCCGCCGAGCCCGTAGATGCCGAGGAAATGCGCCTTCGGTGCGGTCGGATCGATGATTTCCCTTGTGCGGGAGCGGATTCCATCGGCACCGATCAGTACGTCGGCCTCGATCGCTGTGCCGTCGGCGAAGGTCGCGCGGACGCCGTCGGCGGTCGTGATGGCATCCACCAGCCGCTTGCCGTACTCGAATCGCACCCCACGCCGTGTCGCCTCGCCATTGAGCGCCCGATACATATCGCGGCGCTTGATGCTGTGTGTGACGGTTCCGTCGGGCAGTGTGCCGCCGATCGGCAGATCGGTGATGTGCTTGTCCGCGCTGGTCGAGAACGACAGCGTGGCGGTCGGATGCCCGATCTCGGTCACCACATGATGTGCGTCCAGCAGGGCCAGTGCCGACAGTCCGTTCACCGCGACCGTCAGGTATGCGCCGATCTGCCCGGCCGCCGCCTCCTCGTAGGCCTCGCATACGACGGGCTCCAGGCCCGCCTGCTGCAATGCCATCGCGGTGACCGGTCCGGCGATCCCGCCCCCGATGATCAGTGCCTTTTTCATGATGTGTCTCTCTCTTGGCTCTGCTGTATCTTGATTATCAAGACATCAATAGTTTGACGATCAAGAGGCTTGAATGTCAAGAGAAAAGTCTGACGAGTCCGGTGAGCTGGCAGAACTGCGTGCCCAAGTAGGTCGCGAGGCGCAGGCGCTACAGGCTGCGGTCGACGCGGTCGACCAAGCGGCCGCAACCAATCTCGGCGTCAACCGCACCGACCTGCGCTGCCTGGAGGTCCTCTGGCACGGCGAATCCACCCCCGGCGCCCTCGCCGCCGAATTGGGTCTGACCAGCGGCAGCGTCACCACCATGCTGGACCGTCTCGCGAAACTCGACTATGTCGTGCGCCATCCGGAACCGGGTGATCGGCGCAAGGTCATCATTCGCATCACTGACAATGCGATGGCCAAGGTGATGCGGATCTATGGTCCGATCGCCGAGGAAGGCGCGAGGGAGGTGGCCCGCTACAGCGCAACCGAATTGCGCACTGTCCTCGACTATTTGCGCCGTTCGCGCGAACTGCAGGACCGCCACCGCAGCCGAATCGCGGATCTGGCCGAGCGCTGAATCGCCTTCCGCAAGTGGATGTTGAGAATCGCCCATGGTCGGCGCTGCTCGGCCGGTCATCGGTCGCGGCGGCGCGGTCCGGCGGTACCCGCCTACGGGCCTGTTATGCCGCCCCACCAGCCGTTTAGGTAACAACCGCAGCCATGCTGTAGCGTTGCTCCTACCGCCGCGGGGTGGAGCAGTTCGGTAGCTCGCTGGGCTCATAACCCAGAGGTCGCAGGTTCAAATCCTGTCCCCGCTACTAGGGAAACGGCCCGGAACATAGTGTTCCGGGCCGTTTTTCGTTATTGCTCGGACACTGTGCCGCCATCAGCGCAACTATCAGAAATTGAATTGTTTCACCTTCCCACTGTTGGGAGGTTTGCTCGGAGGTGGTCTGCTATTTCTGATGCAGCGACGCCATGAGGAGACCAATGTTTTACCTGCACAATCACGTCGGAGCCGACTGGTGATCACCGCCTCGATCGAGCCCGCGGCGCGTCCTCGGCCGGGTGACCGTCGGGGGGGTACTGAACGGTTGACAAGGTCAAGATCATCAAATTACTGTTCAGTGCGATGTTACTGCTCAGTACGATGATTCGTGTTTCGCTGTTCGAAAACCTGAGGGGTCATTGTGACGATCCATGTCGCGCGTAACGTAGGTGCCATACGCGCAACTCGCGGCCTGCGTTTCGGGCGCCAGCCCCTCGTACGCGCGCCGCAATCCGCTGGCATGTCCAGATAGTCCTTCGGTCTTCAGCGCCGTTCGCTGAATTTTTGCTCTACTGAGTCCTGCGGCACAGCTAGGTCCGATCTGGGCCTGGTCCGCACCATCTCCTCGGCCCCCACCCTGCGGAAGACGCTCCGCACCATTCAAGGCTCGTCGCTGAGCCCGATTGCGTCGAAATCCGTTATGTCCGGAGCAGGAATCATCTGATTCCTTTGCGGCGGACAACAAACACACTCGTCAGAGGCTTACGGCGGGTCCCCAACCTGCCTTGGGAAGGATGTTCAGAGGTGACCGGATCGGCGTTTGCCGTCGCTATCGTCGGCATGTCCTGCAGAATGCCGGGGGCGGCAGATCTCGACAGTTTCTGGCAGCTGCTCAGGGCGGGGCGCGCCGCGATCGGCGCGGCTCCCCAGGGACGGGAGAGCATTACCGAGCGGGCCGGATTCGTCGACACCGTAGGGGAATTCGACGCGAACTTCTTCGGGGTCTCGCCGAATGAGGCGCGGGCAATCGATCCGCAACAGCTGCTGGCCCTGGAATTGAGCTGGGAGGCGCTCGAGGACGCGGGCCTGGCCGCCACGGCACGCGATGCCCGGCGGTGTGGTGTGTTCCTCGGCAGCTCCGGAAGCGATTTCGCCGAAATCGTGGCCTCACAGGGCGGCCCGGGTATCAGCCGCCACTCGCTTTGGGGTGTCGGACGCGGCATCATCGCCAACCGCGTCTCGAACTACTTCGGTTTCAGCGGCCCGAGCATCCTGGTCGACAGCGCCCAGGCATCGTCGCTGGTCGCGGTGCATCTGGCATGTGAGAGTCTGCGCAGCGGCGAGAGCGAGGTGGCTCTGGCCGGCGGCCTGAACCTGATTCTGTCGCCGACGAGCAGTGAGCGGATCGAGCAGTTCGGCGCGCTGTCGACGCTCGGCGCCTGCCACACCTTCGATGCGCGGGCCGACGGAATCGTGCGCGGCGAGGGCGGCGGCATCGTGGTGCTGAAGCCGCTGGCGCAGGCGGTGGCCGACGGCGACCGGATTCATGCGGTGATCCGCGGCAGCGCGGTCAATACCGGCAACGAACGCCGAGTGCTGAGCGCCCCGAGCCGGGATGCGCAGGCGGCGGCGATCCGCTCCGCCCTGACCGCGGCGGGTGTCGACGCGCCGTCGGTGCAGTACGTCGAATTGCACGGCACCGGAACACCCGCCGGCGATCCGGTGGAGGCCGCCGCGCTCGGCGAAACCTACGGCGGGAACCGGGCGCAGGACGCGCCGCTGGCCGTCGGATCGGTCAAGACGAATATCGGGCATCTGGAAGGCGCCTCCGGCATCGCGGGCCTGATCAAGACCGTGCTGTGCCTGAACCGCCGGGAACTGGTGGCCAGCCTGAACTACGAGACACCGAATCCCCGAATTCCGCTCGAGGAATTGGGTTTGCGGGTGGTGACGGGCACCGAGCACTGGCCGGTGGCCGATGTGCGCAGGGCAGGCATTTCGTCGTTCGGCATGGGCGGATCCAATGCCCATGTGATCGTGGAGGAGGCGCCCGCCGTCGCGTCCGCCGCCACCACGGCAGCCGGCGAGAACGGTGCGGTGCCGTGGGTGGTGTCGGCCCGCAGCGAGGGCGGCGTGGGTGCGCAGGCGGCCCGGCTGCGGGAGTGGCTGCTGCGCCACCCGGAGCTGGACGCGGTCGATGTGGCGCACTCGCTGCTGACCACCCGAGCCCAGATGGAGTGGCGCGGCAGCGTCGTCGGACGGGATCGAGCGGAGTTGCTGGCCGGCTTGGCAGCTCTGGCCGACCCGACCGCGCCCGCCGTGGCGATCGAACCGACGACCGAGCGGGCCGAGCAGCGGCGGGTCGCGTTCGTCTTCCCGGGCCAGGGCGGCCAGTGGGAGGGCATGGCGCTCGGGCTGTTGGAATCGGGTGGGGTGTTCGCGGAGTCGATCGCGGAATGTGAAGCGGCACTTGCGCCGTACCTGGACTGGTCGCTGACGGCGGTGCTGCGCCGCGACGCAGACGCGCCCCCGCTGGCTCGCGTCGACGTGGTGCAGCCGGTGCTGTTCGCGGTCATGGTGTCGCTGGCTCGGCTGTGGCGTGCGCGCGGGGTGGAACCCAGCGTTGTTATCGGTCATTCCCAGGGCGAGGTTGCCGCGGCCGTGACCATCGGAGCGCTGTCGGTGCAGGACGGCGCCCGCATTATTGCCCTGCGTTCCCTGGCCGGGGCGCAGGTGCTCGCCGACAAGGGCGGTATGGCCGCGGTCGGGTTGTCGGCCGATGCCGTGCGGCAGCGGTTGGCGCCGTTCGGTGATCGGTTGTCGGTGGCCGCGATCAACAGCCCGACACAGACCGTGGTATCCGGCGAGGGTGCGGCCCTCGAGGAGTTCGTGGCCAGCTGTGCCGCGGCCGGGGTCTGGGCGCGCCTGGTCCCTGCCACCTGGCCGGGACATTCGAAAGTGACCGAACTGGTGCGTGATCGGCTGCTGAGCGAGCTGGCTCCGGTGCAGCCGCGCTCGGTGCCGATTCCGTTCTTTTCCACCGTGACCGCCGATTTCGTCGATACAGCGACGCTGGACGCGCAGTACTGGTATCGGTCCCTGCGTGAGCCCGTGCGCTTCGCCGAAGCTGTTACGGCGCTGATCGGGGACGGTGTCACCGGATTCATCGAGGTAAGTCCGCATCCGGTGGTCACGATGAGCATCGGCGCCAATGCCGAGGCGGCCGGTGCGGCCGAGGACGTAGCTGTTGTCGGATCGCTGCGGCGTGGTGAAGGCGGCCCGGAACGGTTCATGGCATCGCTGGCACAGGCCCACTGCGCCGGTGTGCAGGTGGATCCGCGCGCGCTGGTCTCCGGTGGGGCGCGGGTCGAGCTGCCGCCCTATGCGTTCCAGCGCCGTAACTTCTGGGCCGGTGTGCCGGTCGGTTCCAGTGGCTTCACGCGTGTCGTTGCGGTCACCGACGATCAGATTTCCGACGATCAGATTTCCGAGGGCGGCGAACAGGCCGCAGCGCAGGACGACAGCCCGCTGGCGCGCACGCTGCTGGCCACCCCCGAATATCAGCGCGACACAGTGGTTCTCGACATCGTTCGTGAGCACGCCGCCGCCGTACTGGGCCACGAGTCGGCCCGATCGATCCAGCCCGACCTGCCGTTCACCGAGTTCGGCTTCGACTCCGTCAGCGGGGTGGAGCTGCGGAACCGACTGATCCGGGCCACCGGTGTGCCGCTGCCGAAGACACTCATCTTCGACCATCCGACCCCGGGTGCGATCGCGGCGCTGCTCCGGGCGCAGGTTGCCCGGACCGACGGCGGGCCGCGGCGGGCAGCGCGGCGCGCTGAGCTCACCCGCCCCGCCGGCTCCGCAAGCTCCGCCGGCCGACCATCCCCGATGTCGGACGAACCGATCGCGATCGTGGGCATGAGCGCCCGGTTCCCCGGCGGTGTGCGCTCCCCCGAGGACCTGTGGGACCTGGTGGCGGCGGGCCGGGACGCGATCGGCGAATTCCCCACCGACCGTGGCTGGGATCTGGACCGGCTGTTCGACCCGGACCCCGACAAGCCGGGGAAGGTCTACACGCGTCACGGTGGATTCCTCAGCGGTGCAGGCGATTTCGATCCGAGCTTCTTCGGTATCAGCCCCCGCGAAGCGTTGGCGATGGATCCCCAGCAGCGGCTGCTGCTCGAAACAGCATGGGAAGCACTGGAAGACGCGGGTATCGACCCGATGTCGTTGCGGGGCAGCGACACCGGCGTCTTCGCCGGCGCCTGCTCCTCGGGCTACTCGCGGCGGGTGACCGGTGATCTGGAGGGATTCCGGCTGACCGGCACGTCGCACAGCGTCATCTCGGGCCGCGTCGCGTACGCGTTCGGCCTGGAGGGTCCGGCGGTGACGGTGGATACGGCGTGCTCGTCGTCGCTGGTGGCATTGCACCTGGCATGTCAGGCGCTGCGCCAGGGTGACAGCTCACTGGTGCTCGCCGGCGGTGTTACCGTCGCGGCCAGCCCGACTCTGTACGTGGACTTCTCCCGCCAGCGCGGCCTGTCGCCGGACGGTCGCTGCAAGGCGTTCTCCGCCGCCGCCGACGGTGTGGCGTGGTCGGAGGGTTCGGGTGTGCTCGTGCTCGAACGACTTTCGGACGCCCAGCGGCTCGGCCACAACATCCTGGCCGTTGTTCGCGGCAGTGCGGTGAACCAAGACGGCGCGAGCAACGGTTTGACCGCGCCGAACGGTCCATCGCAGGAGCGGGTGATCGCGCAGGCTCTCGCCAATGCGGGGATCTCGGCGGTCGATGTGGACGCTGTGGAGGCGCACGGGACCGGCACGGCTCTCGGTGATCCGATCGAAGCGCAGGCGTTGATCGCCGCCTACGGACAGGATCGCGGCGATCGGGCGCCGCTGCGGATCGGTTCCTTGAAATCGAATATCGGCCATGCCGTGGCCGCCGCCGGTGTGGCCGGTGTGATCAAGATGGTGCAGTCGATGCGGCACGAGCGGCTGCCGCGCACGCTGCACGCCGAAACGCCGACGCCGCATGTGGATTGGGCCGCGGGCGCGGTGCGTCTGCTGACCGAGACCGAACCATGGACCGCGGGCGATCGGGTCCGGCGGGCGGGTGTGTCGTCGTTCGGGATCAGCGGCACCAATGCGCATGTGATCCTCGAAGAAGCACCTGCCGCACCGGTGTCGGCTGCCGACGGCGGTATCGAAGACGATGCCGAGCGACAGTCGAATACGCCGGTCACACCGTTGCTGGTGTCGGGCAAGGGCGAGGCAGGTCTGCGCGCGCAGGCCGCCCGGCTGCGGGCGTGGTTGTCGGAGCGGCCGGAGATCGATGTCGCGGATGCGGCCTACTCGCTGGCGACCTCGCGGGCGCAGCTCGATTCGCGCGGTGTGATCCTCGGTCGCGATCGGGACGAGTTGCTAGAGCGGTTGGCGAATCTCGCCGAATCAGGGACCGGCGCCGGTGTCATCGCAGGTGTCATCGGTTCGGGGACAACCGCGTTCATGTTCACCGGTCAGGGTGCACAGCGGATCGGTATGGGCGCCGGCTTGTACGAGGCGTTCCCGGTCTTCGCGGACGCGTTGGATTCGGTGTGCGCCCAGTTCGATCCGTTGCTGGGGTACTCGCTGAAGCAACTCATGTTCAGCGGCGGTACCGATGCCACGGTGCTGGATCGGACGGAGTTCACCCAGCCGGCGTTGTTCGCCTTCGAGGTGGCGCTGTATCGCTTGCTGGAATCCTTCGGCGTCACCCCGAACGTGTTGATCGGCCATTCGATCGGCGAAGTCGCGGCCGCCTACCTCGCGGGCCTGTGGTCGCTCGCGGATGCGTGCCGGTTGGTGGCGGCGCGCGGCCGTCTGATGGGTGCGTTGCCCGAGGGCGGCGCGATGCTGGCCATCGGAGCGTCCGAAACCGAAGTGAACGATGTCGTCGCTCGGTATCCCGACAGTGTGTCGGTCGCCGCGGTCAACGCGCCCGAGGCCCTGGTGATTTCGGGTGACGAGGACGCGGTCGCCGAGATCGAGGCGCTCTTCGCCGAGCGTGGCCGGAAGACGTCGCGGCTGCGGGTCAGCCACGCCTTCCACTCGCATCGGATGGAGCCGATGCTGGCCGAATTCGAGTCTGTCGCAAAGGCATTGACGTACAACCGGCTACGCCTGCCGGTGGTGTCGAACGTGTCCGGTCAGCTTGCCGGGGACGAGGTGCTCGAACCCGCCTACTGGGTTCGGCAGGTGCGGGCCGCGGTGCGATTCGCGCCCGGCATCGAGACGTTGATCGCCTCGGGTGTGCGTCGATTCCTGGAAGTGGGCCCCGACGCGGTACTGGCGGCGATGACCCGGCAGACCCTGTCGGAGGGCGCGGAGTCGGTGGTGGCCGCGGCCGCGCGTCGGGATCACGATGAGCGCCACCAGTTCTTGACGATGCTGGCGCACGCTCACACCTCCGGTGTGAGCGTGGATTGGACGCCACTGTTCGGTCGCCCGGCGATCCGACGAGTTCCCCTGCCCACCTACGCCTTCCAGCATCAGCGATTCTGGTTGCCGCCGCGTGCCGAAGCCGCCGGCGGCACCCTCGGCCACCCGTTGCTCACCGGTGTGGTGCCGGTGGCCGGTAAGGACGAGTTCGTTTTCACCGGCCGGTTCTCGCTGCCGACCGACCCGTGGGTCGCCGACCATATGACCTACGGCACCGTGGTGCTGCCGAGCGCGACCCTCGTCGAGTTCCTGCTCGTCGCGGGCGGCAGGATCGGTTGCGGCGTCGTGGAGGAGCTGACCCTCGAGGCTCCGATCCTGCCGTCGGAGGACGACGAGGTCGAACTCCAGGTATCGGTGCAGGAGCCGGATCCGACCGGGCGACGGCAGTTCGGCTTCTACTTCCGCAAGACGGGCCGCCGAGCGGGGGAATGGGTGCGCAACGCCAGCGGTGTGCTGGCTCCTTCCTGGGACGGCAATGACGCTCTGCTGGACCGGCTGCGCGCGCAGGCATGGCCGCCGGCCGATGCCGAAACCATCGACCCCTCATGGATTCCCGAGCGGATCGCGAAGGGATCCGGACTCGAATACGGTCCCGCGTTCATCGGTGTCGACGCCGCATGGCAGCGCGGTGGGACCGTCTTCTCCGAGATCACCCTGGACACCACTGCCGCGCCCGAACCGGAGCGGTTCGACCTGCATCCCGCTCTGCTCGACCTGGTGATGCACGCCGGGCTGGCCGGGCTCGCCTGGCACGAGCAGGACAGCGATCCGAATACCGGCCGGTTACTGTTCCGCTGGGGCGGGGCGCGACTGCATCAGCCGCTGGTCAAGGCGACGACGTTGCGGGTCATCGCCGTGGCGAGCGGGCCGGAGACGGTCTCCGTTGCGACCGTTGACGATTCGGGACGGCCCGTGATCTCCGTCGATGCGGTCGTCATGCGGCCGTATGACGTGAAACAGATGCGCGCCACCCTCGCCGGGGATGACGCCGACCTCTACGAGATCCAGTGGACGCAGGCGCCGGCGGCGACATCGAGCCTGTCCGCGGACCGGATGGCCGTCCTCGGTTCGGCGTCGATCGCCGGAATCGATACTCACTCGCCGAGCCCTGCGGAACTCGCTGCGGCACAAGTGATTCCGGATGTCGTGCGCTGGCAACCGGAGGTCAGTGACCCAGCCGACGATCCGGAAGTCGTTCGCGGCCACCTGGAAACCGTGCTGGCGACGCTACAGGCATGGCTGGCGGAAGAACGTCTGGCCGACACGCGGCTGGTCGTGGTGACCGCGAACGGCGCCGCACTGCCGGGCGAGACACCGGACCTCGCCGCGGCCGCCGTCTGGGGCCTGATGCGCAGCGCCCAATCCGAATATCCGGGCCGGTTCATCCTCCTCGACGCCGACCCGTCGGCCGCTGCGCCCATGGATGATTCGGCGCTGGTCGGTGCGGTGCTCGCGGCGGGCGAACCACAGGCCGCGCTGCGCGCCGGAGCAGTGCTCGTGCCCAGGCTGGCGAGAGCGCGACAGCACGAGGCCGAGCCCGGACAGGCCCACCCGTCGCCCGACCACCGCCCCGCATCGCTGGCATTCGGCGCCGGCACCGTCCTGATCACCGGCGGCACCGGCGGCCTCGGCGCACGCGTCGCCAGGCACCTGGTGGCCGCTCACGGCGTCCGCAGTCTGCTGCTGGTCTCCAGGCGCGGCGAAACTGCCGATGGTGCAATGGAATTGGTGTCCGAGCTGGCCGCGTCCGGAGCCGCTGCGCGGGTCGCGGCCTGCGATGTGAGTGATCGGGAAGCCCTGCGTTCGCTGCTGGATTCGATTGAGGCCGATCATCCGCTGACCGGCGTCGTCCATGCGGCGGGCGTCCTCGATGACGGCACCCTCGCGGGCCTCACCACCGAGCAGCTGCGGCGAGTATTCGACTCGAAGGCCGAAGCCGCCTGGCACCTGCACGAGCTCACCCGCGACCGTGACCTGTCGGCCTTCGTGCTGTTCTCGTCCATCGCGGCGACGATCGGTACGGCGGGACAGGGTAACTACGCGGCAGCCAACGCATTCCTGGACGCGCTGGCGCACCGCCGCCGCGCCGCAGGACTGTCCGCGATATCGCTGGCCTGGGGCCCCTGGAACTCCGCCGGCGGCATGACCAGTGGTTTGGACCGCAGCGCCCTCGCCCGCTTGGAAAGGCTCGGTCTCCAACCACTCGGGAACGACGAAGGTCTCAGGCTGTTCGATGCGGCCACCGGCCGCGCCGCAGCGCACCTGGCGGCGATCGGGTTCGACCCCGCGGAGCTGCGGCGCGAAGCGCGCGACGGTGCGGTGCCGGCCGTGCTACGCGGTTTCCTGCCCCGCACCGCGGACCGGACCGCGGCCGCGTCGAGTTCGCTCGGCACCCGACTGAGCGGGGTACCGGAAGCCAAACGCGCCGAGGTGGTGCTCGATCTGGTCCGGGAGCACGCCGCGGCCGTGCTGGGGCACGGTTCCGCCGAAGACATCAGTCCCGGAGAGCGTTTCGACGCACTGGGATTCGACTCGCTCGGCGGTGTCGAATTCCGCAACCGGCTGTCGAAGGCCACTGGCGTCCAGCTGCCGTCCACCCTGGTCTTCGACCATCCCACCGCCGCGGCGGTCGCCACCCTCTTGCACGCCAAGATCGAGGGAACCGATTCCGGGGCCAAGACGACACGGGTGTCGCGCCGTGCGCGCGTGGACGAGCCCATCGCGATCGTCGGCATGAGCTGCCGGTTCCCCGGCGGCGTCCGAACCCCGGAGCAGTTGTGGGAACTGGTGCGGTCGGGTACCGATGCCACCACCGCATTCCCGGACGATCGCGGCTGGGATCTCGGGCAGCTGATCGATCCGGATCCGGACAAGCCCGGCACGGTCTACAGCCGCGGCGGCGGATTCCTCGACGACGCAGGTGATTTCGACGCCGGATTCTTCGGAATCAGCCCGCGCGAGGCCCTGGCGATGGACCCGCAGCAGCGGTTGCTGCTGGAAGCATCGTGGGAGGCATTGGAGGAATCCGGCATCGACCCGGTCACGTTGCGCGGCAGCGACACCGGTGTGTTCGCGGGCGCGTGCTCCTCCGGGTACGTCGATCGCGTCACCGGCGACCTGGAAGGATTCCGGCTGACCGGCACCACCCACAGTGTCGTATCCGGCCGCGTGGCCTACGTGTTCGGCCTCGAGGGGCCAGCGGTCACGATCGATACCGCATGCTCGTCCTCACTGGTGGCAATGCATCTGGCGTGTCAGGCATTGCGTCAGGGCGAGACGTCGCTGGCCTTGGCCGGCGGCGTCACCGTGGCCGCAACCCCTTATCTCTCCGTGGATTTCGCGCGGCAGCGCGGACTGTCGCCGGATGGCCGATGCAAGGCGTTCTCCGCCGCGGCCGACGGTGTGGCCTTCGCCGAGGGCGTGGGCGTACTGGTCCTGGAGCGGCTGTCGGACGCGCAGCGGCTGGGCCACGACATCCTGGCCGTCGTTCGGGGCAGCGCGGTGAATCAGGACGGTGCGAGCAATGGCCTGACCGCGCCGAACGGCCCCTCGCAGGAGCGAGTGATCGCGCAGGCCCTCGCGAATGCCGGGCTCACACCCGCCGATGTGGATGCGGTGGAAGCCCACGGAACCGGCACTCCGCTCGGGGATCCCATCGAAGCCAACGCGTTGATCGCCGCCTACGGGCAGGATCGCGGCGATCGGGAGCCGCTGCGCATTGGATCGATCAAATCGAATATCGGTCACACCGTCGCGGCCGCCGGTGTCGGTGGCGTGATCAAGATGGTGCAGGCGCTGCGGCACGAGACCCTGCCCCCGACCTTGCACGCGGAAACGCCGTCCCCGCATGTGGATTGGTCCGCGGGCGAGGTGCGCCTGCTGACCCAGCCGGAACCATGGCGCACCGGAGGACCGGCTCGCCGGGCCGGTGTGTCTTCGTTCGGGGTCAGCGGCACCAACGCCCACCTGATCATCGAGGAAGCGCCCGCCCTACCGCCGGTCGCCTCGCCACCGGCCACCGACCGCCCACAGACGGTGGCGCCATGGCTGGTGTCGGCGAAAAGCGAGACCGCTCTGCGGGCACAGGCGGCGAAACTGCGGACGTGGCTGATCGACCACCCCGACGCCGATCCGGCGGATGTGGCGTATTCGCTCGTGACGACACGTGCGCAGCACGAATGGCGGGCAGCGGTCCTCGGCGGTGATCGCGACGAACTGCTGGCGCGGTTGGCGAAGCTGGCCGCCGGTTCCGCCTCGGCCGGAGTGGTTTCCGGCACGGCGGGCTCCGGGAAGACCGCCTTCCTGTTCACCGGTCAGGGTGCGCAGCGGGTCGGCATGGGCGCCGGCCTCTCCGAGGCCTTCCCCGTATTCGCCGCGGCGCTGGACGAGGTGTGCGCCCGGTTCGATCCCCTGCTCGGATGTTCCCTGAAGCAGGCGATGTTCACCGGGCACCTGATCGACGATCAGGGAGTTACCGCTTGCGACTGCTTGTCAGGTCGCTCGAAAGGGTCAGCGGAGACCGGGATGCTGGATCGGACCCGACTGACCCAGCCCGCGCTGTTCGCGTTCGAAGTGGCGCTGTATCGGCTGCTGGAGTCGTTCGGACTCGTCCCGGACATGGTGATCGGGCACTCGATCGGTGAACTGGCCGCGGCGTATGTGGCCGGTGTGTGGTCACTGGAAGACGCCTGCGAGCTGGTCGCGGCACGAGGACGGCTGATGGAGGCGCTGCCCGCGGGCGGCGCGATGCTCGCGGTCGCCGCGTCCGAGACCGAAATCGATGCGGCGATAGCCGGATTCGGTGATCGGGTGTCGGTAGCGGCGGTGAATGCGCCTGCGGCCGTGGTGGTCTCGGGTGATGAGGACGCCATTGACGAGATCGATCGGCAGTTCACCGAGTCGGATCGCAAGACGAGCCGACTGCGGGTGTCGCATGCGTTCCATTCCCATCGGATGGAGCCCATGCTGGCCGAGTTCGAAACCGTGGCGGCGACAGTGACCTTCAACGCGCCGCGGATTCCGTTGGTGTCCAACGTCTCCGGCCGGATCGCCGGCGACGAGATCCTGGATCCGGGGTACTGGGTGTCACAGGTGCGCGCCGCGGTGCGTTTCGCGCCCGGTGTCGAGACGCTGGCGGCGTCGGGCGTGCGTCGGTTCCTCGAAGTCGGACCCGACGCGGTGTTGGCGGCGATGACGCGACAGACGCTGCCCACGGAGGTCGAGGCTCGATCGGCCGTCGCCGCGGCGGCCCGCCGGGATCACGACGAGGTCGAGCAGTTCCTGACGATGCTCGGCCACGCGCACACCGCCGGGGTGGAACTCGACTGGAATCAGCTGTTCACCGCCGGTCGGATGGCACGAGTCGCCCTGCCCACCTATGCCTTCGAACATCGGCGGTACTGGCTCGAACCCAGCCTCGGGGAGTCCCGGAATGCTGGCTCGGACCACCCGCTGCTCACCGACGTGGTGCGAGTGGCCGACCGCGACGAGTGGCTGTTCACTGGGCGGCTCTCGCTGCGCACCCATCCATGGATCGCCGACCACACCACCTACGGCGTTGTGCTCGTCCCGAGTGCCGCGCTCATGGAGATGCTGCTGGTCGCGGCTCCGCGGATCGGATGCGCCGCCGTGGAGGAGCTCACCCTCGAGGCGCCGATCCTCCCGCCGGCGGATGGCGATGTCGAACTCCAAGTGCTGGTGCGGGAACCGGATTCCGCGGGACGTCGCTCGTTCACGTTCCACTACCGCGTCACCGGCGAGGCCGCCGACGGCGAGTGGACGCGCAACGCCAGTGGCGTGCTGAGCGCTCGACAGCTGATCGATATCGGACTCATGGACATGTTGCGGAACGCGCCGTGGCCGCCGGTCGATGCCGAACCGGTGGATACCGACTGGATTCCGGCCCAGGTGGCGCGTGCCGCCGGACTGGAATACGGCGCCTCGTTCATCGGCGTCGACGCCGCCTGGCGCAGCGGTGACACGGTATTCTCCGAGGTCACCCTGAACCCGGAATTCCCGGCCGAACGGTTCCAGCTGCATCCGGCGCTGTTCGACATGGTGATGCATGCGGGAATCGCCTGTTTGATCTGGCCCGACCACAAGGGCAACCCTGCCGAGGGCAAACTCCTGTTCCGTTGGGGCGGAACGCAAATCCACACCACGTCCACGGTCACGACACTGCGGGTGATGGCCATCCAGCGCAGTGGTGAGGCGATCACCGTCGTGGCCGTCGACCAGGACGGAACTCCGGTCGTCACCATCGACGAAGCGGTCATGCGCTCCTACGACGTCCAGCAGTTCCGCGCCACGCTGTCGGGTGGACGTGCGGCACGGTACGGGTTGCGCTGGGCGACGGTGGACAAGCCAGACGGACTCGCCCCGATCGGGAGTGCGGCCGTGCTCGGAGCCGCGCAAGTGGCCGGAATCGACGAGCGGTATCCGGATCTGGCGGCACTCGCTTCGGCTGCGACCGTTCCGGACGTCGTCGTGTGGCCCGAAGCTGCTGCGCTGCAAGATGATTCGCGGCCATCCGCGCGGGAGCGGGTGAACGCCGCCTTGCGCACGGTGCGAGACTGGCTGGCCGACGAGCGATTCGCACAGTCGCAGCTGGTTGTGCTGACCAGCCGTGCGGCGGCCCTGCCCGATGAGACGCCGGACACCGCATCGGCAGCGGTATGGGGGCTGATACGCAGCGCGCAGACCGAGTATCCGGGGCGGATCGTGCTGCTCGACACCGACGAATCCGCTGGTGCGCAGCACATTTCGGCAGACTCGATCCGAGCCGTGATCACGACCGGAGAGTCGCAGGTGGCAGTGCGGGGCGACCGCGTCCTGGTACCGCGACTGGAGGCGCTGACCGCCCTCGCGGCCGAACAAGTGTCGTTCGGGTCCGGGACCGTCCTGATCACCGGCGGGACCGGTGGGTTGGGCGCATTGCTGGCCCGCCACCTGGTCGCCGAGCACGGTGTGCGACGACTCCTGCTGGTATCCCGCCGTGGCGAGCGTGCCGACGGCGCAACAGAACTCGCGGCGCAACTGTCGGGATCCGGCGCCGAGGTGCGGATCGCCGCCTGCGATGTCACCGACCGCGACGCGCTTCGGGATCTGCTGTCCGGCCTGCCCGCGGAGCACCCGCTCACCGGTGTCGTCCACACCGCGGGCGTGCTCGACGACAGCGCGTTCCACACGCTCACCGGTGACCAGGTCGATCGGGTATTCGCGCCCAAGGCCGATGCGGCGTGGCATCTGCACGAGCTCACTCAGGACATGAATCTGTCCGCGTTCGTGCTGTTCTCGTCCATAGCCGGACTGATCGGTTCGGCCGGACAAGCGAATTACGCTGCCGCGAACAGCTTCCTGGACGCCCTCGCGAGGCAACGCCGCGCCGCGGGACTGCCGGCGCTGTCGCTCGCCTGGGGGCCGTGGCAGCAGGACATCGGCATGACCGGCGCGCTGGATCGCACCGCCATGGCCCGGTTGGAGCGACTGGGCCTGGCCCCGCTGGACCGCGCCGACGGCCTGCGATTGTTCGATGAATCGCTGACCACGGCCGAACCGGTGCCGGCGCTGTTGCAGCTGGATACCGACAAACTGCGCCTGGAAGCGCATACCGGTGCGGTACCGGCGGTGCTGCGCGGGTTCGTCCGCGCACGCGGCCGGTCGGCCACGGCATCGAGTGCTGAACTGTCGCTCGGGGAGCGTCTGCACGGTGTGGCGGAGGCGAAGCGACGCGGGGTCGTCCTGGATCTGGTGCGCGAACACGTTGCGGCGGTGCTGGGTTACGGGTCGGCCGAGGACATCGGGCCCGATCGCGGCTTCAGCGAACTCGGCTTCGATTCCCTGGGCGGAGTCGAGTTCCGTAACCGGCTCTCGAAGATGACGGGGCTGTCGCTGCCATCGACCTTGGTATTCGACTACCCGACCGCGGGAGATGTCGCCGACTACCTGCTGGCCCAGACCGTGGTCACGACGCCAGCGCAACCGACGTCGGCGGTGCCCGACGACATCGCGCGGCTCGAGGCGCTGCTCGAGCAGATCATCGCCGGCGGCAGCGACAACGACGAGACCGTCGCAGGATTGCGGGGCGTCAACGAGCGCCTGCGCGCCTATCTGGGGGACAAGTGGTCGGACGGTGCATACGACGATCTCGAATTCACCTCCGACAGTGAGCTTTTGGATCTGATCGACGAGGAGTTCGGCCCAGCATGAGCAACCCCGACGCCAGCAACGAGGAACGGCTCAGCCGGTATCTACGCAAGCTCACCGGAGATCTCCGCGCCGCCAAGAAGCACATCCAGCACCTGGAAGAACGTGCCAGCGAACCGATCGCGATCATCGGCATGAGCTGTCGGTATCCGGGCGGTGTCGAAACTCCGGCGCAGCTGTGGGATTTGGTCGCTTCCGGCACCGACGCCGTCGGTCCTTTCCCGGCCGACCGCGGTTGGGACCTCGAGCGCCTGTTCGACACCGATCCGGATGCGCCGGGGACCGTCTACACCCGGGAAGGCGGATTCCTGCACGCGGCAGGCGATTTCGACGCGGGATTCTTCGGAATCGGCCCGCGCGCGGCCGAGGCGATGGATCCGCAGCAGCGCCTGTTCCTGGAAGCGGCTTGGGAGGCATTGGAGGACGCCGGCATCGATCCGGTGACGCTGCGCGGCAGCGACACCGGTGTGTACGCCGGCGTGATCCACCAGGACTACGGCCCCCGCGTGGGGTCGCCGGGCCTGACCGCCGAGTCGGAAGGCCATGCCTACCTGGGTGTTTCGGCCAGTGTTCTGTCCGGTCGGGTCGCCTTCACCTTCGGGTTCAAAGGTCCGACACTCTCGGTGGACACCGCGTGCTCGTCGTCGTTGGTCGCCCTGCACCTGGCGTGCCAGGCGTTGCGTCAGCGCGAGACCTCGCTCGCCCTGGTCGGCGGCGTCACCGTGATGTCCGACCCCACCCTGCTGATCGCATTCGGCCGCCAGCATGCGCTGTCCCCGGACGCACGGTGCAAGGCTTTCGCGGCAGCGGCGAATGGGACCGGATTCTCCGAGGGCCTCGGCATGCTCGCGGTCGAGCGGTTGTCGGATGCACGCCGCAACGGCCACCACGTCCTCGCGGTCATCCGCGGCAGCGCGGTCAACCAGGACGGCGCCAGCAACCGACTGACCGCGCCGAACGGTCCTTCGCAGGAAAAGGTGATCGCGCAGGCCCTCGCCAGTGCCGGTCTGACGCCCGCCGACGTCGATGTGGTCGAAGCGCACGGCACCGGCACCACCCTCGGAGACCCGATCGAGGCGCAGGCGTTGATCGCCGCCTACGGTCGCGATCGCGCCGGAGATCCGCTGCGTATCGGCTCGCTCAAGTCGAATATCGGACATACCTCCGCCGCGGCCGGTGTCGGCGGCGTGATCAAGATCGTGCAGTCGATGCGGCACGAAATGCTGCCCGCGACACTGCATGTCGATGCCCCGACCCCGCATGTGGACTGGTCGGCGGGCTCGGTGCGGCTGGTCACCGCGGCGGAACCCTGGCCCGCGGGGGAGCGGATCCGGCGCGCCGGTGTGTCCTCCTTCGGCGCCAGTGGCACGAACGCGCACGTGATTCTGGAGGAAGCCCCTGCTCCGGAAGAGGCTTCCGTCGAGAGGGCGGACGAGGCGCCTGATCAGGGTGCGAAAGCCTTGGCGGTGGACGTCTGCACCTGGCTGCTCTCGGCGAAGACCGAGGACGGCCTGCGCGCGCAGGCGGCCGAGCTGCGGCAGTTCGCGATCGAGCACCCCGACGTGACGGTCGACGATATCGGCTATTCACTGCTCACCACTCGCGCCCGCCTGGACTGGCGGGGCGCGGTGGTCGCCGGCGATCGCGACACGCTGCTGGCCGGCCTGGCGGCGCTCGCGGAGCACGGCTCGGCGTGCACGGCCGCCGGTGTGGCGGCAGCACAGGCGATGTCGCGCCGGACCGCCTTCCTGTGCACCGGGCAGGGCGCCCAGCGGGCCGGCATGGGACGTGAACTCTACGAAGCGTTTCCGGTATTCGCGGCGGCGCTGGACGAGGTGTGTGAACAGTTCGATCCACTGCTGGGCGTTTCGCTGCGGCAGGTGATGTTCACCGGCGGCGGGCCGGACGACGCCGGCCTGCTGGATCGGACGGGTTTCACCCAGCCCGCCCTGTTCGCCTACGAGGTCGCGCTGTGCCGGCTCCTGGATTCGTTCGGTGTCACACCGGATTACCTGATCGGGCATTCGATCGGCGAGCTGGCCGCCGCGTACCTCGCCGGTGTCTGGACGCTGCCGGACGCGTGTCGCCTCGTCGCGGCGCGCGGCCGCCTGATGGGCCGGCTGCCCGAAGGGGGTGCGATGCTGGCCGTGGCGGCGAGCGAACAGGAACTCTCCGAGGCACTCGCCGGCCAGGCCGACCGGGTGTCCCTCGCTGCGGTGAATGCGCCGCAGGCCGTGGTGGTGTCCGGTGACGAGGACGCGGTGGCGGCGATCGAGCAGCAGTTCGCCGACCGCGGGCGCAAGACCTCGCGGCTGCGGGTGTCGCACGCGTTCCATTCCCACCGGATGGACCCGATGCTGGCCGAGTTCACCGCTGTCGCACGGGATGTCGGCTACCGCCGCCCACAGCTGCCGCTGGTGTCGAACCTGTCCGGGCGGATCGTCGGCGACGAAGTGCTCGATCCCGCCTACTGGGTCCGGCAGGTGCGCTCGGCCGTGCGCTTCGCCCCCGGGATCGAGTCGCTGGCGGCCGCCGGAGTGCGCCGATTCCTCGAAGTCGGTCCGGACGCCGTCCTGGCGGCCATGACCCGGCAGAGTCTGCCGGAGGAGATCGAATCGCAGTCGTCGGTGATCGCCGCAGCCCGCCGCGGGCACGGCGAGGTCGAACAGTTCGTGACCGGTCTGGCGCGGGCGCACGCGGCCGGCGCCGACGTCGACTGGCGGGTGTTCTTCGCCGGCCGCCCGGTCTCGCGAGTGTCGTTGCCCACCTACGCCTTCCAGCGTCGCCGCTACTGGCTCGAGACCACACCGGGTCGCGCCGGCGCCGATTCCCTGGGGCTTCGGGTGGTGGCACACCCCATGCTGGACGCGGCCGTGCCGATGGCGGACGGCGGTGTCATCCTGACCGGGCAGCTGTCTGCGCTGTCGCAGCCCTGGCTGGCCGACCACGTCATCGGCGGGGCCATGTTGCTGCCCGGGACCGGGTTCGTGGAGTTGGCGTTGCGTGCCGGTCGTGCAGCCGGGTGCCCGGTAATCGAGGAGTTGACGCTGCGGGCGCCGCTGGTGTTCCCCCCGTCGGGCGGGGTGCGGATTCAGGTCGTCGTCGGCGGACCCGAGCCGGAGTCGGCGCAGCGGTCGCTATCGATCTATTCGCGCGGTGCGCACGACCACGACGGCCAGTGGGAACTACACGCGCATGGCCTGCTGACCAGCCGAGACGATACGGCAATGCCCGAGCCGCAGGCCTGGCCGCCGGCTGCGGCGACCGCTGTCGAGATCGACTACACGAAGTTCCTGACGCGCGGTTACGATCTGGGACCGGCCTTCCGAGGTGTGCGGGCGCTGTGGCGCCGCGGCGAAGAGGTGTTCGCCGAGATCGCCGTCGACGCGGACACCGGCGTGCAAGGTGCGGGATTCGGAATTCATCCGGCACTGCTGGATGCGACCCTGCAGTCGGGACTGCTGGCCGGCGTGCAGGAGATCCCGCCGGGGCAGGTCGTCTTGCCGTTCGAGTGGCAGTCGGTGGCACTGTATGCGGCCGAGGCATCGATGCTGCGGGTGCGGCTGACCGCGACCGGTTCGTCGGTGTCGGTGTCGATGACCGATGGGCACGGACAACCGGTGCTGTCGGGCGAGATGGCGACCCGCCCGGTGCCGGTGGCACAGCTGGCCGCAACGGCGGCGGGTGCGGGCGGTGCGGCCGGTGCGGTGCTGGAACTGGTGTGGTCGCCGACCGAATCCGAGTCCCCGGTCGCGGTTTCGGCAGTGGGCCGGTGGGATCGGCTGGGTCCGGAGTCGCCGGTGCCCCCGCTGGTCGTGGTCGAGGCCGGGTCCGGCTGGACCGATCACACCGGCGCCGATGTGGTGACCACGACCCACGCCGAGGTCGCCCGGGTGCTCGAGGTGGTGCAGGCGTGGCTGGGGCAGGACCGGTTCGCGTCGAGCCGGCTGGTGGTCGCGACCCGAGGCGCGGTCGCCCTGCCCGGTGAGGATGTCACGGACTTCGCCGGTGCCGCGGTGTGGGGTTTGGTGCGCAGCGCGCAGTCGGAGGATCCGGGCCGAATCCACCTGGTCGACACCGACACTCGTATCGACGAGCGACTCGCGGCGTTGGCCGCGGCAGAACCACAGGTGGTGGTGCGCGCCGGTGTCGCCCACACCGCTCGACTCGGCCGGCCCACCGTGGTGCCACCTACGACCGGCGGCGAAGCGTCCGCCTTCGGCACCGGAACGGTGCTGATCACCGGTGGCACCGGTGGTTTGGGTGCGGTGGTCGCCCGGCACCTGGTCGTCGAGCACGGGGTGCGGTCGTTGCTGCTGGTCAGCCGCCGTGGCCCGCAAGCCGACGGTGCCGCGGCCCTGTCCGCCGAGTTGGCGCAACTGGGCGCGCAGGTTCGGGTAGTGGCGTGTGACGTCACCGATCCCGGCGCGGTGCGCCGCTTGGTGGCCGAGGTGTCCGAGCCGTGGCCGTTGACCGGGGTGATCCATGCCGCGGGCGTCCTCGACGACGGGGTCATCGCGGCGTTGACCGCGTCCCGGGTGGATGCGGTGCTGGCGCCGAAGGCCGATGCCGCCTGGTATCTGCACGAGGCGACCGCGGATCTGGATCTGGCCGCGTTCGTGGTGTTCTCGTCGCTGTCGGGCACGGTCGGCGGCCCCGGGCAGGCCAACTACGCGGCGGCGAACGCCTTCGTCGACGGTCTGGTGGCCCACCGGCGAGCACGAGGGCTGGCCGGTCGGTCAGTGGCCTGGGGTCCGTGGGCACGCTCCAGCGGCATGGCCGGACACCTGACCGATGCCGATGCGGCCCGGATGACGCGCGCGGGATTCACCGCGTTGTCGGACGAGCAGGCCTTGGCCGCATGGGATTCGGTGCTCGAAACGGGTCCGGGCCACGCGGTGATCGCCGGCGTGGACACCACCGCGATCCGCGCCCAGGCCGATGCCGGACTGCTGCCGCCCCTGCTGCGGGAACTGGCACCACCGGCGGCCACCCGTCCGGCGGCGACCTCGATGGTGATATCCGGTCTGCGGCAACGGCTTGCCGGCCTGGATGCCGATCGGCAGCGGCAGGTCGTGCTCGATACCGTTCGTGCGCACGTGACGGCCGTGCTCGGCCGGGACGCCGGGTCCGCACTCGATGCCGACCGCAGCACCTTCCAGGACCTGGGATTCGATTCCCTGGGTGCGGTCGAGCTGCGCAACCGGGTCAAAGCCGATACCGGCCTGGCGCTGGCGGCCACCGTGGTTTTTGACTACCCCACACCCGCCGCGCTGGCCGAGTATCTGCGCGAACAACTCTGCGACGAGCCCGGGGAAAGGCCGGTTCGTTCGATCGACGCGGTATTCGAGGATTTGGAATCCGCCCTCGCGGCCGGAAATCGGGGCGAGGAGGAAAAGGCCCGGATCGTGGCTCGGTTGCAGTCCATTGCGACCAGTTGGGCAGCTCGAATCGACACCGCTGGTGTCCATCGCGACGACGATGTCGAAAACGCCGACGAAGCAGCGCTTTTCGCGATTCTCGACAGCGAACTTGAAGCCTGAGCACTGAATTCCTCGAGCTTGGCTCGAGTTCGGAAGGATTTTGGGAACTTAGATGGTCGACGACAACAAGCACCTTGACTACCTGAAGCGCCTGACGGTCGATCTGCGCCAAACCCGCAGGCGGCTGCGGGAAGTCGAGGATCAGAAATTCGAGCCCATTGCCGTTGTGGGTGTGGCGTGTCGTTACCCGGGTGGGGTGGCCTCTCCGGAGGATCTGTGGAATCTGGTGTCGGAGGGCGTCGACGCGGTCGGTGAGTTCCCTGCCGACCGCGGTTGGGATGTGGACGGGCTCTACGACCCGGACCCGCAGGCGCGCGGGAAGTCGTACACGCGCTCGGGCGGGTTCCTCTATGACGCGGCGGAATTCGACGCGGAGTTCTTCGGGATCAGCCCGCGCGAGGCACTGGCGATGGACCCGCAGCAGCGGATCCTGTTGGAAACCTCCTGGGAAGCCCTGGAACGAGCCGGTATCGACCCGTCGACGTTGCGGGGATCCGATACCGGTGTCTTCGCCGGTGCGTCGAACGGGGAGTACGCCGATCTGCTGCACGCGGGTCCGGTGGATCTGCGGGGCTACCTGCTGACCGGTACGACCGGCAGCGTGGTGTCGGGCCGGGTCGCGTACGCGCTCGGACTGGAGGGCCCCGCGGTGTCGGTGGACACCGCGTGCTCGTCGTCGCTGGTGGCGGTGCATCTGGCGGCCCAGTCGCTGCGCTCGGGGGAGTGCGCGATGGCGTTGGCCGGTGGCGTGACGGTCATGGGCTCGCCCGGGATGTTCGTGGAGTTCTCCCGGCAGCGGGGGTTGGCGGCCGATGGCCGGTGCAAGTCGTTCGCGGCGTCGGCGGATGGCACGGGCTGGTCCGAGGGCGCGGGCATGCTGGTGCTGGAGCGGCTGTCCGACGCGCAGCGACACGGGCATCGAGTGTGGGCGGTGATCCGCGGAACGGCGATCAATCAGGACGGCGCGTCCAACGGCTTGACCGTGCCGAACGGTCCCTCGCAGCAGCGGGTGATCCGCGCCGCGCTGGCCAACGGGCGGCTCTCGACCGACGACGTGGATGTGGTGGAGGCGCACGGCACCGGCACGGTGCTGGGGGATCCGATCGAAGCGCACGCCCTGCTCGCCACCTACGGACAGGACCGTGATCCGCAGCGGCCACTGTGGCTCGGGTCGCTGAAATCCAATATCGGTCACTCGGTGGCCGCGGCGGGTGTCGGCGGCATGATCAAGATGATCATGGCGATGCGGCACGGGGTGATGCCACCGACCCTGCACGTCGACGAGCCCACCCCGCGGGTGGACTGGTCCACCGGCGCGATCGAACTGCTGACCCGGAAACGGGATTGGCCCGAGGCGGCGGACCGGCCCCGCCGGGCCGCGGTGTCCTCCTTCGGCATCAGCGGCACCAACGCGCACGTCATCCTCGAACACGTACCCGCCGGCGAACCGGCCGAGTCCGAGCCGGGCACCAACCCCGGCGGCTCGGGAAGCACTGTCGCGGTTGCGGTTCCGTGGGTGGTGTCGGCGAAGTCGGAGGCCTCGCTGCGGGCGCAGGCCGCGCGGTTGCACGAGTTCGTCGCCGCCGATCCCGCGGTGTCGGTGTCCGCGGTGGCGCATGCGCTGATCTCGACTCGCACGCTGTTCGCGCATCGGGCCGTGGTCGTCGGGGACGACCGGGCCGAGCTGCTGCGCCGACTGGCCACGGTGGCGGCCGGCGAACCGGGCCCCGATGTCGCGGTCGGATCGGGCACGGCGTCGCGGGTCGGTGTCATGTTCGCCGGACAGGGCTCCCAGCGGGTGGGCATGGGTCAGCAGCTGTATCAACGGTTCCCGGTGTTCGCCGAGGCGTTCGACCAGGTCTGCGCGCGGCTGGATCCGCTGCTCGGGCTCTCCTTGCGCGATGCGATCAGCTCCGGAACCGAATTGGAGCAGACCCGGTTGACCCAGCCGGCGCTGTTCGCGGTCGAGGTGGCGCTGTATCGCCTGCTCGAATCATGGGGTGTCACCGCGGATGTGGTGTTCGGCCATTCGATCGGTGAGATCGCCGCCGCGCATGTCGCCGGCGTGCTGAGCCTGGCCGATGCGTGCACGTTGGTCGCCGCGCGGGGCCGGTTGATGCAGGAATTGCCGACCGGCGCAGCGATGCTCGCGGTGCAGGCCGGTGAGCAGGAGATCACCGCACTGCTGGACGGTGTCGACGGGGTGGACGTGGCCGCGGTCAACGGCCCTGCGGCAGTGGTGATCTCCGGTCGTGCGGAGGTCGTTGACGTGCTCGCCGAGCAGCTGCGCGAGCGCGGGCGACGCGTCAAACGCTTGCGGGTCAGCCATGCCTTCCATTCCTCGTTGATGGAACCGATGCTGGCGCAGTTCGCCGAGGTGGTCGCGACACTGCGCTTCGATCCGCCCCGGATTCCGGTGATCTCGACCGTCACCGGGGCGGTGGCGGATCCCGGCCTGTGGTGCTCGCCGCAGTACTGGGTCGATCAGGTGCGGCGGCCGGTGCGATTCGCCGACGCCGCGGCCGCGGCCTGGGCCGACGGTGTGGACACCTTCGTGGAAGTCGGTCCCGACTCGGTGCTGTCGGCGATGACGGCCGAGTGCCTGCCCGAGGCGGCAACCGCGGTGGCGGTGCTGCATCCCGAGCGTGACGAACCCGCCGAGATCCTCGCCGCGGTCGCGCGGTTGTCTGTGCGCGCGGTGCCGGTGCGCTGGAACGCGGTGCTCGCGGACCCGAACCCGGCACCGGTGGAACTGCCCACCTATGCCTTCGACCGCCGCCGCTTCTGGCTCGAACCCGCGCTCGGCGCCGCCGGTGTCGAATCGGTGGGGCTCGGCGCGATGGGGCATCCGCTGCTGGGTGCGGTCGTATCGGAAGCCAAGTCCGGCGACGTGCTGTTGACCGGCCGGTTGTCGGCGGCGACGCAGCCGTGGCTGGCCGACCACGCGGTCGCCGGTTCGGTCCTGCTGCCGGGGACCGGCTTCGTCGAGCTGGCCTTGCGCGCCGGCGCCGAAGCCGGATACCCGGTGATCGACGACCTGACGCTGCAGGCGCCGCTGCTGCTGCCCGCCTCGGGCGGTGTGCGGATCCAGGTTGTCGTCGGCGGACCCGGACCGGAGTTCGCGCAGCGGCCGATCTCGATCTACTCGCGCAGTGAGCACGACCCGGACGGTCAGTGGGTCCTGAACGCGCGGGGGCAGCTGACCACCCCGGACGACACGGCCGCGCCCGCATCGCAGACCTGGCCGCCGGCCGCGGCGACCGATCTCGATGTCGCGTCCGCGTACACGGCCCTGTCGGCACGGGGCTACGAATACGGTCCGGCCTTCCAGAGTGTGCGGGCGTTGTGGCGACGTGGCGCCGAGGTATTCGCCGAGATCGCCATCGACGCCGATAGTGGTGCGCGCGCCGAAGGATTCGGGATTCATCCGGCGCTGCTGGACGGGGCACTGCAGGCCGGTCTGCTGGCCGGCGTCCTCGATAATGCTGCGGGACAGTCGGATTCACCGTTCGCGGTGGCGGCCGGGCAAGTCGTGCTGCCCTTCTCGTGGGAGTCGGTCGCGCTGCACGCGGCCGAGGCATCGGTGCTGCGCGTTCGATTGACCACCACCGGATCGTCGGTGTCGCTGTGGGCGGCGGACGAGCAGGGTCAGCCGGTGTTGTCCGGATCGGTGACGCCCCGGCCCATGCGACTGGAGCAGCTCGCCGCGGGTGCGAGCGGCGCGGCCGACCCGTTGCTGGAAGTGGTGTGGTCGCCGGTCGAATCCGATTCGCCCGCAGTGGATTCGGGTTCGGTCCCGTGGGACCGGCTGGATCCGGAAGCGGCCGTGCCGCCGGTCGTGGTGGTCGAGACCGGGGCCGGGTGGGGCGAAGCCTCCGGCACCGACGTGGTGACCGCTACCCATGCCGAGGTCGCACGCGTCCTCGAGGTGGTACAGGCGTGGCTGTCCGAGGACCGGTTCGCCGCGAGCACCCTGCTGGTCGCCACCCGCGGTGCGGTCGCACTGGCCGGGGAGGACCTCACCGATCTCGCCGGCGCCGCGGTGTGGGGCTTGGTGCGGACCGCGCAGACCGAGGATCCGGGACGAATCGTCCTGGTGGACACCGACACCGCCGTCGACCCGTCCGTCGCGGCCACTGTCGTGGCCGTGGGCGAACCCCAGGTGGTCCTGCGTGCCGGCATCACCCACACCGCGCGGCTCACCCGACCCGCGCCCGTCGCGTCCGCATCGGCCGCCGACGACCCCTTCGGTGCGGGAACGGTGCTCATCACCGGTGGCACAGGCGGTTTGGGTGCGGTGGTGGCCCGGCACGTGGTGGCCGAGCACGGCGTGCGGTCGTTGCTGCTGGTGAGTCGCCGTGGTCCTCGGGTCGAGGGCAGCGCGGAGTTGTGCGCCGAGCTGGAGCAATTGGGTGCGCAGGTGCGGGTGGTGGCGTGTGATGTCACCGACGCCGACGCGGTGGCCGGGCTGCTGGCCGACATCCCCGCGCAGTGGCCGTTGACCGGTGTGATCCATGCCGCGGGTGTGCTCGACGACGGGGTCATCGCCTCCTTGAACACCCAGCGGGTGGATGCGGTGCTGGCGCCGAAGGTGGATGCCGCATGGCATCTGCACCAGGCGACCGCGGACCTGGATCTCGCCGCGTTCGTGGTGTTTTCGTCGATATCGGGCACCGTGGGCGGTCCCGGGCAGGGCAACTACGCGGCCGCGAACGCCTTCCTGGACGGGTTGGTGGCCCACCGGCGAGCCCGCGGACTGGCCGGTCAGTCGCTGGCGTGGGGTCCGTGGGCGCGCTCGGGCGGTATGGCCGGGCAGTTGGGTGAGGTCGACCTGGCTCGGATGAGCCGGGCCGGATTCACCGCGATCCCGGACGAGCCGGCGTTGGCCGGTTGGGATGCGGTGCTCGAACGCGGCACGGCGCACGCGGTGATCGCCATGGTCGACACCGCCACGATCCGCGCCCAGGCCGAGGCCGGGCTGCTGCCCCCGCTGCTGCGCGCACTGGCACCCGCTGTGCGGCGGTCCTCGGCGCTCTCGACGGTGGGGTCGAGTCTGCGGCAACGGCTTTCGGGTCTGGACGCCGGTCGGCAGCGGCAGGCGGTGCTCGATACCGTCCGCACCCACATCGCGGCCGTCCTCGGCCACGACAGTGCGTCCGCGATCGATCCCGATCGTGCCTTCCAGGACCTGGGTTTCGATTCCCTGGGTGCGGTCGAGCTGCGTAACCGGCTCAAGACCGCCACCGGCCTGTCGCTGGGGGCCGCGGTCGTCTTCGACTACCCCACACCGCAGGCGCTGGCCGCGCACCTGACCGACGAGCTCACCGGCACCGGGCACAACGTGGCGGTCACCGCCGCGAAAGCCTTCGACGGCGAACCGATCGCGATCGTCGGCATGGCGTGCCGGTACCCGGGCGGGGTCCGATCGCCCGAGGAGCTGTGGCAGCTGGTCGTGACCGGGACCGACGCGACGTCGCAGTTCCCGGTGAACCGCGGCTGGGATACCGAGCGGCTGTACGACCCGACCGGGGAAACACCGCACACCACGTACACGCGTTCGGGCGGATTCCTGCATGCCGCAGGTGAATTCGATCCCGCGTTCTTCAATATCAGCCCGAATGAGGCCGCGTTGATGGATCCGCAGCAGTTCCTGCTGTTGGAGACTTCGTGGGAGGCGTTCGAGCGGGCCGGCGTCGACCCCACGCTGCTGCGCGGCAGTGCGACCGGTGTCTTCGCCGGCATGATGTACCACGACTATCCGGTCAACGCGAACGCGGGATCCATTGCGTCCGGCCGGATCTCGTACGTGTTCGGCCTGGAGGGGCCGTCGGTCACGGTGGATACGGCGTGTTCGTCGTCGCTGGTGACAATGCATTTGGCGGCACAGTCGCTGCGGTCGGGTGAGTGCGATCTGGCCTTGGCCGGTGGTGTGACCGTGATGGCGACTCCGGAGACCTTCGTGGAGTTCAGCCGGCAGCGGGGGCTGTCGCCGGACGGCCGGTGTAAGTCGTTCTCCGACACGGCCGATGGCGTCGCCTGGGCCGAGGGTGCCGGTGTGCTGGTGTTGGAGCGGTTGTCGGACGCGCGTCGCAATGGTCATGACGTGCTTGCGGTGATCGCTGGTTCGGCGGTGAATCAGGATGGGGCGTCGAATGGTTTGACCGCGCCGAATGGTCCCTCGCAGCGGCGAGTCATTCGTCAGGCCTTGGCCAATGCCGGGGTGTCGCCGGTCGATGTCGATGTGGTGGAAGCCCACGGCACGGGTACGACGCTGGGTGATCCGATCGAGGCTCAGGCGTTGCTGGCCACCTATGGGCAAGAGCGTGCTGCGGATCGGCCTTTGTGGCTCGGGTCGTTGAAGTCCAACATCGGTCATGCTCAGGCCGCTGCCGGTGTGGGTGGTGTGATCAAGATGGTCATGGCGATGCGGCATGGGCTGTTGCCGCAGACCCTGCATGTGGATCAGCCGTCTACGAAGGTGGATTGGTCCGAGGGTCATGTTCGGTTGTTGACCGAGCCGGTGGCGTGGCCGGAGGTGGATCGGCCGCGTCGTGCGGGTGTCTCCTCGTTCGGCATCAGCGGCACCAACGCACATCTCATTCTCGAGCAGGCCCCGGTATCGGCGGTCGAGTCGGTCCCGGCGGTCCGGACCGTCCCGGCGGTGCCGTGGATGCTGTCGGCGCGCAGCGGCGAGGCGCTGGCCGCTCAGGCCGCGCGGCTGGCATCGCATGTGGTCGACCATGATCCGATCGATATCGGTTTCTCGCTGGCGTCGACGCGCAGTGTCTTCGAGCATCGGGCCGTGGTGGTGGCCGATGACCGTGACGGTCTGCTCGCGGGCGTGCGGGCGCTGGCCGCTGGCACGCAGGCACCCGGTGTGGTGTCCGGCCGCGTGGTGCCGGGTTCGACGGGTGTGGTGTTCTCGGGTCAGGGTGCGCAGTGGGCCGGTATGGCCGCCGGGCTGCGGACTGCCTATCCGGTGTTCGCCGATCACTTCGATGCGATTGTCGCGGAGTTGGATCCGCTGCTGGAACAGTCGGTTTCGCTGAGCACGGCGTTGGCGGACGATGAGCTGGTCGATCGGACGGTGTTCGCGCAGGCGGGTCTGTTCGCGTTCGAGGTGGCGTTGTACGGGCTGCTCGAATCCTGGGGAGTCCGGGCCGATGTGGTGGCCGGGCATTCGATCGGTGAGATCGCCGCCGCGCATGTGGCGGGTGTGTTGTCGCTGTCGGATGCGTGTGTATTGGTGGCCGCGCGTGGTCGGTTGATGCAGGCGTTGCCTTCCGGTGGTGCGATGGTCGCTGTTGGTGCGTCCGAGGCCGATGTGCTGCCCTTGCTGGCCGGTGTCGATGCGGTGTCGATCGCGGCGGTGAATGGTCCTTCGTCGGTGGTGCTGTCCGGTGTCGAGGACGCGGTCGTCGCTGTTGTCGAGGTGTGCACCGAGCGTGGTTGGCGGACGCACCGATTGCGGGTTTCGCATGCGTTCCATTCGGCTCTGATGGAGCCGATGCTCGCCGAGTTCGCTGCGGCGATCGACGGTTTGACCTTCGGCCGGCCCACCATCGCGTTGGTGTCGACGGTGACCGGTACCCAGGTCGTCGACGAGATGGCCGATCCGGCGTATTGGGTGGGTCAGGTTCGGGACACGGTCCGGTTCGCCGATGCCGTTGCCACGATGGCCGGTTCGGGTGTCTCCAGGTTCGCTGAGGTCGGCCCCGATGCCGTGTTGACCCCGATGGTCGCCCAGACTCTCAGCGACGCCACCGCGGTTGCGGTGACCAGACGCGACCACGCGGACGCGGTGACCGCAACCAGTGCGGTGGCCGGGTTGTTCGTGGCCGGTGCCGAGGCGGACTGGGCCGCCATCTACGACGGTTCCGCAGCGCGGCGCATCGACCTGCCCACCTATGCCTTCCAGCACGAACGGTTCTGGCTCGACGCGAAGCAGATGCTGGCCCAGTCGTGGCTCGGTGCCGAACTGGGCGGCGTCACCGCGGTCGGGCTGGATGCGGCGGCGCATCCGCTGCTGGGGGCCGTTGTGCCGCACCCGGATTCGGGAGCGGTGAGCTTCACCGGCCGGTGGTCGCTGGATTCGGTGGAATGGCTGGCGGACCACAGCGTGCTGGGCACCGTATTGCTTCCGGGCACCGGATTCGTCGAACTGGCCGGTCACGTCGGTGGCCTGCTGGGCTGCGAGGTGGTCGACGAGCTCGTTCTGCATACTCCGTTGACCCTGACGGCCGATGGCGATGTCGCCGTGCAGGTCGTGGTGGCCGCCCCGGACGAGGCCGGTCGCCGGCGACTGAGCGTGCACTCGCGGCAGACGGCCGCGGGTCCATGGGTGCTCCATGCCGAAGGCGTGCTCGTCCCCGGCGACGGGATGGCCGACTTCGACCTGGTCGCGTGGCCACCGGCCGGCGCGCAACCGCTGGACGTCGACGGCGCGTACGACGAACTGCTCGACATCGGATACGGCTACGGCCCCTTCTTCCAGGGGCTGCGGGCCGCGTGGCAGCGCGGTGACGAGGTGTTCGCCGAGGTCGCACTGCCAGATCCGAAGGACGCCAAGGGCTTCGGGATCCACCCCGCGCTGTTCGACGCGGCGCTGCACGCCGCCATCGTCCATGGTATGCGTGGTGGCCTCGAGGGTTTCCCGGCGCTGCCGTTCAGCTGGAACCGCGTCGTGCTGCATGCGACCGGTGCTGCCGCGGTGCGGGTGCGGATCGTGCTGCAGGGCGACCGGTTCGCGGTGCAGATGGCCGATGAGCAGGGGCAACCCGTACTGTCGGTGGGCGCGTTGATCTCTCGGCCGGTGTCGGCCGATCGACTCAGCGCGGATTCCGTATCGGATGCCCTCTTCGGCATCGAGTGGGTCGCTGCCGCGCCGTCCACGGCAAGTGTCGAGCCGGATCGTGTGTCGGTACTCGGCGGGCGCGACGGTGATCTCGCGGCATTGATAGCCGATCTGGACGCGAACCCCGACTCGGTCGTGCCCGACCTCGTGCTGCTCGAGTGCCCAACCCACGAGGGTGCGCCGCCGGAGGCCGCCCGCCGGGTGGCGATGGACGTGCTGGAGACCGTCCAGCGTTGGCTGGCCGAACCGCGTTTCGCTGGTTCGCGTTTGGTGGTGCTGACCAGGCGTGCGGTGGCGGTTGCCGATTCGGAGCAGGTGGATCTGGGTCAGGCGCCGGTGTGGGGTCTGCTGCGTGCCGCGCAGGCCGAACATCCGGGCCGATTCCAGCTGCTCGATCTGGACGCCGACGGTGATTCGCTCGCCGCGGCGGCCGCCGTCGCGACCGAGCCGGAGGCCGCGCTGCGGGGCATGAGCACGTATGTGCCGCGGTTGCGCCGGCACGCGCCGGGCGCGATCGTTCGGTTGTCCGAGCCGGGAACCGTGTTGGTGACCGGTGGTACGGGTGGTCTGGGTGCGGTGATCGCTCGGCATCTGGTGGTCGAACATGGTGTGCGCCATCTGCTTTTGACGTCTCGGCGTGGACCGGATGCTCCGGGTGCTGCGGAGCTGGCTGCGGAGCTGACCGAACTGGGCGCGCAGGTGAGCATTGCCGCGTGTGATGTGTCGGATCGGTCTGCGCTGGCGGCGTTGTTGGATGGTATTTCGGTTGAGCATCCGCTGGTGGGTGTGGTGCACGCGGCGGGGACCTCGGACAACGGTTTGGTCGAGTCGATTACGGCTGAGCGGGTCGATTATGTGTTCGGGCCCAAGGTCGATGCGGCGTGGCATCTGCACGAGTTGACTCGTGATGCCTCGCTGTCGTTGTTCGTGCTGCTGTCGTCCGCGGGTGGGCTGGTGCTGGCCGCTGGTCAAGCGAACTACGCAGCTGCGAACGTCTTCCTCGATGCGCTCGCGGCGCACCGCCGAAGTCTGGGATTGCCCGCGACGGCAGTGGATTACGGATTGTGGGCGCGATCGTCGGGGCTCGGTGTCGAGCTGTCCGAAGATGACTTCGATCGAATGCGCCGCCAGGGCTTCCCCCCGCTGACCGAAGCAGACGGTCTGGCGCTGTTCGATGCCGCGATCGCGACCGATACCGCACAGCTGGTGGCGCTGCGGGTCGATCCGGCGGTGCTCCGGACGCGCGGCGAGCAGATCCCCGCTCTGGTCCGTTCCTTGGCACCGGCCCCGGTCCGCCGGCAGAACAGGACCGCTGCGGGCCAGGCCTTTGCGCTCGAGCTGGCCGGGCTGTCGGACGCGGACCGTGCGCGCGCTCTGCTCGACCTGGTCCGATCGGTGGCCGCTGCCACTCTCGGGCATGCGTCGGTGGATGCTGTTGAGCCGCAGCAGGCTTTCCAGCAGCTCGGTTTCGATTCGTTGAGTGCGGTCGAGTTCCGCAACAAGCTGAACGCCGCGACGGGTCTGCAACTGCCGGCGACGTTGATCTTCGACTACCCGAATGCGCAGGTTGTCGCCGAGTTCATCGGTTCGCAGCTCACCGGCATCGCGGCGGTCGAAAAGCCGGTGATCAGCCGGGTGCGCACGGGCGACGACCCGATCGCGGTGGTGGCGATGAGCTGTCGCTACCCCGGTGGTGTCGCTTCTCCCGAAGACCTGTGGGACCTGGTCACTTCCGGCACCGACACCACCGGCGAGATGCCGTCGGACCGCGGCTGGGATATCGAGGGCATCTACGATCCGGAACCCGGCAAGGCGGGCAAGACCTACACCCGGCAGGGCGGATTCCTCTACTCCGCAGCCGATTTCGATGCGGATTTCTTCGGGATCAGTCCCAACGAAGCCACGATGATGGATCCGCAGCAGCGGTTGCTGCTGGAGATCTCGTGGGAGGCGCTGGAGCGGGCCGGTGTGGATCCGGCGGTGCTGCGCGGCAGTTCGACCGGTGTCTTCACCGGCCTGATGTACCACGACTACGCCCAGCGCACCGGTACCGGCAGCGGCGCTGCGGGCAGCTTGGTTTCGGGCCGGGTGTCATATGTGTTCGGTCTGGAAGGACCGTCGGTCACCGTGGACACCGCGTGCTCGTCCTCGCTGGTCGCCCTGCATCTGGCCGCACAGTCGCTGCGGTCCGGTGAGTGCGATCTGGCGCTGGCCGGTGGTGTGGCGGTGATGGGGACGCCGGACATGTTCCTCGAGTTCGGCCGGCAGCGGGGTTTGTCGCCGGATGGCCGGTGTAAGTCCTTCTCCGACACGGCCGATGGCGTCGGCTGGTCCGAGGGTGCCGGTGTGCTGGTGTTGGAGCGGTTGTCGGACGCCCGCCGCAATGGTCATGACGTGCTTGCGGTGATCGCTGGTTCGGCGGTGAATCAGGATGGTGCGTCGAATGGTTTCTCCGCGCCGAATGGTCCGTCGCAGCGGCGGGTGATCCGTCAGGCGTTGGCCAATGCCGGTGTGTCTGCGACCGAGGTGGACGTGGTGGAAGCCCACGGCACGGGTACGACCTTGGGCGATCCGATCGAGGCGCAGGCGCTGATTGCCACGTATGGCCAGGAGCGTGCTGCGGATCGGCCGTTGTGGTTGGGGTCGTTGAAGTCCAATATCGGTCACGCGCAAGCCGCTGCCGGTGTCGGCGGTGTGATCAAGATGGTCATGGCGATGCGCCACGGCGTGCTGCCGAGGACGCTGCACGTCGATGCGCCCAGTTCCAAGGTGGATTGGTCCGAGGGTCATGTTCGGTTGTTGACCGAGCCGGTGGCCTGGCCGGAGGTGGATCGGCCGCGTCGTGCGGGTGTGTCGTCGTTCGGTATCAGCGGTACGAATGCCCACCTCATCGTGGAGCAGGCCCCGGTGACCGCGCCCGTCGTGGCCCCGGCTCCGGAGCCGGCCGCGGCACCGGCGGCGCGGCCGTGGGTGATCTCGGCCCGCAGTAGCGAGGCTCTCGCCGCTCAGGCTGCCCGCCTGGCATCGCATGTGGGCGAACACGATCCGGTCGACGTCGGCTTCTCCCTGGCGTCCACCCGGGCGGTGTTCGAGCACCGTGCGGTCGTCGTGGCCGATGACCGTGACGGTCTGCTCGCGGGCGTGCGGGCGCTGGCCGCGGGTGCGCCTGCATCCGGTGTGGTGTCCGGCCGGGTGGTGCCGGGTTCGACGGGGCTGGTGTTCTCCGGTCAGGGTGCGCAGTGGGCTGGTATGGCGGGCGAGTTGCGTGCCGTGTACCCGGTGTTCGCCGAGCATTTCGATGCGATTGTCGCTGAGTTGGATCCGCTGCTGGGGCAGTCGGTTTCGCTGAGTGTGGCGTTGGCGGACGATGAGCTGGTTGATCGGACGGTGTTCGCGCAGGCGGGGTTGTTCGCGTTCGAGGTGGCGTTGTTCCGGCTGCTCGAATCCTGGGGCGTACGGGCCGATGTGGTGGCCGGGCATTCGATCGGTGAGGTCGCTGCTGCGCATGTGGCGGGTGTGTTGTCGCTGTCGGATGCGTGTGTGTTGGTGGCTGCGCGTGGTCGGTTGATGCAGGCGTTGCCTTCCGGTGGGGCGATGGTCGCCGTGGGCGCCTCCGAGCTCGATGTGCTGCCGCTGCTGGTGGCCGGTGCGGTGTCGATCGCGGCGGTCAACGGCCCGTCGTCAGTGGTGCTCTCCGGTGTCGAAGCCGATGTGCTCGCCGTCGCAGCACGATGCGCCGAACAGGGTTGGCGCACACACCGATTGCGGGTGTCGCACGCCTTCCATTCGGCACTGATGGAGCCGATGCTGGCCGAGTTCGCTTCGGCGGTCGAGGATTTGACGTTCGGTCGCCCGAGTATCGCGCTGGTGTCGACGGTGACCGGTGCCCGGATCACCGATGAGATGGCCGATCCGGCGTATTGGGTGGGTCAGGTTCGCGACACCGTGCGGTTCGCCGACGCGGTTGCCGCGATGGTCGATCAAGGAGTGTCTCGGTTCGCCGAGGTCGGCCCCGACGCGGTGCTGACCCCGATGATCGCGCAGACCCTGGATGCCGGGGATGGCGTGGCCGCAACAGTGGCCGCGCTGTCGCGTCGGGACCAGGCCGATGTGTCCGCGGTGCCGACCGGCCTGGCCAGGTTGTTCGTCGCGGGCGCCGACCTCGACTGGGCGGGCCTGTACACCGGTACCGGAGCCCGCCGAATCGACCTGCCCACCTACGCTTTCCAGCGTCGGCGGTACTGGATGTCCGAGGGGTCGGCCGGCGGCGGCGATGCCCGGGCCATGGGTCTGGTGGCGACCCCGCATCCGTTGGTGTCGGTGGTGGTATCGCAGCCGGACTCCGGCGCGATGATCCTGACCGGTCGCTTGTCGGTGCGGACGCATCCGTGGTTGGCCGATCACCTGGTGCTGGGGACCGTGTTGTTCCCTGGCACCGGATTCGTCGAGCTGGCCCTGTACGCGGGCGAGCGGGTCGGCTGCTCGACCCTGGACGATCTGGTGCTGCGCGCCCCGCTGGTGCTGTCGGAGTCCGATGGGGCCGCGGTGCGCATCGTGGTCGATCCCGCGGACGAGACCGGCCGGCGCGGGGTGCGGATATTCTCCAGCCCGGACGGGGACGCCGATGCGGCGTCGTCGTGGCTGCTGAATGCCGAAGGCACGCTAGCCCCGAGCACGGCCGCGCCGGTCGTGGATCTCGCGGCGTGGCCGCCGGCCGGCGCGCAGGTTTTGAACGTCGATGGTGTCTACGACGAGCTGCTCGATGCCGGTTACGGGTATGGCCCCGTCTTCCAGGGCCTACAGGCGGCGTGGCAGCGCGACGAGGAGGTGTTCGCCGAGGTCGCCCTCCCGGATCCACAGGACGGCCAGGGTTTTGGGCTGCATCCGGCGCTGCTCGATGCCGCGCTGCATGCGCTGCGACTGGCCGGCCACCCGCGCGCCGAGGGCGCCGGCCCGGAGTTGCCGTTCGAGTGGTCCGGTGTCACGGTGCACGCGGCGGGTGCCGGTGCGCTGCGGGTGCGGTTGACCCGGGTGGGTGATCGTGCCGTGGCGGTGGATCTGGCGGATTCGACCGGAGCCGCGGTGGCGACGGTGCGGCAGCTGGCATCCCGGCCGATCGATCCCGGGCAGCTCAGCACCGGTGCGTCCGTTGCGCGCAACGCCGTATTCCAGGTCGAGTGGACACCGATCGCGGTGTCCGGCACCGGAATCGATGCGGTGTCGTGGGCGGATCTGGGTGACGAGGTGCCCGCCGCGGTGGTACTGGACTGTCCGGCGGGTAATGAGCCGGATACGGTTCGGGCCGCGACGCACGGTGTGCTGCGGGTGCTGCAGTCGTGGCTTGTCGATGAGCGGTTCGACGAGTCGGCCTTGGTGGTCCGGACCAGCGGTGCGGTATCGGTTGCCGGGGAGGATATTACGAATCTGGCCGGTGCTGCCGTGGCCGGTCTGGTCCGTACGGCCGAGGCGGAGAGTCGTGGCCGGATCGTGTTGGTGGACAGCGATTCCGACATCGACGGTCTGCTGGGCGGGATTCTGGCTGCCGAGGAACCGCAGGTTGCGGTGCGTGGCGGACAGGTCTTCGGTGCGCGACTTGTCCGGGCGACCCCCGCGTCGGCCACCGGCTCGTCCTTCGCTCCGGATGACACGGTTCTGATCACCGGTGCCAGCGGCTATCTCGGTGGATTGTTCGCTCGGCATCTGGTGGCCACGCGCGGTGTTCGCCGTCTGCTGCTGCTGAGTCGGCGCGGTGCATCCGCCCCCGGCGTAACCGAACTGCGGGACCAGCTGCAGCGGCTCGGTGCCGAGGTCGAGTTCGCCGCGTGCGATGTCGCCGACCGTGACGCGCTGGCCGCCGTGCTCGCCGCTATTCCCGCGGACCGTCCGCTCGCCGGTGTGTTCCATACGGCTGGTGTGCTCGACGACGGCGCGATCGCCGCACTCACCCCGGAGCGGATGGACGCGGTGTTGCGGCCGAAGGTCGATGCCGCCCTGCACCTGCACGAGCTGACCGCCGATCTGCCGTTGCGGGCGTTCGTGCTGTTCAGTTCGGCGGCCGGCACCTTCGGCAATCCGGGGCAGGGCAACTATGCCGCGGCCAACGCCTGTTTGGACGCGGTGGCGTTGCACCGCAAGGCATCCGGGCGCAGCGGGCAGTCGCTCGCGTGGGGGCTGTGGGGCGCGGACGGCGGTATGGGCGCGGAGCTCGGCGACACCGAGCGGCGCCGGATGTCTCGGTCGGGCATGCTGCCGCTGACGGAAGAACAGGGTCTGGCGCTGTTCGACGCCGCTTCCGGAATGGACGCGGCCGCTCCCGTGCTGGCCCGTCTCGATCTGGACGGCATCCGCACGGCGGGGTCTGCCACGGCCCTGCTGTCCGCCCTGCTTCCTGCTCGCCGTCGGACGGCCTCGGGCGGCGCAACGGCGCTGCGGTCGCGTTTGGCCGCTGCTGCCGACAGCGAGCGCCTGGGTGTGCTCGTCGAAACCGTTCGCGGTCAGGTCGCGGCGATTCTGGGCCATCGGAACGCGAATGCGATCGCACCCGACAGGGCCTTCAGCGAGCTGGGCTTCGATTCGATCTCCGCGGTCGAATTCCGCAATGCCCTCGCGACCGTGACGGGTCTGCGGTTGCCGGCGAGTTTGGTGTTCGACTATCCGTCGCCGCAGGCGCTGGCCGAATACCTGGCCGGCGAGTTCGCCGACCGCCAGGGCTCGGCGACTGCTGTTCGCGCAGCGCTGCAGACCCGCGACCGTCAACTCGACGAGCCCATTGCGATCGTGGGTATGGCGTGCCGGTATCCGGGTGGGGTCGGTTCTCCCGAGGAGCTGTGGAATCTGGTGGCGACGGGGACGGATGCCGCCTCGCAGTTCCCCGTGAATCGTGGTTGGGATGTCGATCGTCTCTACGATGCGGCTGGGGAGAAGCCGAACAGCACATACACCCGTGAGGGTGGATTCCTGCATGCCGCAGGTGAATTCGATCCCGCGTTCTTCAATATCAGCCCGAACGAAGCCGCGCTGATGGATCCGCAGCAATTCCTGCTGTTGGAGACCTCGTGGGAGGCGTTCGAGCGGGCCGGCGTCGATCCCGGCGCGCTGCGGGGCAGTCGGACCGGTGTGTGGGTCGGCATGATGTATCACGACTATCCGGCCAACGCGAACGCGGGATCTATTGCCTCGGGGCGGGTTTCGTATGTGTTCGGTCTGGAGGGGCCGTCGGTCACCGTGGATACGGCGTGTTCGTCGTCGTTGGTTGCCATGCATTCGGCCGCGGCCTCGCTGCGGTCGGGTGAATGTGATATGGCCTTGGCCGGTGGTGTGACCGTCATGGCCACCCCGGAGACGTTCGTGGAATTCAGCCGGCAGCGCGGGTTGTCGGCGGACGGCCGGTGTAAGTCGTTCTCCGACACCGCCGATGGGGTGGGCTGGTCGGAAGGTGTCGGCATCCTGGTTTTGGAGCGGTTGTCCGACGCCCAGCGCAATGGTCATCGGGTGCTCGCGGTGCTGACCGGTTCGGCGGTGAATCAGGATGGCGCGTCGAATGGTTTGACCGCGCCGAACGGTCCCTCGCAGCGGCGGGTGATCGGGCAGGCGCTGGCCAATGCCGGGATCGCCGCGACCGAGGTGGATGTGGTGGAAGCCCATGGCACCGGTACCACGTTGGGTGATCCGATCGAAGCCCAAGCCCTTTTGGCTACGTACGGGCAGGGTCGTGATGCGGATCGGCCGTTGTGGTTGGGGTCGTTGAAGTCCAATATCGGTCATGCTCAGGCCGCTGCCGGTGTCGGTGGTGTGATCAAGATGGTCATGGCGATGCGCCACGGCGTGCTGCCGAAGACGCTGCACGTCGATGCGCCCAGTTCCAAGGTGGATTGGTCCGAGGGCGATGTGCGCTTGCTGACCGAGCCGGTGGCCTGGCCGGAGGTGGATCGGCCGCGTCGTGCGGGTGTGTCGTCGTTCGGTATCAGCGGCACGAATGCGCACGTCATCATCGAACAGGCCCCGGCTGTGCGGCCGGAGCCGGTGGCGGCCGCTCCGGCCGACGGATTGCTGCCGTGGGTGGTCTCGGCGCGCGGCGGACAGGCTCTTGCCGCGCAGGCCGAGCGGCTGGCATCCCATGTCGGCGATGAGGACCTGGATCCGGTGGATGTCGGTTTCTCGTTGGCGTCCACGCGTGCGGTGTTCGATCATCGTGCGGTTGTTCTGGCCGAGGATCGTGATTCGCTGCTGGCGGGTATGCGGGCGCTGGGCCGCGCCGAAACCACTTCTGGTGTGGTGACCGGCCGGGTGGTGCCGGGTACGACGGGGCTGGTGTTCTCCGGTCAGGGTGCGCAGTGGTCCGGTATGGCGGCCGAGTTGCGTGCCGTGTACCCGGTTTTCGCCGAGCACTTCAATGCGATTGTCGCGCAGCTGGATCCGCTGCTGGGGCAGCCTGGTGCTCTGGATATCGCGCTGTCGGACGAGGATTCGGTCGATCAGACTGTCTTCGCGCAAGCGGGTCTGTTCGCGTTCGAGGTGGCGTTGTTCCGGCTGCTCGAATCGTGGGGCGTACGAACGGATGTGGTGGCCGGGCACTCGATCGGTGAGATCGCCGCCGCGCATGTGGCCGGGGTGTTGTCGCTCGAGGATGCGTGTGTGTTGGTGGCTGCGCGTGGCCGGTTGATGCAGGCGTTGCCTTCCGGTGGTGCGATGGTCGCTGTTCGTGCTTCCGAGGCCGATGTGCTGCCGTTGCTGGTCGGTGTCGATGGGGTGTCGATCGCGGCGGTGAATGGTCCTTCGTCGGTGGTGCTGTCCGGCGTCGCGGACGCGGTACAGACCGTTGTCGACATCTGCGTGGAACATGGGTGGCGGACGCACCGATTGCGGGTGTCGCATGCTTTCCATTCGGCTCTGATGGAGCCGATGCTGGCCGAGTTCGCTTCGGTGATCGAGGGTTTGACGTTCGGTCGCCCGAGTATCGCGTTGGTGTCGACGGTGACCGGTGCGCGCGTCACGGAGGAGATGTCGGATCCGGCGTATTGGGTCGGTCAGGTCCGTGACACTGTGCGTTTCGCCGACGCGGTCGTCGCGATGACGGGTCTTGGTGTGTCCCGGTTCGCCGAGGTCGGCCCCGACGCGGTGCTGACCCCGATGATCGCGCAGATCGCCGATTCGGGACAGCTGACCGCGACTCCGGCGATCGTGCCCTTGGCGCGTCGGGGTCGGGCCGATGCGCCCACCGTATTGGCTGGGGTGGCCGGGTTGTTCGTCTCCGGCGCCGACGTGGACTGGTCCGGTCTGCATGCCGGTGGCCGGCGAATCGACCTGCCCACCTACGCCTTCCAGCACGAGCGGTTCTGGCTCGATCCCCGGCAGATGCTGGCGAAGTCGTGGCTGGGCGCCGAACTGGGCGGGGTCGGCTCGGTCGGGCTGGACGCGGTGGAGCATCCGCTGCTCGGTGCGATGGTGTCGCATCCGGAGTCGGGCGAGGTGAGTTTCACCGGCCGATGGTCGGTGGACTCGGTGGCGTGGCTGGCCGACCACAGCGTGCTCGGGGTGGTGTTGCTACCGGGTACCGGGTTCGTGGAGCTGGCGAGCTACGTCGGCGGCGTCCTGGGCTGCGAGGTGGTGGATGAGCTCGTCCTGCATACTCCGTTGACGATGCCTGCGGAAGGCAGCGTCGTGGTACAGGTCGTGGTGGCCGGCGCGGACGAGGCCGGTCGCCGCCGGCTGACCGTGCATTCGCGGCAGACCGCCGAGGGGCCGTGGTTGCTGCACGCCGAAGGTGTGCTCGCACCGGGCGAGACGGCGGCCGATTTCGATCTGGCCGTGTGGCCGCCGGCGGGTGCGCAGCCGACTCCCCTCGCGGGCGTCTACGACGAGTTGTTCGACCTCGGGTACGGCTACGGCCCGTTCTTCCAGGGTTTGCAGGCGGCGTGGCGGCGCGGTGACGAGTTGTTCGCCGAGGTCACGCTGCCGGATCCGCAGGACGGCAACGGCTTCGGCGTTCATCCGGCGTTGCTCGACGCCGCGCTGCACGTCGGCATCGTGCACGGTCTTCGGGATGGTGTCGGTGATTTCCCGGCCCTGCCCTACACCTGGAACCGCGTGGTGCTGCACTCCGCCGGCGCCGCCGCGGTGCGGGTCCGAATCGCGGTCGACGGCACCAGGTTCGCCGTGCAGCTGGCCGATGACCAGGGGCACCCGGTGCTGTCGGTCGGTGCGCTGGTGTCCCGACCCGTGTCGGCCGATCGCCTGGCCGCCGACCACGCCGCGGAATCCCTGTTCCGCGTGGAATGGAGCACTATTGCCCCGCCCGCGGCGGCGGAGCCCGGCCGGCTGGCCGCGCTCGGCTGGGGCCGAGATTCCGATGGGGTACGGGGCTACGGTGACCTCGCGGCGCTGATAGCCGATCTGGATGCGAACCCGGACGCGGTCGTTCCCGAGATCGTGCTGCTGCAGAGCCCATTCGAGGACGGTGCGCCGCCACAGGCCGCACGCCGTACGGTGGCCCGGGTCCTGGACACCGTCCAGGGTTGGCTGGCCGAAACCCGTTTCGCCGGTTCCCGTTTGGTGGTGTCGACCAGACACGCTGTGGCCGTTGCCGATTCCGATTCGGTGCGGCTGGACCAGGCGCCCGTCTGGGGGTTGGTGCGCGCCGCGCAGGCGGAGCACCCGGGTCGATTCCAGCTCCTGGACCTGGACGGCGACCACGATCCGGTCTCCGTCGCGACCGCGGCGATGGCCGCGGAACCGGAGTCCGCGCTGCGTGGGCAGCAGGTGCTGGTGCCGCGCTTCGGCCGCCACACATCCGATGCGATCGCTCGTCCGATTGAGCCGGGCACCGTGCTGGTGACCGGTGGCACCGGCGGTCTGGGTGCGGTGATCGCCCGGCATCTGGTGACCGAACACGGTGTGCGCCACCTGCTCCTGACGTCTCGTCGGGGTCTGGGCGCGCCCGGCGCCGCGGAGCTGCGCGATGAGCTCGTCGAGCTCGGCGCGCAGGTCGCGATCGCCGCCTGCGATGTGTCGGATCGGGACGCGGTAGCCGCACTGCTGGACGGCATCTCGGCCGAGCATCCGCTGGTGGGCGTTGTGCATGCGGCCGGAATCGCGGACAACGGTCTGATCGAGTCGATGACGCCGGACCGGCTCGGGAATGTCTTCGGGCCCAAGGCCGATGCCGCGTGGCATCTGCACGAGCTCACCCGCGACGCCGCGCTGTCGCTGTTCGTACTGCTGTCCTCGGCGGGTGGGCTGGTACTGGCCGCCGGCCAGGCCAACTACGCCGCGGCGAACGTCTTCCTCGACGCCCTCGCGGCGCATCGTCGCGAACTCGGATTGCCCACTACCGCAATTGATTACGGCCTGTGGGCGCGGTCGACCGGCCTCGGTGCCGAGCTGTCCGAGGACGACTTCGATCGGATGCGGAGGCTGGGCTTCCCGCCGTTGACCGAGGCCGAAGGCCTGGCGTTGTTCGATGCGGCGATCGCCGCCGAGACGGCCCAGGTGGTGGCGCTGCGCGTCGACGCGGCCGTGCTGCGCACCCGGGGCGAGCAGATCCCGGCCCTGCTGCGGGCGATCGCACCCGCTCCCGTACGCCGGGCGACTCGGACCGCGGCCGGGCAGGCGTTCGCGCAGCGGCTGGCCGGGCTCTCCGACACCGATCGTGGCGTCGCACTGCTCGAGCTCGTCCGGGCCACTGCGGCGGACACGCTCGGGCACGCCTCCGGCGCTGCCGTTGAGCCCCAGCAGGCTTTCCAGCAGCTCGGGTTCGACTCGTTGAGCGCCATCGAGTTCCGCAACAAACTCAATACCGCGACCGGTCTGCAACTGCCGGCCACGCTGATCTTCGATTACCCCAACCCGCAGCTCGTCGCCGACTTCATCGATTCCCAGTTCACCGGCACGAGTCAGGACATCGAGATCACCACCGGCACAGCCGTCGGCGACGACCGGATCGCCGTGGTGGCGATGGGCTGCCGCTACCCGGGTGGAATCGCGTCGCCGGAGGATCTGTGGCGGCTGGTCGTCTCCGGTGGGGAGACCACCGGAGAGCTGCCGGACGATCGGGGCTGGGATATCGACGGTATCTACGATCCTGAGCCCGGCAAGGCGGGTAAGACCTACACGCGCCATGGTGGGTTCCTTTACTCCGCAGCCGATTTCGACGCGGACTTCTTCGGGATCAGCCCGAACGAGGCGACGGTGATGGATCCGCAGCAGCGGGTGCTGCTGGAGGTTTCCTGGGAGGCGCTGGAACGCGCCGGTGTCGACCCGGCGGTGCTGCGCGGCAGCTCGACCGGTGTGTTCACCGGCGTGATGTACCACGACTACGCCCAGGGCGCCGGCACCGGCAACAACGCCGGCGGCAGTCTGGTCTCCGGTCGCATCGCCTACACGCTGGGCCTGGAAGGTCCTGCGGTGTCGGTGGATACGGCGTGTTCGTCGTCGCTGGTCGCCCTGCATCTGGCCGCGCAGTCGCTGCGGTCGGGCGAGTGCGATCTGGCCTTGGCCGGTGGCGTGGCCGTGATGTCGGCGCCGGACATGTTCCTCGAGTTCAGTCGCCAGCGGGGGTTGTCTCCGGACGGTCGCTGCAAGTCCTTCGCGGACGCGGCCGACGGTGTCGCCTGGTCCGAGGGCGCGGGCGTGCTGGTGCTCGAGCGGTTGTCCGATGCCCGGCGCAACGGTCATCGGGTGCTCGCGGTGATCGCGGGTTCGGCGGTGAATCAGGATGGTGCGTCGAACGGTTTCGCCGCGCCGAACGGCCCGTCACAGCGGCGGGTGATCCGCCAGGCTCTCGCGAATGCCGGGGTCTCGCCGGTCGACGTCGATGCGGTGGAGGCGCACGGCACCGGTACGACGCTGGGTGATCCGATCGAGGCGCAGGCGCTGATGGCCACGTACGGCCGCGATCGGGATGTCGCTCGGCCGTTGTGGTTGGGGTCGTTGAAGTCCAACATCGGTCACGCTCAGGCGGCCGCGGGTGTGGGTGGCGTGATCAAGATGGTCATGGCCATGCAGCACGGGCTGCTGCCGCAGACCCTGCACGTGGATCAGCCGTCTACGAAGGTGGATTGGTCCGAGGGGCAGGTCCGACTGCTGACCGAGCCGGTGTCGTGGCCGGAGGTCGATCGGCCGCGTCGTGCGGCGGTGTCCTCGTTCGGCCTCAGCGGCACGAACGCGCACCTCATCGTCGAACAGGCGCCCGCGGCGGACCCGGCTCCGCTGGTCAAGACCACTCCGGCCGGCGGCGTACTGCCCTGGGTGCTCTCCGCCCGCAGTGCGGACGCGCTCGCCGGTCAGGCCACCCGCCTGGCAGCGCACGTGACCGACGACGATGCGGACCCGATCGATGTCGGCTTCTCACTTGTCGATTCGAGAATGCTGTTCGACCACCGGGCCGTGGTGTTCGCGACCGAAAGTGACGCGTTGCGGGCCGGAACACATGCGCTGAGTCGGGCCGAAACCACTTCTGGTGTGGTGTCGGGCCGTGTCGTGCCGGGTTCGACGGGTGTGGTGTTCTCGGGTCAGGGTGCGCAGTGGGCTGGTATGGCAGGCGAGTTGCGTGCCGTGTATCCGGTGTTCTCCGAGCATTTCGATGCGATTGTCGCGCAGTTGGATCCGTTGCAGGGGCAGCCTATTTCTCTGGATATGGCGCTGTCGGATGAGGATTCGGTCGATCAGACTGTCTTCGCGCAAGCGGGTCTGTTCGCGTTCGAGGTGGCGTTGTTCCGGCTGCTCGAATCGTGGGGCGTACGAACGGATGTGGTGGCCGGTCATTCGATCGGTGAGGTCGCTGCTGCGCATGTGGCGGGTGTGTTGTCGCTGTCGGATGCGTGTGTGTTGGTGGCTGCGCGTGGTCGGTTGATGCAGGCGTTGCCTGCCGGTGGTGCGATGGTCGCTGTCGGTGCTTCCGAGCCGGACGTGATGCCGCTGCTGGCCGGTGTCGATGGGGTGTCGATCGCGGCGGTGAATGGTCCTTCGTCGGTGGTGCTGTCCGGTATCGAAGACGATGTGCTCGCGGTAGTCGCGAGGTGCACCGAGCGTGGTTGGCGCACACACCGATTGCGGGTTTCGCATGCGTTCCATTCGGCGTTGATGGAGCCGATGCTGGCCGAGTTCGCTTCGGTGATCGAGGGTTTGACGTTCGGTCGCCCGAGTATCGCGTTGGTGTCGACGGTGACCGGTGCGCGGGTCGCCGACGAGATGTCGGATCCGGCGTACTGGGTCGGTCAGGTCCGTGACACTGTGCGTTTCGCCGACGCGGTCGTCGCGATGACGGGTCTTGGTGTGTCCCGGTTTGCCGAGGTCGGACCGGACGCCGTGCTCTTCCCGATGGTCAACCAGATCGTCGAGGAGTTGGCGGCGACCGCAGCTCCGACGGTGGTGGCGCTGGCGCGTCGGGGCCGAGCGGACGCGTCCGCTGTGGTGGCCGGGACGGCCGGGTTGTTCGTCACCGGCGGTCACGTCGATTGGGCCCGCCTGTACGCCGGTACCGGAGCTCGGCGAATCGACCTGCCCACCTATGCCTTCCAGCGTCAGCGCTATTGGATGGCCGCCGGGTCCGCCGCCGGTGGTGACGCCAGGTCGATGGGTTTCGCGGCGACCGGGCACCCCCTGGTCTCGGCCGTGGTGTCGCAACCGGAGTCCGACGCGATCGCGCTCAGCGGCCGATTGTCGGTACAGACGCAACCCTGGCTGGCCGACCATGCGGTCATGGACACCGTGTTGTTCCCCGGCACCGGTCTGGTCGAACTCGCCCTGCACGCCGGAGAACAGCTCGGCTGCACGGCGCTGGAGGAGCTGGTACTGCGGGCGCCGCTGGTGCTGTCGGATTCGGCAGGGGTCGCCGTGCGCGTCGTCGTCGATGCTGAGGACGCGGCGGGTCGTCGCGGGGTGCGGATCTTCTCCCGCCCCGACGACAGTGTCGAGACGCCGTGGACGTTGAACGCCGAGGGCGGGCTCGTGCCGGAAGGTGATAGCGCCGCAGTGGATCTGGTGTCGTGGCCGCCCGCGGACGCGGTCGCGGTGGATATCGACGGTGTCTATGACTCCCTCGATGCGCAGGGTTATCACTACGGTCCGGTCTTCCAGGCGTTGCGTGCGGTGTGGCGTGGATCTGATGGGCTGTATGCCGAGGTCGCTTTGCCTGAGGCGGCGCGAGGGGATGCTGGGCGGTTCGGTGTGCATCCGGCGTTGCTGGATGCGGCTTTGCACGCGTTGCGTTTTGCCGATGACTCGGCGTCGGAGGAATCTGGTCTGGCGTTGCCGTTCGAGTGGTCGGGTGTGACGGTGCATGCGGGGGGAGCCGATGCGTTGCGGGTTCGGCTGACTCGTATCGGTGAGCGTGGGGTTGGGTTGGATCTGGCGGATTCGATGGGTGCTGCGGTGGCGACGGTGCGGCATTTGGCGTCTCGGCCGATCGATCCCGCACAGCTCACCTCGGGCACGCCGATTTCTCGTACCGCCATGTTCGACGTGAGCTGGGCACCGATCACGGTGACCGAGAGCGACGTCGCCATGGTGGCCTGGGCGGACCTCGGTGACGTGGGCGAGCAGGTCCCATCGGCAGTGCTGCTGGACTGCCCGGCGGGCAATGATCCCGCCACCGTTCGTGCCGCTACTCATGGTGTGCTGGAGGCACTGCAGTCCTGGATTGCCGAGCCTCGGTTCGGTGAGTCGACGCTGGTGGTTCGGACCGGTGGCGCGGTATCGGTGGCCGGGGAGGATATTTCGAATCTGGCGGGTGCTGCTGTGGGCGGCCTGGTTCGGGCCGCACAGTCGGAGCATCCTGGCCGGATCGTGCTGATCGACACCGATTCGGGCATAGACGGTCTGCTGGGCGGGATTCTGGCTGCCGAGGAGCCGCAGGTGGCCGTCCGCGGTGGGCAGGTGCACGTCGCCCGACTCGGCCGGGTCGTCTCCACCGACACTCCGGCGACCGGCTCCTTCGATCCGGGCGACACGGTTCTGATCACCGGTGCCAGTGGCTTCCTCGGTGGGTTGTTCGCCCGGCATCTGGTGGCGACGCGCGGTGTTCGTCGTCTGTTGTTGCTGAGTCGGCGCGGTGAATCCGCCCCGGGTGCAACCGAACTGCGGGATCAGCTGCGCCAGCTCGGTGCCGAGGTCGAGTTCGCCGCGTGTGACGTCGCCGATCGTGCCGCGCTGGCCCGGGTGCTGGCCGGCGTGCCGGCCGACCACCCGTTGACCGGTGTGTTCCACATGGCCGGTGTGCTCGATGACGGTGCCATCGCTTCGCTGACTCCGGCCCGCATGGATGCGGTGTTCGGGCCGAAGGTCGATGCGGCCCTGCATCTGCACGAGCTGACCGCCGATCTGCCGTTGCGGGCGTTCGTCGTGTTCAGTTCGGCGGCAGGTGCATTCGGCAATGCCGGTCAGGGCAACTACGCCGCGGCCAACGCCTGCCTGGACGCACTGGCGGCGCACCGCAGGGCAACCGGGCTCCCCGGCGCCTCGCTGGCCTGGGGTCTGTGGAGTATGGACGGCGGTATGGCGGCGGAGCTCGGCGATACCGAGCGACGCCGGATGTCCCGGTCGGGCATGCTGCCGCTGTCGCCGGAGCAGGGCCTGGCGCTGTTCGATGCGGCGACCGGGCTGGACACCGCGGCCCCCGTACTGGCCCGCTTGGACCTCGATGCCATGCGTGGCGCGGGATCCGCAGTGCCCGTACTGCTTTCCGGGCTGGTCCCGCAGCGCCGGAAGGCGGCCTCGGGTGCGTCGGCGGCGCTGCGGGCGCGGTTGGCGAGCACTCCGGACAGCGAGCGCGTCGACGTGCTGCTGGAGATCGTGCGTGGTCAGGTCGCGACGACTCTGGGTCATCGGAATGCGAATGTGATCGCACCCGACCGGCCCTTCAGCGAGCTGGGCTTCGATTCGATCTCCGCTGTCGAATTCCGCAATGCTCTCGCGACCGCGACAGGTCTGCGGTTGCCGGCGACCGCGGTATTCGACTATCCGTCACCGCAGGCGCTGGCCGAATATCTGGCCGGCCAGTTCGGCGGCCATCGGGACGCGGAACCGGCAACGGAGCTGTCGGAGAACAGCATTCGCAACGCCCTCCAGACGATCCCGCTCGCCCGTCTGCGCGACGCGGGCCTGCTGGAGGCCCTCATGAAGCTCGCGAACGGGCAGGACAGCCAGGACGACAGCGATCAGACCGTCACGGATGAGTCGATCGACGAGCTCGATATCGACGGCTTGATCGACCTGGCCTACAACAACTCCTCCGAAGACTGAAGGACCTATCGATGACCAAGCCCGATGACAACACTCAGAAGCTGGCTCAGGCCCTCCGTGTCTCGCTCAAGGAGACCGAGCGGTTGCGTGCCCGCAACCGCAAGCTCGAGTCGTCGCTTCGTGAGCCGATTGCGATCGTGGGTATGGCATGCCGGTATCCGGGTGGGGTTGGCTCGCCGGAGGAGCTGTGGAACCTGGTTTCCGCGGGGACCGACGCGACCTCGGAGTTCCCGGCGAATCGCGGCTGGGACACCGAACGGCTCTACGACCCGACCGGTGAGACGCCGAACTCCGCGTATACGCGTGAGGGCGGTTTTCTGCATGCCGCAGGTGAGTTCGATCCGGCGTTCTTCAATATCAGCCCGAATGAGGCCGCGTTGATGGATCCGCAGCAGTTCCTGCTGTTGGAGACTTCGTGGGAGGCGTTCGAGCGGGCCGGTGTGGATCCGGGTTCGTTGCGGGGCAGTCGGACCGGTGTGTGGGTCGGCATGATGTATCACGACTATCCGGCCAACGCGAATACGGGATCTATTGCCTCGGGGCGGGTTTCGTATGTGTTCGGTCTGGAGGGGCCGTCGGTCACGGTGGATACGGCGTGTTCGTCGTCGTTGGTTGCCATGCATTCGGCCGCGGCCTCGCTGCGGTCGGGTGAATGTGATCTGGCGTTGGCCGGTGGTGTTGCGGTGATGGCGACTCCGGAGACGTTGGTGGAATTCAGTCGGCAGCGGGGTTTGTCGCCGGATGGTCGGTGTAAGTCCTTCGCGGATGCGGCCGATGGTGTCGGGTGGTCCGAGGGCGCAGGAATGTTGGTGTTGGAGCGGTTGTCCGACGCCCAGCGCAATGGTCATCGGGTACTTGCGGTGTTGACCGGTTCGGCGGTGAATCAGGATGGGGCGTCGAATGGTTTGACCGCGCCGAATGGTCCGTCGCAGCGGCGGGTGATTCGTCAGGCGTTGGCGAATGCGGGGGTGTCGCCGGTCGATGTCGATGTGGTGGAAGCTCACGGCACGGGCACGACGCTGGGTGATCCGATCGAAGCCCAGGCGTTGCTGGCCACCTATGGGCAAGAGCGTGCTGCGGATCGGCCTTTGTGGCTCGGGTCGTTGAAGTCCAACATCGGTCATGCTCAGGCGGCGGCTGGTGTGGGTGGTGTGATCAAGATGGTCATGGCGATGCGGCATGGGCTGTTGCCGCAGACCCTGCATGTGGATCAGCCGTCTACGAAGGTGGATTGGTCCGAGGGTCATGTCCGGTTGCTAACCGAACCGATGGCGTGGCCGGAGGTGGATCGGCCGCGTCGTGCGGGTGTGTCGTCGTTCGGTATCAGCGGCACGAATGCGCACGTCATCATCGAACAGGCCCCGGTGGCCGAACCGGCGGTGGACCAGGCTCCGGTGCCCGAGACCGTGCCGGCGGGTGGGTTGCTGCCGTGGGTGGTCTCGGCGCGCGGCAGCGAGGCGCTGGCCGCGCAGGCGGACCGTTTGGCATCGCATGTGGGCGAACACGATCCGGTGGATGTCGGTTTCTCGTTGGCGTCCACGCGTGCGGTGTTCGATCATCGTGCGGTCGTTGTGGCCGAGGATCGTGATGGGCTGCTGGCGGGTATGCGGGCGTTGGGCCGCGCCGAAGCCACTTCTGGTGTGGTGTCGGGCCGGGTGGTGCCGGGTTCGACGGGGCTGGTGTTCTCGGGTCAGGGTGCGCAGTGGGCCGGTATGGCCGCCGAACTGCGTGCGGCATATCCGGTGTTCGCCGCCGCTTTCGACGCGATCGTCGCGCAGCTGGATCCGCTGCTGGGGCAGTCGGTTTCGCTGAGCACGGCGTTGGCGGACGATGAGCTGGTAGATCGGACTGTGTACGCGCAGGCGGGGTTGTTCGCGTTCGAGGTGGCGTTGTTCCGGCTGCTCGAATCGTGGGGCGTACGAACGGATGTGGTGGCCGGGCACTCGATCGGTGAGATCGCCGCCGCGCATGTGGCCGGGGTGATGTCCGTAGAGGATGCGTGTGTGCTGGTGGCCGCGCGTGGCCGGTTGATGCAGGCGTTGCCTGCCGGCGGTGCGATGGTCGCTGTGGGAGCCTCGGAGGCGGACGTGACGCCGTTGCTGTCCGGCGAGGTGTCGATCGCGGCGGTGAATGGTCCTTCGTCGGTGGTGTTGTCCGGTGTCGAGGACGCGGTTGCCGCTGTTGTCGAGGTGTGCTCCGAGCGTGGTTGGCGCACGCACCGGTTGCGGGTTTCGCATGCTTTCCATTCGGCGTTTATGGAGCCGATGCTGGCCGAGTTCGGCTCGGCGATAGCGGGTTTGGCCTTGGGCCGCCCGAGCATTCCGTTGGTGTCGACGGTGACCGGTGCGCGCGTCACGGATGAGATGGCCGATCCGGCGTATTGGGTGGGTCAGGTCCGGGACACGGTGCGGTTCGCGGATGCTGTTGCGGCGATGGCGGATCTGGGTGTGTCCCGGTTCGCCGAGGTCGGCCCCGACGCGGTCCTGAGCCCCATGGTCGCCCAAACTCTCGATGACGAGACTGCCGTCGTGGTGGCGTTGGCGCGTCGTGACCGTGCCGATGCGTCCGCGGTCTTGGGCGGGGTGGCGGGGTTGTTCGTGGCCGGCGCCGCGGTGGACTGGGCCGGTCTTCATGCCGGCGGTCAGCGCATCGACCTGCCGACCTATGCCTTCCAACATCAGCGTTTCTGGCTGGATCCCAAGGAAGCGCTGGCCATGTCGTGGCTGGCGGCCGAACTCGGCGGGGCCGGCTCATTCGGGCTGGATCTGGTGGAGCATCCGCTGCTGGGTGCGGTGGTGCCGCATCCGGATTCGGGCGGTGTGAGTTTCACCGGCCGGTGGACCGTGGACTCGGTCGAGTGGCTGGCCGACCACAGCGTGCTCGGTACCGTATTGCTGCCGGGCACCGGATTCGTCGAGCTGGCGAGTTACGTCGGCGGTGTGCTCGGTTGCGCCGTGGTGGACGAGCTGGTCCTACAGGCTCCGTTGACCATGCCGGCCGAGGGCGGTGTCTCGGTACAGGTCGTGGTGACCGCGGCAGACGAGGCCGGTCGCAGGCGGTTGAGTGTGCATTCGCGGCAGACCGCCGACGGGCCGTGGTTGCTGCACGCCGAAGGTGTGCTCTCGCCGGATGAGGTGGTGGCCGATTTCGATCTCGCCGCGTGGCCGCCGGCCGGTGCACAGCCGCTGGACATCGATGGTGCCTACGACGAGCTGCTCGATATCGGGTACGGCTACGGCCCGTTCTTCCAGGGGCTGCAGGCGGCGTGGCGGCGCGGTGACGAGTTGTTCGCCGAGGTCGCGCTGCCGGATCCACAGGACGGCAGGGGATTCGGCATCCACCCGGCACTGTTCGACGCGGCGCTGCACGCCGGGATCGTGCACGGTATGCGTGGCGGTGTCGAGGGCTTCCCGGCGCTGCCGTTCAGCTGGAACCGGGTGGTGCTGCACGCGGCCGGCGCGAGCGCGGTGCGGGTTCGCATCGTGGTCGAGGGCACCCGGTTCGCGCTCCAGCTGGCCGACGAGCAGGGTCGGCCGGTGATGTCGGTGGGGGCCTTGGTTTCTCGGCCGGTGTCGGCCGATCGCCTACAGGCGGACCGGGTGGATGATGCCCTCTTCGGCGTGGAATGGGTCGCTGCCGCGCCTTCGCCGGCGAGCGTCGAGCCGGGCCGGGTGGCGGTACTGAATGGTGATCTCGCGGCACTGATCACGGAGTTGGACCCGGCTGAGGATTCGGTTGTTCCGGAGATCGTGCTGTGGGAGATCCCCGGCCACGACGATGCTCCGCCGGCGGCCGCTCGGAGGATCGCGGTCATTGTGCTCGACACTCTGCGCGGCTGGCTGGCCGAACCGCGTTTCGCTGGTTCGCGTTTGGTGGTGCTGACCAGGCGTGCGGTGGCGGTTGCCGATTCGGAGCAGGTGGATCTGGGTCAGGCGCCGGTGTGGGGTCTGCTGCGTGCCGCGCAGGCCGAACATCCGGGCCGATTCCAGCTGCTCGATCTGGATCAGGATGAGGATCGTGACGCGCTCGCTGTCGCCGCTGTGGCCGCGACCGCTGCGCTGGAACCCGAGGCTGCGCTGCGCGGTGCGACCCTGCTCGTACCGCGCTTGAGTCGTCACGCGCCCGGTTCGAACCTTCGTTTGTCCGAGCCGGGCACGGTGTTGGTGACCGGTGGTACGGGTGGTCTGGGTGCGGTGATCGCTCGGCATCTGGTGGTCGAACATGGTGTGCGTCATGTGCTTTTGACGTCTCGGCGTGGACCGGATGCTCCGGGTGCTGCGGAGCTGGCTGCGGAGCTGACCGAGTTGGGCGCGCAGGTGAGCGTTGTCGCGTGTGATGTGTCGGATCGGTCTGCGCTGGCGGCGTTGTTGGATGGTATTTCGGTTGAGCATCCGCTGGTGGGTGTGGTGCACGCGGCGGGAACTGCGGACAACGGTTTGGTTGAGTCGATTACGGCTGAGCGGGTCGATTATGTGTTCGGGCCCAAGGTCGATGCGGCGTGGCATCTGCACGAGTTGACTCGTGATGCCTCGCTGTCGTTGTTCGTGCTGCTGTCGTCCGCGGGTGGGCTGGTGCTGGCCGCTGGTCAAGCGAACTACGCCGCGGCGAACGTCTTCCTCGATGCTCTTGCCGCGCATCGTCACAGCCTGGGATTGCCCGCGACCGCCATCGACTACGGGCTGTGGGCACGATCGACCGGGCTCGGTTTCGAGCTGTCCGAGGCCGAATTCGATCTGCTGCGCCGCCAGGGCTTCCCGCCGATTTCCGAGGCCGAGGGTCTGGCGCTGTTCGATGCCGCGATCGCGACCGATACGGCTCAGTTGGTGGCGCTGCGGGTCGATCGGGCGGTGCTCCGGACGCGGGGCGAGCTGATCCCGGCCCTGGTCCGCGCGCTCGTGCCGGTCCCAGTGCGCCGTGCCAACCGAGGTGCAGCGGGTCAGGCTTTCGCCCGAAAGCTGGCCGGCTTGTCGGACACCGACCGTGCGCGCGCTCTGCTCGACCTGGTCCGATCGGTGGCCGCCGAAACCCTGGGGCATGCGTCGGTGGATGCTGTTGAGCCGCAGCAGGCTTTCCAGCAGCTCGGTTTCGATTCGTTGAGTGCGGTCGAGTTCCGCAACAAGCTGAACGCCGCGACGGGTCTGCAACTGCCGGCGACGCTGGTCTTCGACTACCCCAACCCGCAGGTCGTCGCCGAGTTCATCGATTCCCAACTCTCCGGCACGAGCCAGGATGTCGCGGTCACCGCCAGTAGGGTGGCCGGTGACGATCCGATCGCGGTGGTGGCGATGAGCTGTCGCTACCCCGGTGGCGTCGCCTCGCCCGAAGATCTGTGGACTCTGGTCGCCGAGGGCGTGGACACCACGGGTGAGCTGCCCGCGGATCGTGGCTGGGATATCGAGGGCATCTACGATCCGGAACCCGGCAAGGCGGGCAAGACCTACACCCGGCAGGGTGGATTCCTGTACTCCGCGGCCGATTTCGATGCGGACTTCTTCGGGATCAGTCCCAACGAGGCCTTGGTGATGGATCCGCAGCAGCGGATGTTGTTGGAGATCTCGTGGGAGGCGCTGGAGCGGGCCGGTGTGGATCCGGCGGTGCTGCGCGGCAGTTCGACCGGTGTGTTCACCGGTGTGATGTACCACGACTACGCACTGGGCGCCGGTACCGGCAACAGCGTCGCCGGCAGTCTGGTCTCCGGTCGCATCGCCTACACGCTGGGCCTGGAAGGTCCTGCGGTGTCGGTCGATACGGCGTGTTCGTCCTCGCTGGTGGCCATGCATCTGGCGGCGCAGTCGCTGCGGTCGGGTGAGTGTGATCTGGCGTTGGCCGGTGGTGTGGCGGTGATGTCGACCCCGGAGATGCTGGTGGAGTTCAGTCGGCAGCGGGGTTTGTCGCCGGATGGCCGGTGTAAGTCCTTCTCCGACACGGCCGATGGCGTCGGCTGGTCCGAGGGTGCCGGGATGTTGGTGTTGGAGCGGTTGTCCGATGCGCGTCGCAATGGTCATGACGTGCTTGCGGTGATCGCTGGTTCGGCGGTGAATCAGGATGGTGCGTCGAATGGCTTCTCCGCGCCGAATGGTCCGTCGCAGCGGCGGGTGATCCGTCAGGCGTTGGCCAATGCCGGTGTGGCACCGACCGAGGTGGACGTGGTGGAAGCCCACGGCACGGGTACGACCTTGGGCGATCCGATCGAAGCCCAAGCCCTGCTGGCCACCTATGGCCAAGATCGTGCCGCGGATCGGCCGTTGTGGCTCGGATCGTTGAAGTCCAATATCGGTCACGCGCAAGCCGCTGCCGGTGTCGGCGGTGTCATCAAGATGATCATGGCGATGCGCCACGGCATGCTGCCCAAGACGCTGCACGTCGATCGACCGAGCACGAAAGTCGATTGGTCCGAAGGCGATATCCGGCTGCTGACCGAACCGGTGGCGTGGCCGGAGGTGGATCGGCCGCGTCGTGCGGGTGTGTCGTCGTTCGGCCTCAGTGGCACGAACGCTCACCTGATCGTCGAACAGGCGCCCGCGACGGACCCGGCTCCGGTGGTCAAAACCCTTCCGGCGGGTGGGGTATTGCCGTGGGTGGTCTCGGCGCGGACCAGCGAGGCACTGGCCGATCAGGCCCGGCGGCTGGCCTCGCATGTCGGCGACCACGATCCGATCGATATCGGCTTCTCGCTCGCCACCTCGCGGGTCCTGTTCGAGCATCGGGCTGTGGCGTTCTCGCCCGAGTCCGACGCCCTGCGGGCCGGAATCCAGGCGATCGGTCGCGGCGAAACGATGCCGGGTGTGGTGACCGGTCGCGTGGTCGCGGGTTCGACGGGTGTGGTGTTCTCGGGTCAGGGTGCGCAGTGGGCCGGTATGGCCGCCGAGTTGCGTGCGGCGTATCCGGTGTTCGCCGAGCATTTCGATGCGATTGTCGCCGAGTTGGATCCGCTGCTGGAACAGTCAGTTTCGCTGAGCGATGCGTTGGCGGACGATGAGCTGGTCGATCGGACGGTGTTCGCGCAGGCGGGTCTGTTCGCGTTCGAGGTGGCGTTGTTCCGGCTGCTCGAATCCTGGGGCGTACGGGCCGATGTCGTGGCCGGGCATTCGATCGGTGAGATCGCTGCCGCGCATGTGGCGGGTGTGTTGTCGCTGTCGGATGCCTGTGTGTTGGTGGCTGCGCGTGGTCGGTTGATGCAGGCGTTGCCTGCCGGTGGTGCGATGGTCGCTGTCGGTGCTTCCGAGCCGGACGTGATGCCGCTGCTGGCCGGTGTCGATGGGGTGTCGATCGCGGCGGTGAATGGTCCTTCGTCGGTGGTGCTGTCCGGTATCGAAGACGATGTGCTCGCGGTAGTCGCGAGGTGCACCGAGCGTGGTTGGCGCACACACCGATTGCGGGTTTCGCATGCGTTCCATTCGGCTCTGATGGAGCCGATGCTGGCCGAGTTCGCTTCGGTGATCGAGGGTTTGACGTTCGGTCGCCCGAGTATCGCGTTGGTGTCGACGGTGACCGGTGCGCGCGTCACGGAGGAGATGTCGGACTCGGCGTACTGGGTGGGTCAGGTCCGGGACACGGTCCGTTTCGCGGATGCTGTTGCGGCAATGGCGGATCTGGGTGTAGCCAGGTTCGCCGAGGTCGGCCCCGACGCGGTG
>NZ_JBKBET010000006.1:0-5574 GCF_048910785.1 Nocardia nepalensis | reverse complement strand
CACCGCGTCGGGGCCGACCTCGGCGAACCTGGCTACACCCAGATCCGCCATTGCCGCAACAGCATCCGCGAAACGGACCGTGTCCCGGACCTGACCCACCCAGTACGCCGAGTCCGACATCTCCTCCGTGACGCGCGCACCGGTCACCGTCGACACCAACGCGATACTCGGGCGACCGAACGTCAAACCCTCGATCACCGAAGCGAACTCGGCCAGCATCGGCTCCATCAGAGCCGAATGGAACGCATGCGAAACCCGCAATCGGTGTGTGCGCCAACCACGCTCGGTGCACCTCGCGACTACCGCGAGCACATCGTCTTCGATACCGGACAGCACCACCGACGAAGGACCATTCACCGCCGCGATCGACACCCCATCGACACCGGCCAGCAGCGGCATCACGTCCGGCTCGGAAGCACCGACAGCGACCATCGCACCACCGGCAGGCAACGCCTGCATCAACCGACCACGCGCAGCCACCAACACACAGGCATCCGACAGCGACAACACACCCGCCACATGCGCGGCAGCGATCTCACCGATCGAGTGACCGGCTACGACGTCAGCCCGGACTCCCCAGGATTCGAGCAGCCGGTACAACGCCACCTCGAACGCGAACAGACCCGCCTGCGCGAACACCGTCCGATCGACCAGCTCATCGTCCGCCAACGCATCGCTCAGCGAAACTGACTGTTCCAGCAGCGGATCCAACTCGGCGACGATCGCATCGAAGTGGTCGCCGAAGACCGGGAAGGCCGCGCGCAGCTCCGTGGCCATGCCGGCCCACTGGGCACCCTGACCCGAGAACACCACACCCGTCGAACCCGCCAGCACGCGGCCGCTCACCACACCGGGCGCCTGCGCACCGGCTGCCACGACCCCGACACCTGCCAGTAGCCCGGCACGGTCACCGGCCACCACAACAGCGCGATGCTCGAAAACACTGCGTGTCGACGCCAGCGAGAAACCGATATCGATCGGATCGTGTTCGCCCACATGCGATGCCAAGCGGTCCGCCTGAGCGGCCAGTGCCTCGGCACTGCGGGCCGAAACCGCCCATGGCAGCAGCCCGCCCGCCGGTGCGGACTTGACCACCGGCTCCGGCTCCACCGTCGGCACCGGGGCCTGTTCGATGATGACGTGGGCGTTGGTGCCGCTGATACCGAACGACGAGACACCCGCACGCCGCGGCCGATCGACCTCCGGCCACGGCACCGCCTCGGTCAACAACCGGATATGTCCTTCGGACCAATCAACTTTGGTACTGGGCGCATCGACGTGCAGCGTCCTCGGCAGCAGCCCGTGGCGCATCGCCATGACCATCTTGATCACACCACCCACACCAGCCGCCGCCTGAGCATGACCGATATTGGACTTCAACGACCCCAACCACAGCGGACGATCCGCATCACGACCCTGCCCGTACGTAGCCAAAAGGGCTTGGGCCTCAATCGGATCGCCCAGCGTCGTACCCGTGCCGTGCGCCTCCACCACATCGACATCGACCGGCGAAACTCCCGCATTCGCCAGCGCTTGGCGAATCACCCGCCGCTGCGACGGACCATTCGGCGCGGTCAAACCGTTCGACGCACCATCCTGATTCACCGCCGAACCAGCGATCACCGCAAGCACGTCATGACCATTGCGGCGGGCGTCGGACAACCGCTCCAACACCAACATCCCGGCCCCCTCGGACCAGCCGACACCATCGGCCGCATCCGCGAAGGACTTACACCGGCCATCCGGCGACAAACCCCGCTGCCGACTGAACTCCACCAGAGTTTCCGGAGTCGCCATCACCGTCACGCCACCGGCCAAGGCCAGATCGCATTCCCCCGACCGCAGCGACTGCGCCGCCAAATGCATTGTCACCAAAGACGACGAGCACGCCGTATCCACCGACACGGCCGGGCCCTCCAACCCGAGGGTGTAGGCGATGCGACCGGACACCAGGCTGCCGGCCGCGCTGTTACCGGTCCCCTGGGCGTAGTCGTGGTACATGACGCCGGTGAAGACACCCGTCGAACTGCCGCGCAGCACCGCCGGATCCACACCTGCGCGCTCCAACGCCTCCCACGTGGTTTCCAGCAGTTGCCGCTGCTGCGGATCGGTCATCACGGCTTCGTTGGGACTGATCCCGAAGAAGTCCGCGTCGAAATCGGCAGCCGTGTGCAGGAATCCGCCCTCTCGGGTGTAGGACTTACCCGCGCGGCCGGGTTCCGGATCGTAGATGCCGTTCAGGTCCCAGCCGCGGTCGACCGGGAACGTCGATACCGCGTCCCGGCCGGTGTGCACGAGTTCCCAGAGTTCTTCCGGGGACCGCACCCCTCCGGGGTAACGGCAGGCCATGCCGACCACGGCGATCGGGTCGCCGTCGACCGCCCGGACGGCGGTGACCTCGACATCGCGGCTCGTGCCGGCGAACTCGTCGGCCAGATACCGTGCCAAAGCCTGGGGCGTGGGGTAGTCGAACACCAAGGTCGCGGGCAGCGAGAGACCGGTGGCGGCCTTCAGCGCATTGCGGAATTCGACAGCGGTGATCGAATCGAAGCCCAGCTCGTTGAAGGCCCGGTCCGCTGCCACCGCGTTCGTGTTCTCGTGGCCGAGGACGGTGGCGATCTGACCGCGCACGATCTCCAGCAGCACGTCGAAACGCTCGCTGTCGGGAGTGCTCGACAGCCGAGCACGCAGCGCCGCGGACGCGCCCGAGGCCGCTTTGCGGCGCTGCGGGATCAGCGCGGAAAACAGTGCGGGCGCGGCGAATCCCGCGGCGCGCATGGCATCCAGATCCACCCGGGCGAGGACGAGGGCCGCGCTGTCCATTGCCGTCGCGGCATCGAACAGGGCGAGACCCTGCTCCGGCGACAGCGGCAGCAGGCCCGACCGGGACATGCGGCGCCGGTCGACGTCGCTGAGCTCCGCGGCCATACCGCCGTCGGTGCTCCACAGACCCCAGGCCAGAGATGTGCCCGAACGCCCGGATGCCCTGCGGTGCGCTGCCAGCGCATCGAGGCAGGCGTTGGCCGCGGCGTAGTTGCCCTGGCCGGGACTGCCGAATGGGCCCGCGACCGAGCTGAACAGCACGAACGCCTTCAACTGCAGGTCGGTGGTCAGCTCGTGCAGGTGCAGCGCGGCATCGACCTTCGGCTCCAGCACCGCGTCCATCCGCTCCGGAGTCAGCGAAGCGATCGCACCGTCGTCGAGCACACCGGCCAGGTGGAAGACGCCCGTAAGCGGTTGTGCGGCAGGAATAGCGGCCAGCACCTCGGCCAGCGCGCCGCGGTCCGCGACATCGCATGCGACGAACTCGACCTCGGCACCGGATTGCCGCAACTCGTCGCGCAGTTCGAGTGCACCCGGGGCGGATTCACCGCGTCGACTCAGCAACAACAGATGGCGCACGCCGTGGGCGTTCACCAGGTGCCGGGCGAACAGCGCGCCGAGATAGCCGCTGGCGCCGGTGATCAGGACAGTGTCGTCCGAATCGAAAGAGCCGGTCGCGAGGGCGGCGGTGGAGACGACGCGCCCGAGTCGCGCTCGGTACACCTGCCCATCACGGACGGCCACCTGCGGTTCCTCTGATGCCAGAATCCCGCCCAACAGACCGTCGAGCTCGGAATCGGTATCCACCAATACGATCCGTCCGACACCCTCGGCCTGGGCCGAACGAACCAGGCCGCCCACAGCGGCACCGGCCAGATTCGAAATGTCCTCCCCGGCAACCGATACCGCGCCACTGGTCCGAACCACCAGCACCGACTCACCGAACCGAGGCTCGGCAAACCAGGACTGCAACACCTGCAACACGCCATGAGTCGCAGCACGAACGGCTGCAGGATCATTGCCCGCCGGGCAGTCCAGCAGCACTGCTGGTGGGACCTGCTCGCCCACCTCACCGAGGTCCGCCCAGGCCACCGCAGCGACGTCGCTCTCGGTCACCGTGATCGGTGCCCAGCTCACGTCGAACATGGCGGTACGAGAAATCGGCGTGCCCGCGGTGAGCTGTGCGGGATCGATCGGCCGAGACGCCAAATGCCGCACCGTCGCCACCGCAGCACCCATCGAATCCGCCAGATCCAACCCAACCCCACGCTCACCGATACGAGTCAGCCGGACCCGCAACGCATCGGCTCCCCCCGCATGCACCGTCACACCCGACCACTCGAACGGCAACGCCAGACCGGATTCCTCCGACGCCGAGTCATCGGCAAAACGCAACGCGTGCAAAGCCGCATCCAGCAACGCCGGATGCACACCGAACCGCCCAGCATCCCCTCGCGCCGCCTCAGGCAAAGCGACCTCGGCATAGAGCCCGTCGGATCCGCGCCACACCGCCCGCAACGCCTGGAACACCGGACCGTAGTGATAGCCCTGCACGTCGAGGGAGTCGTAGAGGTCCTCGACCGGGACCGCGGTGGCGTCGGCGGGCGGCCACTGCGCCAGGTCCGCCGGTGCGCCGTCGGCTTCCGGCACGAGGACGCCTTCGGCATGCAAGGTCCACGACACCACCGAATCGGCATCGTCGTCGGGGCGGGAGAAGATCCGCACCCCACGACGCCCCTGGTCCGCACCGCCGATCACGACCTGCACCGCGACGCCACCGGACTCCGGCAACACCAACGGGGCACGCAGGATCAGCTCGTCCAGGCTCGAACAGCCCACCCGCTCACCGGCGTGCAGGGCGAGTTCGACCAGACCGGTGCCGGGGAACAACACGGTGTCCATGACCCGGTGGTCGGCCAACCAGGGCTGCGTCTGCACCGACAATCTGCCGCTGACGGCGACCACATCGGAATCCGGTTGCGACACCACCGCCGACACCAGCGGGTGACCGGTCGCGACGAGCCCCATCGACCGGGCGTCACCCTTGCCGGCGGAACCTTCGGGTATCCAGTAGCGGCGGTGCTGGAAGGCATAGGTGGGCAGGTCGATTCGCTGCGCCCCGGTCCCGGCGTAGACACCGGCCCAATTCACCTCGGCACCGGCCACGAACAATCCGGCGATCCCACCCGCCACCGCGGACGCATCGGCACGGTCACGACGCGCCAACGCCACCACGACAGCAGCCTCGTCATCGAGAGTCTGGGCGACCATCGGGGTCAGCACCGCGTCGGGGCCGACCTCGGCGAACCTGGCTACACCCAGATCCGCCATTGCCGCAACAGCATCCGCGAAACGGACCGTGTCCCGGACCTGACCCACCCAGTACGCCGAGTCCGACATCTCCTCCGTGACGCGCGCACCGGTCACCGTCGACACCAACGCGATACTCGGGCGACCGAACGTCAAACCCTCGATCACCGAAGCGAACTCGGCCAGCATCGGCTCCATCAGAGCCGAATGGAACGCATGCGAAACCCGCAATCGGTGTGTGCGCCAACCACGCTCGGTGCACCTCGCGACTACCGCGAGCACATCGTCTTCGATACCGGACAGCACCACCGACGAAGGACCATTCACCGCCGCGATCGACACCCCATCGACACCGGCCAGCAGCGGCATCACGTCCGGCTCGGAAGCACCGACAGCGACCATCGCACCACCGGCAGGCAACGCCTGCATCAACCGACCACG
>NZ_JBKBET010000005.1:373323-554640 GCF_048910785.1 Nocardia nepalensis | reverse complement strand
CCGGGCCGCTGGCCGGGTGGGGGACCGGCCGGGCGCTGGCCGGGATACGGGTTCGGAGGTGGTGAACTTCGCTGAGTGCGGCCGCCGTGCGGTTCATCGCCGTAGGGGGAAGTCTCGTAGGGCGAATTCACTGACAAGATCTCCATAACTCGTAAGGGTCTGCGGGGCGCGGTGCGGCGATCAACGCCGCGGCGGACGCGTCGAGGCTCCGCGTGTCACCCGACGGGCAGATGACCTGGCACATCATTCGGCTGCGGAACGCCGGTTGGCCCGGGTACCCGGGCGCCGCCGCGTGGGCGACGGAGCGGTACCGAGCACATAGGACTGCACCAGATGATTCCAGCTGCAGCTCCGGCATACCTCGACGACATGGACCGAGAACTCCTCGCGAGTCTCGGCGAGGCGTATCAGTTCCTCTGGTGTGCGAGCCGAACCCGCCATCGGGCCGAGGCCGTCGCCGTAGACCCAGGATACGAGCGTCAATTGCTCTTTCCGGCAGATAGGGCATGTGACCTCGCTCCCCCGACCGTGGAACTTCGCCGCACGTAACAGGTAGGGATGCGCATCACATACCTCGGCGACATCGACACGGCCCGCATAGACGTCAGCGAGCAGCGACCGACGCCGGAGAGCGTAGTCGACCACCTGTCGCTGAATTCGCACGAGAACCAGAGTAGCGGTGCCGCGCGCGGGCCGCGCCGGGCTGTGCTGGTTCGACCGACCGGTATTCCTAGCTGAACTGGGCCGTTCCCGGCATCAACGCATCACGATTTCTCCGTGTCCCCCGCATCCCGGCGGTCCACAGCAGCCTCCAGGCGCCCATGAGTGCGGCAAGTCTGGACTTGGCGCATACCTTCCGAGTTCGGGCACGGCGTTTCGTGTGGCGAGTCGATGTGCGAGGTGTGCGAAAGGTTTGCGAGGCCCAATGTCGGCCTGATGAGGCTGAGTGTCAGTCATGTGTGTTGCGGCCCGATTGGTTCGGGAGGTCTGCTGCGCTCAGCAGGGCGGTCCAGTAGTCGTTGCGTAGCGCATCCCACAGGTCGTCGTGGGCGGGGAGTAGTTGGCGTGCGTCGACCAGGTCTGGATTCGCGTCGAAGAGGATGGTTCCGGGTTGCGCGTTCGGCAGCAGGGTGCGCGAGGGCAAGCGGTGGGCGGTGAAGGACTCGTACGGGAACTGCACGCGCAGGATGCGTGCGGAACTTTGGGCCAGTTGCCACACCGCAACCTTGCGGCCATCGTGAGTTTGCGTGGTTCGCAACGAATCTCGACGCATCACGCCCCCTCGCTCTTGGCACGCCCGATGCCGGGGGAGTCCTCACCCCGGCACCGGGACGGTTCTGTGGGCTGGTCTGCCCATTCGTGGATGGCATCGGCGAACCGCTCGACCACATCGGCTGGGGCGCCGCGGTATTCGGCTGGCGGGCCGACGAACGGATCTCGCTGTGGCAGCTTTCGCCTCGGCATCTGCCGACCTCCCGGACCTCGACTTCGGTGGGTGCGCCCGGTCCCGACAACCCCTGAATGTCCCCGGGACGGAAGCGGACTGGCTGGGCAAGCTGGCCGTTCTCCCCGCCGGGCGCATATTCAGCACACTCCTTCGAGTGCTTGGCCAACAGGTCATTGTGGGAACCCAAAAGAACTGTGCCGAAAGCCCAGCGACATGCCCATCGTGGATGTCACGATCGTCCCAATGCGGGATACACGGACATCTCAGGATGGAACGCCATGCCGGACAACGTCAGTAGCACCCTCCCGCGACGCCAACTGGGGCGGTATCTGAGGGAGGGGCGCGATGCAATGGGGATGACGCTGGAAGATGCCGCCACCCTTATGCAGTGGGGAAAGAGCACACTTCAGCGTCTGGAGCGGGGGCAGTCGGATCGCGTGCGTGACGTCGATGTCCGCGAACTATGTCGCATCTACGGCATCGACGACGAGCGCACTGCCGCACTCATCGGGTTGGCCCGGCAGGCCGCGGTGAAATCGTGGTGGCATGAGTTCGGGGATGTGATTCCGGCGAACTTCAGTGTGTATGTGGGCCTGGAAGCGTCGGCTCAGACTCTGACCACCTATCAACCAGACCTTGTGCCCGGCCTGCTCCAAACCGCCGACTACGTGCGAGTTCTCGCACGCGCGGCAAATCCGGGCGATACCGATTCCGAACTGGAGAGCCGAGTTCAACTCAAGCTTCAGAGGCAAGCATTGATCATGCGGGGAATCAAGCCGATTCGTCTCGAAGTGATCCTTCACGAGGGTGCCCTTCGGCGCGTGATCGGCAGTCACAAGATCATGGTGAAGCAGCTGCGGCACCTTGCCGACCAGAGCACTCGCCCGAACATCTCCGTCCGGATCCTGCCCTTTTCTGCCGGGATGCCGACCGGGGATCAGATCGGCCCCTTCGTGATCCTGGACTTCGGACTGGACAGTCAGGGTAAATCCGTTGAGCCGACCATCGTGTACGCCGAGAATTACACCGGCGACATGTATTCCGAGAAGGTCGGTACCGTGCAGCGGTACACAGAGGCGCACGAGACCATCCGGCGCGCATCGTTGGATGACAACAGCAGCAGAATTCTGTTGAGGGATCTAGCAAGGGAGCACGACCGTGAGCGCTGACCTATCCGAAGCCCGTTGGTTCAAGAGCAGCCGCAGCGGCGGCAGCAAGGAATGCGTGGAGGTCGCGTTCCTCGACGGGGGCAGGGTCGGTGTTCGTGACTCCAAGAATCCGACCGGCCCGGCGCTGGTCTTCACGCCCGGCGAGTGGGAAGCCTTTACCGCTGGGGTGGCGGATGGGGAGTTCGACCGGTCATAGCCGGGTGCTGAGAAGCCCCGTCCCTCGTGCGACTGCCGAGGTGGCGGGGCTTCCTTCATGTCCGATGGGTATGACTTAACGGCTTCTACCTGCGGGAACAGCTCTATGTATCGCCGACGACTATGCACGTTTATATCGCTCCGATATAGTGGAAAGTCGCATCCATTGGTTAGGTCTGCACACACAGTCAGGGGGTGAAGCCCGATGCTCGAGCTGGCAATCCTCGGGCTGCTCCTCGAAGCGCCCATGCACGGGTACGAGCTGCGCAAGCGGCTGACCGGTTTGCTCGGGCCGTTTCGGGCCTTCTCCTACGGGTCGCTCTATCCGACGCTGCGTCGCATGCAGACGGACGGGCTGATCGCCGAGGAGAACGTCGCGGGCGTCACCCGTCGCGCGCGACGGGTCTATCAACTGACTCCGACCGGTCGCGAGCGGTTCACCGAACTGCTCGCCGATACCGGACCGCAGAACTACACCGACGACGGCTTCGGCGTCCACCTGGCGTTTTTCAGCCGCACCCCCGCGGAAGCGCGGATGCGGATTCTGGAGGGTAGGCGACGCCAGGTCGAGGAGCGCCGAGAGGGACTGCGGGAGGCGATCAAGAAGGCCAGTGGCTCACTGGATCGCTACACCCGCCAGCTCCACCAGCTCGGTCTGGAATCAAGCGAGCGCGAAGTGCGCTGGCTCAACGAGTTGATTGCGGCGGAGCAATCGACGAAGGCGGCACCACAGAAAGAGGGAAATATCGGCCATGAGTGAAGACAAAAAGGCTGAAATCGCCACCGAAGTCCGCGTCGCCATCGTCGGCGTGGGTAACTGCGCTTCCTCGCTGGTCCAGGGCGTGCAGTACTACAAGGACGCGGACGAGACCTCCACCGTCCCCGGCCTCATGCACGTCAAGTTCGGCCGGTACCACGTGCGCGACGTCAAGTTCGTCGCCGCATTCGACGTCGACGCCAAGAAGGTCGGCTTCGACCTGGCCGAGGCGATCTTCGCCAGCGAGAACAACACCATCAAGATCTCCGACGTGCCGCCGAGCGACGTTGTCGTGCAGCGTGGTCCGACGCTGGACGGTATCGGCAAGTACTACGCCGAGACCATCGAGCTGTCCGAGGCCGAGCCGGTCGACGTCGTGCAGGTGCTGAAGGACAACAAGGTCGACGTCCTGGTCTCCTACCTGCCGGTCGGCTCCGAAGAGGCGGACAAGTTCTACGCCCAGTGCGCCATCGACGCGGGCGTCGCGTTCGTCAACGCGCTGCCGGTCTTCATCGCCTCCGATCCGGTCTGGGCCGAAAAGTTCACCAAGGCGGGCGTTCCCATCGTCGGCGACGACATCAAGAGCCAGGTCGGCGCGACCATCACCCACCGCGTGATGGCCAAGCTGTTCGAGGACCGCGGCGTGCAGCTCGACCGCACCATGCAGCTCAATGTCGGCGGCAACATGGACTTCAAGAACATGCTCGAGCGCGAGCGGCTGGAGTCGAAGAAGATCTCCAAGACCCAGGCCGTCACCAGCAACCTGAAGAAGGAACTGGGCGCCAACGATGTGCACATCGGCCCGTCCGATCACGTCGGCTGGCTCGACGACCGCAAGTGGGCCTACGTGCGCCTCGAGGGTCGCGCCTTCGGCGATGTGCCGCTGAACCTGGAGTACAAGCTCGAGGTGTGGGATTCGCCGAACTCCGCGGGCATCATCATCGACGCGGTGCGCGCCGCGAAGATCGCCAAGGACCGCGGCATCGGCGGCCCCGTCCTCCCGGCCTCGGCGTACCTGATGAAGTCCCCGCCGAAGCAGCTGGCCGACGATATCGCGCGCCAGCAGCTGGAGGCGTTCATCATCGGCGCTGAGTAACTACGTCGGTTGACGAAGGAAGCCGGGCCGGAGGAATCTCCGGCCCGGCTTCGCTGTATCCACTGCCGCGTGGAATAGGTTGCTGCCGCGACCCGGTCTGATCCTGGTCAGGCTGCGGTGGGTCCTGTTGTCCTGCACAGACTCCCCGGGCTCGGTTGTCCCTGGATCGGCTGCCGTCCAGTGGTCTGCCGGAGCAGGTGCTGGCGCGTCGTGTGCCCGTAGGGGCTGTGTCACCGTTCGACTACGCTCGGCGGGGCTGGGCGTGGTCAGTCCAGGGAGACGTAGACCTCTACGGAGGTCGGGCCGGTGTAGCGTTCGAGTTCCGCGGTGTGGGAGCGGGTGATGGTGCCTGCGCTCTCGGCCTTGCGGACCTGCGCCCATGCGGTGCGCAGCAGGTCGTAGGGCTTATCGGAGACAACGAATTTCGCGTAGCGCCCGGAGGGGATGCGGGTCAGCACATCACCGGCGTCCATATCGTCCATATCGGCGATCTCGTAGCCGAGGACGGCGACGGCGTGATCGTTCTGGCCGATGTAGGCCGCCACTCGCGGCACGTTCTTCTCCCGCGCCAGATACCGATCCCAGGTGAAGTTCACCAGGTCCAGGTCGCGGGCGGTCACCTCGCGCCCGGCCAGCGGGACGGTGAGCCCGGCGACCAGGCTTTCGTCCAATGTGACAATTTCGAAGTCCACACCTGTTCCTAACCGTCGACCGGTTCGTCTGCCAGCGCCACGAATACCTCGGCAGTGCGCGCGTCCGGATAATGTTCCACGTCACCGGTATACGAGCGCACGAAGCGTCCGGCGGCCTCGGCATCCCACACCGCGCGCCAGATGGTCACGATGGTGTCGCCGAGGTTGTCGCCGCTGAGCGTGAACCGCGCGAACCGGCCCGCCGGCACCCGCGCCAGCACGTCACCCGGGAGCAGATCCGCGAAGGTGTGGCAGCGGTAGCCGACGATATGGGTCAGATATGAGTTGATCTCCGGCGCGTGGTCGACGTACGCGGTCGTCGGCGGCCCCGGCAGGGTGCGTGCCAGGTTGCGCTTCCACGCCTCCTCCACCTTCGCGCGGCGCGGTCCCTCGACCGCGAGTGCCGGGCTGCGAAGCACTGTGCCCGCCACGAGCGTCTCGGGACGGTCAACGACATTGAAATCCACCGGCGTAGCCCCTATGTCTAGTCTGTCTCCATCTGGCGGCGCTGCGGGCCCATCCCGCGCCGCTGTATTCGATCGGCGGCTTTCGCGGTGCCCTGCTGGTTACGCACGCTGCCGCCTGCGGGCCGCCGCTCACGCCGCTGTGTTCGACTGCGGCGTTCGCTGGCCCCGCGTGGTCACGCTGCGCTACCTCCTCCGGGCCCGACGCTCACGCCGCGTGTCGTCGCTCGTGGCCATATCCTTCCTCATCGATCCCGCGGCGTCGGCGTCGGCCTGGTTTCGGTCCTCGGCGTGCCGCGCTCGCGCGGTGCCGATGCCGATCGCTCTGCACTCTGGCCAACGATGCTGCCACGTCATCCGTTCCCATGGCCCCGGTAAACGAACATTCACCGCAAACCGCTCAGCCAGGTAACGGAATGCTCAATCCGGGGAAGATCTCGACTTCCTTGGGCGGCTGCGGTGCGGGCGGGATCACGATGACCGGCGCGGGCGTGGTGCCGGACGGCGGGTTCAGGATGTCGTAGCCGCCGCCGGAGGGTTTGCCCGCATTCGACTGGCTGCCCAGCGGTGCGGCCGAGGGGAATTGCTCGACCGGCGTGCCGTCGAGCGCGCCGTCCATCACCTGCTTCCAGATATCGGCGGGCAGGCCGGAGCCGTAGATGTCGGCGCCGCGCGCGGTCTGGATCGGCTCGGACTGTTCGGTGCCGACCCAGACCGCGGTGGACAGCGACGGGGTGAAGCCGATCATCCACGCGTCCTTGTTCTGCTGGGTCTCGCCGAGCTGGGTGGTGCCGGTCTTGGCGGCGGAGGGGCGTCCGCCGGACAGGCTGTGCCCGTTCGAATACGCGGCGATCGGGGTCATCGCCTCGGTGGTGTTGTCGGCGATGCCGCGCGGGATGCGCTGCTGTCCCGCCGGGAGCTGCTTGCCGACCTGATGGTCGGGTGCACCCCGATCGAGCAGCACCCGGCCGTCGCCCGTGACCACGCGCTGCAGGAAGTACGGCTGGTGGTAGACACCGGAATTGGCGATCGTCGCATAGGCCGAGGCCATATCGATCGGGCGAACCAGATACTGGCCCAACACGATTCCGTTGAGCGGCCGCCCACCGTCCTCGGTCAGCGTCTTACCGGCGACGCCGGGAATCTCCTCCGGGATCCCGGCCTGGTGGGCGGCGTCCGCAATTGCCTTCGGACCGTCGAACATCGACATGGTCAACCGGTAGAAGCTGGTGTTCAGCGAGCGCTTCAGCGCCTCGGACATCGGGCATTTACCGCATGATTCGCCGTCCACGTTGGTGATCTTGGTGCCATGATCGGTCACCGGTGAACTGTCGAGCACGCGGCTGAGCGGAATGTTCTGCTGCAGCGCCGCGATCACCGCGAAAACCTTGAAGGCGGAGCCGGTCTGCAGCGGCGCCTGCGCGAAATCGAAGCCGATGCCGTCGGAGCCGCCGTAGTAGGCGCGCACCGCGCCGGAGCGCGGATCGATCGAGACCACCGCACCGCGCAGTTCGGGGGGCTGCGGGTCGAGCCGGTCGTGGATCGCGCCGAGCGCGGCCTGCTGGGCCTTGGCGTCGATGGTGGTGGTGATCTGGAGCGCGCCGGTATTCAGTTCCCGCTCGCTGATTCCGGCGGCGCGCAATTCCCGCAGCACCTGAGTGCGGATCAGCCCCTGCGGGCCGCGGGCCTCGTTGGCATCCGGAATCTGGTTGATCGGGACGATCTGCGGGAACACCGTCGCATCGCGGTCGCCCGGCGCGAGCACCCCCATCTCGACCATGCCGTCCAGCACGTACTTCCAGCGCGCCGTCAGATCGGCGAGATGGGTTTCCGGATCGAGGATCGACGGGGTGCGGATGACCGCGGCCAACACCGCGCCCTCGGCCAGGGTCAGTTCCGGCGCCGGCTTGTTGAAATAGGCCTTCGCGGCCGCCGAGATGCCATAGGAGCCGCGGCCGTAATAGATCGTGTTGAGGTAGGCGGCGAGGATGTCGTCCTTACTCCACTGCCGCGCCATCTTCGACGCGATGATCAGCTCGCGCATCTTCCTGGTCAGGGTGCGCTCGGAGCCCAGGAAGGCATTCTTCACATATTGCTGGGTAATGGTGGAGCCGCCGCCCGCATCCTCCTTGCCCAGGATGTTGTCGTGGGCGGCGCGCAGGAAGGCGGCGGTCGAGTAACCGGGATTGGTGTAGAAGTTGCGGTCCTCGGCCGAGAGCACCGCATCGCGCACCGGCTTCGGTACATCCGACAGCGGCACCGGAACCCGATTGCCGTCGGGCGGAACGACCTTCGCGATCACCGTGGTGCCGTCGGCGGCCAGGATGGTGGCGATCTGATTGGTCTGCACCGCATCGGGATCCGGAATCTCGGCGCTCCAGTAGACGAGCACGAACAGCAGTGACGGCACCGCGACGAAGGTGATGAACAGGGCGAGCAGCAAGCGCCGGAAGCGTTCGCCGCGGGTGCGCCGGGGCCGATCGATGGGTGTCGGCGCAGGCCGCGACGGTGTCGCCGCGCGAGGCGGTTTCGCCGGTCGGCTCCTGTCCTTACGCCTGTCCTTGCGCCGCGAACTGCCGGTGCTGTGATCGTTGAACCCGGCAACGGATGCGTACGGTGCCGACTCCGGTTTGCCCCTGCGACCCCCGCCGCGTTGTCGCCGCTTGCCGAACGAGCTCACGATCATCTCCTCCCGGAGCGTCGGTAAAACTCACCTGCACGGATACGATCGGAAACCGGGACTTCGGCGGCAACCCTGCCTGGCCGAAGTGACCCGCGATCCTATCATCGAGTATTACTGGCGCTGCGGAATTTCAACCGTGCGACGGGTGCGAGCTAGCTCTTGACGCCACCCGCCGTGAGGCCGGAGATGATGCGGCGCTGGAACAGCAGCACCATGATGACCAGCGGAATCGTGACCATCGTGCCCGCCGCCATAATCGCCGCGTAGGGCTGCACCAGCGGGTTGTTACCGGAGAAACGCGCGATCGCGACGGTCACCGGTTCGGTCCGATCGCTGGAGAGCAGCCGGGCCAGCAGGTATTCGTTGACCGAGGCGATGAACGCCAGGATCGCGGTGGTGAAGACCGCCGGCGCGGCCAGCGGCAGCATGACCAGCCGGAACGCCTGCATCTTGGTCGCACCGTCGATGCGCGCGGCTTCTTCGAGCTCCCAAGGCAATTCGGCGAAGAACGAGGCCAGGATGTAGACGGTCATCGGCAGCACGAACGAAATGTTCGGGATGATCATCGCCTGGTATTCGCCGATCCAGCCGAGGTTGGTGAACAGCTGGAACAGCGGGGTGACCAGCACGACCACCGGGAACATCGACGCGGACAGGATGAGCCCGGAGACCAGGTACTTGCCCTTGAAGGTCAGCCGGGCCAGCGCATAGGCGGCGAGCACGCCGAGCACCAGCGCGGCCGCCGTGGTCACCGCGCCGATGATGACGCTATTGAGCAGCGCCTTGCCGAAGTCGTTGCCGCGGCTGGTGTCGAAGGCATTGCGGAAGTTCTCGAAGGTGACGTGGGTGGGCCACGGGGTGTTGTCGAAGGTGTAGTCCGGATCGCGGAATGCGGTGACGGCCATCCAGTAGAACGGGGCCAGACCCCACACGAGCACGATCAGCGCACCCAGATACAGCCGCACCGACCCCAGGCGCTTGGTCCAAGGCGTCTGTGCCGCGGGCTTTTTGGTGGTCACGGTGGTCATCAGTGGGCCTCCCGCTGTTCTTCCTGGGTCCGAACTGCATTGGCGCCCAAGACCTTCACCAGCAGGAATGCCACCGCGAAGATCAGCAGGAAGGTGATCGTCGACAGTGCGGCCGCGCTATTGGGGCCCTGCCGGACCTGCTCGACCACCAGCGCCGAAATCGGGCGGGTGGACGGATTGCCCAGCGTCATGATCGCGGGCAGGTCGTAGAGGCGCAGTCCGTCCATGGTGCGGAACAGCACCGCGACCAGCAGCGCGGGCTTGAGCAGCGGCAGCGTGATCTGGGTGAAGCGCTGCCAGGCCGACGCGCCGTCGACCTTGGCGGCCTCGTAGACGTCGGCCGGAATCACCTGCAGACCGGCCAGCAGCAGCAAGGCCATGAACGGTGTGGTCTTCCACACATCGGCGGCGATCACCGCGAACCGCGCGGGCCAGGCCTGCGAGGTCCACAGGATGTGGGTGCCGAAGATCCGGTTCACCACGCCGTCGTACTGGAACATGAACTCCCACAACCGGGCGGTGACCGCGGTCGGGATCGCCCACGGCACCAGCACCGCGGCGCGCAGCAGGGCACGGCCCTTGAAGGTCTTGCCCATCACCATGGCCATGCCCAGGCCCAGGGTCGCCTCCAGGGTCACCGTGATCACCGTGAAGAACAGCGTCACGCCGATGGCCAGCCAGAACTGCGAGCCGAGGTTGCCGGTCGGGCAGGAGACCGTCTCACCGGACGCCTGACACTGCTGCAGCAGCCAGTGCGTGTAGTTCGAGAATCCGGCGCTGCCGCCCTCGACGAACATGCCGGTCGCCGGGTCGAGCCCGGCGTCCTTCTGGAACGACATGTACAGCGCGCGGAAGACCGGATAGCCGACGACCACGGACAACGTGATCAACACGGGCGTGACGAATAACCACGCCTTACCGGAACGCCGCAACTCCAAAGCCAAGGTTCCACCGAATCCGCGCTTTGTCGGCTTATCGCCGACGCTCGGCACGCGAGTGGCCGTTCCCGAAGGATCCGACACCGTTTCTCTCTCCTACGGGGTGTTCGGGTCCGCTCTCGTACTCGCTACGATCCCGCTGTCTCGATGCCCTTTTGCATACCCGTGATCGCGTCGTCGACGGACTTGGTTCCGTTCAACGCAGCATATGCGTTGTCCTGGATGGCCTTCGACACCGCCGGGTAGAACGGGGTGACCGGACGCGGCACCGCGTTGGCGATCGAATCCTTGAGCGCTGGCAGGTACGGCATCTTCGCGATGAGTGCCGGATCGTCGTACATCGACGCGCGCACCGAGGGCAGCGCACCGGCCGCGACGATGTGCTGGGCGTCCTCGCTGATCAGGAAGCGCAGGAAGTCCAGCGCGGTGGCCTTGTTCTTGGAGAACGCGCTGATGGCCGCGTTGTAGCCGCCGAGGGTCGAGGCGCCGACGCCGTTCTCGCCGGGCAGCGGCGCGACACCGAACTTGTCCTTGACCGCGGAGGATTCCGAACCGGCGTCACCGAAGGTGGACGGCCAGTTGCGCATGAACAGCAGCTTGCCGGTGTTGAAGGCGTTGGCGCTCTCCGGCTCCTTGAAGGTGATGGCTTCCTTCGGGATATCGCCGTTCTTGTACGCGTCGACCAGCACCTTGAGTCCGGCGCGCGCCTGCGGGGTATTGACGGTCGGGGTCTTGCCGTCCGCGCCGACGAAGGTGCCGCCGTAGGCGTTGATGGCCTCGGCGGCGTTCACCGTCAGGCCCTCGTACGGTGCGAGCTGGCCCGCGTAGCAACCGATGTTGTTCTGCTTGGCGATCGGGCACTGCGCCAGCATCTCGCTCCACGTCTTGGGCGGGTTGGGCACCAGGTCCTTGCGGTAGAACAGCAAGCCGCCGTTGGTGTTTCGCGGCGCGGCGTAGAGGGTGTTGTTGTAGGTGGCGCTGGCGACCGTCGGGGAAAGCAGCGCCGAGGTGTCGATATTGAAGTTGCCCTTCAGCGGCTGGATCCAGCCCTTCGCGGCGAATTCCGCGGTCCACGGCACGTCGAGGGCGACCACGTCGTAGCTGGACTGCTTGGAGCGCATGTGCTCGACCAGGTCGTCGTACTGCTGCGAGGCGTCGTTGGACTGCTCCTTGAACGTCACCTGCTCATCCGGGTGCGAAGCATTCCAGCGCTCGATCAGCTGCTTGACCGCGCCGGTCTCGGTGGTGTCCTTGCCCTCTACATAGGTGATCGGGCCGCGACCGTCGAGGTTCTGGCCGGACGGATTGCCGCCGTTGTCGCTGGAGCAGGCACTGGTGAACGTCGCCGTCAGCAGCGCAACGGAGGCTGCGGCCAGCGCCGCTCGGGGTACGAGCGACGATCGTAGGGACGACACCGTTTTCAAAGCCATCGCGAACACTCCAAGGTCGAGACGTGAGCAGCAGCACACCCTGCAGGTGCACCTGGCAAGATACATGGTTGTTATATGCGACGCAGGATTGTGCACGTAAGAGGCCCGCTCGCCCGGCCGGTCGCACGTCGCGGTTCCGATGTCGTGGCCGCTCGTTAGGCTGGCCGTGATGACTTCGCCGAATGCGGTTCCCGACCGGATGCTGACCCGGATCGGCGGGTTGCTGCGCCAAGCCGAATCCACCGATAACGAACACGAGGCCGAGGCGTTTCTCGCCGCGGCCCAGCGGTTGGCGACCAGGTCCTCGATCGATCTCGCGGTGGCCCGCGCACATATCGCCGGACGTGAGCGCAGACCGACGCCGGTGCAGCGGATGATCCCGATCGGCGAACCGGGTAAGAAGGGTCTGCGCACCTACGTGCAGCTATTCGTTGCGATCGCCGCCGCCAACGATGTGCGCTGCGATGTTGCGCGCACCTCGACCCAGGTCTACGCATACGGCTTCGATTCCGATATCGATACCTGTGAAGCCCTCTACACGAGCCTGCTGGTGCAGATGGTGCGGGCATCGGATCAGTACATCAAGTCGGGGCAATACCGTTCGGCCACCGTCGAGAAGATCGTCACGGAGAAACGCTGGGGCCGAAAGGTGCAGCGCCGCGTCCAGGCGCCGGTTGCCGCGGTTACCGCCCGGCTGAACTTCCAGATGGCGTTCGCCGCGCGGATCGGCCGCCGCCTGGCCGAGGTCAAGGCGGAGGTGGAGGCCGAGGTGGTGCCGGAAACCGTTTCGGCAGGTACGGCATTGGCCCTGCGCAATAAGGAAATCGAACTGACCGACTTCTATAAGCGGACCTCTGAAGCGCGTGGCACCTGGCGCGGTCCGCAGGCGTCGGCCGGGCATTCCGCTGCTGCCCGGCGTGCGGGTGATCGGGCGGGCAAGGCAGCGCGACTCGGGACCTCTCCTGAACTCGGCGCCGCGCGTGGGCAATTGCCCGGTGGCGGGTCGAAATGAGCGAGCGAGACAGCCAGCGCGCCAAGGTATATGACGCCGAGCAGCTGGTGCGCGGGGTATTCGATCGTGCCGACGAACACGGCAATCGCACGGTTGAGCTCTACGGTTCACAGCTGACGCTGCCGATCGAGCGCCGCTTCGCCTCGGTCGAATCGGTGCAGGCCTACACCGATAAAGTGCTGGGCCTCAACTGGGTTCGGGCGCAATGGGACCGCGCCGCAACCCCCGTCCGGGTCCGCTCCCGCGCCGGAACCTCCGCCGCCCACTACGAGGCCGCTGACGCGGTGCTGGCTGTCCCGCTCCATACCGGCGCGACCGCCTGGGCCCTGCGCGAACTGGTGATCCTGCACGAACTCGCCCACCACCTCGAACTCGCCCCCGCCTCGGTAGCTCCCCACGGCCCCGAATTCTGCGGCCGCTACCTCGAACTCGTCGACGGCATCATCGGCCCCGAAGCAGGCCTGGTCCTGCGCTCCTCCTTGCTCGGCTGCGGAGTCCGCCTCAGCTGAAGCCCCTCGGCCCGCCGTCGCGTGCTGTCTCCCCAGTTGCGCGGTTCGTTGACAATGCGTGCGAGCACCACGGGTGACCGTCGATGCGGCGGTCCGATTTCCTTCTGCGACGCGGTTTGTCGAGGGGAGTGAAGAGGCCGTTCGGCGAGGGGAGTGAAGAGGCCGTTCGGCGAGGGGAGTGAAGAGGCCGTTCGGCCGCCATTTCACTCGCCTCGGTCACCAGGTCGGGGTAAGGGCGCGGACGCGGGTCAGGCGGTCTTCCCACCAGCGGGTTCGGGTTGGGTCGGGGTGGCGGTAGCGGTCCAGTAGGGCCGGGTCGGGGGTGGGTGGGGTGTTCGGGACCGGCATGAAGCCGTCGACGGGGCGTAGGGATTCGTCTGCGAGGTCGCCCTCCAGAAGCGACAGAGTGCCCAGGCCGCAGGCGAATTCGAGTTCGGGGAGGGCGCCCGCGAGGGCGAGTTGGGCGGCTAGGCCGATGCTCGTTTCCAGTGCGGAGGACACCACACAGGGCAGTCCGGCGGCCTCGGCTACCTGGAGTGCGCGCTGCACTCCGCCCAGGGGGGTGCATTTGAGGACCGCGATATCGGCGGCTCCGGCCACCGCGACGCGCAGGGGATCCTCGGCGCGGCGGATGGATTCGTCGGCGGCGATCCGCACATCGACCCGACGACGCACGGCTGCCAGCTCTTCGATGGTGCGGCAGGGTTGCTCGACGTATTCCAAACCGCCTGCGGCACGGTCGATCTGCTCGATATGCGCGACGGCGGTCTCGATATCCCACACCGCATTGGCATCCACGCGAACGGATCCATCCGGCCCGAGCGCATCCCGCACCGCCTCGACCCGCGCCAGATCCTCATGCAGCGAATCGGCGTGATCGGCCACCTTCACCTTCGCCGTCCGGCACCCGGATCCGGCCACGATCGCATGCGCCCGCTCCGGATCGACCGCCGGCACCGTGCAATTGATCGGAATCCGTTCGCGCACCGGCTCCGGCCACCCCACCGTCACCTGCTCCACCGCCGTCGCCAGCCAGCCGGCGGCCTCCCGATCGTCGTATTCGGGAAACGGACAGAACTCACCCCACCCGAGCGGCCCCCTGATCAACATCCCCTCACGCACCGTGATGCCACGGAACCGGGTCCGCATCGGAATGGCATAGACGAAGGTATCGGTCATCACCGTGCAGCCTAGCGAGCCGAGCGCCGGAGACGGCGGCGGCAGCCAGCGGCAATCGGCCGATCGCGTCGCGACGAACCGCCTGCGCCACGCCCCTCATCCGGAGGGCGTTGGTGTGCAGCACTACCGACGCGCGTGCGGGCTTGGACGCGGCTCGCGCTCCACGTGCCTCTGGCGGGCGCGATCGATCGCGGAAGGGTGTCGGCGATGGGCTGTCGCCGCGACCCGCACCCGTTTGTAGAAGAACTACGGGCGAAAGCTGGCGTGCGGATACGACGTGGCTCCCGGCCAGCTGACCGCATTGGTGGGCGCGATCGGCCGCAGCAGTTCGAATGGATGGATGTGCGCCCTCGAGCGGCCGGTCATGCTGGGGATGTGGGTTCGAGTTACCGGGAGCGGCGGGTTGCGAATATCGTCCGGGCGATGCTCGGTTCGGTGATCGCGGTCGGGTTCGGGTGGGTGGTGGCGTCTTTCGTGCCGCTGTATGAATTCCTCGGGCGGGACGCGGATCCCGGTGGGGGTGTGCGGTATCTACCGGTCGCGTATTGCGTCGCGTGGATCGGCATCGCCTTGTCCGTGGTGGCGGCGGGAATCATGGTGGTCGAGAAGATTCGCAATCGCCGCCGGATCGCGTGGACGCCGCTGGTGGCGCTGCCGTTGATCGCCGAGTCGTGGTTGCTCGGGTTTCTGGTCGCGGTGGTACTGGTTTCGATTTGAGCCCGCGGCGCCAGCGGGTATTCCGTGCGGAAACGCCGGCGCCGCGGCACTCGATGGCTCAGAGCCGTTCGAGAATGGTGGCGTTCGCCAAACCGCCTGCCTCACACATGGTTTGCAGACCATAGCGAGCGCCGCGTTCCTGCATGGCGTGTACCAGGGTGGTCATCAGCCGCGCGCCGGAGGCTCCGAGCGGATGTCCGATGGCGATGGCGCCACCGTTCACATTGACCTTCGACATGTCGGCCCCGGTATCGTGCGCCCAGGCCAGCACCACCGGCGAGAACGCCTCGTTGATCTCGACCAGATCGATATCCGAGAGCTGTAACCCCGCACGCTGCAACACCTTTCGCGTCGCCGGAATGACGGCGGTCAGCATGAGCAGCGGATCGTCACCGGCCACCGCGAAGCTGTGCAGCCGGGCCAGCGGCTTCAGTCCGAGTTCCTCGGCGCGTTCGCTGGTCATGATCAGCACCGCGGCACTGCCGTCGCTGACCTGGCTCGCGGTCGCCGCGGTGATCTGCCAGCCGATTTCCGGGAAGCGCGCGGCCATGGCCTCGTCGTAGTAGGCGGGGCGCAGTTTGCCGAGCGTTTCCAGGGTGCTGCCGACCCGGATGCCCTCGTCGGTCTCCAGTCCGGCGATGGGTGCGAGTTGGCTGCTGAACGAGCCGTTCTTCGTTGCCAGCGCGGCCTTTTCGTGGCTGCCGAGGGCGAACTCGTCGAGCTGGGCGCGGGTCAGCCCCCAGCGCGCCGCGATCAGTTCGGCGCTGATGCCCTGCGACACCAAACCCTCGGGGTAGCGCTCGGCGAAGCCGACACCGGAGAGGTCCTCGGACCCGATCAGGTTGGCGCCCATCGGAATTCGACCCATCGATTCCACACCCGCCGCGACCACGATGTCGTACGCGCCGGCGATCACGCCCTGCGCGGCGAAGTGAATGGCCTGCTGGCTGCTGCCGCACTGGCGGTCGACGGTGGTCGCGGGCACGGATTCCGGATAGCCCGCGGCCAGCGCCGCGCGCCGGGTCATATTGGCGCCCTGCTCGCCGATCTGGGTAACGATGCCGCCGATCACGTCGTCGATGAGCGCCGGGTCGATGCCGCTGCGATCGACCACCTCGCGCAGGCTGTGCGCCAGCAGGTCCACCGCGTTGACGTTATGCAGCGCCCCGTTCGGCTTGCCCTTGCCGATCGGTGTGCGTACCGCTTCGACGATCACCGCGTCTCTCATGGTGGTTCCTTTCGAACCGCGAGCCCGACTCCTTTGCCTGGCTCTATTGGCTTATAGTCAGGTTAACGCCTGGATATAGTCGACTCAAGCCAGATATCGCTATGATGTTCGTCATGGCAGCCGTGATGGAAGGACCGTTGGCCGATCTGAGCGCGTGGAAACCGCTGGAATGCTCGATCGCGAAGGCGATGGATATCGTCGGCACCCGCTCGGCGATCCTGATCCTGCGCGAGGCGTACTACGGCACCACGCGGTTCGACGGCTTCGCGGCGCGTGTCGGTATCACCGACGCCGCGGCATCCGGCCAGCTCCGCAGACTCACCGAGGCCGGCCTGCTCGCCAAACGGCCCTACCAGGAAGAGGGCAAGCGCACCCGGCACGAGTACGTGCTCACCGATATGGGTCGGGATCTGCTGCCCGTAGTGCTCGCGCTCATGCAGTGGGGCGATGCGTACCTGCAGCCGGGGCCCGCGCCGCTGCTGCTGGTCGAGGAGTCGACCGGTGCGCCGGTTCGAGTTCAGGTCCGCAGTGTGGAGGGGCGTGAGATCGACTTGGAAGAACTCGGGATCAGACTCAATCCCGACTATGTGCGCGCCCGATCAGCGAAGTAATTGTGCCGAGCTCGCCCCGACGCTGGTCGCGGCCCGTTGCCCCGCCCCGCGTGGGTGGCGACCGCCGAGCCGCGTTGGCGTTGTTGCTGACGAGTCGTGTTGGTGTCGTGCTGACGAGTCGTGTTGGTGTCGTGCTGACGAGTCGTGTTGGTGTCGTGCTGCCGAGCTGGCCGGTGCCCTATCGCTGAACCGAGTTGATGGCGCAGCGCCGATCTGCGGTGGCTCGTAACCCCGCCCCGCGTGGCACCGAACTGCTGATCGCGCGGGCCGGATCAGCCGGTGACCACCGCGTAGTTGATGTCCTCGGTACCGAGCTTGTTGTAGAGGTGAACCCACAGCAGGACGAGAGGTTCGGTGCTGCGTGCGGTCACGACGCCGCCGAGGTCGATGATCTGCTCATCGGTCCAGCCAAAGGATTTCAGCAGCCCGGCCACCTCGGATTTGGCCGATTCGTCGTCCCCGCTCAGAAAGACGTTGTGCCGATCGGGAATTCGGGACGGATCCACCATGAGCTGGTTGTTCATGGTGTTGAGGGTCTTCACCACGCGCGCGTCCGGGAACGCCTGCTGGATCTGCTCGGCGACGCTGCCCGCCTCGGGGGTGGCCAACCTCGGTGGGAATCCGGCGGAGAAATCCAGCGCATTCGACACGTCCACAATGACTTTCCCGCTCAGATTCGCCGCACCAGCGGCGGTGAGCGCGGCCAGCGAGACGGTGCCGGAGGTCGCGTTGACAACCAGTTCGCCATCGGCCGCGGCATCGGCGAAAGTGCCATGGGCGCCACCGGTTTCGCGCGCCCATTCGGTCGCCGCGGCATTATCGGCGGTCCGCGACCCCAGCGTCACCGCATGACCGAGTTCGACCAGCTTGCTCGCCAGCCTGCGCCCGACCTGCCCAGTACCGAGTACCGCTACCTTCAACGTCCGCTCCTCGCGCCGATCCCCGTTGCCGCGTCGAGTTTACGAATGCGGCGTCGTCTTCGCGCGGCCTTCCGCCGTGGGCGAAACGCGATTGGACCGCTGAAAGCTCACGATCGTTCTGAGCGTGCACTTTTTCGTCGGTCTCCGGCGAGCCGGATCGGGCGGAAAGTGCACGCTCAGCGGTCGAGCAACGATCCGGGCCTCAGGCCAGGCGACGGCCGTCGACGGCGGAGAAGAAGTAGGTGTGTTCCGGCGTGGCCGACAACGGCACCCGGGTGCCCTTCTCGGGCGGGTTACGCCAATCCGCCCGCGCCACAATGGTTTCGCCAGCGCCATTGGTCGCGCCCTCGGCGATCGTCCGGCCGTAGATGTAGGCGTCCGAGCCCAGCTCCTCCACGACATCGACCTCCATCTGGATACCCGACTTATCCGGCGCCGCGCCGATTTCCAGGTGCTCGGGCCGGACGCCGACCACGACCGAACCCTCGGCCGCATCCGCGACCGACCGCGGCACCGGCAGGGCGGCCCCGCCGAGTTCCACCGCGCCGTCGGCGACCGGCAGCGTGAACAGGTTCATCGCGGGCGAGCCCATGAACCCGGCCACGAATACATTCGCCGGATCCCGGTACAGATCGCGCGGTGTCGCGCACTGCTGCAGCAACCCGTCCTTGAGCACCGCGACCCGATCGCCCATGGTCATCGCCTCGACCTGGTCGTGCGTGACATACACCGTGGTGGTGCCGAGGCGGCGCTGCAACTGCGCGATCTGCGTGCGGGTCTGCACCCGCAGCTTGGCGTCGAGGTTCGACAGCGGCTCGTCCATCAGGAATACCTGCGGCTGGCGCACGATCGCCCGGCCCATCGCGACGCGTTGGCGCTGACCACCGGACAGCGCCTTCGGCTTGCGGTCCAGGTACGGCTCGAGGTCGAGCAGCTTGGCCGCCTCCAGCACCCGCCGCTCCTTCTCCGCCTTGGCGACCTTGGCGAGTTTGAGCGCGAAGCCCATATTCTCGGCGACGGTCATATGCGGATAGAGCGCGTAGTTCTGGAACACCATCGCGATATCGCGTTCCTTGGGTTCCGCGTGCGTGACGTCATTGGCGCCGATCAGAATTCGTCCGCCGTCGACCTCCTCGAGTCCGGCGAGCATCCGCAGCGAGGTCGACTTACCGCATCCGGAAGGACCGACCAGGACGAGGAATTCCCCGTCGGCGATCTCCAGATCCAGCTTGTCGACGGCGGGTTTGGACGAGCCCGGGTACAGCCGGGTCGCGCTATCGAAGGTCACGGTGGCCATGACAGATCACATCCCATCACCGGCAGGAACGTGCCGGACGATCCGAGTAAGGGTTGACCGGCGATACTAACGGATGTGCTCGCTTCGCACACGATGCGCTCGAGTTCGCGCAGGAATCGGGCTGGATCGGTGCCGTCGGCCACCATTGCTCCCGCGGTTCCCGGCACGTCGGCGATGAAACAGTAAGTGCCGGAGGGCGCCGAAGATCACCGACGCCGGTAGCCTCGATCGGGGAACCAGATCGAGCGACGAGGAGCAGGCTCATGACCCGACCGGTTCGAATAGGTGTACAGCTACAGCCCCAGCACGCCCCCGACTATGGACTCCTGCGCGACGCCGTCCTGCGCGCCGAGGACGCGGGCGTCGATATCGCCTTCAACTGGGATCACTTCTATCCGCTCACCGGCGACCACAATGGCGCGCATTTCGAATGCTGGACCATGCTCGGCGCATGGGCCGAGCAGACCGAACGGATCGAGATCGGCGCGCTGGTCACCGGCGGCGGCTATCGCAATCCCGATCTGCTCGCCGATATGGCGCGCACGGTCGACCACATCAGCGACGGCCGACTCATCCTCGGCATCGGCGCGGGGTGGTTCCAGAAGGACTACGACCAGTACGGCTACGAATTCGGTACGCCGGGAACCAGGCTCGCGCTGCTGAAGGAGAATATGGCCCGGCTCACCGCCCGGCTGAAGAAGCTGAACCCGCAGCCGACCCGGGATATCCCGATCCTGATCGGCGGCGGTGGCGAGAAGAAGACGCTGCGGCTGGTCGCGGAATACGCCGACATCTGGCACACCTTCGCCGATCTCGACGTGCTCTCGCACAAGAACAAGGTGCTCGCCGACCACTGCGCGGCCGTCGGCACCGATCAGGCGACGATCGAGCGCTCGGTGCAATGGCCCGGTGTCGAGAAGGCGCCGACGTTCGTCGACGCCGGGGTGAGCCTGTTCACCGTCGGGGTCAGTGGGCCGAAATTCGACCTCAGCGAGGTCGAGCGGGCGATTCGCTGGCGCGATGAAGTCAATCCGGAGCCGGTCAGCGGGCTGGCGTAGCGCGGCGTGTGGGTCGCGCCGCTCGACAATCGGGGTTCGAATCACCGTGATCCGAATTCCGGGTTCGGGCGATGGTGCCGCGTCCGCGCACGCTCGGCGGCCGCAAGCCGGGTTGGCGAGGCGCTGCCGACCATGAGCGCTGCGGGGTAGCTGCGGATTAGCACCCGATCGGACGCTAGGGTTACCCGTCATGGCTGGTCTGCCCGCTGTGCGGTCTCGTGCGTTGATCGCCGTGATATTGCTTGCCGTCGGCCTAGCGGCCACGGCCTGCGGATCCGGCGACGATTCGTCCGATCGAAATCAATGCACCCCGCCCGGGTTGAGTGCGGCATCCGCCGCACCGACGAACCTCGGCTCGGCCGCGTCGGCCGGTGCGGACAAGTACACCACCGCGAGCACGCTGCCCCTGTCGTCGATCGACGCCGGCAAATTGCGATTGATCACGCCGGGCAAGCTCACCGTCGGCACGCTCTCGGACGCACCGCCGAGCATCTGCTTGAACCCGGCGGGCTCGTTCACCGGCTTCGACAATGAGCTGTTGCGTGCGATCGGCGCGAAACTCGGTCTGCAGGTGGAGTTTTCGGGCACCGAATTCGCGTCGCTGCTCTCGAATGTCTCCGGCGGTCGATTCGATGTCGGGTCGTCGAATATCACCACCACCGCCGAGCGCCGCGAGCGCGTCGGCTTCACCAATGGCTACGACTTCGGCTACTTTTCCCTGGTCGTCCCGAATGGCAGTGCCATCAAGGGCTTTTCGGATCTTGGGCGGGGCACCAGGATCGCCGTGGTGCAGGGCACGGTGCAGGACGATTACGTGGTCAACCAGCTGCATCTGGATCCGGTGAAGTTTCCCGACTACGCCACCGCCTACGCGAATCTGAAGTCCGGTCAGGTCGACGCGTGGGTCGCGCCGTCCGCGCAGGCCAAGGGCCAGGTGAAGCCGGGTGACGGCACCTCGATCATCCAGAACACCTTCAGCCTGGACAATTTCGTCGGCTATGCGGTCGCCAAGAACAACCAGCCGCTGATCGATGCGCTCAATAGCGGTCTGGACGCCGTGATCGCCGACGGCACCTACGCCAAGCTCTACAGCGACTGGGTGCCGCGGCAGCTGCCGCCCGGTTGGAAGCCGGGCTCGAAAGCCGCACCCGCACCGCAACTCCCGGATTTCGCCGCCATCGCGGCGGCGAAGAAGCCGACCGATGAAGCGCAGAACGCGCCGAAATCGACTGTGCAGCAGTTGAAGGAGACCTTCTTCGACTGGTCTTTGTACCGCAAGGCATTTCCCGACCTGTTCAAGACCGGTCTGCCGAATACCCTGATCCTGGCGGTGGTTTCGGGCGTCCTCGGTACCGTGCTCGGCATGCTGCTCGCGGTTGCGGGCATTTCCCGGACCCGCTGGCTGCGCTGGCCCGCCCGCATCTACACCGATATCTTCCGCGGCCTGCCCGCCGTGGTGATCATCCTGATCATCGGCCTCGGCATCGGCCCGGTGGTGCGAAATATCACCGGCAACAACCCGTATTGGCTCGGCGCGCTCGCGCTCGCCCTGCTGGCCTCGGCCTATATCGGTGAAATCTTCCGCTCCGGTATCCAATCCGTGGAGCCGGGTCAGCTCGAGGCCGCGCGCGCCATCGGCTTCGGCTACCGCCAGGCAATGACGCTGGTGGTGATCCCGCAGGGCGTGCGCCGGGTGCTGCCCGCGCTGATGAACCAATTCATCGCGCTCATCAAGGATTCGTCGCTGATCTACTTCCTCGGCCTGCTCGCCACCCAGCGCGAACTTTTCGCGGTCGGCCGAGATCTCAACGCGCAGACCGGAAATCTCTCGCCGCTGGTCGCCGCGGGCCTGGTCTATCTGCTGCTGACCATCCCGCTCACGCACCTGGTCAACTACATCGACCGCCGCATGCGCACCGGCCGACCCGACCAACCCATCGACCAGGTCGAGGCGGCCACGATCACGGAAGGGCGCGGATAGACCATGAGCGAGCGTAGCGAGCGAATCGACAAGACAGCGCCAGAGGCAGTCATGCCGGAACCGAGCGCCAGCGAGGTGGAGGCATGAGTGCCTCCCTCACCGGAACCGGCCTGCACCTGACGCTCGGCAATAACCATGTGCTGCGCGGTATCGATATCCATGTCGACGCGGGCCAGACCACCACAGTCATCGGCCCATCCGGCTCCGGCAAGTCGACGCTGCTGCGCGTGCTGAACCGGCTGCACGAACCGGATCAGGGTGACGTGCTGCTCGACGGCAAATCGGTGCTCACCGAGGATCCGGACAAGTTGCGCCAGCGCATCGGCATGGTGTTCCAGCATTTCAACCTGTTCCCGCACAAGACCGTCGCGGAGAATGTGGCGCTCGGTCCGCGCAAGTTGCGCGGGCTGTCCAAGGAGGCGGCTCGCGCGCTGGCCGTCGAACAGTTGGAGGTCGTCGGTCTGGCCGAGAAGGCCGATTCGCGCCCGGCGAACCTGTCCGGCGGTCAGCAGCAGCGCGTCGCGATCGCCCGCGCGCTGGCCATGAAGCCGGAGATCATGTTCTTCGACGAGGCGACTTCGGCGCTGGACCCCGAACTGGTGAAGGGCATTCTCGGGGTGATGGCCGATCTGGCCGCGGGCGGCATGTCCATGATCGTGGTCACCCACGAAATGGGGTTCGCCCGCAGCGTTTCCGACAGCGTGGTGTTCATGGATGCCGGACAGGTCGTCGAGACGGGAACGCCGCAGGCGCTGTTCGACAACCCGCAGACGCCCCGGCTGCAGCGCTTTCTGTCGCAGGTTTTGTGACACCCGATCACCAGCACGTTCACGGCCACACCGTGGTCGTCCACGGCGACCACGTCGAATCATGAACGCCTTCGCGTCGACATCGGCGCGATGATCGCGGCTGGAATTCGAGACGGTGTTGCGGCTCTGACGTGTGATGCGCCGCAGGTCGTGGCTCGCATACGTATGCGGCGGCGAAAAGTACTTATAGGTGACTGATTCGGTGCCCCCCGCTCTGCTCATAACGTAGTTCTCGTCAGCAAGAACGACAGAGAAACCGCAGATCAGGAGCCTGGGAGGCCATCATGAACGAGCTTGTCGCGCAGTATCTGGAAGTCTGGAACACTACCGATGCCGCCGCACGTAAGGTCGGAATCGAAGCCGTGTTCACCGCCGGAGCGACCTACACCGACCCGCTGGCCGCGGTCGCAGGACACGACCAGCTCGACGCGGCCATCGCTGGAGTCCAGGCCCAGTTCCCGGGTTGGGTGTTCACCCTCGCCGGACCGGTCGACGCCCACCACGACCAGGTGCGCTTCACCTGGGAACTCGGCCCCGCCGACGCACCGGCCGTCGTCGTCGGGTTCGACGTCGCGGTAGTCGAGAACGGGCGCATCGCTAACGTCTACGGCTTCCTCGACAAGGTCCCTGCCGCCGCCTGACCCCACCCCGCGGCCACCGCGAGCGCGGTGGCCGCAGTCCACATCCGAAACTTTTATCCCAGAAGGAAATACCAGCCATGACCACCACCGCCCCCTCCTACATGTCCACCCTGCTCGCCCCCGGCCAGCACCTGCTGCGCACCGCTCTGCGTCTGGACGCGGTCATCACCGGCGTCAACGGCCTTGCCTACCTGGCACTTTCGGGCCCACTGGAATCGCTGCTCGGCCTGGACCGCGAGATCGGTATCCCGATCGGCATCTTCCTGACCCTCTACGGCATCGGTGTCGCCCTCGTCGGCATGGCCAGGACCATCAACACCAAGGCCGCCGCCGTGGTCGCGGCCGCCAATGCCGCCTGGGTCGTGGTCAGTCTCGCCGCATTGATCGAAGGCGCCCTCGAATTGAACCTGGTCGGCTCGATCTGGACCGTCATGCAGGCGGCCACCGTCGGCGGTTTCGCGGCCCTGCAGTACCTCGGCATTCGCAAGGCCCGCTGAATCTTGGAACCAATCCAGCGACTCCGCGAAACGCGGCATCGGCACCAGCCGATGCCGCGTTCGGCGTTTGCGGCGGCGGCTGTCATGCGGCTCGCCGATGACGCCGCCGCCCTGCGCAAGATGTTCGCCTACCGGTAGTCGCGTCGGTCAGGTGCGGACGGTGGCGAAGGCGGACCAGAGGAGGGGGGAGTGTTCGATGGTGCGTTCGGTGCGCCAAGCGCTCAGGCGGAATCGTTGCCAGGCGGCCAGGGCGGTGACCGGGTCGGGGTGTTCGTGGGCGGCGTCGATGGCGCAGATGGCGTCTTGGAGGGGGTGGGCTTCGGGGGGCGCTCCGGCCAGGCGTTGGAAGGCGAGGTCGGTGGGGAGGGGCCAGCGGCTGGCGGTGACGAGTTCGGCGCCGCCGTTGATCATGGCGGCGACCAGTCCGAGGGCCTCGCTGAAGCGCATATCGCCGCCGCTTTCGCAGGCGATCAGTGCGACGCGGCTGGGGATGGGCCAGAGTTGTGGTCCGGCAACGGGTTCCGCGGCGAGGGTGTGGGTGCCGAGTAGTAGGTCTTTGGCCGAGAGCGGGCGGTGCGCTCGGGTGGGCGCGGCGAAGCCGATGGCCTCGGCGCCGCAGGCCAGATGCAGTTCGGAGGTCTCGCTCTGGCCGGATTCGGGGGCCGCGGCGGTCACGTGACCCACATAGGTGAGGCGGCTCGCGCCGCCGCGCAGCGCCTCGCTCAACCAGCTTCGATCGATGTCGGTGCGACGGAATGCCTCGATCGGGTCATCGACCGCGGGCAGCAGCCTGCCCTGTTCGCGGTATTCCGTGACACGTTGGGCCAGTGGCGCTTTGGGATCCATCCGCCCCAGCACCGACCCGAGCGCGGAATCGGCACGGAACCCCGGGACGCGCGGGTCGAGGATCGCTACCACCGGCAAGTTCCGCGTGTGGGACCAGGTGCGCGCTGTGCGGTCCGGGCCGTGCACAATGCTGGCGGGGGCGAGCAGGCTGATGTCGGCGATGTCGACCAGGCGCAGATCCGGATCGGGAGCGATGATCTCCCAGGGAATCTGGGCGACCCGGGGCGAGGGCTGCAATCGAATATGCGGGCGTATCCCACGCACATGCAGATCATGCAGTTGCACGGCCAGGCCGTAGGGAAGAAGTGCTCGGGACAGTGCCTGAGCGACACGATATTCCGACTCGTATGAGGCGAAAGGCCCGGTGGTCATGGCGTGTTCGAGCCCGCCCGGTACCGCCGGGTTCGGCAGCGCCGCCGCCAGCTGTGCTACGGCCTCGACAACGGCGGCCCCGGGCAGCATGCTCGCCCCTCGGTCGTAGTCGTTTCCGAGCCAACGCCAGGACATGTACAGGTCACCGGCATCCGCCATCCGCACGATGACGGTCGGTTGCGCCGATGTGGTCATGCGGGCAGCACCCGGCCGTCGCGCACCCGATGTCCGTAGCGCCGCTCGGCGGCATCGATATACGCGGCCAACGCGATATGGCCGTCCGGCGCGACGGCGACCCGCGGCGGCGGCGCGACCGGAAGTCCGGCACCGGCCGCGACCTCGGCCAGTGCCGTGCCGAGCTGCGGCGCCGACCCTTCCTGCGGCCCGGTTCCGACCTGAACAGCGGGTGGCGCCGTGGGCTCGGCCGAAACCGCTGGCGGATCGAATAATTCGAGCGGCAGTCGGGGCGGCGTGCTGGCCGCTGATTTGGCGATATCCAATGTCGTACCCGCGCATTGTGTTTCGATGAGGTCGACGATCAGCGGACCATTGCCGGATAGATAGGCGAACCGGAACGCCATCCGCATCGCCGGATCGGCGATCTGACGATTCCATTGCTCGCGTTGATTGCCATTGGGCAGCGTGTGGCGCACCGCATCGATGGCCAGCGCCGACGGAACCGCGAGTCCGACCGCCCGCGCCAACAGCTCGCCATCCGGTGTCTCGGCCGCATCGATGACCGCCTCGAGCAGCGCCGCATGCCAGAAATCGATTTGGGCGCAATGCAATCCGAGACCGCGCTCGGCATAGGCGGCGAAGGCCTCGGCGATGAGCTCTTCGCCCTGGTCGTAGCGACCGGTCGCGTAGGCCACAGTCGCCAGACGGACGCGCACGTCGGCGGCATCGAGCACCGCGCCCGATTCGAGAAAGTAGTTCAGGCTGCTGCGATAGCGCCGATACGCCTCGTCGATGTCATCGCGGCCCTCGGCGAGAAAGCCCATGGTCTTGAGGCCGACACCCGCCCGATACCCGAGTCCAGCGCGCTCGAAATACTCCTGGCTGGACCGCAGCGGGGTTTCTGCCTCGTCGAACCGGTCCAACCTGACATACATGATGGCCAGATTCTGTTCCGTCTCGGCGACGGCGTTGCTGTCACCGGCCGCATCGAATGCCGCGAGCGCCTGGCCCATGAAGTCGACGGCGAGTTCGCGCCGTCCGGTCTCGAAATAGATCCCGCCCAGCGTAGAGAGCGGATGTCCGGCCAGATGCGGTGCGAAACGGACTGCCGCATCCAATGATTCGGTGGCGAGCTCGATGGCGTAGGCCCAGCTCTGGCGGTGGAACGCCACCGCGGTCAGCGACAGCAGACAGGCCACCCGCTGCATACTCTGGTCATCGTTTTCGATGAGCAACGCCCGCGCCTGTTCCAGTGCGTTCTGCGCACCGTCGAGATCGCCGACATGCTGCAGCGCCTGGGAGAGGTTGATCAGTGCGGCGGTCCGCTTTTCGATCGCATCGGCGGGCATCTCCGCGAGCGCCGCGCGGAACATGACGATCGCCGCGGCATGATCACCGAGCTCATCGCACATGCTCGCGGCATTGACCAGCGCGCTGATCCGCAGGCCATCCGTGCTGGTTCGCGCTATCTCCTCGAACAGCCGCCTGGCCTCGCCGACATCGCCGCGCTGGTAGGCCGCTGCCCCTGCTGCGAGTAGTTGACGGCCGTCGTCGGCGGGCATTTCAGAAGTCCGAATCCGATGCGGCGGCGGCGATTTCGGCCAACAGTGGCGCATCGACGGCATCGTGCGCACCGGTCGCCCGCCGCAACCGCGCGGTCGCGAGTTCGCGAATCCGCTGCCGCATCTGCGGGCCGCCCAACTTCGGATCCTGGGTCGCGCCGACACCGGGCACATACACATCCACCGCCGAGACGGAATCCGATGGCGTGGTCGCCGCACCGGTCCAGAGATCGCCGATCAGGTTCAGCTCGGCCTCCGCGGTACCGACAGGCGTGGTGATGGACGCACGCGGACGCAGATGTGCCGGTGTGGCCGAACCCAATTGAGGTGCGGCGACCGCGGTGACACGGACAGTCGTGGTTCCCGATCCCCGTATCGACTCCCACGACACCGCCCGCTCGGACGCGTCGATGAGCCCCGGCGGGCACCGTCGCCAGTCCCATCCACCGGTGCCCCGCCCGAGTGACAGCGCCCCGGCCGGACGGTCTGCCCCGCCACCGGCGGCCAGCGCGTAATCGGCTGCGCGAGTCGATACTTCGACCGCTGCGTTGATATCCACGGTCTCGTCGTCCGATGCCGTCTCGTCATCGATGAGCAGTTCGCACTCCGCGCGCAATGCGGTGATCTCCTGGTCGAGCAGCCGGTCGTCGAGCGGGGTGATGCCGTCGATCGTCGATGCGGGCCACCAGCGGGTGGCCCAATGCGCGAACCCGAGCCGCCAGGCGGCGGTCACCAGATCCGGCACGGCGGGTTCGGCAGCGAATTGGGCCCCGTCGGTCAATTCGGCAGCGCCGCTGTCGAAGTCGGCGATGGCCACGGCGACGGGTTCGCCGTACACCGCCCACAGCCAGTCGTGTGCCAGCTCGAGATTGTCGATGACCGCGGCCGGAATTGTCTGTCCGGCAAGCAGACTCCAGGACAGATGGCCGCCGAGCACCTCCAGCACCATCGCATCGATCGCCGCCGAGGCGTCGAGTACGGTCGGCGCGCCATCGGGCACGACGGTCCAGATGCCGTCCGCGACCCGTCCGATTCGCACGCTCGCGCTCATCAGCTCGCCCTCGATTCCGCCGGATCCGGCTCGGTGACCAGGGAATCAGCGCTCAGCGCCCGTTTGACCCGCATCCGATGGTCCAGCATTACCGAGCGGGCCACGCCATCGAGCAGATCCCACAGCTCGTCGGGCTCGTAGACGCCGACCTCCCTGACATCGCGGCCGTGCAGCCGGACCCACAGTCGTCGCAGATAGGGCCGCCACGGAGTGCGCAGTTCGGCGGCAATGGCGGCCAGTGGGCCATCGAGTATGTCGATATCGGCACGCACCGCAAGCCGTCGGGCCTGCAATACATATGCCTCCCGCTGCCAACGGCCATTGATCAGCCGATGCGCCGCCGTTTCGGTCGCCGCCGATTCGGTTGGGCACACGCCATTGGTGCTCGCCCGCGCCGCAACCGCGGCAATCGGCCGAAGCCCGAGTGCGAGCGCGGCTCCGGTGGTCGCCGCAACCCGCAGCGACTCGTCCAAAAGTGCCCAGGGCGAGCAGCTTCGGGCGATTTCGGTGGTTACCAGTTCCGGAATCGGCGGCAGTTCGGCCCGCTCGCTGGAGGCCTGCAGCACAGTGAACACCCGCTCATAGATGCTGCGATCGAACGGCAGCCCCAGACTGGCCTTCGAGGCCGACGAACCGAGCGCCGGCGGCTGCGGAAGCGGGCGCGTGGTCAGCCCGAGTTGGTGGGCCGTCGGCGTGGATGTGTTGCCCCACAGCCCAATTCCGCCATGCGTGCCCGCATAGGTGGCCACCAGGCGATCGAATGTCCGCTGCCCGTCGGCCGTGCCACCGGCACGGGCCGCGCCGCACGCTTCGAGCAGCGCCGCGAACATCTCGGCGTGATCCCCGGTCGGCCCGTCCACCGGACGTCGTCGCCACGCGATATCGATCAATGAGCTGAGCTCGGTGATCCGCGCACCCGCGGTGATGTACTCCTTGAGCGCCTGCGTGGTGCGTCCGGCCGCGAATTCGTGCACATCGCGCAGCGTCGCCTCGGCGGTCGCCCGGTCCCGGTCCGGATCCGGCATACCCGATGTGGTGGCGAGTTCGAACGAACGCTGGAAGTACAGATCCTGCGGATTGCCCTCGGTGATCCGCAGTGCCCGCCGGACCTGTTTGAGCAGCGAAAACCATGCGGCCGTCGCGCGGAGTACATCGGCGGCGGCGTGTATCCGGGTGGCAAGCAGGGTCGCGCCGTCGGCGGTGACGATCGGCCCCGCGCACAGCGGATTCTGCACCGGACGGATGACGAGTGGATCCAGGATGAGCTTCACCGTGCGCCGCAGCGGCCCGCCGTGGGGTCCACTGAGCGGTTCGACGCCGTCGAGTCGGCGCCAAACCTCGTCCAGCACCATCGCGCGCGGCCGTCGCATTCGACCAGGTTAACGGAAGTTCCACCGTTTCAGACTCCGAAAAACCTGGGATCGGTAGGGCGCGTTCGATTCCTACCTTTCTCGTATCGGCCCAACACCGGAGCCGAACGAAGCAAAAGGAACAAACCATGAACACCAAGCCGGTCCGCATCTCCGCCGCCGCTCTCACCGCCTCGGCCGCCGTTTTCGCCCTCTTCGTCGCCGGATGCAGCGACGACTCGAGCAGCTCGGCGAAGCCGGCCACCTCGGCCGCCGTCGCCCCGGCGCCGACGTCGGGCAAGTCGGCCGCCGCGGTCGACGGCAAGGCGCTCGACGGCAAATTCGAGACCACCTGCGCCAAGCAGGGCGGCACCCTGGCCCTCGCGCTCAGCGACACCGATAACGCCACCTACGGCACCCTGAGCGTCAGCGCCTCCATCACCGGCGCCGACAACGTCCAGGCCGTCGCGGTCGCGGGCAGCAAGGGCGGCACCAACGGGATGCCCTACGCCCTCGGCTTCGGCAACGGCATGCCGGGCGGTTCCGCCAAGGTCGTCAAGGACGGCAACACCTACAAGGTCACCGGCGAGGGCGTCGGCGCCCCCGACCTCACCAATCCGACGGCGGGCCCGAAGACCTCGAAATTCGACATCACCTTCGCCTGCTCGACCGTGGTCGGCGGCTGACCAGGAAAGCCATCCCCCTCACGCCCCTTGATACGAGGGGCGTGAGCGGGGCCCAGCGACCCGAATCAGTTCACGCACAAGGGAATATCATGAAAAACATCGCCCGCCCGCTCGCCGTCGCCTTCCTCGTCCTCTCGATCGGCTACTACCTCTGGCACGGCCTGACCTACACCAGCTCGGGTCCCTTCGACGACGGCACCCTGGCCTGGGTCGGACCGCAGCTGGCGCTGCCGATCATCGCCCTCACCATTGTTCCGATGGTCTTCGCCTTCACCGGCGAGGGCATCCTTGCGGCGTTCACCGGTAACAACAGCTCGGCCTTCCGCGACGGTCTGGTCGGCATCGGCACCATCAAGTCCTTCCGGCAGACCGGTCTGACCGTCAACGATCAGCCGCAGATCCGCATCGACTTCAGCGTCGAGGGCGCAGACGGCAAGATCTTCGACTCACACGCCAAGATGATCGTGCCGCTCACCGAACTCGCCCTGCTGCAGCCCGGCGTCGTCCTGCCGGTGCGCTATCTCCCCGATCGCACGGACAAGGTCGAGGTCGACCGCTCCGGCGATATGTCGGCCGCACAGCGCGCCATGAACGAGTCGATGATCCGAAAGGGCTTCACCACCAAGGCCAAACTCGATATCGCCGAGCGTGGCATCACCGCTCAGGCGGTCGTGCAGTCGCTGGCGGTTCCCGGTGAGATTCGCAACGGGCATTCCAAGATCGAGCTCGGGCTGGTCGTAACCCGGCCGGACGGAACGACTTTCGCGACAAGCGTGGATAAGTTCCTGCCACCGGCCAGCGTCGGTCAGGTCCAGGTCGGCCGGATACTCCAGGTGCACTATCTGCCGGAGAACGAACAAGAGGTCGTGATCGCCCTGCAAGTCAATGCCTAGCCCCGGCGCCGACTGTTGCTCTCGTTCGATACGAACGGGAGCAACATTTGTTTGTGCACATCCTCAGAAGATGCGGTGGCTGAAGAAGCTGTGATGGCAGCTCGGGCGCTGGCACACCGCGCCGCCGCCCGGGATGAAGCCGATGCAGGTGGGGTGGGTGCACCTGTTGCAGCCGCCGTCGCCCTCTTTATCGATATCCTCGTGGTCCACGAGTACGACGCGCGCCTCGGCCACCGCGCCCGCGAGAATCGAATCGAGATAGTCGAGAGCTTGCGGGCTGAGATGGGGTTTTGCTGCGGACAGAGTCATCGTATTGCTCCTGACTTGATTACCTATGTCCTTGTTATCGATTCTCGCGCCGGAAACGTGTAGCGCGCTACGTCGAATGGGTCATAAATTGAGGGTTACCTAATTGGTCGCACGTTCATCTGACCGTTGCCTGTGGATTGCCCGAGAGGCTTAGCGTCGACGTCGGCACAAACGAGGAGAGCATCCGGGCGCGCGCGACGACGCGAGCGCCGAAAGGCCCGCCTCGCGGGTGGCGATAGTCTGCCCAGGCCCGCCGTCGTTTCGGTGTGAAAGAAGGGCGGCGGCCGGATCGGCACCTGGTCGACCGGCGCGCAAACACACGAAACCGCTACTCGACCTGCAGGGAGTAGCGGTTTCGTGCTGTTTCAGCTGCTGCCGAGTAGACCCGCGATATTCGCATAGTGCGCGAAATCGCCTTGGGCGCCGCTATATATGTTGACATCCGTGCCGCCCGCGATGCCCGGAATACTGCCGCCGTCGGTGGTCTGCCAGAACGTCCATGTCGGCCAGCCGCCGGGCACCTCGGGTTGTTCATTGCCGCGATAATCGGCGATCCAGAGCGGGTACCCGGTGAATTCATTGCTATTCGCCATCGCCGACTTCCAGAAATTCGGATACGTGTAGATGATCGGCACCCGCCCGGTCAGCGCCTGCACGGTATTCAGATACCGATGCGTCCAGTCGATGAGTCCGCCCGGATTGAGCCCGCCCGTACTCTCCAGATCGAGTACCGGTGGCAGATCCATCGGCCCGTTCTGTCCGAGGACGATCGCCGCGTACAGCGCCGCCTGCGGTTCGGGCGGCAGATTCGGCCGCGCGTAGTGATACGTCCCGCGCGCGACCCCCGCCGCCCGCATCAAAACGCTGTCCGGCACGAAATACGGATTGACGTAACTCAACCCCTCGGTCGCCTTCACCATGGCGAAATCGTGCCCGGACCGCTTCACCGCGAACCAGTCGATGAACCGCCCGTCCACATGCTGCCACGACGACACATCCGGCCCGGTGGGCCCGGCCGTCGCCGTCCCCGCCGATGTTGCGACAAGGATGCTGCCCAGAGTGATCGCGGACAACGCCGCAGCGCGAGTCGATCTCCAACGAGTGCTATCCATGCCATTCGACGATAGCGACTAGCCCTCTCTGTGACCAGTGTTGCGCATGAGGCATTTGCACAGTATTTACTAGACGCGCTTGTCGGCGGCGGCGTCCCAAGCCCGTTCCCTGCCGGCCAGGCGAGCGCGCGTGCGCGGTCGTACTGGAACTGCGCCATGGCGAGCTGCTGCTCGAACGCCCGGCGGACCGCCTCATCGTCGCGCCGGGCCAGGATTTCGGTATCGCGTCAGCCGAGCCAGTCCAGGACGGAGGCTGCGGTCCAGGACTGTTGCATGCTGCCGAGGGGTTCGCCGGTGAAGGGTTCGTAGTATTCGGCGAAGGTGCCGTCGCTGGCCTGGCGTAGGCCCTCGGCGCGGAGCATGAAGGAGCGTTCGGCCCAGCCGCGGCGGGCGAAGACCCAGGAGAACAGCCAGCTCATGACCGGCCAGACCGGGCCGCGCCAGTATTCGCGGGTGCGGAAGTCCTTGGAGACCGGTGAGGTGGACGGGGGCAGGGCGTAGCGCAGGTCCGGGTGGCCGCAGAAGCGCGGGCCCTCGAACAGGCGCAGCAGACTACGTTCGGCATCGCGGGGCAGGCCGCCGCACAGCAGCGGGGCGAACATCGACAGGGTTTCGGTGCCGATCCAGCGTTGCAGGCGCACATCGAAGTCCCTGGCGGCGCCGGTGCGTGCGTCGGTCGTCGCGACTACGCCGGCGCGGAAGCGCTCCGCCCACGAATACAGCTCGCGGACATCGGCATGGGGCTGCTTGTACTCCTCGCCGATATTGGCGAGCACCTCACAGGCCAGCGCGAAGATCGCGGTGACGAACACGTCCTCCACCGCGAAACTCATCGTCGACGCGAGCAGGTAGTCGTCATATCCGGCCCGGCGCATCTGCTCGACCAGCCACAGATAGCGGTCGTACTCGCGATCACTCGGCCGCTGCGAGGGGTCGGCGACGACCAGCAGGTCCTCGCGCTGATACGGCGGCAGATCGCCGGGGCTCACATTCGCGTAGGCCCGGTCCCAGCGCGGCGAGTTGTCCATCCCGGATTCCCAGCCGTGATACAGCGTGATCCGGCCGCTCTCCTTGGGGTCGCGGGCATGGGCCAGCCAGCGATGCCAGCGCACCAGATCAGGCCAGCGCCGGTTCAGGAATTCCTCGGCCACCGCCCTGGTGCTGCGGCCGTGGCGGCGGGAATGGTCGAGGATGCGCTGCACCGCGATGGCGTGCACCGGCGGCTGGGTGATACCGGAGGTGTCCGGACCGTCCGGGGCGTGCTCGGCCAGCTTCCGGCACTCCCAGCGGGCCGGACCCGGAAAGTAGCCGTCCACGCCATTGGCGAAGACGATGTGCGGGATCATCCCGTTCTTCCACTGCGCCGAGAGCAGGGTGTCCAATTCGATGACCGCGCGCTCGACGCTCAGCGGGGCGAGGCCGACCGCGACGAAGGCGGCATCCCAACTCCACATATGCGGATACAGCCGGGGCGCGGCGCTGGTCATGGTGCCCAGATCGTTGCCCCGAAGCAGATAGGCGGCGCGGGCCGCGAGCTGTGTTGGGGTGAAACCCGGGTGTGCCATCCCCCTATTCTGCGATGACACCCGCAGATACGCGCGTTCTGTGGCGTCCGTCTCGGGCTGGCTGTCGCGGGCCACCGGCAGGTAGAAGTCCTCGGCGGTTCGCGACCGGCTCATCGTCGGCTGGTGTGCGGCGGATCTCACTCTGGCATGCCCCGTCCGTGAATCTCTCTATTACCGATATGCGTCCATCGCCACACATGCGGGTCGTGCTACTGCCCTTGCTGGGCTTTTGGCCCGGCCGGATACGGTGAGCCCCATGACCAACGCCGTGACCAGCACACCGAAGCCGACCGCGCTGATCACCGGCGCCAGCCGCGGGCTGGGCGCCGCGATCGCTCGCGAACTCTTTCCGACCCATGACCTTTTGCTCGGCGCCCGCTCGGCCGAGGCGCTGCGCGCGATATTAGGCGAACTGCCCGGCGCCACCGGATGGCCGGTCGATTTGACCGACTATTCCGCAGTGGCCGAAGCGGTTTCGCCGATTCAGCGCCTGGATGTGCTGGTGCACAACGCCGGTGTCGCGGACCTGGGTTCGATCGCCGAGTCGTCTGTGCAGCAGTGGCGAAATACCCTGGAAGCCAACGTTATCGCCGTCGCCGAGTTGACCAGGCTGTTGTTGCCCGCGCTGCGTGCCGCCAATGGCCATGTGGTGCTTATCAATTCGGGCGCCGGGTTGCGAGCGAATCCGGGCTGGTCCTCGTATGCGGCGAGCAAGTTCGCACTGCGCGCGTTCGGTGACGCGTTGCGCTTGGAGGAGCCGGCCTTGCGGGTGACATCGATCCATCCCGGCCGCATCGACACCGATATGCAGCGCGAGATCATCGCGGGTGAAGGTCGTGAGTACCGGCCGGAGGAGTTCCTGCGCCCGGAGACCGTGGCGGGTGCCGTGCGCACCGCCATCGACACACCGCGCGACGGACATCCCACCGAGATCGTGCTGCGACCCTACTGATTCTGCTCGCCGTGATTCCGTCCCGCGCCCGCGGGCGGACTCCCTGGAAATGACAGCAAAATACTGTCGTTTTTGTTTGCGCGTTGTCCGAGGTTCAGCTCGCGCTCAGTTTCGCTGGGTACAGTGCCGATCGTTACCTGCGCGTTATGTCGACCGGGCGACAGCGCGCGGCTAGAGCGAGCTAGAGGGTTTGGATCGTGGATAGACGTCGGTTGCTGATGCTGGCTACGGGAACCGCGATGGCGTTGACCGGCTGTGTGCGGGCGGAGGGGGAGCCGTTCAATAGCGGATCGGCCGGAGGCGGGCCCATTCTGCCGGCGCCGCTGCTGCCGCCGCCCCCGATCGGACCGAAGACGCCGATCGCGGCGCAGACCATCACCGCGCTACCCGGTGCGGGCACCAGCATGGCGCTCACGGTCGATGACGGCGCGAGCCCGGAGGTGGTCGGCGCCTATATCAAGTTCGCCAGGGATACCGGCGCGCGCTTCACCTTCTTCGTCACCGCCTACTACGACTCCTGGGCGATTCACCGAGATGCGTTGCGGCCGTTGGTCGATTCCGGCCAGATCCAGCTCGGCAACCACACCTGGGACCATCCCGACCTGACCAAACAGTCCGCATCGGGCATCTCCGCCCAACTCCAGCGCGCGAAGTCCTACCTGTGGAACAACTTCGGCGTGGACGGCACCCCGTACTACCGCCCGCCCTTCGGCCGCCACAACGGCACCGTCGACCGGGTAGCCGCGGACCTCGGCTATACGGTGCCCACCATGTGGTACGGCTCCCTATCGGACTCCGGGGTGATCACCGAGGACTACCTGCTGGAGTGCGCGCGTAAGTACTTCAACCCGCAGACGATCGTCATCGGGCACGCCAACGCGCCCGCGGTTACCCACGTCTACGGGCAGCTCGTGGACATCATCAAAGAGCGCAACCTCTCCATGGTCACCCTCAACGACGTGCTGCTGCCCCCGCGCTGACGGTCTCGCGGTTCGTCTGCGTCGAAATCGCACTGCGACAAGGTCGCTCAGGGCGACGCTGTCCAGAGCTCCCAGACCGTTCCGCCCAGGCATCGCAGTGATGCCCGGGCGAGCGCCGATACGGCTACGCGACGATATTGATCAACCGTCCCGGTACCACGATCAGCTTGCGCGGCGCGCTTGCGCCGAGCGCCGCCGCGATCTTCTCGTCGGCCAGCGCGGCCGCCTCGATGGTGGCGTTATCGGCATCGGCTGGCACCTGAATTCGGCTGCGCACCTTGCCGTTCACCTGGATCGGGTACTCCACCGACTCCTCGACCAGCAGCGCCGGATCGGCCACCGGGAACGGGCCGTGCGCCAGGGATTGCTTGTGCCCCAGGCGTTCCCACAGTTCCTCGGCGATATGCGGCGCCATCGGGGCCAGCATCAGCACCACCGGCTCCACCACCGCGCGCGGCGCACCCGTCGGGTAGCTCTTGGTCAGATGGTTGGTCAGCTCGATCAGCTTGGCGCCCGCGGTGTTATCGCGCAGCGCGGCGTAATCGTCATCGACACCGGCGATCGTCTTGTGCAGCAGGCGCAGCGTCTGCTCCGACGGCGTCGCGTCGGTGACCCGGGTCGCGCCGGACTCCTCGTCGACGACCAGTCGCCACACCCGCTGCAGGAACCGGTGCGCGCCGACGACATCCTTGGTCGCCCACGGCCGTGAGGTGTCCAGCGGACCCATCGACATCTCATAGACGCGGAAGGTGTCGGCGCCGTACGTATCGCACATCTCGTCCGGCGAGATGGCGTTCTTCAACGACTTTCCGATCTTGCCGTACTCCTCGAACGCCTCGATCTCCACGCCGGTGGTCGGGTCCGGGAAGTAGTGCTTACCGTCGCGCTCGATGATCTCGGCGGCGGGCAGGTAGGTGCCGCGCGCGTCCTTGTAGGCGTGCGCCTGGATGTAGCCCTGGTTGAACAGCCGTCGGTACGGCTCGCAACCGCTCACATCGCCCAGATCGAACAGCACCTTCTGCCAGAACCGCGCGTACAGCAGGTGCAGCACCGCATGCTCCACACCGCCGACGTACAGGTCGACGCCGCCCGGATCGTTCGGTCCGTGCTCGCTGGTGCGCGGGCCAAGCCAGTACTGCTCGTTTTCCTTGGCGCAGAACGCGTCCGCATTGGTCGGGTCGGCGTAGCGCAGCTGATACCAGGAGCTGCCCGCCCAGTTCGGCATGACATTGGTGTCGCGCCGGTACTGCTTGGGTCCGTCGCCCAGATCCAGTTCGACATGCACCCAGTCGGTCGCCTTGGCCAGCGGCGGCGACGGCTCGGAGTCGGCGTCCTCCGGATCGAAGGTCACCGGTGCGAAGTCGTCCAGCTCCGGAAGTTGCACCGGCAGCATGGATTCCGGCAGTGCGTGCGGTGCGCCGTCCTCGTCGTAGACGATCGGGAACGGCTCGCCCCAGTAGCGCTGACGGGCGAACAGCCAGTCGCGCAGCTTGTATTGGACGGTGCCCTGACCGTGGCCGTCGGCCTCCAGCCGGGCGATCACCGCGGCCTTGGCCTCATCGACGGACAGGCCGTTCAGATAATCGGAGTTCACCAGCGCGCCGTCGCCCGAGTAGGCCCCGGTCGTAATGTCGCCGCCGGAAATGACTTCCACGATCGGCAGACCGAATACCGAGGCGAATTCCCAGTCGCGCTGGTCGTGTCCGGGCACCGCCATGATCGCGCCGGTGCCGTATCCGGCGAGTACGTAGTCGGCGATGAAGATCGGCACCTGCGCGCCGTTCACCGGGTTGGTCGCGTAGGAACCCAGGAAGACGCCGGATTTCTCCTTGTTCTCCTGACGCTCCAGATCCGATTTGGCCGCGATCGCCTTGCGGTATGACGCAACGGCTTCCGCGGGATCTCCGGCGTCCTCGTAGGTCCAGCGCGGATCGACGCCCTTGGGCCATTCCGCGGCGGTCAGCCTGTCGACCAGCTCGTGCTCGGGCGCCAGCACCACATAGGTGGAACCGAACAGGGTGTCGGGTCGGGTCGTGAAGACCTCGAGATGTTCGCCGTCGGCATCGAACTTGACCTGCGCGCCGCGGGATCGGCCGATCCAGTTGCGCTGCATGGCCTTGACGTTCTCCGGCCACTCCAGCCGGTCCAGATCGTCGACCAGCCGGTCGGAGTAGGCGGTGATGCGCATCATCCACTGCCACAGCCGCCGCCGGAACACCGGGAAGTTGCCGCGCTCACTGCGGCCGTCGGCGGTGACCTCCTCATTGGACAGCACCGTGCCCAGACCCGGGCACCAGTTGACGACCGAATCCGTTTGGTAAACCAGGCGATACGAGTCCAGCACCGCGGCGCGCTCGGCGGCCGGCAGGTCGTTCCAGGCCCGGCCGTCCGGGGTCGTCCGCGCACCGGAGGCGAACTGCGATTCCAGTTCGGCGATCGGGCGGGCGCGGTCCAGATCCTGGTCGTACCAAGCGTTGTAGATGCGCAGGAAGATCCACTGCGTCCACTTGTAGTACTCCGGATCGGTGGTCGCGAACGAGCGCCGCCGGTCGTGGCCGAGGCCCAGCCGGTCCAGCTGGCGTTGCATGGTGGCGATATTCGATTCGGTGGTCTCGCGGGGATGCGCACCGGTCTGCACCGCGTACTGCTCGGCGGGCAGGCCGAACGCGTCGTAGCCCAGCGCGTGCAGCACATTGCGTCCGTGCATCCGGTGATAGCGGGCGAAGACGTCGGTGGCGATATAGCCGAGCGGGTGGCCGACATGCAGACCCGCGCCGGAGGGGTACGGGAACATATCCTGGACGAACAGCTTGTCCGCCGGAGTCGCACCCTCGAGTGGGCCTACCGGGTTCGGCGCGTGGAAGGTCCCGCGCTCATCCCAGGTCCGCTGCCACCGGCGCTCGATGCGGCCGGCAAGGCCAGCGTTGTACCTGTGCTCCGGTACATCGCTTTCGGTTGCACGAGTGTCCGCCACGGTCCTGCCTTACTTGTTATCGCCGATCCCCGTCATAACTGTGTCTATCAGGGTAGAACGTCCGGGCTCGTGCACCGAAAATCGGGCTCGACTGGCCCTGTCGGCGCGGCGTTCGGCCGACTCGCGCGGCGCAAGGGCTGGACGGTCGCGGGGGACTGGCCCGGCGCGCCGCGGCGGCGGTGCGCTAGCCTGCTTGGGTGTTCGTCGTCGCTCTCACCCTGTTCGTGCTGGCCTTCGTGGCCATCGCAACCGGCGTGCTCGGACTGACCGGCCGTCTTCCGCGCAACCGCTTTGTCGGAGTGCACACCGAAGCGGCACTGCACGATGAAGAGACCTTCCGCATCGCGAACCGCGTTGCCGCCCCCACGTCCGTGGCCGCTGGCGCACTGCTGTTCGCGGGCGGACTCGTCGCCCTCGCCGCGGGCGGATTCCCGGCGGTAATCGTCGCGGTACTCACCGCGGCCGTCGCGCTGTTCACCCTCGGCGCCGGCGCCAATGCCGCCGCTCGCGCGGTCGAGGCGCTGGTTCCGGCGCAGGAGATCGGCGGCTGCGGCTCTTCCTGCGGCGCGTGCTCGTTGCGCGACGCTTGCGCGCCGACCAACTGAGTTCGCTCCCGGGTTTCCGAGGAGTTGAGGTTGCGGATCACCTGGCGAGTGCCATTTGGTCAAGCCATCTTGATGGGATCGCGGTAGTGCCCTGTCCGGATTGATAGCTGCGGTCATCAGGTCCTGCCGCGGATCCCCATCCGAAGTTCGAACTGCGATGCCCACCGCGACAGTGCGGCACGACTGCCGGGAAGCCCATCCGGTCGGCGTGTGCAGCGCCTATTCGTCGGCGCATTCAGGCGGTGTGACGTGGTGTGACAGCGGGCTGCCGACCGGGGTCAGGTAGAGCACGAACAAGGTCACCGGGGGCGTTCCGAGATTGCGCGCGACATGGGGATGGGCCGGGCCGCTGGGTTCGCGGAAGATTCGGCCGCGCCGGTAGGTGACCGGGGCGCAGTCGGCGCCGGGATGGTCGAGGGTGCCGCGGGCGACGAGAACGAGCAGCGCGCCGTCGTGATAGTGCCAGCCGCTGGTCCCACCCGGTTCGATGACAGTCTGGCGAACGATGACCTCGCGCCGCCCCAACGTGAATCGCAACAGCACCCGACTCGCGGTCCCCTGCGCCGGTGCCGCATTCACCTGGTACTTCCGCCACCGCATAACCCCATCGAACCACCGCGCGCTCGAGAGCAGCTCGTGGACCGGTACAGGTCACTCGAGCCATTCCAGCAATTCGGCGTGCCGTTCAATGGCGCGCGCCAGCCTCGCCTCGATACAGATGGATCGCTTCCTTCGCGATCTCTTGCCTGGAGCGGCCGGCGCGCGCGGCTTCCTCGGTCAGCATGCGGTCGTCTTCGTCATCGAGCCGCAAGGTCATCGCCATAACTGCATCGGATAGCACGGCTGAGGGCGGCGGCGCAGCCGGCGCACGCCGCCGCTCCGACACCACCTAGCGCAATGACTCCAGCGCCTTCAGCACCGCGTTGTCCGCCTCGGGGTCTCCGACGGCGACGCGGGCGCTGCCGTCGGGATACGCCTTGGCCGCGATGCCGGCCCGGCGCAGCGCCGTTGCTACGCCGGGGCCCTGCAGGTACAGGAAGTTTGCGTAGCTGCGCGGCACGGCGATGTGTCGGCGTAGCAACGCGCTGCGCAGGGCCTCGCGTTCGGTGGTGATGCGCAGGATGCGCGCGGCGAGTTCAGGTTCGGCGGCGTAGGACGCGGCGACCGCGGCCACCGCAGCCGAACTCACCCCGAATGGCAATTGCAGCCTGCGCACCCGGCCGATCAGGTCGCGGTGGCCGAAGGCGTAGCCGATGCGCAGTCCGGCCAGCCCATAGGCCTTCGAAAAGGTGCGCAGCACGAGCAGATTCGGATGCCGATTCAGCAGTGCCAGGGTGTCGACCTGATCGGCGGGTCCGAGGAATTCGGCGTACGCCTCGTCCAGGATGACCGGCACCCGACGCGGCACCGCGCACAGGAACGCCTTCAACTCACTGGCCGGGAGCACGGTGCCGGTCGGATTGTGCGGACGGCAGACCACCACCAGACCGGTCCGCTTGTCGATGGCCCTGGTCATCGCCCAGAGATCCTGATTGCCTGCGGCGTCGAGGGCCACCGGGACGACGTCGAGATCGGCCATCTCCGCCATGATCGGATAGCCGTCGAAGGTCGGCGACCCGTAGACGATCCCGGCCCCGCGGGTGGTCAGCGCCTGGATGATCTGCATGGCCACCCCGGTCGCACCGGATCCGACCACCACCTGATCCGAATGCACCCCGACACGGCCCGCGATCAGCCGGGGCAGTCGTTGCGGCAGGAATTCCGGATAGCGGTTGGCCTGTGCCAGTACGTCGTTCACCGCGAGCAGTACCGAAGGCAGTGGCGGAAACGGGTTTTCGCTCAGGCTCAGATCGAACCGTGGCTGCGGTCGCCGGCTGCGATGCTGCTGCTGCGAGGGCCGAGACTCATCGGCCAACCGCATGCTCATCGCGCCGCACCCCAGCGCACCGCCGCGGCCCCGGCGAAATCACCGGCGTGCGCGAAGGCCGAAAGCAGCACGACCGATCCGTTGCGCAGCCGACCGGCCCGGTTCTCGGTATCGAGGGTGACGGGAATGCCCGCGGCGAAGAGGTTTCCGCACTGGTCGAAGGTGTCGGGATGCCGCTCCGGCGGCAGTTCCAGCGCATCGTGCCAGTTGCGCAGGAACAGCCGGTTCGGCTGGTTGGTGACGAAGGTGTCGATATCGCGACCCTTCACCCCGATCCGATCGCAGACCGCCAGCGCCACCTCGGGCACCAGCCGATTGCCGCGCGCGAACACCTTGGTGATCTTCGATTCGGTGAAGCTGACGCAGCCCTGACCCTCGCCCGGCTCCCAGTACTTGCGCTCGCCATTGGTCGAGAACTCCATATCCCCGGCGAATTCGGGATAGGTGCGGCATTCGATATCGAGGATCGGTGCGGAATCGTCCTTGACGAGCAGTCCGACGCCGCTGCCGTCGCCGGGCACCGGGGCCTGGGCGAGTTTGCGGATCTCGGGCTGGGTGAAGACCGGGCCCGCGCAGTTCTGCGACACCGCGATGAGCGCGGTGCGCGCGTCGGTGGTCTGCAGGATCATCCTGGCCATCGCCATCATGTGCACGAAGGCCGCGCAGCCGCCGTTGTGCACGTCGTAGACGAATCGGGGCTGCATGCCGAGGCGGCGGGCCACCTCGGGACCGCATCCCATGACCGGGTTGTCCGGGAGCTGGGTGTGTGTGATCAGCACATCGATATCGGAAATCGCCGATGCGCCATGGCGTTCGATCAGCGGCGCGACGGCGCGCTCGACCATATCCACCGCGGTCTCGTCCCTGGCCACATGATGGCGAGCCTTGGGCGAGCGGAACATGACGTTCTTGGCCATCCGGTCGGATCGGCTGTACTGCGTGAAGTATTCGGTGCCGACCGGTTCACCCGGCAGATAGCTCGCCACATCGACGAGGCTGACCGTCGGCAGGCTACTAGCGCCGGGGCCAAAGGGTACTTCGGAGTTCGAGATCATGGTGTGGCCTCACTTCATCCAGTCGGGCTTGATCGGCAGGCCGTGCGCCGCACGGTATTCGCAGATCGCCTTGAGGTTGTCCATCTCGAGCTGGTGCCCGGCGGAGAACATCTCCCAGAAGTCGCCCACCCATACCGGCCGCTTTTCGGGAGCCGTTTCGGGATAGGGGTTTTCGTCGTAGAACGGGTGATGGCAGTTCACCCACAGCACCACCGAACCCGGCTTGTTGAACACCACTTGGGCGTCGATCACCCGCAGCAGGTAGATCATCCACAGGTGCTGGCTCTGGTCCCAGGCGCAGTGGTAGTCGACGGTCATGGCCTCGCGGTGTGCGACGGTGCGGGTGAAGATCTTGGTCGATGGGCCGAGCCGGTCGAAGGCCAGCCACAGCCCCGGTTCCTCGGTTTCCACGAATCCGCGCAGGCTGTAGGTCCATTCCTCCAGGCAGCGAGTATCGGCGAGGTAGTCGAACACCTCCTGCGGCGGTGCGGCGATATACGCCTGCACCGGGCAGAATTCGCCGAAGATCTGGTCGTGCGGGTACACCGACCGCAACATGTCCATGATGATCGGGGTGGTGGCGTCCTTATCGGAGTTCTCGATCCGCAGTACGCCGGGAATCACATCGTCGGGGATATCGCTGAGGGCGGGGAGGGCGCTTGTCGTCACTGCTTCTTCTCCAATGTCGCGAGGAACGGGATGAACGGTGGAACCTCGTCGGGGTCGACGTCGATCGAAATGAACGACGGCCCTTCGGTTTCGACGCATCGCCCCAGTGCGATGGCCAGGTCTTCGGTAGTACGGACGGAGTACGCGGGCAGTTCAGGGAACATCGCGTCGATGCCGGCTCCCAGATGTGCTGGCCGAAATCGGTTGAAGCTGTACCGATCCTGGTAGTAGAGCTGTTCGCGGGTGACGCACATGGCGTGCGCGTTGTTGTTCAGCACGATGAACGTGACCGGCAGGTCGTGTTCGATCGCGGTGTGCAATTCCATGCCGTGCATGTAGAAGGCGCCGTCACCGGCGATGACAACGGTGCGCCTGGTCCCGGAGGGACCGCGATGGCGTGCGAATGCCGAACCTATTGCTGCGCCGAAGGCGTAACCCATCCCGCCCATGCCGAGCGCGACCACGAATCGGCCGCCCTGCGGCACCCGCAGATGATGCACCACGGCCGCGCCGGTATTGCCGGCATCCGCGAAAACATCGGTGCCCGCCGGTAATAGCGCCTCGATGGTCTCGACCAACTCGCGGTAGCGTAGACCGGGTCCGGTCGCTTCGGGTACGAGCAAGGGCGTCAGTGCCTGCGGCGTATACGGGCGGTTGGGGTTCGACATCTTTGTGTCGCCGCTGAATTCATCCGCGAGCGCCGCCAGATCGAGGGCGAGATCGGTGCTCGTGGCGTGGATCGCTGACACATACGGCGCGGTGACGCCGATATGCGCGACGTTGCCTTCGGCCAGCAGTTCATCCAGCCCAGTGCGCGCGGTGATCGGCATCGGCGTGCCGATGATCAGGCACAGCGCCGCGGAGCGCAGGGCCGCCGACAACTCAGCATGCCCCATACTCCCGGCGACGCCGCAGAATGCGGGGTCGGCGTTGTCATAGGTGTCCTTCGCATCCGGCGCGACACCGACCACGGCATCCAATGTCCGTGCCAGCCAGGCGAGTTCGCCGCGCGCATCGTCGCGCGCCACCTGGTCGCCCGCGATGATCACGATCTTGCCGACCTTGCGGGCCGCGGTCAGCGCCGCACGCACCCGTGCCATGCCGCTCTCATCGCGCCGGTGCGTCGGCGGTGGCAACCGGAACGGCGCAACATCACCGATATCGCTCTGCTGCACATCCTTGGGCAGCAACAGCACGGCGGGCCCGCCGCGCCGGGCGCCGCCGACTGCCCTGGCCACCATGTCGGGAAGGTCGGCGGCGGTCTCGACGCGGGCGCAGTACTGGGTGATCTCGCCGAACATCCGGACCGCATCGATGGTGCCGGCGAGTCCGCTGGAGTCCTGGAACGCGCCGCGCCCCTCCAATGCGGTCGGCGGCTGGCCGACCAGCGCCAGCACCGGCACCCGCGATGCGTACGCTTCGGCAAGTCCGGCAACGAGATTCATCGCACCGCCGCCGGAGGTGGCGGCCACGACACCGAGCCCGCCGGTCGAACGGGCATAGCCGTCGGCCATGGTGGCGGCCGAAAACTCGTGCTTGGCAACGATTCCGGTGACGTCATAGGGCGCGTCGAAGAGCGCGTCGTACAGATCCTCGATGTTCGCGCCGTCGACACCGAAGATATGTCGCACGCCAAGGGTGGAAACCGCTCGAACCAGATAATCTACGACCCTGCTCGGCATCGGCACTCCTCTCGCAGCGACCTGCGGAGCGCGCCCAGCACATCCACCACGATCGCACATCGCGTACACGTGAAATACGAGTTGGACTCCGGCTGGGTTCAATGCCTCGCGCAAGATGCACTTTGAGAATTCCCTGAGGCTTGCGTGTACGTATACATCTACGTATAGTGAGTTCATGCCCAACAAGACGATCTACGTTGCCGATGACGATTTGCCGCTGTTCCAGCGCGCGCAGGAGCTGGTCGGCGGCAACCTCTCGGGAGCGGTGACCACCGCGCTGCGGCGGTTCATCGAGCTGGAGGAGGGCAGGCTGGAGGGCTACGACGAGGTGGTGCTGCGGGTCGGTCACAACGGCGTGCGCCAGGTCCGCTTCTCCGGCGCCCTGCTCGGCGAGCACCGCGACGTGAACGAAGAGCGGATGGAACACGTCCGGGTGTATCGCAGCCGGAAGGGCAAGTTCGTCATGCACGCGCAGTACTCGAACTGGGACGAATACCCGCAGAGCTCCAATTGGGTCAAGGATCTGACGAACTGGCGTCGCATGCTCGGCGTCGGTGATCAGGACTGGGGCGACTTCATTTTCGAGGTCGTCGATTCGCTGGGCGAATTGAAGGGAAAGATTCCGGACAAGCTCTACGAGCGGGTGGCTCAGATCGCCGATCGCCCGCCGGTCGAGGAACTCGACATCTAGCCGGAGCGTCACCCCGGACAACCGAACACCACTATCGAACGCCGCACCGGACTCCGGTCGCGGTGCGGATAACTCATGCTGTCATTCGCATTATTTTATGAAAATTTCCGCGAAAGGAAGAACATGACCAGCGGTCATCGCGCCCCCGCCATTTCGGCGCTGGGCCTGCGCAAATCGTTCGGTGAGCAGGTGGTGCTCGATGGCATCGACATCACGGTCGCGCAGGGCACGATCTACGCCCTCCTCGGTCCGAACGGTGCGGGCAAGACCACCACCGTGCAGATCCTCACCACGCTGATCCAGGCCGATGCGGGCGAAATCCGCGTCGACGGCCACGATCCGACCGTCGAGCCCGATGCCGTGCGCACCGCGATCGGCGTGACCGGCCAGTTCTCCGCGGTCGACGAACTGCTGACCGGTCGGGAAAACCTGATCCTCATGGGCGATCTGCACCATCTGCCGCGCCGCGAGAGCAAGCGCCTGGCCGCCGAACTGCTCGAGCGCTTCGATCTGGTCGATGCGGGCGATAAGACCGCGGCCACCTACTCCGGCGGCATGGTTCGCCGGCTCGACCTGGCCATGACGCTGGTCGGCGACCCGCGCATCATCTTCCTCGACGAGCCGACCACCGGCCTGGATCCGCGCAGCCGGCGGGCCATGTGGGACATCATCCGCGGGCTGGTCGACGACTACAGCGTGACCGTCTTGCTCACCACGCAGTACCTGGACGAGGCCGATCAACTCGCCGACCGGATCGCCGTGCTCGATCGCGGCCATATCGTCGCCGAAGGCACCGCGGCGGAACTGAAGCGGCTGGTGCCCGGCGGCTACATCCGGCTCGAGTTCGCCGATCAGGCCGGGCTGGACGCCGCGACGCGCGCACTCGGCGAAGCCGCACGCCTGCTCGACGCGCAAGAGTTCACACTCGCCGTCCCCAGCGACGGCGGCGTCAGATCGCTGCGCTCCGTGCTCGACCGGCTCGACTACGAGCAGATCGAGGTCGAGGGCCTCGCGGTGCACACGCCCAACCTCGATGACGTCTTCCTCACTCTGACCGGACATTCGACCGACGATGCCGTCGATCCGACCCTCGAAAAGGAGGCCGTGCGATGAGCACGTCCTACGCGCTCGCCGATTCGGCGACCATGCTGCGCCGCAATCTGTTGCACGCCAAGCGTTATCCCAGCATGACCTTCGGCGTCGTCCTGATGCCGATCGTGCTGTTGCTGACGTTCAACTTCGTATTCGGCGGCGCGCTGGAGAAGTCCTCCGGCGGCCACTACATCGACTACCTGACACCCGGCATGCTGCTGATGATCCCGGCCTATATGACCGCGTCGGCAGCGGTGTCCATCAATACCGACGCCACCAAGGGCATCGTCAACCGGTTCCGCACCATGGCGATCTCCCAGTCCTCGATACTCACCGGACATGTGATCGGTGTGCTCATCCAGGCCGTACTGGGCATCGTCGCCATGGTTCTGGTCGCACTGCTCATCGGTTTCCGGCCGTCGGCGAATGTGGTCGAATGGCTGGCCGCATTCGGGCTGCTCGCCCTGCTCGTCTTCGCGCTCACCTGGCTCGCGGTCGCGCTGGGTCTGATCTCGCCGAATCCGGAGAGCGCGAGCAATGGGCTGTTCCCGATCATCATGCTGCCGTTCCTCGGCAGCGGCCTGGTCGGCACCGACACCATGCCGGTCGGCCTGCGTCAGTTCGCCGAATACCAGCCCTTCACCCCGCTGACCGAGACCATCCGCGGTCTGCTCATGGGCACCGAGATCGGCAACAACGGCATCATCTCCATCGCCTGGTGCGTCGGCATCGCGGTGTTCGGATACGCCTGGTCGACCTCGGTCTTCCGCAAGAAGACCCGCTGATTCGACAGCGGCACAATCGATCCCCCGCCTGTTACCAGGCGGGGGATCGCCGCGTATCAGATAGTGCCGGCCAGCAGCGTCTCGCCCGTCGACGCCAACCGGATCTGCACCGCCTGGATCTGCTCCGGCGCCTTGTCCACGGTCCGGTCGATCGTCAGCTCGGTCCCGGGCCCGGCGGGCCACTGATCGAGTTTGCTCTGGCTGCCGTCGGTGCCGATGACGTACAGGTCGAGATTCCAGTTGTAGCGCTGATCGCTCGGGCCGTAGCTGCAGGTCATCACGATCCGCGTCTTGCCGTCGGCCCGAACGACTTTGAAGCTGGCCGTCACCGGGTTCGGCTTGATCGCCTGCATACTGCGTTCGGCCACAACCTGTTCGGTGCTCGTCTGATCCACGGCGGTGACCGAGGTCACCACCGGAACCGCGATGGCCACCGCCGCGGCCGCCGCCGCGATGGCAGCACCGACGGAAGCCCACCGGCTGCGGCGCCTGCGCCGCTCGGCGGCGTCGGCGAGCCGGGGCAGCAGCTGTGCGGGCGGGACCGGTTCGGACGCGGGCACTTCCGGTGGCTCGATCATCGCGAGCGCGGTGTCGGGTTCGACCATGGCCAGCAATCCCGGGAGTCCGGCGATATCGGACACCGCGGCCCGGCAGACCGGGCAGCCCGCCAGATGCTCTTCGTACTCCCGCCGTTCGGTGCGGGTCAGGGAGCCGAGAACGTACGGTGCGTCCCACGTCGAGTAGTCGTCGGCAATATCCGTCATTGGTTCGTCACCCCCATCTCCTGTAATGCCAGCCGTAGGGCCCGCATGCCGTAGTGCATACGGGATTTCACCGTGCCCGCCGGGATATCGAGTTCGTCGGCGATCTGGTGAGTGGAAAGTCCTCGATAGTAGGCGCGCACGATCACCTCGCGATGATCGGCGCTGAGCCGTCCCAGCGCGTCCGCGACCAGCCAGCCGTCCAGGGCCCGATCGGCCTGATCCGGTGCGGCCTGCTCCGGCGGGTTGTCGGTGCGGAACTCGCGCCGGTTGCGGGCGCTGCGATGCTCATCCACGGCGAGATTGCGTGCGACCGTGAACAACCAGGCCCGCGCCGATGTCGTGGATTGATCGAGCACATTCGGGCGCTGCCAAGCTCGCAACAACGTCTCTTGCACGATGTCCTCGGCCCGACCTGGATCGCGAACCAAGCCGAGCGTGTACCGCCATAGCGCCGAAGCATGTTCCTGATAGAGAACTCGCATCAGCTCGGCTTGTTCTTCGGGCATTGGTCACCTGCTCCCCCGCCTTCCCGCGTCTTTTGCCGGTTGTTGGGCAGTCCCTGAGCTTCGTCGCGGGCCGACGGTTGTTGGGGTAGTTGACTTCTGGGCGTCCCCGACGAGTTATGCATGTTCTCGCCGGATCAGTCGTCATGTCGCATGTCGGTATTTCCTCCTTCATGCAGACCACGTCCCTAGTTGCGTTCCAGTTCAATCGGGTGTGTCGCGAGCAGCGAGAGGGGCAGCGGCTGGCGACGCAGGACATGGGCCCACAGGTCCGAGCGGCCGGTGCTGATCGGGTCGGAGGGCAGGGCGGAGAGCACGATCCAGTCGTTGTTCTGCAGTTCGCCCTCGAGCTGGCCGAAGGTCCAGCCCGCGTAGCCGGCGAAGATCCGCAGACCCTCGATCAGCGGGGTGATCTTGTCCGGGTCCGCGTCGAGGTCGACGAGCACCACGCGGCCATCGATCCGGCGTAGCCCGGAGACACCGGCGATCGACGCGCCGACCCGCACGGTACCCAGGCATAGCGCCGCGTCGCGTTTGACCGGGCCGCCGATGAACAGGGTGCGCGGCGCGGCCGCCGCCTCGGTCCAGCGCGGCAGCACATCGTGCACCGCGGTATCGCTCGGGCGGTTGAGTACGACGCCGAGGCTACCCGCGTCGTTGTGCTCGATGATGTACACGACGGTGCGCCGAAAGGTCGGTTCGACCAATTCGGTCGCCGAAACCAGCAGGGTGCCGGCGCGCACCACCTGCTCGCCGTGCCGGAAATCGCGTCGCCTGCGGTCGCCGTGTCCGCCGCGAGTCTTCCGATCGTCCGGGTCATCTCCGCGTGCCACTCCGACATCATCGCACCGTCTCGGGTGGTTCGTCGGTCAAGCGGCCGGTGGATTCCCGGACCGGTGGCGAGCTGTCCCTTTCGAGTGACCCCGGAGCAGTCGCCAGCGGCCCGACAACCCCGGAAAACGACCGGTTAGTGTGTGGCCATGGAACGGCCCGAGGTTCTCCTCGACAATGCGGACACTGTCTACAACTTCTATCGCGAACACCGGCAGAACCGGCTGAAGGCGTGGGGCGCCTATGCCATTCTCGGGCGTCGATACCATCCGCGCGTCGCGTACGCCGAGGGTGCGCGCAAGCTGCTGCACCAGGTGATCCGCGAGCGCCGACCGTTGCTCGTCGCGATCAACCATCTTTCCGAATCCGATCCGTACACCGTCGCCGCCGCGGCCTGGCGCAGTGAATTGCGCAGAGTGATCGGTCGGGTGCGCGTGCTGGCCAAGGACGAGCTGTTCCTCGAAGAAGAACAGCGCCGCAAGATCGACATGATGGGCGGTATCCCGGTGTTCCGCGGCAAGGACCACGGCCTGCGGGCGGTGAATGCCGCCGGTCAGCGGATGATGGATATCTGCGCTGAACGGATGGCCGATGGCGACGGGATCGCGGTCTTTCCGGAGGGCACCTGCAACGACGTCGACCACACCGAAGTGCAGGCGGTGGGCAGCGGGATCGGTCACATCGCCTTCCGGGCAATGAAGTTGGGTGCGGAGCCGGTGCTGGTCAGCATGGGTTTGAGCTACGGGCCCCGACCCGATCCGACCCTGCCGGTCACCAAGGAAGAGGCCAAGGGGGCCAGCTTCTACTTCGGGGTGCCGATCACCGAGTTGCCCGCGAAGCCCGCGGAGATCGCCCGGCTGGTGCGCACGGATCTGCAGCACGCGCTCGACGGGGCCGTCGCCGCGTACTGAATCCCTACTGCGGCAGGCCGAGTTTCTGCCGTGCCCACTGCGGGACCAGCGCGATGTACTCCGGCCTCGACTCGACGAAGTGGTGCACCATCGGGCACATCGGCAGAATGCCGAAGCCCTCCCGACGCGAGGCGTTCAATGCCGCCTGCACCAGCACTCGCCCGTATCCATGGCCTTCGTGCCCGGGATGGATCTCTATATGGACGAAGGCCCGTTCGGAGGCGGTGTCCTGGTATTCGGCGTATCCGGCGATGGCACCGTCGACGTAGATCTCGAAGCGTTCCAGCGTGGTGTTGTTACGGACCTCAGTCGACATGGCTCGACGCTACTCCGGTGTGGGCGGGAAACGGTGCACCGCAGGACAAATCGGACCGATCGGGTGCTCGACTTGTCTACCGGTCCCGGGGTGGCAAGAATGCTCTTGGTCGCGCCGAACACTTCCGGCGGAGGTACGAAAAATGTTTAGGGCGCTGGGTCTTTCGCGAGTACTGGGTCTTTCGCGAGCGCGGGGTCTTTCACGAGCACTGGTCGCGGTGGCCAGCGCGAGCCTGATCAGCGGATCGATCGTCACGGGATCGGCCGCGGCCGCACCGGCCGCCTCCTTCGGCGACTGCCCGGACTCGGCGGTGACCGAGGGCCGCGGCGTGCAATGCGCGGTGATCTCGGTTCCGATGAATTACGCCGAGCCCGACGGCGCGCGCATCGAGCTCACCGTCAGCCGGATCGCCGCCACCGCGCAACGCCGGGGCGTCATCGTCGCCAACCCGGGCGGACCCGGTGCGGACGCCCTGGACTACTGGGCCCGCCGAATCGACTCGCTGCCCGCAGAACTCAACCAGCACTACGACCGGGTCGCGGTGCAGCCGCGCGGACTGCGCTGGGCCACCCCGCTGCGCTGTGAGTCCAGTGCAGCCGCGTCGAAATCGGCCGAGGGCGATGAGGTTTCGCTGGGCGCCGGTAATCGCGACGACATCAAGAAGGCCTGCGACGCCGCGCTGCCCGGCTACCTCGACACCATCACCACCGAGAGCACCGCCCGCGATCTGGACGAGGTGCGCGCCGCGCTCGGCGTCGACCGGATCAGTTATCTCGGCACCTCCTACGGCACCTACCTCGGCGCGGTGTACGCATCGCTGTTCCCGCACCGGGTGGATCGAATGGTGTTGGACTCCAACGTCAATCCCGACTGGGTATGGACCGAGGAGTTCGCCCAGCAGCAGGTCGCCGGCAAGCAGCGCCTCGACGATCTGTTCGCCTGGATCGCCGAGCACAGCGGTGACTACGGACTCGGTGACACGGCGTTGCAGGTCTACCAGAACTGGGTGCGGCTGGTCGCGGACCAGGGCGGCGGCTGGTACGCCAACCTGACCCCGCCGCCAGCGAGCGTCGCCGATCTGCCCGGCGCACTGCCCGAGCCGCTCGCCGAGATCGCCCGCGACGGCTTCAACGGCAGCGTGGAGCAGGCGGGCAAGGTACAGAATCTGGTGCGCCTCATGCTCACCGGCGGGGCGTCCGCGCAGGTTCCGCTGGTCGGCGCGACCGCCGTCGCCACCTACACCCGCACCTTCTGGCCGACCTTCGCCCGGGCGATGGCCGATGCCAATATCGACCCGAAGAATGTGCGCCAGCTGCTCGCCATCGAGGGCGCCACCAGCACCGATCCCACCGGCCGCTTTGTCTTCTCCGCCATCACCTGCAATGAGAACGCGGTGCGCGGCAGACTCGAGCTGATCGGCTCGGCCTTCGCCACCATCGCCTCCGGCGGCAATGCGATGGACGCACGCGCCGATCTGGTCCGCTCCGGAACCGCCTGCGGTAACTGGAAACCGGTCACCAAACCGGTGCCGATCAACGGCAAGGACCTGCGCACCCGTCCGCTGCTGCTGCAGAGCCGCCGCGACGCGCTGACCACCTATGCGGGCGGTCCGGCCATGGCGCGCGCGATCGGCGGGTCGCTGATCACCGTCGAGGGCGGCGACCATGGTGCGTTCGGGCGCGGGAACACCGCCGTCGACGAGGCGGTGATGACCTATCTGCGGACCGGAGTGGTCACCATCGATCACGCCGAGCAGGCGCCTTTGCGATAGGCGGTCGGTCGGGCCGCCATCGACCACGCTGATCAGGCGCGATGCGAGGGCGGTGCCGGGTCGGGTCGCTGTCGGCCACGCTGATCTGCCCCGACGGGGTGGGCGGTGCCGGGGCGGGTCCGGTTGCTGTCGGCCACACTGATCAGGGGCGGTGCCGGGTCGGGTCGCTGTCGACCACGCTGATCAGCCCCGACGCCGTGGGCGGTGCTGGGGCGGGTCCGGTTGCTGTCGGCCACACTGATCAGGCGCGATGCGGTGGGCGGTGCTGGGGCGGGTCGCTCGACGCCGCTGATCAGGCCCGCTGCGCTCCGCGGTGCTTCACGGCGCAGGTGACACTGCGCTGATGGCCCGACGTGCGACCATCGGCGCCAGCCCCGACAATGTGGGGATGACATCCGCGCCCCGGGTGGTGCTTGCCCCGGACAAGTTCAAGGGCTCGCTGACCGCTCCAGAGGTCGCGGGCGCGTTGGCCGCTGGCATTACGCGCGCCTGCCCGTCGGCCGAGATCCGGCAGGTGCCGGTCGCGGACGGCGGTGACGGAACCGTCGACGCATTCGTGGCCGCCGGCTGGGAGCGGATCGAGGTCGATGCGCCCGGCCCGACCGGCGTACCGGATACCGCGGCCTACGCGGTACACGGGACCACGGCCGTGATCGAATTGGCCGCGACCGTCGGGCTGGCGAAACTCCCAGGGGGACAAGCCGATCCACTCGGAGCGCACACCTATGGACTCGGCGTCGTCATCGCGCACGCACTCGACCGAGGTGCCACCGACATCGTCCTCGGCCTCGGCGGAAGCGCCTCCACCGACGGCGGTGCGGGCATGCTGCAAGCCCTCGGCGCCCGCATCCTGGACGCCGATGGCAATGAATTACCCATGGGCGGAGCCGCTTTGGCGCATGCCGCCCGCTTGGACCGCGCCGGATTGCAGCCACGCATCGCGAATGCGACCTTCACCTTGGCCTGCGACGTCGACAACCCACTGCTCGGCCCGACCGGCGCGGTCGCGGTATACGCGCCCCAAAAGGGCGCAACGCCGTGGGACCTGCCCATTCTCGAAGCGGCACTGACGAACTGGGCGACCGTCGTCGCACCGGACTTCGCGAAAGTCCCCGGCGCGGGCGCGGCGGGCGGCACCGGCTTCGGCGCACTTGCGGTGCTCGGCGCACATGTCCGCAGCGGCATCGACGTCGTACTCGAACTACTCGATTTCCCAACACTTCTCGACGCGGCCACCCTCGTCGTCACCGGCGAGGGCTCCCTCGACGCCCAAAGCCTGCACGGCAAGGCCCCGATCGGCGTCTGCGAGGTCGCGCGCAAAGCAGGTGTCCCGGTGGTGGCCGTGGCAGGCCGAATTCTCCTCACCCGCGCGGAGATCCGGGCCGCAGGTTTCGCTGCCTCCTATTCGCTCGCCGACCTCGAACCGGACCCCGCCCGCTCAATGTCGCGCCCGGTGCCCCTATTGGAACGCGTAGGTGAACAGATTGCCAGCCACCACCTGCGGATTCGACCTCACAACCTGTCATAGCCGCTGCCCAGCATGATCACAGCATTGCTAGGTCAATGGCATCGCCCGGACGGTTCGAACTAGCGCCACATCCAGCTAGCTCGCACCGCTATCCGCTGGCCGAGCGTAGTGATATGGCGGTTGAATGCGGCGTGTGCGACCACCATCCGACTACGCTCGATGGAACCCCTCGGACCCAGCTATTTGGCACTGATGCACAGGTCCGCGATCAGCTCGCGGATGCCATGAGGCTTCCCAGGAGTTGGTGGCGGTTGCGGTCGCCCCAGGCTTCGAGCGGACGCAACGCGACTGCGAGTTCCTCGCCGAGTGCGGTGAGCGAATATTCGACGCGCGGCGGGACTTCGGGGAAGACCTCGCGGTGGACCACACCGCTGGCTTCGAGCTGACGCAGATTTTCGGCGAGGACCTTCTCGCTCACGCCGGTGAGCAGCTTGCGGATCTGGCCGAAGCGCTGCGGACCCGCGCCGAGCACCCACATCAGGTGCAGTTTCCATTTGCCGCCGACGACGTCGATCGCCAGCGACATGCCGCACACCTCGTGATCCGCGTCACTGCTCATGTCCACCGCACTCCTTTGACCTGAATTCGAACCTCGAGGTAAGCAACCGCACCCGAACGTTCGGTCTTCCCGACCCTACCTGCGACAACGACCATGGAGTCCGGCCGTAGCGACTGTTTGCAGGTCGCTCGAAAGGGTCAGCTGACAACCAATCGAACGAGAACCGAAGGGGCACACAATGTCCGAGCAGAGCACCGCTGGATCCGTCTCCGTCGTCGGCCTCGGGCCGATGGGCCAGGCCATGGTCCGGGCCTTCCTGGCCGCCGGTATCGAGGTCACGGTGTGGAACCGCAGCACCGAGAAGGTCGACGCCATGGTCGAACTCGGCGCGAAGCGGGCCGCCACGGTCGCCGAGGCGCTGGACGCCAATGAGGTGACCGTCCTCAGTCTCACCCACTACGCCGCCATGTACGACGTGCTCGGCCAGGCGACCGACCACCTGGCGGGCAGGGTGATCGCCAACCTTTCCTCGGATTCACCCGAGAAGGCCCGCAAGGGTGCGGCCTGGGTCCGCGGGCACGGCGCCGAGTTCATCTCCGGCGGCGTCATGTCGGCGGGCGACAATATCGCGCATCCGGCGTCGTTCATCTTCTACAGCGGGCCGCGCGCGGTCTTCGACGCGCATGCCGAACTGCTGCGCCCGCTGAGCCCGCAGGAATACCTCGGTGTGGACGACGGTCTCGCGCAGGTCTTCTACCAGGCCGGATTGATCATCTTCCACCCCTGGATGCTCGCCTTCGATCAGGCGCTCGCGGTGATCGAGAAGTCCGGTCACAGCATCGACCAGTTCCTGCCCTTCGCGCTGCGCTCGGCCGCGGCGTACCCGTACTTCATCGAGGATTTCGCGGCCGCGGCGAAGGCGGGCGGCTGGGGCACCCTGGCCAGCCTGAAGATGATGGATGCGGGCGCGCAGCACATTATCGAGGCCAGCGAGGAGGTCGGCGTCGACGCGACGCTATCGCATGCTTCGCAGGGTCTGTGGCGGCGTGCCATCGCGGCCAGCGAGCAGGCGGGTCAGCCGGTTCCGGTGTACCAGTTGTTCACCGGGCAGCGGGACTGAAAGCGGTCATCGGTTTCCCGTTTCTCTTCGCAACGAGGTGTAGCGCAATGCCGCCAGCCAGGTGATCGGTGGCTATGCGGGCGGTCCCGGCAGGGTCTCGCCGGTTTCCAGCAAGGTTTTGAGGTTGGACAAGATGCTCGGCCAACCGCCGCTGATCCCCGCCAGGACGGCGCTGCCGGGCTCGAAGCCGTTGTGTACCACGGTCAACTTCACCAGCTCGGGACCGGCGGGCTCGAGTTCGAAGGTGACCTTTGAGCGGGGCTCGCGTGCCCATGCGGCTACGTCGTCGGGGTGCATGTCGAATGCGGTGGCGAAGGCGGGGTCGAAGGTGTGCCAGGTGTAGGAGAGCTTGCGGTATGGATCTGATTCCAGGACCACCTGTTGGGCATCCTTGCTGGTCCAATCCCGTTGGTGCCACACCATTTCCGAGCCGGGCCGCCAATCGGTGTCGAAACTCGCACCCCAGTAGCGGTCGGTGAAGGCGGGGTCGGTAAGGGCCTGCCAGAGCCGCTCCGGAGTGGTTTTGATGTAGGTGGTGTAGACGAATGCGGTGTCACTCATGGGGTTTGCCTCCAATGCTTGTTTCAGGTCGGCCAGGGCGTGCACGCGCCCGCGGTGGTAGCGGGTGATCCACCGGTCGGCTATGGCGTTGATGGGTTCGGCGTTGAGGTAGTGCAGTTTTTCGCGGCCGCTGCGGCGGGTGGTGATCAGATTGGCGGCCTCCAGGACCGCGAGGTGCTTGCTCACCGATTGGCGGGCCATATCCAGTTCGGCGCACAAGTCGCGCAGGGTTTGCCCGTTGCGCGCGTTGAGACTGTCGAGCAGCCTTCTGCGGCTCGGGTCGGCGAGAGCTCTGAATACCTCGTCCATGCCACCTTCTCCGGGATATGCAGACGTTCGGCTGCGCATTCCAATGATAGGCAGCCGTTTGGCTGCATGTCAATCGCAGCACAACTCAGAAGCAGTATTGTCGCGGCGCAATGTAGTAGATATGCTACGAATCATCCCGATCTCACAACGGGAGGATGAGATGACCATGGGTGACAACGTCGCGCTCGACGTCGAAAAATTGCGGATGCGGTACGGCACGACCGACGTTCTGCACGACGTGACATTCCAAGCGCGACAGGGCGAGGTGCTGGTACTACTCGGGCCGAACGGCGCGGGCAAAACCACCACCATCGAAATTCTGGAGGGCTTCCGCATGCGCTCCGCGGGCCGGATCGAAGTGCTCGGCACGGATCCGGCGCACGGCGACGAAGCCTGGCGGGCGCGGCTCGGCGTGGTCCTGCAATCGTGGCGCGACCACGCCAAATGGCGAGTGCGCGAACTACTTTCGCACCTCGGGACCTATTACGCGCCCTACCGCACCGACACCATCCAACGGCCTTGGGACACAGACGAACTCATCGCCGCCGTCGGCCTCACCGACCAAGCGAACAGCAAGATCGCAACGCTGTCCGGCGGGCAACGCCGCCGCATGGATGTGGCGATCGGCATCGTCGGCCGTCCCGAACTGCTGTTCCTCGACGAACCGACCGCGGGCTTCGATCCACAGGCCCGGCGCGAATTCCACGATCTGGTCCATCGACTCGCCGACGACCGGACCACCATCCTGCTCACCACCCACGACCTCGACGAGGCCGAAAAGCTCGCCGACCGCATCATGGTCCTGGCCGGCGGCCGGATCATCGCCGACGGCTCGGCCGACGAACTGTCGCGCCGCATCGCGGGCGAGGCCGAAATCCGTTGGACCCATGACGGACAACGATTCGTGCACACCACCACCGAGTCGACGAAGTTCGTCTACGAGCTGTTCAAGCAGCACGGCGAGGAGATCGGCGAACTGGAGGTGCGGCGCGCCTCACTGGAGGACACCTACATGGCACTGGTGCGGCAATACGAGTCCGGCCGGCTCGAAACCGAGGTCCACTCACTGGAGGAGGTCGCGCGATGAACCCGATCGACACCGCGGTCCGGGCCGGAATCCGGCGCGGACTGATCGAGCTGCGGCAATCGCTCACCAATGCGCAGGACCTGTGGGGCATGTTGTTCTGGCCGGTCGCCATGGTCATCGTGCTGTTCTTCATGCGCGATGCCACCTTCGAGGCCAGCGGCCTCGGGCTCGGGTCACTGGCCTTGCCCAGCATCCTCGGCATGCTGGTCGCCTTCAACGGGATGTTCGGCATCGCGCAGATGCTCGCCATGGACCGCCAAGACGGAACGCTGTTGCGCGCCAAGGCGACACCGAACGGCATGGTGGGCTATCTGATCGGCAAGATCGTCACGACCGCGGGTTGGGTGGTCATCCCGTTCCTGATCATCTTGATACCCGGGCTCTTCCTGGTCGACGGCACGGCAATGGACAGCGTCGGCTCCTGGCTGAGCCTGATCGGCATTGTCGCGCTCGGCATGATCGCGACCATGCCGGTCGGCTCGGTGCTCGGATCGCTGTTCAGCAACCCGCGCACCATCGGCTTCGTCTCGCTGCCGATCATGGGCATCGTCGCGATATCCGGCATCTTCTACCCGATCACCTCGATGCCGGGCTGGTTGCAAGGCGTCGCGCAGGTGTTCCCCGTCTACTGGGTCGGCCTCGGCATGCGCGCGGCGATGCTGCCCGGCGATGCGGTCGCCATCGAACTCGGCGACTCCTGGCGGCATCTGGAAACCATTGCCGTGCTATGTGTTTGGGCGGTGGCCGGGTTGGCGCTCGCCCCGGTCGTGCTGCGCAGGATGGCGCGACGCGAGTCCGGGTCGCGCGTGGCGGCGCGCCGCGAGAAGGCGATGCAGCGTGCCTACTGAGGTCATCTACAACCGCATCGCCATGTTGCGGGCCGAACGCGGCATCTCCCGACGGGAGCTGGCGGAGGCGCTCGGCGTGCACTACCAGACGATCGGTTACCTCGAGCGCGGCGAGTACAGTCCGAGCCTGCATCTCGCATTGCGGATCGCGGCGTATTTCGAAGTGGCGGTGGAGGTGGTCTTCTCCACCACCCCGTTCCCCCGCCTCGGCTCCGTCGGGTCGGCGCGTGCAGCGGGGGATTGATATCCGTTGTGCAGCAAGGGGATTACCGCCGCCCGTCGAATACGAACCCGTACCCCTTGGTGAAGGGAGCCCGTACCGCTGGCCTGACCGGCCGGTCCCGATCAGTACTCCCGTGACGCATCCGGCTTCATCCGTCCTGCCCTGATCAGCGCTTGCCGTGCAGCCGCCTTACGGGGACACTCATCCGCGCGACACTCGCGATGCCGCTGCATGGTCAAATGCGCTTCCGGCACACTCATTGCGAGTTCAGGCGCTTCATGAGGCCATCCGGAAGGCCATATCCCGGCATCGGAAGGGCGCGCGCTCTTGGCCTGAATACGTTGGTTTTCGGCTCTCCACTCCGCCTGTATCCGGTCCACAATGTCCTGCACAGATGAGCTGTCCGAATCGGATTCCCGCCACCAACTGAAACCCATCGTCATCCCCTGCCATGGTCGAATACATCAATCCCAACCTCTTGAACCTCAGCGATCAGTCCAGCGCTGATCAGGGATTCGATAGCGGCACCGACGTCCTCGCCTCGTGCCGCCAGCATTTGAGCCCAGGTGAACTGATGGCCCGTCGAGCCGTCCGGATAGACCGGCACCCAGGTGCCATCGTCATAGCGCATCCAGTGCGACGGAAGGTCTTCGGATTCCTCGTTGACATCCGGCATGGCTTTCAATGCCGAAGCCAGCCGAGTCAGATCTTCCACCACCGCATCCACATCGCTTTGTAAGCCCACGGCTCTGCGCCTCGGCTGTTCGGTTGCAATCTGGCTTTTCAGCTCTGCTGCAACGTTTTCCAAGGCTTCGACCCCGCCTCGGGCCGCTTCCCGAAGGATCGCCGTCACTTCGTCATGCGCCTTGTTCTTCATGGCCGCCTGTCTCCGGTTTCGACCAGCACGCCTGGTTCGGTCTTGTTCGGTCGCAACAACCGTCGCACCCACGCAGACACCTGACACCTGTGCGGCGGTCCGATGTTCGCCGGACTATTGGGTGTGTTGAACTGCGGCAATGGGTTCCGTTACCCATCGCGATGGGTAGACTGTGCGAGCCGATATTCGTGGCGGGGCGAAAGGGTTTGGCGCTTGGGAAATTTATCCGGGAAGAACCAGCCTCTGAGCCCTCAGGCCCGCGGCAGGCAGATGGCGGCCGCGGGCAAGAAGCTATGGACCGAACTGGGTTCGGTGACGCGCGCGGCAACGGAGTTGATGGCTCGCTATCCGGACGTGCCAAGTTTGCAGGCACACAGGTACGCCGCCGGATTGTCCCAAGACCTTGCCGCTGAACGCTACAACGAAGTCACTGGGCACCAGACGTGCCTCGGCGGCACCTCCATCAATGCCTGGGAAACGTGGGCACGCGGACGCGGGCAGGGTTCTCCGCCGTCGTTGTCGAGCGTGCTGATCTTGTGCACCGCGTACGGCCGCGGCCCACTCGGCATAGCTCGAGAACATGTTTCGCCGACCGCGTTGATTGCGGAAGCCTATGAGCGCCTACCGATTGAGGATCAGCTGTCGCTGAGGCAGTTCGGTGTCGACAGCGGCACTCGACCGGATACCGCACATGGGCAGTCGCCAGCTTTGCGTGCGCCAGAGGTCGACCCGGCCGCGGCCGGGCCACTGAGTCAGGTGGGCCACGAGTTCACGCTTACGGTGCCGACGGTTGAATACGGCAACTCTGACATCGGGGTCTTCTCGCTGCCCAACCCACACCCAGGTCAGCTGCTGGATTTGACCTGGGAGACATTCGGATTCGGTGTCGAACGCTTGTCGCGTCAGATCAAGAATGTTGGTAGGCGCCTAGACGTTGAAATCTGCTTCGGCGTGAACGAGGCCGGCCTTGTGATGGCGACCTTCTTGGCTTCGTCGAGGTTTTCGCGCTGCAAGATCGGTTATCTGCGCTGCAATAAGGTGCGAGACGGCATCGATTTGGATGATGACTCGTTCTTCCCTGAAGCGCAAGAGGCTCCCGCGATAGTTATCTGCGATTTCGAGGTGAAGCATGCCGATGTCATCGGATATCTTGCCCGGCAAGTTCGTGCGAAATACCCGGAAGCTGAGCTCTATTTCGCCGTATTCGGTGCGATGACAAAAAGTAGAGACTTGAAAGTCGACAGTTTCGATGATCTAACCGGAGCGAAGATCATTCGCGCCGCAGGCTTCGAAGCGATCTTCATTGCCGCTACAATGAGCCCGCCCGGTATCGAGCCTCCGCTAGAGCTGCGATAACTCCCTGAAAGAGACAATCCCAAGGAGTGGCCAGAGCATGATTCCCGACCTTGCGCAACGCATCGCCAGCCTCGTGCGTCAACTACTGGGAGAAATCAGGCCGCGACTGATTCAAGCCGCGCTGACCGGCAGTCACGCAGAAAATGAGAATCTTCGGCATTCCGATAATTTTCTCTCCGACTTCGATCTGTGGATGCATCAACGGTACAAAGAACTGTTGGTGGAGCACCTACCATCGTTCGTTTACGCATCAGAGGAAGCGGATCCCGAGATAGTCGGAGACGAGATGGATCCGGATGTCTGTGTACTGGTGGATCCGCTCGATACCAGCGAGCTGGCCGTGCGCGGACTATTCGGATACACCCACGTCATGGTCTACTCGCGGGTGCGTGCACGTCCTGTGGTAGCCGTGGTCGGAGATATATTCCATTACGCACAGCTCTACATTGCAGCTGACGATGGTTATGGAAATGATCGAGCATTCTTGATCACTGCGGACGGCGCGGAACATGTTCTTGATCAGACCCGGTCTCGGGTACCGCTGTCCGAGGCGTTGGTCACTAACTACATGATGCGGCCCGATCAAAGGTTCCAACCTCTTGCGCGCCAACAAGAATTTCTGAAGGCGCTGAGTGCTCCCACCGGGGATGGAAAATCAAAGGGGCGCATAGGTGTCGACTTCGGATCGATCGGCCTCTGTCACGTGGCTGCCGGGTTTTCCGACGCTATGGTCGAATTCGCAAAAGGATTCGCGATCTGGGATCTGGCTCCCGGGCACTACATTCTTCACGCCGCAGGCGGTACCGTGGCCGATCTGAGCGGGGTACCAATTCCGCTGGATTATGATCTGCGTTCGCTGGTCGATATAAGTGATGCGATGAGCAGGCGTCAGAAATTCATTGCCGCGAGAACGACCGGCCTCGTTGAAGAAATACAGTCGACTCTCGATCTTTAAAGCTCAGAGGTACCGCTGGTGCGCCTGGCTCGGCGCGCGGCGGATTCGATTCGTGGCTGCGACGATCAGCTACAAAGTGGTCGAGGCGATCGTTGCGCTCACCGAGGGCGCAGGGGTGTCGTGGACTGCGTTGACCACCACCCAGGCCCGAAAGGGCCTGGGTGCGACCATGATTTCGGCGAGACGAATCAGGTCGGGCCGGTCATCGGATGCGCAGGAGAACATCCAGCGTCCGAGCGCACCGAGGTGGGCCTGGCCACTACGCGGTGGTCACCACTGCCCCCCGTGGCACGCGATCGGCTCGGCGGACAGGGGGCACGCCCTGTTGATTCCCAGCAGTTTCAGTACGACATCGGCAGATCCTGTGGCCGATCCCGTACCACCGGCCGCATCAGCCGCCGTCTGTGCGGTGTTCGCCGGGGCCGGTTCCAGCGCGAGGCCGGGTGACGCCGCGGCGGAACCCATTGCCGCACCGCCTCCGAGGGCGAATGCCATCACGGCCACACAACCGACAACGGTTCTCTTCATGCTCTGTCCTATCATCGAATTCGCTTGTCGCGTAGGACGCTAACCAGGCTCGAAGCCGCCCGAAAGCCGGGTTTACGGGTGCCACGACTTCTGGGGTGCGCGCAGATGTAGCAAAAATCCGGGACGCGGCGCCCTTGCCGGACGCAGTCTTCCCGGCGCAGCCGCATCCCCGCGACCACCGGTGCGGCGAGGTCGGTGCCGACAGCCACCGGTGAAAGTCCTTTTCGTACGGTTTGGAACCAGAGGCTGAAGAACAAGCCGATCGAGCAGACCGGCTGGGCCGTGGGTGATCCGGTGAACTCGTAACCGACTCGATGCTCTGTTTCCGAACCGGCGCAAGGTCAACAGGTGGTTAGCTGAGAGTGTGCTAATGGACAGCCCGCCTAGCTCGAGGAGACAGACCATGCCCACTCGTGATTCCGCTTGGCCGCAGGGCACGCCGTGTTGGATCGACTGCCAGGTCGACGATCCCGGCAAGGCCCGCGAGTTCTACGCCGATCTCTTCGGTTGGGAGATCATGGATAGCCCGCCGGAAGCTGGCGGCTATCTGATGGCGATGCGCAACGGCAAACCCGCCGCAGGCATCGGCCCGAAGCCGCAGGGGATGTCGATGCCCGCGGTTTGGACGACCTACTTCGCCGCGGACAGCGCCGACGATATCGCCGGTAAGGTCACCGCGGCGGGTGGGCAGGTGTTCATGCCGCCGTTCGATGTCATGGACGTCGGGCGGATGTTCGTCGCCGCCGATCCCACCGGCGGCGCATTCGGCGTCTGGGAAGCCAAGAAGCACACCGGCGCGGGTGTCTACAACGAACACGGCGCCTACTGCTGGAACGAACTGCATACCCGCGACTACCAGGCTGCACTGGACTTCTACCGCAAGGTGTACGGCTGGAGCTACACCGAGATCGGCGACGAGGAGAACTTCATGTACTCCACCTTCGCCACGCCGGGCAGCACCGGCGGCTGCGGCGGTGTGATGGATTCCAGCAAGCAGCCCGGCCAGGATATGAGCTACTGGCTCACCTGGTTCCAGTACGACAACGTAGACGCCGCCCTCGAGCGTGCGGCCGAACTCGGCGCCACGGTCATGATGGGCCCGGACGACAGCCCCTTCGGCCGCATGGGCGTGCTGAAGGCGCCGCAGGGCGAGGTTTTCGGCGTAATCGACACCAACGTCACCGTCGGCGAGCCGCCCACCGGGTCCTAGATTCGCTTCGGCGGATCCGTCAGCGAACCGGCGGATCCGCTACCGGCACAAGCTCCGAGGCTGCGAAGCGCCCCACCTATCCGCGGGTATCGGGACGGTGGGGCGCTGTTTCGTGCCTCGGTTCTCGGCCGCGATCGCGTCTATCGCCGCATCTGGTAATCAGAATGCCGATCTGGTGCGCTCGATGATGCATGCGAGCCGGTTCGGCGGTCGCCGGGACGCCTGGCCGCAGCTCCTCTTCTGTGCGCCCAAAATTGAGAGAGCAGTGCTCTTGACTTTGCGCGAACCAGTGTGGAACACTGATCTCAACAGAGAGCAGTGCTCACAAAAGGGAGTCAAAATGAACGCCAGCACCCGCTACATCGGCCCCACCGGTCTCGACGCGATCATGAACAAGATCGCCAACTGGCTGCCCCGCCTCGGCATCAGCGTCATGGGTTCGCGACTGCTGGCCGTGCGCGGCCGAAAGAGCGGCGAATGGCGCACCACCATGGTCAATTTGCTGACCGACGCCGACGGCACCCGCTACCTGGTCGCACCGCGCGGGCACACCCAGTGGGTGCGCAACCTGCGCGTAGCGGGCGATGGTGAACTGCGGCTGGGCCGCAAGGTCGAGGCGTTCACCGCGACCGAGGTCGCCGACGCGGACAAGGTGCCGCTGCTGCGCCTCTACCTGCAGAAGTGGGGCTGGGAGGTCGGCAAGTTCTTCGAGGGCGTCACCAAGGACGCCACCGACGCCGAACTGGCCGAAATCGCACCGGGCTTCCCGGTCTTCCGACTCGCCTAGCGCAATGTTCCGCAGCTCGCCGAGCGTAGTGATATGGCGGTTGAATGCGGTGTGTGCGACCACCATTCGACTACGCTCGACGGAACTAGCGGTGGATCAGGAATTCGATGGCGGCGGCATAGCCTCGGATTCCCATTCCGGCGACTACCGCGGTGGCGATGGGGGAGATGTAAGAGTGATGCCGGAACTCCTCGCGGGCATGCACATTGCTGATGTGCACCTCCACGATCGGTAGCTCCGGAATCACCAGCGCATCACGCAAAGCGACCGAAGTGTGCGTCAGCCCACCGGGATTGATGACAATGCCCGACTCGACGCCGCGCGCCCGGTGGATCCGATCGATCAGCGCCCCTTCGGAATTCGTTTGGAACGCATCGATCTCACGGCCGTACCGGGCGGCGGTCTGCCTGCACAGCTCGACGACATCGTCGAGCGTGGCCGACCCGTAGACCTCGGGCTGGCGGGTGCCGAGCATATTGAGGTTGGGGCCGTTGAGAACCAGGATCGGACCAGGTGTCGACATGGACAAGACACTAGTCGGATGTGATCAGAGTCCCTGCGGACCTTCCGACCGCAGGTCGTCGACTTTCCGCATCGCGGTGCGCAACTCCTCGAGCCAGGCCTCGGCATGCTTGCCCGCCAGCCGCACCGTCCATGCCAGCGCATCCGCGCGCGATCGGGCCACACCGGAATCGACCAGCGTGTCGAGCACCTTGCGCTCCGGCTGCCGCAACCGGGTCATGACCGGAACGGCCAAGTGCGTGAACATGATTCGCTCGCCGTCCACCGAGACGCCCCAGGCGACGCTGCGCCCGTAGCGGCGCTGCGCCTCGTCCGCGATCTGCATGCGAGCCGGGCGGGTGGTCTCGCGGAATCGGGCGATGGCGCCCTCCTTCGTCGCGGCCGGGACCTCGTCGGCGGGAGCGTCTGCCTGGTCCGATACCGCGGGCTTCTCGGGCTGCGGGATGGGGAGTTCACCGATCACCACGATTTCGTCGCGGTCGATTTCGATGACGGGGGGACCGGTGAACCAGTCACTTGGCAACCGTCCGGCAAACCAGTCGGGGGCATCCGCGGGGTCGGGTAGATCGGCCTGCTGCCAGCCGCCCGGTCGTCCGAAACCCCGTCCCCGATGACTGTGCCTCATTGGGAATCACCTACTTACTGTGGTGCCTGTATTTCATTGATTACAAGATTACGTCGCAATCGATGCCAGTGGTTCTGCTCTGTGCGAACGGGTTTGGCGCCTGGCCCCGCGTGGTACGCGATTGAGAGGTGTGCGCTGGTCAACGGGGCCCTTCGCCCCCGAAACGCCGACGTCCGCCGTTTTCGTCCAACTTTGCGTTCCGGCCGGTACGGTTGCGGCGCCGGGTGTCGCAGCGGGACCGGGGAACGCCCATGATCGGCCGCCCGAAGGATAGGCTTCGGGCACAATTGGAGATGCTGAGCATTGGTAACGTCCCGGCCGGGGCGGCGCGGCGGGCAACTAATTTCAGGTACGGTGGTCTTGTTACTGGAGTGACAAGAGTGAAGAGTGGGCGACATGGATGTGTGGGGATCCCGCCGCTATCGCGTCCGGGGCGCAATCGCACTCGCGGGGGTGGCGGCGCTGGCTATCTTGATCGGAGGGTGTGGATCCGGTGAGAAGCGCAGTGAAGCCGAGAGCGTCGTCGACCGCTTCACCGAACTGCTCGACGACCAGAACTACGCCAAGGCAGCGGAGCTGACCTCCTATCCCACGGCCGCTTCGGCAACGCTGAAGCAAATGTTCGCGGGATTGCAGCCGGGCAAGGTCGACTACCAGAAGACCCAATTCATCGGTCTGGACCGCGAGGCCGGACTGTTCAGCATGGACGTCGCCTGGAACTTCGGCGAGAACAAGACCTGGAAATACAGCCTGCAGGGCAATGTGCGGAAGTTGGCGATCGGCTGGCGGATCTCCTGGGACCCCGCCGTCGTCATGCCGCAACTGGAACACAACCGCACGGTCCGGCTGGTACGCACCACGCCCACCCCGCCGCCGCGGGTTATCGACATCGTCGGCGATGCGCTGATGACCGAGCAGGTCATCAATGTGATCAAGCTGGATCCGGCCAAGACGACCGATCCGGTCGCCTCGACCAACGCACTGGCCAAGGCCATCGAACCGGTCGCGCCGCTGATCACCGGGGCATCGCTGATGCAGCAACTGTCGACCTCGCAGGGCAAACCGATCGTCGCGGTGAATCTGCGCGAACCCGATTTCGCGATCCTGGAATCCGCGATGGCGCGGGTGCCCGGCGTGGTCATGGAGAAGCAGCCGCGGCTCATCTCCGCCGATCGTCGGACCTGGTCGCCGATGCTGGACGCGCTGCGCAAGCAATGGCAGGACAGCCAGGATCAGCACGCCGGTTGGGGTGTGCAGATTTTCGAACAGGACGGTCGCTTCGTCGGTCAGATCGCCGGATACCAGGGACCGCCCGGTCCGGATATCGCGGCCACCATGGATCAGCGCCTGCAGCGGGCCGCCGAGGACGCCGTGGTGAGCGTCGGCACGCCCGCCTCGATCGTGGCGATCCAGCCCTCCAGTGGCGCGGTCGTCGCGGTCGCGCAGAATACCCAGGCCAGCGAGCACGGTTCGGTCGCCTTCACCGGGCTCTATCCGGTCGGCACGAATATCGACCTGTTCCGCAATGTCGCCGCGGTGCAGAAGAACAAGGCCCCGCAGGACGTTTCGGTGCAGGATGCGGCCGAGGCCGCGCCGAGTCTGGGCGTCGGCGTCGATTACAAGGTGCCCGGACTGGATGAGGTCACCGGACGGGTCGCGGTCGCGGGTCGCAGCGCCGAGCAGGTGCGTCAGGGCGGCGGCACGGACGCGGTGCTGGCCAGCCCCTTCGGCATGGCGATCGCGGCGGCCGCCATCGCGCGCGGCCAGGTGCCGCCGCCGATGATCGAGGCCGGACGGCCGAGCACCACCGACGCGCAGGTCAACGCGATGTCACCGGAGCTGACCGACCGCCTGCGCGGTCTATTGCGCGACGGCGCGGGCCGACCGGAATTCGCGCCGCTGCGGCCGTTCCGCGATGTCACGGGGCTGGTCGCCACCGCTGGCAACGACGGTTGGCTCATAGCGAATGCGGGGGATCTGGCCTTCGCGATTCACATCAACGACGCCGACAGCGGCGACGCGACCGCGCGCATGGCGGCCAGGCTGCTCCAATACCTCGCCAAGCCCGAGCAGCCGTGACGCCTCATCTGATGGCCTTGATCGCCGCGCGCCAGCCGAGCAGGAACAGTGCGAGCACACAGGCCGCGACGATGATGAAACTGAACGCCGTGCCCTGACCGCTGATCACGCGCAGCACCATGCCGCCGCAGAGGGTGCCGAACCAGATCAGAACTCCGGTGGGCCACAGGGTGGTTCCGTCGAAGCGCGCGGCGCGCCCCGCTTCGCCGGACCTCCGGCTCGCTGCGGCGACGGCCAACACCCAGCCGAGCGCGAGTCCGATCGCGAACGGCCACACCGTCTTCAGCAGTCCGGTGAATATCGCCTCGTCATGGCTGCGACGGCCGATCGCACAGAACAAGATCACCAGCAGTGCATCGACCAGCAGCGGCACCAGTTTCTTCACGCGGGCCAGCGTAGTAGTGCCCGCAAACCTCCCCCGGACTCGACACCTGCCTCGTCACACCCGTGCTCAGTTACCCCGCACGGAGCGAGTCTTACGAACGGGTCGCGCCGAAGGCGCGGCAAATATTACAGTCGGCGCTGTTCGAATTCCTTCTCGAATTCCGCATCGTCGGCCTGTGGGGTGCGGAAGAGGAAGGCGAAGATGATCCAGCCGATGATCGCGACCAGGATGAAGCTCACCAAGCGGTAGACGAAGGCGGCGGCGACGGCCTGGGAGGCGGGCAGGGCCGCGCCCGCGGTGAGGCCGTAGATGAGCGTCGCGTCGACGTAGACGATGCCGCCGGGCGCGAACGGAATGGAGCCGACGGCCTTGCCCGCGGTGAAAGCGATCAGCAGACCGGCCAGCTTCGGATCGGCGCCCACCGCGTAGCAGGCGGCGCCGAGGCAGGCGACATCGGCGAAGCGGTGCACCAGCGCCGAGGCCGCGACCAAGGCGCCATCGCGCTTGCCGAGATCCACCGATTCCAGCTGCGAGAGCATATCGGCGATCTTGCTCATGCCCTGGTCGGCGGGGCGTTTACGGATTCGGTTGAGCAGGCCGAGCCCGCGGCGCAGCACGGCCTCCAGCGCGCCGGGATTCTTCGAAAGGTGGTTGCCCGCCCACACCAGCGCGATCACGCCGACCAGCGACAGGATGAGTTTGAACGGCCCTACCTGATTGCCGACCAGCAGCGCGCCACCGACGCCGAGCAGGGCGAGTCCGGCGGTGGCGACCACGCCGGAGATCACCAACTGCCAGGACGCGACGATCGGGTTCGCACCCCAGCGGCGGGTCTGGCGATAGGTGAAGGCGGTGGAAAAGACCTGTCCGGCAGGCAGCGTCACCGACATCGCGGTGGCGCCGTAGACGACGGCGACGGATTTGTGCTGGCGGACCTCGACTCCGCCCGCGTGCAGCAGTTGTTTCTGGACCCGGCTGAATCCACTCATCGACAGCGCCTGCATCCAGATACAGGCGGCGACCCAGCCCCAATGAATTTCGGTGAGCTTATTCCAGGAATCGTGCAATCGTGGCCAGAGGTAGTAACCCTCGCCGATCAGCAATGCCAGCAATGCGATACCGGCAACCCATTTGGCCCACCAGAATTTCCCCCGTTTACCCCGCTTCGTATGTCTGCTGGCGGGGTCGTCGGGCGGCCGCGGTGCGGGATCGCCTGCTAGTTCCCCGTTGGCCGTCACGCGGTCAGCCTAACGAACCGACAGTTTCGCTGTCTGCATCGACGTGCGGATCCGTACCGTCCTTCGGCCAGGCCAATCTGGTCTTTCGTCGCCGCCCGCGCAGCTGGACTTCGTCCCCCGTTATCCAAAAGTCCTGCTCACTTTCATCGGCGAAATACAGCGCGCTGCCCGAGGCGAGTACGCGGCCTGGTCGATCCTTGGCCAGTTCGGTCAGGCGCGAGGCCTCGTTCACCGGATCGCCGATCACGGTGTATTCGAAACGATTCGCGGCGCCGATATTTCCGGCGACGGCCAGACCTGCCGACACCCCGATACCGATATCGAGTCCGGGCACCTCGCGCAGGGCTTCGCGCAGTTCACGGGCGGCGGCCAGGGCGGCGGTCGGCGCATCCGGGCGGTCCAGCGGCGCACCGAAGATCGCCAGCGCGGCATCGCCGACGAATTTGTTGACGAATCCGTGGTGCCGGTCGATGACATCGACGACGATGCGGAAGAACTCGTTGAGCAGGCTGACCACCTCGGTCGGCGGTCGCTCCGCCGCGGTCGCGGTGGACCCGACCATATCGACGAACAGCACGGCCACGAATCGGGTCTCCCCGCCGAGTTCGGTGCCGTAGTCGAGTGCGCGCTGCGCCACCTCCTCGCCGACGTGCTGACCGAAGAGTTCCTGCAGCTGGCGACGCTTGGCGGCCTCTTCCATCATGCGGTTGAAGCCGACCTGCAGCAGGCCGATCTCACTGCCGTCGAACACCTCGACCTGCACGTCGCGTGCGCCCTCCTGCACCCGGTCGATGGCCTGGCTGAGCTGGCGCACCGGATCGGAGATGCTCGATCCGGTCAGCATGGACAGCGCCAGCGCCTGCATGATCACCACACCGCACAGCAGCAGAATCGAGATGGCCAGCGACTGCGCGGAGAACTTCACCTCCGATGAGATCTGGGTGACGCACAGCAGCACGATGGCGATGGTCGGTGCGAAGGTGCCCATGCCCCAGGTCATCGCCATCCTGGTGCCGACGCCCGGCGTCAGGGTGTGGTCGAACGAGCCCTCGGTGAGGGCTTCGGCGGCGACCGGGCGCAGAATCCGTTCGCCGAGCATGTAGGTGAAGCCGAAGACGATGGTCGCGGCCATACATTCGGTGACGATGACCGCGCCCGCCAGTTCCGGCGCGTCCACGATGATGGTGGCCGCCAGGATGGCGCCGCCGATCAACCACAGCACCAGATGCAGGATCGCCTGTCGCAGTGGCGCGTGCAGCGCGGCCATCTGCTCTTGGCGGCTCGGTGGTCCGCCGCGCATCTGCCAGCGCATGACCGGACGCAGCATGAGCGCCGACGCCGCCAGACTCAGCAGACCGCCGGTGGTGAAGACCAGACCGGGAATCACCAGGCCGGTGCGTCGCGCACCGGCCGCCTCACCCTCGGGAACCGGGAGTCCATATTGGATGAACGCCCACACCAGGACCGCGCCGAAGGCATTGGCCAACAGCATCGATGTCAGGTACAGCGGCCAGCGCGTTCGCATGGTCTGTTTGACCGCTTCCAAGGGCGCTGACACGATGACCAATCTAGCGTTTCGATCAGCGAGCATATCCGCGGCGGTCTGGCCGTAGCGACTGCTTGCAGGTCGCTCGAAAGGATCAGCCATTAGGCTCGCGGAGGTGACCGACCAGAAGGTAAGTGCTACGGGGAAAGCCACTGCTGCGCGGTCGGCTGCTGATTCCGTCCACCCATTCGTCCGAGTCTCCGCGGAATGGTCGTGGCGCCTGCTGGTCATGTTCGCCGCGCTGATCGCGATCTCGGCGGTGGTGCAGAAATTGGCGACGGTGGTCATTCCGCTCGCCATCGGCCTGCTGGCCGCCGCCTTGCTCGCACCGCTGGTGGATTGGATGCAGCGTTTCGGGGTGCCGAGGTCGGTGGGGGTTTTCGTCGCGCTGATCGGCTCGCTCGGTTTGGTCGCGGGCATCATGACCTTCGTCGTCGAGCAGTTCATCGAGGGCGTACCACAGCTCTCCGACGAAATCACCCACAGCATTCACAAGATTCAAGACTGGCTGATCAACGGTCCACCGCATCTGAGCGATGAACAGATCCGCCATGCGGGCGACACCATCGTCAACACGATCAAGGACAATCAGGCCAATCTCACCAATGGGGCGCTGACCACCGCGACGGTGATTGGGCACATGCTCACCGGCGCCTTCCTGACCCTGTTCATTCTCATCTTCTTCCTCTACGGCGGCGATCAGATCTGGCACTTCGTCACCCGGATCGTGCCCACACCGCATCGCGAGAAGGTGCGCACCGCAGGGCAACTCGGCTTCGGGACGCTGGTCGGATTCGTCCGGGCCACCGTGGTGGTCGCGCTCGTCGACGCCATCGGCATCGGAGCCGGCCTGGCGATTCTCGGGGTGCCGCTGGCGCTGCCGCTGGCCTCGCTGGTGTTCATCAGCGCGTTCATCCCGATCGTCGGTGCGTTTCTGGCCGGGACCATCGCGGTCTTCATCGCGCTGGTCACCAAGGGCTGGGTGACCGCGCTGATCGTGCTCGGCATCATCATCGCGGTGATGCAACTGGAGAGCCATGTGCTGCAGCCGCTGCTGCTCGGGCGGGCCGTGAGCATCCATCCGCTGGCGGTGGTGCTGGCCATTGCCGCTGGCATCGTGCTCGGCGGGATCGCGGGCGGTTTGCTGGCGGTGCCGTTCGTCGCGGTGATGAATACCGCGGTCCGGTCGTTGCTGTCCGATAACGCGGAGGAGGCGTTCCAGGAGTTGCACACCGGCGAAGGGGGCCGAATGTTTTCGGCGGAGCCGGACAAACCGGATTCCGGCCGGTTCGATGTGGACGACACGCTGACCCGGGAGATGATCCGGGAGGACCAGGGCAACTCCGATGACTCGGCCGGGCCCGGCTGAGGTCCGACCGGCCGAGTTGAGCACGGCCGATGCGGCGACCGCGCCGCTGTGGCGGGCCGTGCAGGCATTGCGGCTGGTGACATTGCTCTACGCGGTCGGTCAGCAGTTCGCGTCGGTGCGGTACTACCAGCATCAGCAGCTGAGCTGGGTGCTGATCGCGGTGATGGCGGTGTGGTCCGGCGCGTCGGCATTCATGTTGTCGCAGTGGCACTTTCCCGATGTGGCGCGGCTGCGATCGTGGGTGGTGATCGGGGATCACGTGGTGGTGACGGCGCTCATCGCCTCGACCCGATTGGTCGCCGATTACGGCTGGTACCACGGGCATCAGACGCTGCCGACCACCCTGTGGGTCGCCAATGCCGTTGTCTCGGCGGCGATTCTGCGCGGCCCGCTCGCCGGAGTGCTCTCCGGAGTGCTCATCGCCTCGGTCATCGTGACGGTGCGTGAGCAGTGGGGGCAGGACGTATGGGCCGATGCGACCGCGCCGGTGCTCGTCTCCATCGGTCTGGCGCTCGGCCTCGCGGCCGATACCGCGCGTCGGGCGCAGGGCCAGCTGGAACGGGCCGTGCGGCTGACCGCGGCCGCCGAGGAGCGGGAACGGCTGGCCCGTGAGGTGCACGACGGTGTGCTGCAGGTGCTCAGCTACATCAAGCGGCGCGGCAACGAGATCGGCGGGCCCACCGAGGAATTGGCGCAGCGGGCCGCGGAACAGGAAGTGGCGCTGCGGGTGCTGATCTCCGAACAGGGCGGACACGGCGATACCGGTGGCGCCGATGTCGACCTGCGGCCGCTGCTGACCGTGCACGCGACACCGTCGGTATTCGTCTCGACGCCGGGTGAGCCGGTGCCCGTCGGGCGTTGGGCAGCCGGTGAGATCGCGGCGGTCGTGGCGAACGCACTGTCCAATGTCGCGCTGCACGCCGGAGCGGAGGCGAAAGCCTATGTGCTGCTCGAGGACACCGGCGACGAGCTGATCATCAGCGTGCGTGACGACGGCGTCGGGATCGCCCCGGGTCGCCTGGCAGAGGCGGAAGCCGAAGGGCGCATGGGTGTTTCGCGCTCCATCATCGGCCGGATCGAGACGCTGGGCGGGACAGCGGTTTTGCTGACCGAGGAGGCGGGCGGTGTCGGATTCGGCACCGAATGGGAGTTCCGGGTGCCACATACAGGAGGTGCGGGGTGACCGATGGCGATGCGATTTCGGTGATGGTTGTGGACGACCACCCGATGTGGCGAGATGGGGTGTCCCGGGATCTGGCCGAGGCCGGGTTCGAGGTGGCCGCCACCGCGGACGGAGTCGGGTCGGCGACCCGGCGGGCGGCGGCGGTGCGGCCCGATGTGGTGCTGATGGATATGCAGTTGCCCGATGGGAATGGGGCGCAGGCCACCGCGGCGGTGCTGCGGGTGTCGCCCGAGAGTCGAGTGCTCGTCCTGTCGGCCTCGGCTGAGCGTGGTGATGTTTTGGATGCGATCAAGGCGGGAGCCTCGGGATATCTGGTGAAGAGTGCGTCCGCGGCGGAGTTGATCGATGCCGTTCGGGCCACTGCGGCGGGGCAGCCGGTGTTCACGCCCGGTCTGGCGGGGTTGGTGCTCGGTGAGTACCGGCGGATGGCGACCGCACCCGCCGAACCGGACGAACCGCATCGGCCCGCGCTCACCGAACGCGAGACCGAGGTTTTGCGGATGGTGGCGAAGGGGTTGTCCGCCAAGCAGATCGCGTCTCGGCTCGGGCTCAGCCATCGGACCGTGGAGAACCATGTGCAGGCGACATTGCGCAAGTTGCAATTGGCCAACCGGGTCGAACTGACCCGCTACGCGATCGAGCAAGGGCTCGAATAGTGCCATGCCAGCTCGGCGGCCGAGGGATTCGGCCACCGGTCGGGCGTCCGGAGGCGAGATGAGGGCCGGTGGATTCACGTCGTCAGGGCCCAGGTCGGCGGTGGAATCGGGGATTGCCCTGATGTACTGAGCGCCCGGGCCTCGGTAATCTCGAATTCATGGGTGGCCCAGAATCGGTATCCAATGGCCTCGGCCCCGGTGACGTGGTCGGCGACCGTGAACTGCGCGTCTCCGACGCCGAACGCGAGCATGTCGGTCAACTGCTGCAGCGGGCCGTCGGGCTCGGCATGCTCTCACTCGGGGAGTTCACCGAGCGGATGGATACCGCGCTGGCCGCCAAGACGCGCGGCGAACTCAACGCTGTCCTGGTCGATCTGCCCGGTGTCCGGCTCGTCGGTCAGCCCGCCGCGCCGCCGTCGACATTCGTCAACGCCGCACCCGCCTTCGCGAAGCGGCCCGTATCGCCGCCGCCGTCGGTCCCGGCGCAGGCCACGCCGGGCAATGTGATCCGCAGCCGCCTGTCCGGCGTCAACCGGCGCGGCCCCTGGCAGGTGGCGCCATCGCTGCACCTGAACAACTGGCTCTCCGGCATCACCCTCGATTTCACCGAGGCGATCATGTCCACCCAGGTCGTCGAGGTGAATGTCGACGACTATCTCAGCTCGCTCACCCTGATCGTTCCCGCCGAGGCCACCGTCGACCTCAATGCCGTCGACCTGATCGGCTCCAGCGTCAACAACAAGGTCCGCACCGGACCGCCCTTCGGCCCGCTGCATGTGGTCGTGCAGGGCCGGATCCGCTTCGGCTCGGTCACCGCCAAACACACCCTGCGCGCCCAGTGGCGCAAGTTGATGGGGAGCTGATTCTCGCCTCTAGTCGTTGACCCCGATGCGGCGGGCGAAGGCGCGCAGCGGGACTCGGCGATCGTGGTCGAGCAGTTCGGAGACGATATGCCGGGGCAGGGTCTGGTATTTGATCCAGTCGGCGCCGCCGACGCGTTCGGCGTTGAGCAGCGCCTCCAGCGCCCGCTTGTGCTGGCCGGTGCGGGTCCAGGCTACGGCGGTATCGGTGAGGTGGCGGGCCCGGGAGGCTTGCGGGAGACCACAATTCACGGGCATATCCTTCGCGGCGGCCAGCGCCTCCGGATAGCGTTCGGAGCTCACGTTCACATCGACGGTCTGCATGACGACTTGTGAAGGGCCGAAATAGGTTTCGTAGTCGCGCCGATCGACGCCGATGCGCAGCGCGACCTCACCCGCCGCCTGCACCAGCGACAACGCCTCGGGCACGTCCTGCGATCGGCCGGCCGCGGTCGCGCCCTGCAGAACCAGTGACCCGTACGCGGACAGATGCGCCGGGGTTTCGTCGCCCTCGGGTTCCAGGTTCGCCGCCGCACGCAGCGCGACCTTGCGCGACTCCTCGTAACGCCCCTGCACCAGCAGCTGCCAGGCGACCGAGCCGCGGATGGTGGCCAGCAGCAGCGGGTCGTTGCCGAGCTCGGCGGCGGCCAGTGCCTGCCGGATCGCCAGGAACGCCGGATCGGTCTGACCGAGATGGACCAGCGTGCAGCCGGTGACCCAATACATCCGGGCGAGCAGTTCATTCGCGGGCGCGACCGTGCCGTTGCGGGCGGCGTGCACCGTTGCCCGCAGCTGGGTGAGCCCCGACGGCAGGATCGAGGTGAGCAGTTCGTAGCGACCCGTCCAGTACGCGCCCCACGCGTAATCGACTGTGCGACTGCCCTCGTCGAGGCCGATCGCGTCTTCGTCGGGAAGCTCGCCGACCAGATCGTCGACCGGGGTCAGTGCGCGCCGGATCGCGACGATGCCCGCATCCGGATTGCCGGACGGAATGCCGTGCCGCTTGCCCACCAGGTCGGCGATGTCGACATCCAGTGCGAGCGCGAGTTTCTGCAGGCTGGCGATCGATGCGGTCTGGCGGCCACCCTGTTCCAGTTTGCGCACCAGATCGACGCTGACACCGGCTTGGTCGGCGAGTTGGCGCTGGGTGAGCGCCTTTCCACGGAAGAGTCTTATCCGCACGCCGATCGACGAATCATCCATGTAGCCAAGTCCTTTGTTACATCCTTGTTTCAGCGTACGACGTTAAGTGATTGCGCTCACCCAAAGTGGGACATTACGTACGACTCGTTCACGCTCAGTTGGAATACCGTTGCCTTTCTGCAACTTTGAGAATGCAAAGGGCGGCGGCAATGATCACCATGCCGATTGACACCGTGCGAGCTCCCCGCGCCGATCGCGCGTTCGAGCCGGGTGCACACACCAATCGATCCGCGCGCGACACACAGCGCGTACGCGAACAGCACGGACCGCTACGCGCGAGAGGCTGCCCGGTCTGCGGACGGGGTGAGGGGTAAGCCATGTTCGAGCGCTGTCACTCTCCCCATGAAATCGCGCATATGCTGCGACATCGGTACGGGTTGCCGGTCCAGTTGCTGGCCGGTCGCCCGATGATCACCACCGGCTCCATCCTCGGCGCCCTGGTGATGCCACCGGACCTGGGCCGCAAGGTCCTCGCCACGCTGGACCGGACCTTTACGGCCCCCGTGGTCGCCGATCCCGGCGAGCGCACCTGGACCTTCCTGGTGGCACCCCCGAGCCCGCCGCATCCCGTCGAGATCAGCGTGCGCCAGTGCCTGGCCGGACATCACGTCACCGTCATCCCCGGTGGCCGCCACGTCCTGCTCCCCTCCACCGACTCTCCCCTCGGCTGGCACTGGGCAGGCGAACCGGCGCCCGGCGTCCTTCGGATCCCACCCCGCTCCGCGGTGATCAAGGCCGTCCACCAGGTCACCACCATGCGAGCCCCGAGCAGGTGACCGAATCGACCGACCCCCGCCTGCGACCGTCAGGTCGGGGGTCAATCGGCGACGTCGGCTAACTGTCGGTTGCATGTCACCGGCGGCCAGGGTGTTCGGCCCGGTGTCCGCGTCGGTTGTTGCCATCGGACGCAAGCCTCGGCGGCGTCTGGCGGACCTGATGATCACCTCGACTGCAACGTCGAGGACCTCCCACTTTTCACAACCAATCCGAATGACTATGTCGGCCTGGAGAAATTGTTGCGGGTGGTTCCGGTGGAGCGAAGGGGTGTAAGGCCGACGGGCGGCTGGTGCTCCGTACGGATAGGTCGGCAGATCGGCTCAACGATCAGGGGTGCGCTGGGCAAGTCGGGTAGATCTCGGGTGCCGACTGTGGGTTTCTACTCATGTTTCCGAGCGGTGCGGAAATCAGCATTGGGGACATGACTACGTCTATCGATCCCGCGCTGATTTCGCGGCTGTCGGGTGAGTTCACTGCGTTGGGAACGCAAATGGGCGTCCTCGGCCGAGACCTGGAATTGCTGCGCTGTCAGATCGCCGCGAGTTCCGTTGCGGCATTGGGTGTTTCGAAGGATTCGGCAGACGCACAGGCTGCCGAGGATGCCCCGGACAGTTCCATTCCCGTGCCGCGGGGTGCGTCGCCCGACGCACCTGCTGCGGCAGCGCCCTCGAAGCCCGATGCCGGTTCCGGAACCTCGGGGACGGCCGGTAGCGCGACGCATGTGCCGCCAGTTGCGCCTTCGGGTTGGGGACAGTTCGCGCCTGGGTATGGGCCTGGCTATGTGCGGCCGGGTGCGGTGCCAGGCGGGGCGGCGGTGCCTCCGGGAGGTCCGGTTCCTCCGAGTGGGTACCGGCCGCCGATGGCCACGCCGCAGTGGTCGGGGGTTGCCGGTCCGCCGGGGATTCGGCCACCGCGGCCGCCGGTGCGGGGTGGGGCGGGGGTGCCGCGGACGCCGTGGTGGCAGCGGGAGGGGATGATCAGCCGGGTGTTGGCGGTGGCCGGGGTGGCGGTGACGCTGATCGGGGTGGTGATGCTGTTGGTGCTCGCGGCGCAGGCGGGGTTCTTCGGGCCGGTGCCGAGAGTTGTTGCCGGGGCGGGGTTCTCGGTGGCGCTGGTTGGGGTCGGGGTGCGGGTGTTCGGGCGGGCTGGCGGCCGGGTCGGCGGAATTGCCTTGGCCGCAACTGGGATTGCGGGGGCCTATTTGGATGTGGTTGCGGTGACGGCGATCTACGGGTGGCTGCATCCGGTGCTCGGGCTCGCGGTTGCGCTGGCTGTCGCGGCGGGCGGGGTCGGGCTGGCCATGCGGTGGCAGTCGCAGCCGCTCGCCGTGCTGGTGGTTGTGGGTGCGGCGGTGCTGTCACCGTTCGTCACCTCGGAATTGGTGCTGCTGGCATTCCTCATCGTGCTGCAGTTGACCTGTGTGCCAGTGCAATTGGCGCGCGACTGGCCGTTCCTGCACGTGGTGCGCACGGTGCCCGTGACGCTGGCGACCTTGGTCGCGATTGCGGTGGCCACCCTCGGCGATCCGGCGCAGGGGCGGGTGTACTGGGTGCTCACCGCCGCGGTGGCGATCGTCTCGATCGGGCTGGTCGGCGGTGTGCTGGTGGTGCGCAAGCGATCCGGGGATATCGTCGCCGCATTGACTTTCGCTTTGTCGACGGTTCCGCTCCTGACCGCGCCCGCGATGTTCGAGCGGCATTCGGCGGCCCTGGTCGCGGGGATCTACGCGGCGGTGCTGTTGGCCGTGGCGGCATCGCGGACGGTGCCGAAACTGCCCGAGCTGGTGCGGATTCCGGGTTCGATCGGGTTCGTCGCCGCGATCGCCGGTTCGTTCGCATTGCTCGAAGCATGCATCGGGGTAACCCAGGTGCGGACGCTGCCGATCGCGCTGTTGCTGGTGGCGCTGTGCTATCTCGGGCTGGCCGGTCAGCAACGTTCGCGCGTCACCGCCGCCATCGGTGTGGCCTTCACGGTGGTCGGCGCGATGGCGTACTTCGCCACGGTGACACCGGAAGCGCTTGCGACCCAACGGATCGCGCAGGAGCGCATGGGCATCCCGACCGCATTGGGCGCAGTCCTCGCACTGGCAGTGATCGCCACGGCCGTCTGGTGCGCCCGCAGACTCCCCGGCATGCGCAGGGGTGGCAGCGACGAATCGACCCTGTTCGTCGTCGCGAGCATCGCGGGCCTGTACGCCGTGACCGCGGCGACGGTCTCGATCGGCATCGCGACCACCGCCGCCGACGGCTTCATCATCGGCCACAGCGCCGCCACCATCATCTGGATGGCCGCCGCCACCGGCGCCCTGCTCTTCGGCCTGCGCAACCTGTCCGGCTCGGCCGCGGTCGCCAAACTGGCCCTCGGCTCCGGGCTTCTCGTCACCGCGGCCGCTTTGGCCAAACTGTTCCTCTTCGACCTCGCCACCCTCGACGGCCTGGTCCGAGTAGCCGCCTTCCTGATAGTCGGCATCCTGCTACTCCTGGCCGGCACCCGCTACGCCCGAGCCTTCGCCGAAGCCGGTGCCACAAACCGAAATTCCGAGAACACCACCAACTGACACCCCAACATCCGACCGGCTGATCCGCTCTTCTCACCCACGGCCATACCTGGGGCATCAGCCGCCGGACGGTAACCGCAGGTTCGGGCCACGAGGGGACTCGACGCCACACTCCGCCGACGCAGATGTGCGGCCGCAACCGGCGAAGTTGCTGCCGCACAGTCGCGTCTGTGCTCCCGGCTGGTACCCGCTACGCCTGAGGACTTGCCGAAGTCGTTGCCACTGAGAATTCCGTACCGAGGAATTCGACGCGGCTCGAACGCATCGGCTGCCAAATGTCAACGTCGCAGGTCAGCTGCTATACGGCAGGTCGTGACGGAGGACGCTTCCGGAAGTCGGCGCAGCGGAGCTCGGTTACTCCCGGTCTCGGCGGCGCAGCAGTTCGTTCACACTGACGGTGCGGCCGTCGCCGCTGTGGTGGCGGCCTTCCTCGGGGTTGCCGATGCGGCGGCGGTTGGAGCGCAGCTCGGCCATCCAGTTTTCGATGCTGCTCCGGTTCTGGTCCGGCGCTTCGTCATTCGAATGCGCGGCGGCGGGCTGCTCTGGTGCGGCGTGGTGGGTCGGGTGGTCCGACGAAGCCGTTGGCGCCGGTGTGGGCTGGACAGGCGGCGGGGGCGGCGCAGGGCTAGGCGTCGGGGGAATCGGACGCGTCGCCTCGAACGACTCCGAAATCCTCGGCAGCGGCCGCGGCCGAATGGGTTCTGGCGCAGGACGAACGGGTGGCACGGACTGCGCGGGCGGTGCAGGATGTGCGGCCTGCGCAGGCGGAACGGCCTGCCCGAGCGGCGCGGGTGGCGGGGACTGCGCGGGCGGAGTCGCCCGCGGCCGAGTCGGATCATGCGGCGCCACAACCGGTCGCGGCGGCGCCGGCGGTTCGGCCGGGATCTTGGCCATATGCTGCGTCGGCGCCTCGGCCTCGATCTCCTCGATCGTGCGCGGCCGACGCGGGCTGCGCGCCCGACTCACCGCGCTATCGGAGAGCGCGGGCATCTGCATCGTCACCGGATCGGTGATCGGCGTGGTCTTGACCAGGTCGACCAGCTCACCCCCACCGGGCCGCTCGTCGTCGAGGATCGGCTCGCCGAGCCCGACCTTCTGCTGCACCTTCTTCATCCACGCGGGCGCCCACCAGCAGTCGTCACCGAGCAGCTTCATGGTGGCGGGGACGAGCAGCATGCGCAGGATGGTGGCGTCGATGAACAGCGCCGCGATCATGCCGTAGGCCAGGTACTGCATCATCACCAGATCGGAGAACGCGAACGCGCCGGTGACCACGAGCAGGATGAGCGCGGCGGCGGTGATGATCCGCCCGGTCTGCGCGGTACCGATGCGCACCGCTTCGGTAGTCGAGGCCCCCTGCGTGCGCGCTTCGACCATGCGCGACAACAGGAATACCTCATAGTCGGTCGACAGACCGTAGATGACGGCGATGATCAGCACCAGCACCGGCGACATGATCGGCTGCGGAGTGAAATTCAGCAGACTCGCGGCGTGCCCGTCGATGAAGATCCACGTCAAAATGCCGAGCGTGGAACCCAATCCGAGCGCACTCATCAACGCGGCCTTGATCGGCAACACCAGTGAGCCGAAGGTGAGGAACATCAGCAGCGTGGTCACGAACAGGACCAGCGCGATCATCCACGGCATCCGGTGCAGCAGCGCGTCGATGCTGTCCTTCTGGATCGCGGGCTGTCCGCCGACATACATCTGCACGCCGTCGGGGATTTCGAGAGAGCGCAGATAGTCGATGGTCGGATCCGCGTTCTCCGAATCCGCGAGCGTCGCGCTCGTGCGGAACACTTCCTTGTCTGTGTTCGACTGAGCAGGCACGTCGAACGTGCCCGTCAATCCGGGCGCCTGCTTGGCCGCGGCCCACACCTTGCCGACGTCATTGCTGCTACCGGAGACGAAAACCAGCTGGATCGGATCGGATTTGCGTAGCGGGAAGATCGAGTCGAACTTCGCCTGCGCCAGTCGAGTCGTGTTATCCGGCGGCAGATACCGCTCGTTGATGCCGCCGAAGGCCAGGTTCTTGACCGGAATGATCAACAGCAGCAACAGGATGCAGATCGGGATGGCGATCTTGAGCGGATGCTGCATCACCCAGCGGGTCGACTTGCCCCAGAAGCCGTTCTCGACTTCCTCGGCCGTCTTGGTCTTGCGGAATCGCTTGAGCCCGAGCATATCCACCCGCGACCCGAGAATGCTGAGCATCGCGGGCAGGATGGTGATGGCGGTCAGCGCGGCCAACGAGACGGTCGCGATGGAGCCGTAGGCGATCGATTTGAGGAAGCCCTGCGGGAACAGGAGCATGCCGCCGAGGCTGGCGATGATCATGGTCGCGGAGAACACGACGGTGCGACCCGCGGTCATCACCGATCGGCGCACGGCCGCGCGCGTGTCGTAGCCCTCGGCGAGTTCCTCGCGGAACCGGCTGACGATGAACAGGCCGTAGTCGATGGCCAGACCCAGACCGATCATCGAAACGACCGGTGAGACAAACGAGTTGACCTCGGTGAACTCGGTGGCGAACCGCACGATGCCCCAGGCGCCGATCACCGTGAGACCGCCGACGATCAGCGGCAGCGCCGCCGCGACCACGCCGCCGAAGATGAAGAACAGCAGCACCGCGACCGCGGGGATGGCCAGGATCTCCATCCGCTTCTGGTCGGCGGCCATGGTGTCGTTCAGCGTGCCCGCCACCGCCTGCAGACCCGCGACCTGCACATCGACACCCGGAATGGCGAAGGCATCCTTCACCTTCCGGAAGTTGCGCACCATATCGGTGTCGTTGTTGCCCTGGATGGCGATGGAGGCGAAGGTGTACTTCTTATCCTTCGAACCGAACGTCATCGGTGACGCCGGACCGGTTTCGGTCTGCCAGTAGGCGCCGTTGATCTTGGCGATCTCATCCGGATGTTCGCGCGGCAGCTTATTGAGGCTGTCGACGATCTTCTGCCGGAATGCGGGATCATCGATCGTCTTACCGTCCAGCGCGGTGTACAGCACGATGACATCGCTGTTGTGATCACGCCCGAACGCCTCGTCGGACAACTTTGCCGCTTTGGCCGATTGTGACGTGGGATCATCCCACCCGCTGGAGCTGAGATGGTCTTCCAGGCCGAGGCCGTAACCGCCCAGTGCCAAGAGTGCGGCCGCGACAATGCCGATGACGGCGAAGCGCAGCCGGTAGACCAGATCGCCCCAGCGTGTGAACACTAAGCGACTCCTTGGGCAGGGCGAGAGGTGAGCAGCGCCGACAGCGGCCGGAACGGCTGCAGCCAGGCACCCTCGTCGGGCAGCGAGTCGAGGCTGACCCTGGGCAGTGGTTCACGGAACACACCCGGGATGTCCTCGAGGTCGATGAATTCGAGGGTATCGGATGTGACCGCCCAACTCGCATGCTCACGGAAGCCGAGTATCTGAACGGGGATTCCGTTGGCGGCCAGTCGTTCGAGTGGTTCGCGGAAGGCCTGGCCGTCGGCGGAGGCGACCATGATGCCGGCCAGTCCGGCGCCGCGACTGCGTAGCTCGATGTGCGCGAGCATGTCCGCGTCGACATCGGAGTCCTCATCGATCTTGGGCTTGGCGAAGACCGCGTAGCCGACATTGCGCAGCGCCTCCACCCACGGCCGCACCACATCGGCGGTGCCCGGCGCGATATTGGTGAAGACGGTGGCTTCCGGCTCGACCCGGGTCACGCTGCCCACCGATAGCTCGGCGGTGCGCGCGAGCAGCCAGCGGCCCAGTGCGTCGAAGCGCGGTCGATAGGCGGCAGTCGGACGGCCGCCGAGGATGGCGCCCAGTCCCATATCGAGATTCGGGGCGTCCCAGACCAGCAGCACCCGACGCACATCGGGCGTCGCGGCGCCGATCACCTCGGCTGCTGGTCCCTGCACCTCCCCGGCAACATCCACGATCTCGCTGACACTCATGACTCCGCCTCGCCGGCGCTCGCCCCCGTCATGACCGTCATGACGGCTGAGCTAATTGCTCGCTCGCTGCGCTCGCTCATCATCCGATCTTCCCCCATATGAACTCGTTGATGGCGCTTCCGGCCCGATGTGCCTTGCCTTCGAATTTGGTTACCGGCCTTTCGAAGCCGATCGGAGCGCTGTCGCGATGTTCCGCGCTGACGCCGCCTGTCGTCTCGTTCAGGCCGATGAGCTGGGGTTCTGCCGCGCCGACCGTAGCGATGAACTCGGCGTAGTCGGCATGGTCGGTCGCGACGTGCAAGACGCCGCCCGGCCGTAGGCGATTGGCGATGAGCGCGACGGTCGCGGGTTGTAGTAGCCGTCGCTTGTGGTGCCTCGCCTTCGGCCACGGGTCGGGAAAGAAGACTCGGACGCCCGTGAGCGACTGCTCAGCAATCATGTTTTCCAGCACGTCTACGGCGTCGCCGCGCAGCAGCCGGATGTTTTCGATGTTCTCTCGCTCGATGCGCTGCACCAATTGGGCCAGACCGGGCTGGTACACCTCGATGCCGATCAGATTCAGATGCGGTTCCGCCTGTGCCATCGCGGCGGTGGCGGTGCCTGTGCCACAACCGATCTCGATGACGAGCGGGGCCTCGCGGCCGAACCAGGCGGTGGCGTCCAACGGTTCATCGGCCACATCGCGGCCGATGCGCGGCCAGGTGCGATCCCAGGATTGCTGCTGGGTCGCGGTCAGCGCGCCCCGGCGCGAGCGGAAGCTCGTCACTCGGGGGTACAGGCGGGAGCCCGACCCCTTTCGGGATCCACCGTCCGCCGGAGCCGAAGCTGTGGACGGCGGTCCGGGAACTGACTCGGCAGTGTGGTTCGCGGCGTCGTTCACGCGGTCCATTGTCCAGCATCGGATGATCAGGGCAGCAATCGGCCGCTAGCGACTGCTTGCAGGTCGCTCGAAAGGGCCAGCTAGTGACTGCTCGCAGGTCGCTCGAAAGGGTCAGCTGGTGATTGCTTGCAGGTCGCTCGAACAGGTCTGGTGGCGACTGCGGGCAGCCGCACTCCTCGCCCGGTCAGGCGGCGCGTACGCGGCGGATTCGCGTCGCGGGCGCGGTCTCCTGACGCAGCGGCTGGCCCAATGCCACCTTCAGCGCGGTCCCGAGCATCTCCACCAGGCCGCGCACCCCGGCGGGCGAGGCGGCCACCGACCACACCGTGCTGTCGCTCTCCTCCCGCACCGGTTTTCCGGCGAGCCGGTCGCCGAGCCAGTCCAGACTGATCGGAGTGGCCAGCGGGAGCAGCGAGAAATGCTCGCTGAGCCGGTCCCGAACATAGGTCACCTGCGCGCCCCCGCGCCGATACCGCTCGACCTGGCCGTCGACCCCGTCCATATGGATGATCTGGTCGTGCACCGGCTGCAGTACGAGCAGCGGACAGGTCGGGATGGAGTGGCCGAGCCGCAGGTCGGCGAGCATGGCTTGCATATCGGGTGCGGCGAGCACCTCCGCCAGCGGCCGGGTCAGATGGTGGCCGACATCTCTATTGATCAGTCCGAGTATCGCCGAGAACGGCGTCGCACGTTCGGCGCGTTCGATCAGGCGATGTCCCTCGGCGTCGCAGTCGCTGTCGAATACCGCGGCCAGCGCCGGATACAACCGGCGCAGCGCCGCGACCACGATCGCGGGCAGTCCGGCGTAGTACCCGCCGTTGAGCCTGGTGAAGACCTGTCCGGGATCACCGACCGGCGCGCCGAGCACCGCGCCGACGATATCGATTTCCGGTGCGTATGTCGGCGCCATCTCGACCAGCCACGAACTGGCCATGCCGCCGCCGGAATAACCCCACACCGCGACCCGGGTATCGGGCCGCAGACCGAGCGGGGTGAAGCGCAGTGCCGCGCGGATCCCGTCGAGCCCGCGGTAACCGGGCTCGCGTGGCGCGCCGAAATTTCCGTGCGGACCTTCGTGGTCGGCGATGCTCACCGCCCAGCCCCGGCGCAGGGCATTGGCCACCAGCATCCATTCGAATTGGGTGACCGAGCCGAGCGCGTGTGCACCGCGACGCAATGCGTACGAGGGCGAACATCGTTCGGCCACCGCGTCCATGGCGGTCTGGAAGGCCAGCAGCGGCCGGTCCTCGTCCGGATCGGCGTCGAGCGGCAACAGCACCGTGGTGATCGCCGCCTCCGGTGTGCCGTGCAGATCGCAGCTGCGGTACAGCAGTTGCCATGCCGAGACCTGTTGCGGCACAAGGCCGAACAGTGCGAGTTCGACGCGGCGGCTGCGCAGGATGGTGCCGGGCGGACGGGCCGCGAAACCCTTCGGCGGCCGCAGGAACGGATCGTCACTGGGTAGCAGTGGTTTGCCGGACGCATCCGGATCGACAGCACCGACGACATCGACGGCCACGGCAACCTCCTCATCGAGACCTGTGCGGAACGCGTTCCGCGTGGTCGGCAGGCTATTCGATTTGCGGCGCTTCCTGGGGCCTCGGGGGGTTATGTAAGTTTTGTTCTTCGGGACCGTCGTTCGTGCCGTGGGCTCGAAAAGTGAAGCTGCACACCGATTATGGTGCCGACCATCACGTCAGATTAAGTGAAGGCGGCATCTCTGGGAACCCTGAGGTAGGGGGCTTGTCGCGGCACTAGACTGCGCGCATGAGCAGACCGACTGTGTTCATCACCGGTGCGTCGGCGGGTATCGGCCGGGCCACGGCACTACTTTTCGCTGCACAGGGGTATCACGTCGGCGCCTACGACATCGACGAGGTGGGCCTGACCCGCCTAGCCGCCGACATCCACGCCACCGACGGCAGCGTGCGGACCGGGGTGCTGGATGTGACGAACGACACGCACTGGACCGAACGTCTCGCGGAGTTCCACGGTGACGAGAACCGGCTCGACATCCTCATCAACAATGCGGGCATCCTGCGCGCGGGTCCGTTCGAATCCATCGACCTCGCCACCCACCAGGCCATCGTCGATGTCAATCTCGGCGGGGTCATCATCGGCACGCATGCGGCGTTCGGCTATCTGCGGGATACGCCCGGAGCGCAGGTCGTGAATCTCTGCTCGGCTTCGGCGATCTACGGACAACCCGAACTCGCCAGCTACGGCGCGACCAAGTCGGCGGTCAAAAGCCTCACCGAGGCCCTGGATCTCGAATGGGAACAACACGATATCCGGGTGATCGCGGTGTGGCCGCTGTTCGTGGCCACCGCCATGGTGGACGGGGTCGAGACCGCCTCGACCAAATCGCTGGGCGTGCGCCTGACCGCCGAGGATGTCGCGCACGGAATCTGGGACGCGACCCGCAAGCGCGGTCGGTTGCCGCGCGTGCATTACGAAATCGGTACGCAGGCAAAGGTACTGGCGACCGCCGCCAAATACGCGCCCAACTGGGCCGTGCGCACCGCGAACAAATACTTCAGCGGCAGCTGATCCTTTCGAGTGAATTGCGGAGGTGCCCGTCCGCCCGGTACGTCGGCCCCGCGTCTGCAAGAATTGCGCACCGAAAAGGGGGTGCGCAGCTTTGCCGACAGCCACCGAATCCGACGGGCCCCGGATCCGCCCGGGCGGGCCCGCGCGGGAACTCGACCAACTCGACCAACTGCTCGCCACGCTGCGCTCGGGTGCGGATCCGCGGATCGTGGGCCAGGTGGGGGCCGCCATCGCGCGCTGGCGTCGGCCGCCGCGCATTCAGGTGACCGGCCGCGCGCGTACCGGCCGCAGCACCGTGCTGCACGCGCTGGCACTGATGTCGGCGGTGGAGACGGCGCCGGTGGACGAGCCGGGGGTGGCCGATCCCGAACTCGACGCCGACATCATCGTCTATGTCCTCTCGGGCGCGCCGCAGCCGGCTGACCGGCGGATTCTCGCGGAGTTGCCGCCCGAGCGCACGGTCGCGGTATTGAACAAGGCCGACGCGATCGGATCCCGCTGGGCCGATGCGGTCACCGCCGCCGAGCAGTACAGCGGCGGCCTCGGGACCATTACGCTGCCGGTGGTCGCCTCGCTGGCCGTGCGCACCAGGGCCGGTGCGGTGACCGAGGCCGATATGGCCACACTGCGCCGCCTCGCCGAGACCGCGGATCCCGCGCTGACCCTCTCGCCCGACCTGTTCGTCGCGGCATCGGCCGGTCCCGATGTCGCCGAACGCGAGGAACTGCTGCACCGCTGGGATCTCTACGGCGTGACCTGCGCGCTCTCCGCGCTGCGCCAGGACCCCGACCTCGGTCCGCACGCGCTGCTGCAGATCATGCACGCGGCCAGCGGTATCGATCCCCTGCACCGCCTGCTGCACCGCCGCTACGAACAGGTCTGCGCGCTGCGCGGCGGCGAACTCCTCGACGAATTGGCCCGCTTGGCCGCGCGGGCCGTCCCGGTCGATGGCGCGAACGCGCGAGACATGTTGGAGGACTATCTCTTCGGCGACGACGCCCGCTGGCTGGGTCTCTGTGCCGGCCTGGCCTGTCCGGAGGTCGCCCACCTGGCCGCCGGATATCGCGCGCCCGCACCGGCCGACGCCGACGACGCCCTGGCCCGCGCCGCCCGCTGGCGCGCGGTCGTCTCCAGCGATATGTCACCCGTCGCCCGCCGCGCGGCCCTGCGCGTCCACAACGGCTATATCCGGCTATGGGAACGGATGAGCAGTGCCGGACTCTGAACAACCGGATTCCACGCATGCGGAGCCGTCGGGCCCCGGTGCGCTCGGGCGCGATGAATCCGCGAGTGATCCGAATGGGTCGGCTGCGCGGGACCCGCAGCCATCGCCGTCGAGTGGATCAGCGGATGCACCGGCCGCCGCGGCGGGTCGGTCGGCGGTTGCGTCACGCGGATCGACTCCGGTGCCGACCGTCGCGCGGGATCCCGCGCCCGAGAAGCCGTCGCTGACTCCAGAGGTCGAGGCGGTCATCGCGCGCTGGAACCCGCAGGGGATGGCGCTCCTGCGGGCGGTGCAGGGAACGGGGGTGGCATCGGCGGTCACGTTGATCGGGCCCGATGACGCCAATACGAGCCTGCTGCGCACGGAGTTGGCGCGTTTCGAGCCGCGGATCGCCTTATCCGATCCGGTGCCCGATGCCAGTGCCGCGGTCGAAACCACGTCGCCGTCGGGCAACGCGCCCTCGGCGGTCGCGCTCATCCTGTTGGACGCCGGCAGCGCCCTCGGCTCGGACGCGCTGCACCTGGTGCAGCGCCTGCGGGCCGACGGCACGCGAATCCTGCTCGCCATGAACGGGATTCACGCCTATCAGGACTGGCGCGCGGTGCACGCGCACAACGTCGAACTGCTCGCCGCGCATGGCATCGACGATCTGGAGGTCGTGCCGGTATCGGCGCGGCTCGCGGTGGCGGGCCGCGCGGCGGGCGATGCGAGCCTGCTCGATCGCTCCGGACTCGGCGCGTTGCATGCGGAACTGGCCGCCGCGACGTCGGGCGCCGAATCCGATGACCGGGTCGCCGCCGTCACCGCGCGCGTGCTGGCCGATACCCGCAGGCGGGTCGCCGAACAGGTCGCGGTGCTGCGCTCCGGCGCGGAACCGATTCAGTGGCGCGAGGAGCGTGCGGTACTGCTCGCCGGACGCGACGGCGGCCGGGCCACGGCCATGTCCACACTGCGCAGCCAGCTGCACCTGGCCAGGGTCGATCTGATGACCGATGTCGGGGCCAGGGTGCGCGCACTGCATACCGCCGCCCGCGGCGAACTCGATCGGCTGCGCCGCGCCGAATCCGGCGACTATCCCGAACGCCTGCAGCAGGCCGTGAACGAGCTGACCAATGCCGTGGACGCAACGATCGACCAGCGGCTGCGGCAGCTCAACGACCGGCTCGACGCGGCATCGGAACCCGACCGCGGCACACCACCGCGCTGGCGCGATCCCGCACCCCGCGTCGGCCCGGATCCGGAGCCGAGGCATCGGGGTGTCGAAGATCACCTCATGATCGCGCTCGGCGCCTCCGCCGGAGTCGGCATCGGACGCCTACTGGTGGCCCCGTTCTCGTTGGTGCAGGCGCTGGATTTCGCGAGCGTGCCGGTGACGTTGCTGCTCGGCGCGGGTGCGGCGGCCTGGGTGGTGCGGGCGCGCGGGCAGGTGGCCGACCGCGCCCATCTGCGTCAATGGGTCGCCGACGCGCTGGTCAACGTCAAGGCCCAGTTGGAGCAGCGGGTCGCCACCGCACTGGTGGAATCGGAGACCGCGCTATCGGATCGGGTGATGCGCGCGAGCACCGAGCGAATCGTCGAAATAGACCGTCAGGTGGCCGAATTGGAGGCCAAATTGCGCCGAGCCGCGGCGGAGCAACCCGGACAGCTTGCGGCCTGCGAACGCGATATCGCCATCCTCGATAGGTATAGAGCATCTTTTGATTAGGTAATTAGTGGGTACGCCTGGGGGAACCCGATTCCGTACTGGTCGTCACATCGCGTTAACCTCTTAGGCAGGAACCTGGGCGTCCGCTTCGTCCTTGTACGCGGTCCAGCCATGACGCGCTCTCGACTGGTCGTAGCGGGTGCCTTCCCGCCAACGGTGGCGCTCGGTGTGTTCGCGCTGGTCATAGGCCTTTACCGTAGCGACTGCTCGCAGGTCGCTCGAAATGGTCAGCCTAGGCGGCTACACCGTGAACCGCCCATCTCAGGAGAGTTTTCATGACCTCAGCGACCATTCCTGGTCTTCGCGATTCCGACGGCAAGCAGCCGACCGAGCACAGCGAACTACTCGCCTGGGTACAGGAAGTCGCAGAACTGACTCAGCCAGAGCGGGTGGTCTGGGCGGACGGTTCCGACGAAGAGTGGGATCGGCTGACCGCCCAACTCGTCGCGGCGGGCACCTTCAAGAAGCTCAACGAGGACAAGAAGCCAAACTCCTTCCTCGCCCTCTCCGATCCCTCCGATGTGGCGCGTGTCGAATCCCGCACCTACATCTGTTCCAAGACCGAGGCCGATGCAGGCCCGACCAACAACTGGGTCGACCCGACCGAGATGCGCGCCACCATGACCGAGCTGTACCGCGGCTCGATGAAGGGCCGCACCATGTACGTGGTGCCGTTCTGCATGGGCCCGCTCGGTGCCGAGGACCCCAAGCTGGGCGTGGAGATCACCGACTCCGAATACGTCGTCGTGTCGATGCGCGTGATGACCCGCATGGGCGCCGCGGCGCTGGAGAAGCTCGGCACCGATAAGCCGTTCGTCAAGGCGCTGCACTCCGTCGGCGCGCCGCTGGCCGATGGCCAGGCCGATGTGCCGTGGCCGTGCAACGACACCAAGTACATCACCCACTTCCCCGAGGACCGCGAGATCTGGAGCTACGGCTCCGGCTACGGCGGCAACGCGCTGCTGGGCAAGAAGTGCTACTCGCTGCGCATCGCCTCGGCCATGGCCCACGACGAGGGCTGGCTGGCCGAGCACATGCTGATCCTCAAGCTGATCTCCCCGGAGAACAAGGCGTACTACATCGCCGCGGCCTTCCCGAGCGCCTGCGGTAAGACCAACCTCGCGATGATCCAGCCGACGGTTCCCGGCTGGCGCGCGGAGACCCTGGGCGATGACATCGCCTGGATGCGCTTCGGCAAGGACGGCCGCTTGTACGCGGTGAATCCGGAGTTCGGATTCTTCGGCGTCGCGCCGGGCACCAACCGCAGCTCCAACCCGAACGCCATGGCGACCATCGAGGCGGGCAATACGGTCTACACCAATGTCGCGCTCACCGACAACGGCGACGTCTGGTGGGAGGGCCTGGAGGGCGAGCCCGATCACCTGATCGACTGGAAGGGTAACGACTGGTACCTGCGGGAGACCGAAACCCTTGCCGCGCACCCGAACTCGCGCTACTGCACGCCGATGTCGCAGTGCCCGATCCTGGCTCCCGAATGGGACGACCCGCAGGGCGTGCCGATCTCGGCGATCCTGTTCGGCGGCCGCCGCAAGACCACGGTTCCGCTGGTGACCGAGTCCTTCGACTGGCAGCACGGCGTTTTCATGGGCGCGACGCTGTCGTCCGAGCAGACCGCCGCGGCCGAGGGCAAGGTCGGCACCGTGCGCCGCGATCCGATGGCCATGCTGCCGTTCATGGGCTACCACGTCGGTGACTACCTGAACCACTGGATCAACGTCGGCAAGAACGCCGATGCCAACAAGCTGCCGAAGATCTTCTACGTCAACTGGTTCCGTCGCGGTGGCGACGGCCGCTTCCTGTGGCCCGGATTCGGTGAGAACTCCCGGGTGCTGGAGTGGATTGTCGGCCGCATCGAGGGTTCGGCGCAGGCCGAGTCGACCGCGATCGGCAACGTGCCCACCGCCGCGCAGCTGGACCTCGATGGTCTGAAGGTCGATCCCGCCGATGTCGACGAGGCGCTGGCCGTCGACGCCGACGAGTGGCGCAAGGAAATCCCGCTCATCGAGGAGTGGTTCGAATTCGTCGGCGACAAGCTGCCTTCCGGCGTGCGCGACGAGTTCGAGGCGCTGAAGGAGCGCCTGGGCTGATAGCGCCCCGAAACTGATTCGCCCGCACCGTCCTCGTCAGATGGTGCGGGCGAATTCGTTTATCCGACAGGTTATTCGGAGTACGGGGCCAACCGGACGAGTTGCAGAAAACCGACACTGTTCAGCAGGGCGGCGCGGCCCTTCGGCACCGCCGCGGCCTCGGCCTTGAACGCCGCGATCAGATGCCGCTTGGCATCGTGACGTGGATGCCGTCGCAACAGTTGCGCGACCCAGTCCGGGTCCAGTTCCGGAAAGCGCGCGCCCATCACATCCACCGATGCACCCGCCGATACGAACCCGCCGGGATCGCTCAGATCATCGGCAACGCCGGGGGTGATGTGCGCGGCGATCGCGGCTCCGATCGCCTGTGCGCGTTCGGGTTCCGCGCCCTCGCGCACCGCGAACGCCGCCGCCCGTTCACCGCCTGCCACCGCGAAACACTTACCCGGAGTGGGGCTTTCGAGCTGCAAATCGTGTAGCAGGCAGGCGACGTAAACCAATTCGTCGTCGTAGCGAACACCGTCGAGGTCGGCGAGTACCCGGCCGAAGAAATAAGTGCGATAGGAATGTTCGAGCATCTGGATCGAAAGTGATTCGCGCGCTTCTGTTTCCGCCGCCTTGGCGAGTTTCGAATCCGGCACCCGCAGCCCTGCGAACTCCAGGCGTCCGGTCCCGCTCCTGCCGAGCACCCGTTTGAGCTGAGCGCCACCCAGCTTCGGCAGCGTCCGCGCGAGCTCGACCGCGAGCTGTCGATGCTGTCCGCCGGAGAGCGTCCCCCCGGTCCGCGTCGCCCATTCCCAATCGATCCCAGCTGGCGCACCCACGTCGTTCTCCTTCGTATCCAACGTTCCTCGCCGTTCAGTGAAGCTCCGAGGCAGTGCTCCGAACGAGTGGCAGGAATGCCAGTAATGCTCGGATTTCCGCCAATCCGAGGACCGGGCCATCGGCTTGTTGTAGTCGCGGCCCGAGTCCTCCGATCGAATGAACGAAGCGACTGCTCAGCGGAAGTCGGATGCGTGGTCCTTCGCCCATTGCGCGAACGTGTGCGCGGGGCGGCCGGTGACCTCCTCGATGACCGTTGAGACCGGCGGTGCCGCGGTGAGCCCGGCCGTCCATCCGGCCAGGACGGCCTCGACGCCGATCGCGGGCATGGTCTTGCCCAGTTCCACCCGCGCCTGTTCGACGGGGATCACCTCGAAGGTGATATCGCGATCGATCGCCGCACCGATGTGTTGCACCTGCTCGCGCAGGGTCAGTGCCGCGCAACCCCATACGGGGTAGGCGTGGCCTCGGTGACCTGGTTCGGTCAGCGCGGTTACCGCGAGTGCTGCCATGTCCTTCTCGTGGATGGGCGCCGTCCGGGCGTCGGGATACGGGACCCGGACGACGCCTTCGTCGCGGATGGACCGCTGCCACCACCACAGTGCGTTGGTGGCGAACATGCCGGGCCGGATGAATGTCCATGCCAGATCGGACTTTTCGATGGCGGACTCGACGGCGGCGTGCATCTGGGCGATCGGGTTGTCTGCGGCATTGGCCAGCAGGACCGCCCCGGACGAGAGGAGCACCACGTGCTGTACTCCAGCGGACTCGGCCGCCGCGACGAAACCGTCGATCCCCTCGGGCTTGGCATAGAGGAATACCCGCTCGGCGCCTTCGAGTGCGGCGGGCAGCGTATCCGGTTGCTCCAGATCGGCCGCGACGACCTCCGCGCCCGGCGGGAAGTCCGCGGTGTCGGGTTCCCTACTCGTCAGACGGACCTGCTCGCCCGCCGAAATCAGGCCCGCCGCGACGTGGCGGCCGACATTGCCTCTGGCTCCGAAAATGACTGTGACCATGGCGGGAGCGTAGGCCGAGAGGCTTTCCTTCGGTAAGGACATACCTTCAGGTAAGCTCCAGATATGGTGGTAGGTCCGCAGGTCCAGCGCGATGTCTGGCAGGGCATGAGTGACGCATTCAACAGTGAATGCCCGGCCCGTGAGGTGCTCGACCACATCACGAGCCGCTGGGGCATGCTGATTCTGACCGCGCTGGGCGGCGGGCCGCAGCGGTTCTCCGAACTGCACGCCAGGATCGGCGGTATCAGCGAGAAGATGCTGTCGCAGACCCTGCGCACGCTCGTGCGGGACGGACTGATCTCGCGCACCGTGGAGCCGACGACACCGCCTCGGGTCAGCTACGAGCTGACCGAACTCGGCCATGGCCTCACCGAGTCGCTGCACCGGTTTCTGGAGTGGATCCGTCAGCACACTGTCGAGGTGGTGACCGCCCAGCGCCACCACGACCGGCAAACCCGATGACCTCCAGCGCTGTCGGGAGTTCCTGACAACCCATGCGGCCATTCAGGTCTAACCCCCGAGGCGGTGATCTGGCGATTGGCGGGGATCTCAGTAATGCTCGGATTCGTGCCAGACTGAGTGTGTGAAGCAGGTAGTCGCGCTGGCGCTGGACGGGGTCATGACCTACGACCTGGCGTGCGCCGTGCAGGCGTTCCGGCACGGTCCGGGCAAGACCGGTGAGCCGGTGGGGTTCGAGATGCGGACCTGTGGGGTGCGGCCGGGCCCGGTGTGGACGCCGAACGGATTCGGGCTCGCGGTGGACGAGGGACTCGAAGCGCTACAGAGCGCCGACATCGTGGTGGTTCCGGGCATCGGGTTGCCCACATTGCCGCCGCCCGATGCGGCGGTGGCTGCGCTCCGAGCCGCCGCGGCGCGCGGTGCGACGATGGTGAGCATCTGCACCGGCGCGTTCATCTTGGCGCGGGCCGGCTTGCTGGACGGTCGCCCCGCCACCACGCATTGGGCGTATTGCGACGAATTCGCTGAGCTGTTCCCAGCGGTGCGGCTCGACCCGGGCGCGCTGTATGTCGACGATGGTGACGTGCTCACCTCGGCCGGTCTGTCCGCGGGGATGGATCTGTGTCTGCATATCGTGCGGCGTGAACTCGGCGCGGGCGCGGCTGCGCAGCTGGCCCGTTGGAATGTGACGCCGCCGCACCGTGAGGGCGGCCAGGCTCAGTACATCCCGGATGCCTTGGGCGGCAACGACTTCCCCGGCGCACTCGCCGCCACCATGGCCTGGGCGGCAGCGAATCCGGCTGCGGCGCCGGATGTTTCGGCGCTCGCCGGACATGCGCTGATGAGTGAGCGGACCTTCATCCGCCGGTTCAAGGCCGAGGTCGGCAGCACGCCGCGGCGCTGGCTAGAGGCGCAGCGCACAGTGCGCGCTCGGGAGTTGCTGGAGACCACCGAACTGCCCGTCGAAGTCGTTGCGGCACAGTCCGGATTCGGCAGCGTCACGGCGCTACGGGTGCATCTGCGCGCGGCCACCGGAACGACGCCCGCCGGATATCGCCGTTCGCTGCGCCGCTAGCGGATCGTCGGCCGGTATTCGGCGGCTCCGAGCGGGCACTGTTCCGGATCGCCGGATTGGCTGCCCCGGGTGCGCTACGGTTGATTTGCCTGAACATAGAAGCTTGTTGTGCGGGGTTGCCCGGCAGTGGCCTATGCTTCGCGTGTTCTCTGTCTCATGACCGGCCAGCTCGATTGCCAAGCATTAACCGTACAACTTAGATCGACCTGAACTACTTCCCTTTCGATTCGTGAACCCGCGGTTTCGCGGCTGACGATTCGATCGACGCGTGAGAGGTGGTTGGTGCAATGACCGATCTGGAAATCGGCCCGTTCACGGTTCCCGAGGTTTCCGGGATCGAGCTAGCGACCGCGAGCACACCGCTGCGGCGCGCCGCGAGCCGGTTGGAGGCCGTGCTGCCGCCGGGCTGGCGTGTCGAAATCGTCGATTCCCCCGGTGCGCCGCGCACTATCAGCGCACCGGGTAACAATCGCCAGCCCGTTCTCCGGGTGGTCATGCCGGAAGACTGATCACCCCGTCCAACCCAGCGGCATCAGCAGCGATTTCTGCTCGCAGAATGCGTCCAGACCCTCCGGTCCGTTCTCCCGGCCGAGACCGGAGGTCTTGTATCCGCCGAAGGGCGAGCTGGGATCGAACGCATACCAGTTGATCGCATAGGTGCCGGTGCGTACCTGGGCCGCGATCTGCGCGCCGTGTTCGATATCGGTGGTCCAGACCGAGCCGGCCAAGCCGTAGACGGAGTCGTTGGCGATGGCCACCGCCTCGTCCTCGGTCTCGTAGGGGATGACCGAGAGGACCGGGCCGAAAATCTCCTCCTGCGCGATGGTCGACTTGTTGTCGACATCGGCGAAGATGGTCGGCTCGACGAACCAGCCGCGATCCAGATCGGCCGGGCGGCCGCCGCCGAGCACCAGCCGCGCGCCCTCTTCCTTGCCCTTGGCGATATAGCCCTCGACGCGTTCGCGCTGACGTTCGGAGATCAGCGGGCCGAAGGTCGTCGCCGGGTCGGTGGGATCGCCGGTCTTCAGCGTCTTCACGTGCTCGACCAGCGCGTCCAGGATTTCGTCGTAGCGGCTGCGCGGCGCGAGGATGCGGGTCTGCGCGACGCAGCCCTGGCCGCTGTTCATCAGGCCGGAGAAGGCGAGCACCGGAATGTTCGCAATATCCATATCCGGCAACAGGATTGCCGCAGATTTGCCGCCGAGTTCGAGCGAGACGCTCTTGAGCTGACCGGTCGCGATAGCGCCGATTTTGCGGCCGACCGCGGTGCTACCGGTGAAGGTGATCTTGTCGACGCCCGGATGCGAGACGAGATATTCGGCGGCGTCGGCTTCGGCCGGCAGGATCGACAGCACACCCTCGGGCAGGCCCGCATCGGTGAAGATGTCGGCGATCTTATTGGCGGTCAGTGGCGTCAGCGGCGCGGGCTTGAGCACGATCGTGCACCCGGCGAGCAACGCGGGCGCGAGCTTATTGGCCGCGAGGAACAGCGGCACATTCCATGCGGTGATGGCCGCGACGACACCGCGCGGCTCGCGCGAGACCCGCGAGGTGCCGAACATGCCGGTGCGAGTTTCGTTCCAGGGGAAGGACTTTGCCAGTCCGGCGTACGCGTCGAGCGCGGCCACCGCCGGAATCTGGTTGAGCGTCATGGCGATCATCTGCGGTGCGCCCATCTCCGCGGTGAGCGTGGCGAGCAGATCGGCCGAACGCTCCTCGATCAGGCGCGCGGCGCGCGTCAGCACCTGGGCGCGCTCCTCGGGCGGGGTGGACGGCCACGGACCGTTGTCGAAGGCGTGCCTGGCGGCGGCGACGGCGGCGTCGACGTCGGCGCGGCCCACCACCGGGACGCTGCCCACCGTCTCGACCGTCGCCGGTGAGATGACCTGGAGGCGCTCGGTGGAGGCTGGCGCGGTCCACCGGCCGCCGATGAACAAGCTGTCGTAATCCATGAGAACACGTTACAGTTTTGTCGCTCGATTGTCTGTAACCTGTTTCAGTTTTCCGACCGGGCAACATTCTGAACAGGACGAATTCCAACCTGCTGGTTCGCTTTCCAGAGAACGCACTATTGCGTTCTGTTGCTGCAAACGTCATGCTTGTAGCTCTGATCAGCTCGCTCGATTCATGAACCGATTACGGCAATTGGGGAGTCAGAGTCATGGCGGTGCAAGTGATCGGTCGGTCGCTGATGACCAGCGATCAGACCGAGCATCAAGCTAAAAGTGTGGGCGCGGGCGGGTGGGTGGTTTCCTTCCTGCCGGGCCGGACGCTGACCATCGAGCAGGCAACAGCAGCGATGCAGGCCGCCGAGGCGGTCGCGGTCGTCGGCATGCTGGCCGATCAAGTCGGACTAACCACACTAGAGACGGTCGGCCTGGCGATTCAGGAATCACCATGGGTGGCAACGGCGAACGCATGCGGGCGCAGAAGCTGGCGCCGGGGCTGGTTGGAGAAGTAGTCGCCCTACTTGGTCGCCACTACCACCAAATTGCTCACCAATAACTCCCGCAGTACCGGTATGTGGACCACCCACCAGGCCCAACGCGGGTGGTAGCGCGGGAATACGGTTCGCACATCGGCGGAAGTGCTTGCCGCCCAACGCAACCCATCGACGGCACCGACCGCGAACAGCGACTTCCCGAAGCGGTTCTTCGGCTCCCGGCCGGTCTTGCGACGGTACCGGCGCGCGGCGAACTCCCCGCCGAGGTAGTGCCAGGGACCGGTTTCGTGCCCGCCGAACGGTCCGTGCCACACCGTGTACGACAGCACGATCAGCCCGCCGGGGCGGGTCACCCGCACCATCTCATCGGCCATGACCCATGGCTGCGGCACATGCTCGGCGACATTCGACGAGAAGCAGATGTCCACGGCGTCGTCGCGGAACGGCAATGCCATGCCGGAGCCGCGCACCGCGCCGGGCACCGACAGTCCGGCGGCATGCATCTCGGACGGATCGGGCTCGACCGGGATATACCGTGCACCCGTCTTGACGAATTCGTCGGCGAAGTAGCCGGGGCCCCCGCCCACATCCAGGATCGTCGCGCCCTCGAGCCCTCGCCCGGTGATATCGGCATAGAAATCGCCGATCATCGCGGCGCTGTCGGCGGCGAGGCCACCATAGAACAGCGCGGGATCGGTCTGCTCGAACCGGAAGCTGCCGAGCAGCCGCAGCGAACGGCGCAATGTCGCCCGTCGCGCGAACCGGGACAGGGACGGCCGTCCGCGCCGTGGGGCATGCGCCGCCACGGCCTCGGCTGGCTCGATTTCAGCTCTCGGCACGGCGCAGAGTCTCGCACAGAGCGGGCAAGCCGCCGCAGTCCCGCCTGCCCGGGATGGGAATCCGCGGGTCGATGCGGCGGGAGCTTACTGGACGGGTGCACGGGTTAGGGTGTACGGCGACATCCGTCGTCCCGACCGGGACCTGCCGACCGAGAGAAGCTCCACCGTGCGCGAAGTCCTCCTGCTGTGCTGGCGTGACACCGGGCACCCGCAGGGCGGCGGCAGCGAACGATACCTGGAACAGGTCGGCGCCCAACTCGCCGCGCGCGGAGTCAAGGTCACCCTGCGCACCGCCCGGTATCCGGGCGCGCCCAAGCGGGAGCGGATCGACGGCATCGAGATCAGCCGGGCGGGTGGGCGATTCTCCGTCTACCCACGTGCGCTGGCCGCGATCGCCCTCGGCCGACTCGGCATCGGACCGCTGCGCGGGCTGCGCCCCGACGCGGTGATCGACACGCAGAACGGCATCCCGTTCTTCGCCGGCGTCGCGGCCGATGCGCCGTCCGTTGTGCTGGTGCATCACGGGCATCGGGAGCAGTGGCCGGTCGCCGGACGTCTCGTCGGACGGATCGGCTGGTGGATCGAATCGCGGCTGTCGCCGCGCGTGCATCGGCACAATCAATATCTGACCGTTTCGCTGCCCTCGGCCGAGGAACTGGCCACGCTGGGCGTGGACGGGTCGCGGATCGCGGTGGTCCGCAATGGTGCCGAACCCGTTCCTGCCGACGCGCCGACCGGCTGCGCGGAGACCCGTGCGGACGATCCGCGCATCGTGGTGCTGTCCCGGCTGGTGCCGCACAAGCAGATCGAAGACGCGCTGGCCGTCGTCGCCCGACTGCGGCACCGGATCCCCGGCCTGCGACTCGACGTGATCGGCGACGGCTGGTGGGCCGACAACCTGAAGGCCGACGCCAGCGACCTGGGCATCGCCGATGCGGTCACCTTCCACGGCCATGTCGACGAGCGGCGTAAACATGAACTGCTCGCGCGGGCCTGGGTGCATGTGCTGCCCTCCCGCAAGGAAGGCTGGGGGCTCGCGGTCATCGAGGCGGCCCAGCACGGGGTGCCGACCATCGGCTACCGCAGTTCGCGCGGGCTCACCGATTCCATTGTCGACGGTGTGACCGGGATGCTCGTCGACGATGTCGGCCAGCTCAGCGACTCCGTCGGGGAACTGCTCGACGACAGCGAGGCGCGTGCTGTCATGGGGGAGAAAGCTCGTGCTCGGGCGCGTGAATTCTCCTGGGAACAAACGGGGAACGGTGTTTACGAGGTGCTCGCGGCCGCGGCTCGGGGTGAGCACACTTCGGGACTTATTCCGCCTGGGCCCTGATCGGCCACGGTTCGCGATCGCGGCTCAGCGCCCTTGCGTGCGCTCTCCCAGTCGTAGCGGTGTGTCGCAATCCGGAGCGTTCTTTTCACGCGGGCGTAGCACGGCAGCCAGTAGCAGTCCGCCGACCAGGAGTGCGGCCCAAAGGATGTGGGCCGCATAGGCGATCACGCGGTGCGTGAGGTGCGATTCGGCGCGATGATCGGTGGTACCGGGGACCCGGTACAGCGCGAGCTGGGCGTCGGAGTAGACCGACTCCAGTTGTGCGAGCGTCGTTTTCGACTCGCCCAGCGGACCCGGCGTGGTGCGCTCGAGCAGGACCCAGCCCACTCCGAGGCCCGCCAGCTGCTGTACCGAACCCCCGTGCAGCAGTACGGATTCCACCTCCCGAGCCCTAGCGCCTTCACCAGCGACAGTTCGCCCGTGCACCGGGAGCTCCCCGGTCTGCAACACGTCACGAGGCAGCATCCGCGGCGCCGGATCCAACACCGGCGCTCTACCGCTGTACGGAAACTTCCGGAACATCCCCCCGGGCAGCACCGCGATATCGCCCGGCCCATCGATCCGCTCAGCGACCCGCTGCCAGCCGATCGGATAATGCACCGGCCGCAGCTCATTGCCCACACCCCAGGCGAGATCGAACAGCGGCAGCGTGAGCAGTGCGATGAATACCGCCGCGATCAGCGCCATCACGGTTGTGCGTGAGTTGTGGGTGGACAGCTCCGTCGACGTTCTCGCGGCAGCGGTCTCTGGTGCTGTGCACCGGTCTTCCTCGGCGGCTGTCGTTGATTTGGCGACAGCGAAAGTGCTTGCAGCACTTCGTGGCCAGACCTCGGCATGACTGTTGGGTTGTTGATCTGACTCGTTTGCTGTGGTGCGGGGGTTGGGGTGGTGGTCTGTGTCGTGGGTTGTGGTGCGGAGGTTGGGGTGGTCTGTGTCGTCGGTTGTGGTGTGGGGGTTGGGGTGGTGGTCTGTGTCGTCGGTTGAGGTGCGGACGCTGGGCTTTTGGTTCGCGTCGGCGGTTGTGGTGCGGGTATCGGGCTGTGGCTCACCGTATTCCGCTGCGGCGGCATTTGTTGTGAACCACGTGGCGACGGTCCGGCATCCAGCTGCGGCGCACAGTGCATAGGCGGGCATGGCGAGTGCCACGTACTTCTGCGTATCACGCAGCAGTCCCGCGCCGGGCACGTGGGCGACGAGCCATTCCAGGACGCTCATCCCCCACGACGTAGCACCCAATGCGGGGAGCGCGACTGCGGCAGCCGCGAGGATCAGCAATGCGCGCCGAATTCGGATGCTCGCGCGATCGGTGTCCTGGGTGGCGTTGGAGTTGGCGGTCTCGGCGTCATGGTGTGTCGAATGAGCTGTGGCGGAGCCGGATTCGACGTGGGTGGCATTGCGGGCAGCGGCTGTGGAAGTGCCTGTTTCGATGTTCGCGGCGTCGCCGGTGCGGGCTTTGGGTTCGGCTCGGGTGCCGGTTGTGGTGCTCGTTGTGGCCTTGCCGGCGGTGCCGATTGTCTCGGGTGCGGCGGGTGTCAGGTGGGGGGTCGTGCCGGGTGCGATGTCCGGTGCGTGGCTGGTGCGGGTTGTAGAGCGGCTTGGGACACCGCGGGGTGTGGACCTCATCGTGGCGGTGGCGCGGATGCCGGTCGCTACGAGGATCAGGAGTAGGGCGGTGCCGATGAGGGCGAGGGGGGTGGTGCGGGAGTCGGGGACCGAGTCGGCGTTCCAGATTCCGCCTAGTCCGGCCAAGCTGCCGAGTGTGCCGAGGGCAGGTTCGGCGCGGGCGGCGAATGCCGCTATTCCGGCTGGGTCCGAGGGCTCGGAGCCGGCGCCGGACAGTGCGGTCGCGGTCAACCACGGCGCGGATGCGGCCAGCAGGAGGGCGAGTGTTCCGAGTAGGTTTCGACGTCCGATCAGAACGATGGCGGTGCAGCCCGCGAGCAGTGCGCCGGTCGGTGTGAGTCCGGCGGCGGCGAAGCATCCGGCGAGCGCGGCCCATGAGGCTGCCCTGCGGGGCGTGCGCATATCCAGGGTCTTAGCACGCCAGAATCGCGCGCGGCGGCTGACGGTCGTGGTCGTGGGTGCGGGGGTTCGTTTGTCTGGTGTCGTTGTGGTGAGGTCTGTGGTTTTCGTGCGGCGGAATCGTGCGCGGCGACTGACGATCGGGGCCGCGGGTGTGGGAGTTTGTTTGTCTGGTGTCGTTGTGGTGAGGTCTGTGGTTTTCGTGCGGCGGAATCGTGCGCGGCGACTGACGATCGCGGTCGCGGGTGTGGGAGTTTGTTTGTCTGGTGTCGTTGTGGTGAGGTCTGTGGTTTTCGTGCGGCGGAATCGTGCGCGGCGACTGACAGTCGTGGCCGTCGGTGCGGGGTTTCGGTTGCGAGGTCCCGCTGTGGCGAGATCTGTGGTGTTCGGGCGGTCGGCGGCGGTCGGCGCGATGCGCCTGCGCTCGGCGCTGGGGTCGTCGAGCGCCAGATTGCACGCGGCATCCGTTGTACCGGTGCGAATTCGATAGGCGGCCAACGCGATCCAGGGCAGCGCGGCGTATCCGGTCAGCAGACTCCAATGGCCTTGCAGCAGACGCTCGGCCACATACGGATTCCACAGGGCGACGGTAACGGCCACCAGTTGCGGTCCGGTCGATACCCGCAGCAATTCGCGGGCGAGCACCGCCGCGCCATATCCGGCCGCCCACAGCGCGACGACCAGGATCGCCTTGACGATCAGTCCGCCGTCGATGACCGATGACAGCGCCGCCACCAGCGCGTCCTGCGGCACCGCGCGCGGAGCCGCATCACCGAGCCCCAACGCCGAGTCCGTCATATACGAGCGCGGCGTGCTAACCGCATCCCGCAGCAACAGATAACCAGGCCCGAGCAGCGGACCGCCAATGAGCAGCGACAGCACCCCGCTGTACCCGGCCGGTGCGAACCGCACCCACCGCGCGCGCCGAGCCACCCTGTCACTCACGCGTGCACCCTACGTTCCGACCCCGAACCCAAGCCCCCCGGGCCATCGCCGCCCCCCGACCTCGGCGTGAGCAGCCACGCGCCACCGCCCAGATGGCCACCGCTACACCGTCGAACACGTTTCCCGTGCCGTCGTCGCAGCTAGGCCAGGCCGTGCGGGGGAAGAATCCATTGGTCGGGCGGTGTGCGGCGTGGTGCCTGTGAGCCGAGCATGTTGCGGCGCGGGGGCGGAATGTCGGTGGTGGCCGGTGTGGGCGTGTGGCGAAGCGGTTGCGGCAGGGCTGTGGCGGGAGCGGTGGCCGTCGGTCGCGCTGGTGGTGCGGCGTTTGTTGGTCGGGCGGTGTGCGGCGCGGCGGGTGCCAAGATGCGCGGCGTTGCACGGACGCCGGAATGTCGGTGGTGTGCGGGGTGAGCCTGTGGATCAAGCGGTTGTGGTGGCACCGCAGTGCGGGCGCGGGAGCGGTGCTTGTCGGTTGGGTGGGTGGCGTGGTGTTTATCGGTTGGTTGCGCGGGGCGCATGTCGGTTGAGCGTGGCGTGTGGGGCGGGGGTGTGTGGGGCTTGGGGGTGTGGGTGGGACGATTGCCGCGTGCCTGCTGTCCGTCGTCTTCCTGTTGTGGCGGATCTGACGTTGGTGACGGCGGGGGCGATGACGGCCAATGTGGCGGGTTATCTGCTGCAGATGCTGGCCAGCCGGTGGTTGGGGGTCACCGGGTACAGCGAATTCGCGAGTCTGCTCGCAGTGCAGCTGCTGTGCGCGGTGCCCGCGCTCGCATTGCAGAACGTGGTGGCCCGGGAACTGGTGCGCGGCGCGAGCGTCGCCGCTTTGCGGGGGTTGCAGTGGCGGTGCGCGGTGATCGTCGCGGTAGTTGCCGCGGCGCTGGTCCCGCTGGTGACCGCGGTGCTGAATGTCGGCGTGATCGCCTGCGCCGCCGCGCTCGGCGCGGCTCCCGCCCTGGTCCTGCTATCCGGCGAACAGGGAATCCTGCAGGGCGGCAGACGCTTTCGCGCATTGGCAATGGTCCTCGGCACTGCCGGAGTCGCACGCGTTGCCCCGGCTCTGGTAGTCCTCGCATCGGGCGGGTCCGCCGCACCTGCCCTCTGGGCCGCGGCCTTCGGAATCATCGCCGCCGCCGCATTCGCCCGCTACACCGCAGCCTCACCCCCACCCCGCCCCCGCCCCACCGCTGATTCTGTTGGGGTGCTGCCGGTGTTGCGGGCGGCGCAGGTACAGGCGGCGTTGATGGCGTTGTCGTCGGCGGATTTGATCGTTGCGCGGATCGTGTTGGGGGAGGCGGATGCGAGCCGGTATGCGCTCGGGGCGATTGCCGCGAAGATCGCGTTCTGGTTGCCGCAGGCGGTGGGGGTGGTGTTGTATCCGCGGATGGCCCAGCCGACGCATTCGACTCGGGCGATCCGGGATGCGCTGGCTGTTCTATCCGGTATCGGGATTGTCGCGGTAGTGGGTGCGGCGGTGGCGGCACCGGTGGCGCCACTGTTCGCGGGGCAGGACTACGCGCCGATCGAAGGCATGCTCTGGCTGTTCGCCCTGCAGGGCGCCATTCTCGCGGTGCTGCAAGGCGCGCTGCTCTCGGCGATCGCGGTAGATCGCACCGCCCTCGCCGCATTGACATGGCTGGGCCTCGCGGTCGAGCTGGTCCTCATGACCTCCTTCGCCCGCTCGGTACCCGCCCTGATCACCACTGCCGTCGGCGTCGCGGCCGCCACCACCCTCCTGGTCGCGGTCATCGTCCTCCGCACCGCCGACCACTCCGCGTCGCGGCCGTGACTCCGCCTGTGTGCACCGTCGACCGACCGTGTGGCGGGCGTGAGCCTGTGCGCGCCGTCGATCGGGCCGTGTGGCGGGCCTGACTCTGCCTGTCGGCACCGTCGTCCGGGCCGCGTGTCGGGCCTGACCTCGACTGTGCGCACCGTCGTCCGGGCGCCGTGTAGCGGGCGTGACTCCGCTGTCCGCGCCGCCGACCTCCGCGTCGCACGCCTGACCTCGCCTGTGTGCGCCGTCGTCCGGGCCGTGTCGCGGGCCTGCTCCACTTGTCCGCGCCGCCGACCTCCGGCGTCGCACCCCTGACCTCGCCTGCGCGTGCCGTCGACTGAGCCGTGTCGCGGGCCTGGCGCTGTCGTCCGGGCTGTGTGGCGGGCGTGACTCTGCTGTCTGCGTCGCCGACCTCCGCGTCGCACGCCTGACCTCGCCTGTGTGCGCCGTCGACCGGGCTGTGTCGCGGGGCCTGCTCCGCCTGTGTGCTCCGTCGTCCGGGCAGCGTCACGCGCCTGACTCCGCCTGTCGGCACCGTCGACCACTCCGCGTGGCGCGCCTGACTCCGCCTGTCGACACCCCCGACAACTCCGCGTCGCGCGCCTGACCCCGTCCGCCCCACCGCACCCACACCCCGCATAGACGGTCTGCACTCATGACACCGCGTTGGCGGGCTTCGACAACGGGAGGCAGGTGGGCTCGCTTACGATCACCGTCATGATCACCGCTGTGCACACACTGGTCTATGCGGAGGATCCGGATGCGGCTCGCGCGTTCTTCCGCGACGTTCTAGGGTGGCCGAATGTGGACGCCCATGGTGGGTGGCTGATTTTTGGTACCGGGCCGAGCGAACTCGGGGTGCATCCCGCGGATGGCCCACCGCGCCATGAGATTTCGCTGATGTGTGATGACATCGAACAGACGATCGCCGAATTGGCCGGGCGTGGGGCGCAGTTCGAGGGTGCGGTCGCCGAGCGAAGCTTCGGGCGCTGCATCGATATGAAGATCCCGGGCGCCGGTCTGATGCTGCTCTACCAACCCTCGCACCCAGTTGCCTACCCCTCGGGGCGGTCAGTGTCCTGATCCGAACCCGATCGGCCGCCCGTTCGAATCGGGGCCGGTGGGCGGGTCAGCGGCCGATACCGATTGCGACACCCCGCGTTGGTCTTCCGCCGCCCACCACCTTTCAGTCCGAAATGAACTCGGCTCCCCTGGCGTAATGCCGGGGGAGCCGAGTGTCGGACGAGCTGAGGTCAGAGGTTCTTCTGGATCCTGATCTGCTCGGTGGGCGAGTCATCGCCACCGCGACGCGGTGTCGGACCGCCACGCCGACCCGCCGCGACGGGGGTCGAGCCGCCGCGGATTCCCAGGAACAAACCGCCGATCAGGGCGGCGACACCGAGCACGCCGAGCACGATCGGCATGATCCGGCCGTACAGCGCCAGCTTGTCGATATTGTCCTTCGCCACCGAGATCTGCGATTCGATGGTGTTCTCGTCGAAGACGAGGTGCGACTTCAGCGCGGTGACGTCGGGGTGGTCGCCGCTGCGCGCGTAGTACAGGTGCAGCTGCTCGCCGCCCTTGACCACGGTGCCGGTCTGCGGCTCGATCCACAGGTCCCGGGTGTTGGTGTAGAAGCGGGTCATGGTGACCGGCTCGTCGCCCTCGAGGCCCCACTTGGCCGCGGGCAGGCTCACCCTGTTGCTCGGCGCCTGGACCACGTCCCACAGGTTGGTCGCCGGGACCGACATCTGGAAGTGGTAGACCTTCGTGCTGTTGATCTCGGTCTCTTCGATGAACTTGGCGTCGTAGGTCTTACGCGAGTTCACATCGAAGTACGGATAGGTCTTCTTCTCGGTGCCGATCGGGAAGCGGTACTGCAGGCCGGTGTGCTGCACCGGGTCGGCGATGCTCTGCAGATCCTTGTTCACCGTGACGGCGATGGAGCCGTTGGGGTCCTTGGCCACCGGTTCGCCGGACTTGCGGTCGATGGTGACCCGGTCGATGGTCGCGGTAAGCAGGCCGGTGTCGCCCTGCTTATCGATGCGCCGCAGCGTCTGACCGGCCTGGACGGTCATCTCGGTGGCATCGGAGGGGTCCTCGACGGTGAGGAACCGCTGCGAGACGAGCGGCACATTGGTGTCGATCTTGGCCGCGCCCTCCGGTGCGGTGAGCGACTTGGCGTCCAGGACCAGGCTGTCCTCACCCGGCTGGTTCGTCGCGATGGTGGTGATCTCGAGATCGAGGGGAGTTTTCGCCAGTTTGCTGACGGTGTAGGTCGGAATCATCACCGCGGCGACGATCAGCAACGCGCCCAGACCCACGAGCAGGCAGGCCACCGTCCTTCGGGTACCGGCACTCAGTGCCATGCAAACTCTCCTCGTCGTAGAACACAGGTCTGTACGCCGAGCACTGCGGGCGCGCCGCGGCACTCGTGAGCCCCGACACTAACAGCCCGATGTCGTACCATGCGGTGCCGAGGCCGGATTCGACCCAGAAATCGCCCGAGTCTAACGCGAAATCTGAAACGTCGGGTTACCAGCTGGTAGGCGCGCCCGTAGCGATTGCTTGCAGGTCGCTCGAAAGGACCGGCAGACTGGAGCCCGATGACCGCCACCCTGCCCGCACCGACCGCCGATGTGCCCACTCGCACGCGCGGTTTCGTGCCCGCCTTGGAAGGTATGCGCGGCATGGCCGCGCTCGGTGTGCTGCTGACACACGTCGCATTCCAGACGGGCGCCGCGAATACGCCTGTGCTCGGCCGGATTTGGGAGCGGTTCGATATGGCGGTCGCGGTGTTCTTCGCGCTGTCGGGCTTCCTGCTGTGGCGTCCGCATGCCGCGAAGGCGCGCGGGCTGGGGACCGCGCCTTCGGTCGGCTACTACCTCCGGCACCGAGCTGCGCGCATTCTGCCCGCGTATTGGGTTGTGGTGGCCGCTGTTCTGATCTTGGTGCCGAGCGCGGCCGACACCGCTGGCCTGCGGGTATGGGTATCGAATCTGGCCCTGACGCAGGTATTCGTGCCGCTGACGCTCACCGACGGACTCACCCAGATGTGGAGCCTGTCGGTCGAGGTGGCCTTCTATCTGGCGCTGCCCCTGCTGGCCTTCGCGGCGGTGCGGCTGCGTGGCGACGCCGCTCGCTGGCGCATACCCGCGATCCTGACGCTGGCGCTGATCAGCCTGAGTTGGAATTTCATTCCGGTACCGACTCCCGACGCCATTCACGCCGATAATTGGCTGCCCGGTTATCTGCCGTGGTTCGCGGGCGGCATGCTGCTCGCCGAGCTCATTGATAATAGGGAACGGCTATCACCGCGACTTCGGCTGCTCGCCAACCAACCGGTGATGTGGAGCGTCGCGCTGATCGCCTTCCTGTTCTCCGCCACCGACCTGGGCGGACCCGCGGGACTGACCCGGGCCGAACCGTGGCAGTACGCGGCCAAGATGGGCTTCGGCGCGATCATCGGTTTCGCGCTGCTCGCCCCGCTGGTGCTGCGCCCACCCGGCGCCCGCCCCCATCGCTGGCTGGAATCCCCGGTCGCCGCGACCATCGGCCGCTGGTCCTACGGCATCTTCCTCTGGCACCTCGCGGTGCTGTCGGTGGTCTTCCCGGTCTTCGGAATCCTGCCCTTCCAAGGCAATTTCATCAGGGTTCTCATCCTGACCATCGCGATCACCCTCCCCATCGCCGCGGCCAGCTATGCCCTCATCGAAGAACCAGCCCGCCGCTTCGCTCGCGATCGTGACCGTGCGAAGGCGGCCGCCGCTTCGGGCACACAAGCGCCGAGCTAACGGCCTGTGCGTCGCGCCGGAAGAGCAGCGATTCCGACGGCGATCACGGCCAGTAGAGCCGGGAGCTGCACCCAAAGTGAGCCGCCCATGTATCCGCTCGCGGCACGCCATGGTCCGGTGGACAGTGCTGCCGCAGCACTGGCGGTGCCGAGACCCGCGACGGCCGCGAGGACTTTCGACGTCACCCGTGCGTAGAACCGAGTGGCGGCGAGCGCGACCGCGGTAAGTGCGATGCCGACCGGCCCGGCGATGACCATTGCGACAGCGCCGATTCCGATCGCGCCCACGATGCGATTGCCCCAGGTAGTCGGGATCGACCCGCCTTCCACAGTCCCGTCGGCCGGGTTCATCTCTGAGTCGTCACCGCTGTCCGCACCGGATTCAGGTGTTGCGGTCGCGGCACTCGCGCCCGCATCAGTGGGACTGGCGTCCGCGCTCGCGACGGGACCCGGTTCCGGTCCAACGGTTGTCGGGATTCGGCGACCGCGAGCCCGGCGGGGGATGGCGAGTAGGACGAGGGGGATGAGAAGTAGCAGGCCGCCGAAAATGCTGAGGCGGTACCAGCGGTCGATGGGGAAGGAGATGGTGATCGGGGCGTATGGGGAGCCGGAGTTGTCGGGCAACAGCCAGCCCTGCTGCCATCCGTTGACCACGATCGGCTTCGGTTCGCTGCCGTCGCCGGTGCGTGCCTGCCAGCCCACGTTCGTGCTGAGCGGCAGGACGAGCAGTTGGTCCGGTGGCGTCGATTGCCCAGCACTGGCAGGGGTGAAATCGGTGCGGTTCAGGCGAAGTCGGTCGACGAAGAAGAGCTCTGTCGGTGCGACGGTCACGTCGGCGCGTCCCGCGGGCACCGCGATCTGGTCGGAATCGAACTCGGAGCCAATGGAATTCGGGTTGCCGGCCAGCTCGGGGGGAAGTTCGGAAGTCGTGCACACCCGCGCGGGAACCGGTGCACCAGAGCGCAACTCGCCAGCGGTCGCGGTGACGGTCGTATGGACGAACCGCCCGCCGAGCGCAACCGTCGGGCCCTGCGCACACGGGACGGTGATCAACCGGTCCGGCCCGGCGGGCGCGGGATACTCGGGTCCGAGCACCGACACCTCGGCGAGCCCGGGGGGTTGTGCGAGGGCGAAACCCAGCGCGGTGCGATCGAGCACCGGCCGCCAAGTCTGGATGCTCAGTTCGATGCGGTCGGTCACCGTGGGCTGCAACGAGATTCGGGTAGCGGCACCGGGTTCGAGTTCGCGGACCTGCGGGCCATTGCCCAGATTCACCGCCACCGACAGCGGTGCCGCGGGCAGCCCACCGAGCGACGGTGTCACATCCAGCCCCGTCACCAGCGCGGGTTCGGGCAGTTCGAGTGTGAGCGTCGGTTTGGCGCCCGCCGGATTCCGCACCGAATCCTCCGGCGCCGTCCAACTCGTCCGCGGATCCCCATCGGTCGCCGCGAAGGCGGAACCGCGCAGGTCGCCGACATCGGCCTTGCCGCGCGCCACCGGACGCGTGTGGTCGGTGAGCAGCGCCTCCAGCGCGGGGCCCTGCCGGGTCCGCACCGTCAACTGCGGCGTGACGGTCACCGGTCCCGGCACCGACAACGTGCGCTCGAACGCGCCGGGTTCCTCCGGCGCCAGTGCCAGTCCCTTACTGCACCGCACCCGGTCCGGCGCATCGAAACAGGCGCTGCGCCCGGGGAATTCCTGACCGAGATCCCAGCCCTGGACCTGCGCGCCCGCCGGGGTCGGCGGCAGCACGGTCCGATGCCGGATATCGACCCGCACCGGCGCGGTGCGGACGGTGTAATCGTCCAGGGTCAGTTCGCTGATGCCGAATTGCCCACCCCGCGTGCCGTCTTCGGTGCGGATGGCGGTGATGCTGAGCCAGTCGGTCTTCCCTGCGGGCAACGAAATCGACACCGGCGCACCGGGTTCGGGAATCCGGGCGGAGACGCTGCCGTCCGCGGTCCGCACCTCCACCCATTTCACCGGGTCGCCGATCGCCGCGGCGCTGGTCCTCAGCTGCAGCAGCCCGGAGCTGATCGGCTGGTCGAGATCGAGCCGAAGCCATTGTCCCAGTGCGTGTTCGGCGCCATTGCTGATCCACGCCGTCGACGGATCGCCGTCGACGACCGCGGCGGTCGAGCTGCCCGGCGCGGATCCGCCCAACTGGGTGGCATCGGCGGCCGAACTCGATGCGGTGATCGTCGCGCCCGACCATTCCCCGCGCACCGGCTCCGCACCGGGAACGGGATAGTCGGGCACCAGATTGTGGGTGCGGCGCGCGTCGTCCGGTGCGCGCAGCGCCGAATTGTGGTTGTCCACCCGGCCGAAATCGGCCTCCCTGGCCATCGGAGTGTCCGTGACGGTCAACGGCCCGATCGGCAGTCCGGCCGCGGCCGCATCGGATGCGAGCAGCATCGGCGAAGTACCGGAATCGCGATGCAGCCGTTCGAGCACCTCGGGCCCGCCCTGGACCGTCCCGACCGAGGCCAGAGGCACCGTGTAGGCGCCAGGGAACGACGTCGGAGCACCAGTGCCGCCGCGTATTTCGACGGGCGCGCCCGGTGACCGCGCCTGGACCCGATAGATCTCGATCGCCGGATAGGCGGGCCGCAGATCGCCGTCCGCGACCAGATCATCGGATATGACGGCCGTCTCGATCGGGTCGCCGAATTCGGCCACCTTGCTCAATCCCGGAGAACCGTCGATCGCCTGATGCGCCAACATCGGCCGGGTCGAACGCGACGTCTCCGGGTCGAGATCATTGCGCAGCACCAGGATTCCGATGCCCTGCTCGGCCAACGTCGCCACGAGACCGGTCGAGGGCCTGCCGTCGGCGATCAACCGCTGCACCGAATCCATCGCGCGGATGGTGCCCGGCGGATTCAGCGGCACCGCATCACGGATCGCCCACGGCGTGCTCGCCAGCGCCTGCAGCGGCTCATCGCGGGTCAGCCCCCACACCTGGCTGCCGAAGGGCGCACCGGGCACGACCAAGGCGCGGGTGTCGGCGGCGTTGTGGGACAACCACTGCGCGGTCTGCTTCCAATACGCGGGCACCTCGTCGTACGCGCCGCGCGGCGCCAGCTTCCCGGTCCATGCCAATGAGGTGGACAGCGCCAGCGCGGTGAGGATCAAGGCGGTGACCGCCACCGACTTATCGCGCTCGGGATGGGCGAAGGCGCTGCGCCACACCGGCATCGGGACCGACGCGGGCAACGGCACCCTGGTGAGCAAATGCGCGAGGCCGAGCACCAGGGGAATTCGGATCAGCGGCTCCAGCTTGTGCACATTGCGCAGCGGCGCGCCACCGGCATCCAGGAATATCCGCACCGAATCCGCGAACGGCCCACTCAACTCACCGACATATCCGGCGCAGATCCCCACCAATCCGACCAGCAGGATCAGCGCGAGCCGCCCGCGAAACGGCATGGACCGCATGGCCAACCCGGCCATCCCCGCCGCCGCGAGCAGTCCGGTGGCCAGCACCGCCGCGGGCTGGGTCACCAGCACCGCGCCCGCGATCCGCTCCGGCGAGACGAAGGGCGTCCAACTGTCGGTGCCGCGCAGCACCTCACCCAGCGACGCCCACTGCGTCGTCACACCCGAGGATTCGATGTAATCCAGGAACGGCGGGCTGACCCGGCCGAGCAGCAGCAGCGGCACCGCCCACCAGAACGTGGCCAGAACCAGCAGCGGAATCCAGGCTCGGGTGAACCGCCACCAGCGCCGGTTCGGGCGGTACGACGCCCACCACAGCAGCGCTGGCAGAAATGCGGCGACCGTCGCCACCGCATTGACCGCGCCCATCAACGCCAGCGCCAGCGCACTCCCGGCGGGCGAGGCCGCACCGCCGCGCTTGCGATTGCGATAGGCAGTGCCCAACGCGGCGGGCGCGAGCAACACCCAGGGCGCGAGCACCATCGGAAGTGTCTCCGACGAGATCGATCCGAGCGTGGTCAGCACCCGAGGTGACAGCGCGAACGCGGCCGCGGCCACGACCCGGGACCCGCGACTGCCGATGCCGAGCGTTTCACACAGCCGGACGATCCCCCAGAACCCGGCGAGCAGCAGCAGCGCCCACCAGATCCGCTGGGTCACCCAGGCGGGCAGGCCGAGCACATGCCCGGCCGAGAAGAACGCGCCGTGCGGAAAGAAATACCCGTAGGCCTGGTTCTGCACCTGACCCATCGGAGCCTGGCTGCTCCACAGGTGGGCGGCGCGTTCGAGGAAACCCAGCGGATTCTGCGCCAGGTCGTATTTGGTGTCGGCGACCGTCAGACCGGGCGCCTGCAGAAAGGTGAGCAGGAACGCCGCGACCACGGTCCCGGCGAACCAGCGTCTGCCGAGCGGGGAACCGTCGAGCTGACGTCCCGTGCCGGCAGAACCGAGCGAGTCGGTGGGTGGGCTGGAGGTCAGCGGATCAGCGGCTGCCGTACTCAACGTTGTTGAGTAGCGAGGAGCTGGAGTCGGAGCGCTCGATATTCGGCCGCGTGTTCTGCTGCACTGCCATCGTGATGACGAACACCGCGACCGCGCCCAGAACGGCGCCAGCGACCGCACTCGCAACACCAGGGACAGCAAACTTCATCGCGGCACTCCAATACATCGATGCAGGCACATTCTGGGTCAACCTAGCAGGGCCGCGCGCGATCGCCTACGTTCAGGCCACCGATAGCCGAATCGAATGGCCACGCCGCTGAGCTCAGTCGCTCGGAATCGCGCAGTGCAAACTGCCCAGCAACGTCCGCAGCTTCGCGGTGGTCTCGTCCAACTCGGCATGCGGGTCGGACGCCGCGACGATCCCGCCGCCCGCGAAGGCGCGGATCGAGCGACCGTCGGCGGACAATTCCGCACTGCGAATGGCGACCACCCACTCACCGTCGCCGCGCGAATCACACCAGCCGACCGCGCCGCCGTAGAAGCCGCGCTCCTCTTCTATATGCGCGATCGTGTCGAGGGCCAGATCGGTCGGCGTGCCACAGACCGCGGGGGTGGGGTGCAGCCGAATCGCCAGGTCGAGCGCGGTCGTCGCGGGATCGCGCAGACGGCCGGTGATCGGAGTGGCGAGATGCCAGACCTCGTGGGTATTGATCAGCTGCGGGCTGTCCGGGATCGTGAGTTCCGCGCAGACTGGTGCGAGCACCTCACGGATCCAATCGATGACGAAGGCATGCTCATCGCGATTCTTGGTGCTGGCCAACAACTCTCGCGCCTGCGCGGCATCGGCGTCGGGATCGGCCAGGCGCGGCAACGTGCCAGCGAGCGGGTGCAGCGTGACGGTCGTGCCGTGCCGTGCGACCAATACCTCCGGTGTGGCGCCGACCAGCGTCGCACCCGGCCGACCCGCGGCGGTCAGATCGACCGCGAACACATTCGCATGTGGATGCCTGGTCAGCAGATGACCCGCGACCAGCTCTGGATCCAGTGCGCTATCGGCCTCGGCCAGTATGGATCTGGCGGCGACGACCTTGCGCAGCGGCTGCACCGGATCGTTCAACTGCTCGACCAATTTCGTCACCCGCGCGACATGCTCTGCCGCACTGGGTATTTCGGTGATCACCCGAACGGCGGGCAACTCGGGCAGCGCCGCGGGCCGCCACCGCCCGACGGTGCGTTGCGCCTGCTCGGGCACGCTCAGCGCGGCCGGATTCCGCGGATCGAACGGCAATGCCCCGACGATCAGCTCCGCGGACCCGTCCCGCAGCGCCGCCATCGCCCGCGCCGCCTCGTCGAAGGCGACCAGGGTCCCCGACGCGCGGAACACCCCACCGGGCTGAGCGAGCAAGAAACCGTTCATGATCCCTCGACCCTAACCCCGCAAACCCGGAGCGGAGCTACCCGAGCGACCCAAATCTCAGCGGCGCGGTTCCTTACCGGGCGGCACCATGAGCACCGGACGGTGGCAATGCTTGAGCACGGCGTCGGCGACGCTGCTGTGCATCAGGGCGCGAATGCCGGTGGCGCCCCGGGTGCCCGCCACGATGATGTCGACGTCCAGGTCGTCGGCGGTTTCGACGATGGCGTTCCAGATCGTGGAAGTGCATTCGGCGGTGCGCGCCTCGGCATTGAGTCCGGCGAGTTTAGCGAGGCGCACGCCCTCGGTGTTGATATGGCGCGCGTCGACGTAGGCGATGTCCTCGATCTCCTCGTCGGGGACCCACTCCGGCTGCATCACACCGGAGAGTCCGGACAGCCGAGCGGCTTGGCGCACCATCGGTTCCCACGCGGTGAGCACCACGGCTCTATTCGCCGACAGGAACCGGCCTGCGTATTCGATGGCCCGCTTGGCATTCTCGGAACCGTCATAGGCGATGAGCATTAGATCGCACGGCACGATGACCTCCTGATGGGAGTCACATGGCTACGCCACAAGATTACTCCGGACAAGCATGCCCCGAGGGTCGGCGCGCGCGGATAATCTGCGCATATGTCCAATGCGAACGAACTGGTGTTCTTCGGCAGGCACGAGATCGATCCGCGGACGCTGCTGTATTACGAATGGCGGCAACGGCTCGAATCGGGCCATCTGGTGACCGAGTTCGAGCCCGAAGTGCGCGCCCTCGCCACCGCGGATCACGCCGACCCCGCCGCGTGCTGGGCATTATTCGACCGGCTCGAAAGCGCCGAGCGCGACCCCGACTGGAGCTATGACGAGTCCGACGCAACCGAACCGACTGCGCCGCAAGCATTCGAATCGGTGCCCTCGGATTTATCCGAAACCGAACTATTCGAGCGGATTCACGGTGGTTGGCTGGGTCGATGCGCGGGCTGCACGCTCGGTAAGCCGCTGGAGAATGGCTTCGTCTGGACGCCCGCGCGAATCCGCGCCTATCTCGAACGCGCCCGCGCCTATCCGCTGACCGACTTTGTGCCCGCATTATTACCGTCGTCGGCGGAGTATCCGCTGAATCCGAGTTGGCCGGAATCGGTGAAAGATCGCATCGACGGCGCTCCGCGCGATGACGATATCGACTACACCGTGCTCGGTCTGCATCTATTGGAAACGTGCGGAACGAATTTCACCCGATCCGATGTCGCGGACGCGTGGCTCGGGCATCTGCCGTTCCTGCAGACCTATACCGCGGAGCGGGTCGCCTACCGCAATCTCATCGACGGCTCGACCCTGCCGCAGGTGGCTCGATACCGAAATCCATACCGCGAGTGGATCGGTGCGATGATCCGCGCCGATATCTTCGGCTATATCAATCCCGGTAACCCGGCCCGCGCCGCCGAACTCGCTGCCCGCGACGCCGGTCTCTCGCATACGGGCAATGGTGTGTACGCGGCGATGTGGGCGGCCGCGCTGGTCGCCGCCGCCTTCACCGCCGACGACATGGCGTCGGCGCTATCCATTGCCCAGCAATGCCTTCCGGAAGGTTCGAGGTTGCACGCCGCGGTCGCCGAGGTGATCGCCGACCACGAGACCGGCATGCCATGGGAGCAGGCCGTCGACGCCATCCACCGCCGCCACGACCATTACAACTGGGTGCACGCCATTCCGAACGCCTGCCTCGTCACCGCCGGTCTACTCTGGGGCGCAGGCGATTTCACGCGCACCATCGGACTCACCGTGCAAGGCGGTTGCGATACCGACTCGAATGGGGCCACCGCGGGTTCGGTCGCCGGAGTCCTCGTCGGCGGCGTCGGAATCCCGGCCCACTGGACCGACCCATTCCACGACCGGCTGCACAGTGCGGTGTTCGGCTACGACGGCAGCCGAATTTCCGACCTGGCCCGCCGGACTCGACGACTGGCCGCTAGCAGTACCTGACTCGGACCCACTCGAGCGCGCCGATTACCGTGGGCACTCATGCGGAAGACGCCTCTCGTCCTGCTCGCAATCCTCGCCGCCGTCGCGACCGGCTGCTCCGCCGGCGACTCCGGCCCCGCGCCGTCGCGTTCCGCAACTCCCGGCGCCACGACCGGTTCCGCCGCACCCGCCGCCACCACGGGCAAGCGCGACTGCGATGCGGACTATCTCGCGAAACTCACCCTGCGCGAGAAGCTGGGCCAGCTGCTGACGGTCGGTGTCAGCGGCGCCGCCGATGCCACGAACGTGGTGCGTACCTCGCAGGTCGGCGGGATTTTCGTGGGCAGTTGGACCGATAGGTCGCTGCTGGCCAATGGCCTGATCGACCAGGTCAAGGCCGCGGCCAAGGTGCCACTGATGGTGACCATCGACGAAGAGGGCGGCCGGGTCTCCCGGGCCAAGGACCTGATCGGCCCGGCTCCATCGGCCCGGGTCACCGCCCAGACCATGACTCCCGAGGAGTTCCACGACGCCACCGTGACTCGCGGGCGCAAGCTGAAGGATCTGGGCGTGACGGTGGACTTCGCCCCGGACGTCGACGTGAGCAGCCAGCCCGACGACTCCGTGATCGGCGACCGGTCCTTCTCCGACGACCCCGATGTGGTCGCCGAATACGCCGCCGCCTACATCCGCGCCATGAACGAGGTCGGCGTCGGCACGGTCATAAAGCACTTTCCCGGCCACGGCTCCGGATCGGGCGATTCGCATACCGGCGCCGTGCGCACCCCGCCGCTGTCGCAGTTGCAGAATGTCGACCTCGTGCCGTTCCGGCAGCTGACCGACTCCGGCGCGGCCGTCATGGTCGGTCATCTCGACGTCCCCGGCCTGACCACCCCCGACGTCCCCGCCAGCATCAGCCCGCAGGCCATGGCGCTGCTGCGCGACGGCACCGGCTACGGCGCGGCACCGTTCCAGGGCCCCATCTTCACCGACGACCTCGGCGGCATGGCCGCCATCACCAGCCGGATGAGCATCGAGGACGCGGTCGAGGCCGCGCTGATCGCCGGTGCCGACAACGCGCTCTGGATCACCACCGACGCGGTGCCACAGGTGCTGGACCGCCTGGAGCAGGCGGTGTCGAGTGGACGCCTGAGCGCGGCCCGGGTCGACGCATCGGTGCTACGGATGGCCCGGTACAAGGGCGCGCTGCAGTCCTGCTGAGCGGACCTTTCCGAGCGGCCCTTCAGCGGCGTCGTCGTATGTTGTACAGCCGCCCTGTCTGCGGAGCGCCGTAGTATCGCTCTGCTGGACGCTTGAACAGCTGCGCCAGCAAATCCAAGGACATCGCGGTCCGAAGGAAATCGAGCTCAGCGCCGATAGCGCGTGATGTCACGAATGCGCAATCCGACCCGCCGAACTTACCTTGGAGTAATATAAGAGTTTCACCATGCGGTAGGAGAGTGAATGGCGGGCGGGACGAAGCGACTTCCTCGGGCGGTTCGTGAGCAGCAGATGCTCGACGCCGCAGTCGAGGTGTTCTCGCGTAAAGGGTTCCACGACACGTCTATGGACGCGATCGCCGCCGAGGCGAAGATCTCCAAGCCGATGTTGTACCTCTACTACGGCTCCAAGGATGAACTCTTCCGCGCCTGCATCCAGCGAGAGGGACTGCGCTTCATCGAATCGGTGGCACCGGCGGGCAACCCGCAGCTGTCCCCCCATGAGCAGGTCCGCACGGCCCTCGAGGGTTTCCTCGGCTTCGTCGACCGCAACCGCAACTCCTGGCAGGTGCTCTATCGCCAGGCGATCGGCCAGCAAGCCTTCGCCTCGGAAATCGAGAACGCCCGCGAACGAGTCATCGAACTGACCGCCAAACTCCTCGAATCCAGCGCCAAACACGCCGAACCCGGCACCAACTTCGACGTAGTCGCCGTAGCCGTCATCGGCGCGGGCGAAGCCATCGCCGACCGAGTGGCCAGCGGCCGCATCGAAGTAGCCGAGGCAGTAGACCTCCTGGACGACCTGGCCTGGCGCGGTCTGGCGGGTCGCAAGAAGGCCGAGTAGTTCCTGGCTCCGAGCAGGTCACGTGGGCGAAACGGGATCTAGCGGACCATAAGCCGGTGGGCTGGTGCCGCGTCCAGATAGCTCACAGCGCTACCCGCTCCAACAGCTCCCCGAGCGCAGTGACAACGCGGTTGAATGCACCCCTCACCCACAACCGCCACTCACCCCCCTTCCAAACGCTCGAGAACGCAACCACAGCCAGTCGACCGAGCTGGAAGCCGTCCGCCTGCCTACGCGACTGCGGGAGGTAAGTCGGGTACGGCACACGACGCGCCCAGCACTGCAACGGCAAAACCACGGAACGCCAAACCATCCGGGTCGAGCACCCTCTGGAAGTCGGTGCAGAACAACAGGACCCACCGCAGCCCACCCAACCCGAACGCCACCACCCCCCTCAATTGGACACGTGATCACGTGGAATCTATGGCGGCATCGCCCGAGAACCCCCCGCCACCAGTGCCACCTGATCTTGATCCCTGGACGACGCACCCCGCATAGGGGCAGTAGGTATGAGGGTATGAGGTCTATGCACAGGCTGCGCGCATGGGTGGGCGGCGGCCCGGCTTGCGGCGATGTTGATGGGCTGCGAGAGTGCGGGAGATCAAGAGAGTGGACCGGCGCAGTGGTCGGGGAACGGGGCGGATTTGTTCGGGATGTTGCGGCCGTGTGCGCATGGTGCCGAGAAGTACGGGATCGATGCGGCCGAGTGGCGTACTCATATGTGTGGGCTGTGTCTGGGGTTGCGGGATGGGCACGGGCAGTTGGCGCGGGCGGCGACCAATACCGATGCGATAGTGCTGAGTGTGCTGACCGAGGCACAGATGTCCGGTCCGATGGGGCGGACCACCGCCGGCCCGTGCGCGCTGCGCGGAATGCGTCGGGCCGAGGTGGCGACCGCGGATTCGCCGGGCGTACTGCTGGCTTCCACCGCGTCACTCTTATTGGGATCGGCCAAGATTCGCGATCACGTCGACGACGGTGACAGCTCCGTACTCACCCGCCGTCCGATGACGAAGGTATCCAGCCGCTGGGCAGACCGAGCGCGATCGCAGGCATCTCTGATCGGCCTCGATGTGGAACCGCTTGTCGCCGCGATCAATGCGCAGTCGCAACTGGAAGCTCTCGCTTCGGCCGGTGTTGAACGCAATGGTGCGGCGAACGCTTTGCCACGGAGTATGCGCGAAACGACGGAAAATGCGTCTCGCACAATCTCTCTCGACGATCTGACCGCACCTACGCAGATTTGTGCGTCGGAATTCTTCGCTCACACAGCGGTTCTGGCCGACCGCCCGGATAACGTCGCCGCTTTGCGCGAGGCGGGTAGGCATTTCGGCCGCATCGCCCACCTCGCCGACGCCGTCGAGGACTTCGACGAAGACCGGACCCGCGGCCGTTTCAACCCACTCGCGGCCACCGGAACCACCATGCCCGAGGCCTACGAACTGCTGCGGCAGTCGGATTCGCACCTCCGTACAGCAGTCACGCAGACCGGACTCGACCAAGTCCCCACCATCCGCTGGATGCTGCTCGACCCACTGCACGCCCTAGTGCGCAGAGTCGGCCGCGGCATCGGCGCAACCGCCCACGCCTGCAGCACATCCCGGCACTCCGCGACCATGCAGTACCCCATGCCGCCGAATACCGGATTCGAGAAGCCGCCAAGCCGCCCGGGAATCGGCGAGGCGCTCGCCTTGGTCCTCGGTGTCTACTGCACCGGCTACGCCTGCTGCGCCGACCACACCAACCCATGCAACGGCAAGCGCAAGGACGCCTGGATCAAGGACTGCGACTGCGACTGCGGCTGCGGCGATTGCTGCGACTGCTGTGACTGCGGCTGCGACGGATGCGACTGCTGCTGCGACTGCTGACCCGACCGCCGGTCAGCCTCGCTGCTTCGCCGATGCCGCGCCCGTTCTGTCGTGCCGCGCACTGATTGCCCGGCCATTCCGTGTGCGTGAAGTGAATTCTTGGGCGGCATGACCCGCAACCGATCGGCGCTCGCCTTCGTCGATGGCGTGTCCGTTCTATCGCGGCGCGCACTGATTGCCCGGCTATTTCGTGTGTGCGTGAAGTGAATTCTTGCGCGGCGCGACCCGTACCGATCGGCGCTTGCCGAATGGCGCGCCCGTTTTGTTGCGGTGCGCGCTGGTTGGCCCGGCGATTCCATGCGCGGGAGGCGAACTCGTGCGGCGGCAGCCCGGAAACGCCGAAGCCGCACCCCGGACCCGGGGTGCGGCTTCGGCGTCGGCTCAGCGCAGGGTGGCCGTGAGGTGCGGGTAGCCCTTCTTCGGGTGCAGCAACGCCAGATCCCAACCGCCGTCGACCTGGTCGGCGTACACATTCACCGTGGACGGCAGCAGGATCGGCTTGCCGAACTTGACCGCATACGTGGTCTGGTCGGGAATCCGGCCCTCGATATTCGCGAGGATATTCGCGGCCGACCACATGCCGTGGGCGATCGCCTTCGGGAAGCCGAATGCCTTGGCGCCCAATGCCGAGGTGTGGATCGGGTTGTGGTCACCGGAGGCGGCGGCATATCGGGTGATCATCTTCTGATCCACCCGAGTGGTCCGCATCGGCGGCGGCGGAACCTCTTCCGGCTTCGGCTCGGGCTTGGGTTCACCCGAGAGTGAGGTGCGCTGCTGGTGCAGGAAGGTGGTGACCTGACGCCACACCTGTTCCCGGCCGACACTCACCTCGGTGATCGCGTCCACGAGCAGCCCCTTCGGGTGCTCGCGCAGGTTCTCGATATGGGTTTCGAAGTCCAGCGGCTCGCTCACCGAGATCGCGCGGCTGCGCTCGATCAGGTTCTGCGCGTGCACCGCACCCACCGCGACGAACGGAAAGTCGCGTGCCACAACGAGTTGCATCGCCAGCGGGAAGCTGAGGATGAACGGATAGGTCAGCGGCAACGAATCACCGAACCGCAGCCCGGTCGCCCGGCAGTACGCGGCCAGGTGATCCGGATCCACGCGCACGCCGTCCAGCCGCACGACGCGGTCGGGCACCGTCGACTTGCGCGCCGAGATCGGTGGCACCGGCACCGCACCGAGCGCGGCCTTCACGAAAAGGCTGCTGTTCTTGGGAGGTTCGGTGAGCGTGATCATCTCGGACATCATGCTCCGATCAGGCTCTGCCCGCAGACCCGAACCACATTGCCGCTCACCGCATTCGACGCCGGGCTGGCGAAGTAGGCGATGGTCTCGGCGACGTCGACGGTCTGGCCGCCCTGCAGCAGCGAGCTCATCAGGCGACCGGCCTCACGGGTGGCCAGCGGGATGGCCGCGGTCATGGCGGTTTCGATGAAACCGGGCGCGACGGCGTTGATGGTGATGCCCTTCTCGGCCAGCTTCGGCGCCTCGGCATCGACCATGCCGATGACACCGGCCTTGGAGGCGCCGTAGTTGGTCTGGCCGCGGTTGCCCGCGATACCCGCGATGGAGGACACGTCGATAACCCGACCGCCCTCCTTCAGCGCGCCACGCGCCACCAGCCCCTCGGTAATGCGGTGCGGTGCGGCGAGATTCACGTTGATGACCGACTTCCAGCGGCCCTCGTCCATATTGGCGAGCAGCTTGTCGCGGGTGATGCCGGCGTTGTGCACGACGATATCGATGCCGCCGAAGCGCTCGGTGGCGAATTCCGCCAGCTTCTCGGCGGCGTCGGGCGCGGTCACGTCGAGCGCGAGCGCGGTGCCGCCTACCTTGTTAGCGGTGGCCGAGAGGGCCTCACCGGCGGCCGGGATATCGGCGACGATCACGGTCGCGCCGTCGCGGGCGAACACCTCGGCGATGGTCGCGCCGATGCCGCGCGCGGCGCCGGTGACCACGGCGACCTTGCCGTCGAGCGGCTTGTCCCAGGCGGCCGGGGCGATCGCGTCGGCCTTGCCGACCCGGATGACCTGACCGTCGACGAAGGCCGACTTGGCCGAAAGCAGGAAGCGCAGCGTGGATTCCAGACCGGACGCGGTCGCGGAGGCCTCCGGGTGCAGGTACACCAGCTGGGCGGTGGCGCCGCGCAGCAGCTCCTTGGCCACCGAGCGGGTGAAGCCCTCGAGCGCGCGCTGGGCGATCTGCTCGTCCACGCTGGCGGTCAGCTCGGGGGTGGTGCCGATCACGACGATGCGCCCGGACCCGGCGACGCTGCGCATGGCGGGCTGGAAGAACTCGAACAGCTGCGACAGGTCCTCGACCGATCCGATGCCGGTCGCGTCGAATACCAGCGCGCCGTACTTCTGCCCGGACGCGGGCGCGTCGGCGAAGGTGTAGTCCGAAAGCAGGGTACGCACCGGTTCGGCGACCCGACCCTTGCCGCCGAGCAGCACCGGACCGGGCAGCGGCGGCTCACCGGCCCGGTAGCGGCGCAGGTTCTCCGGCTGCGGCAACCCGAGCTTGCTCGCCAGGAATTGACCGGGAGCGGAGTGTACGAACGATCCGTAGAGATTGGGAGCACCCTTGCTCTTGCTGGCTGCCACTGTTTCTCCCTTTTCTGTCTCGTGTGTCATGGTTTCGGCTCGCCGGTGGCTGCGCTGCCGAATGGTCTGATCGCTCATGACTGCACCTCGCTGGCGCTCGGCTCCGTCATGACCGATCAGATCGGCTGTATTTAATTGTTCACTGGCTGACGCTTCGCTCACGTACATGCCCCGGGGCGAATTCACGCACACTTCCGGGGTACGGTGTCGACAATTAACTTACTCCAGAGTAAGTTTAAAGTAAACCAACCGCGACGGGGTGCCGATCCGCGCGCAGACTTCCGCGCCGAACGGCCCACCGGGCACCCGACGAGACCTTGGAGACTCGAGTGACAACCAAAGCCCGTTCAGCGAAGAGCACGGCAAAGAAGGGCCCGCGCCCGGTTGCGATCGTGGGCGGCAACCGGATTCCGTTCGCCCGCTCCGACAAGGCCTACGCCCACGCCTCCAACCAGGACATGTTCACCGCCGCGCTGGACGGTCTGGTGAGCCGGTTCGGCCTGCAGGGCGAGCGCCTCGGCATGGTCGTCGGCGGCGCTGTGCTCAAGCGCGTCGGCGAGCACGGCATGATCCGCGAGAGCGTGCTCGGCAGCAAGCTCAGCCCCTACACCCCGGCCCACGACCTCCAATTGGCCTGCGGCACCGGCCTGCAGGCGATCGTCACCGTCGGTGACGCGATCGCCGCCGGACGCATTGATGCCGGTGTCGGCGGCGGCACCGACACCACCTCCGATGCCCCGATCGGCGTCAGCGAAGGCATGCGCGAGTGGATGCTCGACGCGAACCGCGCCAAGACCACCAAGGACCGCCTCAAGCTGGTCGGCCAGCTGCGCCCGGGCATGCTCGGCATCGAAATCCCGCGCAACGCCGAACCGCGCACCGGTCTGTCCATGGGTGAGCACGCCGCCATCACCGCCAAGGAATTCGGCGTCGCGCGCGAGGCCCAGGACGAACTTGCCTACCTGTCGCACAAGAATATGGCCGCCGCCTACGACCGCGGCTTCTTCGACGACCTGGTCACCCCGTTCCTCGGCCTGACCCGCGACGACAACCTGCGTCCCGGCTCGACCATCGAGAAGCTGGCCACCCTGAAGCCGGTCTTCGGCACCAAGCTGGGCGACGCGACCATGACCGCGGGTAACTCCACCCCGCTCACCGACGGCGCCTCCGCGGTGCTGCTGTCCAGCGACGAATGGGCCACCGAGCGCAACCTGCCGGTGCTCGCGCACCTCGTCGACTCCGAGGTCGCCGCGGTCGATTACATCCACGGCCCCGACGGCCTGCTGATGGCGCCGACCTACGCGGTGCCGCGCATGCTGGCCCGAAACGGCCTGACCCTGCAGGACTTCGACTACTACGAGATCCACGAGGCCTTCGCCTCGGTGGTGCTGGCCACCCTGCAGGCGTGGGAGTCGGATCAGTACTGCAAGGAGCGCCTCGGCCTGGACGGCGCGCTCGGTTCGATCGATCGCAGCAAGCTCAACGTCAACGGTTCCTCGCTCGCCGCGGGCCACCCGTTCGCCGCGACCGGCGGCCGCATTGTCGCCTCGACGGCGAAGATGTTGGCGGAGAAGGGATCCGGCCGCGCGCTGATCTCCATCTGCGCCGCCGGCGGCCAGGGCGTCGTCGCGATCCTGGAGCGCTGAGCGCGAGAATAACTGACAGCGGGTGGTATTCGGTCCTTCCCCCGACCGAATACCACCCGCTGGGCTTTCAGTGAAAATCAAGCGCGCGCCATTGTGGCACGATCCTCGACCAGTCCGCGGGTGATCTCGGCGAGTCGATCCGTGGGAATCTCCACGGCGCCTTCGGAATTGATGACGACCACGGTCGGGTAGATGCCCCTGGTGAGATCCGGTCCGCCGGTGGCGGTGTCGTCCTCGGCGGCGTCGAAGAGCGATTCGACGGTGATCCGCAGCGCCCGTTGTTCGTCGATACCGCGGCTGTAGGTCTTCTTCAGCGATGACTTCGCGAACAGTGAACCGGAACCGACCGCGGTATAGCCGAAACGCTCCTCACTGCGGCCGCCGACGACATCGTAGGAGAAGATCCGCCCGACCTTTTCCGGATCGGTGGCGCTCAGGTCGTAGCCGACCAGCACCGGGACCACCGCCATATCCTGCAGTGCGGCAGGCAGATTGTCGCGCACCATCTTCGAGAGCTTGTTCGCCTTGCCCTCGAACGTCAGCCCGACACCCTCGATCTTCTCGTAGTGTTCGAGCTCGACCGCGAACAATCGGATCATCTCGATGGCCATGCCCACCGTGCCCGCGAAACCCGCCGCGGAATAGGTGTCGGTGATGAACACCTTCTCCATATCCCGGCTGGCCAGCAGATTTCCCATGGTGCCGCGCCGGTCGCCGGCGAGCAGTACACCGCCGCGGTAGGCCACGGCGACGATCGTGGTGCCGTGCGGCGCGATGTCCCGTCCGTTCACCGTGGCAGCGCCGAAATGGCTGCTCGGCAGCAGTTCCGGGGCGTATCGGCGCAGATTCTCGGAGAAGGAAGACGTCGCGTACTCCATATCTCCCACCGTAACTCCGGTGCGCCGCGTCAGCGCACCAAACTCCCACGGGCGGAGGCGAATCGGACAGGTAGTCCTACTCCGACGGCAACTCTTCGTGGCCGCCGAAGGCCTTGCGCATGGCGGAGAGCATCTTGTCGGCGTAGAGCGCCTCGCCGCGCGAGGAGAACCGCGCGAAAAGCGCGGCCGAGAGCACCGGCGCTGGGACGCCGGTATCGATCGCCGCGTCGAGGGTCCAGCGGCCCTCGCCGGAGTCCGATACCCGGCCGTCGAACGACGCCAACGTCGGATCGGCGAATAGCTCGCTCGCGGTCAGGTCCAGCAACCACGAGGCGACCACGGAACCGCGCCGCCACACCTCGGTGACCTCGGGCACATCGATGTCGTACCGGTACCACTCCGGATGCTCGAGCGGGGTCTCCTCGGCCGAGGCCACGGCGTCGTGATTCGCGCCGATATTCGCCTTGTGCAGGATGTTCAGACCTTCGGCGTAGGCGGCCATCGCGCCGTATTCGATGCCGTTGTGCACCATCTTCACGAAATGGCCGGCACCGGCGGGACCGCAATGCAGGTAGCCCTGTTCGGCGGGCGATGGCTCGCCGGTGCGGCCCGGTGTCCGCTCGGCCGCGTCGACCCCGGGCGCGATGGACCTCAGCAGCGGATCCAGATGCGCGACCGGCTCGGCCTCGCCGCCGATCATCAGGCAGAACCCGCGGGCAAGTCCGAAAACACCTCCCGAGGTGCCGATATCCACGTAGTGAAGGCCCTTGGGTCCCAGCGCGGCGGCGCGGGCGATGTCGTCGTGGTAGCGGCTGTTGCCGCCGTCGATGATGATGTCGCCGGGTTCGAGCAGCTCGGCCACCTGGTCGATCACCTGACCGGTCACCGCCGCCGGGATCATCACCCAGACCACCCGAGGAGTCTGCAGCCTGGATACGAAGTCCTTCAGGTCGGTGCAGCCCTGGAAACTGTCGCCGCCCAGTTCCGCGGCGAGTGCGTCGATGGTCTCGGGCCTGCGTTCATAGCCGACGGCGGTGTGCCCGTCCTTGACGATCCGGCGCACTATGTTGCCGCCCATCCGGCCTAGGCCGATCATTCCCAGCTGCATTCCATCCATCTCCCTTACTGCGTGCGGGCCCTGGTGGCGAGGCTTCTGCTCGATTGTCTCGCGCAGATGTAACGCGCGGTGCGCGCCACCGATAAACGGGTTGGCTCCGCGTAGTTGCCAGACCCCCGACCCGGCAACTACGCGGGGCCCTTCCATGTGTGGCGCGGTCCGTTGCACGGGATTTGCTGTCGGACCGTGCTCAGCTGACGATGTCGGTGCAGACCACTATCGTTGGCGGAGACTCGCACCGTGCGAGCTCCTTACAACCGAGCGGGAGGACGGTTTGTGACGAGCGAATCGAGCACCGGACGACGCGGCCGACATGAGAACGGCGAGGTCGGACTGAGACAGCTCCTCGACTCGACCCGATCATCGAACCCCCAGCAGCCCCCGGCGCCCCGCACTGTTCCGCAACAGGCGTCGAGCCCGCAGGACAGCTTGTCTCAGACAGCAGCGCCGGATCAGACGACAGCGCAGCATCAGCCCCCGCTTCCGCGCACAATTCCGCAGCGGACGGCGGGTTCGTATCAGGCGGCTGGCTCGCATCAGGCGGCTGGCTCGGATCAGGCGGCTGGCTCGCATCAGGCGGCTGGCTCGGATCAGGCGGCTGGCTCGGATCAAGCGGCAGCGCGCCATCAGTCCCCGCCGCAGCATGCGTCGACGGCCTCATATCAGCCTGAGCCCCAGTTCCCCCAGCACCAGCAAGCGCAGCATCAGACTGCGTCGCACCAACCAGTGGGATATCCGTCATCGGGGTGGGGCGGTGATTCAGCGCAGACAGCGCCGCTGCGTAGGCCCCGGCGTCCGAAGGCGGAACCGCCTGAGGGATCCGAGCCGGCGGCGTCTGGTCAACGTTGGCAGCGCCGTCGCAGACCCGAGGAGTCGCCGAGACCTAGCGGGTTGAAATCGCCCCTCGTCAAACGCATCGGCATCGCGGTGGGTGCGTTGGTCGCGGTGGCCGGGCTGGCTTACGTTGCGGACCTTGTGTTTTCGTCGGGGCATGTGCCGCGCGGCGTCGTCGTCGCCGGTATCGATATCGGCGGCAAGGACACCGCGGCGGCGGATGCGCAACTGCGCGCCGCGCTCGACCCGCGCGCCGAGCAGGAGCTCCCGCTGCAGATCGGTGACGTGCAGACCAGGCTGACACCCAAAAACGCTGGCCTGGCGGTGGATTGGGATACCACCTGGGCCCGCATCGGCGCTCAGCCGCACAATCCGATCACCCGATTGACCTCGCTGTTCACCACGCACACCGTGTCCCTCGCCAGCGCCGTCGACGACAACGCGCTGGATGCCCAGCTCACCGCGCTGCGCGTGCACGACCGCGCGACGGTCGAGGGCACCATCGCCTTCGACGGCGCTCGTCCGGTCGCCGTGCCGCCGGTGCCAGGCCGCATCCTCGATGTCCCCGCCGCGCGCACCGCACTCATCGACAACTGGTATCGCGGTGCGCTGCTCGATCTTCCGGAGACCGCGGCGCCCATCGCCGTGCGCACCGAGGCGGTCCAGCAGGCCCTGCACGACGTCGCGGAACCGGCGGTGCGCGCACCGATCGTCTTCGCGGGCAAGGACAATGCGACCGGCCGGCTGGAACCGGAGCAGATCGCGTCCGTGCTGTCCTTCGCCCCCGACGGTCAGGGCGGTCTCGCCGCCTCCTTCAAACAGGATGTCGCGCTCGGCGTGCTCGGCCCGCAGCTCGCACCGTCCGAAGTCGAGGCCAAGGACGCCACCTTCGCCCTGATCGGGACAACTCCCAAGGTGGTTCCCGCCGTCGTCGGCGACAAGATCAATTGGGCGAAGACCTTGGAGCAGTTGCCGAATCTGATCGTGGCTCCGCAGGAACGCACCGCGCAGGCCATCTACGAGAAGGTGGAGCCCAAGCTCACCACCGAGGCCGCCAATGCGCTCGGCGTCACCGAGGTGATGGGCCAATTCACCACCAATGGATTCAGCGGCCCGTCCGGCGTGAATATCGGCGTGGTCGCGCGCAAGGTGAACGGCGCCATCGTCAAACCGGGAGAGATCTTCTCGCTCAACGACTTCACCGGCCCCCGCGGCACCGCCGAGGGCTATGTCGAATCCGGCATCATCGACCACGGCCGCCCGAGCACCGCCGTCGGCGGCGGCATCAGTCAGTTCGCCACCACGCTCTACAACGCCGCCTACTTCGCCGGCATGGAGGACGCGGGACACACCGAACACAGCTACTACATCTCCCGCTACCCCGCGGCCCGCGAGGCCACCGTCTTCGACGGCGTCATCGACCTCAAGTTCCGCAATAACGGCCAATCCGGTGTCTACATCGAGACGGTGACCACCGATTCCGAAGTGACAGTTCGTCTTTGGGGCACCAAGACGGTCAACGTCGAATCCATCACCGGCGAGAAATCCAAGCCCACCGAACCCACCACCATCAAACTCCCCAAGGGCAAGGACTGCATCGCCACCGAAGGCGCCCCGGGCTTCACCATCTCCGACACCCGAGTCATCACCGACCGTAAGACCGGCCGCGAGATCTCCCGCACCACCCGCACCGTCAAATACGACCCGATCCCAGTTGTGAAGTGCGAGTAGCGCATCCGGCGATCCGAGCTGCCGGATAACGGGTGAACGCCCCGGGTAAGTTGCGGGCGAAGGTGGGCTCGATGACGACGGAAATCGCGAACGTGAACTGACCAGGTGTCGCACCATGACATGCGGTCGAGACCGATCGTCCGCTGCGCGTGTGTGTTACGCCGAAATCGCGTGAAAATGATCTCAGCTCAACCGGCGAATAGCTGGGTAATTACCATTAGTGACCGATGCGCATCGGCTTGTGCTCATTCCATTTGGAATGCCGCACAACAGGATCCGACCCAACCTCGGGGCGGATTCGGTGGTGCCGGGCACGTCATACCAGCTATGGCGCGGTGGTGCGACTCGACGGCTATGTGGCCCAGATGTCGCTACGCTGGTTCGGTTTCGGTGACTCGGTCCCGTGGAATCGTGTTCCGGGGATCTCAATTCGAGTGAACCGCAATATTTCGGCAAATCAGATCGATCCGCCCGCAATCTCGGGGGCTTGTCGCCTCTCCGCGCGGTGATGAAACTTCTTTCGGCTGGTAATAATCGGTTACCGGCTGGATATTTCTCCACGGGTTCAAAGGGAAGTTCTAAATGAGCAAAGTGCGCGTGCTCGGTGTCGCCTTCGCGGCGACCGCGGGCATTCTCCTGGTCGGTTCGGGTATGGCATCGGCGGCTGTCGATCAAGGCATCGTCCTGGAGCCGATCGGAACCATCGCCCCCGGCGAGCCGAGCCCGAATGGGACCGGTTCCAGCTCGGCGATCACCGATCTGGTGAAAGCGCTGTCCACCGGCTCGACAGGCACCAAGACGCAGTAATCGGATGCTGGAAGTGCCCCACCTCGAAAGAGGTGGGGCACTTTGCTTTTGCAGATCCCGCGCCGCGTCGCGAACCGATGTGGCCTGAATCCGGTCGGCACCCTCGTCTTACAGCGGCGTTCGCATCAGCAGCACGTTGTACTGGTTGTACACCGACAGCAAGAAGTACAGGTCACCCCCGGTCTGGTAGGGGAAGATCATCGGCGCGTAGGCACTGGGCAGCGTGGGTCCATCGACGAGCACCTGGGGCTCGCTCCACGGACCCTCCGGTGCCGCCGCGGTGCGCAGCACCACCGAATTGCTCGGATCCGTGGTGAGCATGATGAATTTGCCGAGATGTTCATTCCACATCACCGACAGCTCGCCGACGCCCCCGACGATGGGCGCGGCGGCGGTGGCTTCGGGCTTCCACTCCTTGCCGTCCCAATACTCGTAGCGATCGATATCGGCGATATCGGCTTCCCTTGCCCGCGAGACGAATCCGGGATTCTGCCGCCCGGCGGGGGATCCGTAGCGGTAGACGTATCCGGCGTCCTTCAGAAAGGCATTCTGCTGAAAGTTCTGGTGCCCGTCCACATTCGCCCGCCGGGTCGTGGTCAGCGGAGCCCAGGTCTGCCCGCCGTCACCGGAGGCGGCGAGGGTGGAGAAGTTGGTCTGCCACTTGCCGTGTTCACCCCATTCGCGCACCGACATCAGGCTCATGTACTGCACCCCGCCGACCGAAATGCCCCCTGTCGGAATGAGACTGATCTCGACACCCGGAATCTTCGGGCTGGGCAGGGGATTGGTGACGGCGCCGTCGAATGAAATCCCGCGCGAGGGATCCTTGGTGGCGCTGTGGAACAGCACCTGGCTGCTCCACGCCCAGACGCTGCCGACGAGCAGGTTGGGGATGCCAAGACCCGCGCTGTCGCCGAACGCGGTGATCATCCGGCCGTTGCCGTCGTCCCACATGATGCCGAGGTCGGTGCCGAGCACATTGACGTTCTGGGTGCGATTGGGGCTGTCCATACCGGTCATCTGGAAGACCGCCTGGGTCACTCCGGGTAAGCGCGGTAGGCCGCGCGGCTGGCCGTTGATGCCGGGGATGGGGTTGATGCCGGGAATGGGGATCACGAGATTCGGCTCGGCGGCGGCCGGTCCGGCCAGCGCGACCGAGAGGGCGGCGGCGAGGACACCGGCTCTGGTGATTGCGGACAGCGATCGGTTCATCCGGACGATCCCTTCTTACGCGCGGTCTGCCCGGCCATTGTGCCCGGTTTCGGGCCGGGTGTCCGGTGGGTTGGGTGTGGAGCCGGACACGTGATCATCGCTACACTGAAGATCACCAGTCGACGGGGCGCTGGCCTGACATCGCTGGTACGGCATACCGATCGCTCGATGCAACACCCTGTGCGACCACATTCTCGGTCGCGCGAAATGGCACAGCTGTTCAGTACATCCGACAGGTTGTGAACGCTAGGGGGTGGCTCCCATGGGTGACAATCGCGCGATGCTCGGCAGTTGGTGGCGCGAACCGGCGCACTATCGCTGGTTCGTTCGAACGCTCGAATCCCATTCCGGACTCCGCCTCATCAAGGTGATCATCGGTGCGGGCGGTGCGGTGATGTTCGCGATCAACGTTTTGATGTGGATGTCGCCAGCCGGTCCGACCGGCACGGCGGGGCGTGCCGTCTTCGCGGCCGCCGGTGCGACGGCGGCGCTGTGGATGATCCGCTGGTGGATGTTCCCCTGGCCCCGTGCTGTCGCTTCGTTGGCCCTGTTGACCTGGGCGGATATCGCGATTACCGCATCGTCCCTGGTGGACAGCGACCGGGTGTACGGCGCGTTGAACGCGATGCTGCTCGTGGTCACCGGCGCCTACATCATGTTCTTCCACAGCCCGAAGGCACTCGCCGTGCACGGCGGATGGTCGCTGCTCACCGTTGGCGCGCTGGCGGTATTGCTGGTGACCGATGAACCCGGCGGCGATACCGCGCTGGCGGCCGCGATGGTGCTGATCATGGTCGCGGCCATTGCGGTGGTGCTGCCCGCGCTGCAGTTCTGCTTCTGGGTGCTGCGCACCGATGTGCTCTCCGATCCGCTCACGATGCTGCTGAATCGCCGCGGCCTCGACTACTACCTGCACTGCTCCCGGCATCAACCCCAACTGAGCGTGATCGCCCTCGATCTGGACTGCTTCAAGGCGGTCAACGACACCTTCGGCCACACCATCGGTGACGAGGTACTGGTCTCGACGGCCGAACGTCTGCGCGCGGCAGCCTATCCCGCCGTGGTCGCGCGCACCGGCGGGGAGGAGTTCGCGGTGGTCGATCAGTTGGATCGCGCGGCCGCCCTCACACTGGGCGAGCGGTTGTGTCGTGCCGTCGCGGAGACGTCCGGGATACCCGTCACCGTGACGGCCAGTGTCGGCGTCGCGGTCTGCGACGGCGGCGTAGATGCCGCGCGGCCGCAGTTGCTGCTGCAGTGCGCCGATACCGCGATGTATCAGGCGAAGCGGCTGGGCGGCAATACCGTTGTGCTGGCGGTGGATCCGGAACCGACGCCGGTCCGCATCGCCGAACCCGCACGAGAAGCGTTGCCCCGCATCAAATGACAACAGCGGCCCCGGAGAACTCCGGGGCCGCTGTTGGTTTGCGTCGGATCAGAACGCCGCTTCGTCCAGCTCCATGATGTCGTTGTCCAGGTTCGACAGGATGGCGCGGGTCGAGGTCAGCTCCGGCAGCACGTTGCGGGCGAAGAACTGCGCGACGCCGACCTTGCCGGTGTAGAACGCCTGGTCGGCACCGGTGGCGCCGTTGTCGAGGGCCTTGATGGCGACCTCGGCCTGACGCAGCAGCTGCCAGCCGATGAGCAGGTCACCGACGGCCATCAGGAAGCGCACCGAACCCAGGCCGACCTTGTACAGCTCGCTCGGCTCCTGCTGAGCGCCCATCAGATGCCCGGTCAGGGTGGCGGCCATGGCCTGCACATCCTCGAGCGCGGTGGCCAGCAGCTTGCGCTCGGCCTTGAGGCGACCGTTGCCCGCCTCGGACTCGATGAACTTCTGCACCTGCCCGGCCACGTGGGCCAGTGCGACGCCGCGGTCGCGGGCGATCTTGCGGAAGAAGAAGTCCTGCGCCTGGATGGCGGTGGTGCCCTCGTAGAGCGAGTCGATCTTCGCGTCGCGGATGTACTGCTCGATCGGGTAGTCCTGCAGGAAGCCGGAGCCACCGAAGGTCTGCAGCGATTCGGTCAGGTACTGGTAGGCCCGCTCGGAACCGACACCCTTGACGATCGGCAGCAGCAGATCGTTGACCCGGAAGGCCACGTCCTTGTCGGCACCCGAAACCAGCTTCGCGATGTCCTCGTCCTGGTGCGCGGCGGTGTAGAGGTAGATCGCGCGCAGACCCTCGGCGTAGGCCTTCTGCAGGGCCAGGCTGCGGCGCACATCCGGGTGGTGGGTGATGGTGACGCGCGGGGCGGCCTTATCGGTCATCTGGGTCAGGTCCGCACCCTGGACGCGCTGCTTGGCGTAGTCCAGTGCGTTCAGGTAACCGGTCGACAGGGTCGCGATGGCCTTGGTGCCCACCATCATTCGCGCGTTCTCGATGACGTCGAACATCTGGGCGATGCCGTTGTGCACCTCGCCGACCAGCCAGCCCTTGGCGGGCACACCGTGGCCGCCGAAGGTGACCTCACAGGTGGCCGAGACCTTGATGCCCATCTTGTGCTCGACATTGGTGACGAAGACACCGTTGCGGTCGCCCAGGGTCTCGGTCTCGAAGTCGAAGTGCCACTTCGGCACGTAGAACAGCGACAGGCCCTTGGTGCCCGGGCCGGCGCCCTCGGGGCGGGCCAGCACCAGGTGCATGATGTTCTCGAACAGGTCGTCGGAGTCACCCGAGGTGATGAAGCGCTTGACGCCCTCGATGTGCCAGGAGCCGTCCTCCTGCTCGAGCGCCTTGGTGCGGCCGGCGCCGACGTCGGAACCGGCATCCGGCTCGGTCAGCACCATGGTGGCGCCCCAGTTGCGATCGGCGATGATCTGAGCCCATTTCTTCTGCTCATCGGTGCCGTTGTTGTAGAAGACCTGCGCGAAACCGGCGCCCGCGGCGTACATCTGCGCGGGCGGGTTGGCGCCCAGGATCATCTCGCCGAGCGCCCAGGTGACCGCGCTCGGCGCGCCGAGGCCGCCCAGCTCCTCGCGGACGCCGACCTTGGCCCAGCCAGCGTCTTCGAGCGCGCGGTAGGACTTCTTGAACGACTCGGGGAGGGTTACCGTGTGGGTCTCGGGGTCGAAGGTCGGCGGGTTGCGGTCACCGTCGACGAACGAATCGGCCAGCGGACCCTCGGCCAGGCGACGCACCTCGTTGAGCATCTCCTTGACGGTCTCGGTGTCGAGATCGCCGTAGGCGTCGCCGTCGAGGAGTGCGCCGAGGCCGAGTACCTCGAAGAGGTTGAACTCCAGGTCGCGTACGTTGCTCTTGTAGTGGCCCATGTCTGTTACTCACTCTCCGTTGAGTTGGTGCGGTCGGTTGGTTGCCGTTCCCGCCCGTTGTCGTCCATCGGGTAGCCGTGCCGGTCTTCCGTAGCGACTGCTTGCAGGTCGCACGGAATTGATCAGCCGCTTGCTACTCGCGGGTAACTTATGAGCCATATTACCGGTCGGTAATGGGGGTGCAAAGTCTCGAGAGAGCAAGTGTGACGCGGAAAACACCCGACGACGTTGCCGATCGTCTACGGCTCGCGTAGTAGACGATGGGCCCGGGTGTGCCGGCACCTTTTCGGGTGGCCGACGCGCTCTCGATGACTCGACGATCTCGGGTTAGCCGAGGACTAGCGTGGAACTGTGCGAATCGAGACGAGCGCCGGGCCCGCGGAGATCGAGCTCGACAAGCCGCGCAAGGCGGCGTTCCTGCTGCTGCTCACGCACGGATCCGGTGGCGGCGTGGACGCGAAAGACCTGCTCGCGGTGCGGGATCGCGCATATGAGCTGGGCGGCGCGGTGGCGCGGGTGATGCAGCCGTACCGGGTCGCCGGTCGACGCGCACCCGGCTCCGCCGTGAAGCAGGACGAGGCCTGGTTGGAGATCGTCGCCGACCTGCGCAAGCGGGTGAAAAACGTCCCACTGATCCAAGGCGGTCGCAGCAACGGCGCCCGCGTAGCCTGCCGCACCGCCGTCGCCGCCCGAGCCCGCGGTGTCATCGCCCTCTCATTCCCGCTACATCCCCCCGGCAAGCCGGAAAAGACCCGCCGCGACGAACTACTGGCCGCCGGCGATATCGAAGTCGTAGTAATCAACGGCGGCAACGACCCCTTCGGCATCCCCGCCCCCAGCGACGCCACCGAAGTCCACGCAATCCCGGGCCAACCCCACTCCTTCCGCTCCGGCTTCGACCAGATCGCAGAGACGGTCACCCCCTGGCTCCAGCGCTGGTCCCGGTAACGGCGTTGTTCGGGTCAGCTGGGTGGGGAGGCTGGTTCGATGGGGTGTGGGGGTGGGGCGGGTTTGGTGGCGATCACCAAGGCGTCGATGGCGTCGCGTTCGTCGGTCGGGCGGTAGACGCGGTCGGCGATGCGGACGCGGATGCGGTCGGGGTCGGGGCCGAGGTCGGCGATGATGTCGTCGGGGGTGAACAGGACCGATGGGTCCTGCGGGCCGCCGTAGCCGTCGGTGAGGTTGGTGGTGTCGTGGCCGAGGATCAGCAGGGTGCCCCCGGGGGCGAGGAGGTCGGCGAGGCGGCGGACGAGCGGGCGGCGTTGTTCGGCGGGCAGGTGCAGGAAAACCATCAGCACGAGTTCGTATGGACCGGTGATGCCCGCGGCGGCCAAGTCGGTGACGTCCGCGCACTGCCAGGTGATGCGGCTGCGAACCGAGCGGGACAACCGCGTCGCGATGGTGCGGCCCTTATCGATCCCCACCTGTGAATAGTCGACGGCATGCACCTGCCACCCGTGCGTGGCCAACCACAGGGCGTTGCGCCCTTCGCCGCACGCGAGGTCGAGGGCCCGCGGCAGGCCCGGCGCTTCGCCCTCGGGCGCTTCCGGCGCTACCGAGGCAACCCGCTCCAGCCCGTAGACATGCTCCACCACGGTGCTGTTCGGCGGTGCACCCCAAACCAATTCACTCTGCGCATACCGCGTATCCCAATCGGTCGCGTCCATACGCGCGAGTCTATTCGTGCCGCCGTCGAATAACCCGCCGCCTCGTACCCGGAACCGCCGTAACTCCTGGTCTGCTCGTCAGTAACCCCGAGCCCTACGCGCTCGCTTGCGGCAGCCAGTGCACCGGCGAGGTCTCGCGGATGTGGATGAGGACGTCGAATGCGTCGACCAGGGAGCGGACTGCTGTGTATGCGGTGGCGTCCTTGGTGGGGTCGTAGATGCCGCTGATCGTGCGTAGTTTCGCGGGGGCGTGCAGCCATTGCCGCACCGATTCCGGTGCGGCGCTGTGCAAATCCACGTAGCAGGCGGGTAAATCCAGCTCGCCCAGCGTTGCATCGATCAGGTCCGGTTGTGGCTGCGGCGCCACTGCCACTCCGAGATCGCCGTGATGGAAGCCGATGGCCACCGATATGTACCCGGCGCCGAAGTTTGCACGCAAATAGCTGCCTATGCCGCGGAATTCGGAGGTTTCGGCCGGGCCGTCGCCGAGCGTGAGAGCGGCGGTGTGGCCGATGCCGTCCCAGTAGGCGATTTTTGCGCCGGTGCGGCGCTGCCATTCGATAACCCGGTCGGCTGCGGGGCGCTCGTCGCGTGCGAAACCTCCCTGTCCGGCAACGCTTTTCTGGTGGAAATCGACAATGAGTTGCAGATGGGTTATCGCATTGTCGAATTCTGTTGTCGGTGGGAGTGTTTCGAATAGTGCGAGGGCGTCGCGGGCGTCGTCGATGAATGGGCGGCCGGGGTGAATTCCATGATGGCGCTGCACATGTTCATCCACTTGGTGTGCGGTGCGGATCGGGGTGAGATGGGATTCGATTGCGGCCAAGCGATCCGGCGCATGCCGGCGCAGGTAGTCCAGCACCGCGTCGTAGTCCGAAGGCTCCGCGCGCGGCGGCTCGACGCCGAAGATCCGGACCGGATCCCCCGGGTGTTCCTGGTTGAATGCGCGAATCCAGGACAGTGCCGCCGCCATTTCGGCCGTCCGGGTCGGCCGCCATGCATCGGCGAGCACCGATTCGGGATCGCCCACACCGGTGCGCACATAGGCGTCGAGCCGCTCGCCCGAGCGGGCGCTGTCCTGCACCGCGAGCGCTCGGTACCCGTATTGCTCGACCAGCACCCGGAACACGCGCTCGCGCACTCCGAAGGTCTGCCGGGAGAACCGGGTCGACTCGCCGAGCCCGACCACGGTCGCTGAGCCGAGCCGGTCGGTGAGCGGCGCGAGCTCCGCCCCGGTGCTGTCCGCATCGGTGTCGGATATCGGCCGCGCATTCGCGCGCAGCCACGCGCGCAAAGCCGAAGCGGCGGTGACAGATTCGCTGGTTGCGGCGGTGGTGCCCATATTCTCTCCCGAAGTTCGACAATCCGACGCGATCAGCTTCATACCTGAAGTGATGTTGAGGTCAAGTCGAATTCGAAACGGGAGCAACGGGACACGGCGATACCGTGTCCCGTTGATCCCTGGATCTCAGAGCGTGGTGTGCATCAAGAGCACGTTGTACTGCGAATGCACGGTCGTCACGAAGTACAGATCACGTCCGGTCTGATACGGGAAGATCGACGGCGCATACGCACTCGGCAGCTCCCGCGTATCGATCAGCACCTCCGGATCGCTCCACGGCCCCTCCGGCGAGGCGGCGCGGCGCATGACCACCGAATTGAACGGATCGGTGGTCAGCGAGATGAACTGACCCAGGTACTCGTTGTACATCACCGACATCTCGCCGACGCCCCACATGATCGGCGCCGCGGCATTGACATCGCCCTTCTTGCTCCAGTGCCCGCCGTCCCAATACTCGTATTCGCCCAGATTCCCGATATCGCCCTCACGCACCCGCGCGACATAGGCCGCCCGGTTGCGCCCGGACTGGGTGCCGTACTCGTAGACGAACCCGCCGTTCTTGACGAAGGCATTCATCTGGAAATTGGCGTTGCCGCCATCATTCGGACGCCGGGTCTCGGGGAGCTCGGCCCAGGTCTCCCCGTTATCGCCGGATGCGGCGAGCCCGGAGAAATTGGTGGTCCACCGGCCGACATCGTCCCAGGTCTGCACCGACATCAGGCTCATGAATTGGACACCGCCGACCGAAATGCCCGCGGTCGGGATGCGGCTGATCTCCACGAACGGGATCTTCGGGCTGGGAATCAGGTCGCGCGCCTGGCCGAAGAAATCGCGCACCACGCTGTCGAAGAAGATGCCGTTGGATGGATCGTGGGTGTGGCTGCGCACGAGAATATTGCTGCGCCACGCCCAGGTGCTGCCCGCGAGCAGGTTCGGGAAGCCGAGTCCGGCGGTATCGCCGAACGCGGTCAGCATTTCGCCGTTCCCGTTGTCCCACATGATGCCGAGATCGGTGCCGAGCACGTTGTAGGTCTGGGTGTTGTTCGGGCTGGCCAGCCCGGTCATCTGGAATACCGCCCTGGTGCGGCCGACCAGGTTGGGCAGACCGTTGGTGCCGTTGAGAACCGGGATCGGATTGATGGCGTTTGGGTTTGCCGAGGCAGGGGTAGTAGCTACCAGGAGCAAGGCCGAAGCTCCTGCCAATGCCGAAAGCAAGGCGGACGCGAACTTGTTCAAAGTTTCTGAGCCCTCCGGTTTCTGGCCGAAGCGGCACGATACGGAGTTTCCATGCGCGCCACATTTCGGCTGGCTGGCAAATCCCCAAGATGCTAACAGCGAAACCGGTGAAATTTGTCGCTTGCGCGATTCGTCAGGAAAGTTGTAAGCGCTTCGCTACCTAGGTTGCCGAGCGATTACCACGAGATATTGCCTGCCGCAGGATCAAGGGCAACTGGGTGGCACGCTCGATGGCGAAGGTGCGCCGCGCCGACGCGTGCCAGGAGCGATCGAAGAGCTGTTTGGCGCCCGCGACCGCGTGCGGGGAGCGGGTCGCGATGCGGTCGGCGAGTTTCTCCGCCGCCGCCACCGGGTCCGCGGTCACCTCGGTGACCAGGCCGATCCGCTCGGCGTAGGCGGCGTCCACGGTGTCGGCGGTCATGGTCAGCAGCAGTGCCTTGTCGACGCCGATCAGGCGCGACAGTGTCGCGGCGCCGGTCATATCCGGGACCAGGCCGTGCTTGGCCTCCATCACCGAGAACTCCGCATCGGGGGTGGCGAAGCGGACGTCGGCGGCCAGCGCGATCTGCAGTCCGCCGCCGTAGCAGCGGCCGTGCACCGCGGCGATCACCGGCACCGAGAGCCGACGCCACGCCCAGCAGGCCTCCTGGAAGGTATTGGTGCCGCGCCAGGGCAGCGGGATGAAGTTGCGCACGACGGCGAGCGGATCGCTGGTCGTCTTGGCGACGTCCAGACCGCTGCTGAAGCTCGGGCCGTTGCCGGACAGGATGACCGCGCGCACGTCCTTGCGACCGGCGATGGTGTGCGCGGTCGTGACCAGGTCGCGGAGCATATCGATGGTGAGGCCGTTGTGCTTGTCCGGCCGGTTCAGCGTGACGTAGGCGCGGTCGCCGGCGAACCGCAGCGCGATATCGGAGCCCATTCCCGGATCTTACCCACGAGTCAGTTCGTGTCGAGGGCATTGCCCGAGTAACGGCCCTCTGTTCTAATCGAACACGCGTTACCGTCAATGCTGACGGTAAAGAGTGGAGGAACAATGCTGCCACCCGGATTGGACCCGCGAACGCCGGTGCTCGTCGGCGTCGGACAGGTCGTGCACCGGACCGACGAGCCGGGACTGCCCGGCCCCGTCGAACTCGCCGCCGAATCCCTGCGCCGGGCTGGCGCGGACAGCGGCACCGGCGACCGGTTGCTGCGATCGGCCGATCTGATCGCCGCCGCGGCCCCGGTCAGCAGGCCGTACCCGGACCTCGGCGCGTTGGTCGCCGCGGAACTGGGCGCCGCCCCGAAGCGCACGCTGCAATCGGCGCGATTCGGCGGTGACGCGCCGCAGCGCCTGGTCAGCGCTGTCGCGCAGGCGATCTCAGACGGACGGTGCGAGGTCGCGCTGATCACCGGGGCCGAATCGGTCGCGTCCTGGAATGCGGCCACCCGCACCGGCGCCGCACTCGATTGGCCCGAGCAGGCCGAACAGGTCCGGCCGACCGAGATCATCGGCACCGAGCGCGGACCCAATACCGAGATGGAGACCGCGGCGGGGTTGTGGGGTCCGGTCTACTTCTATGCGCTGATGGAGACCGCGCTGCGCGGACGGCTCGGGCTGAGCGAGGCCGCGCATCGGGAGCGGATCGGCGGGCTGTGGTCGCGGCTCTCGGCGGTGGCGGCGCGCAACCCGTATGCGTGGCAGCCGACCGAACAATCCGCCGACGAGTTGATGACACCGACACGCGCGAACCGGATGGTGTCCACGCCGTATCCGAAGCTGCTCGTGGCGAACCTGTCCGTGGATCAAGGCGCGGGACTCATCCTGTGCAGTGCGGCGGCGGCCGATGTGGCGGGCGTGCCGCGCGAGCGCTGGGTATTCCCGCACGGCGGCGCCACCGCCACCGACGAGTGGTTCGTTTCCGAACGCGCGGATATGTCCACCTCGCCCGCGATCGCGGCGGCCGGGCGGGCCGCACTGACCGGTGCGGGTATCGGCATCGATGATGTCGCGCATATCGACCTGTACTCCTGCTTCCCGGTCGCGGTACAGGTCGCGGCCGAGGCGCTGGGGCTGCCGATCGACGACCCGGCGCGGCCGCTGTCGGTCACCGGCGGACTCACCTTCGCGGGCGGCCCCGGCAATAACTACGCGACCCATTCCATCGCGACACTGGCCGGTCGGCTGCGTGCGGACCCGTCGGCGTACGGCCTGGCGAGCGCACTGGGTTGGTATGTCACCAAACACGCCATAGGTGTCTACTCCGCGCGCCCACCCGCGCGTTCGTTCCGCGCCGTCGAAGCGGAAGTGCCGGTGGCACGGCGTGATTCGGCACCCGGCTACACCGGGCCGGCCACCGTTGAGGCCTACACCGTCGCTTACCGCAAGGGTCCCGCACCCGATCACGCCGACGAACCCGAGGCCGTGGTGATCAGCGCGCTGACACCGGCCGGTGCCCGCATACTGGTCCGGGCGTCCGATGCCGACACCATCGCGGCGTTCACCGACGGCGACCCGATCGGCGCGGCTGCCGATGTGAACGCCGCCGACAAGATCACCCTGCTGACCGAGAGGACCGTCAAATGAATTCAGCGTCGCAAAGCGATTCGGGTGGTGACCGCGCGACCGGTGGGGCAGACCTGGTGCTGGTCGAAAAGCGCGATGCGATCACCGTGCTGACCGTCAATCGCCCGCAAGCCCGCAACGCCATCAACCTCGCCACCGCGCAGGCCATCGAGGCCGCCGTCGACGAATTCGAGTCCGACGATGCCGCCCGCGTGCTCGTGCTCACCGGCGCGGGCGGAACATTCAGTGCCGGAATGGATCTCGTCGCCGCCTCGAAGGGCGAGATGCCGATGACCGCGAACCGCGGCCCGCTCGGCATCGCCGCGAAACCGCCTGTCAAGCCGATGATCGCGGCCGTCGAGGGCTTCGCGCTCGCCGGTGGTTTCGAGCTCGCGCTCTCCGGTGATCTCATTGTCGCCGCGAGCAACGCCCAGTTCGGCATTCCGGAGGTGAAGCGCGGTCTGGTCGCCGCGGGCGGCGGCGTACTGCGCCTGACCCAGCGGCTGCCGCGTCCCATTGCCGCGGAACTGGCGCTCACCGGCGGGCGCATCGATGCCGAACGGCTCTATCAGCTCGGCCTGATCAACCGGATCACCGAACCCGGTGCGGCGCTGGCGGGTGCGCTGGCATTGGCGGCCGAAATCGTTGCGGCCGCGCCGCTTTCGGTCGCCGCGAGTAAGCGGATCATCGACGAGTCGCCGGATTGGTCGGTCGCGGAGGGTTTCGCGAAGCAGGGCGAAATCGCCTTGCCCGTGTTGTTCTCCAAGGATGCCACCGAGGGTGCGCTGGCCTTCGCGCAGAAGCGCGAACCCCAGTGGCAGGGACGCTGACAGATGCATTCGGCGTCGCACGGCGACTCCTCGAGGGGTGGTGGTCGGGCGACGGGCGAGCCCGAACGTGTCCGGGAGACGCAGGCGCAGCGCCGCTCGCGCATGCGCACGCGGCTCCTGGACGCGGCGGTGGACAGCCTGGTCGAGGTCGGTTACGCGGGAACCACGACACTGGAGGTGCAGAAACGGGCCGGGGTGCCGCGCGGCACCCTGCAGCACCACTTCCCGACCAAGGCAGATCTGCTCGCCGGTGCCGTCGAACATCTCGCCGAGCGCCGATTCGCCCAGCTGACAAGGGAATTCGAGGCGATCCCGGCCGGGGCCGACCGGCTCGAAACGGCCGTCGAGCTGACCATGCGCATGTTCACCGGGCCGACATTCTGGGCGGCACTCGAGATGTGGGTCGCCGCGCGCACCGATCCCGAACTGCTCGCGGCATTCCTGCCGCTGGAATATCGACTATTCGACTTGATGCACAACAGCATTCGCGACATCTTCCGTCAGGAGTTTCCCGACGACCCGCGGGTGCCGACCATTACCGAATTCACCATCGAGATCATGACCGGTCTGGCCATGCGCGTGCTGCTGACCGGCGACCTCGACCGCAACCGAATCCTGCAGCACCGCTGGCGAAATGCCGTTCGGATCCTGCTCGGCGAGGCGGATCCGGCCACGCTGACCGATCCGCGATCGGTCAGGAACGGGGGCTGATCGTGTCGAGCAAGACCTTCGCGCATCCGGCCGGATCGTCGAAGAACGGGGTGTGGCCGCTGCCGTGCAGTGTGACGTGGCGCGCGTTCGGGAGGGCAGTGCGGGCCCGGCTGCTCTGGGTGGCGTAGGTCAGCAGGATGTCCCGGTTGCCCCAGGCGATGGTGACGGGAATGTCTGTCAGCGCGCCGATTTCGTGCAGCTTCGCATCGTTGAAGGAGGCGAGGGCGGGTTCGAAGCCGGGTGCGTCGGCCGCGCCGCGCGCGGTATCGACGGCCACCTGCGTATCGATGGCCCACGGCTTGCCGAAGATCAGTGCCAGGAATGCCGTACGGCCTGCGGCGGTGCCGAGAATCGACGGGATTGCCGGGCGCAGCGCCCGCGCGAGTTGGCGCGACTTGCCCAGTGACTGCTGGCACCAGACACGACCCGGGGTGTCCCAGAATCCGATCGGGGAGAACGCCGTCACCGAGCGGGCCAGCCCACGCGCGCCGAGGTTCAGGACGATGAGCCCGCCCATCGAGTTGCCCGCGAGATGCGGTCGTTCGATGCCCTGCTCGGTGAGGAAGTCGGCGAATGCGTCGGTCAGGGTGTCGACGGTGGTGTGCGCGAGCGGTGCGGAGCCCCCGAACCCGGGCAGATCGACGGCGAAGACTTCGTAGGATTCGGCGAGGGTATCGATGATCGGCTCCCACACCTGCCAGCGGCTGCCGACTCCGTGCACCAGAACGAGCGGATCCCCCGCGCCGACCCGGTGGTGGTTCAACGTCGTCATATCTGTGACCGTAACAGTAGTCACCAGCCGCCGGTTCGAGATTTCCGGCCAGCACGGTGACCGGATTTCCGCTGGCAGTCGGCCGAAACATCGGTACGATAAATGGTATGGCAACGCGTAAGGTCACCCTTTCGCTGGACGAGGCGTCCTGGGCCTTCGCCGAACAGGCGGCGGCTCGCGCGGGGATGTCGCCCTCGGCGTGGATATCGAAGGCAGCGCGTCGCGAGGCCGTGCGGACCGGCGTCGGTCCGGTGCCGGATGTGACGGCTCAGGCCGCGGCGGACGAGGCGGAGCTGGCCGCCGCCGAGGAGGCGATGCGTGCGCAGGGGTGAACTGTGGACCTATCACCCACACGGTTCGCCGCGGCGCCGTACCGTCGTGCTCATCAGCAGTGATGGCATCAACGAATCACCTAGACCGTGGCTGATCGCTGCCGAGGTCGTCAAAGACGATCCGCAGGACATCCTGGCCGTCCCCGTCGAGCGGCACGGGTGGGTGCACGCCGGGAATATCGGCCGCATCTATCGCGGCTGGCTGGCCGAGCCCGTCGATGAGATGGAATCGGATGCGCTGGAACGACTGGATACCGCGCTGCGTGCGGCCATGGATCTGTAATCCATAGGTCGATCACTCGGCCACCACCCCGCGCCGTACGGCATTATCGTTGCGGCGCCATCGCGGTGGCCGTATGTGCAGACTGAACTGAGAAGAGGAATCAGGTGCGGACCTTCCTGATCGCCGCAGCGCTCGTCGCGCTGCCGGTATTGGCGGCGTGCGGTAACGACAAGGCCGCGGACCAGCCCGCGGTAACCCAGGCCGACCTCGCCAAGTCACTACAGGACAAGGGCCTCAAGGACAAGACCCTGGCCGACTGTGCCGCGAAGGTCTATGTGGACCAAGGTATTTCGCAAGAGGGCCTGCGCAAGATGATCGGCGACGAATACGACGCCAAGGCCGCCGACCCCAATAACTTCGGCATGAGCCAGTCCGACGCCGACAAGGCCCGGGAAGCCAACTCCAAGATCTTCACCGAATGCCGCCCGAAATAGGCTGATCACGCGGCGAATCGGCAGGGGGCGTTCGGCGTTCATGCCGTAACGGTGCCCCGGTGACCAGCAGATCGGTCAGCGAATGCAGGTCGCCGGGCACCAGTCGGTCGCGCGCAGCCCACCAGCAGTGGCCGGTGATCGAGCTGCGCTCGACCGACGTGAAACCCGTTGTGTCGATGTCGAAACCGTCGACCCGGGCGAGAAAGGGCGCGCCAGCCACTCCGTGACTGTAGCGGTGGGCACCGACATCGTCGGCGGGCCTGGTCAGGCGGCTGGGCAGTGGGTCGAGGGTGCCGGGACGGTGCGATCGATGAGGTAGCGGTCGGCGGCGGAGGTGGTGCAGGGGGTGCGGTCATAGCTGCCGTGGCCCCAGCCGTCGTAGGTGAGCAGGGTGGCGTTGGGAGTTCGGGCGGCTACCTGGGTTGCCCATTCGTAGGGGGTGGCCGGGTCGTGCCGACCGTTGAGGATCAGGATCGGTGGGGTGTCCACTGCCTTCGGGCGATGCGGGAGATTCCGCGGCGGGGTCGGCCAACCGGAGCAGAGAGTGCCTGCGGCCCATGCGAAATGGGTGCGCAGCGTGGGGGCGTTGGCGTTCTGTTCATGCCACTGCTCGGTCCAGTCGTCTTGATCGGCGATGTCGAATTTCCAGTCCGCGCACACGATTGTCTCCGGTGCCGCCGTCGGCTCGCCCGATCGCTGTGCTGCGCCGGGCTGCACCGGGGCCGCCGGTGGCTGGGCCGTCAGCGCTTGCAGATCGGCGGTCAACCCCGCCCAATCGGGGCGGTGAAGTCGTTGTGTCACTTTCATACTCAGATCGATCGGCCCTAGTACCCGGTCCGGTCGGGCAGGATCGCGCAGCTCGCCACGCGCGGCCTTCGCGAAGAGTTCGCCGTACACCCGGTGCACGTCCATGCTGTGTAGCGCGCAGGTCTGGTCGCGCTCGCACCATGCCGCGAATTCGTCGAAAGCCTCTTGGCCCGCGCGTGCTTCGGTCGCGAGAAAGCCGCGTCCGTCGAGGCTGTGATCATCCACGCTGTCCATCAGCGACGCTCGCAGCCGCTGCGGGAACAGCTCCGCATACGCCTGCGCCGGCATGGTCCCGTACGACCGGCTGTAGAGGCTGAGCTGATCCACCCCGAGCGCGACCCGCAGTGCCTCGACATCGCGCGCGACGCTGACCGCGTCGAGATGGTCGACCAGCGGCCCGGTGTGCTCCCGGCAACTGTCGGCGAGATCCCTGGCATAGGAACGCACTTCGTCGATCCGGCCGCCGAGGTCGGGCACCATATTCGGCCGGTGCGCGACCAGTCCGGCATCACAGCGCAGCGGGTGACTGCGCTGCACCCCACGCGGATCGAGGCTGATGATGTCGAATCGCGCCCGCAGTTCCGGTGAGAACTTCCCGCCCTTCAGGATGTCGTCCACACCGGAGGACCCCGGTCCGCCGGGCAGCGAGACAAGTGTCCCCACTTTTCGCGCCGGATCATCGGCCTTGTCCCGCACCACGGCGATATCGATTGTCGGGCCATCACGATCGGCCCAGTCGATCGGCACAGCGACCGTCGCACAGTCGAATTCGGCGTTCTCCTGGCAGGGTTGCCAGTTCGGTGTCGGATTCGATGCGGAGGTGCAGGCGGCCGAGGCGGCCGGTATCAGTGCGGCCGTGAGTGCGGCGCAGAGCATTGTGCGGCGGAAGATCACGACGCGATCGTCGCTTCGCCACCCGCCCGCCCGCATCCCTCCAGCGAGCCATCCCGCGCTGGCACCCCAGTATCGGGTCCAGCCACATCGGTCCCCGGGATCCGGACCCGCTGCAAGATCTGCGCTGAACTATCACACCTGCTCCAACACGGGGCTGAGGTGGGAGTCGGCTTGCGACGGTTCGTCGGCCGACCGATCGTGGCCGGCAAGCCCCGCGGCAACGAACGCACCGATACCGAGGACCCCGATCACAAGCGCCCAAGAGTAGGCGGTAGAGGTGTTCGCCGCGAGCATTCCCGCCGCCAAAGCGCCCCCACTGCCGCACAGCCGCATGGCGAGCGACTGGACCGAAAGCACCGTGGCGCGTTCCCGGGACGTCGCGGCGCGGTGAGTGAGCGCGTCCAACAGCGGTTCCGGTGCCCCGAGCGCGAGGTAAACACATACGTACCCCGCGGGGGCCAGGAGGAAGATCGGGGCATCGAGCGCGGCAACGGCGACGGCGGTCACGATGAGCGCGGCGACCACCGTGCGACGGACAGATCCGAGCAGCCGCGACAGCGTTGGCGAAACGGCCGACCCGGCCGCCATCGCGAAGCCACCGAGCGCCGTGACCACGGCAAAGGCAGCCACAGCCCGACTGTCCCCGCCGAGGAGTTCGGCGACCCGCAATGGCGCGAGCAATTCGACCGTCGCGAGCACGACTCCGATTACGCCGCACAGGACGGTTATCCGGCGGAGCACACTGTTTCGAGAGCAAATGCGGATTCCGTCGCGCACCGTCTGCGGGATATCGGCGAGTATGTCGCGGATATCCGCGCGCGGACGGCGTTGTGTCTCACCGACCCACGCCAGCTGGGTGAGGATGCGGACCACGACGACGCCCGCAGCCACAAGGTAGGGCAACGAGAGCGCGAGGATCGGCGCGTTGCCGGTCGACGACAACGGCACCCATGCCGCCAGCGCGCCTCCTGCCAGCGCACCGAGGGCGAGAGCGATCGATCCGGCGGTTCTGCCGCGCGCGAACCCGGACGTGAGGTCGACATCTTTGTCCACGGCGTGTGCGGCGTCGACGTACCACGCCTGCAGTGGGCCGGAGTCCAGTGCCCGGCCGGACGCCTCCAGGACAAGCCCCGCGGCGATGACGAGGATGCTCGTGCCGAGCCCGATGAACACCGCGGAAAGCAGGAACAGCATGGAGGCGGCGATCAGCACCGGCCGGCGCCCGATGACGTCGGCGAGTCCGCCGGTCGGCAGCTCGAGAAGGGCGGCTGTCAGCCCGTATGCGGCCAATAGGGTGCCGATGGTCGCCATGTCGATCCCGCGCGCGGCAAGCAGCAGGATGAGAACCGGCGCGCACAGCCCGGTCGGCAGCCAGCCGAGCACATTCAGAACGACGTAGCGACGGGTGAGCATCGTGATATCAGCGTTCACGCGGCGACCTCTGACTGGGAGTCGATGACGGTGACCAGCAGCGAGCGGGGCCGCCTGCTGAATCGGTTCTGGTGCCAGCCCAATTCGGCGACGGGGGCGGCGAGCCTCAGCTCGGACAAGTGCGTCAGTAGGACCTCGAGGACGATCTGCGCCTGCCGACGAGCCAAGCCGGCGCCAGGGCAGTAGTGCCGACCATGCCCGAACGCCAGATGCTTCGTATCTTCGCGCGAGGGGTCCAAGCGGTTCGGGCATGCGAAGCGTTCCGGGTCGCGGTTGGCCGCGACGAGATCCACCACGACGGCGCTGCCTGCCGGGATAACGGTGTCACCGATCGGGACGTCGGCCATGGCAAAACGTGTCCACGTGCCTTTCGTGGGGGTGAGGTAGCGAAACAGCTCCTCGATCACCGACGGCAGCGACTCCGGTCGCTGTGCCAGCGACTGCTGTAGGCACGGAGCCATCAAGAGGGTGAGCGCGCTCGTGCTGAGGAAGCTGACTGTCGTCTCATATCCCGCGACAACCATCAGCGAGGCGGTGCCCACCGCCTCGGAATCCGAGAGCCGACCTGCCTCCCGAGCCGCGGCGAGCTCGCTGCACAAGTCGTCATCCGGTTGCCCGGCTTTGGCCGCCAGCAACGAGGAAAGGTATGTGTCCAGGGCGTCGGAGCCGTCCGTACTGATTTCGGCGTCCGGCATGGTCGAGCCCTCGGCCCAGGCAAGCACGCGGTCGCGGTCTGCCACTGGTACGCCGAGCAGGTCGCAGATCACCCCGAACACCAGTGGCAGTATGAATTCGGAAACCAGGTCACCCCCGCCGCGGGCACGCAGAGCGTCGAGCAGGTCTTCGGCCTGCCGCCGCATTCGAGTCAGCGCGACGTCGTAGCGACGCGGGGTCAGTGCGGGCGCTACCGCGCGCCGGAGCCGAGTGTGCCGCTGCCCATCGCACATCTGCATGCTGGTGCTGCTCCGCTGGCTCACCACTGACTGGGAGGTGATATCCGGGTGCAAGACCGCGCCGTTGGCCGGGTCGTTGGACATCCGCCGGTCCGCGAGCACCTGCACCGCTGCCGTGTACTCCGCGACAAGATAGCGTTTGTCCGCCAGCTGGTGGATGGGCCGGATACGCCCGAGGCTCATATGGCTCCCTGTTCTCATGGTCGGGGGGCGAAGCAGGCAGCCTCGCCCCCCGAATAACCAAGTGGTGATCAGTACCTGTACGAGTAGATGAAGGCGGACCGATCCGGCTCGAGTGTTGGGGCTGCGAAAAGTTCCTCGAGTGCATCCAGCTCGAATGCGGTTGCGGCGTCGACCTCGGCCAGTTCGATTGCGTTCATATCGTTTGTTCCTTTCTCTGTTCCCGTCGCTTACTGCGGCGGCCTACAAATAGTCCGGAACATTTCTTCGTCGAGATAGTCACCCTGGGGTGTGGGATTCTCACCCCCGGCCGCTTTCGACGAAGTGTTAACTCACGCTGGCACAGTGCGATCGCGGGGTCTGGGTCTAGACTCGTCGCTGCGGTCGAATCGTGCGGATTCGAATCGCAGGGGAGACAGGAACATATAGTTCGTTTCTCGATGATTTTCGGCTGTCCGGCGAGAGGTGTGGCCCTGGGTACCTCCGATGCGGGGACCTGCTCCGTCTGATTCGCCTTGACGGAACATGGTCGCCCCCAGGCTCTTTCGGGCCTGCCCCCGCCATGCTCGACCTCGGGCTGCGAATCGTCGTTCTTGAGCCGCACGCCGAAATCGATTGAGGGAAATCAGAAATCGAGCCGCGAACTCGACGATGAATTTCTGACGCGGTTAGCAATTGCCGATACGTGGGACGCCGATCAGTTGATGAAGGCACGCACCAGGATTGCCGATCACGGTGTAGGTCACCATCCTGAAACGCAAACTCGCACCGCCGAATCGGCGATGCGAGTTTGTGGTTTGGTGGCGGAAGGCTGAGCCTCGATGTGCGGCCGACGTGAACGGAGGTGCTGACCGATCCGCCCACATCCGAACTGGACGCCGAGGAGTTCTTTCCGCGCCCGTGTGTCCCGGATCCGGAAAGGGAGCACACCGTCGGCCACGCCAGCAGCGTCACGGCCAGGTGGCACTACATCGAACCTGCACACGAAGGCCCCGATGCCCGCAAGCACCTCGACGAATTCGCCGACCTCAACTGAAGATCCGGAGTAGATCCGGACCTGGGCCTCCGACAGGCCCGGTCCGGACTCCGGATCAAAGAAGTTGACCGGCGTAGTGCCTGGTCTGATAAAGTCGCGGACGCGCATAGCGCACTGCCGATGTAGTTCAATGGTAGAACTTCTGCTTCCCAAGCAGACGGCGCGGGTTCGATTCCCGTCATCGGCTCAAAAGGGCCCTGACCAGCACTTCGAGGTCAGGGCCTTTCGCTTGTCCGCAGGTCTACGCGGGTCGGTCGCGGCAGTGTTTGCGGTGGCTGGTGTCGCACAGCGGGTAGTTCTTCGAGCGATGGCACAGGCAGATGGCCACCAGGAAACGGTCGCAGTGCAGTGTCCGGCCGTCGGCTGTCACCAGCTCGACGGGGCCCTCGACCAGTACGGGCCCGTCGGCGGTGAAGGACAGTCGGCGCACCGGATCAGATTCGGTCGGCACGGATCACCACCAGCTCCTCATGTCGTTGTCGTGGACCGATCAGACCGGTCGCCTCGAGCCAGGCGGCGCGCCTGCGCATTACCGGACCGAACGGCAGGATGGCCCGCGCGACGATCGCCGCCTTCAGTCCGCCGCCGCGCAGTTCGGCGAGGGTGCGATCCGGATCGCAGAGCGCGGAGTGCACGATCAGGCCGACACCGTTGTGCGTCAACAGTGTCGGCAGCCTGCGGCACAGGTGGTTCAGCACGGCCCGGCCGTGGTGGCCGGCGTCCCAGGCGCGCGCATGCCCCCGACCCGGGGTGGCGCTCGGTACATAGGGCGGGTTGGCGACAACCACATCGAACCGGCGGTCGGCCAGCGCGGTGGCGACATCGCCGCGGACGAGCTCCACGCCGATGCCGCGGATCCGGCTGTTGAGCCATGTCGCGGCGAGCGCCGCTCGAGAAATGTCGACGGCGGTGACCGAGGCGGCTCCGGCCAATGCCGCGTGGATCGCGAGTACGCCCGTTCCCGTGCAGGCATCCAGCGCGCGTCCGCCGGGCGGCAGCGGCGCATCCCGCATGGCGCGGGCGAGCAACCAGGTATCCGCTTGCGGGCGATAGACGCCGGGCGGGCGAATCAACATCACATTCGTCGGTTAACCCGAATGCTGCTCGGCAATCGGACCGGCTGGTATCGAATCGGGCTCGCCGAGCCCGGGGCTGCGCAGTGAACTGCGGCCGTGTGCCCAGCTCCGGGCCAGAACATGGTCGGCGAAGCGGTCTTCGAGCAGGTTGGTGGCCTGGATGCCGAGGACGATCGACGAGGTCAGCTCGGGGTGTCGGGCGATCAGGTCACCGATCACATCACGTCGCATGACCTGTTCGTGCACCGCGTCCGCCTCCACATGTTCGCGGTAGAACAGCAGGCACGCCGGGGCCGCGTCGAGCCTGCGCAGGGCCTCGACCATCCGTGCGGCGCCCGGCGACGATGTTGTCTCGACGGTTGCGAAATGCCCGACCAGTGCGCCGCGCAACTGCCGGTGCAGCCCGAATAACGACATCATGTTGACCACCGCCAGCATCGGCGCGGGCACCACATCGAGGTAGTGCAGATAGGCCGAATCGAGCCCGGCCCCGGTCAGCAGATCCGCGTAGAGCTGTGCGTGCACGCGCTCGCCGCGCCCGCCGCCGAATTCGTCGAACTCCACCGCGACCAGCGATGCCTTGGCCTGACCCCGCAGCCTGGGGATCACCCAGGCATACGGATCGGCCTCCTTGTGGTGGTAGATCGATCGATGCACGAAATACTCACGCATCTGCCACCATTCACCCGCCTGCCGCAGGTGCGCGCTGATGCCGGTCGGCTCGGTGGGCTCGACGACCAACCGTGCCAACTCGGCGTCCAGGTCGGTGCCGCCCGGCACATCCCCCAGGAGCGCGTCCAGGAACCGCTTCTCGCATCCGGCCCGCAATTCCAACAACCGCGGATCCCACTCCCACGCCGGATCGACGCCGTCGAAACCCTGATAGTGCAACTCGTAACACAGCTGCAGTCCCAGTTGCAGATCTTCGCCGTACGGATCCGCATCGATGACGGCCGGAACGGACTGACCGATGCCCCCGCGCAATGTCTCGATGATCCCCGCGGAGAGTTCCCCGCGCGGCCGGGGCAGCGCGGGCGCCGAAGTGTCGACCGCCGTCATGATTGCGCAATACCCGACCGCGGCGAATCTATCGCCACATCTGCCCTGACCGGAGTTGCCGCCGGTGATGTCGGTCACGGCCATGCGGCGGCTGCGGAGCGTCATCCAGCAGGCGCTACGCTCGTCGGCGTGCTGCTTTCCGATCGTGACATCCGTGCGGAGATCGCCGCTGGGCGTCTCGGCGTCGAGCCGCTCCTGGAAAACCTGATCCAGCCGTCGAGTATCGATGTGCGACTCGATCGGCTGTTCCGGGTATTCGACAACACCCGCTACACCCATATCGATCCGGCGCAACGTCAGGACGAGCTGACCAGCCTGGTCGAGCCCGACGAGGGTGAGCCGTTCGTACTGCATCCTGGCGAATTCGTGCTCGGCTCCACGTTGGAGGTCTGCACGCTGCCGAACGATCTGGCCGGTCGGCTCGAGGGTAAGTCCAGTCTCGGACGGCTCGGCCTGCTGACGCATTCGACGGCGGGCTTCATCGATCCGGGCTTCAGCGGCCACATCACGCTGGAACTGTCGAATGTGGCGAATCTGCCGATCACCCTGTGGCCGGGTATGAAGATCGGTCAGCTGTGCCTGCTGCGCCTGACGAGTCCGGCCGAGCACCCCTACGGCAGCACCACCGCGGGCTCGAAGTACCAGGGCCAGCGTGGGCCGACCCCCTCGCGGTCCTACTTGAACTTCCCGCTGCCCACCTAGGCCGATCTATTCGGTGGCAGTGCGGGTTTCGGGGGGGCCGGAAGTAGTTACGAACGGCGGCAGGAACCCGTACGCCTTCGATGTCGACCCGAACGATCTTCCTCGTCTCGCTCGAATCTCGCGCCGGCGTACGGGTTTCGGCTCCAGCATGCAACTGCGGTGCCCTTTCACTGCCCATTTCGCCCATGGAAATGGCTCGTAACACCCGACCGAGCCCGCCCCTGTCGACTGCCAGTAGAGGGGCGGACTCGGTAGGCCCGGCGGCGGGGACCGACGACGCATTCAGTCCCCGCCGCCCGCCCCCACCGCCAGGGCCGTCGTGATGATGACGGATAACGGTGGGAGCGTGTCACCGCGACTCGGTGGGTTGACCCAGAAGCACCCTTCCCGGGTCCACCGCCCGAGTCCGGTCGGCAACATCACGGCACTGCCGATGGCGGGTATGCCTATATCGAGACGGTTCAACACCTCCAATACCTGCGCACCCGGCCGACTGTCCGGCTCGGCAAGGAAGCTCCAGCGGATCTGCCTGGCCAGCGTGGGACCCCTCGTCCCCTGCTGTTCCAGTGCGGCCCTGACCTTTTCGGCCCGAATGGTCGGCAGATGGACAACACAGATCCGGCCGGTGATGGGCAGCATCACGAATCCGCCACGTTCGGTCACCGGTAGTCCGAATTCGTGCCGGTAGAAGGTCACCCAATCGTCGACTGTTCTGAGCTTTTCCACATTCACGGCCACTCCTTGCCTCCTTCATCCAAGGGTCCTGTGCCACACCGCGATTCGGCTATTGCCCACCCGCCCGCCTTCCACTGCCATTCCGCTGCCTCTGATAGCGGAACGCTTTTGGTGTGGCCGCACTCACAAACCACTCGTACCCTGGAAAGATGTTCGTTCGGAAGGGATGACATCGTGGTCAGGCAGTGGTCAGGTAGGGAGGCCCGTGCCCTTCGTGATGCCAGGCGGATGAGTATCCGGGAGTTCGCGGCACACCTGGGAGTCCACGAGCGCCTGGTTTCGAAGTGGGAGGCCGGTGGCGCGCGGGTCCATCCGCGGCCGATCAATCAAGCCGCTCTCGACACGTCTCTGGCCAGGTCCGACGATGTTGTGCGGGCGCGGTTCGCGGCCATGATCGATCAGCCTGTATTCGATCGACCGGCCGCGCCCGGATTCGATATGCGGGCCGATACCACGGCCCGCGTCAATTATTCGACCGACGCGGACCTTTTGGCTCTCATAGACGCTGGTGCGATGAGAGGTGATGCGTTAGCAGCGATTTCGGAGAGGGATCTGATCATGGCGGCTGCCCACGAGGCGAGCGAGCACGCCGGCCAGGCCGAGAGTACCAATGTGGGTGCCACCACCTTGGAACAGCTCGATGCCGATGTCACGCGCATCGCGAACGATTACGTGCACATCCCACCCGTGCCGATGATGGTGGAGATGCTGCGGGTGCGACGCCGGGTGTACCGGCTGTTGGAAGGCCATCAGCGACCCGCCGATACCAGCCATCTCTATCTGCTGGCGGGCACACTGTCGGGACTGCTCGCCAACGCGAGCACCGATCTGGGCTACTTCGACGCCGCGGGCGAGCAGATCAGAGCGGCCTGGGCCTACTCGGAATTGTGCGGTCACAACGGATTGCGCGCCTGGACCCGCGGCATGCACGCGCTCATCGAATACTGGTCCGACCGTCCGCGCCGCGGCGTACTGCTCGCGCAGAGCGGGCAGGAGTTCGCCGAATCGGCCACCGCCAAGGTTCGACTATTGAATATCGAGGCGAGAATCTGGTCCCGGCTGGGCAGTCATGCCGATGCCGATCGCTGCATTCGCGCCGCGGACGAAGCCCGCGAGGCGCCGGATACCGACACCCTGCACGACGAGATCGGCGGCGTCTTCGGGTTCAACGAGGCGAAGGCCCATTACTACGCGGGCGCGACCTACATCCACCTCGGCCAGGCCGAACCCGCGCTGGCCGCGACCGAGCGAGCCATCGAGATATACGCGAACGGCCCTTCCGAGCGGCGCTCTTACGGCGCCGAGGCCCTGGCCCGGGTCGACAGCGCCGCGGCACATCTGATCAACGGCAGTCTGGACGGCGCGGCCGCCGCCCTGCTCCCGGTGCTCGGGCTCGCCGAGGACAAGCGCATCGCACAACTAGAGGAACGGCTCATCGGGGTACGGCAGCGGATCGCGGGACCGGCGTTCCGCGATGCGGTGGAGGCGCGCTTCCTCGATGAACGGATCGAAGAATTCTGCGGATCCACTGCGGCCAAGGGCATCCCGCCGGGCAGTACGGCGACGTAACCCGAGCGATTGCTGTCGGGCGACGCTCGCACTCACATCACCCCCACGGAGCGAGTCTTACGAGCGACCCGTTCGCGGCCCGTCTCGCGTCCGAGTCGTCGAAGCGCATGCGCCGAAGGCGCGAGTCTCGACGGCGCCGCTAGCGACTGCTTGCAGGTCGCTCGAAAGGGTCAGCCGCGAGACCAAGGGGGCCGCGAACACGCCGCGCCCGCGCGGCAAAAAACACAGTTGCGGAGGATGGCACCATAGGACGGGTGAGTCCTAGCCATCTACCGCATCACCCGCCGCGCGTGCTGGAGCAATCCACGAAGCTGCAGAACGTCCTCTACGAAATTCGTGGACCGGTAGGCGCGCACGCGGCACGGCTGGAGGCGGAGGGGCATCGCATCCTCAAGCTCAATATCGGCAATCCCGCGCCCTTCGGATTCGAGGCGCCCGATGTGATCATGCGCGACATCATCGCCGCGCTGCCGTATGCCCAGGGCTACTCCGAATCCAAGGGCATCCTCTCGGCCCGGCGCGCCATCGTGACCCGGTACGAGCTGGTCCCCGGCTTCCCCGAACTCGATGTCGACGACGTCTACCTGGGCAATGGCGTCTCCGAGCTGATCACCATCACCATGCAGGCGCTGCTCGACAACGGTGATGAGGTGCTGATCCCGGCGCCCGACTACCCGCTGTGGACCGCCATGACCAGCCTGGCCGGTGGCACCCCGGTGCATTACCTCTGCGACGAGTCCAACGGCTGGCAGCCCGATATCGCCGATATCGAATCGAAGATCACCGCCAAGACCAAGGCGCTGCTGGTCATCAACCCGAACAACCCGACCGGCGCGGTGTACTCCACCGAGGTGCTCCAGCAGCTGGTCGACCTCGCGCGCAAGCATCAGCTGCTGCTGCTCGCCGACGAGATCTACGACAAGATCCTCTACGACGACGCCAAGCACATTTCGCTGGCGACGCTCGCGCCCGACCTGCTCTGCCTGACCTTCAACGGACTGTCCAAGGCCTACCGGGTCGCGGGCTACCGCTCGGGCTGGCTGGCGATCACCGGACCGAAGGAGCATGCGGCTGGCTTCCTGGAGGGCATCGATCTGCTCGCCTCGACCAGGCTTTGCCCGAATGTTCCTGCGCAGCACGCGATTCAGGTCGCGCTCGGCGGGCATCAGAGCATCGAGGATCTGATCCTGCCCGGCGGGCGACTGCTGGAGCAGCGCGATGTCGCGTGGGAACGGCTGAACATGATTCCGGGTGTGTCCTGTGTGAAGCCGAAGGGTGCGCTCTACGCGTTCCCGAGGCTGGATCCGAACGTCTATGAGATCCGTGACGATGCCAAGTTGATCCTGGATCTGCTGCTGCAGGAGAAGATCCTGATGGTGCAGGGGACCGGATTCAACTGGCCGCATCATGATCATCTGCGGATCGTCACGCTGCCGTGGGCGCGGGACCTCGCGGTCGCGATCGAGCGCTTCGGGAACTTCCTGTCGAGCTATCGGCAGTAGGGGTAGCGACTGCTCGGTCGCTGGAAATACCTGGTACCAGCGTGCCCCGGGCAACCGGATCGCCCCGCTTCAGGGACCAAAACATACCCGGCGTACGAATATTTGGGAGTTTTAGTTACTAGCTAGCGCTAAACGAGACTTTTTGTGTACAGTGTCTCTTGGCACTTCGAGTGCCCGGTCAAGTTGTCTACCCCCCCTGGACAACCTGACCTCGGGTTAGGCTGCCTACCCCCCTGGGCGCCAACCTGCGGGCGGCGGAGACATCCCCCTGCTCTCCGCCGCCCCCTCCCGCTTTTTCCATTCGGAATCTTTCCGACTCCACTTCATGTCGTTCGCCGTCCGGTCTGCGAAGCCGATCTTGAAAATGAAATCCTTTAAGCTCGCACCCGGGACGACAGACGAAAAGGTAGGAGTCCGGTGAGCCAGCGACCGACAACACCGCGCGCGTCGCGCACTAGAGGACACAGCGTCGAGGCGGCGGCATGAGTGACCATCACCATCACCATCACCACGACCATTCGGGTCCCATCGCGATCGGCGCGACCGCCGCCCGTGTCGTCGTCGGCCTGCTCGCCGCGATCGGTGTCGTCGTCGTCATCGCCGCCATCGCGCTGTGGCCGAGCAGTCAGCACATCGATATCCCGCTGCCGATGCAGAACGCGGGCGGCGGCGCGGTGCAGACCGAGGCCGGGACCGTGGTGTTGCAGGACATCGGTGCCTGCGGCAGCAGTTCGATCGGCAAGGTGTTCATCGATAAACCCGAACAGCCGCGCGCCGGTGGCTACACCTGCCAACGCAGTCTGATCAGCATCGACTCCGGCCCGCACAAGGGCAACCGCACCCTGTTCGAAATCGCGCCCGGGCCAGGACAACCCGATCTGCACGCCGGTGACCACATCCGGATCGTCCGGCAGACCGATCCGAGCGGCATGCCGCTGTACTCGTTCGAGGACTACTCCCGTGGGCTGCCGCTGACCCTGATCGTGCTGGCCTTTGTGGTCGTGGTCATCGCGGTGGCGCGCTGGCGCGGGCTGCGGGCGCTGCTCGGGTTGGTCTTCGCCTTCGCGGTGCTGGTGCTGTTCATGCTGCCCGCGCTGTTGGACGGCAAGCCCGCGATTCCGGTCGCACTGGTCGCGGGTGCGCTGATCCTGTATGCCGTGCTGTATCTCGCGCACGGCGTGAATCTGCGGACCAGTTCTGCGCTGCTGGGCACGTTGACGTCGATGATCGTGGCGGCGGTGTTGTCCTGGGTTGCCATCAAGATCACGCATCTGACCGGGCTATCCGAGGAACAGAACACCAACGTCGCCACCTACATTCAGCACGTCAGCATTACCGGCCTACTGCTGGCGGGCTTCATCATCGGCTCGCTCGGTGTGCTCAACGACGTCACCATCACCCAGGCGTCGGCCGCCTTCGAACTCGCCGCCATCGACGAATCCGCCTCGCGTCGCGAGGTTTTCGCCGCCGCCATGCGGGTCGGCCGCGACCACATCGCCAGCACCGTCTACACCCTGGTGCTGGCCTACGCGGGTGGTGCGCTCCCGCTGCTGCTGCTGTTCAGCGTCGCGGGCCGCTCCATCCGCGACGTCCTGACCGGCGATGCGGTGGCCATCGAAATCGCCCGCTCCTCCGTCGGCGGCATCGCCCTTGCCCTGTCGGTCCCGCTGACCACCGTCATCGCCGTCATGCTCGCCCGCCCGTTCGGCCGCAAGCCCGAACCCGCCGCCCCCGCCCGCCACTCCCGGCACGCCAAGTCCGCGGGACCGGCCCGTCGCTCCGGCGGTCCATCGCGTCCGTCCGCATCGCCCAACCCGTCCAGCGCCGGGGTCGCCACCGATACCAGAGATACGGGACGCCAGCGGATCTCGGATCAAACCAGGGACGATGCGCCGGGCAGCGGCTCGCACAGGCAGGTCTCCCGGGACGACCAATCCCCGAATCCCCGGGCATACGACCGCAATCGCGGCTACCGCAGCGATCCGCAAGAATACGAACCCGATTACGACACCGACCCGCGCGGCTACCGCACCCCACCCCGCGGCTTCGAAGACCCCTGGGACGACGACACCCCAGGGCATCGGAGGTAGCCGCCGCTTTCCCGGGCGCAGCCCCACTGACCACAGCCCGACATGTGGATACTCCACGCGCGGACTGCGGATCGCGCTGGCCGCCGACGTCCGCTTCCCGACCGGCGACGCTCCGCCCGGCATCCTCCACCCCGCAACGCGGCGGAAGCGGACCGGGTCAGCGCGGACCGGGCGGCGGGAAGGGGAAGATCTCCGGCGGAATAGTCGGCACCACGATCGGTGGAAGGCCGGGCACGACAATGGTGTTCGGGCCAGGGGTGGGCGAGGGCTCGGTGGTGGTCGCGCGGCGCGGGGGTGGTGCGGCGAGTGATTCGCTGGTCTCGGTGGTGGTGGCGGGGGCGACGGCGATCTGCGGGTCGAGGGTGGTGGTGCGCGGCGGGTTGGTCGGGGAGACCGAGGTGGAGCGGTCGCTGCTCTGTGAATCGCGTTCCAGGACCTGCGGGCCGTAGCCGAGTCCGAGTCCGATCGCGGCGACCACGGCTAGTGCGCTGACGGTCAGGACCGCGCCGTTGATCTCCCGCTTGCGGCGGGGGCGCTTGGGTGGTGCCGATAGCCAGGCGGGTGAGAGTTCGTCGTCATCGAGCATCGCTGCCGCGGCGGGCGCGTGCTGCTGCGGGGTGGCGACCACGGTGCGCACCGGACGCGCCAGCAGGGCGGCGCCGCGGGTGACCACCGTCTCCGGGCTGTCGGGCACGATGACCGGTACGCCCATCCAGCGTTCGAGCACCTTGGCGATCAGCGGAATACGGGCGCAGCCGCCGATCGCGAGCACACCGTGCACCGGCCGATCCGAGCGCACGATGACATCGCGCGCCATCCGTGCCGACGATTCGATCGCCAGCATGATGAGGGCTTCGAAATTCTCCTGGGCGAGCAGCACCAGGCCTTGTTCGCTGGGCAGGGCCACGGCGGTGTTCGTGGACAGCTGCTCCTTGGCCTCGCGGCACAGTGCGTCCAGCGCGGCCAGCCCGGCCGAATCCGGCGGATGCGCGATCCGGCCCGAGGCGATCTGCTGTTCACGGATCAGCGAATCGAGGTAGTCGCCGCTGATATCGCTGGTGCGTTCGCTGTGGCGGATCTCGCGGGTCTGGGTGTCCACGACGCTGACGGTCAGTCCGGAGCTGCCGAGGTCGTACACCACGAGCGAGGAAATGCCGCGAATATCCCCCGTGGACTGCGCGAATTCGAGCGCCGCGACGATTTCGGGCACGAGTTCGTAATTGGTGAGCTGCTGGCGCGCCATGGCCGCCCGCAGCGCCCTGGCATGCTGCTCGCTGCGGTAGGCGATCGCGGTGGCGGCAATGCCGGGCATGGACTCCAGCGTGACGCCGATCGCCTCGGCCGCCAGCTCCTCCACCTGGTGTTCTACGACGGGAATGGTCTGCAGATCAAAGGAATGCGGTGCCACCGGGCCGTGGGGGTTCCCGGGGTGTGGCCGCGCCATACGGACGGCGCCGGCCCCCACCGAAACTCCCAGAACCGAACTCATCAGCTGCCCATCCCGTTTCACACATCACGACATGCGAGCCTGCGCCGATCGTCGGTGGATTGGCCCGCCCTCGGGACCCTACCGCCGACGTCCGACAATGCCGAAGGCAGGACCTGATCGTCCCGGCGTCGCCCCCGCGTCGCAGGCAACTCTACGGTGTGCCGAGTCCGGCGTACACCCATCCAGCATCTCTCCAGGTGGCACGATTGAGACAGTTACGGCCGTCGATTATCGACCGGTTCCGGACCATCGGATCGAGGTCTTGCGGACGCAATGCGACGAACTCGTCCCACTCGGTCAGCACCAGCACCACATCGGCTCGATCGCAGGCCTCCGTCACCGATGTGGCGTAATTCAAAGTGGGAAAGACACGTCGCGAATTCTCCGCTGCCTTCGGGTCGTACACCGTCACCACCGCGCCGTGCAGCTGGATCATCCCGGCCACATTCAGCGCGGGCGAGTCACGCACATCATCTGATTCGGGTTTGAACGCCGCACCGAGCACCGCCACATTGGCGCCGAGCAGCGATCCGCCGCAGGCCCGAGCGGCCATATCGACCATCTTGGTGCGGCGGCGCATATTGATGTTGTCGACCTCGCGCAGGAAGGCCACCGCGTGATCGGCGCCCAGTTCGCCGGAGCGGGCCATGAACGCGCGAATATCCTTGGGCAGGCAGCCGCCGCCGAAACCCAGTCCGGCATTGAGGAATCGGCGGCCGATGCGCGCGTCGTAGCCGAGTGCGTCGGCCAGCACGGTGACGTCCGCGCCGGTCGCCTCGCACACCTCCGATACCGCATTGATAAACGAAATCTTGGTCGCGAGAAAGGCATTCGCGGAGACCTTCACCAATTCGGCGGTGGCCAGATCGGTCAGCAGGAATGGCACCTCGGCCTCGATCAGGTCCGCGTAGATCTCGCGCACGAGTTCTTCGACCCAGGCCGCGGCCTCGCGCTCGCGATCGACGCCGAGCACCAGGCGATCCGGGCGCAGCGTGTCCTGCACCGCGAAACCCTCACGCAGGAACTCCGGATTCCACGCCACCTCGACCGCGGCGTCGGTGAGCGCTCGTGCCCGCGCGCCCAGCGCGGCCGCGGTACCGACCGGCACCGTCGACTTACCGACGATCACCGACGGCCGCTCCAGCAACGGGGCGAGCGTATCGACAACGGCGTGCACATATTTCAGGTCCGCGGCGTACTCGCCCTTCTTCTGCGGCGTCCCGACCCCGAGGAAATGCACCTGCGCATGGGCCGCCGCTTCTGCGTAAGAAGTGGTGAACCGCAGCCGACCCGCATCCAGGTTCCGCCGCAGCACCTCCTCGAGCCCGGGTTCATAGAACGGCACCACGCCATCGGACAGCTTCGCGACCTTGCCCGGATCGATATCCACGCCGATCACGTCGTGCCCGAGTTCGGCCATGCACGCAGCGTGCGTGGCCCCGAGGTACCCGGTTCCGAAGACTGTGCATCGCATGATCGATTGATAGGTCCCGCCGATGGCCGCCGTAGGTCAGCGAGGCAAGTGTCTCGGCAACAGCAGATGTACAGGTGGCGACGCGAATCGTCGACACCCCTGCTGACCTGTGCAAACAGCTCCGGCGAAGCTCCAGTTACCATCGATCTTGTGCGAAGCCACCGCAAAAACCGGGCACGCAACGCCTGGTTGGTGCTCGGCGTCGCGGTGTTGGTCCTGGTCGCGGGTCTGTGGCCGGTTTACGTCCGGCCTCGGGTCGACGCACCCGCGCGGGCCGACGCGATCCTGGTGCTCGGCGGCGCGCACGACGGACGCGAAAAGCTGGGGCTGCGGCTGGCCAGTGCTGGTTACGCCCCTCGGGTGCTCTTCTCCGACCCGTACGAGAACAGCGCACTGCTGAATCGAATCTGCCACAGCCGCTACAGCTTCCAGGTCACCTGCTTCGATCCGGCACCGCGCACCACCCGCGGCGAAGCTCGCGAACTCGCCAGACTCGCCGCCGCCGAAAACTGGCGGCGAGTCATCGTCATCACCTTCACCCCGCATATCTCGCGGGCTCGCTACATCCTCGGAAAATGCTGGGACGGTGAGCTGCTCATGCTCGACCCGCAACCGCGTCTGTCGATGCTGCGCTGGGCCTACGACTACGTCTACCAATCCGCCGGTTTCATCAAGGCCGTCTTCGAAGACTGCTAGCGCCACGCCCACCCAGGTCAAGTGCAGGCGGGTGGCATCAGTTTGATTTCCGGGGTGAGACAGACGTAGATTGTGTCTCGTGGGGCCGCAGGCTCGCACCCATGCAATGACGCACACCCTCTGGGAGGGCAGATGGATTACGACTGGTCAGAGGCCGATCTGGCTTTTCGCGACGAGGTTCGCGCATTTCTCGCCGCGAAGCTGACGCCGGAGCTGCGGCGGGCCGGGCACTTGGCGACGAGTGTGTATCCGGACCATGAGGCGAGCATGCAATGGCAGCACATCCTGCACGAGCGCGGCTGGGCCGCACCGGCCTGGCCGGTGGAGCACGGCGGATGCGATTGGAGCCTCACCCAGCACTACATCTTCAATCGCGAGTCGACGCTGGCCGGTGCGCCGTCGCTCTCGCCGATGGGCATCCGGATGGTTGCGCCGGCGATCGTCGCATTCGGTACGCCCGAGCAGCAGGCCTTCTATCTGCCGCGCATCCTGACCGGGGAAATCTTCTTCTGCCAGGGCTATTCGGAACCGGAGGCCGGTTCGGACCTGGCATCGCTGACCATGGCCGCCGTCGACGACGGCGCGGATTTCGTCTGCACCGGCAGCAAGATCTGGACAACCCATGCGACCGAGGCGAATTGGATCTTCTGCCTGGTCCGGACCTCGCGCGAGGGCAAGAAGCAGCAGGGCATCACCTTCCTGCTGATCGATATGACCACGCCCGGCATCGAGATTCGCCCGCTGGTGATGACCTCCGGCGAACAGGTGCAGAATCAGGTCTTCTTCGATAACGTCCGGGTGCCCAAGACCAATGTGCTCGGCCGGATCGATGACGGCTGGACGGTGGCGAAATATCTGCTCGTCCACGAGCGCGGCGGCGCGGCCTCGCCGATGCTGCAGGTCATGGCCCAGGAGGTGGCCACCGCGGCGGCCGGGCAGACCGGACCCGACGGCAATCCGCTGATCGATGACGCGGCGTTCGCGGCGAAGTTGGCGCAGGCGCGAATTCGCACCGAGGTACTCGAAATCCTGGAGTACCGCACGCTTTCGGCAATGGCGCAGGGCAAGAACCCGGGTCCGGCCTCCTCGATGCTGAAAATCCTGGCCACCGAGTTGAGTCAGCGGCTCACCGAATTGGCGCTGGAGGCGGCCGGTCCGCAGGGCCGGGTCTATCAGCCGCACGCCACCAAACCCGGCGGTCCGATCGCCGAATTCACTCCGCCCGCGGACGGTTATCGCAGCGGCGAGGACTGGCAGGCGGTCGCACCGCTGCGTTACTTCAACGACCGTGCGGGTTCGATATACGCGGGCAGCAACGAAATTCAGCGAAACATTCTCGCCAAGGCAGCATTGGGGCTCTGATGGACTTCACCTTCACCAATGAGCAGGAACTCCTCCGCGACGCGGTGGCCGGATTCCTCGGCGCCCGTTACGGACAAAGCAGCGTCGCGGAGCGACTCCATGAGGGGCGGCGGTCGGGCGACGGGTGGGCGAAGAGTCGCGGCGCGGCGAAATCCGATGCCGGTTGGCAGCCGGGTGTGTGGCGCGGATTCGCCGAGGAGCTCGGCATTCTCGGGGCCACCCTGCCCGAGCGGGTCGATGGCATGGGCGGCGGTCCGGTCGAGCTGATGATCATCACCGAGGAACTCGGCCGCGCGCTGGTCGTCGAGCCCTATGTAGACACCGTGGTGGTCGGCGCGGGGCTGCTGAACCGCTCCGGCGGCGAGCGGGCCGATTCGGTACTGCGGCGGATCGTTTCCGGTGATGCGCGGACCGCCTTCGCCGCACTGGAGCCGACCTCGGGTCAGACGCTGCACGATGTATCGACCACCGCGCGCCGCGATGGTGATTCGTGGGTGATCGACGGTGTCAAAACCGTCGTGACCAGCGCGCCGCTGGCGACCCATCTCCTCATTACCGCGCGCACCGGCGGGGATCGGCGCGATAAGGACGGAATCTCGCTGTTCCTAGCCGAATTCGACGCCACCGATCCGCCCGCCGGAGTGCAGGTGCATTCGTACCGGACGATCGATGACCGGGTCGGATCCGACATCACCTGCACCGGCTTCCGATTGCCGGCCGATGCGCTGCTCGGCGCCGAGGGCGCGGCGTGGGACGCGATCGACGCCACCGTGGACGAGGCGATCGCGGCAATCGCCTCCGAGGCCGTCGGCTGCATGCGAAAGGTCCTGGCGGACACCGTCGAATACGCCAAACAGCGCCAGCAGTTCGGCCAGCCGATCGGCAGCTTCCAGGTGCTCCAGCATCGCATGGTCGATATGTACATCGAACTCGAGCAGGCCATCGCCGCGGTATATCTGGCCATCTACTCGCTGGGCGCGGCTGCGGCGGATCGGGCGCGTGCGGTCTCGGCCGCGAAGGTCACCATCAGTCGGGCCGCGCGATTCATCGGCCAGAACGCGGTGCAGTTGCACGGTGCGATGGGCATGACCGAGGAACTGGCGATCGGCCACTATTTCAAGCGCCTGACCGCGATCGAACACGAATTCGGTTCCAGCGACCAACACCTCGCCCGCTACGCGGCACTGACGAGGCCATAACCATGTCCGGCGGCGCGGGCTCGCCGATGGCGACATCGCCGAAGGCGGTGCGCGAGGACGTGATCGACCTCGCGCACCGCTGGTTCCTGGACGGCCGACGCATCGATATGCAGCAGCTGGCCCGCGAACTCGGCATCGGCCGTGCCACGCTGTATCGCTGGTGGGGCAGTAGGGAAGTGGTGATCGGCGAGGTGGTGTGGCGGGTCATCGCGGAGGCGATCACCCGGGTCGAGGCGCGCGGATATGGCGAGCCGGCCGAACGTTTCGTCCGCAATTTCGGCAAGCTCGCCGATACCGTGCGCACCTTCGAACCGCTGTCCCGATTTGTTGCCGACGATCCGGAGTACGGCCTGCGCGTCCTGACCTCCGGCTACACCGTCGTGCAGGGCCGCATGATCGACTGGGCCGCCGCACGTTTGGCCGGACTGCCGGATCTCGACCCGCGCATCGAGATCCGCGATCTCGCCTACGCCATCGTGCGCATCGGCGAAGCATTCGTTTGGAGCGATGTCATTACCGGCGATCCGCCGCGATCCGAAAAGGCCACCGCCATGGTCGAACTGCTCGTCTCCGCCGCATCCGGCAGGCATCCGAAGGAGACCGAATGACGGCGTTTTGCGCCTGAAAAAGCGATCGGCCCGGGTGCGCGGTGCGCACCCGGGCCGATCGCTGTTATCCGTCAGTTCTTGCGGCCGGGGGCCTTGGCCCCGGATTTGAAGCCCAGGCCACCCGGCTTGGCGGCCGGGGGCGCGACTTCGGGGGCGCCGTTGCCGGAGGTGCCGTTGGTGGGCTGGTCCGGTTCCGGGGTTGAATCTGCCTGGGCCGCAGTGGGTTCCGCGGTGGGGGTGGATTCGGCCGGGGTGGACGGTGCGGGGGTGGCCGTGCCGGGGGCCTTGGGGCCGGGGCGTTTGAAGCCGGACTTCATGGCCAGGCCCTTGGCGGGGATGGACGGCTTGGTTTCGGTGGGGGTCGAAACCGGTTCGGCGGCGGGGGTTTCCGCGGCCGGGGTGGCCGACGCCTCCGTGGTCGCTTCGGCGGGTGCCGGTGCCTTCGCTCCGGGTGCCTTGGCGGCGCCCTTCATCGCTAGGCCCTTGCCGGGTGCCTTCGCCGGGCCCTTCATGGCCAGACCCTTGACCGGAGGCGCGGGGGTGGCCGGTGCCTCGGCGGCCGGTGCCGCCTCGGCGGCGGGGGTTGCCTTGGCTCCAGGAGCCTTTGCGCCACCCTTCATACCGAGTCCACCCGGTGCCTTGGCCGGGCCCTTCATGGCGAGACCCTTAACGGGTGCGGCAGGGGCCGAAGTCGCCTCCGCCGCGGTCTCCGCGGCCGGAGCCGGGGTTGCCTTGGCCCCGGGTGCCTTCGCGGCACCCTTCATCCCGAGCCCACCACCGGGAGCCTTCGCCGCACCCTTCATACCCAGACCACCAGGCGCCTTGCCGCCGCCCTTCATCGCCAGTCCGCCGCCGGCCGGAGCCGTCTTCGGCTCGGCGGGAGCCTCGGCGACCGGAGCGGGTTCGGGTTCGGCGACCGGTTCCGGCTCGGGAGCCCGCTTCGGTTCCTGCACCACGGTCAGGTTCTCGGTCAGCTTGGACGGCTCGACGCGATCGATGGCGTCGAGCATCAACTGGGCGACGTCGACGACCTCGACGCCCTGGCCGACCTCGCCGCCGTCCTTGCGGGCGGTGACGCCGTCGGTGAGCATGACCCGGCAGAACGGGCAGCCGGTCGCGATCTTGGACGGTTCGTTGCCACCGTTCAAGGTGGACAGCGCCTCGTCCACGCGATCGATATTGATGCGCTTACCGAGCTGTTCTTCCATCCACATCCGGGCGCCACCGGCGCCACAGCACATGGAGCGTTCCCCGTGACGCGGCATTTCGACCAGGGTGGAACCGGAGGCTTCCATCAACTCGCGTGGCGCGTTGTAGACCTTGTTGTGGCGGCCCAGGTAGCACGGGTCGTGGTAGGTGACATTCTGCGACACCGACGCGACCGGGATCAGCTGCTTCTGACGCACCAGCCGGTTCAGCAGCTGGGTGTGGTGCACCACTTCATAGGTGCCACCGACCTGCGGGTACTCATTGTTCAACGCGTTGAAGCAGTGTGCGCAGGTGACCACGATCTTCTTGCGCGACTGTTCGACGCCCTCGAAGACCGAGTTGAGCAGTTCGATGTTCTGGGCAGCCAGCTGCTGGAACAGGAACTCGTTACCCGCACGGCGTGCGGAGTCACCGGTGCAGGTCTCGTCGGCACCGAGGACCATGAACTTCACCCCGGCCGTCGCCAACAGTTCCGCGACAGCCTTGGTGGTGCGCTTGGCGCGATCCTCGTACGCACCCGCGCAGCCGACCCAGAACAGGTACTCATAGCCGTCGAAGGAGTCGGCGTCCTGACCGAAAACCGGGATCTGGAAGTCGAGTTCGTTGATCCAGTTCAACCGGTCCTTGGCGTTCTGCCCCCACGGGTTGCCCTTGTTCTCCAGGTTCTTGAACAACCCGGCCAACTCGGAGGGGAACTCCGATTCGATCAGCACCTGGTAGCGGCGCATATCGATGATGTGATCGACGTGCTCGATATCGACCGGGCACTGCTCCACGCACGCACCACAGGTCGTGCACGACCACAGCACTTCCGGATCGATGATGCCGTTGAGGTCTTCACCGCCGACCAGCGGACGCTCGGCCTCGGCCTTCGCCGCCTCGGAAATCTTGGCGAGCTTCGCCTCATCGGGCTTGCCGTCGGCATCGACCAGACCGATCTCGTCGCCCCCGAGATCCTTGCGGCCACCGGCCAGCAGATACGGGGCCTTGGCGTAGCCATGGTCGCGCAGCGACATGATCAACAGCTTCGGCGACAGCGGTTTACCGGTATTCCATGCCGGGCACTGCGACTGGCAACGACCACACTCGGTGCAGGTGGTGAAGTCCAACCAGCCCTTCCACGAGAAATCCTCGATCCGCCCGGCGCCGAAGGTGTCGGTATCGGGATCGGCGGTCTCCATATCCACCGGCGCACCCTTGGACATCATCGGCTTGGCCGCACCGAGTGCGACCCCACCGTCGTCCTCACGCTTGAAATAGATATTCGGGAACGCCGAGAACCGGTGCCACGCAACACCCCACGTGACGTTTCGTCCGACGTAGTAGAGGAACGCCATGCCCGACATCAGCTTCACGAATGCGAACAGCGCGACCATGGTGGTGCTCGCGGGCAGGATCTTCGCGACCTGCATGGTGAAGAAGTCGGTTGCCGCGTCGGAGTGGCCGTAGGCGGCGATCTTGCCCGCCTTCACGAAGATCATCCCGAGACCTTCGAGCAGCACGATCGACTCGATCACATAGGCGGGGCCGAACTTCGAGCCGCTGAAGCGGGCCAGGCGTGCGGGGATCCTGGGGTGGTTCAACTGGCGGATGGTGATCAACGCCAGGATGCCGACCACGGTGCCCAAGCCGAGGATCTCGTCCCACAGGTGGTAGACGGGCCATGCGCCGACGATGGGCCAGTGGAACTCAGGGTCGAAGGTTTGGCCATACGCCTCGAACCACAGCATGAAGCCGCCGAGGAAGCCGACCATCACCAGCCAGTGCGCCCAGCCGACGGTGCGGAACTTGTTCATGCGCGTATGTGCGATGAACTCCACCAGCATCTGCTTGAAGCGCGGGAAGAACGGTCGCCAACGGTCCGGTGCGGGCTGGCCGATCATGATGGCGCGGACGATATTGCGCACGCCGCCGATGAACGACGCCCAACACAGGAGGCTGAGCGTCGCCCCAATCGTGCCCAGCGTCACTGTCAGGGCATTCATGTCGCGACCTTTCTTTTGAGGCAACACGAGCGTGGGCGGCGATCCAGCCGCCCGGTTGGCTCGTATCCTAACTGCAGGTAAGTTACCCGCCGGTAACTTACCTGTCTATCGTACGATCGCCAGTTCGGCATTGCCCCCTCTTCCTGGGGCTTGACCGGAATTGTGGCTGTGATCGTTTTCACTAAAATGTTGCAATCCATGTGTCGGTTCGGGCGATAACCACCGTAAACAGTTACAACTGCCGTCCGGATGGTAAGGACAGGCTTAGTCACGCCGAGATCACAGAATGAACAACCGATCTCGCATCTTCATGTCGGTTGGATTACGCTCACGACGTTCTGTCTGATGTGCCTGTCCTTCACACTGCTCGGGGAGAATCCGGAGGCCGACCACTCTGGGTTGATGAGCGCTCTCGCGTGTACGGAGGCAGCTCGTCGGACAACCTGATGATGGATTGGAAACTGAATGAATCTCCGCAGCACCACCGCGGCTGCCTCGTTGGTCATCGGCGTGATGACCATCGGTCTGGGGACCGCGCATGCCGAGCCGGTCGCCCCGGCTGATCCGGGCATCACCTACTCCGTCAAGTTGGTGGACAAGACAGTTGTGGCGGCGCTCAAGGGGGGAACCTTCTCGCTGACCGAGGAGGCCGGCGCCACCGCCGAAGATCCGAAGACCACGGTCGCCAACGTCCGGGACGGCAAGGGCAACACCCTGGTCTCCTTCCCGCTGAACGTGGACGTCGACGGCAAGCTCGTTCCGGTCAAAGCGGATATGAAGAACGACGGCACCGTGCTCGAGGTCACCCCGGAAAAGCCGGCGGATCTCGCGGTGTCCGATAAGCCGGTTGTCGCGAAGCCGGTTGTCGCGAAGGAAGTCGCGTCGCCGATCGAGAACCAGCGCGCGCAGAACGAGTTCGCGAGCAACTTCGGCATCGCGACCGCGGTCGGTGGGTTCATCGGTACCGCGATCGGTGCGATCGCTGGCTGCATCATCAGCCTTCCGGTCGGCTGCCTTCCCGGTCTGGTGACCGGTGCCGGCATCGGCGGCATCCTCGGCACCATCGCCGTCGGCGGTCCGACGCTGGTTGCTGCGGGCGTCGAACTGCTCAACACCATCCAGGCTCCGGACGGCACCACCAAGTGGGCCGAGAAGCCGGTGGCGGCGACGGCCCCGGCCCAGCAGCCGAACTGATTCGAATCCGATTCGAACGAACTCGACCGGCCCGCTCTCATCCGAGAGCGGGCCGGTTTCGTATTTCAGGCCTGACGTTCGCGCAGATCCAAACTGCCGCTGAAGGATTCCTCGCCCTTGCCGCGTCCGAACCGTCCGAACGAACGCTCCGCCATCTCGAACGAGCCGTCCTCGCGCACCAGCAACACCGTGCTCGCCCTGGTCCCGTGCATCGAGTTGGCGATGAACCTGGCCGAGAGCGTGCGCTCGCGCCGCAGCGGAACTCCGGTGTGCGGCAACAGATCATCGGGCGCCTCGGCGCGGTCGGCCAGCACCTCGAAGTAGCCCGCAACGTTTCCGGGATCCGATTCGACCACCGTGCGCAACTCGGTGAGGCCGCTGCGCACCTTTGGCCAAATGGGTTGGGGCGCCTCCAATCCCGCTGTGCCGCCCGGTGCGGCCGAGGTCACGAAGGTGCCGTTGGATACGCCGTGGAAGCCCGGTGTCAGCTCCTGCGGCGGCAGCGCGCTGCGGTTGGAATGCCACCACAGCGATTCGAGGTCGGAGACCAGCACGTTGTATCCGTTGTAGTCGTCCGGTGCGGCGGCGACGTCGAGGACGTAGTTTTCCGGTCCGGGGAAATCATCGCTGGCGTCCGCACCGCGCAGGAAGTCCATCAGCAGCGCCCCGCGCGAACGCACATCGGTGCGTTCGCCTTTCGGGTTGCGGACGTTGGTTACCGTGGCGAATCGATTGCGCCCCTTCGCTTCCCGCGTCAAGCCGAGCCAGGTGCCGGGCGGGTCGCCCGCCTGTGTGCCGATCGCCCCCAGATCGCGCCCGGCCAGCAGGCCCGGCACCTCGGACCACCACCGCATCGACTCGGTCGGGCGGGAGTAGAACTCGTCGCGGTTGGCCGCGACGATCAACCGAAACTCCGGATGCACCCGCCAACCGATCAACACCAAACACATGCAGTCCAGGATGCCGGAACATGGTGACGGCCCACAGGGCATTCGGGCGCGTTCAGCCGCGCAAGGTCGGTGAATCGCCCGTAGTGACAGCAAAAAGGCCGACAGCGTCTGCGCTGTCGGCCTTTCCGAGCCTCCGGGTAGACCGGGGTTGGTTCGGGCTCAGTTATTGACCTTCAGGCCCGGGTTGTCCGAAAGGACCACGCTGACCGGCTGCGCGAACAGCTGCGGCGTGTTGCCGGTGAGGGCGCCGATCAGATTCGGGATCTCGCAGATCGGGTAGTCGGCCACCGACGACGCGCTGGAGATGCCGAGCGCGAGCCGGCCGGTCACGATCGCGCCGCCGCTGTCACCGGGCAGGGCGCAGATGTTGGCGGAGAAGGCCTGGGTCAGCTCCCGATCGCCGACCTGCACGGTCTGGTCGACGGCGTTGACGATGCCGCAGCTGAAGCCGGTGCGCGAACCCGACTTGCAGACCGGAGCGCCGACCACCGGAACGGCGACACCCTCGATCGCGACGGGCTGGCCGGGCTGGCGCACGAAGTTGTTCGTGAACCGGTCCTTGGCCTGGTCGTTGATCCGGATGATCGAGTAGTCCTGTGCACCGAGCACCGACTTCTGGAAGGTGCCCAGCTGCGCACCGGGCCGATCGCCGTTCAGTTCGAAGACGCCGGACGCGTTCGCCGAACCCGCCGACGGAATGTCGGGGTTGCAGTGGCCCGCGGTGATGTTCACGACGTTGCCCGACCGGTCGGTGCCATTGAAGCCGAACGAGCACCGCAGCGACATCCGCCCGGCGATCGAGGCGAAACCGTCGCCACCGGCCAGCGGGCCGGTCTGCATCGCGCCGGCGACCGGGGTCGTCTGCAGCTGCTCACCGGCGACCGGCGGCGCCATCACGATGACCCGCGAGGGATCGATGAAGTTCGGCATCGGCAGACCGGCCTGTTCGACCCGCACCGCGATGCTGTTGTTGACGGTATCGACCACAACGCCGCGCACCAGTGCGGAGACGGCTTCGGGCTGACCGTCGAGCCAGCGCTCGAACGCGCTCTTCTCACCGCGCAGCGCCGCCTCGCTCTTGGCGACATTGCGGACCTCGAACCCGGCCGATGTGGCGGCCTTGCGGGCCTCCTCGGCGCCGGGACCCTGCGCCAGCGCCACCACTGCCTTGCCGCCGTCATCGAGCCATGAGCCACCGAAGACCTGCGGGAACTGGCGCTGCGCCGAGGTGGCGAAGGCCGCGACCTGCTGGGCCAGATCAGCGCGGTGCAGGTACTCCTCGGGTGAGATCTTCAGATCGCGCGCGACCGCCGCGATCAGGTCGGCGGGCAGGGCGGGCTGGTCGGGTTGGGCGTTCGCTACTGCCGCCGTTGGACCGAACAGCAGAATCGCCGCCGAGGCGGCGATTACTGATTTTCGGACTCGGGTCTGTCGCGCAGCTGATCGGAACTGACCTATACGTGGCAGGAGCATGCCCATACCTTAAGGTGTCGGGCCGGTTATGCCTACTTATGTCGGATTGTTGTTCGGCCCACTGCGAAATCGGCAGCTGGCGTGGCGGAAAGTTGGTGTGCCACAAGCGGTCTTAGCCGGCGTTCGGCCGGGTACGCACCTCGATGCCATTGCCGATGCCGCCGCCCGAGGACGCATCGATATCGGCCAGGATCGAGCGGATCGGGATGCCGAGCGTCGCCGTGCCGCCGTACTGCGCCAGTGCCATATTGGCCTCGTTGCAGTCCGGCGCGTCCGCGGCATTGGAACCGCTGGTGATGCCGAGGGCGAGGGTGCCCGTGACGATCGCGCCGCCGCTGTCGCCGCCGAGGGTGCAGGCCGAGCTGGCGAAGCCGCGCACGGTCTTGCTCACGCCCTCGGAGGTGTAGAGCTGGGTCTCGACCCGATCCGCCACCACGAATCCGCAGGTGAACGTAGAGGACTGGCCCGATTTGCAGACAGGAGCGCCGGTGACCGGCTCGGCGGTGCCGGTGATGGTCAGCGTGGTGCCGTTGGCCCCGCGCACCGACGGCCGGTCCATGCCCGCGTTGACCGAGCGTTCGTTCAGCTTGATGACCGAGTAGTCGAGCGCGGTCGGGCCGCCGAGGCGCGCCTGCACGAAGCTGCCCAGCTCGATGCTGTTCGGGATGTCCTTGATGTTGGGCAGGTAGACCGAGGCGTGCTGGTCGGCCTTGTCGATATTCGGATCGCAGTGGCCCGCGCTGATATTCAGCGCGTTACCCGCCGCGTCCACGCTGTTGAAGCCGAACGAGCAGACATCGACGCCGCGCAGCGAGGTGTCCTTCAGCGAGGTCGGTGCGGTGATATAGGTGTCGCCGCCCATCGGACGGCGCTCGACCGGGCCGCCGCTGTTGGGCGAGAGGATGACCTTGATATTTGCGATCAGGGTCGGCAGGTTCAGCGCGTGGCCGACCGGTGTGTTGGCGACCGACATCACCAGCTGGCTGTTCAGGAAGTCGACCGCGACGGAGTTGATCGCCTGGGCGATCTCCTTGGGCAGCGTGTTGATCCACTGATTCAGCTGTATCAGGGAATCCTCCAGGCTGGTCGCCGAGACCGGGGCCAGGTGCGTCTGGTAGCCGTCGGCCGCGGCGATCTTGGCGGCTTCGACCGAGGTGACCGCGACTACCGGCTTGCCGTCGGTGCCGATCCAGGCGCCCGCGTAAGTGTCGGGGCGCTCGTTGCGGAAGGAGTGCGCGTATTCGCTGAGCTGCTGGGCCTTGGCGGAGCGTTCCAGATACTCCGCGGGCGTCATCTTCAGATCGCGGGAAATGGCCTGCACCAGTTCGGGCGGCAGGTCCTCGGTGGTCAGCTGGTCTGGTGCTGTCGGTTCGGCCGAAGCGGTGGTGGTGACGAGTAAGGGTGCGATGAAAACGGTCGCGGCGAAACCAATCGAGGCTGCCTTGACCGCGGCGCTGCGCGCCACCAACTTGCGCATGAAGTCCCTTCGTCGGCACGAGGTGTGCCAGCTACGTCCGTGGGCCATGGACTGGTTCCGTTGGCGCACAGTCTTCGTCCAGCAACAGACGTGTTGCCCGCAAATTTTCCGACAACACCGGTCAGCCGATCACTTTAAGGCACAAACCGGGGTAGGTCCCTACTAAATCAACGAGGAGTTGGGAAGTCGAACGTGTACTGCGGTTCCCACGGCTGTGGAGTCCAGCCGGGAGCGGTCCACATTGGGAACTGAGGGCGTGTCGTCGTGGTTCGACTCGGCCGGGTGGTGCTGGGCGGTGTCGTGCTGGGCGGCTCGGTGGTGGTCGGCGGCGGAGTCGTGGTCGGCGCCTCGGTGGTCGTCTCCGGTTCGGTACTGGTGATAACCACGGGCGGCTCGGTGGTCGGGCTGGGCACGGTCGGGAGGTTCACCGGTGGATTCGGACCGGTCGGGGTCGTCGACATCTGATCGGACTTGGCATCGCGCACCGGCGGCACCGGGGTCGCGCCCGGATCACGCAACAGCACCGCGACGCCGAATCCGCCGAGCACCAACCCGATGGCGGCCGCGACCGCGATCAGCAGCGGCGTGGCGCGACGCGTCTTGGGGGTTTCGGCGGCGGTCGCGGGCGCCTCGACGGCGGTCGGTGCGACGACCGGTTCACCGACCGGCGCGGGCAGCGGTTCGCCGATCGGAATCGCCGCCGAATAGGCCTGCGGCTGGGCATCGGGCGCGGGCACCGTCGGGATGACGTCGGTGACCACGGTCGAATTCTCGGCATTGGTCGGATCCGGCGGTGTCGCGCCGGCGGGCGTGGCCAGTACCGCGGCCAACGCGGCTCGCGCGGCGTCGTAGGCGTAGGACTGCTCCGGTGCGACAGCGTCACTGCCCGGCAGATCACCCTCGCTGACCAGCAATACCGAGCGCAGGCCCAGGTAGTCGAGGGCCTCCCGCAGCGAGAGCACGTACTGCGACGGCCAGTCGGCGGGGTGGGTCGCGTAGAACTCGGCGGCGCCGTTCAAATGTTCGGCGGTCAGATTGATCAGGCAGAACAGTGCCGTCGCGACCAGATCCTCGGCCCGGTAGGCCTCGCCGGCGTCGACGGAGATACCGGCCGGATTGCCGACCGCGGAGGCGAAACCGGTGATCGAATGCGAATGACCGGCCGGGGCCGGCCCGCCGAGGACGGTGTCGCCGTCGTCGGACATGTGCAGGATCGACTCGCGGACTATGAACTGCGATTCGCCGCTATCGGTCACGATGGCCGCTGTGCAATTGTCCTCGGCGATGCGCAGGCCCACCCCAGTGGCCATCCTCAAATACCTCGCTTCGGCGTCACGGATCGGCCCGCACCGCAATCACACCAGCAGCGAGCCGTGTCCCATGGCGCGGAGCATCGACAATAACTCCGAGCGGGAACGGGCACCGATCCGGCGTCGGATCCGGGCGACATGATGTTCTACCGTCTTGGCCGAAATGTACAGGCGAGCGCCGATCTCCCGGTAGGTCAAACCGAGTAGGACGAGTTCGGCGACCTCGCGTTCGCGGTCGCTGAGGATCGCGGCGTCCGGGACGGGCTCCGGGGTCGCGGTCGGCCCCTCGCCGTTCGTCGCGGCGGGTGCGGGCGGGCGCACCGCCTGCTCCTGCGGCCGGGCGTCGGCGCGGACGGTCCTGGCCAGTTTGAGCAGCGTGGTCGCGGTGGCGGAATCGGCGGCCGCGAGCGCGGCCTCGCTGGCGAGCCGGGCCGCGTCCCAGGTCAGGCCGATCTCGCTGAGTCCGGCGACGGCCGCCTGCACCGGGGCCGCGGCGACCTGGCCGCGCAGGACGAGCACCCAGGTGCGGCCCGCGTCGGCGAGGATCGCGGCATGCCGGTCCCCGGCTTCGGCCGCCGCCTTCAGCAGCCGGGCGTGCGGGAGCAGTTCCTCCGGACTTTCGTGCGCGATCGCGGCCTGTACGCCGTACCAATGGAAGGCATTGGCCCAGGCGGGCGGCTGGTCCAGCCGTCGCAGCAGGGCCAGCGAGGCATCGACCAGCGGCGCGATCCGGCGCTCGTCGCGCAGCCGGATGCCAGCGAGCCACAGCTCGCCGATCGGCAGCAGCGTGAGCAGGTCGGCGTCGACATCGTCGAAGAGCGGATAGGCGGCCTGCCAGGCGCGGGTCAGCGCGGCATGATCGCCGCCGCGGCGGGCCAGACCGACCGCGACACCGTGCGCGAGCAGGCGGTCGCGGATATCGAGTGAATCCGGTTTCAGCGCGGCGACCGTGGTCGCTGCGGCCTGCTCGTCACCGCCGAGCATCGCGGCCCAGGCGGCGAGCACCTGCAGTTGATGGCAGCGCAGACCGCTGGTGGTGGCCCGGCGCAGCGCCTCACCGGCGCGGCGGGGTTCACCGGTGCTCAGGCACAGCAGCGTCGCGATGGAGACCGCGGTGCACGGCAGGAACCGATCGGTGCCCGCATCGGCCTGCGCGGCCTGGATGAGTGCGGATACCGCTGGGGCGGTACCGGTCTCGTGTTCGACGATGGTGCGGGCGAGGGCGCTGGCGATCAGCCGCGCGTGCGCGTTGGCCTCGGTCGGCGGCCACTGCGTCGATGATTCGGACAGCTCCGCCGCGGCGGTCGCGTCACCCGCGAGGTACTGCACGGTCGCGCCGACCGCCCAATCCGCGCCGACCCGATGTGCGCCGAGCCAGGAGTACAGCTGGGCGGCGCGGCCGACCAGACCGCGTCGGGTGAGCACGGCCGCGCAGATCCGCACGGCCGCGGCCAGTTCCGCGCCGGAGACACCCGGGCGCGCCAAGACCGGTTCGGCCAGCCGCATGGCCGTATCGCCATCGCCGGTGCATGCGGCCGCCTCAGCCCAGCGCAGCGCGATCACATCCGGATCGGCGCCGCTGGCCGCGGCGGCGGCGTAATAGCGGACGGCCTCGCGTCCGGCCTTTTCGGCTGCGGTGCAGAGGAATTCGGCCAGTCGCTGGTCGCGGACGCCGGACTCGGCGAGCAGTAGCGCGGTGTGATCGCGCAGCAGGCCCGCGTCCAGCCGCGCATTGAGCAGGCGGCGTTGGACGGCGACGAAACGGCGATCGCCGAGCAGGGTGCGCAGCGGCGTGACGGCGGGTTCCAGCAGCAGATCGGCATCGGTGACCAGGGCGCTTGCCCTGGCGCGGTCGATAAGGGTCTGGGCCGCAGCGGTTTCCACGCCGAGAACCTCGGTGAGTTCGGTGGAGTCCAGACCGGTGCCGGTGGTCGCGACCACCAGGGTCTCCAGCAGATCCGGCTCGAGATTGTCCAAAAGGCCACGGGCCCATGCGGCGACGGCGTCGTCGACCGCGCGGATCCCGGCGTCGAGGCGGGCCGAGCAGGCGGCGGTCAACGCGGCGACCACGCCGCCGCGGCTGCCCGCGGTCTGCCGATGGATGTGCTGGGCGACCGGGCGCGGCACCGCCATACCCAGTTCGCGGGCGAACGGCGCGATATCGGAGACGCCGAGTGCGCGCAGATCGGCGACCCGGCCGCGGCGGGCGACAGTGTCGCCGAGCGCGCGCAGGTGCGGGTCGTGCGGGCGCGGCTGGGTCGCGATGATGACCGTGTAGCGGCCGGATTCGATGGTCGCGCAGAGAGAATCGAGATGGGCATCGCTCAGGGTGTGCGCGTTGTCGATGATCAGGGCCGGACGTGGGGCGAGGGTGTGCGGGTGCGCGCCGTTGCCGGAGCGAATGGCATGGACGGTGTTGAGTTTTTCGGTCGTTCGGGTGCCGTGGCCGCTGCCGGTGGCATGGTCCGCGCTGTTGGCGCGTAGCCGATTGGTGTTCGAATGGCTGTCGGCGTGTTGCCGGTCCGGTTCGTGGCCGAGCACCTTCGGATGCGCGCCATTGACCGAGTCGATGTGCGGCGCGAGGTGTTCGGGTAGCACCGGATCGTCTTGGAACGGGATGCCGTGGGAACGCAGCCGGGCCCGGATCACCGAGAGGAGGGTCGATTTGCCGGAACCGGAGCGGCCGCGGATGAGGTAGACGACCGGTTGCCGGTCGGCGGTGTCCAACTCCCGGAAGATCTCGCGTGCGCAGGGCAGCGTGTCGAAGGCGATATCACCCATTATCTGCCTCCGGGAATTTTGGGCAGCGCGGATACGACGCCGCCGACGGTGTCGCCGAGGGTGTCCACGGCGCCGGTCGGGAAGGAAGGCGCCGTCGGCAACTGCGGTTGGGGCTGCGGCTGCGTCGTGGGCTGCGGTTGGGTTGTGGGCTGTGGCCGTGGCTGGGTGGCCGGAACATCCGGCGACGGCTGCGGGGCGGGTGCCGGTTGGCCGGGGGCCGATTGACTCTGTGCCGGCTGACTCTGGGCGGGTTGGCCGTCGGTGGTCTGGCTCGGCGTCGACTGGTCGTTCACCGCGGCGCCGGTTGCCGTGGTGCGGGAACCGGGTTGTCCCGCGGTGGTTTTCGGTTGGTCCGGACTTCCGACCGGCGAGTCCTTCGCGGATGTCGTCGCCGCGTCGGAGGTGCTGCCGCCGTTGGTGACCGCGACGACCGATGCGCCCGGCGCGTTCTTTTGATCGTGGCTCGCGGGTCGATTCGTCCCCGACTGCGCGGTGGTGCCGATGGCGACGGTGCCGGTGGCGAGTGCGCCGATCACCAGTGCCGCGCCCGCGATGATGGCGGCGCGCTGGCGGCCGCTGAGCCTGCGGCGGGACCGGTCACGCGATTGCCGCAAGGTCCGATTGGGCACGGTCTCGCTGTCGTCGGCCGCGGCCCTGCTGGTTATGCGGGCGCTGTTCGCGGCGTTCTCGACCCGTCGCGGCACCGTCGGAATTTCCGTGGTCTTGGCGATGCCGACGGCCATGGCCGCCACCGGGGTGCGATCCACCGTGGCGGACAGCAGATCCGCGGCCAATTCGGCGGCGCCGAGTGCGCTGGTCAACCCCGGCTCCGGTGCCGCGACCACGGGTAGCCCGAATTCGGTCGAGACCAACTCGGCCACCAGCGGGATCGCGCCGCCACCGCCGGTGAGCAGCACCCGGCCGATATCGCCGATATCGAGTCCGGCGCGATGTACCGCGTCGCGGATGAGGTCGATCGAGGTCAGCAATGGCCCGCGGAGTAGATCCTCGAGTTCGCCGCGGACCAGACGGATGTTTTCGGCGTGGTGATCGGCCGGGTTCAAACGAACCGGGACGACTGTGGCGGTATTTGTGGAAAGCTCTTCTTTCGCATATCGGCAGCGATCGCGCAATGCCGACAATTCCCGTTCGATCACCGGATCGAACGGATCGAAATCATTTCCCCGTAGCGCGTTAGCCAGGACATAGCGCATGGTCAGCAGATCGAATTCCGCGCCAGCGACATCGGTGGTCCGCAAGGGGGTGCCGAGCACCGCCGCCTGCACGCCGGTACGCACGACGGAGACGGTGAGACCGGATGCGCCGAGGTCGTAGACGACCACCGCGCCGTCGCCGAGCGGGCCGTGCGCGGCCTCGAGCCACCGCACCGTCGCGGTCGGCTCCGGAACCAGCGTCACCTCGCGCAGACCCGCGCGATCCAGGGCGGCCCGCTGCACGTCGACGGTATGGCGCGACCACCATGCCGGATGGCAGGCGACCGTGGATTGTGCGACGTCGAATCCGATCTCATCGATGAGGCATTCGACCGCGGTGGCCACGAGATCCGCTGCGGAGTGGGCGGTTCCGTCTTCGGCGAGGATATCCACCGGATCGCCGACCCGGGCGAGGAAACCCTCGAGGACGACGTCATTGGAGTGCCTGCCACTGGGGCGGGCGCCACTCCCGAACGCGGGTGCTGCCTCCGGAGTGAGGCGCAACACACTCGGATGGGCGATGACAGTGCCGCCGGAGTGGCTTCTGTCATATTCGCTGCCATCCCCCGGGGTCGCCACGGCGACCGAATTCGACGCTCCGACATTGATGCCGAGCGCCAGACGCTCTGTCATTCGAGAACCCCGTTCGAAAACTATGTGGCCCGGTAGTCGCTGTTGTAGTTCGGGAAGGGGCGGAGTGGACGTGCCAACCGCAACACTTCTGTCGGTTGCTGGGCGTCCGCCGTTACTGAGTCGGGGAAGTTGCGGGGAAATTCCCCTAATGGTTCGGGTGCCCCTAACGGTGAGCTGCGGTGCGCAGTAGGGGTGCGCCCCGTTTCGAAGTAACACTTGACGTCCCTAGCGTGAAATGCATTCCAACGACTGCGGATCGCGAGGGTCCGCTCATCCAGGAGATGATTTCGATGACACCCAACGCGATTCTGGAGTTCATTCTCAACCTGCTCCGCGACCATGAGGCCGCGGTGGGTTACTGCGCCAACCCCGGACAGGCACTGGCCGCTGCCGGTTTGCCCGCGGTCACGCCGGAGGACATTGCCGCCGTCGCCCCCATGGTCGCCGAATCGGCCCTGATCGCGGGCGGCTCGCAGCTGTCGGCGATCGTGGCGGCCGGTGGTGCGGGCGCGGCCGACGCGAATGCCGCGGCGAACGCGAATGCCGCCGCCGCGGTCGGTGTCGGCGCGGCCGCCGACGCGGGCGTCGACCTCGGCTCCGATGTCGACCTCGGCGTCGACCTCGGTCTCGGCGTCGGCACCGGGCTCGATCTGGCCACCGGCCTCAACGGTGCGCTCGGGGCCGGTCTGCAGGCCGGAGCCGACCTCGGCGCCGGCCTCGGCGGCATTGTCGGCGCGGGCGCGGGCCTGACCGCCGGTCTCGGCGGCGTTATCGACGCCGGCGTGCAAGCCGTGACCGGTCTCACGGCTGGCCTCGGTGGCGCGCTCGGCGGCGGTGCGCAGGCCGGAGCCGATCTGGGCGGGGGCCTGCATGGCGCGGTGGATGCCGGAACGCAGGTGGGCACCGGCCTGGACGCCACCATCGGCGCGGGCCTGAACGGTGCGCTGGGCGCGGGTGCGCAGGCGATTTCCGGCTTGGAGGCCGGGTTGTCCGGCGGTCTCGGCGCGGGCGGCGAGATCGGGGCCGACCTCGGCGCCGGGCTGAACGGCGTCATCGGAGCCGGTACCGACCTCGGCGCTGGCGCCCAGGCGGGCGCCGATCTCGGCACGAGCCTTTCCACCGGCCTCAGCGGTGTGGTCGGCGCGGGCACCGAAGCCGCAGCGGGCCTCGGTGGCGCTGTCGGTGCTGGCGGTCAGGTCGGCGCGGACCTCGGTGCCGGCCTCGGCAGCGATCTCGGCGCGGGCCTGTCCACGGGTATCGGCGGCGCTGCGGAAGCTGGAGCCGGTCTGGGCGGCAGCCTGTCCACCGGTATCGGTGGTGCTTTCGATGCTGGCACGCAGGCGGGTGCCGATCTTGGTGGCAGCCTGAGCAGCGGTATTGGCGGTGCTTTCGACACTGGTGTGCAGGCGGGTGCGGATCTTGGTGGCGACCTGAGCAGCGGTATTGGCGGTGCTTTCGACACTGGTGCGCAGGCGGGTGGCGATTTCGGTGGCAATCTGTCGACTGGTCTGGGTGGTGCTGTGGGTGGCGGTGCGCAGGCCGGTAGTGATTTCGGTGCGGGGCTGTCCACAGGTATCGGCGGTGCTGCGGAAGCTGGAGCCGGTCTGGGAGGCAGCCTGAGCAGCGGTATCGGTGGTGCTTTCGACACTGGTGCGCAGGCGGGTGCCGACCTTGGTGGCAGCCTGAGCAGCGGTAT
>NZ_JBKBET010000005.1:123272-372683 GCF_048910785.1 Nocardia nepalensis | reverse complement strand
CTGGGTGGTGCTGTTGGTGGCGGTGCGCAGGCCGGTAGTGATTTCGGTGCGGGGCTGTCCACCGGTATCGGTGGTGCTTTCGATGCTGGCACGCACGCGGGTGGCGATCTTGGTGGCAGCCTGAGCAGCGGTATTGGCGGTGCCTTCGACACTGGTGTGCAGGCCGGTAGTGATTTCGGTGGCAATCTGTCGACCGGTGTGGGTGGTGCTGTTGGTGGCGGTGCGCAGGCCGGTGGTGATTTCGGTGGGGGGCTGTCTTCTGGTTTGAGCGGTGCGGTCAACGCGGGCGGTCAAGCGGCCGGTGGCGTGGAATCGGGCCTGTCTACGGGTATTGGTGGTGCTGTCGGTGCGGGTGGGCAGGCGACCGGTGGTCTGGAATCCGGGTTGTCGACGGGAATCGGCGGTGGGCTCGACGCTGGTGCGGGGCTGTCCACCGGAATCGGTGGTGCGGTTGACGCTGGTGCGCAGGGTGCCGGTGGGCTCGAGACCGGGTTGTCCAGCGGAATTGGTGGTGCCCTCGGTGGCGGTGCGCAGGCTGGGGCCGGTCTCGGCGGTGGGTTGTCTACCGGTCTCGGTGGTGCTTTCGGTGCGGGTGGGCAGGCGACCGGTGGTCTGGAAACCGGGCTGTCCACCGGAATTGGTGGCGCTGTCGACGCTGGTCTGGGCGGTGGCTCGGCTGCCGGTCTGGGCGGTGCGGTCGGTGGCGGTGCGCAGGCCGGTGGCGATCTGGGCGGTGGGCTGTCGGCCGGCCTCGGCGGTGCTGTCGATAGTGGTGCGCAGGCCGGGGCCGGGCTGTCCACCGGAATCGGTGGGGCCGCCGGAGCCAGCGGGAGTGCGTCCACAGGTTTGAACGGTGCTGTCGATGCGGGGGCGCAGGCTACCTCGGGGATCGAGGGTGCCTTCGGTGCCGGGGCGCAGGCGGGTTCGGAGCTCGGTGGCGGTCTGGCTTCCGGTGTCGGCGGCGTGGTCAATGCCGGTACGGGGCTGGGCGGCGGAGTGTCGACCGGCGTGTCTTCCGGTGCGTCGTCAGGGGTGTCCTCTGGGGTTTCGTCTGGGATCGGCGCGGCCGGTCAGGTGACGACCGGGCTGGAATCGACTCTGGCCACGGGGGCCGCGCTCGGTTCGGGCGCTGACCTCGGTGGCGGGTTGTCGACGAGCCTTGGTGGTGTTGTCGGTGGCGGCGGACATGGCGGGTCGGGTCTGGAGACCGGTCTGGGCGGTGGTGTCGACGCGGGTGCGCAGGCGGCCGGCGGCCTGGGTGGCGCGGTCGGTGGCGGTGCACACGCCGGAGGCGATCTCGGTGCGGGCCTGTCGTCCGGTTTGGGCGGCGCCCTCGGTGGCGGTGCGCAGACGGGCGCCGATCTCGGTGCGGGTCTGTCCTCCACTGTCGGTGGTGCGCTCGGTGGTGCCGCGCACGCTGGTGCGGGTCTGTCCACAGGTTTGAGCGGTGCCGCTAATGCCGGGGGCCACGCGGTGACCGGTTTGGAGACCGGTCTGTCCACCGGAATCGGGGCTGCCACCGGTGTCGGCGGCAGCGTGTCGACCGGTGTGCAAGGTGCGGTCGATGCCGGAACTCATGTGGGCACCGGCCTTTCCACCGGAATCGGCGGTGCTGTTGACGGCGGTGCGCATGCGGGCACCGGTCTGGCGACCGGGCTCGGCGGTGCTGTTGACGGTGGTGCGCATGCGGGCACCGGTCTGGCGACCGGGCTCGGCGGTGCTGTTGACGGTGGTGCGCATGCGGGCACCGGTCTGGCGACCGGCGTCGGCGGTGCGGTCGACAGTGGCGCGCATGTCGGAACCGGTCTGGAAACGGGCCTCGGCGGTGCCGTCGACGGCGGCGCGCATGCCGGAACCGGTTTGGCGACAGGGCTTTCCACCGGTGTCGGCGGATCGGCGAATGCCGGCCTCGGCGGCGGTCTCTCGTCGAGCGTCGACAGCACGGTGCACTCCGGTGCCGGCTCGGCTGGCTCGGCCGGCGGTGCGGCGCACGCAGGTGCGGGCGGTGCGGCGGATCTCGGCGGTCACGCCGGTTCGGCGCTGACCGGCGGCGCCTCCTCGACCGTCGGATCGACCGCGAATACCTGGTCGTCACTGGACGTTTCGAATGCCTTCGGTTCCGGACTCGACAGTTCGGCCGGCTCGCATCTGGACAGCTCGGTGACCGGACACAGCGATTCCGGGCTCTTCACCGATAGCCATGCGGGCACCGATCTGGGCGGACACGCGGGCGGCGATCTCGGCGGCGACGCCTTCCTGCATTAAGAAGGTATCTGCCGCGGCGGATATCGGTAAGAAAGAGGTTCGATGGGGACACCCGCAGTGCATGCTCAACCGCCCGCAGTACCGCTGCTGACGGTACTGGGTGAAACCATCGCCGCGGCACGCGCCGCGGGTCGCAATGATCTGGTCGGCCGCCTGGAAATGGCGGCCGACCGGGTCCGTGATCCGCGGCGGCGCATCGTGATCGCCGGACAACTCGGTCAGGGCAAGAGCTGTTTCATCAATGCCCTGTTGAATCTCGAGATCTGCCCGGTGGGCGACGACGCGACCACCGCGGTCCCGACCATGCTCGCGCACGGCCCCGAACCGCGCGCCGAACTCGTCCTGGCCGGTCCGAGCGGTACCGAGGAGGCGCGAGTTCCGCTGCCGGTCGACGAGGTCGGCTCGATCACCGTACGCACCCCGCAGGCACACGGTCGTCGCGTGCTGCGCCTCGAGATCCAGCTCCCGAACCCGCTGCTGGCCGACGGCATCGTCCTGGTGGACACCCCCGGCGTCGGGGCGCACGGAAGCTCCTATGCGGCAGGGGTTCTCGGCACGGTCACCACCGCCGACGCGGTGCTGCTGCTCTCCGATGCCTCCACCGAACTCACCGAGCCAGAGCTGGCCTTCCTCCGGCAGGTCCGCGAACTGTGCCCGACCACCGCACTGCTGCTCACCAAGATCGACCTGTATCCCCATTGGCGCCAGGTGCATCAGGCCGACGAGGGCCATCTGAGCCGCGCGGGGGTCGAGGTGCCGATCATCCCGGTTTCCGCGGTACTGCGCCGACACGCGATGATCCTGCAGGACCAGCAGCTGGGCGCGGAATCCGGCTTCGGTGTGCTGTACCAGTTCCTGCGCGATCAGGTGGTGGCCCGCGACCAGGCGGCGACCCGGCTCGCGGTGGCGCACGATATCCAGTCGGCCGCAGAGCATTTGGCGCTCGCCCTCGGCAGTGAGTTGGTCGCGCTGCGCGATCCCCGCCAGGGCGCGATGGCGGTCCGCGAACTGCAGCTGGCCAAGACCACCGCCGAGGATCTGCACCGGCGCACCTCGGCCTGGCAGCTGACCCTGTCCGACGGCATCACCGATCTGGCCGGCGATATCGATCACGATCTGCGCGAACGCCTGCGCGAGATCGCCAGAACCGGTGAGGAATGGATCGATAAACACGATCCGGGCCGCCATTGGGACCGGATTGCCGAATGGCTCATCGGCGATATCGACACCGCGCTCGGCGACAACCTGCTCTGGATGCATACCCGCGCCGTGGAACTCGCCGAGCGGGTCGCCGAACACTTCACCGAGATCGGCATGGTCGAACTGCCCGACGTCGGCTCCGGCCTGCACACCGAGGACAGCCGCGCCGGCTCGGGCACCCTGGCCGATCTGGAGCCCGATATCGGCTTCGGCAGCAAGATCTTGGTCGGCATGCGCGGCTCCTACGGCGGTGTGCTGATGGTCGGCCTCGCCACCACCTTCGCCGGGCTCGCGATGCTCAATCCGATCTCCATCGGTGCCGGTGTCCTATTGGGCGGCAAGGCATTTCGCGATGACAAGCAGGCCAGGCTGGCCCGGCGCCGCAACGAGGCCAAGGTCGCGGTCCGGCGCTTCGTCGACGATGTCGCCTTCCAGGCCGGCAAGGAGTCCAAGGACCGCCTGCACCGCGTCCACCGGGCGTTGCGCGATCACTACACCGGCATCGCCGAACGCAGCCTGCGTTCGATCGACGATTCGCTGCGGGCCGTGCAGGAGGCGACGAATATGGAGACGGCGCGGCGGACCGAGCGCTGTGCGGTACTCGACCGGCAGCTGCACATGGTCGCCGAGCTGCGGCGCTACGCCGACGCCATGTAACCGGCCATCGTCGCGCCGAGAGCAGGGGCCGCCGGTACGGTATCTCCGTGAGAAGAGACGTGACCCGGCATGATGTCCGGCAGGCGCCCGGCATCGTCGCCGAGGCGCATCAGCTGGTCGCCGCGGCCAGGCAGGCGTTCCCGCGCGAGCCGCGACCGCGTGCGCTGCTCGCCGACTGTGCCCGCCGCCTGGATCAACCGCTGCGGGTGGCGCTTGCGGGTTCGTTGAAGGCGGGTAAGTCGACTCTGCTCAACTCGCTGGTCGGACAGGACATCGCCCCGACCGATGCGACCGAGTGCACCCGCGTGGTCACCTGGTATCGCAATGGCTCGACCCCGAGCGTCACGGCCTACGCACCCGACGGCTCGACGGCGAATGTGGTGGTGCGCCGCGGCAGCGGCACCCACGGGCTGACCTTCGATCTGGAGCGGCTGAACTGGAACGCGCCGGGCCCGCGTCCGGTCGACCATCTCGAGGTCGAATGGCCCGCCGCCGCGTTGGCGAATACCACCATCATCGACACCCCGGGCACGTCGTCGCTGTCGCGGGAGGTGTCGATGCGCACCGCGCGACTGCTCACGCCGGGTGATGCCGACGGCGATCGAGAGGCGGCGGGTGTATCGGTCCCCGGCGCGGACGCCATCGTCTACCTGCTGCGTCGGCTGGACGACACCGATGTTCGCTTCCTAGAGCAGGTCGGTGCCGGAACCGCTGGTGCACAGGGCATTTCGGGTCCACTCGGGGTGATCGGGGTGGTCTCGCGCGCCGATGAGATCGGGGCGGGCCGGATCGACGCACTGCATTCCGCCCGCGACGTGGCGATGCGTTTCGCGGGGGAGCTGGAGCGAACCGGGCTGTGCCAGGCGGTAATTCCCGTCGCCGGTCTGCTCGCATTCGCCGCGGCGACCTTGCGTCAGCAGGAATTCACCGCCTTCGAGGCATTGGCCCGGGTTCCGGTCGATGAGCTGAGCGCGGCAATGCTGTCCGCCGATCGCTTCGCACGCCCCGATATCGCGCTCCCGGTCCCGCCGGAACTGCGCGCCCAGCTCGCCGAACGCTTCGGCCTGTTCGGAATTCGGATGGCGGTGACGCTGATCCGGCTCGGCGTGCGCGATTCCGCCACGCTGGCAGCGGAATTGACCAATCGCAGTGGCGTAGACGAACTGCGCTCGGTGCTCGATGTCCAATTCGCCCAGCGCGCAGACCAACTCAAGGCGCACTCGGCCCTGACTGCCCTGGCCCGCGTCCTCACCGCATACCCGGGCACCCCCGCAGACCAACTGCTGCCCCGGGTCCGCACCCTGCTCGCCGACGTGCACGGCTTCGCCGAACTCCGCCTGCTCGGTCGCCTGCGCACCGATGAACTGGCCCTGCCCGCAGCCGATCTCGCCGAACTGCACCGCCTGATCGGCGGCTCCGGCGTCGCACCGCACCTGCGACTCGGCCTGCCCTTCGGCACCGACCCGGCCACACAGCGCGCCCAGGCCATGGCCGCCGTGCGCAAATGGCGTGCCCGCGCCCGTCACCCCTTGGCCGACCAGTTCACGACCACCGCCTGCCTGACCGCGGCGCGCAGCGCCGAAGGAACCCTCAGCCTGCTGCCGGAGTGATCCCGCGGTGAGCTCGACGAGCCAACCGCCGCTTGCCCGAATCGCTGGCGCTGGCGGTCGCGGCGACGGCGACGCCACCGAAGCCTGTGCGCTTTGGTCGCGATCCATATCACCCCACTGGTCCGCCACGGCCCGCGCCAGCCGGCCGGGCTCGGCCCAAGTGCGTGCGCGACGCCTTTGGGAGTCGGTAGCTGATCGAGTCAGCCGGTGATCCGGCGCAAGGCGTCGGCCAACTCCTTGCCGGACGGCGCGTGTTCCGGATCGATCAGAACCTGTGCGGCCAGGCCGGTGAGTAGCGCCTGGTAGAAGGCGCCGATGGCGCGCCCGCCTTCGGTATCGGATTCATCGATGCCCTCGAAGAGCCGGGCCAGGCCGCGGCGCGCCTCGTCGAGGCTGGCCGCCAGTTGTTCGCGGGTCGTCTCGTCCTGTCCGGTTTGGGCGAGGATGTCGAAGGTGGCGGACCAGAGGCCGCGGTGGTCGGCGATCGAGTCGAGCACCGCGGTCCAGTTCGCTTCGAAGCGTTGCAGGGCAGTCGCATTCGGGTCCGCCGCGGTGCTCAGGGTGCGTTCGAGTTCGTCGCCCCATTCCCGATTCGCCTCTGCCAGTGCCGCATTGAGCAGCGCCTCCTTGGATCCGAAGTGGTAGCCGATGGCGGCCATGCTGACCCCGCCCGCCGCATTGGAGATATCCCGCACGGTGGTGCGCGTGTAGCCCTTCTCGAACAGGCAGCGGCGTGCGCCTGCCAGCAGATCTTCGCGATTTCCCATGGTCAGCATGGTAGCGCAACCGCCTTAGGCATTTGTCTTGCGCAACCGCCTAAGACAAATGTACAGTTCTCGGCATGAGCAAGAGCCCGAAGAACCGCACCGTCCTCATCTCCGGAGCCAGCATTGCCGGACCGGCATTGGCCTTCTGGTTGCACCGCTACGGATTCATCCCGACGATCGTCGAGCGCGCGCCGCAGTTGCGCGAGGGCGGTCAGGCCATCGATGTGCTCGGCACCGCGACCGAGGTGGTGCGCCGGATGGGCCTGCTGGAGCGGGTGCACGAGATGAGCACCGGCAAGCTCGGCACCTCCTACGTCGACGCGACGGGCAAGGTGAAGGCGAGCATCAGTAGCACGGTCTTCAATGGCGTCGGGGCCAACGGCGACACCGAGATTCAGCGCGGCGACCTGTCCCGAGTGCTCTACGAGGCGACCAGGGACAACGTCGAATACCTCTTCGGCGATTCGATAACCGAACTCGCCCAGGATGATTCGGGCGTCCACGTCACCTTCGCCAATGCCGAACCGCGCACCTTCGACCTGGTGATCGGCGCCGACGGCGCGCACTCCAACACCCGCAGACTGGTCTTCGGCCCGGAATCGGACTTCATCCGGCATATGGGCTACTACATCTCGATCTACACCACCCCGAACCTGCTCGAGCTCGACCGCTGGGAGCTGGACCACAACACCCCCGGCACCATCGCGGGCAGCTACAGCGCACGCCGGAACACCGAAGCCAAAGCCGTTTTCGCGTTCGAATCCGAGCAGCTCGACTACGACTACCGCGATGTCGAGCAGCAGAAGAAGATCCTCGCCGACCGATTCGCGGGCCAGGGCTGGCAGGTGCCCGAACTGCTCGCACATCTCGACACCGCCGAGGATTTCTACTTCGACGCCATGGCGCAGATCCACATGGACGACTGGTCGAAGGGGCGCGTCGCGCTGGTCGGCGACGCGGGCTACTGCGCCTCACCGCTGTCGGGTCAGGGGGCGGATCTGTCGCTGGTCGGCGCGTACATCCTGGCCGGTGAACTCGCCGCAGCAGGCGGCGATCACACCATCGCGTTCGCCCGCTACCACGCGGAAATGCGCCCGATGGTCGAAGCCTGCCAGAGCTTCGCCGAGGGCGTCGGCAAATGGTATGCGCCGCCGAGCAATTCGATGATCCGCATGCGCAATCTCAACGTCCGGCTGCTGCCGTACCTGCCGTGGCGGGGTCTGATCGGCGGTGCCCCGCAGAAGGTGGCCCGCACGGTCGCGGCCAAGGAGTACGGATCGCGGACATTCGAGTGACGCGCCTCACAGCGGAGATATGCGCAGTCCGGTCACAGCCGCCGCGAATCCGGTGTCGAAACGGGGTGAAGCAGTCCACCGGAAAGGAACGAGTCACCATGACCACCACCATCACCCTGAACCCGCAGATCCTCGGCCAGGCCGAGAACGCCCATCGAGCGATGCTCGAGCAGATCCTGCGCGGCACCACCATGACCTACCACCAGTGGGTTGGACTCACCCTCGCCGCGGTCGCGGGCGGTGAAATCCCGATCGACCAGCTCCTCGCTCGGCTGACCGGTGCGTTGAAGACGGATGCGGCCACCGCGCGAAACGCTCTGGCCGAATTGGCTGGCGCCGAGTTGATCGAGCGAAGCGACGTCATCCGGGTCACCGACCTCGGAAAATCCCGCTTCAGCAGCGTCCGCGCGGATATCGATGGCGCGATGGCGCGGGCCTACGCCGATATCTCCGCCGAGGAGCTGGCGATCGCCGGGCGGGTGCTCGCTCGAGTGACCACTCAGCTCAACGCGGTGCTGGAAACCGCGTGATCCGTCGCCTGTGTCGATCTGTCACCTGCGGGTACGCCTGAAATTACCGAGGCAGGGAGAACACAATGACTCAGCAGGACGTGGTGAACGCATTGATGGATCGGGCGGGCACGGGCTACGCGGCCGAGGCCGGAATCAACCTGGCCGATAAGCCCGCTCCGCTGTTCCAACTGCTCATGCTCGCGGAATTGCTCAGCACCAGGATCTCCGCCGATATCGCCGTCGCTGCCGCCAAGGAGCTGGTCAGCACCGGATATCGCACCCCACAGCGGGTCGCCGACGCCGACTGGCAGGAATTGGTCGACGCACTCGGCCGCGCCCACTACAAGCGCTACGACGAAAGTACGGCTTCCCGCCTGGGGGATATTGCTTCCCGCATCCTGGACCGCTACGGCGGCGACCTGCGCAAACTGGCCGACGAAGCGGAGCACGACCCGGCCCGCGCCGCCCAATTGCTGCAACAGTTCCAGGGGATCGGCCCCACCGGCAGCGATATCTTCCTGCGCGAAGTCCAGGACATATGGACCTGGGCGCGACCGCATTTCGACGAACGCGCGCTGCGCGGCGCCGAACGTGTCCAACTCCCCGCCGACCCGGACCGACTGGCCGACCTCGCCCCCGAAAACCACACCGCCGACCTGGCCGCGGCGCTGGTCCGCGTCACCCTGGACAACGAGATCGCCGATCAGGTCCTCGCCGCGACCAAATGACGCTCAGGTGACCTGCACCCGCACCCGCATGCCCGCCGCGGCGATCAAATTGACCAGAGCGTCCAGACTGAACAGCTGGGATTTGCCGCCGAGCAGGTCGGAAATTCGGGCGGCGCTCACGCCCAGCTGCTCGGCGGCGTCCTCCCTGCTCCAGCCCTGCGACGCGATCCAGTCGGTCAGTTCGAATATCAACTGCGAGCGCAACCGCAGGTTCTCGTGGTCGCGCGGGGTGTCGTCGATCGCGTCCCACACGATGTCGAAGATCTTCTCGGCCATGCCGTGCCCACTTTCTCGAGCCGTTCGAGCAGTGACGGTGTACAAGTGGAGAGACCGTGCCCATCGTCGCAGCCGGTGCTGTCGCACGCGGGCAACTACCCCGAAACTCGCCGTATTCGCCGACCAGCGCAGGAAGGTCGTGAGGGATGCCGGACCGTGACGAGCAACAATTCGCCCAGGTGAAGCTGGCCGCGGGAGCGCTTTTCGTGCGCGGTGAGGACGTGTTGCTGGTGCACTCGACCGATAGGTGCGTTTGGGAGATTCCGGGCGGCATCGTCGAGCCCGGCGAATCGCCCGCCGCGGCCTGTCGCCGCAAGGTCCGGGAAGACCTCGGTCTCGACCGCCCGCCCCAGCGACTGCTGGTGCACGACTGGGCGCCGCAGGCCGACGGCGACGAGATCGTCTATATCTTCGACTGCGGCGAACTCGGCGACGGATCGGCCATCGAGCTGCGGGACAGCGAGCTGGACCGCTGGCAGTGGACCCGCGTCGACACCGTCGACACCTTCGCCCGGACCGGACTGGCCTGCCGGATCTGGCAGGCCTTCCGCGCCCGGATGGAGGGCCAGGCGCTCTACCTCGAACACGGCCGACCCACTCTCGTTCACCCCGGCACCGCGGTGACCGTCCCCTCGTGGCTCGACCGTCAGCGCGACCGCGACCAGCACCTCGGCTGAGCCCGGTCAGGGCGTGGTAGCGGTACTGGCCGGGTCGATCAGGATCTTCGCGTGCTGTTCCGGATCGGCCAGGGCGGTGAACGCATTGTCTACGCCGTCCAGTCCGACGGTGCCGGTGATCAAGCGTGCCGGGTCGACCTTGCCGTCGGCGATCATGTGCAGCGTGTCGCGGAACTCACCAGGGTCATAGCCGAGGGCGAAGCGAAGTTCGATCTCCTTGTTTATGGCCAGCGCGGGTCGGAAGCGGTCGGCTTCCATGCAGACACCGACGACGACCACACGGGACAGCGGCGGCGCGGCCGCGACGATCTGATCGATTATGCCGGGCACGCCCACGCATTCGAAGATGACCGGGCCCGCCGGACCAGCGTTGAGGGTGTGGGCCAAGCGGAAGACGTACCACCACGGCAGATTCGGGATGCGGCGCAGGCGCTCCATGGTGTCGAAACCGAGGCCGAGGATATCGGTGACACCATTGATCCGGCCACGCTTGGGCGCTGCGTCCCACGGGGATTCGGTCGCGGGATCGACCACGATATCCGCGCCGCAGCCGACGGCGAGCTCACGGCGGCGCGGGGAGAAGTCACTGGCGACGACGGTGTGCACACCCGCCGCCTTCAGCATGCTGATGACGGCCAAACCGATGGGGCCGCAGCCGATTACGAATGCCGTCTGTCCCTTGCCGACCCGACCCTTGCGCACCGCGTGCCAGGCCACGGCCATCGGCTCGGTGAGGGCGGCGTGCTCGGCCGAAAGACCGTTGGGGATCGGCATCGTCATGGATTCCTGGACCACCACCTGCTCGGCATAGCCGCCGGGCGCCGCCGTCGAGAGGCCGGTCAGCTGCGGCGCGCCGTCGTGGCGCACGATCGGCAGCGCCACCACGGCCGTGCCCGGCCGCCACCGCTTGTGGCAGCCCGGTCCGTAATCGACTATCTCACCGCTGAATTCGTGCCCGAGCACCACACTCTGATCCGAGCGCATGAAGGCGTCGTATCCGGTGCGCGCGGCCAGCTCCGCCATCTCGTCGGCATGGGTGCGGGCGTGCAGATCGGACCCGCAGATGCCGCAGCGCGACACATTGATCAGCACCTGCCCGCGCCCGGGTACCGGGGTCGGCAGTTCCTCCACCGAGAACTTGGTATTGGTGACGACGGCGGCTCTCATAAACGAACTCCTCGGATCGGCGACGTACGAAGCCCTCCCCGTGTCGCCACCCTACTGCCGCGTTCGTCGGACACAGCGAAAATCGCGCGGCTGGATCAGACAGTCGCGTGTGCGCGGGCTTCGGCTTCGCGGGATAGACGGCGGCTCCCGCTTTGGCGGGAGCCGCCGTCTCGGCATTACTGACGCTCGAGCATTGGGATCACCACGTCGTTCAGGTATTCATCGATGCTTCGGCCGCCGCGCTCGGCTTCGTGTACGACGACCTGCTGTGCGGCCGCCTTTTGCTGCAGTGCCGCACGCGAATTCGGTTCCACGCCACCGCCGATGATCAAATTGGTGATCTCGCCGGTATCGAGTACGCGCAGCGCTTCGGCGTCGGCGATGGTACCCACGGCGGCGAAGCCGTTGGCCCGCAATAACTCGATCGCTGTGTCGACGACGGCTTGTCCGCGGCCGACGGCAAGTACCTTCATGTCAGACTCCTGCCGGTGCCAGATCCAATGGATCGTCGAGTTCATGGTGTTCGAGCCGCGCGTCCTTGGGCAGCACGAGGAAGCCGAGGCACATGACGGCCAGCAGGCCGATTCCGTACCACAGCGTGTAGCGGAAGGTGTTGGCGAAATTCACCGCATTGGCTCGCTCGCCCGCAGCGGTGAGCACCTGTGTCACAGCGTAATTGCCCGCGTCAGAGCTCCGGCAACTCGCCGGGACCTCGGTCGGATCGACCTGCGCCGAGCGATCACGCACGCACGCGAGGAAATTCGCGACGATCTGGTCCTGCGCCGGTTCCGGCAGGCCCATGGTGGTGAGTTCGCTGCGCACCTGCGGCGTGACCGCCTCGACGCCGCGCGCCGAATCATGGTCCAGCTGACCGAAGAACACCACGCCGACCAGTGCGACACCGAGCGCGATACCGAGCTGCTGCCCGGTATTGAGCAGCCCCGATGCCGCCCCCGCCTCGCGCGCGGGCACCTGACCGAGCAGCAGGTCGATCGTCGGTGCGACCACCATCCCGAATCCGGTGCCGGTGATGATCAGCGGAATCACCATCTGCCAGGAGGCGATCGACGCACCGTAGTGCGTGGCCAGCCACCCGTACAGCCCGAATCCGGCGGCATTGACCACGCCGCCGGCGACCAGCACGATGCGGCCGTAGCGCGGCGCGAGCACACTCACCGAAACCCCGGCCCCGATGCCGGCGCCGACCGCGAAGAAGACGGCGGTGAGTCCGGCCCGCATCGCCGACCAGCCGAGACCCGCCTGCATGAACAGCGTCCACACCAGGAAGAATCCGCCGAGCCCGATCCAGAAGAGCAACCAGCTCGCGAGCCCGACCGTGAACGGACGGGACCGGAACAGCTCCAGGTCGATCAGCGGGGATCCGACGGTCCGCGCGCGCCGCCGCTCGAAGGCGACGAATACGCCGAAGACCACTGCCGCGGCCGCAATCATGACGAAAGTCCAGGTGGGCCAGTCCAATCGACGACCCTCGGTGAGCGGATAGGCCAGCAGCAGCACCGCGGAGATCGCCAGCACCATGCCGACCGGATCGAGCCGGGGTGCTGTGCTGTTAGCGACCGGCAAGCCGTCGTTCACGGCGGCGGCGCGCGAATCCTTCATGACGATGGTCGCCGCGATCAACGCCGCGATCCCGACGGGCACATTGACCAGGAAGATCGGCCGCCAGGCCAGATCGAACAGATCCCATTGCACCAGCAGCCCGCCCAGCGACAGACCGACCGCCGAGGCCGATCCGCCGACACCGCTGTAGATCGCGATCGCCTTGGTGCGCTCCTCCTTGGGGAAGGTGGCCCGGATGATCGCGAGAATCTGCGGCACCATCAGCGCGGCCATCGCGCCCTGGACGAACCGGGAGGTGATCAGCATGGTCGGATCCGAACTGAATCCGCACGCGGCCGAGGCCAGCGTGAAGCCGGTTATGCCGATCAGGAAGATCCGCTTGCGGCCATAGATGTCACCGAGTCGGCCGCCGGTGATGAGCACTGCGGCGAAGGCCAGCACATAGGCCGCGATGATCCATTCGACCTGCGAATACTGGGCGTCCAGATCGGTCTGGATGCTCGGCACGGCGACATTGACGATGGTGACATCGAGCAGATCCATGAATCCGGCGGCCAGTACGACCGCGAAGGCGATCCAGCGGCGCGGGTCGAGATCTGGTGGGGCGGTTGCGTCAGGGGAGATGTCGGTATCCACAGCAGCTCTCTTCGGTCGGTGGGATTGTTGGCGACTTCTCAAACTATGCACATGAAGTGATTATCAATCAAGTGTGCAATCATTAAAAGTGCGTTGATCGGGGTATGCTGAGTTGGTGACCGACGAACCGAACTTCGTGCCGCTGTCCGAGCACCCCGCCTTCCTGTTCGGGCAGCTGGGGTTTCATGTCGGCTTTCGGTTCACCGACCTGCTCGCGCCGCTCGGCATCGGCCCGCGCCACTACGGCACGCTGCGGATGTTGCTCGCGAACGACGGCCAATCGCAGCAGCAGCTCTGCGAGGCGCAGCGGATTCATCGCAATGTGATGGTCGGACTCGTCGACGAACTGGAGAAGCGTGGACTCGTCGAGCGCCGCAAACATCCGACCGACCGCCGGGCGCACGCGGTGTATCTGCTCCCCGCCGCGCACGAACTGCTCGCGCAAGCTGAGGGGATCGTGGCCGGATTGGATGCGGATGTGACGGCGTCGCTCGATCCGCAGGAACGCGCCACGCTGGTCGAGCTGCTACAGCGCATCGCGATGGAAAATGGGCTGATCCCGGGTATTCATCCCGGCCTGACCCGGTCGGATAAGTGCTGAGCTATGGCCTGGAGATCAGCACACCGGGATTGAGGATTCCGGCCGGATCCAGCGCGGATTTGGCCGCCCACAATGCATTCGCGAACGGGTCGGGGCGCTGGCGGTCGTACCAGGGGCGGTGGTCCCGGCCGACCGCGTGATGGTGCGTAATCGTCCCGCCCGCGGCCGAGAGTGCCTCGGAGACAGCGGCTTTGATGTCATCCCACTGCGCGAGCGTGCTACCCCAGCGACCGGCGGCGTAGATTCCGAAATACGGTGCCGGACCGTCCGGATAGACGTGGGTGAAGCGGCAGGTCACCACGCCGGTGGCGCCGACGGACCGGATGGCCGCGTTCGCGGCGTCGGTCACCGCGGCCTTCAGATTGTCGAATTTATCCCAGGTGCAGGCGGTTTCGAAGGTTTCGGTGATCATCGATCGGGCCGCGAGGGCGTCGCGTTGATACGGCATCCGCAGGAATGCCGACCGCCAGGTGTCGGCCGCGCCCGAACCCGCCTGGTGCTCGCTCGATTCGGTGTAGCGCGCGGGCTCGGGAAGTGTGCCGCCGTGGTCGGCGGCCAACTCCAGCGCGCGTTGCATCCAGGTGCGGGTGGGGTGGTCGGCGGATTCGAATCCGAGCACCAGCACGCCGCCGCTCGTCGCGGCGCCGGCATTGAGAAATGCCTCGGCCGGATCGAGCAGTCGGCAATTGGTCGGGTACAGGCCGGACTGCGCGATGGCCCTGGTCGCGGCCACCGCCTGCGGGTAGTCGGCGAAGTGCACGGAAGCCGTTGCGCGCCAACGCGGCCGGTCCTGCAAGCGCATCCACGCCTCGGTGATGATGCCGAGTGTCCCCTCGGACCCGAGGAACATCCGGTCCGGCGACGGCCCCGCCCCCGATCCGGGTAGTCGCCTCGATTCGCTTGTGCCCGTTGGGGTCACCACCCGCATCGATTCGACCAGGTCATCGATATGGGTATAAAGGGTCGCGAAATGTCCGCCGGCCCTGGTGGCCAGCCAGCCGCCGAGCGTCGAGAATTCGAATGACTGCGGAAAATGCCGCAGCGTCAGGTTCGCGCCGCGCAGTTGATCCTCCAGTGCCGGACCGAGGACTCCGGCCTGAATTCGCGCGGCCCGGCTGGTGCGATCGATCTCGAGCACGCGATCGAGACGACCGAGGTCCAGACTGATCGCGCCCGCGAATTCGCCTGTTCCGGCACCGGATCCCGTCGATCGAGGCAACCTCGGCTCGACCCCGCCGACCACGGAAGTTCCACCGCCGAACGGGATTACCGCGACATTCGCCCCGGCCGCCCAGTCGAGCACGTCGACGATATCGCTTTCCGTGCGCGGCCGAACGACGAGATCCGGCGCATTGCGCACGTCGCCGAGCAGATTGCGCACCACATCGCGAAAAGCCTGACCGTGCGCGTGTGCCGCCCGATCGGACGGATCCGATGACACCAGCTCGGCCAGCGAATCGGGTGTGGTCACCCGCGGTTCGGGCAGCCCGAGCGATTCGACCGACGGCGGTTCGTGTGGCGTGAGATCCGCCCCCGGCAGAATCGCCGAGACCCGGGCCGTCAAAGCCGCCCGCTCCGCGCCGACGACCGCATCCTCGACATTGCCCCAGCCCCACCATGACCGCGTCTTCGTCGACACATCCACTCCTCTCGGCGGATCGACGGGGGTCGATGGCTCCGCCGCCGCCATCCTCGCGGACCCACCGGATCCCGGCAACCTCCACCCGGCGGATCGAGCGACCGTCGATCACAAGTGATCATCGTTGCTCTCTGCCCTGAGCACAGTGGCGGGCGGCCCTTTTCTTCCTGGTTCGGGAATAGAGCGCGCGGGCCACTGGTTGAGCTGTTCGGACAAGGTTGAGTGCGAGCGGCTCAAGTTTCAGTTGACGCCCGGTGTCGAATGGGTGCAGGATTGAGCCGACCACGCTCAGCGTTGCTGGGACCGTGCTCCGTGAGGTGCTTGGGGCCGAGGTCCCGCGGCAGCCATACGGATGTCGCAGGGCGGGCAGATCGCCCCAGCACCGACACAAGTAGTTACGTCAACTAGGAGGAACCACCATGGCTCGTGCGGTCGGAATCGACCTCGGGACCACGAACTCGGTCGTCGCCGTTCTCGAAGGCGGCGAGCCGGTCGTCGTCGCGAACTCTGAAGGATCGCGCACTACCCCCTCGATCGTCGCGTTCGCCAAGAACGGAGAGGTTCTGGTCGGCCAGCCCGCCAAGAACCAGGCGGTCACCAACGTCGACCGCACCATCCGCTCGGTCAAGCGGCACATCGGCACCGACTGGTCGGTGGACATCGACGACAAGAAGTACACCGCACAGGAGATCAGCGCGCGCGTGCTGATGAAGCTGAAGCGCGACGCCGAGGCCTACCTGGGCGAAGAGATCACCGACGCGGTCATCACCGTGCCCGCGTACTTCGAGGACTCGCAGCGTCAGGCCACCAAGGAAGCCGGTCAGATCGCCGGTCTGAACGTGCTGCGCATCGTCAACGAGCCCACCGCGGCCGCGCTCGCGTACGGCCTGGACAAGGGCGATAAGGAACAGACCATCCTGGTCTTCGACCTCGGTGGCGGCACCTTCGACGTCTCGCTGCTGGAAATCGGCGAGGGCGTCGTCGAGGTCCGCGCCACCTCCGGCGACAACCACCTCGGTGGTGACGACTGGGACGAGCGCGTCGTGACCTGGCTGGTCGACAAGTTCAAGGCCAGCGCGGGCATCGACCTGACCAAGGACAAGATGGCCATGCAGCGCCTGCGTGAGGCGGCTGAGAAGGCCAAGATCGAGCTGAGCTCCAGCCAGAGCACCTCGATCAACCTGCCCTACATCACCGTCGACGCGGACAAGAACCCGCTGTTCCTCGACGAGCAGCTGACCCGCGCCGAATTCCAGAAGATCACCTCGGACCTGCTCGACCGCACCCGTGCGCCGTTCCAGTCCGTGATCAAGGACGCGGGCATCAACGTGGCCGATATCGACCATGTCGTGCTCGTCGGTGGTTCGACCCGTATGCCCGCCGTCTCGGACCTGGTCCGCGAGCTGACCGGCGGCAAGGAGCCCAACAAGGGCGTGAACCCGGACGAGGTCGTCGCCGTCGGCGCCGCCCTGCAGGCCGGTGTGCTCAAGGGTGAGGTCAAGGACGTCCTGCTGCTCGATGTCACCCCGCTGTCGCTGGGCATCGAGACCAAGGGCGGCGTGATGACCAAGCTCATCGAGCGCAACACCACCATCCCGACCAAGCGCTCGGAGACCTTCACCACCGCCGACGACAACCAGCCGTCGGTGCAGATCCAGGTCTTCCAGGGTGAGCGCGAGATCGCCTCGCACAACAAGCTGCTCGGCTCCTTCGAGCTGACCGGCATCCCGCCGGCCCCGCGTGGCGTGCCGCAGATCGAGGTCACCTTCGATATCGACGCCAACGGCATCGTGCACGTGACCGCGAAGGACAAGGGCACCGGCAAGGAGAACACGATCAAGATCCAGGACGGCTCCGGCCTGTCCAAGGAGGAGATCGACCGGATGGTCAAGGACGCCGAGGCGCACGCCGCCGAGGACAAGGCCCGCCGCGAGGAGGCCGAGACCCGCAACCAGGCCGAGTCGCTGGTGCACCAGACCGAGAAGTTCATCAAGGAGAACGAGGACAAGGTCCCCGCGGACGTCAAGACCAAGGTCGAGGCGGCCATCGCCGAGGCGAACGAGGCGCTCAAGGGCACCGATATCGCGGCCGTGAAGTCCGCGGTGGAGAAGCTCGCGACCGAATCGCAGGCGCTGGGTCAGGCGATCTACGAGGCATCGGCCGCCGAGCAGGCCGCGTCCGGCAACGGCGCGACGAGCGCCGCGAGCGATGACCAGGTCGTGGACGCCGAAGTTGTGGACGAGCCGGTCGACACGGAGAAGAAGTGACCCAGGGAAACTCCGAACAGGAGCCGATCACCTTCGTCGACAATCGCAAGATTGATCCGGAGACAGGTGAAATCCGGGAACCGGCGGCGGAACAGCCCGCCGCCGGGCCCGGCCCGGAGGCCGGGAACGGCACCGAACCCGTCATCGGTACGGATGCGGGCGCCGAGGTCCTGGCCGACGCGATCACCAAGGAACTGGCCGAGCGCACCGCCGACTTGCAGCGGCTGACCGCCGAATACGCCAACTACCGGCGTCGGGTCGAGCGGGACCGCCAGGCCACCATCGACGCGGCCAAGGCGGCCGTTGTCTCCGAATTGCTCGGCGTACTCGACGACCTCGATCGTGCGCGTGCGCACGGCGACCTCGAATCCGGACCGCTCAAGTCGGTCGCGGACAAGCTCGCCGATGCGCTGCTCAAGCAGGGGCTGCAGGAATTCGGCACGGAGGGTGAGCCTTTCGATCCGACCCTGCACGAGGCCGTGCAGCACGATGGGTCCGGACACGATCCGGTGATCGGCGTGGTTATGCGCAAGGGCTATCGGTTCGGCGATCGCGTGCTTCGGCACGCACTGGTCGGGGTAACCGATGGCGTGGCCGATCTGGTCGAAGAAGAGGCATCCGACGATGCCAATGCGAACAACCAATAAGAACCCGAGAGGAGGAGATGCCCAATGAGTCAACGGGAGTGGATCGAAAAGGACTTCTACAAGGAGTTGGGTGTCTCCTCCGGCGCTTCGCAGGACGAGATCAAAAAGGCGTATCGCAAGCTCGCACGTGACCTGCATCCGGATGCCAACCCCGGCGATACCAAGGCCGAGGAGCGGTTCAAGACCGTCAGCGAGGCGCATGCCGTGCTGTCGGATCCGGCCAAGCGCAAGGAATACGACGAGACCCGCAAGCTGTTCGCCGGTGGCGGATACGGGCGCGGCGGCTTCAATCCCGGTGCGGGCGGCGGCTTCTCGCAGGACTTCAATATCGGGGACATCTTCGGCCAGGCGAGTGCGGGCGACGGTGGCCTCGGTGACCTGCTTGGTGGGCTGTTCAACCGGGGCGGCACGCGCACCGCGAGCCGCCCGCGCCGCGGCGCGGATGTGGAAACCGAGACGACCCTCGGCTTCCGCGAGGCCGCACAGGGCGTCACCGTTCCGCTGCGGATGACCAGTCCGTCGCCGTGTACGACCTGTCACGGCAGCGGCGCCAAGCCGGGGACCAGTCCGCGAGTCTGCCCCGTCTGCAACGGAAACGGCGTGATCAGCCGCAACCAGGGCGCGTTCGGCTTCAGCGAGCCGTGCGACGAATGCCGTGGCAGCGGTTCGATCATCGACGACCCGTGCGTCGACTGCCACGGCAGCGGCATCCAGAATCGGACCCGCACCATTACCGTGCGGATTCCCCCGGGTGTGAGTGACGGACAGAAGATCCGGCTCGCCGGACAGGGCGAGGCCGGACTGCGTGGCGCCCCCTCGGGTGACCTCTATGTGACCGTGCACGTCAGCCAGGACAAGGTCTTCGGCCGCAACGGCGACGACCTGACCCTGGTGCTGCCGGTCAGTTACAGTGAATTGGTGCTGGGCACAACGGTTTCCGTGCCCACGCTGGAAGGGCGCGTCGGTGTCAAGGTGCCCCCGGGCACCGCGGATGGCCGTATCCTGCGGGTGCGCGGCCGCGGCGTGCCCAAGCGCGGTCCCGGCGGCGGGGCGGGCGATCTGCTCGTCACCGTCAAGGTGGCCGTGCCGCAGAAGCTGGACGACAATGCCACCGACGCGCTCAAGCGCTATGCGGAGGCGGAGAAGGCCAGCGGGTTCGATCCACGTGCGGGATGGGCAGGTGCGTGATGTCCGATAATCCGAAGCAGGCATCCGGTGGGTCCGCGCGGGCCGAGTTCTTCATGATCTCGGTCGCGGCCCAGCTGGCGGGTATGCACGCGCAGACGCTGCGCACGTATGACCGCTTGGGACTGGTTACGCCGCAACGGACTTCGGGTGGCGGTCGGCGTTATTCGGCACGGGACGTCGAGCTGCTGCGCGAGGTGCAGCGGCTGTCCCAGGACGAGGGCGTCAACCTGGCGGGCATCAAGCGCATCATCGAACTCACCAACCAGGTCGAGGCACTGCAACAGCGGGTCGCGGAAATGTCGGCCGAGCTGGATCGGATGCGCGCGGGGTATCGCCCCGATCTCGCACCGCCGCAACGCAGTACCGCACTGGTGGTGTGGAAGCCGCGCAATCGGCGCTGATAAGCGCTACGGCAAAGGCAAAGGCTCCGGGATTCGGTTCGCAACCGAGCTCGGAGCCTTTGTCGTTTCGCCGATAGGCGAATGCGTTATGCCGCAGCGTTGTCCTGGGTGCCGCGGCGAATTACGGCTGGCAGTACTCGAGCAAACTCCCGACTCCGGATTTCGATACCCGGTAAGTGTTTCGGCGGCCCGGAGTCGGCGGCCCGCGGTCTGTGGGGTTGCCGATGATGTGCCGAGCTGCAAAGTTTGCTGCGGAGGCCGATTCAGCAAACTATGCGCCGGATCGGCCTCGTGATTCCGTCGCTCGCCAGCGCGGCGGGTGCGCCGCGTTTGCCGAAGCCGGGTAATCGGTTGTGGCGCGCCGGTTGCCATGGGATCGCTCTCGGGGCCCGACCGGGATGAATCTTGCAAAACGGGCCACGCGAAATCGGTGAGTGTGCGACGGATTTCACCGCCGTGTTCGTTCTTTCGGTTTGTTTTCAAGGGCTTTCGCGGTGCGAATCCTCGTTTCGACGGAATTACACGCTTGATGTTTGTTCGAGTGATTCCGTAGCTGGCAAACCTCGCCTACACTCGTTCGCATTGGCTGCTGTCGAGTGTCCCGCAGCACCTCACTTGTCGGCCACAGTTTGTGCTCGAGTGGAAAAAGGGGTTGTGACACAAATGGATTCGCGGACTGTCGCTTTGATCAGAACGACGTTCAAGGCGGTTGCTGCGGAGGAAGGGGGGCCGGCCAAGCTGGCCAGTTCGTTCTACGCAATCCTTTTCACCGACTACCCCGCCGCGCGGGACTTTTTTCCGGCAGCGATGGATTCGCAGCGTGACCGATTGGTCAAGGCCATCTCCTACGCGCTGGATCGGCTCGAGGAGCCGAACAAATTGCTGCCATTCCTTGCCCAACTCGGGCGCGACCACCGCAAATACGGTGTGCAACCCGCGCACTACACCGCCGTGGCCACCTCGTTGAAGACCGCGATGCGGATCTTCGCGGGCACCGAGATGTGGACCGACGAGGTCGACCGGGCCTGGGACGAGGGCCTGAAGATCATCAGCGACACCATGATCGGCGCCGCCGAACAGGAATCGACGCCACCGGTATGGACCGGGACCGTCGTCGAGCGCCGCGACGTACTCCGCAACCTCGCCGTCGTGCGGCTGCAATTGGACCAGCCGATGCAGTACGCCGCGGGCCAGTACATCAGCGTGCAGATCCCGTCCCGGCCGCGCATGTGGCGCTATCTGTCCCCGGCGGTGCCCGCGAATGCGAACGGTGAGATCGAATTCCACATCCGCGGGGTGCTCGGCGGCTGGGTCAGTCCGGCCATCGTGGGCCACACAGCCGTCGGTGACCAGTGGTTTCTCGGATCACCGCTCGGCGGACTCGGGGTGCCGCGCAATGTGAAACGCAAAATGCTGATGGTCGGCTGCGGCACCGGCATCGCACCCCTGCGCGCCCAGCTCATGGCGATGGCACAGCGACGCGTCAATCCGCGGGTGCATCTGTTCGTCGGCGGTCACCATCCCTGTGATCTCTACGATCTGGAGATCCTGAGCCAACTGGCCACCGCCAATAAATGGCTCACCATCACCCCGGTCACCGAGAGCGATGAAAACCCTTGGTGGTACCTGGATTCCGGCGAATCCGAATACCACTGGCCCGGTTTGGAGGCCAGGATGACCGGCCAGATCGGCAAGGTCGTGGCGAGTTACGGCTCCTGGTCCGACCGGGATGTGCAGATCGTCGGATCGCCATCGATGGTGCAGACCACCAAGTTCCGCCTGATGGCCGCCGGCACTCAGACCAAGAACATCCGCCACGACCCGCTGTTCTGAGTCTTTGGCCGCGCCTTCGGCGCGGCGTGTTCGCGAGACGGGCCGCGAACTCCTCGCTCGTAAGACTCGCTCCGTGGGGTCGGGTCTGCGAGTTACATTCCCTCGAATTGGATTCGCGCAGCTGGTGTTCCGGTTTCTACGAGCCGATCCAAGGTCACGCGGACCATATTGGGTGAGCCGCAGACCAGCACCTGATGGTTGTCGAACGCGCCGTGTGAACCGACCACTTCCGCGAGCGTGCCGAAAAGCATGTCATCCAGTGGGAATCCGATATCCACGCGCGAATGCTCGTACCATTCGTCGGCCCAGCCGGGGTCCTCCGGGCTCTCGACCACGGGAATCACCGTGAGCCATGGCAATTCGTTCGCCAGCAGGAAGAGCATGTCGTCGGCGTACAGGTCGCGCGGGGAGCGGCCGCCGAAGAACAGATAGGTCGGCGGCGGATCCTCGTGCCTGGCCAGCTCGAGGATCTGGGCGCGCATCGGGGCCAGGCCGGTGCCGCCCGCGATCATCACCACCTCGTCGCCGACCGGGTCGACGTCGAAAGTGCCGAGCGGAGAGCCGATTTGCCATTCGTCGCCGGGTTTGGTGTCGGCCACGATGCTGCCGCTGCACCAGCCGCCGGGCACCGTGCGCACGTGGAACTCCAGCTTGCCGTCCAGCGACGGCGGCAGCGCGGGGGAGAACCGGCGCCGCATGCCAGGATGCTGCGGCACCCGGACCTCGACGGATTGCCCCGCGAGGAACGGGACGTACTCGCCGATCAAGCGGATCACGGCGATATCGTGGCGCAGCCGATGGTGACCGACCACGGTCGCCTTCCACTCGGGCGCGGAACCATTGCCGAGCGGACTCGGATCTATTGTCATTACTTCTCTCACACGGGATCTGAGCTGATTACCGACTCGGGGGTGCCCACCGCCATGAGGGCGCGGCGGGTGTCGGCGATCATGCGGGCCGACCCGGCGATCTGGATCTGCCGGTCGGCCCAGGAGCCGAAGCTCGCGACCACCGCACCCAGATTTCCGATCAGGCGGCGGTGCATGCCATACGGTTCGTCCTGCGGCGGATGCGGATACCACCACGGGTTGGTCTTCTGTTCGCAGACCGGGACCACGGTCAGCCACGGATTGCTCTGCGAGAGCTGCCACATGTTCTCGACGTCGTACAGATCGCAGGGGTAGCGCCCGCCGATGAAGAAGTGCACGCGCGGGTTGATACCGCGCTGCCCCATCTCGATCAGTTGCGCGCGCAGCGGGGCGATGCCGGTGCCAGCGCCGATCAGCAGCACATCGCGGCCGCTGTCGCGATCGATGTGCAGGCCGCCGAGCGGACCCGCGATCATCCACCGGTCGCCGACCCTGGTCTCGTTGACAATGGCCGGGCTCACCCAGCCGCCGCGGATCTTGCGGACGTGGAATTCGATCTCGCCATAGGGATTCGCGGGAATGGCCGGCGATAGGTAGCGCCACATCTTCGGACGCTGCGGCAGGGAGATCGGCACGTACTGTCCGGCCTGGTAGGGGATCGGGCTGTCGGACTGCAGCCGGACGATGGCCAGATCCTCCAGCACCCGACGATGGCCGACGACCGTCGCATCCCAGTACGGCTGCGACTTGTCGGAATTGGCGCCGATGGCCATGGAGGCCGAGATCAGGATGGTGATGTCGCGCCAGCCCTCCTCGAGCGCGCGATTCCACATCGGACCGTTGAAGACCCGGAAGGCGGCGAGCAGCGCCCGCCCCGCGATGTCGTAATGCGCGGCGACGACACCGTACTTGCGGTGATCGCGCGCCAACTGTTCCAGGAACTTCTGGGCCCGTCCCCAGTCCTCGAGATTGTCGAGCACGTAATGGATGGCGGTCACCAGGCGCTTGGCCTGCATTTCCATCGCCGGCGGGAACAATTCCCGCAACTGTGGCTTCTCCGCGAACAGATGACCATAAAACGCACTGGCCAACCGTTCGGGTCCGTGCGGCGACTCGATCACCGAACGGAAGTTGGCGCGGACCAGCGCTGCCGAACGCGCATCCACGACGTGGAGCTTCCTTTCCCTCTATGTACTGCCCAGGGACATGTCCGTAACCGGCGGTCCTCCGGCGTCAAGTATCCCTGAAAATCCCGTGGTCGTGTGGGTATGGCCGATCACGCCCGCGCCAACGGTAATCCGTGGGCAAATCGGGTCTGCTGTGGGCCTGACATGCAGGATAAGCGAACCGCGCGGCCGGCGGGTTACCGCCGGGTCAACTCGCGACGTTGGCGCGCACCGCGGGGGGCGACCATTTCGGCGTGGCGCGCTGACCGGTCAGGGTCGGCCTGCGCGGTTCCTTCGCGCCGAGCCAGATGCCCGGATCGTGCCGGGCCGCGGGCCGGGATGGGCTCCGGCGAGCAGTAGGTCGTCAGTTCGGTGAGCTGCTGGTACTTATCGGCCTACGGAATCAGGAAGAGGCCGAATCCGGTGGGCGGGAAGGTGTTCGGCGGATACGCACGATGACGCCCGCGCGTATCAGATGGCTAGCACGGTCTTGCCACGCGCACCCGCGGCGCCGATGACCGCGGCGGCCGCGGATAGCGGGACGGTGGCATCGATCGGCACCACCACATCGCCCTCCGCGACGCGCTCGAGCAGGCGGGTCAATTCGGGCGCACGTCCGGAGGACTCGATATTGCCGCCCTCGATGCCGCGTTCGCGCAGTGCCTGCTCGTCGGCGGCCCAGATGGTGGAGTAGACGGTGCCGCCGTCGCGGACCAGCGCGGTGAGTTCGGCCAGCGTCTCGGGCGGGCTGACCAGGTCGAAGAGCACGTCGATCCCCGTGGGATGCGCGGCCGCGACCTGTTCCGCGACCGGGCCCCGGGTGTAGTCGACGGTCTCCGCCGCGCCGAGCCGGGTCATCTGGTCGGCGGCCGTGCCGCGCGCCGTGGCGATGACGTGCGCGCCGGCCATATTCGCCAACTGCACCAGGAAGGAGCCGACACCGCCGGTCGCCCCGACGATCAGCACGGTCTGGCCCGGCTCGATCTTGCTGGCGTCCACCATGTCCTGTGCGGTGACGCCGGCGGTCGGCAGGGCCGCCGCCGCCACGGTCGGGACCTTGTCCGGGATCCGGACCAGTGTGGCGTTCTCGGGCAGCACCGAATACTCCGCGAAACTGCCGTGGCCGGCGGGCGGGACCAGGAATTTGCCGACCACGCGGTCGCCGACGGCGAATTCGGTGACGCCGGGGCCGACCGCGGACACCGTGCCCGCGCCGTCGACGCCGAGGATCATGGGGAAGTCGTGCGGCAGCTTGCCGTCCAGAATTCCGCTGGCCAGCTTCCGGTCGAAGGGGTTGACCCCTGCCGCCTCCAACTGCACCCGGACCGCGCCCACGCTCGGTTCGGGCATGGGCACATCGGCCAATTCGGGTGTTGCTCCGAAGCTTCGTACCACGATCGCGCGCATACATCGCTCCTCGAGTCGGGTTGGATTGTGATGCATCAACCAACGGCCAAGGCAATCGTAAGCACCTGTATGCCATCGGCCCTGTGTTTGATGCCATTCGGCGGTGTCGCGGCGTAGCGTTCTGGATGAGTCTGTACACGTGCCCGGTGATTCGGCCCGGTTCGCCAAAAAAGCAAAGTTGAGCGGAACAGACTCAACCTTTCCGACGTTGGATAGTGCGAATCGACTAGTAGGAAGGTGACTTGTGGACTCGTTCAATCCCACCACCAAGACCCAGGCGGCCCTGACCGCCGCCCTGCAGGCCGCCTCGGCCGCGGGCAATCCGGAGATTCGTCCGGCGCACTTGCTGGTGGCGTTGCTGGATCAGACCGACGGCATCGCCGCCCCCTTGCTCAAGGCCGTCGCGGTGGATCCGGCGACAGTTCGACGCGAGGCACAGGACATCGTTGACAGGCTGCCACGGGCGACCGGCGCGACCACCACGCCGCAGCTCGGCCGGGAGGCCCTGGCCGCGATCACCGCAGCCCAACGCCTGGCCACCGAACTCGGCGACGAATACGTCTCGACCGAACACGTCCTGGTCGGCCTGGCCGAGGACGACTCGGATGTGACCATGCTGCTGAAGAAGTACGGCGCGACCCCCGACGCGCTGCGCGAGGCGTTCACCGCCGTGCGCGGCAGTGCGCGGGTCACCAGTCCGGATCCGGAGGGCAGCTACCAAGCGCTGGAGAAGTATTCGACCGACCTCACCGCGGCGGCCCGCTCCGGCAAGCTCGACCCGGTCATCGGGCGCGATACCGAAATCCGCCGTGTCGTACAGGTTTTGAGTCGTCGCACCAAGAACAACCCGGTGCTCATCGGCGAACCCGGCGTCGGCAAGACGGCGATCGTGGAGGGCCTGGCCCAGCGCATCGTGGCCGGTGATGTGCCGGAGTCGCTGCGCGGCAAGTCCGTCGTCTCGCTCGACCTGGGCGCGATGGTGGCGGGCGCGAAGTACCGCGGTGAATTCGAGGAGCGGCTCAAGGCCGTACTCGAGGAGATCAAAAGCAGTGCGGGACAGATCATCACGTTCATCGATGAGCTGCACACCATTGTCGGCGCCGGCGCGACCGGCGAATCCGCGATGGACGCCGGCAATATGATCAAGCCGATGCTCGCCCGCGGTGAGCTGCGCCTGGTCGGCGCCACCACGCTGGAGGAATACCGCAAGCACATCGAGAAGGACGCCGCCCTGGAGCGCCGCTTCCAGCAGGTGCTGGTCGGCGAGCCGTCGGTGGAGGACACCATCGGCATCCTGCGCGGCATCAAGGAACGCTACGAGGTGCACCACGGTGTGCGCATCACCGACTCCGCGCTGGTCGCCGCCGCCACGCTCAGCGACCGCTACATCACCTCCCGGTTCCTACCGGATAAGGCGATCGACCTCGTCGACGAATCGGCGTCGCGGCTGCGCATGGAAATCGACTCGCGCCCAGTGGAAATCGACGAGGTCGAGCGTGCGGTGCGCCGCCTCGAGATCGAAGAGGTCGCACTGGAGAAGGAGACCGACGCGGCCTCCAAACAGCGCTTGGAGAAGTTGCGCCAGGAACTCGCCGACGACCGCGAGAGGCTGAACCAGCTGATGACCCGCTGGCAGAACGAGAAGAGCGCCATCGACCAGGTCCGAGTCCTCAAGGAGGAGTTGGAATCGCTGCGCGGTGCATCCGAACGCGCCGAGCGCGACGGTGATCTGGGCAAGGCCGCCGAGCTGCGGTACGGGCGCATTCCGGCACTGGAGAAGCAGCTCGCCGAGGCCGAAAAGGCCTCCGCGACAGCCGGTGACGGCGAAGTGATGCTCAAGGAGGAGGTCGGCCCCGACGATATCGCCGAGGTGGTCTCGTCCTGGACCGGTATTCCGGTCGGCCGGATGATGGAGGGCGAGACCCAGAAGCTGCTGCGGATGGAGCAGGAGCTGGGCAAGCGCGTCGTCGGGCAGAGCGAGGCGGTGCAGGCGGTCTCCGACGCGGTGCGCCGGGCGCGTGCCGGTGTCGCCGATCCGAACCGGCCGACTGGTTCGTTCATGTTCGTCGGACCGACCGGTGTCGGTAAGACCGAGCTGGCAAAGGCGTTGGCGGACTTCCTGTTCGACGACGAACGCGCCATGGTCCGCATCGATATGAGCGAGTACAGCGAGAAGCACTCCGTCGCTCGACTGGTCGGCGCCCCGCCCGGCTACGTCGGCTACGACCAGGGCGGTCAGCTGACCGAGGCGGTGCGGCGCAGGCCGTACACCGTGGTGCTGTTCGACGAGATCGAGAAGGCGCATCCGGATGTCTTCGACATCCTGCTCGCCGTGCTCGACGAGGGGCGGCTGACCGACGGCCAGGGCCGCACGGTGGACTTCCGCAACACCATCCTCATCCTCACCTCGAATCTGGGTGCGGGTGGCGATCGGGATTTCGTCATGAACGCGGTCCGCGCGGCCTTCAAACCGGAGTTCCTGAACCGCCTCGACGATGTGGTGATGTTCCACGCCCTCAACGAGGAGCAGCTGGAATCCATCGTCGATATCCAGCTCGACCAGCTGCAGAAGCGGCTCTCGCAGCGCAGGCTGAAGCTGGACGTCAGCGATTCGGCCCGGTTCTGGCTCGCGGTGCGCGGCTACGACCCGGTCTACGGCGCCCGCCCGCTGCGCAGGCTGATCCAGCAGTCCATCGGCGACACCCTTGCCAAGGAACTGCTCGCCGGTGAGGTCACCGACGGCGACACCGTCGCGGTCAACGTCACCCCGAACGGCGAAGGCCTCATCGTCGGACGTGCTTGACCGAGGTGGCCCAGCTCGCGATCAACTCCGAGCTGGGTGTCCTCGGTGACACCAGGGGTCGCGAACACGCCGCGCCGCAGGCGCGGCAAAACTGACAGAGCCTACCCTGGAGGCCATGAGTAATCCCAACGATCCCTGGGCACAGCGACCGGAGGATGCGCCGACGGAACATATCGGTCCGCCGGGTAAGTCGGGATTCGCGCAGCCGTCGCAGGCGACCGAGTACACCGAGGCCTACGGCCAGGGCTCGGTGTACCCGTCCACCGAGCAATTCGATCCGTGGGCGCCGCCGCCCGCGAACGCCACCAAGGAATTCCCGCCGTACGAGAGCCAGCCGCAGTGGGGTTCGTACGGCGAACCGTGGGCTGGGTCCGGGGCGCAGGATCCGACCCAGGTCGGTGGGTATGCCCAACCCGGCGCGCAGTACCCGCCCGGCCCACCGGGCGCGCCACTACCTCCCGACCAGCAGCCGCCGCGTAAGCGCAATATCGGCCTGTGGATCGCCCTCGGCGTCGGCGTGATCCTGTTGATCGGCGCGGTCGGCATCGTCGCCGGCGTGCTGCTCGGCGGTAAGGATTCGTCGTCGACCACCGCCGCCAGCACCTCGGCGTTCCCGACCGCGGGCCGCCCCACCGGTACGGCCCCATCGGGCGGGCCGAGTTCCACCCAGATCATCCCGAGCATTCCGGGGCTGGGCGGCATCGATAGCCTCGGCGCCACCATGGGCACCATCTCCGCCAACTCCGGCGGCCAGCTGACCCTGGACACCCTGGGCGGAGCCAAGGTCACGGTGCGCACCACCGATAAGACCCAGGTCATCTCGCTGACCGCGGCCAAGGCGGCCGATCTGCCGGTCGGTGACATGGTCGTGGTGCAGGGCGATAAGGCCGCTGACGGCTCGATCGACGCGAAGATCATCATCAGCACCGCATTGCCGGGAGGAACGCGGTGACACAGCGGCGGGGGAAGAAAATGGACGACCCGGGCAAGCACGGACAGGCAGTGACGCGTAATCGCTCGGCCGGCTCGATGGGCGAGTGCCTCGGCTTCGCTCGGCCCGGCGCGGGGCTTATGGCGGACTTCGTCCGACCGCGCATATTAGGGTAGGCGACGATGACGGCAATGTGGTTCGGGTTGGCGGCGATCGCGCTGGTTGGTGCGATCGTGTTGCTCTATTTCGATCGGGTTCAGCGACAGCGGACCGGTCATGCGCGCCAGGTCTGGGCGAAGGCCCAGGGCTATACGTATGTGTCGGTGGAACCGGCGCTCGCGTCGACCTGGCGCCGCGGTGCGTTGGCCAAGCTGGGCTACCTGTCCGCGGTGGATGTGGTGTCCGGAATCCGTAAGGGCGAGAAGTTCGTCCTCTTCGATCTGGAGGATGCGGCGACCCTGGTCGCGGTGCGCAGGCAGATCGGGTCGGATATCGATGTGGATATGCGGCTCAAGACCGCGTCCCCGCCGAAGGATGCCGATCTCGAACTACTCGGCGCGATCGGCGACCGGGTGGTGTTCGCGACGAATCCGGAGATCGCCAGGCACGCGGTCGACCAGCGCATGGTCGCCTTCATCGAGTCGCTGCACGACACCGTGCAGATGCTGTGGAGTGAGGGCAACTGGACCCTCGGCATGCTGAATGTCGGGACGGTGGCCAAGGATTGGGAGACCGCCATCGACGCGGTGCTGCGACTGTCCGGTCTGTTGCATGTGCTGCCGCCGGTCAGCGATGCGCGCGGGGTGGATTCGGGTGGTCACGATCCGGGTCGGCCGCATCCGCGCAAATCGCGCTCGACCGATCCGGACGATGCGGAGGGTGCGGTGGCGACCCGGGTCGCCTCGCCGGAGCTGCGCAAGGGCGAGCGCGCGGATCCGGACTTCGACGACTCGGACTACCCGGACTCCGCATACGACGAATCGTCTTATGACGAACGGGATTTCGATCGTCCGAAGTACCAGGAGTCGCGGTACTCGGATTACGACGAGGACTACGACGACGAACCGGCCGACTCGGCGCCCCCCGAACCGCCGCGCCGCCCCAGCCTCGCCGTCGTCCCCGACTCCCGCTCGCGGGCCCGCGACGATCGCTGGGCAGCGGAGCAGGAGGACAACTGGCCGCCAGAAGACCGCCCGGCACGCAAACCCGCCCAGTCCGAGCCCGTCCGGCTCGAGTCGGACGAGGACGAGTGGCCCGCCGCCGAGCACACACCGGAACCGCCCGGCGGTCCGTTCCACCCAGGATTCCGTCCGTACCAGGGACCCGTGCCGCAGTGATGACCGTAGCGATTGCTTGCAGGTCGCTCGAAAAGATCCACCGTGGTGCCCCTTCGACTTGGATGGTGCTGCCATGACCGGTGGTCCTGCGCGCCTGCCCGGCGCCACCCGCCCCGTCGCCCTGATCACCGGACCGACCTCCGGCATCGGGCACGGATTCGCCGAACGGCTCGCCGCCCTCGGCTACGACATGGTGCTCGTGGCCCGCGACGAGCAGCGGCTGCACGCGCTGGCGGCGGAACTGGACCGGAAATTCGCCACTCGTTCGGAGGTGCTCGTCGCCGATCTGGCCGATGCCGCCGATCGGGACCGGGTGGCGGCGCGCGCCGCCGACGGCATCGAATTCCTGGTCAACAATGCGGGATTCGGGCAGTCGGGAGAGTTCTGGACCCAGCCGCCCGAGGCGGTCCAGGCGCAGCTCGACGTCAACGTCACGGCGGTGGTGCGGCTGACCAGGGCGGCGCTGCCCGCGATGATCGCGGCCGCCAAGGGGTCGGTCGTCAATGTCGCCAGCGTCGCGGGTCTGATCCCCGGACGCGGCTCGACCTATTCGGCCGCCAAGGCCTACGTCGTATCCTTCACGGAAGGGTTGGCGGGCGGACTGGCCGGAACCGGTGTCCGAGTACAGGCCCTGTGCCCCGGATTCGTGCACACGGAATTCCATGAGCGGGCCGGCATCGAGATGTCGTCGCTGCCGAAGCAACTGTGGCTGAGCGTCGACCAGGTGGTCGCCGGTTCGCTGCGTGATCTGGAGAAAGGCCGGGTGCTCAGCGTGCCCGGAGTGCAGTACAAAGTGCTCACCACCGCCGCCGGAATGATCCCGCGACCCCTGGCGGCCCGACTGAATCGCGGCATATTCAACGCGCGCGGAAGGACTTAACAGAGATGATCGACCAGGCAAGCAACGCCGCCGTTTCGACGGACGACCGAGATAGATTGGCCGCGCTGGTGCGCGAGCTCGCCGTCGTGCACGGCCGCGTCACCCTGTCCTCGGGCAAGGAGGCCGACTACTACGTCGACCTGCGCCGCGCCACCCTGCACCACGGCGCGGGACCGCTGATCGGCAAGCTGCTGCGCGAACTCGTGGCGGACTGGGACTTCGAGGCCGTCGGCGGCCTCACCATGGGTGCGGATCCGGTGGCGCTGGCCGTCATGCACGCGCCCGGCCGACCGATCGACGCCTTCGTGGTGCGCAAGGCCGCCAAGTCCCACGGCATGCAGCGCCAGATCGAGGGTCCGGACATCGTCGGCAAGCGGGTGCTCGTCGTCGAGGACACCACGACCACCGGCAATTCGCCGCTGACCGCCGTGCGCGCACTGCGTGAGGCGGGCGCGACCGTGGTCGGCGTCGCGACCGTGGTGGACCGCGAGACCGGTGCCGACCAGGTGATCGCCGCCGAGGGGCTGGAGTACCGGTCCATCCTCGGATTGAAGGATCTCGCGCTCGGCTAAGCTGCGAGGTGCGTCTCCTGGGTCGCAATCGCTGGTCGTCGCGGCTTCGAATCAGCCGAAACGACGATAGCGGTGCGGCCCGATAGGGAACGCATACGCCGAGCGCAGCGAGGCGTTCGAAGATAGTGAAGGGTCGTGTGAGTTACCTGTGGTGAGCATTGCAGTCAACAAGAGTCGTGAAAATGTCGCGATGCTCGGTATCGGTGCTTACCGTCCGAAACGCCTGGTCAGCAATGAAGAGGTGTGCGAGGTACTCGACTCGACCCCCGAGTGGATCTTCGAGCGCACCGGTGTGCGCAACCGCCGGTGGATCAGCGGTGACGAAACGCTGCAGTCGATCTCGGCGGCCGCCGGTGAGCGGGCGATCGTCAATAGCGGCATCGACCGCTCCAAGATCGGCGCGCTGATCCTGGCCACCTCGAGCTGGTTGACGCTGACCCCGCACGGCGCCCCCAAGGTCGCCAATGACCTGGGGATGAACGGGATCGCGGCCTTCGACCTGACCTCCGGTTGCGGCGGTTTCGGCTACGGCCTCGGTGTCGCCGCCGACCTGATCCGGGCGGGCTCGGCCGAATATGTGCTGCTGATCGGCGCCGAGACCATGACCGTCGGACTGGATCCGACCGACCGCGGCACCGCGATGATCTTCGGTGACGGCGCGGGTGCGGTGGTGGTCGGCCCGAGCGAGGAGAACGGCATCTCCCCGACGGTATGGGGCAGCGACGGCGAGAACGCCTCGGCCATCGCACAGGACGTCAACTTCCTCGAATACATGCAGAAGGCGCAGCGGCTGCAGGGCACCGATCCGGCCGTCGAGCCCATCGGCCGCATGTCGCTGCGAATGGAGGGTCCGCGCGTATTTCGTTGGGCGGCGGTCACTTTGCCGCGCGCGCTGGCCTCGGCGCTGGAGGTATCCGGGGTGTCCAAGGAAGACATCGAGGTCTTCATTCCGCACCAGGCCAACGCACGCATCAACGAGCTGATGAAGAAGAATCTCGGGCTGGCCGATGACATCCCGGTGGCCAATGACATCGAGAACACCGGCAATACCTCGGCGGCTTCGATCCCGCTGGCGATGGAGGAGATGCTGGTGACCGGCAAGGCCAAGGGCGGCCAGACGGCGCTGCTGCTCGGCTTCGGCGCTGGTCTGAGCTATGCGGGTCAGGTCGTCACGCTGCCGCCAGCTCCCAAAGAGCCGAGCTTCTGATCGTGCGGGTATTTCGTGCCGGGTTCCTCGCGGCCGCGGCCGTGACCGTATACGGCGCGGTCACCGGCCGCGACAAACTGCAGTGGGTCGCGAAGCCGCTGATGATGCCGCTGCTCGCGGCGGATGTGGCGACCGATCGGTCGGGATCGGACCCGTTCGATCGAAAGGTTCTGCTCGGCGCACTCGGCGCCGCGACCATCGGTGACGTGCTGTTGATCGAACCGGACAATGACCGCCGTCTGATCGCGGGTGCCTCGTCGTTCGCGGTGATGCAGGGCGGGTATTCGGCGCTGTGGTGGCGGCGCGGTGGACGGCCGCGTCCCGAGATCGCGCTGCCTCGGGTGCTGGCGTGGCTGGGTGCGGCGGTGCTGCTGCGGGCCAAGGCGCCGACCGTGGCGGTTCCGCTGACGGCCTATGGCGCGACGCTGGGTACCGCCGCGGTGCTCGCCTCCGATCCCGGATTGGCTCCGCAGGCGAAAAACATTGCCGGACTGAATATTCCGGGTGCCGATCCGCGCAGTCGGCTCGGTCTCGGCGCGCTGCTGTTCACCGTCTCCGATGGCTTGATCGTGCTGCGTCGGCTGTTCGCGCGGGGTGAGCGTTCGCGGCGGATCGCGGAAGGCGTCATTCTGTCGACCTATGCGGCTGCGCAATACCTGCTCGCGGATCCTCGCGCCCATGCGACGGTCGCGAAAGTTATTGCCCCAGAACGAGAATGATTCGATCCCGATTGGCCGGATCAACCCTGATCGAAATCGTCTCGCCGACCGCCAGCCGTGGTTTATCGGCCGGGGTGACGTCGAAAACAATGGTGCCACGGTAACTTTCGGATCCGGGCACCACGAGCTCGAGATCGAATTCGGTCAACTCGCTGTGATGATCGGTGCGCTCCAGTGTGTGCGCGCCCTCGATGGTCGCCCAGCCCTCCAGTCCGTGCCGCCACAGCTGCCGATCCGCGCGCGAGGGCCGAGCCGCCAGCAGCATGCCGATACCGCAGCACGAGCCGAACAGGCCGACCAGCGCGATGATCTGAAAGGCTTCGGTTCCCGGCGGGGTATGCGGTAGCAGCCAGCTGAGCCAGAATCCGAGCAGCACCAAGTACCCGGCGGTCACCCCGAGCACTGTGCGGAGAATGCGTGCGTGGTCCATACCAGCCTCCACCCCGACTGCCCTGCACCTCCAGGATAGGTCCGGCCGCCGCGGCGTGAATGCGCCTTGACCAGACCCGTGACCAGGCCGTAGCGGAAGCCGTCCTCAACCCTTCAACCGCAGAACCGCCAGCACCCGGCGGTGATGGGTATCCGAGGGCGGCAGGTCGAGCTTGGTGAAGATATTGCCGATGTGCTTCTCGACGGCGCGCTCGGTGACCGTGAGTGCGCTTGCTATCGCATTGTTCGACAGTCCCTGCGCCATCAGTTCGAGCACCTCGCGCTCGCGGGGCGTGAGCCGGGCGAGCGAATCCTGTTGGCGCGAGGCGCCCATCAGCTGACTCACCACCTCCGGGTCGAGTGCGGTGCCGCCGGTGGCGACCCGGTTCAGGGCATCGACGAAATCGCGGACGTCGGCCACCCGGTCCTTGAGCAGGTAGCCGACGCCGCTGGCGCCACCGGCGAGAAGTTCGGTGGCATAGCGGGTTTCGATCCACTGCGAGAACACCAGCACACCGGTGAGGGGATATTTGCGGCGCAGCTCGATCGCCGCGAGCAGCCCCTCGTCGGTGAAGGTCGGCGGCATCCGCACATCGACCACGGCCACGTCGGGGTGGTAGGTGCCGACCACATCGCTCAGGGTGGTGGCGTCGCCGACCATGGCGACCACCTCGTGGCCGCGCTCGGTCAGCAGTCCGGCCAGGCCGTCGCGCAGGATCACGCTGTCCTCGGCGATGACCACCCGCAACGGTGTGCTCATCGCGGTCCGGCCGTCGGCAGCAGGATGGTCACCACGGTCGGTCCGCCGGTCGGACTCTGCACGGTGAGCGTGCCGTCCACCGCACGGGCCCGCGCCGCCAGGCCCGAGAGTCCGCTGCCCGCGGCGTGTTCCCCGTCCACGGGCTGCAGCACGCCGCCCATTCCGTTGTCGCGCACCGAGACCGCGATCGTGCGCGCATCACTCGGCACAACCGAAACCCAGGCACTGGCGGCATTCGCGTGTTTGACCACATTCGTGAGCAGTTCGGCGACCGAGAAGTAGGCGATCGCCTCGATGGCCGGATTCGGCCGCTGTGGCAGATGCACCCGCAGCTCCACCGGAACCGCACACCGCGACGCCAGCGTCTCCAGGGCGGGCTCCAGCCCCAATTCGAGTGCGGGCGGATGGATTCCGCGCACCAGTTCGCGCAATTCGGTCAATGCCTCCTTGGAGCTGGCGTGCGCGTCGGCGATCAGATCGCTGGCATCGCCGCCCGCGGCCAATCGCTCCTCGGCCCGGCCGAGGGCCATCGCGATGGTGACCAGCCGCGCCTGTGTGCCGTCGTGCAGATCCCGCTCCACCCGGCGCAGCGTCGCCGCCGAATCCTCCACCGCCGCACGCCTGCTCGCCTGCAATTCGACCAGTTGCCGGTCCCGTGCCGTCGCGGAAAGCAGGGCGATGGTGAGCAGTCCGTGGATCCAGCAGACCGCGCGCAGCAGCCACGGCAGTGCGAAGCAGCCGATGACGCCGACCGCGGACATCAGCAAAACCCTTGGCCAGGTGTCGATGTAGAACGATCCGAACTGAGCCAGTGAATGGTGTTCGACACCGTTGTCGTCGATATTCGTCGGGTTGAAAAGCACCCATGGGATGGGTGACAGCGCGGTGAACACCGTTATGGCCACCACGATCAGCACCAGATAGCCGCCGACCACACCGAGTGCGGCCTGCGCGAACAGGAACAGAATGGCGCGCCAGCTCGCGCGATCGGTGAACGCGCTCTTCAGGAATCCGAAAAAGCCCGGCCGCGAGGCGTAGGGCGGCGGCCCCTGCACCGGCGTATCGAGCAGATCCCTGGCCAGCGCGCGATAGATCTTCCCCCAGATCCGCGCGCCCAGGACCACCAGTGCCAGCACCGGGATTCCGATCAAGAAGATCGAGGCGTACAAGCCACCGAGGAAACCGAAGAACAGGTAGCAGACGGCGAGCAGGCCGATCGCGAAAACCGTGAAGATATAGGCGAGTTGCTTCCAGGTCCTGGCCTGGATCGGTGCCCGCAGCACGGCGCGCAGCACTCCCCGCGCGTCCGGACCGGTCTTGCCGGTGGGCGCGTCGAGCACGAGGGTTTGTGTCTCGGTCATGGGTTCCATGGTTGTCGGGGTCGTGGCGGCATTCGATCGAGCTGACCGCCGAATCCGTGGTGTGGCCAGCTACACCAATTACCATCTGCGCATGAACTATCCGCCGCCACCGCAGTACGGTCCGTCGTACGGCTACCCGGCCTATGGCCCGCCGCCGGATCATCCGCAGGCCACCACGGTCATGATCCTCGGCATCCTCAGCCTGCTGCTGTGCCAGATCATCGGCCCGGTCGCGTGGGTGATGGGGAAGAAGGCGCTCAACGAGATCGACGCGTCCGGCGGGGCGATCGGTGGTCGCAGCAGCGTTATGGCCGGGTACATCTGCGGCATGATCGCCTCGATACTGTTGATCCTGACCATTCTGTTCATCATCTTCATAGTGGTCCTGGCCGCTATCGGCGCCCTCGACTCCACATCCTCGAGCTACTAGCGGCCGCTCGATTCCGGCCGCGGCGATGGTGGTGTTCGATTTGCGGCCTTCGCGGGCCTCTGGCGCGGTCACGCCGCGCTACCGCCTCGCTGGCTGCGGAGCGGCCGGAATTAGCATCGTCGGGGTGAACCACCCAGCGCCGGACACGGCCGAGCAGCCAGGACCCACCGAATGGGGCGAGCACCCGCACGGTGTCGGGCCATGGGCGCAGGAGCACGGCGAGGCGCCGCCGCAGGATCCCCGCTACGACCCGGAGCTGCTGGCGGGCGGTGACCGCCGCAATGTCGTCGACGCCTACCGCTACTGGTCGCGCGAGGCCATCATCGCCGATATCGACCGGCGCCGGCACCCATTCCACGTGGCCATCGAGAACTTCGGGCACGACGCGAATATCGGCACCGTGGTGCGCACCGCCAACGCCTTCGCCGCGGCGGCCGTGCATATCGTCGGCAGGCGGCGCTGGAATCGGCGCGGCGCCATGGTCACCGACCGCTATCAGCACATCGAACATCACACCGATATCGGCGAGCTGATCGCCTTCGCCGAGCGTGCGGATCTGACCGTGGTCGCCGTGGACAACGTGCCGGGTGCCGTCCCGCTGGAAACCGTCGAGTTGCCGCGCCGCTGCCTGCTGCTGTTCGGGCAGGAGGGTCCGGGCGTCACCGAACATGCGAAGGGTGCGGCCGAGCTGACGGTTTCGATCGCCCAGTTCGGTTCGACCCGCAGTATCAATGCCGGGGTCGCTGCCGGGATCGCGATGCACGCGTGGATTCGGCAACATGCCGATTTGACTTCGGCTTGGTAACGAAAAGATCCCTATGAACCGGGGCGAAGCTGGCACCATTGACCCATGACCTCGCGGAGCCCTCAGACCGGGCGCGACGCTGCACCTACGCCCGCGCTCTGGTCCGAGCGAGCGGATATGGCCGAAGCCGCGATCGTCTCTCGGCATCTGCGTGTCCTATGGGCCTGTCCCGGTACCGAATTGGGTGTGGTCGGCTGGCCCGCGACCCGCTGCGAGCGCGTCTTCGCGACCTGGAACTACTGGTGGCAGGCGCATCTGATCGACTGTGCGGTCGATGCCGCCAACCGGGTGCCGACCCCGATGCGCCGCAAACGCATCGCCGCCATCGCGCGCGCCCACCGGATGCGCAATATCACCGGCTGGACCAATAACTACTACGACGATATGGCCTGGCTGGCAATCGCTTTGGAGCGCGCCGAGCGAACCCAGGACATCACCGAGGTGCGCCGCGGGCTGATCGCACTCGAAAAACAGCTGTACGGGGCCTGGGATCCGGCACGCGGCGGCGGCGTGCCGTGGCGGGTCCGCTCGGACTACTTCAACGCACCGGCCAACGGACCGGCCGCGATCGCCCTGCTGCGCCTCGGCCGCCACGTTCGCGCGCAGGAGATGGCGGACTGGATCGATGCGACGCTGCTGGACAGGGAAACCGGACTGATCCTCGACGGCATCCACCTACCCTCCGGTGAGATCGAACGCCCGACCTTCACCTACTGCCAGGGTGTGGTGCTCGGCCTGGAGGCCGAACTCGCGATGCACACCGGCGAGGAGCGTCATATCGGGCGGGTGCACCGGCTGCTCGCCGCGGTCGAGGAGCAGATGACCACCGATGGGGTGATCAATGGCGGCGGTGGCGGCGACGGCGGGCTGTTCAACGGGATCCTGGCCCGCTACCTGGCCGTGGTCGCGCTGATGCTGCCCGGCGAGGATCGGGAACAGGTGGCCGATCGGCGCGCCGCGGCGGCCATCGTGCGCGCCAGCGCCACGGCGGCCTGGGCCAACCGGCTCGAGGTCGAGGGCGAACCGCTGTTCGGGCACGACTGGAACAAGCCGGCCCAGCTACCCGGGGGCTCGTCCGGCGCCGGGCATTTCACCGCCGGCGGCTCGGTGACCTCGTCGCAGGTGCCCGAACGCGATATGTCGGTACAGCTGTCGGGTTGGCTGCTGATGGAGGCGGCCTTCCAGGTCAGCGCCGCCGGACTGTAGGAATCGGCACTAGGTCTCGAGCATGGGCGCGGATTCGAGATCGAAATCCTCGGCGGGTTTGGCGATCTCCTGCCGGTAATGCCGAATGCCCAGCGCCGTCCCGATGATCAGCCCGACCACCAGCGTGCCGATGACTCCGGGCATGAGCCACGGCACCCGATCCAGGAAACTGCCCGCGTAATAGCCGATGAGCAGCAGCACCGGTGCCCAGATAATGGCGCCGATCGTGCTGGCCACGGTGTATTTGCGATGGTCCATCCGGGCCGCGCCCGCGACCATCGGGCACAGCGTGCGCACCCACGGGATCCAGCGCGAAACGAGCACCGCGAGGAAACCGTGCCGCTGCAGCAATTCGGTGACCCGCGCCAGATTGCGGGTGTTGATGTAGCGGCCGTTCTTCCTGGCCACCAGATGGTGGCCGGTGCGGTGCCCGATGACGTAACCCACCTGGTTGCCCGCGATCGCCGCGATCATCGTGCCGATCGACAGCGCCCAGACATGAGCCTCGCCGGCCGCGTTGGAGGCCATCACGATGCCCGCGGTGATCAGCATCGAGTCACCGGGCAGGAACAACCCGATGATCAGCGCGCATTCGAGGAAGACGAAGGTGAGCACCACCGTCCAGACGAGCGCGGGGCCCGCCGAGGTCAGCGGATCGAAACTGCCCACTGCTAGGGGCAACTGCGCGGTGGACACCGGCTCAGTGGGTCGGCTCGTTCGTCGGGGCGGTCAGCGCGGCGTCGTGCTGACCGGCCTCGTCCGCCGCACCACGATTCAGCACCTTCTTCGCCACCGTGATGATGCCGGGCAGGATCGAGATCAAGACGATGAGCAGGAAGATCGGCTCGATGTTCTTGCGAATGAATTCGATATTGCCGAGGAAGTACCCGAGCACCGTGACGCCGCCGCCCCACAGGACCGCGCCGACGATGTCGAAGGTGACGAACTTGCGGTAATCCATCTTGGACACCCCCGCGAGCACCGGCATGAACGTGCGCACGATCGGGACGAATCGGGCCAGGATGATCGTCTTCGGGCCGTACTTTTCGAAGAAGGCGTGCGTCTCGGTGACGTAATGCTTCTTGAAGAACCGGGTGTCTTCCTTGTGGAACAGCGCGGGCCCGATGGCCCTGCCGATCCAATAGGCGCATTGGTCACCGGCGAAGGCGGTCACCATGACGGCGGGCAACAGCAACCAGATCGAAACCGGCGGATTGTCCGTCGCGGATAGCAGGCCGCCGGTGAACAGCAGCGAGTCGCCGGGCAGGATCGGGAAGAGCAGACCGGTCTCGATGAAGACGATCACCAGGATCGCCGGGAGCACCGCGTTCTTGAGCCACGTCTCCGTAAGCAGGTGCATCGGGTCCAGCAACTGGGTCAATGCGACGTTGCTCGTCACCGATTCTGTCGCTGCCAGCAGAATCACGCGGCCTCCTGTCCCGGGTACGGCTGGCCTGCATTGCTTGCCACCGCATCGGAAGCTGCCAGCGCAATTACGCGGCCAACAGTACCGGGTCCAACTGAGAAACCTCGCGCTGTGCGAAAAGTTCGCCACGTCCGACCGGCCGGTTCGTATGGTCGACCCGCCGCACAGGACGATCCCGTGACATCGTGCGAAAGCCTGCTGGCCTACGCTGTGGGCTGACAGAATTGTCTTTTGCCGCACAACACGGAGGTCTTCACAGTGCCCATCGCGACTCCGGAGGTCTACGCCGAGATGCTCGGTCGGGCCAAAGCGAACTCCTTTGCCTTCCCCGCCATCAACTGCACCTCCTCCGAGACCGTCAATGCGGCCATCAAGGGCTTCGCCGACGCGGGCAGCGATGGCATCATCCAGTTCTCCACCGGCGGCGCGGAGTTCGGCTCGGGCCAGGGTGTGAAGGATATGGTCGTCGGCGCGGTCGCGCTGGCCGAATTCGCGCATGTGGTCGCCGCGCGCTACGACGTGACCATCGCGCTGCACACCGACCACTGCCCCAAGGACAAGCTGGACACCTTCGTGCGTCCGCTGATCGCCATCTCCCAGGAGCGGGTGAACGCGGGCCGCAACCCGCTGTTCCAGTCGCATATGTGGGACGGCTCCGCGATCCCGATCGACGAGAACCTGGAGATCGCCAAGGAGCTGCTCAAGGCGACCAATGCGGCGAACATCATCCTCGAGGTCGAGATCGGCGTCGTCGGCGGTGAAGAGGACGGTGTCGAGGCCGAGATCAACGAGAAGCTCTACACCTCCCCCGAGGACTTCCAGAAGACCATCGACGCGCTCGGCTCGGGCGAGAACGGCAAGTACCTGCTGGCCGCGACCTTCGGCAATGTGCACGGTGTGTACAAGCCGGGCAATGTGGTGCTCAAGCCGGAGGTGCTGGCCGAGGGCCAGCGCGTCGCCGCGGCCAAGCTGGGTCTGGCGGCCGACGCGCAGCCGTTCGACTTCGTCTTCCACGGCGGTTCGGGCTCGCTGAAGTCGGAGATCGAGGATTCGCTGCGCTACGGCGTGGTGAAGATGAACGTCGACACCGACACCCAGTACGCGTTCACCCGGCCGGTCGCCGCGCATATGTTCACCAACTACGACGGTGTGCTCAAGATCGACGGCGAGGTCGGCAACAAGAAGGCCTACGATCCGCGCAGCTACCTGAAGAAGGCCGAGTCCGCCATGGCGGCGCGTGTCGTCGAGGCGTGCAATGATCTGAAGTCCGCGGGCCGCTCGATCAGCGCCTGACCCTATTTACCCTTCGGGGGGCATTGAGCACATGGTTTTGGATGTGCGCGTGCTCGGGCCCGTGCGACTGCTGGTCGGTGGTGAGCCGGTAGCGGTCGGCGGGCCCAAGCCGCGAGCCTTACTCGCCGCGCTGACCGTCAACCGACGGCGCGCGGTGGCTTCGGCTGCGCTGGCCGATATGGTGTGGAACGAGGATCCACCCGATTCCTACGCCGCCAGCCTGCAGGTATTCGTCTCGAATATCCGTAAGGCGCTGCGTAATTCGGGTGTCGATCCAGCCATGGTGCTGCGCACCGAATCATCCGGCTATCGGCTCGAGATTCCCGATGATGCCTGCGATCTCGGGCGCTTCGAGGCGGCCAGGGATGCGGGTGCGCGCTGTGTCGAGGTGGGCGACCACGCCGGTGCGGCGCAGCTGTTCGGAAATGCGTTGCGCGAGTGGAGCGGTCGCGCGCTGGCCGATCTGGCCGGATTGCAGTTCGCCGACGGCTTCGCCACCGCGATGGACGAGGAGCGGCTGCAGGCCGCCTCGGCTCGCATCGATGCCGAAATCGCCTGTGGGCGTGCCTCATCGGTGATCGGCGAGTTGGTCGCGATGACCAATGAACATCCGCTGCGCGAACCGCTGTGGGGTCAGCTGATCAGCGCGCTGTATCTGTCCGGTCGGCAGGCCGATGCGCTGGACGCGTGCCGTCGGGTGCGCACGGTGCTCGCGGAGGAACTCGGTATCGACCCGGGTCCGGTGCTGGTCGATCTCGAACAGCGGGTGCTGCGCCAGGAACCGCTCAACACAATGGAGCTCAAGCGCACCGAGCGGCTGGCCGCGGCGATGACCGAGACCGTCACCGAGATGCCGCGTGCGGTGCGCAGCGGACAGCTGCGCATGCCGGACGGCCGGATTATGGCAATCGCGCAGGGCGGCATGCGAATCGGCCGGATGACCGATAACGATCTGGTCCTCGACGATCCGAAGGCCAGTCGCTACCACGCGCACATCATGCCGAGTCGGGCCGGACTGCTGATCAAGGATCTGCATTCGGCCAATGGCGTGTACGTCAACGATGACGCGATCGAAAGCGGTGCGCTGCTCGCCGACGGTGACGTCATCCGCATCGGCGCGACGATGTTGGTGTTCCAAGCGGTGCAGTAGGCCCGTTCAGTCGCAGGCGATGCCGTCGCCGTCCGGATCGAGGTACGACGAGTAGCCGGGCTGGCCACGGTACAGCGGCAGCTTGCCCTCGGCGCGCACCTGATCGCAGTCGGTGTAGTACTTCGTCGGCCTTTCCTCCGACTCGTCCGGCGGCGGCACATTCGAGCCCTTCGGGCCGGGGCGATACGTCGGCACCGGAAGCGAATCGTCTGGGCCGGAAACGATTTGGACGGTTGGCGAATCGGCGACAGCGGCGGGCGGGATCACCGCGAGCGCCGCGGCCGTCAGGCAGGCCGCGCCGACTGCGGGTAGCGCGGCGCGTTTGGCTGAAATCTTCACAACAACCATCCTGCGCCGAGTTCGGCTCTTGCGGGGTCTCGGATATCCCTCGATTCCGATCGGAAAGTCGGACACGTCGAATGGCGCATAACGGGTAGGGTCGACCGCTGGTGTCCGATTCGCGAGAGATATCGAGGGGGTTCGACGATGGCTCGGCGGTTGCTGGCGGTGATCGGTGCCGTCGTGTGCACGGCCGGTGCATTGACGTACGCGGGCCGACCAGCCGAAGCCGCGCCGGAGCAGACCGGCCCGGTGGCCGGTCCGTGTGCGACCGATCCGCCCGCGACGCATGAGGCGCTGGTGCCCAAGACGCTCGAGGTACCCATCCCGTATCCGGTGATCACCGTGCTGCCGCCGGATCAGCCCGGACCCGCGCCGCGCCGGACGGAGGTGGAGCTGCCGTCGAATCCGTGCACCAACCCGTGCCCGGATCTGACCGATGCGCCGACACCGCCGCCGAGCCTGTCCAGCCGACTCGGCATTCCGGAAATCCTGTTGAACCCCAAGCCTTTCCACTTCGCGATACCCGGGCCGGGACCGGATCCGGGTCCGGTCCCCCCGCCCCCAGCGCGGGTGGATCCGCCGACCGAGCCCGCCGCGCTATCCCCGGCCCGGCCGACGCCGCGGATCAGCGCGGTCACCGAGGTGGCCAAGCAGACCGGCGCGAATTCGGTCAACCGCACCGATAAGCGCTGGCAGGTGTACGGCACCGACCTCGGCATCATGTGGGAGAGCGCGCCGGGGGAGATCGCCACCGCCTTCGGTGACACCGTCGGGCGCGGCTTCCACCCGCCGGGCGGCATGGGAATGGATTGGCGCAGCAATGTACTCGCCTTCAGCACCGATCGGGATCTGTCCGACGGCATGACCTACAACCGCATGGTCACCGACGACCGCTGCCACGCGGCGGAAGTGCTCTCCAGCCGCAAACTCGACAATGTCGAGGTCACCACGATTCCGACCTCGGGATTCGCGCTCGGTGATCGGCAGTACCTGAGCTATATGTCGATTCGCACCTGGAACAGCCTTCCCGGCACGTTCTTCACCAACTACGGCGGCATCGCCTACTCCGACGACCACGGTCAGACCTGGACCAAAGATCCCTACGCGCGCTGGGACAACATCTTCGGACTCGCGAATTTCCAAGTGAGCGCGATGGTTCCGCAGGGCGACTACGTCTACATGTTCGGCACGCCCAATACCCGGCTCGGGGCCGTCGGGCTTGCGCGGGTGCCGAAGGATCAGCTGCTCAACACCACTGCCTATCAGTACTGGCAGGACGGAAACTGGACTCCGGTAGGCGGATTCGGCTCCGCGAGCCCGATCGTCGACGCACCCGCCGGTGAGCTTTCGGTGCGCTTCGACGCCAGCCGAAACGTCTGGCAGATGAGCTATTTGGATACCACCAAGGCGGCCCTGGTTGTCCGCGAATCGGATTCACCGCAGGGTGTGTGGTCCGATGGCGCGCCGACGGTGACGGTGCTCGATTACCCCGAGTTGTACGGCGGATTCATCCATCCCTGGTCCTCGGGTTCGGACCTCTACTTCAATATTTCGACCTGGAGCGACTACAACGTGTATCTGATGCACGCGACCCTCGAATGAGGTTGTGCCGCTAGGCGAATCGAACCTCCGCGATGGCCCGGCCGAAGAGTTTGCGGCCCTGCGAGGCGCCCGCGAGCACGATCGTCGCGGTGCGTCTTCGCGGATCCAGCGACTTGATCTTCCCGCTGAACTCGACGAGGCTCGGCGCCTCGGCCGTCACCGGGACGAATCCGGAGAACCGCACGTTGAACTGCTGGATGGCCGTCGGATCACCGAGCCAGGAGGTCAGATAGCCACCCGCCAGACTCATGGTCAGCATCCCATGCGCCACCACCGTCGGCAGTCCGGCCAACTGGGCCGCGCGCTCGCTGAAGTGAATCGGGTTGGGATCGCCCGAAACTCCCGCGTAGTTGGCCAGATCGCCGCGCGTCACCTGGGCGGTCCCGGCCGGGAGTTGATCGCCGACGGATAGTCGGTCGAAGTCGGGGAGGGTGTGCACGAACTCGCTCGGCGATGCGGGCACTCCGGCGGCCGGGGCGTCCGCGGACAAGGCGACCAGCGGCCCGCTGTCGGGGACCGTGATATCACCGACGGTGACCGGGCGCGTGTGCATCATGATGTTCTCGACGGCGGCGGCGATATTCGGGTCGACCTCGACACCGCGGCGCGCCACGATGGTCGTCGAACCCGACTGCACGATCTCGCCGTGCTGGTTGGTCAGCGAGAACGTCACCAGGATGAAGTCGTTATCGCCGAACTGCCGGATCGATTCGATCGCGACCTCGGTGCTGAGCCGATCGCCCGCGACGATCGGTCGGGCGAGGTCGAAAACCTGGTCGGTCTGCAGAATCTGGGACAGGTCGTAATCGACGAGCACCGAATCCAAGAGGGCCCGCGTCGCACTGATGCCGATGACAGAGGCGAACGTCGGCGGCGCGACGATGCCGTCGTAGCCGAGCTTGCGCGCATCGGATTCGAAATGATGCGCGCCGTGCAGGCTCTGGGTTGCGCGCGCGAACTCGCGGACCTTCTCGCGGCCGACCGCATAGTGCTCGCGCACCCGGAACCGGCGTCCCGCCACCGTTGCTGTCTGCACAACGACGTCATTTTCCGGCTGTGCGATTGTTTGCTCCCTGACCATGATCCGGGCCATGCTACTGGCGAACCGGTCCATTGACCAGGTAAGTGTGACGTTCGCTACCGGTTAGTGGGCTTGCCATTTGGTTAGGGTGTCACCGTCTACGGCGTCCCCGCGGTCGGCGGGTCGCAGACCTTCCAGCCGTCGTCGGTCTGCTCCAGATCGAAGGTTCTGGCCGATCGCTTCGACGGATCCGCGTCGGTGTAGACGCTGGCCTGCGCGATCGCGGTCTTATCGGTGATCCGGATCGCATCGACGCTCGCCACCACCGGAATGCTCTTGTGATCCATCGATAGCTGGTGCACGCTCGCGAACTGATCCGCCGGAATGCCCTGATAGAAGTCGTGCAGCGGTCCGCACGTGGTCTTGCGCAGCGCCGCGAGGTCGCCGGACTTCAGAGCCTCGGTGTAATCGGTGATGGTGGTGCGCACCTTGGCCTCCGGGGAGTTGTCGCCCCGATTGCCGACCAGTACGACCGCCAGCACCGCGACGAGCACCGCGGCGGCCGCCCCCACCACCACGAACAACCAGCGCTTCGACCGTCCGGCCGGTGCCTGCGCGGGGGTGGCCGTCGGCTGCTGGCTCGGCGGCGTGATCCGTTGCGGTTGCGCGATCGGCGGCCGCGGCTGGACCACCGACTGCGCGGGCCGGGTCAGCTGGGTATCCGCCGGTGACGGCGCCGAAGCGACCTGACGCGGCCGACCGGGCGCGCGCGGTGCCGACGGCGCGGTCTCCTCGACCCCCGGCCCCTGCGAAGGTCCTTGCACCCCAGCCTGTTTCGGCCCCGGCGCCGGACGCGGCGTACTCGGCGGCTTGGTGATCGGCCCGGGCCGGGCCGCGGGCGCAGCGACCCGATCGGTGCCACTGGGCTTCGCATCGGTCCGCATCCGCTGCGTGGCGTCCTTATCGACCGGCTTCTGAATCGGCAATGCCACGGTCTTCTCGGCATCCAGCTTCGAAACCACCGGCATGGCGACGGTCTTGTCGTCGGCCCCGGCCAGATCCGGCGCACCGCCGTCACCCGGCTCATCCCGGCGCGCCGAAACCGTGGCCGCATCCTTACCACCCGCGGACGGCTTGTCCGCCGGATCGACCCGCCGCATAACCATGGTCGCCGCATCCGCCCCCGCAGCGTCGTCGCCCTGGTCACCGCTGTCGTCGGCCGCCGCCGAGCCCGCATCCGAACTCCGCCGAATCACAGCGGTTTCCGCATCGGGTCCCATAGATGATCCGGCGGTGCCGGATGCGGCCTTGCCACCTGGCTGCGTGGCCTTGCCACCTGGCTGTGCAGCAGTGCTTCCTGGCTGCGTGGCCTTGCCGCCTGGCTGTGCAGCAGTGCTTCCTGGCTGCGTGGCCTTGCCGCCTGGCTGCGTGGCCTTGCCGCCTGGCTGTGCGGCAGTGCCACCTGGCTGTGCAGCAGTGCTTCCTGGCTGCGTGGCCTTTCCATCTGGCTGTGCAGCCTTGCCGCCAGCGGCAGTTGCGTCGGTGCCGCTGGATGGTGTCGCTGTGCCACCGGACTGGGTGGCTGTCCCGCTGGACGATGCGGCAGCGTTGCCGGATGGCGTGGTGCCGCCGGATGGCGTGGTGCCGCCGGACGTTGCACCGCTGCCGCCGGACGCTGGGCCCGTACCAGCGGGTGACCGGGTAGCGCCACCCGCCCCAGCCGCGCCCCCGGCCGATGCCGCAGAGGTACGCGGCGACGGGGCGGTCTTGCCGGGCGGCGTGCCTGTGCCGCTCGACGGCGTGGCCGTGCGTCCCGATGCCCCGCCTGTGCCACCGGATTCCGTGGTGGTGCGGCTAGATGGTGTGGCCGCGCCGCCGGGCGCGGCGGTGCCGCTCGATCGAGTGGCAGCACGACCAGACGATGCGGCCGCTGCATCGGATCGGGTGTCGGTGCGACCCGGTCCGCCGGAGGTGCCACCCGCCGCAGTCCTGCCGTCGGATGCCCCGTCGCCAGTTGGTGTGGCGGTGCGACCTGATGGTCCGGTGGTGCCGGATGCGGCAGCGCCGGACTGTGTGGCATTGCCGCCAGCGGCAGTTGCGCCGGGGCCGCTGGATGGCGTCGCTGCGCCACCGGACTGGGCACCGGGCGATGCAGCGCCACCGGATGGCGCCGCGGTGCTACTGGACGGAGTGGTAGCGCTGCTGGATGGACTGGCGGCGTTGCCAGATGGAGTGGCGGTTCGACCCGAGTCGGCGGCGGTGCCACGGGATGCGAGGGTTGCGCCGGGCGATGGGGCAGCACTATCGGGCGGTGTCGGGGTGCCGCTGCGTGGGGCGGCAGTGTCGCTGGATGGTGACGCCGATCCTGTCGACTGGGGGGCCGGGCCGCTGGACTGCGCGGCGGCGGCCTTCCCGGTCGGCGCGGATGCGGACCTATCGGCGGTCGGGGTGGCGTCGGATCCGCTGGCGGCGGGAGGCCGACCGGCTGAGGCAGCGGATGTTGCTGTGCCGCTGGCGGATTGGACTCTGGGGCCGTCGCGTTTGATCGCGGCGGTCGGTGCGTCCGACCCGGAGGCGACGTTGGTCGGCCTGGAGCCAGCAGCCGGCGTGGCCTTGCCCGGCGCTGCTGCACCGGATGCGGCGGCGGTCGGTGCCGTGGCATCGGAAGCCGTGTTCTTGCCGCCCTTGACGCCACCGCGCGGGATCTCTGTGGTCTTTCCTTCGGAATTCGGCGATGCGCCGGTGGGTCCGTTCGCTCCGGATCCGCCAGCACCGGCCGGTGTCGCGGACCCCGCAGGCGATCGACCCGCTCCGCTATCTCGCTGGCCCGCACCACCTGGCTTGGCTGCTCCGCCCGCGGCAGCTCCGCGCGACTGTGCACCAGCGGCCCAGGTCGGTCGGCTCGGTGTCGTGGCATCGGCGGCGGCCGGCGGCGGGCCAGCGGCTTCGGCGGGCTTGCCGAGCGCGGCGATATCCCCGGTCGCGGCACCCTGGCTACTCGGCCGGGCGGCATCGGTCGGCGGCTGCTTCGCCGACGGGGCCGGAATAGGCCGAGTCGGCGCGGCGGCTGCCCGTTCCTCGGCGGCCGCACCGCTCCCGGAAGTGCCAGGTTGCGATGAAGTGTCGGATCCGGTTGTCCTGGATCCCGCGGACGCGCCCGAGTTCGAGGGCGCAGGTATCGGCCGGGTCGGTGCCGCGGCCGCCCGTTCCGCCGCAGTCGCGCCGGATCCCGCGGGGGTGCCGGAACCCAGAGATGCGCTCGAACCCGACTTGGGGGGAATGGGTCGGTTCGGTGCAGACCCAGCCTGTCCTCCGACGCTCGCGCCATCTCCGGACGTGCCGGGTCGAGCGGCGGTGCCCGGTTCCGCGGGAGCGTTGGGGGCCGACGCGGGTGTCCGGTCCGCGGGCGCGGCGGCGCGCGCCTTATCGGCCGCATCGGCGGGGCGGCCGGTATCTCGTGCCGGGCTCTTCTCGTCGTTCGGGTCGGACACCACTACCCCTCGCTCAGGCGGAACAGTTGAACTCGACGGCCAGCCTAACGGGCACAGCCGTCAAGAGGCCGTCATTGACCCTGCCAGGCCACGATAGTCACCAGGCGTTCGGTGATGGTCGCTGTTGGCGGTGGCCGAGGACGGCTTCTACCTGGCCGCGATGACGACTCGCTCCTCGAGTGGGGAACGCGGGTTCAGCGCCGCCCGCGCCGCCCGTGCACAATGAACCGCATGACCTCGTTCGGTGACTTGCTCGGACCGCAACCGGTACTCCTGCCCGAAGACTCCGATGCGGAGGCGGCGCTGCTCGATAAGGCCGATCCGGTGCAGGTCGCGGCCGCGCATCCGGCGGCTTCGATCGCGTGGGCCTATCTCGCGGAGGCCGCGTTGGCGCGCGGTGGGGCCGAGGGGGATGCGCAGGTGGTCAATCACGACATCGTCGCCGCGTACGCGTTCGCGCGCACCGGCTACCACCGCGGCCTCGATCTCTTGCGGCGCAATGGCTGGAAGGGTTTCGGTCCGGTGCCGTGGAGCCATGAGCCCAATCGCGGTTTCCTGCGCAGCGTCGGCGCGCTTGCCAGGGCGGCCAGGGCGGTCGGCGAGACCGAAGAGTACGCGCGTTGTTTGGACCTGCTCGAGGACTGCGACCCCCGCGCGGCTGCCGAGCTCGGCCTCGACTGAGTCGCATTGAATGCGGCATCGCGTAGCGATTCGATGAGGGGTGGTGGTCGGGCGACGGGTGGGCTTGATCCGAATTCCCCGGTCGGTGTCGCCCGCGCCAGCAGCGTGGAGAAGCTGCGCAGTTCGTGGGCGCGGTTGCGACTGTCCGCGCTGCCGATTCTGCAGTGCGCCGTCGGTGCGGCGCTGGCCTGGTTCATCGCGCACAAGATAGTCGGACATACGCAGCCGTTCTTCGCACCGACCGCGGCCGTGGTCTCGATCGGCATCTCGTTCGGCGCACGGCTGCGCCGGTCGGTGGAGTTGGTGGTCGGCGTCGCGGTCGGCATCGGCATCGGCGACCTGTTCATCACCCGCGCCGGCACCGGCGTCTGGCAGATCGCGTTGGTGGTCGCGGTGGCCATGGCGCTGGCGGTATTCCTGGACGGCGGGTCGATCATCACCATGCAGGCCGCCGGTTCGGCCGTGCTGGTCGCCACCCTGCTGCCGCCATCGGCGGGCGGCGGCTTCTCGCGGATGATCGACGCGCTCGTCGGCGGGTTGGTCGGCGTGGTCGTGGTCGCCTCGATACCGCTGCATCCGGTGCGCCGGGCCCGCGAGCAGGCCGCGGAAGTCCTTGCGGTGATGGCGAAATCGCTGCACGACTGCGCCGACGGACTGCTCGAACAGGACCCGGAGAAGATCCGCCTGGCCCTGACCGCCGCCCGCGCGACCCAGCCCCAGATCGACGGCCTGCGCTCCACCCTCGAGGGTGGTCGCGAAATCAGTCGGATCTCCCCGCTCTACTGGAATTCGAGACAGCGCCTCGACCGCATCCGCGCCACCGCCGATCCGCTCGACAATGCCGTCCGCAATACCAGGGTGCTGCTGCGCCGTTCCCTGACCCTGGTGCAGGACGACGAAATCCTCGACCCGCGACTCATCGAAGAGTTGGAGCGTCTGGCCCAGGCGGTCGAGGTGGTGCGCCGAATGATGCTCGCCGATCCCGGCCAGCAGCCGGATCAGGCCGAGGCCGCCAGGGTGCTGCGCGGTGTCGCCAAGGGTGCGCGACCGGAACTCGTTGACGGCGCGGGACTTTCGGCGCATGTGGTCTTCGCTCAAATGCGTTCCATGTTGGTCGATCTCATGCAGGTCTGCGGCATGCAGCGCATTTCCGCGATGGCGCTGCTGCCCCCGACGGTCCCGCATCCGCACGTTCCGCCCGAGGAATAGGCCGACTACTCAGCGGATTTCGGACATTCCCCGCCGGTGTGGGACGCCACGCGCGACTCCCGGCGCAGGAACTCTCATCATCGCGTAGTCCACTACTCGTGTTCGTGAGCCGCCACGGTCATAGCCTCGAGAGGCAACCGCGGTTACGAGGGGTAGCGCGGTTCGGACGCTTCGCACGATGGCGGAACGCCCTACCGGCCATTTGGTGTGGTGGCCGGGCGGGTATGGGCGCACCGTGGTCATGCGAAGAGGTCGCCCGGTCCGGGAGTCCGGACCGGGCGACCGGCGCCCGCGATTCAGTCGACCGGGGACAGCCGTTCCGGACTGCCGCGCAACGTGAAGCGGCGGCGATCGAAATCCCAGAACCGATAGATCGGCCACTGCACGGTGTGCGCCAGCCAAGCGAGGCTGGCCACGGCCCGGGTCACCGGCAGAATGGGAAATCCCCGATTCGTGATGGCGTTTATACCGCGCAATTGATAGGTCCAGAATTCACGGGGATTGGTTCGGCGCCGCCGGGCCGAGATCCGGACCCGCTGATCCGGCAACTGCTGAATGCGCAACCCTTTCATGGACAGGCAGAGCGCCAGATCCAGGTCCTCGTGGATATCGGTCCGAGTGGTGGTGTCGTCCTTGACTTCATCCCATGCGGTGCGGCGGATGGCCATATTCGCGCCGTGCATATTGCCGACCGGGCCGCCGAACATGCCGAGCTTGCGCTTCAGCCAGACTCCGATGTCCAGGAAAAGGGGGACCGGGGAGTCGTGGTAGGTGAAGATTCCGGTCGTCGCGGCGACCTCCGGATGTGCGGTCGCGTAGTCGCGGATGGTCGCGCCCCAATACGGTTCGACGAAGGTGTCGGCGTCGATGCGGGCGATGAAATCGCCGCGCGCCTTTGCGATTCCGGCGTTGCGCGCGGGGATGAGCCCGCGGGTCTCCTCGTAGACCAGTTCGATTTTCGGGTGTGCGGTCGCGTATTCGCGGACGATCGAGTCGGTGCCGTCGGTACTGCCGTTGTCGACGACGACGATTTCGGTGATGGCTTCCTGGTCGACGAGTCGCTCGAGGCAGCGCAGGATGAGCGCGGCTTCGTCGAGAACGGGGATGACCACCGATAGCGTGATCGGTGCTGGTGAACCCGTCATTGGTTCCTCCGAATGGGTCGAGCACAACTTAAGATAACGACCGGCCGGTATGTTTCGGCGGTCGTAGTCGGGACGGCGTTGTCAGCCGAATGTGAGGGATGTCGAGCGCAGACTGCCGTCGACATGTGGTGTGTGCCAGGAGCGGTAGCGACCCGTCGCTGACATCCGCTCAGCTGCCTTCTGGGCGGATGTCCGATACGTTAGACGGCGCAGTTGAACTGGGCATTCCCAATTTTGGGAGCCCATACTGGTCGGTCTAGAGTCGGCGGCTCAGGCCCAGAACCGGGTCAGCCAACTGCCGTACCGTGACCAATCCGCATCGACCCCGGACAACTCGTACAGCGAGTAGACCGCGTCGAAGAAAACCTTGTTGATCGACGGTGTGAACAGCAGCGCGAACAGGATCAGCATGCCGAAGGGCTTGAACTGGTCGAGCGCCCGTCGGGTCTGATAACTCAGCGAGGGCTCGACAACGCCGTACCCGTCCAATCCGGGCACCGGCAGAATGTTCAAAAGCGTTGCGGTGATTTGCAGGAACGCCAGAAAGCTCAGGCCGTACCAGAATGCGCGGTGTGAGGTGTCACTGCCGAAAAATCGCACCACTATCAGCAACAGCACCGCGCATACCGCATTCACTGCGGGCCCCGCGCCGCTGATGATCCGCTGCATCCGCGCGCTCACGCTATGGGTGTGCACGTACACCGCACCGCCCGGCAACCCGATACCGCCGAGCGCGATGAACACCATCGGCAACACGATCGACAGCAGCGGATGGCTGTATTTCAGTGGATTCAGCGTGAGATATCCCCGCAATTCCACCTCGCGATCACCCGCCCGCCACGCCGTGAACGCATGCGCGAACTCGTGCAGGCACAACGTGATGATCCAGCCGAAAACGACGAGTAGAAATACCCCGAACTTCGCCCGCGTCGAATGCAGGTCGGCATCCCAGGCCAACACTCCGCCGGCCACGGCGACCGCGATCACCAGCAGGAACACCGGGCTGGGCCGCACGGTTGCGCGGCGACCCTTCGGGAACGGAATCGTCATCGCACCAGTAGCCAGTTTTCGTGATGCCGATAGAACGACGACCGCGGCACGATGCGCTCGTTGGCGATGCCGTCGCGGGTCACCACCGCACCGGGCGTGCCGAGTTGGGCGGCCCGGCCCGCCAGCCAGCGGCGCCTTCGCATGCCCCTGTGCACGCTCGCCCGCACACCGGGCATCTCCAGCGTCGGGGAGACGAGCATCGCGTTCACCTTGCCGGAGAACAGCTGGTTGTCGTCGACATAGGCCTCGCCCTCCAGTTTCTCGCCACCGGGGCCGGTGATCACGGCCCGCCCGACCAGCACCGTTCCGGTGTCGTCGCGGATCAGCGGGATCTCGGCCGCCCGGCCCTCCACCGCCCGCTTGGCGGCGGCATTGCCGGTGCCGGTCTGGTAGACGCGCGAGCCGTAGGTCTTGTCGACGGGCACGTATCCGATCTCCACATGGAGTCGTTCGGTCCGCATCAGATGGGTCAGCACCGAGGACAGGGCGGCGTCGTCGCCGAGCACGATCAGCCGGGGCAGGCTGTCGGCGGCCAGGACCGGCAGTAGCTCATCGATCACGCTGTTCTCTGGAATCGCGGTCGTCGGCGAGATCGGCAGCGACGCGAGGGCGATGGGTACCGGTGCGCCGTCGCAACGGAGAACGTGGGTACTCAAACTGCGGTACACCCTCCTCGGTTCGGCCGACAACCCGTCGGCCACCCTCGCCACTTTCCATGCCGGACCCCCTGCTGGTCCGCCAGTGCCTCGCAACCATAGTCCTGCCCGACTAAGGCCACGTGGTTGTCGAGCCTACGGTGCGATCCGGTTCGATGCCGCCTCGAACGCTTTGGGTAGACTGTGCTTCCGGCCACCGCCTCGATACGGGCAGGTAGCTGCAGCACTGGTGTTTACCCACCCGCCGGCCGCGCCGGTTGCCATCCCCCGGGGTGTTGCGCGTCGAACCGTAGGAGACACGACCATGCCGGCAATCGTCCTGATCGGCGCCCAGTGGGGCGACGAGGGTAAGGGCAAAGCAACCGATCTGCTCGGTGGCAGGTTGCAATGGGTGGTCCGGTACCAAGGCGGCAATAACGCCGGTCACACCGTCGTACTGCCCAACGGCGACAAGTTCGCACTGCACCTGATCCCCTCCGGGATCCTCACCCCGGGCGTGACGAATGTCATCGGCAACGGTGTCGTGGTCGATCCCGGCGTACTGCTCGCGGAGCTGGCCGGATTGGAGGAGCGCGGCGTCGACACCTCGGGTCTGCTGCTCTCGGCCGACGCGCACCTGATCATGCCGTACCACGTGGCCATCGATAAGGTCACCGAACGCTTCCTCGGCAATAAGAAGATCGGCACCACCGGTCGCGGCATCGGTCCGTGCTATCAGGACAAGGTCGCTCGCGTCGGCGTGCGGGTCGCCGATGTGCTGGATGAAAAGATCCTGACGCAGAAGGTCGAAGCGGCCCTGGAGTTCAAGAACCAGGTGCTTGTGAAGATCTACAACCGCCGTGCGCTGGACCCGCAGCAGGTGGTAGACGAGGTGCTCGGGCAGGCGGACAGCTTCAAGCACCGCATCGCCGACACCCGACTGGAGCTGAATCTGGCGCTCGAGCGCGGCGAAACCGTGCTGCTGGAGGGTTCGCAGGGCACCCTGCTCGACGTGGACCACGGCACCTATCCGTATGTGACCTCGTCCAACCCGACCTCGGGTGGTGCGGCGGTCGGCGCGGGCGTCGGACCCAACAAGATCAATACGGTGCTCGGCATCCTGAAGTGCTACACCACCCGCGTCGGCTCCGGTCCGTTCCCGACCGAACTGTTCGACAACTTCGGTGAATTCCTGGCCAAGCAGGGTGGCGAGGTCGGTGTGACCACCGGCCGGGCCCGCCGCTGCGGCTGGTTCGACGCGGTCATCGCGCGCTACGCGACCCGGGTCAACGGCATCACCGACTACTTCCTCACCAAGCTGGACGTGCTGTCGAGTCTGGAGCGGGTGCCGATCTGTGTCGCGTACGAGATAGACGGCAAGCGGGTCGAGCAGATGCCGACCACACAGACCGAATTCCACCACGCCAAGCCGATTTACGAGGAGATGCCCGGCTGGTGGGAAGACATTTCACAGGTGCAGACCTTCGAGGAACTGCCCGCCAACGCGCAGGCCTATGTTCTGCGCCTGGAGGAACTGTCCGGCGCACGCATATCCTGCATCGGCGTGGGACCGGGTCGTGACCAGACGATTGTCCGCCACGACGTGCTCGGTTAGCGCCGCAAACAGCGGAATCGGTGCGCGCGTTCATCGTTCGTTGTCTTCGATCATGATCCGTGACGAACTACAGTAAGAGCTATGGCTCGGAACTGGCCGATGATCGAGCGCGAGACCGAGTTCGAAGCGATTCGCGCAGCACTCTCCGGCACTGAATACGTCGGCGTGGTTCTGACGGGCGACGCCGGTGTCGGAAAGACGACGCTGGCCAGACAGGCGACGGCCGCTGTAGGCGGCAATATCCGGTGGGTTGCGGGCACGGAATCGGCCCGCACCATCCCGCTGGGCGTATTCGCCCATATGGTCGGGGTTTACACCGCGCACGATCCGGTGACGTTCATGTCCGCCGCGCGCGAGGCACTGCTCGCAGACGGGCACGCGATCATCGGTGTCGACGATGCGCACCTGCTGGACCAGCTTTCGGCGACACTGCTGCTACAGCTGGCCATTGACAAGGCCGCGCATATCGTCGCGACCGTGCGCAGCGGGGTGCCGGTACCCGATGCGATCACCTCGCTGTGGAAAGACGGCCACCTGCTGCGCATCGACCTCACCCCGTTCACCCAGCACCAGAGCGTCGATCTGGTGGAGCAGATGCTCGGCGGACAGCTGGAGGGTTTCACCGCCAACCTGATGTGGGAGTCCTCCGGTGGAAATGCCCTGTTTCTAAGGCATTTGGTGGAGGGCGCCCTGGAGGCGGGTTCGCTGCGGCAGGTGAACGGCGTCTGGCAGCTGCGCGGCCGGGCCGCGGTGACCTCGGAATTGGCCGCGCTGCTCGAGGATCGGGTCGAACAGCTGCCGGATTCGGTGTTGCGGGTGCTCGAACTGCTGACCTTCTGCGAGCCGATCGATCTCGACGTGCTCGCCGAACTGGCGGGTGAGGAAGCGGTCGAAGCCGCCGAAACCCGTGGTCTCATCCGGGTTATCGAGAATACCCACCAGTTGATCGTGCGCTACAACCATCCGCTGTTCGGTGAGGTCATCCGGCGCAGGCTCGGCATCGCCTCGGCGCGGCGGCTGCGCGGTCGGCTGTACTCCTCGCTCAAGGAGCGTCCGATCAATTCCGCGCCGGATCGCATCCGATTGGCCGAATTGGCCTTGGACAGTGATAAATCCGCCGATCTCGAACTCTTCGAAGCGGCCGCGGCCGATGCGATCGGACTGGCGAATTTGCCGCTCGGTGAGCGCTTCGCGAGGGCCGCGGTGGAACGTCGCGGCGGGGTGGAGGCCGCGGATCTGCTGGCTCGCGCGCTGCTGTGGCAGGGCCATCGCATCGAGGCCGAACGCACCCTGGCCAGCTTCGATCCGGATCAGATGAACGAGGTGCAACTGGGCCGCTGGGGCAGCACCCGGGTCTCGAATCTGTTCTGGGCCATGGGCGATGCCGAGCGTGCCGACGAGGTGCTCGCGATGCTGCGGGCCAAGGTGCAGCATCCGAAGATCATCGCCACCTTCGACGGCCTGGCCGCGGCGTGTGCGGTCCACGAAAATCTGCTCGAGGAGGCGTTTTCGGGGGCCGAGACGGTAATGGAGGCCAAAGGCGCACCGCCGTGGGCGGTTTGGTGGGCGGCCTTCGGCGGCGGCTTGGCGCTGGCGTTGATGGGCAAGGGTGAGGCGGCGCGGCAGTACGCGGCCCGCGGGCATCAGGTGGAGTCGCATATCGATGGGCTCAACCGGTTCATCTCGACCCATGCCGAGGTGCTCGCGCTGATCTGCACCGGTGATCTCGATGCCGCACGGCGTTGCGCCTCAGGGTATTTCGGCTATTCCGCACCGGGCCAGTACCTGGCCTGGGGCATGTCGAAGATCCTGCAGGGCACCGTCGACGTGGCGCAGGGCTGCTTCCCGGACGGGATCGAGCATCTGGAACAGGCATTGGCCGCGCTCACCGCCGAGGGCGCCGCGGCCTGGCACATCCCGGCGAGAATTCGTCTGGCCGAGGCATATTCGGCACTCGGCCGCGCACCGGAGGCGGCCGAGTCGATTGCCGAGGCGGTCGCGCGCGGCGGCAGGCACAGCGCGGTTTACGACCCGCAGTTGGAGATCGCCAGGGCCTGGGTGGCCGCCGCGGAAGGTACCGTCACCCCCGCCATTCGACTGGCCATGGCGGCCGCCGACGCGGCGGCGCGCGCACACCAGCACGCCATCGAGGCCTCGGCACTGCATGCGGCCGCCCGCTTCGGCGACTCTTCCGTGGCAGGCCGACTCGCCGACCTGGCCGCCCGGGTCGACGGCGCTTTGGTGCAGGTCCAGGCCCGCCATGCGGTGGCACTGGCCGCCCACGACGGACCCGGCCTGGACGCGGCCGCCGCCGAATTCGAGCGCATCGGCGCGCTGCTCTCGGCCGCCGACGCCGCCGCCCAAGCCGCGTCGGCGCACGAACGGGCCGGAGACCGCCGCCGCCTCCTGGAATCGGCCGCCACCGCGAACCGCCTGGCCGCGGCCTGCGGCGGCGCGAGCACCCCCGCCCTGCGCCAAGCCGCCCAGCCCTTGCCGCTCACCTCCCGCGAACGTGAAATCGCGAATCTCGTTGCGGCAGGGCTGTCCAACCGCCAGATCGCCGATCGGCTGACGGTTTCGGTTCGCACGGTCGAGGGCCATCTGTACCGTGCCTGCATCAAGATGGATGTGACGGACCGGGAATCTCTCGGAGCGCTGATGCGGGGGGAAGGATCCGGCGGAGCCAGCTGAGGGCCGCCGCTAATTCGGATGACTGGGCATAGCCTGCCGAGCTACGTTCGGTGTCGAGAGCAGCATGGTGGGTGTAGCTCAGATGGTTAGAGCGCCTGGTTGTGGTCCAGGAGGTCGCCGGTTCGAACCCGGTCACTCACCCTTGGGGGTGATCTGCCAAGTGATGCCGAAGGTTGCGAGTGTGTCGAGGAATTCCTCGGCGTCGAAGGCTTCGGCTACCGAGAGGGCGCCCGGTTCGGTCGTTCCGGCGGCCAGCCGGATTGCGACTTCCACTGCTTCCAGCGCCGAATCACGGTAGGAGTCGATGCCGCGCCGGTGCAATTCGGTCAGCAGGTAGCCACCGGTGTGGCCGGTGGCGCCGTAGATGGCGATCTTCTTCGTCGTTGTCATGGATACGACACTATGAGAGTTCAATGAGTAGACGAATGACCACAATGCGCAGAATGATGTCTGAAACGCTCAACAGCTATGCTGATCAATGTGGACATCCTCAGCGAGACGATCGCGGCCATCCGCACGGGCAACCCGACCTCCGGCCTATTCGTCCGGCATGCACCGTGGGGTCGCGCCTATCCGATAGTCCCCGGCGCGGGTTTCCATGTGGTGCTACAGGGTTCGTGTTGGGCCGTGCCGTCCGGCGGCGAACCGATCGCCCTTGGTGTCGGCGACGTCCTGTTCATGCCGCGCGGCGCCGACCACGATCTGGTCGACCGCCTCGACAGCCCGGTCACCGAGAAGGCGCAACCGGGTGAGCCGCGCGAGATCACCGGCCCCGGCGCCCGCACCGCGCTGCTCTGCGGCGCATACGAACTCGGCAGGCAGCGCAGCCACCCGCTGCTCGACGAACTTCCCGAATTCATCCATCTCCCGGCGCGTCCCGGCCGCCACCCGTCCCTGCGCGCCGCCGTCGACCTGCTCGCCGCCGAGGTCGCTGAACCGAAGCAGGGCAGCGATGCCGCCGTCCCCGCCATTCTGGAGACCCTGCTCCTGTTCATCCTGCGCGCTTGGTTCGACGAACAGGTCACCGGCGAACCCGGCACCGGCTGGGCGGGCGCGTTCGCCGATCCGGCGGTCGCCGCCGCCCTGCGCGCCGTCCATGAAGAACCCGCCCGCACCTGGACCGTTCCCGACCTCAGCGATATCGCCGGCGTCTCCCGCGCCACCCTGGCCCGTCGCTTCACCGCCACCGTCGGCGAACCCCCGCTCGCCTACGTCACCCGCTGGCGCATGCTCACCGCCGCTCGCCTGCTGCGCGATACCGACAGCCCCCTCGGCACGGTGGCCCGAAAGGTCGGCTACACCTCGGAATTCGCCTTCGCCAAGGCCTTCAAACGCGAATACGGCCTGCCCCCAGGGCAGTACCGCCGCGCCGACGACCAGCCGCCCCTGATCGCGGTGTGAACCCCAGTCGAATTCGCCGACGATCCGCGGCGCGGTGGCCGTGTGGCCTAACTGGCTCTCGGCGACGGTTTCGCGCGCCCAGCCGAGATCCCGGATGGCGAAGGCCTGCTGTGCCACGACTAAGTCGAGTTGATGTCCCGGCTTAGGCATAACCGCAGGTTGAAGCCCCTCATGCTCGGGTAGAGTTGTGCTCATGTCCCGGATTGATCGCATTACCTCGGACCCTGCCGTCTGCCACGGCAAGCCAGTGGTGCGCGGGCTGCGATATCCCGTGGAGATGCTGCTCGAGCTGCTGGCGGCGGGCATGAGCATCGACGAGATCCTGGCTGACTACCCCGACCTGGAAACCGACGACATACTCGCGGTGCTCGAATACGCTGCGATCGTGACTGCCCAGCGGACAACGATCCCCTTCAACGCGGCGTGAAATTCCTTGTCGACGCCCAGCTTCCACGCAAGCTGGCGGTCCTGCTGAAGAATGCTGGACACGACGTCGTGCACACTTGCACGATCGCGCAGGGAAACCGAACGACGGACGACGAAATCGCGGCGATCGCTGATCGCGAAGATCGAGTAGTCGTCACCAAAGATCGGGATTTTTGGATCGGACACATACTCGACCGGTCACCGCGGTCACTGCTGATTGTGTCGACCGGCAACATCGCCAATGCTGTGCTACTTCAACTGTTCAGCGACCATCTCGCCGAGATCGTGCAGCTGCTTGCGGAAAGTGCGGTCGTGGAACTCGGGCGTGACCGGCTGGTTGCGCACGGCGATCCTGGCGAACAGGCCGACTGAGTGAGGCGGGTCAGCTGAAGGGGGTGTGGGGGCGGGGTTGGGGTTCGCCGTCCAGGTAGATGTCGACTTTTTCGTTGTAGAAGCAGGCGAGGCCGGCGATCTTCTGGCTCTCCGGAAGTGGGGTGCGGTAGCCCCAGACAATGTCCGGGTATTCCTTCTCGTCGATGTGGACGGTCCAGTAGTCGGCGGTGCCCTTGTAGGGGCAGCTGGTGTGGGTCCCAGAAGGTGTCAGCAGGTCCATGCGGACGTCGGTCAGCGGGAGGTAATACCTTGCGGGGAGGCCGGTTTCGAAGAGGATGCGGGGGGAGTGGGAATCTGCGACGGTGACGCCGTCGATCTCGACGCGGACGTGGCGCGAGCTGGCGAGGATATCGACCCGCGTGTACGGATCGCGCGGGTGGACGTAGACCGGCTCGTCTTCCTCGAACCACTCGTCCATCGAATTCCAGTCCAACCGCACCAGGTCGTCGAGTTCGGGAATCGGCGAATCGTGGTGGCGCAGTGCGGCTCCCGGCGCGGTCACGCCGTCGACCACCACGTCGTATTCGGTGCCGTCGCCGCGACTGGGGGAATGTTTGGTCCTGCCGTTGGGCTCGAGCTTCGCGTGCAGGTCCGTGACCGGCAGGTAGTAGGTCGGATAGTGCGGTCCCTCCCAGACCAGCACCGGTCGCCTGGTATCCGCGACCAGCTGTCCGCGCAGGTATACCCGCACCCGCTTCTGCCCGGTCTCGACCCGCACCCGGCCCCGCTTCTCGTCGGTCATACCTTCCGACCGTACTCCGCACGAGCCGCCTGGACGTTCGGCCGCCTGCGCCCTAGTGCCGCGATGCGGCCTTCTTCAGGGCGTCCAGCAATTCCCTCAGATCTGTCTCCATGCGGGCGAGGCGGTCGGGATCGAACTCGGCGAGTCGAGTCGCGAGTGCGGTGCCGAAGGCGCGGCGCGCGTGCTGCAGCCGGTCACGTCCGGCCGGGGTGAGTTCGACGACGACGGCCCGGGAGTCCTCCGGGTCCTTGCGTCGGGTGGCGAATCCGTCCGTGACGAGTCGCCCGATCAGCGCCGTTGCCGCCGGTTGCGAACATCGATCGATGCGGGCGAATTCACTGACCCGCACGGCGCCGTGTTCGTCGAGCACCGCCAGTGCCCGCATGACGGCTCGCGGCAGATCATCTCCGCTGATCACCCCGGCCAGCCGGGTCAGCCGACCGGCGGTGACGAGTAGATTGACGACGCTGTCCTCTGCGGATGTCACCGATGTCTGCTGCACTGCGATATTATTACATAAACTAACTATCTATTCGGTGCAGCCCTATCCGCTCCCGCCGAGCGTAGTGATAGGGCGGTTGCATGCAGCGTGTGCGACCACCATTCGACTCCGCTCGACGGAACTCCTCGGATTCAAGGCTCACTAGGCGGGCTGGGGCAGCGGTCTGCGCGGCGTACCGAACAACTGAGCGTCACCGTGCGCGCGCTTGAAGAACAGGTGCGCGTCATGCTCCCAGGTGATGGCGATACCGCCGTGCAGCTGCACCATCTCGGCGACGATCGTGCCGAACGCCTCCGAACAGCGCAGGCGGGCCGCCCACACATCCTCGGCGGCCGACGGCATTCGCTCGGCAACGGCGGTGGTCGCCGCGTACGAGGTGGACTTGGCCGATTCCACCAGCACGTACATATCGGCCATGCGGTGCTTGAGCGCCTGGAAGCTGCCGATCGCACGACCGAACTGCACCCGCGACTTGGTGTACTCGACCGTCATCTCCAGGCAGCGCTCGGCCGCGCCCACCTGCTCAGCGGCGATCGCGGCCCAGGCGATCTCGTGCAGCCGCGCGGTGACGGCGGCGGGATCGCCGGTCCCGAGCCGTCGGCCCGGCACGCCGGTGAAGGTGATTTCGGCGAGCTTGCGGGTCGGATCCATGGTCGGCACCGAACGCCGGGCCACGCCATCGGCCGCGGCTTCGACCTCGAACAGACCCGTCGGCGTCACCACTACGAGGGTATCGGCGTGCAGTCCATCGAGAACATAATGGGCTGTGCCGGAGAGTGTTTCGCCATCGGCATGCACTCCCGGCGCATCCCAGCCGTGCGCACCCGCCCAGCACACGGCGATCGTCCGGGTGCCCTCGGCGACCTCCGGCAGCAGCCGCTCGCACGCGTCGACATCGCCGGACAACAGCACCGCCTGCGCACCGAGCACCGCCGAACCGAGCATCGGCACCCCAGCCAGTGTGCGTCCCAATTCGGTGACAACCAGCAGGGATTCGACCAGGCTAGCGCCGAACCCGCCGTATTCCTCCGGAATGGCGAGCGCCGCGACACCGACCTGCTCGCACAACAGCCGCCACAGGTGCTCGTCGTAGCCGAGCTCGGTATCCATTCCCGCACGCACCGAGGCGGACGCCGCGTGCTTGGTCAGCAGCGCGCGCACCGAGGCGATGAACTCCTGATGTTCAGTGGTGGTCATGCGCGCACGGCCTCCTCCCGCAGCGCGTGGGCGATCCGCGAGCGGTGCAGATCCGGTGTGCCCCACGCCGATCGCAGCGCGGTGACTCGGGTCAGCCACAGCGATAGGTCGTATTCGGCGGTGTAGCCGATGGCGCCGTGCACTTGCAGTGCCGCCCGCGCGGCCCGGTAGGCGGCATCGCCACAGGCGACCACGGCCGCCGAGACATCGCGGCTGCGGGTGGATTCACCCATGGTCAGCGCCGCCCGGTAGAGCAGCGGCTCGGCCAGATCCAGCCCGATCAGCACATCGGCCAACTTCTGCTTCACGGCCTGGAATTCACCGATCGGCTTGCCGAACTGCTTGCGCTGCTTGGCATATTCGGTCGCGGCGGCCAACAGCGCCCGCCCCGCGCCGAGCAGCTGCGCCGCATTGGCCAGCGCCCCGGCATCGAAGGCCGCGGCAACGGCTCCGACCACCCGATCGCCCTCGGCCACCACCTCGTCGGCTTCGACGACGAACAGCCGTCGCGCCGGATCGATCGAGCGCACCAGTTCCACCCGGTGCGCGGTGCGCAGCTGCTCACCATCCGCGACCAGCACCACCTCGGCGGTATCGACGTCCAATGCGACCGCACCCTGCGCGGGCGACGCGAATGCCAGCGTGCCGAGCGCCGCGCCGTCGGCGAAGCCGGGCAGCCAGCGCGCGGCCAATTCGGTATCCGGAAGCGCCTGCAGCAGTGCGGGTATCGCGGCCGCCGTCTCGACCAGCGGTCCGGGCGCGGCGGCCCGGCCGATCTCCTGGAATGCGACGACCAGATCGATCGGCTCCGCGCCGATCCCACCGTGGGGCTCCTCGATGGCGAGGCCGAGCGCACCCGCGCCGGCCAGCTGCCGGATGAGTCCGCGGCCGGGTTGGGGATCCCCGGTGGCCCAGGCCCGTACGGCGGCGGATGTCCGTCCGGCGTCGAGCAGCTTGCGCAGGCTGGTGCCGAAGTCGAGTTGTTCCGGGCTGAGCGCGAATCTCATCGGCTGCTCCCTCTCGGTAATCCGAGCAGCCGCTCGGCGATGATATTGCGCTGAATCTCGTTGGTGCCGGCATAGATCGGGCCGGAGAGCGAGAACAGATAGCCATCCGTCCACGGCCCGGACCGTTCGGCCGTCGCGCCGAGCACCTCGAGCGCGGTCTCGTGCATGGCGATATCGAGTTCGGACCAGAACACCTTGGTGATCGACGATTCCGCGCCGAGCTTGCCGCCCTCGTTCAGCCGGGTGACCGTGCCGAAGGTGTGCAGCCGGTAGGCCTCGCTGCCGATCCAGGCGTCCACCACCGCATCGCGCTGGGCGGTATTGGTGCGATCGCCGGTGTCGAGCCACAGGTCGATCAGCCGCCGCGCGGTCGCGCTGAAGCGGCCCGGACTGCGCAGCGACAATCCGCGCTCATTGCTCGATGTGCTCATCGCGACCCGCCACCCGTCGCCGGGCTCGCCGATCACATCGCGATCCGGTACGAAGACGTCGTCGAGGAAGATCTCCGCGAATCCGGGCTCGCCGTCCAACTGCGGAATCGGCCGCACCGAAACGCCATCGGCCGAGAGCGGGAACATCACATAGGTGAGCCCGCGATGCCGTTCGGCCTCCGGATCGCTGCGGAACAGCCCGAATGCCCAGTCCGCGAAGGACGCTCGCGAACTCCAGGTCTTCTGTCCGCTCAGCAGCCAGCCGCCGGTGGTGCGGCGCGCGGTCGAGCGGATACCGGCCAGATCGCTGCCCGCCTCCGGTTCGGACCAGGCCTGCGCCCAGATATCGTCGCCGCGCGCCATCCGCGGCATGATCCGATCCAACTGTTCCGCAGTGCCGTGCTCGAAGAGTGTCGGCGCCAAAAGAAAGATGCCGTTCTGACTGACCCGCCCCGGCGCACCGGCGGCGTAATACTCCTGCTCGAAGAGCACCCACTCCAGCAGCGAGGCATCGCGCCCGCCGTACTCTCGCTGCCAGGAGACGACCGATAGGCGCGCGTCGGCGAGTGTGCGCTCCCATTCGCGATGCGCCTCGAAACCGGCCTTGGTATCCATGGAGGGCAGCGGTTCGGCGGGTTTGTTGGCGGCGAGGAATTCGCGAACTTCCTGTTGGAATTCGCGGGTCGCCTGATCGAGATCCAGATCCACTACGTTGTCCTGTTCTGCTCGGACGTCGACTTGGTGCTCACCGTGGCCGAAGCGGTCGCATTGGCCTTCATCGACTTGGCGTTCATGCCGCCGAGCGAATCCGCGCCGACCTCGGCGTTGTGCGCGTGCGCGAAGTGGTGCAGGCCGAATACCGAATCCATGCCCGCGCGCATGCCCATCAGATCCTCGGCCTGGTTGACCGCCTTCTTGGTCAGCGCCAGCCCGAATCGCGGCATGGTGGCGATCTTCTCGGCCAGCGCGAGGGTTTCGGTTTCGAGTTCGGCGCGCGGCACGACGCGATTGACCATGCCCCACTCCTTGGCCTGCGCCGCATCGAAGCGATCCCCGGTGAACAGGAACTCCTTGGCCGCGCGCGGCCCCATCACCCACGGGTGCGCGAAATACTCCACACCCGGAATGCCCATGCGGACAACGGGGTCGGAGAAGAACGCGTCATCGGCGGCGATGATCAGATCGCAGACCCAGGCCAGCATGAGCCCGCCCGCGATACACGCGCCCTGCACCATGGCGATGGTCGGCTTGGGGATTTCCCGCCAGCGCCGACACATGCCCAGGTACACCTCGAGCTCACGCGCGAAACGCTGATCGCCGCCGGCCTTGTCGACGTGGTCCCACCAGAGTGCCGCCTTGTTCGGGTAGTGCACATGGTGATCGCGGCCCGGGGTGCCGATATCGTGCCCGGCGCTGAAGTGTTTCCCGTTGCCCGCCAGCACGATCACGCCGACCTCGGAATCCTCGACGGCACGCTCGAAGGCGGCGTCGAGGGCGTAGGTCATCACCGAGTTCTGCGCGTTGCGGTAGTCGGGCCGGTTGAGTGTCACGATGGCGACCCGGCCGCGCCGTTCATACGTGACGACGTCCGGCTCGTAGGGGATCCCAGCTTCGTCGGACATTACGATTTCTCCTCACGTAGTTCGCGTTTCAGCACTTTCCCGGCCGCGCTGTAGGGCAGTTGGTCCCGGAATTCGATGAATCGGGGCACCTTGAAATTGGCGAGCACCGTGGTCGCGTGCGCGCGCACCTGCTCCTCGGTGAGCGCCGCGCCCGGCTTGCGCACCACGAATGCCTTGCCCACCTCGCCCATTCGGGTGTCCGGCACCCCGATGACCGCGGATTCGGCCACTCCGTCGAGTCGGGCCAGCGCTTGTTCCACCTCCGCCGGGTACACGTTGAAGCCGCCGGATATGTACATGTCTTTGAGCCGGTCGGTGATCTTCAGATATCCGCGCTCGTCGAGCGTGCCGATATCGCCGGTGTGCAGCCAGCCCTCGGCATCGATGGTTTCGGCGGTGCTCTCCGGATCGTTGAGGTAGCCGAGCATCACATTCGGCCCGCGCAGCAATACCTCGCCCTCCGGGCTCAGCCGCAATTCGAATTCGGCGATCGGGCGGCCACAGGTGCCCGCGATGGTGGCGGCATCGTCATCGGCGCGGCACATGGTGCCGAATCCGGCGGCCTCGGAAAGTCCGTAGCCGGTGATGACGACATCGAAGTCGAGTTCCGAGCGCATCCGCTCGACCAGCACCACCGGCACCGTCGCGGCGCCGGTCACCGCTACGCGCAAGGTGCTCAGGTCGTAGGCTTCGCGGTCCGGGAAGTCGAGAATGGTCTGGTAGATGGTCGGCGGGCCGGGCAGCACCGTGATCTTCTCCGCGCCGACCAGGCGCATGGTCGCGGGCACATCGAAGGTGGCCTGCGGAATGATCGTCGCACCGGTGACCAGGCACGCGAGAATGCCCGCCTTATAACCGAAGTTGTGGAAGAACGGGCTGAGCACCAGATAGCGATCGGAGCCGGTCAAGGTCGTGCACTCGGCCCAGGCCCGCACCACCGACAGCGCCTGCCGATGCGCGACCAGCGTGCCCTTGCTGCGCCCGGTGGTGCCGGAGGTGAACAGGATGTCGGAAATATCCTCGGGGTCGACGGCTTCGGCGCGCCGCACGGCTTCGGCCAGTGGAACCGATTCGGCGATACCGGCGAGCTGTGACCAGTTGAGGGCGGCGGAGTCGGTGGTCTCGGTGCCCGGCTCCACGGGAATGACCACCACCGTGTCGATGCGTAATTCCGGTGCGGCGGAGCGCAATTCGGCGAGCCGGTCGCGACCGAGGAAGGTTCCGGCGATGAACAGCGCCTTGGCCTCGACCCGCTCCAGCACATCGGCGGCCTCATCGGCGACATAGCGGGTATTGAGTGGCACCAGAGCCGTGCCCGCGTAGTGCGCGCCCAGTGCGGCGATCACCCAGTGATAAGTGTTCGGCGCCCACATCGCGACCCGGTCACCCGACTGCACTCCGCGCGCGATCAGCGCACGCGCCACCTCCTGTACCGCCGCCAGCAGTTGCGTCCAGTCGAGCCGGACCGCGCCGTCGCCGAGGGCGGGCGCGGCGCCGAAGGTGCGCGCGGCGTGGTGCAGGGCCACGGGTGTCGTTTGTGCAGGGGTTGTCACGGTTGTCCTCACCGTCGGCGGGGTCTTTTGCTGCCTTTGCTCGATCAAAGTGGTCAGGCTCTAACAAAGCAAGTGCTTGGTAGGTTATCCTACCGGCGTGGGTGCGATCCAGACATCAGATTCCGACACCGAAGGGCAGGGGGGTGGGAACAACGCTGCCGCATCGGACGCGCAGTTTTCCGCAGAAGTGCGCGAATGGTTGGCCGAGAACCTCAACGGCGAGTTCCGCGAATTGCGCGGCCTCGGCGGGCCCGGCCGCGAGCATGAGGCCTTCGAGGAACGCCTCGCCTGGGACCGGCACCTGGCCGCGTCCGGGTGGACCTGCCTCGGCTGGCCCAAGGAGTGGGGCGGGCGCGAGGCCTCGCTGCGCCAGCAGGTGATATTCCACGAGGAATACGCCAAAGCGAATGCGCCAGCCCGGGTCTCCCACCTCGGTGAGGAACTGCTCGGTCCGACCGTGCTGGCCTTCGGAACCCAGGCGCAGAAGCAACGCTTCCTGCCCGGGATTCGGAATGTGACCGAGCTGTGGTGCCAGGGCTACTCCGAACCCGGCGCCGGCTCGGACCTCGCGGCCATCACCACCAGCGCCCATCTCGACGGCGACGAATGGTCGATCAACGGCCAGAAGATCTGGACCTCGCTGGCCCACGTGGCCGACTGGTGCTTCGTGGTCGCGCGCACCGAAAAGGGTTCGACCCGGCACAAGGGCCTGTCCTACCTGCTGGTTCCCATGCATCAGCCGGGCATCGAGGTCCGCCCGATCATCCAGCTGACCGGCACCTCGGAGTTCAACGAGGTCTTCTTCGACAACGCCCGCACCGCCGCGGACCTGGTCGTCGGCGAGCCCGGTGACGGCTGGCGCATCGCCATGGGCACGCTGACCTTCGAACGCGGCATCTCCACCCTCGGCCAGCAGATCCGATTCGCCCGCGAACTCGCCGATATCGAGGCGCTGGCCGGCCGCACCGGCGCAGCCGACGACCCGCTCATCGCCGACCGGATCGATAAGGCGTGGGTCGGCCTGCGGGTGCTGCGCGCCCACGCGCTGCGCACCATGCGCGATACGACCGCCGACGACGGCGGACAGGCCTCGGTCTCGAAGCTGCTGTGGGCCAACTGGCATCGTGACCTCGGCGAACTCGCCATGGCCGTGCTCGGCCCCGCCGGACTGGTGGCCGAGGAAAACGATCTCAACGAATGGCAGCGGCTTTACCTGTTCACCCGCGCCGACACGATCTACGGAGGTTCGAACGAAGTGCAGCGCAATATCATCGCCGAGCGGGTGCTCGGCCTGCCGCGGGAGGCCCGCGCATGAGTGGGCCGCTTTCCGTTGCGCCCCAGCCCATCCCGGGCCATGGTCTGCTGACCGGCCGCAACGCCGTGATCACCGCCGCGGCGGGCACCGGCATCGGCTCGGCCACCGCACGCAGGCTGCTCGCCGAGGGCGCGGATGTCGTCGTATCCGACTGGCACGAGCGGCGGCTGGCCGAAACCGAGGTCGAACTGAAGGCCGAATTCCCGGACCGCCGGGTCGCATCGATCGCCTGCGACGTGCAGAGCACCGAACAGGTCAACGAGCTGATCCGCGGCGCAGCAACGGCATTGGGCCGCATCGACATCATGGTCAACAATGCCGGACTCGGCGGCGAGACCCCCGTCGTCGATATGACCGACGAGCAGTGGGACCGCGTCCTCGACATCACCCTCAACGGCACCTTCCGCTGCACCCGGGCCGCCCTCGGCTATTTCCGCGACGCGGGCCACGGCGGTGTGATCGTCAATAACGCCAGCGTGCTCGGCTGGCGCGCGCAGTACGGTCAGGCCCACTACGCCGCGGCCAAGGCGGGCGTGATGGCACTTACTCGCTGCAGCGCCATCGAGGCCGCCGAACTCGGCGTCCGGATCAACGCGGTCGCCCCGAGCATCGCCAGGCACGCCTTCCTGGACAAGGTCAGCTCGACCGAACTGCTCGACCGCCTCTCCGAGGGCGAAGCCTTCGGCCGCGCCGCCGAGCCCTGGGAAGTGGCCGCGACCATCGCGATGCTCGCGAGCGACTACACGACTTACCTGACCGGCGAAGTGGTTTCGATCAGCAGTCAGCGCGCCTGATTTCGCTGTCGTGGTTGTCCCGCAGTAAGCAGTGCGCGCCCTGTCGGCGCCGCACCGAGCGAGTTTTCAGCCGCGAGACACCGGGCGTCCGCGAACACGCAGCGTCGCGGGCGCTGCCGATGTCACAGCGCACGAGTGCGATCGCCTTTCGACTTCAGTGCCAGTGCGGTCAGGTGGGCTTCTTATCAGGTCAAAAAGGCCGGGACGCGGCGCATCCAGGTGTGCCATGCTGAGGGTGGTCGGATCCCGCACTTCCCTAAGGGGCGATGGCTATGGGCCCGGATCGCCCACCTGCCCGCGAACAACTGGAACTCGAATTGGTGCGCGAAGTCGTGCTCGCCAGGCGACGGCTGGACAGCCTGGTACTCGCGGCCCTCACCCTCGGCGCCGAGCTCATGGAGCACACCTCCGAATGTGCGACCGCGACCCGCGCCGCCCAAATTCTCGAACAGTATGCCGTCGACGAGACCGAGGTCGCTCGCGATCCGCGCGGCGCATTGCGCGCCGATATGGCGCGAGATCATGAGCGCGCCTGTCGAATCGGACTCAATGCCGGATCCGGCGCGGCATTGGAACGGGACCGCCGACGGCAGCGGCAGACGGCATTGTTGTGTGAAGTGCGAGCCGATCTGCTCGACGTTGTTCGCAAATGCCGCAAGTTCCGCTTCGACCGCGTGGCCTTTGCCGACGAGATCGCCCAGGGCCTGTGCGCCGCCACCGACAAGCTGGTCGTCGGCGCGGATATGGATACCTACCGCGCCTGGCAGCGCGGCATGATCCTCAAACTCATCGAGGAACCGGTCGCATTCGGTCCGCCACGGGTGATGGCCACCGTCGACGCGGGCCCCGATCGCGGCCCGCTGACCGTCGAATGGGACAGCTGTGAACGCCGACTCGCACTGGTCGCGCGGATGGCGCGGGCGGGCATATCCCCGGTGGTCATCTGCGACCGACTGCTGGCGGATCTATCAGTGTCTTCGCCCCTGCGCTATTCCATGCGCTGATGCGTCCCGGTCGACTGATTTCGTTAGTACATGGGTAACTCGCCGGGGACGGGCCAACTGAACTCCGCTAACACCGGCGGTCGCCAACGCCGATGTCGCGGCACCCGAGTCCGCGCCTGAGGATTCGGGGAGGCGGGACAGCCCAGCCTAGCCCAAGCAAATGCTTGGTTGTATTATGGCCCGTGTGACCGCATCAGACGCCTCGAAATCAGCACGGCGCAATGAACTGCTCGCGCTCGCGGCCCAACTGTTCGCCGAGCGTGGACTGCGTGCGACGACCGTGCGCGATATCGCCGATGCGGCCGGAATTCTATCGGGGAGCCTCTATCACCACTTCGATTCCAAGGAGTCGATGGTCGACGAGATCCTGCGCGGCTTCCTCGACGATCTGTTCGGGCGGTACCGGGAGATCGTGGCCTCGGGGCTCAGCTCGCGAGATACCTTGGAAGCCTTGGTGATCGCGTCCTACGAATCCTTCGACCGCTCGCATGCGGCGGTGGCGATCTATCAGGCCGAGGCCAAGCGCCTGCGCGATTCGGAGCGGTTCACCTATATCGCGGACTACAACCGCGAATTCCGCGAGCTGTGGCACCGGGTGTTGATCAATGGCGTCAAGGACGGCAGCTTCCGGCCCGAACTCGATGTCGAGCTGGCCTACCGATTCCTGCGGGACACCGTGTGGGTGGCGGTGCGGTGGTACGAGCCCGGCGGCTCGATCACCGTCGAGAACCTGGCCAAGCAGTACCTGACCATCGTGCTCGACGGCCTGACCGTGCCCGAGCACATCAAGTAGGAGTTCTACATGTCAGCACCATCCGCTCGCCGCCCCTACGCCCCGCTGCGGGATGCCTATGTGATCGACGCGGTGCGCACCCCGGTCGGCAAGCGCAATGGCGCGCTGGCCGCGGTGCATCCGGCCGATCTCGGCGCGGCCGCGCTGCGCGGTCTGCTGGACCGCAACCCGATCGATCCGGCGGTGGTCGACGATGTGATCGTCGGCTGTGTCGACAATATCGGTCCGCAGGCGGGCAATATCGGCCGCACCATGTGGCTGACCGCCGGTTATCCGGAGGAAGTCCCCGGCGTCACCGTCGACCGGCAGTGCGGATCCTCCCAGCAGGCCATCAATTTCGGCGCGCAGGCCATTATGAGCGGCACCGCCGAGGTGGTCGTCGCGGGCGGTGTGCAGAACATGAGCGCCATCCCGATCTCGGCGGCTATGTTGGCGGGCAAGGAATATGGTTTCGACTCGCCGTTCGTCGGCGCGCAGGGCTGGGACCATCGCTATGGCACCGGCGAGGTTTCGCAGTTCAACGGCGCGCAGATGATCGCCGACAAGTGGAATATCAGCCGAGAAGAGATGGAGCGCTGGGCATTGCGCAGTCACGAGCGCGCCCGCGATGCCATCAAGAACGGCCGTTTCGATCGTGAGATCGTGCCGGTCGGCGAGTTCTGGATCGATCAGTGTCCGCGTGAGACCACCCTCGAGAAGATGGCGTCGCTGCCGGTGCTCGCCGAGGGCGGCACGCTGACCGCCGCGGTCGCCAGCCAGATCTCCGACGGCGCGAGCGCGACCCTGCTCGCCTCCGAATGGGCCCTCGAGGCTTACGGATTGCAGCCACGCGCCCGCATCCACCACGTGAGCGCACGCGGCGCCGACCCGATCATGATGCTCACCGGCCCCATCCCGGCCACCAAGTGGGCGCTGGAGAAGACCGGTCTGACCATCGACGATATCGATGTCATCGAGATCAACGAGGCCTTCGCCCCGGTCGTGCTCGCCTGGCTGCGCGAGACCGGCGCGGATCCGGAGAAGGTGAACGTCAACGGCGGCGCGATCGCCCTCGGCCACCCGCTCGGCGCCACCGGCGCAAAGCTTTTCGCCACCCTGCTCAACGAACTCGAGCGCGTCAACGGCCGCTACGGCCTGCTCACCATCTGCGAAGGCGGCGGCACCGCCAACGCCACCATCATCGAACGTCTCAGCTAAAGCCCTTCGTCAACTTCAGCTGAGTAACCAAAGGCCGCCCCCTGGAAGTGATTCCAGGGAGCGGCCTTTCGGCGTCCCCGCCCTACGCGAGAATCGCAAGAAGCTGCCCCGGCCCATCGGAAACCCGGAGGCAGCTTTCCCATCTTCGCTCCGATGTTCACCGCAGGGCGCGGATCCCAACTGAGCACCTTCGATACCGTGAGAGCCGCAACATACGCGCCGCCGCTCACCGCTGTCCGGCCTCTCGCAGACGGTCTGCGAAGGCCCCGTCTTCCGCCAGGAACAATTCCGCGACGGCCATGGATCAGGCATGTGAAAGGCCGCCCCGGCCAGGAGGACTCGGGGCGGCCTTCGCTAGTAGGAAGGGCGTCTTCGATCAGGACGCGTTAGGGGTTGTGATCTGCGGTGAGTGCGGCGATGGTGTCGATGCGCGTGACGGCGTCGGTGACGATGCGGTCGATGAGTTCTTTGCATGTGGGCAGGTCATCGATGATGCCGGTGACCTGGCCGGCGGCGAGCACACCCGCTTGGGTATTGCCCTCGACCAGGCCGGCGCGCAGGAGCATCGGGGTGTTGGCGGCCATGATGACCTGAGACCAGGTGAGGTCCTTGGCCTTTCGCATGGCCAGGCCGTCGCGGACCATCGTCGACCACTTCATGCCGGTCATGCCCTTGAACTTCGCGGCATTCGAGACCGCGGCGGTGAGGCCGCGCCAACGTCCCGAATGCTCCAGGCGATCGACGAGTTCGGTGTTCAGCACGCGATGCGGCATACCGTCGACCTTCAGCGAAACCACAGTGTCCTGCAGTTGTCGCTTCAGGTACTCCTGCTTGACGGTCTCGGGGACGGTGCTCTCCTTGGTGAGCAGGAACCGGGTACCCATCGCGACACCCGCCGCGCCGTAGGCCAATGCGGCCGCCAAGCCACGACCGTCGAAGAATCCGCCCGCCGCCACGACCGGAATATCGACCGCGTCCAGCACCGACGGCAGCAGCAGCGTGGTGGCCACCGGACCGGTATGCCCACCGCCCTCGCCACCCTGCACGATCACCGCATCGGCCCCCCAGGAGGCGACCTTCACCGCGTGCTTGGCCGCACCGATCGATGGAATCACCACCACACCGGCATCTTTCAGCTTGGCGATGAGCTCCTGCTTGGGCGCCAACGCGAACGACGCGACCGCGACCTTCTCCCGGATCAGCAGATCGATCCGTTCGGGTGCGTCGGTGGCATCCGCGCGGATATTCACGCCGAACGGTTTCTTGGTGTGCGCCTTGGTCTTCGCGATCGCGGCTTCCAATTCGGCGAAGGTCATGGTGGCCGAGGCCAGAATCCCCAGCCCGCCCGCCTCCGCGGTGGCCGAGACCAGGCTCGGCCCGGCCACCCAGCCCATACCGGTCTGCACGATCGGATGTTCGATGCTGACCAACTCGGTCAGCCGCGTCCGCAGAACGCTCATGACGGCACCTCCGATTCCCGAACCTTCTTGGGATCGAGCACATCCCGGATCAACCGCAGCTCTTCCGCGGTCGGCTGCCGGGTCTCGCCCGCCTCGGCCAGTCCCGCGATCTCGAAGGAGGTGTTCTCGGCGACCTCGGCGGCGGTGACGCCCGGATGCAGGCTGCGCGCCCGCATGGTGTGGCCGGGTCCTTCGAAATCGAAGACGCCCAGGTTGGTGACGACCCGGTGCAGATGATGGAACCGATAGGCCGGATCGGCCGGATCGACCTTGTCGTAACCGACGCCGGAGACGATATCGACCTGATCCACGAACACCCGCCGGGTATGCCGCGAAACCCAGTAGCTGGTCGGATGATTGATGGTGTTGCCCGGTGCGCCGCGCACACCGAACATCTGCCTGGTCGGCTGTTGCAACGGTCCGAATGCCGACAGGTTCTGATTGCCGAACCGATCGATCTGGTTGGCGCCCATCACCACATGGCGACGGCCGGAGGCCACCACATCGAAGACCTTGCGGAATGGAATCCACCCCTCGGTCGGGGCCTTACCGCCCAGCGGGGGAGTGTCGGCGAAGAACAGCGCTTCGCCATCGGAGAGCAGCAGATCCGGTTCGGTGGTCAATTTGGCCAGCCGCGCGCCGATGATCGACATCGGCGACATCGGCGAGGCCATGATTTCCCCCGCGCCGCTGAAGATCTCGGCGCAGGCGACCGCGCAGATCTCGGCCCTGGTGACGGTTTCAGTATTCACTTGGATGCCTCCTGTGCGAATTCGCGAACGGCAGCCTGGTACTCGTCCTCGGAGACCGCCAGATACTTGTCGACGAACTGCTGCCAGGCCTGCGGCGTCTTGGCCGACTCCACGTAATGCTTCTGGAACTTCTCGTCCCGGCGGTAGCTGTCCGCGGCCAGGGTGAAGTGCGCGCCGCCCGGCGCCTCGACCACACCGTCGACCAGCATCCGGTTGAGCAGCAATGACTGCAGCGGAACGGCTTTCACCAGTTCCTCGGTCTCCACCACCCGCTCAACCGACACATAGCGACGCTCGGCGGCCAGGCAGTACAGGTCGTCGAAGTACGGATCGACACCGGTGTAAGCGGCATTGCCGTGCTTATCGCCGATATTCAGATGCACAAGCGCCGCATCGAGATTCAGCGCGGGCATCGCGATCAGCGTTTCGGTGCGGCCGTCGGCATCCGGGTACGGCGATGCGACGGTTCGCAGTTCGCCATCCCAGAAATTGACGACATCGGATCCGAGCCCGGCGCGGATCGGCAGGAACGGCAGCCGCGCGGCCGCCGCCTCCAGTCCGCACTTCAACATGCCCTCGTCCATCTCCCGCGCCACCAGCGCGCCGGAGGTGCGGGCCTTGGCGAACCACGGATCGTAGAACGGCGGCGAATCCAGGGATACGAAGCCGTAGTACGCCTTGCGCACCTTGCCCGCCGAGCACAGCAGGCCGAGATCGGGCCCGCCATAACTGACCACGGTCAGATCCGTGATGTCCGAGCGCAGGATGGCCCGCACCAGCGCCATCGGCTTGCGCCGCGAGCCCCAGCCGCCGATGCCGATGGTCATACCGCTGCGCAGTTCGCCGACGACCTCGTCGAGCGACATTCGCTTGTCCCGCATCAGTTTTCCTTGCTCTCTTCCTTGCGCGCGGCCAGATCGTCGTCGAACCGCGCGCGGATCTCATCCGCCACCCCGGCCAGATTCAGTTCGAAGGTGAAGCCCTGCTCGTAGCGGTAGCTGCGGTGCACGTCCTGCACATCGATGCCATTGAGCGCCCGCTTGGCCGCCCGGATCACCCGTCCGTCCTTGGCCGCGATGTTCTTGGCGAGCTCCAGTGCGGCGGCATCGAGTTCGGCGCGCGGCACCACCTGGTACACCGAGCCGTAGTGCTGCAGCTGCTGTGCGGTGATGGTGCTCGCGGTGTAGAACAGCGCGCGCATCAGATGCTGCGGGACCAGGCGGGACAGATGGGTGGCCGCGCCGAGCGCGCCGCGGTCGACCTCGGGCAGGCCGAAGGTTGCGTCATCCGAGGCGATCACCACATCGGCATTGCCGACCAGGCCGATGCCGCCGCCGAGGCAGAAGCCCTGCACCGCCGCGATCACCGGAACCGGGCAGTCGTAGACGGCCGCGAAGGCCTCGAAGCAGCCGTGATTCGCATCGATCAGCGCCTGATGGCCCGGGGTGCGCTGCATTTCCTTGATATCGACACCGGCGTTGAAGCCGCGGTTCTCGGCGCGCAGCACCACGACCTTGGTCTCCGGATCGCGCCCGGCCGCGCGGATCTCATCCGCCAGTGTGAACCAGCCGTCGGACGGTATGGCGTTGACCGGCGGGTAGTCGACCGTGACCACGGTGATGCCGGTTGATTCGGAGTGACGGTTGATCCCCATCGCGTATCCATTCGTGGTTGGCAAAGCAAGCAGTTGCTTGGTAGGTTAGCACGGTGACACTCGAAATCGATCTCACCGGCAGCGTCGTTCTGGTCACCGGTGGTGTGCGCGGGGTGGGTGCGGGCGTCAGCAGGGCCTTCCTCGCCGCGGGTGCCACCGTCGTTGCCTGCGCGCGGCGTCCCGGTGACGCGCTTGTGTGCCACGACGGGCGCGAGATCGAATACCTGCCCTGCGACGTGCGTGACGCCGATGCCGTGCAGGGGCTGGTCGACACGATCGTCGCGCGCCACGGCCGCCTGGATCACCTGGTCAATAACGCGGGCGGCGCACCGTTCGCCCTCGCCGCGACCGCGAGCAAGAACTTCCACAGCAAGATCGTCGAACTGAATCTGCTTGCGCCCCTGCTGGTTTCACAGGCCGCCAATGCGGTGATGCAGCAGCAGCCGGGTGGCGGCTCGATCGTGATGGTGTCCAGCGTCAGCGGTCACCGCCCCTCGCCGGGCACCGCCGCCTACGGCGCGGCCAAGGCGGGCATCGACAGCCTGACCTCCTCGCTCGCGGTCGAATGGGCCCCGAAGGTCCGGGTGAATTCGCTGGTCGTCGGCCCGGTCGAGACCGAACAGAGTCAGCTGCACTACGGCGATCAAGACGGCATCGACGCGGTCGGCGCGACCATTCCGCTCGGCCGGATGGCCCGGCCCGACGATATCGGCGGCTGCGCCGCATTCCTGGCCTCGCCGCTGGCCGGCTTCGTCAGCGGCGCGACGCTGCTGGTGCACGGCGGTGGCGAGCGTCCGGCATTCCTCGCCGCCTCGAATGCCGAGCAGCCGGCTCAGGCCTGAACAACCGAACCCGAAAACGAAGAGGACACAACAGGTTATGGACACCGAGCAGATCTGCGCGGGGCGCGTCGTCATTGTCACCGGTGCGGGCCGCGGCATCGGCCGGGCGCACGCACTCGCCTTCGCCGCCGCCGGAGCGCGCGTGGTGGTCAACGATCTGGGCTCCGCCCTGGACGGTGCGGCGACCAGCGAGACGCCTGCCGAACAGGTCGTCGCCGAAATCAAGGCGCTCGGCGGCGAGGCCGTGGCCAATGGCGACGACATCGCGGACTGGGACGGTGCGCGCAACCTGATCCGCCAGGCCGTCGACACCTTCGGCGGTCTGGACGTGCTGGTCAACAATGCCGGATTCGTGCGCGACCGGATGCTGGTGAATCTCGGCGAGGACGAGTGGGACGCGGTGATCCGGGTGCACCTCAAGGGCCATTTCGCGACCATGCGGCACGCCATCGAATACTGGCGCGGCGAGTCCAAAGCCGGTCGTCCGGTCGATGCCCGCATCATCAACACCAGCTCCGGCGCGGGCCTGCAGGGCAGCGTCGGCCAGGGCAACTATGGCGCTGCCAAGGCGGGCATCGCGGGCCTGACCCTCACCGCAGCGGCCGAATTCGCACGCTACGGCGTCACCGTCAATGCCATCGCCCCCGCCGCCCGCACCCGGATGACCGAGACCGTCTTCGCCGAAACCATGGCCGCCCCCGAGGACGGCTTCGACGCCATGGCCCCGGAAAACATCTCGCCGATCGTCGTCTGGCTCGGCAGCCCGCAATCCGCCGCTGTCACGGGCCGCATGTTCGAGGTCGAGGGCGGCAAGGTCGCACTGGCCGATGGCTGGCGGCACGGCACCGCCGTGGATCGCGGCGCTCGCTGGAACCCCGCCGAACTCGGTCCGGTGGTCGCCGACCTGATCGCCAAGTCCACCCCGCCGGAGCCCGTGTACGGCGCCTGAGCGCTCCGCTGTTCGGATCAACGGTGGCTGCGTCCAGTGGCCCCGTTGGGACGCCGGATCTCGCGGCATCCGTTTGAATGGCTCGCCGTGCGACAAGCGTTGCAGAGTATGGAGATTGGCACGCTCGTGCCGTTCCGAGTGGCGGGTCGTGAGCGATAACTTCGACGACATGCTCTCGGTGCTCGACCGGATCCGGACGGATGGCCGGTCGGGCGCGGCATCTGCTGTGCGCGGCCCGACCGACTGCGCGGATTTGGGCTGAGGTTTACTATGGGCTCCCGTCCGTTGAAGTCCCGGAATTTGTGTGTTGCGACCGGGCAAGAGATCTGCGCTATATCGAATGAGGGAAGGCTGGCGCATGGCCGTTGGTCGCACGTCACGTGTGATTGCAGTACTTGCGACCGTGGCCGGCTTCGCACTCCTCGGGGCAGTGTCGGCCGAGGCTCAGCCCGGCGGGACGTGTCCGCAGTGTGCGGGCCCCAATAACCCCACGCCGGACGCGATCGGCGACGTGTGGATGCCGCTGACGATTCCAGGCCAGTCGAATGTCGGCTCACCGGTCGATCCGACCGATGCCGCCGCGGGTGTGAACTCGGCCGCCGGTCCCGGTTCGGCAGCGGCGGGTTCGGCCGCCGCCGGCTCCGCGGCCGCCGGCGCGACGGGTCTGCTCGGTGTACTCCTCGGCGGCGGGTCGGTCGGTGTCGGAACCATCATCGGCACCGGGTCCGCGGGCGTAGGCGCGATCATCGGCACCGGTTCGGCCGGTGTCGCAACCATTCTCGGTACGGGTTCCGCAGCGGTCGGCTCCGCGGCCGCGGGTACGGGTTCGGCGGTGCTCGGCACGGGTTCCGCCGCGCTCGGCACCGGTTCTGCCGCAGTCGGTTCCGCCGCCGTCGGCACGGGATCCGCACTGGGCGTTACGGGGTCGGCCGCAGTCGGCTCGGCCGGTGTCGGCTCCGCCGGGGTTGGTTCCGCGGGTGTCGGCACCCTCGGCCTTGGCTCGGCCGGCGCCGGTTCGGTCGGAACCGGCTCCGCCGCTGTAGGTTCCGCGGCCGTCGGCTCGGCCGCGGTCGGCTCGGCCTCCCCGCTGCTGTTGCTGCTGATCCCGCTGCCGACGCCGCCCGCACCGGCGGTGCCGTCCGTTCCGATCATCGTCCCGCCCGCACCGGCGGCGCCGCAGATCGCACCGATCCCGGTAGTCGCGCCGCCCGCACCCGCGCCGGAGCAGGCACCGCCGCCACCACCCCCCGCGCCTCCGGCCGCGCCGCCCGCGGCCCCGGCCAAGCCGAATCCGGATGTCCGGCCGACCAGCGCCGACGACGGTCTGCCCACGCCCAATGTGCTCGGCGTGGTCGGCGGACTGATCGCGCTCGCGTTGGCCGGAACCGCTTCCGGCGCCGTGAGTTTCCAGAGTGCGTCGGCCGCACAGGCCCGCATCGACGCCGCGCGTGCCGAGTTCTTCGGACCGAGGACGTAAGGGGCGTTCGATGACTGAGAGCAGGACCCAGAGCGGACTGCGGGCCTACCGACGGGTCGCGGCGGCGGTCGACGCGGTATGCGCCGTCGCCGCGGATTCCGATGCGACCACCCTGGAGGAGGTCGTCGCCTCCATCGCCAGCGAGCGGCGCCGCGAGATCGAAATCGCCAGTGCGGAACTGGGTCCCGGCGTCTGCGGCCAGCGCAGGTTCTATCCGGACCGCGACGTGATCGTGCTGGCGACCGCACTGCCGAGCCGCGACCATACGCTCGCGCACGAATTGGGCCACATCGTCTTCGACCACGAGGGCGCGCCCGCGCCCGAGGTGACGCTGGAGGCCAGTGACGATCTGATCGCCTACATGCTCAGTCAGCGGGCGCATCAGCAGATCGTCGACGACGGCGCGGACGAACTCGCCGAATGGGAGGCCGAGACCTTCGCCGCCATGTTGATGACCCGACTGCGCGTATTCAACAGCCGAGGCGCCGGCGTCTCGGTCCTTCGATTCGATGAGGCGCTGGGATGACCCTCTGGTTGACGGCCATGCTGGTCTGGGTTGCCGCCGGCGCCCGGGTGGGGCGCGTGCTGGTGAAGCCGGCGACGACCGCGCGGGTGGCGATCGTCATCGCGGTCGCCGCGGTCGCACTCGCGGCCACCGTCGCGGTTCCCGAGATCGCGCTGGCGATCGACCATCTGCTGCCGCGCGGCCTGCATTCGGGCACGCTCGCCGACGGCGTCGTGGCATCGGCCTGGATTCTCTTCGCGACCGCGACCTCGGTGGTCGCCTCGGCGGCGTGGCCGGTCGTCTCGCGTCGCAATCTGCGTCAGATCGCGTTCGTGATCTATGGCATCGGCTCGGTCGCGGTGGCGGTAAACCTCTTCTGGTCCACCACTTTCGGCTGGATAGTGGTCGCGTTCGGCTGCGTTTTCATCGTCATCACCGGTGTGCGCAACCTGGACTGGACCGCGCTCGGTCGCGGTATCGCGATGTACACCACCGGAACCGCGCTCGTCGCGGTGCTCGCCGTACTGCAGATCCGCCGGGCCTTCATCGACGCACCGGTCGCGAAACCGGGCCAACCGGATTGGGCCTGGCCCGCCTGGGAGGCCGCCGGCCTGCTCATCGCCTTCGGCGCGGTGTGGATCGTGGTGGAACTGTGGGTGCGCGCGCGAATATTGTTGCGGCAGACCAAGGTTCTGCACCGGATCATGGTCGGGCGGTTCCCGGAGGTGGTCGCGCACGAACAGACGGGCACCTCCACTCAGCTCAAGGCCTCTGATCAGGTCGCGCAGATCATGGACGCGTTGTACCTGCAATCCGGCGGTGGCGTCGAGCTGGTCGCCGCCGGTCCGCCACCGCCGCTGGTGTCCGCGCGGGCCGACCGGGTCGCGCAGTGGGCGCGAAACCCGTTGGGCGAGGTGGTGGTCGACGCGAGGTGGATTGCTCCGCCGGAGGGTATTAGTCCCCGCGGCTGGGTCCAGGCAATCGCGCGCGCCTACGAAGCGACCGCCTCGGCGCCCGGCCGGAATTGATCGGGTGACACCAAAACCGATCGGCTCGAAGCATTCTGAAGGACTCGCTCCGGGTATTCAATAAGCTTGACATAGCAAGGAATCCGGCACCGCTTCCGCCGTGCCGGATTCCTTGTGTCTACAGACGTATCCGCGCAACTGATTTCATCAGTACCGGGTCTATCTAGGGCGCGCTTTTATCGCAACCCTGTACCCACCACCAAGCCCATAACTTTAGGGGCGCAGAGCGTGCGCCTTGGTCCTGGCGGGGTGATACCCATGACGCAGTACGGTGCGACCCTGTGGGTCGCACCGTACTGCGCTGTGGGAGAACCTATTCGGTGCCATCCGGAGGAATTTCGGGCAGACCTTCACTTGCCCGCAATTTCTCCGCCATGGAGGTGAGGAGGTTCTGTGATTCTTCGGACAGATCGAACGCCCTACTCGACAGCCGTCGCAGCCCATAGCCCTGCAGCTGGGACAGCAACTCCAGATCGTGATCGATCTTGGCGGCATAGATGTCGTTGAAGAAGTAGTCCGGCTTGACCTTGAAGAACTTGGCCAGTGCAGCCACCGTTTCGTCCGACGGGTTGGTCCGCTGTCCCGACCGCAACTGCGAGAGGTACGGTTTCGAGATCGGATGCCCGGAGGCCGTAAGCGCAGCCGCAACCTCCGCGTTGGTGTGCGGCTTGCGCCCCGGGGGATGCACGGTTTCGAACAGCTTGTTCAGCCGCGCCGCGAAATCAGCCATTGTGAGCCGCCCAATTCCCTTCGCTGTACTAACAGTCGTTATCTCGGATACGTATCATTGATATTAGCGGCTCAGTAACTGAAAACCTACGCCTGATTCGGGATTTCCTTGAAGCTTCTAGGTGCCGCTCCGGGGAAGGCACTGCGACGGTTGCGTTTGCGGGTCACGCCAACGGCTCTTGGGAATACGTGGTGTGAACAGGTTCTGGCCCGTCGCGGGGGCGCTCCCCGTCAGGTCAATGATAACCGAAAGATAGCTGACGGGTCATCGAGTGCTCTGTGCTGGTGTTTGTGTGGCGTACGACACGTTTTGGGCTGATTGGGATGAACGTTCAACCAACGGCGCGGAATTAGTTGAAACTCCTACAACCTCTCGATGATGGTACCTGTCGCCAATGCGCCACCTGCGCACATGAGCACCATCGCGGTACTGCCGCCGGATCGCTCCAGTTCGTGCAAAGCCGTTGTGATGAGCCGAGATCCGGTTGAACCCACCGGATGTCCGAGTGCAATCGCACCGCCGTTTACATTTACCCGGTCCATGTCTGGTTTGTGTACAGAGGCCCACGAAAGTGCAACTGCCGCAAAGGCCTCATTGATCTCGAAAAGGTCGATGTCGCCGATATTCATTCCGGAACGTTCGAGCAGTCGGGTGCAGGCCTGTACCGGGCCGTCGAGATGGAACTCGGGCTCCGCACCGACCAGCACCTGGGTGACGATCCGGGCGCGCGGGCGCAAACCCGCTCGCTGCGCGGCCTTTTCGTCCATCAGCAGTACCGCGGCCGCGCCGTCGGAGATCTGCGATGAGGTGCCCGCGGTGTGGATTCCGCCCTCGAGCACCGGCTTCAGCTTCGCCAGACCTTCGAGCGTGGTTTCGCGCAGGCCCTGATCCCTCGTCACGTCCAGCTTCTCGCCGGTGAGGTTGCCTGCCTTGTCGACGGCGGGCGCCGTCACGCGCAGCACCTCGCGATCGAAGCGTCCCTCGGCCCAGGCCTGGGCGGCCAGGCGCTGCGAACGGACGCCCAGTTCATCGATGTCTTCGCGAGTTATGCCGCGCCGCTTGGCAATACGCTCGGCCGCCTCGAACTGGTTCGGCAGATCGATATTCCAGGATGCCGGCCGACGCGGGCCGGCGTGCTCGCCGACGTTGGCGCCCAAGGGAACTCGGCTCATCGCCTCCACGCCGCAGGCCATGCCGATATCGATGGCCCCGGTCGCGATCAGTCCGGCGATGAGGTGGTTGGCCTGCTGTGCCGATCCGCACTGGGCGTCGACGGTGGTGGCGCCGACCTGCCACGGCAGTCCGGCGTGCAGCCAGGCGACCCGGGTGACGTTATTGGACTGCTCACCGGCCTGGGTGACGCAGCCGCCGATGACCTGCTCCACCATGGCCGGATCCAGGTGCGCCTTTTCGAGCAGTCCGCGCTGGGCCAGGCCGAGCAGTTCGGCGGCGTGCAGGCCGGCGAGCCAGCCGCCGCGCTTGCCGATGGGGGTGCGAGCGGCCTCGACGATGACGGGTGTGCCCATGTCCAACCTTTCTTCTGGGACAGAAAAATGAAACGTGTGTTCATGCCTGTGGCAGGTGAATCTGTCCTGTTCTTCCCTCATTATGCAGCTTATGCTTGAATGATTGTAGAACGTGTTTCAGTTTGTCGAAGGAGACATCTGGTGGTAGACCCGCGCAACGCCCGGCCGAATCTGCCGGATGGGTTCGATGTCACGGACCCGGACATTTATGCCGAGCGTGTTCCGGTGGAGGAGTTCGCCGAGCTGCGCCGTACCGCACCGATCTGGTGGAATCCACAGCCGGCCGAGATCGGTGGCTTCCATGACGACGGCTTCTGGGTGGTGAGCAAGCATGCGGACGTCAAGGAGGTGTCGCGCCGCAGCGAAGTGTTCTCCACCTTCGAGAACACCGCGATCCCGCGCTTCAATGACGACATCACCCGTGAGCAGATCGAACTGCAGCGTTTCGTCCTGTTGAACATGGACGCGCCCCAGCACACCAAGCTGCGCAAGATAATCTCCCGTGGTTTCACCCCGCGCGTGATCAACGGCCTGCGCGCCGAACTGAAGGCCAGGGCCGAATCCATCGTGAAGGAGGCGGTGGAAAACGGATCCGGCGACTTCGTCACCCAGGTCGCCTCGGAACTGCCGCTGCAGGCCATCGCCGAGCTGATCGGCATCCCACAGGAAGACCGCAGGAAGGTCTTCACCTGGTCCAATGACATGACCGGATACGACGATCCGGAGAACGAGGCCGATCCGGTCGCCGCCTCCGCCGAGGTGCTCGGCTACGCCTACCAAATGGCCGCGGCGCGCAAGGAATGTCCGGCCGACGACATCGTGACCAAGCTGATCGAGGCGGATGTCGACGGCGATGAGCTGACGCCGGAGGAGTTCGGCTTCTTCGTGATCATGCTGGCCGTGGCGGGCAACGAGACCACCCGCAATGCGATCACCCACGGCATGGCGGCCTTCCTCGAGCATCCGGATCAGTGGGAGCTGTTCAAGAAGGAGCGCCCGGCCACCGCCGCCGACGAGATCATCCGGTGGGCGACCCCGGTCACCTCGTTCCAGCGCACCGCGCTCGAGGACACCGAACTCGGTGGCGTGCAGATCAAGAAGGGTCAACGGGTGGTCATGCTCTACCGTTCGGCCAACTTCGACGAGGATGTCTTCGAGAACCCGGGCCAGTTCGACATCACCCGAAAGGACAACCAGCACCTGTCCTTCGGCGGCACCGGCGCGCACTTCTGCATCGGCGCGAATCTGGCGCGGATGGAGGTCGACCTGATCTTCAACGCCATCGCCGACGTCATGCCCGATATCACCAAGCTCGGTGATCCGAAGCGGCTGCGCTCGGGTTGGCTCAACGGTGTCAAGGAGTTCCCGGTCGACTACCAGGGCTCGGGCTGCCCGGTCGCGCACTGAGCCGCCGCGGACCCAGGCTTGTGTCGGCGGCCTGGGTCCCGACACGAAAGGGCCCTCGTATCGGCAGTCCCCTTGCCGGTACGAGGGCCCCTTTGTGCTGCCCCGAGGGGTGAGGCAGCGCGCTCAGGTAATGGGCTCGGCCGTCGCCATGGCGCGGTCCACCTCCCAAAATGCCCGCAGAGCAGCGATTTTGCCCGTTTCGTCAACCTTGTAGGTGAATACGCCCTCGGCATCGATCTGGTGACCGCCCATCTTGGTGCGGATCAGGCCGGTGAAGGCGATCTCGTTACCGCAGGCGAAGGAGTCCTCGAAGCGGAATTCGATCGAATCGGTCTTCGCGATCGCCATATCCCAGAATGCGGCGATGGCCTCCTTACCGCGATGGCCCTTACCCTCCGGGTCGAAACCCGAAGGGCCGATGGGATCTTCGACGATGCCGTCGGTCGCGAACAGGTCGACCCACGCCTGCTTATCCCGTGCTCGCACCGCGGCCTGCGATGCGAGCCCGGCGGCCCGTGCTGGATGTTCGGCAGTACTCATACTCACGCCCTCGCGACGATGGGTTCCTCGATATTCTTCGCGGCGAAGCGGCGCAGTGACTCCTGCTTGGCCACCAGTTCACCGTCGAAGCCGATGCCATCGGCCAGCCACGGGATCACGATCGCATCGGTCACCCCGGCATCGGCCAGATCCTGATATCCGGAGCGGCCGAACTTATCGACACAGACCGCCTGGATCTCGAACGGCACACTCTCGCGGCCGAATTCGGCGCGCAGCGCGTCGAGCTTGCCGATGGTGGCGCACAGTTCGGCGTAGGTCATCATCGCCGAAGTCCAGCCGTCGCCCACCTTGGCCGCCCGGCGCAGTGCGGGTTCGGTGTGGCCGCCGATATAGAACGGCACCGGCTCGCTCGGCGCCGGACTGATCTGCAGCGGGTCGAAGTCGAAGAATTCCCCGTGATATTCGACCATGCCACCGCCGAGCACCAACTTGATGACCTCGATCATCTCGTCGACCCGCGCGCCGCGCTTGGCGTAGGGCACCCCGCACCACTCGAATTCCTCCGGCGCCCAGCCGATCCCGACGCCGAAGCCGAAGCGATTGCCGGAGAGGTTGGCCACGGAGCCGACCTGGCGTGCGAGCAATAGCGGATTGCGCGAACCGAGCTTGAGTACGTTGGTGTAGAAGTGAATTCGGCTGGTCACCGCGGCCATGGCGGTCGCGCCGATGAGCGGGTCGACCCATGGCGTCTCCGGACCCCAGAAGCGACTGCCGTCGGCGGTGTAGGGATACTTCGCCGACGCCGACTGCATGTAGAACAGCGAATCCGGTAGCGCGATCGAGGAGAACCCGCACTCCTCTGCGGTCTTCGCCAACTCGGGCAACTGCTCCAGCGGACTCAGTGCGATACCGAGGGTGAACTTCAGCGGCACCATATGCATGCCTTTCTGGTAGATCTCCGTTGACCCGAGCGTCAGCGAGGCTTCTCCACGCCGACAACCCACATCGAGAAGTACTGCGACCCACCGCCGTACGCGTGTCCGAGCGCCTTCTTGGCATTGGCGACCTGGTAGTCCCCGGCCCGGCCCATCACCTGTTTGGCCGCCTCGGCGAACCTGATGAGGCCGGAGGCGCCGATCGGGTTCGAGGAGAGCACGCCACCGGACGGGTTGACCGGCAGCGTGCCGCCGATTTCGGTTTCGCCCTTATCGGTGAGCTTCCAACCGTCGCCCTGCGGGACGAAGCCCAGGTTCTCCAGCCACATCGGCTCGAACCAGGAGAACGGCACGTAGATCTCGGCCACGTCGATCTCGTTGAGCGGATCGGTGATTCCGGCCGCCTGCCACAGCGCGGCGGCCGCATCCTGTCCGGCCTGCGGATTGACCTGATCGCGTCCGGCGAAGGTGGTCGGCTCGGTGCGCATGGCGGTGCCGTGCACCCAGGCGACCTTCTTGCCGGTGGCCTCCACGGCGGTGGCCGCCTCCTCGTCACCGATGACCACGGCGCACGCCCCATCGGAGGACGGGCAGGTCTCGTCGAATCGGATGGGATCCCACAGCATCTGGGAGGAGAGCACCTTCTCCAGCGTGATATCGGGCTGGTGCAGATGTGCGAGCGGGTTCTTGGCGCCATTGCGCCGATCCTTCACCGCCACCATCGCGCCGATATGGCTCGGCGCGTTCGACCGGCGAATATAGGAACGCACATGCGGTGCGAAGTAACCGCCCGCGCCCGCGCCGACCGGCATGGTGAAGGGCACCGGAAACGACAACGCCCACATGGCATTCGATTCCGACTGCTTCTCCCAGGCGATGGCGAGCACCCGCTTGTGCACCCCGGCCTGCACCAGGTTGGCGGCCACGACACCGGTGGAGCCGCCGACGGATCCGGCGGTGTGCACGCGCAACAGCGGTTTTCCGGTGGCGCCCAGCGCATCCGCCAGATACAGCTCGGGCATCATGACGCCCTCGAAGAAGTCCGGCGCCTTACCGACCACCACCGCATCGATATCGGCGATGGTGAGTCCGGCATCGACGAGTGCACGATCGATCGCCTCGCGGCACATGCCTGCCATGGACACATCGGTTCGTTTCGTCACGTGATGGGTTTGTCCGGTGCCGAGCACCGCAGCGGGAAAGCTCATCGGCTCGCCTCCGAATCCAAAACGGCTACCAGGTTCTGTTGCAGGGCCGGACCGCTGCTGGCATGGGCGAGCGCCCGATTCGCGGTGCCCGCCATGATGGCCTCGGCCGCGAAGCCGATGCGCTCCAGGCCCGCCGCGAACATCGGATTGGCGGCGAGCGCGCCGCCCGACGGATTCACCTTGGTTTCGGGTCGCAGGCCAATGGCCTCGGCGAGGATCAGCTGCTGATGGCTGAACTGCGCATGCAGTTCCGCGATATCGAAGCCGCTGGTATCGCCGCCGGTAACCGACTGTGCCGCAGCCGAAGTCGACGGTGAGACGGTCAGATCGCGGGCGCCGAGATTGGGTGTGTCCACCCGGTGCGCCATGCCGGTGATCCAGGCCGGACGCTCGCAGAGTTCACGCGCCCGGTCGCCGACGGCCAGCACGATCGCGGCGGCTCCGTCGGTGATCGGCGCGACATCGTGCGCGCGCAGCGGATCGGCGACATACGGTGTGGCGAGCAGAGTTTCGACATCGCCGGAGTCACCGGCGGCGACCGCGGCCATATCCCGTTCGGTCCAGCGCCCCGCATCCAGTCCGGCCTGCGCCTGCAGACCCGCGATGGACAGCGAATCCGGCCACAGCGGTGTGACCAGGTATGGATCGAGCTGCATGGTCAGAACCTGGCGCAGCGTGCCGGCGGAGGACTTGCCGAAGCCGTAGACCAGTGCCGTCTTCGCCTGTCCGGAGCGCAGTTTCACGAAGGCCTCATACAGCGCCCAGGCGGCGTCCATTTCGACATGCGATTCGTTGATCGGCGGCACCGCGCCGATGGCGTCGACCGCCGAGATGAACGAGAAGGCCCGGCCCGCGAGGTAATCCGAGGAACCGGAGCACCAGAAGTCGATATCGGACTTGGTGATGCCGAGCTGGGTGTAGAGCTGCTGGAAGATGGGCACCAGCATCTCGACACCGTTGGTGGTGCCGAAGGTCTCCGGCACATGCGGTGCGTGGGCGAATCCCACGACCGCGATGTCGGTGCCAGATTTGGCGCTTACGCCTGTTACTGCGTTGGTCAACGTGGCCTCTCAGAGGTGGTGCTTATACGTCTCGTAGTCGGCATCCGGCTCACCGGTGGGGCGGAAGTGGTCCACATTGCTGAGCCCGAAGCCCCACTCCTCGCGCGGTTTCCACACCGCCTCCACCCGCATGCCCATCCGCACCTCGCTCGCCTCGCACCCGAGCACCAGGTGCAGCACCGGGATATCAGCGCCGTCCAGCAGCACATACGCCGCGACATACGGCGGCTTGATCCGCTGGCCGAGGAACGGCACATTCACGATGCAGAAGGTGGTGACAATGCCGCGGTCGGGCAGTTCGACGATTTCGTCGGTCGGTCGGCCGTCGGTCGGGTTGGCGCCGCGCGGCGGGAAGTACACCTTGCCCGCGGCGTCCGTGCGCCCGCCGAGCAGTTTGCCCTCGGCCAGTCCGCGCAGGTAGATGGTCTCCTGCGGCGAGGCGCTGTGCATGTAGTTCAGGTCGACCGGCGTGGTGATCACCGTGATCGGCTCGCCGTCGGCGTCGGATTCCGCTGGTGCGGTGGAGGTTTCGCCCGGTTCGAAGCAGGCGATGTCCTTGATGCTGCCGGTGGTCTCGGCGGCCCAGCGCGCGACCACTCGCAGTCCGGTGTGGATGTCCTCGGGGGCGGCCACGTCGACCGCGTGCAGCAAGGTGGTGTCTGCTCCGTCGAGCTGGATCAGCGCCCAGGCGAACGGGCGGTCGAAGGGCTGACCGGGCAGCGTATCGCGCACCCAGGTCCAGGACCGGACGGTGCCGGTATCGGCCACGTCGACGAATTCGGTCAGCGGTGCGGAGGTGACCGGATCGTATTCCGGCGGCGGCACCAGCACCCGCCCGTCCGAGCCGCGCACGCCGACGACCTTGCGGGCGCGCAGCGCGGCCAGGAAGGTGCCGATGGTCGGTCCGACCGACCGCGTGTAGTCGAATTGCACCCGAAGGGGTGCGCTGAGTACGTCGGGCACGGCAGTGTGCCCACTCGAGCCCCGACCACCGCCCCTCATGGAGTCGCTGCGCGACGCAGTGTTCAATTTCGCCCCTCTCTAATCCGCGATTGTCCCGGATGCAGTATTCCCCTGAGTCACGACATCGAGTAGAACAGGTTCTTATTCTGGTGGCAAGAAGTTGTGTGGAAAGAGGTCGACCATGAAGTTCGGATTGCAACTCGGCTACTGGATGGCGCAGCCGCCGCAGAATGCCGGTGAGTTGGTGGTCGCCGCCGAGGCGGCCGGTTTCGACGCGGTGTTCGCCGCCGAATCCTGGGGGTCGGATGCCTTCGGTCCGCTGATGTGGTGGGGCTCGTCGACGAATCGGGTGCGGCTGGGCACCTCGGTGGTGCAGATGTCGGCGCGCACGCCCGCCGCCACCGCCATGCACGCGCTGACCCTGGACCATCTCAGCGGCGGCCGGGCCATCCTCGGGCTCGGCGTGTCCGGGCCGCAGGTGGTCGAGGGCTGGTACGGGCAGCCGTTCGCCAAGCCGTTGCAGCGCACCAGGGAGTACGTCGGCATCATTCGCCGCATCCTGGAGCGGCAGGCGCCGGTCACCAATGATGGGCCGCAGTATCCGCTGCCCTACACCGGGCCGGGATCGACCGGGCTCGGCAAGCCGCTCAAGCCGATCGTGCACCCGCTACGAGCGGATTTGCCGATCTGGCTGGGTGCGGAGGGGCCGAAGAATGTCGCGCTGACGGCCGAGATCGCCGACGGCTGGCTCGCGATCTACTACGCGCCGCGGCTGGCCGGGATGTACAACGACTGGCTCGACGAGGGCTTCGCCAGGGCGGGCGCGCGGCGTTCGCGGGCGGATTTCGAGATCGCCGCGAGCTGTCAGGTGGTGATCACCGACGATCCCAAGGGCGAGCTCGAGCGGATGCGCTGGATCATGGCGCTCTACATCGGCGGCATGGGTGCGCCGGAGCTGAACTTCCACGCGCAGGTCTACCGGCGGATGGGTTACGAGCGCGAGGTCGACGAGATCGGTCGGCTCTTCCAAGCCGGGAAGAAGGCCGAGGCGGCCGCCATGGTGCCGGATGAGCTGATTTTGGATACCGCGATCATCGGCGACGAGGAGCATGTGCGTAAGCAACTCGGGGTGTGGGAGGCCGCGGGTGTCACCGAGATGCTGGTGTCTGTTCCAGATATCGAGCAATTGCATCGGCTCGCACCCCTTGTACAGATGTAGAACACGTTCTAAATTCGTAGGGGTGACGGTGCAGGAGTCAAAAGAAATTCTCGGTCTGTGGAACATCGCGAACGCGGAACCCGATCGGATCGCCCTGGTGGATCCATCCGGCCGCGAGGTGACCTATCGCGAACTGGCCACGCTCGCAAACCGTTACGGCACCGGCCTGCGGGCACTGGGGCTACAGCCCGGTGACGTGCTGGTCAGCATGGTGCACAACTGCGTCGAGGCGGTCGCCGCCTACTTCGCGGCCTATCAGGCCGGGCTGTACATCGTCGCGGTGAACTGGCATCTGACCGGCCCGGAAGTCGCCTACATCCTGGCCGACAGCGAGGCCAAGGCCTTCATCGCGAGCGACCGGTTCGCTGCCGCCGCGATCGCCGCGGCGGATGAGGCCGGCCTGCCCGCCACCGCGCGCTTCGCGGTCGGCGAGATCGAGGGCTTCAAGTCGGTGTCGTGGCTGGGTGCGGCCGATACCGGTCGGCCCGATAACCGGACCACCGGCGCGCCGATGCTCTACACCTCGGGAACCACGGGGCGTCCCAAGGGGGTTCGGCGTCCGCTCACCGGCACCGACCCGGATATCGTTCCGGCGCAGTCGCCCGCGTTCTTCGGTTTGTTCGGGCTGCAGCCCTACGACGATCACGTGCACATCTGCGGTTCGCCGCTGTACCACACCGCCGTGCTGAACTTCGCGACCATCTCGATCCAGTTGGGGCACAAGGTCGTTCTGATGGATCGCTGGGATGCCGAGGACATGCTCCATCTCATCGAGAAGCATCGCGTGACCCACAGCCATATGGTGCCGACCCAATTCCACCGGCTGCTCGCCCTGCCGCAAGAGGTGCGCGCCAAGTACGACGTCTCCTCGCTGCGCAGCATGGTGCACGGCGCGGCGCCGTGCCCGGCCGAGACCAAGCGGCAGATGCTGGAGTGGTGGGGCCCGACGGTCACCGAGTACTACGCGGCGACCGAGGGCGGCGGCACCGTGATCAACGGGACCGAGTGGCTGCGCAAGCCCGGTTCGGTCGGCAAGGCCTGGCCCTGGTCGGTGATCAAGGTGCTGAGCGAGGAAGACGGCTCCGAAGTGCCCGCGGGCGAGACTGGTCTGGTCTACATGCGCATGGGTGCGTCCAGCTTCGAATACCACCACGCCAAGGAAAAGACCGAAGAGTCAAGGGTCGGTGACCTTTTCACGGTCGGCGACATCGGCCACCTCGACGAGGACGGCTACCTCTACCTGCACGACCGCCGCTCCGATCTCATCCTGTCCGGCGGCGTGAACATCTACCCGGCCGAGATCGAGAACGTCCTGACCACCCACCCGAAGGTCGAGGATGTCGCGGTCTTCGGTCTGCCCCACCCGGATTGGGGCCAGGAGGTCAAGGCCGTCGTCCAGCCGGTCGCCGGTGTCGAGGGCAACGACGAACTCACCACCGAGCTACTGGCCTTCGCCGCAACCCAATTGGCGAAATACAAAATGCCCCGCTCCATCGACTACCTGGACGAACTCCCCCGCGACCCCAACGGCAAACTCTACAAACGCAAACTCCGCGACCGCTACATCCCGGCCTAACAGACTGAAATCGCTGTCGCACACCCAATGAACCTCGCGCAGACGCTATACCCTCTGCGCGACGTTCATTGGTTCTGCGCCACTGTCCGGCCGCCACTTGGCCCGGCCGTCTGACCTGCCTTCCGGCTCGACCCGCCGCGACCGGCTCGACCCGCCCAACCTCGAGCAACCGGTTCGCGTGCTCGATTCCGCCCGTCCCTGCACGAACCTTCCCCGTCCCCGGACCCCATCCCTCCGCGGACCCCCGCCTGGACCCCGAACCCAACCTCACCCAACCGGTTCGCGCAACTCCGGCGCCAAGCCGAAGAGCGGGAACAGTTTTTCGGTGTCGAGGAAGAAGTTGAGTCCGGCGATCGAGTCGCCGTCCAGTTCCAGCACCGTGATGGACCAGGGCAGCCAGACGCCCGGCTCGGTTTCGCTCGGCTTGTAGTGGCCGAAGGCGGGCAGGCCGTTGGCGCCGGCCAGGGGGATCATGCGGGAATCGCGGCAACCCTTGCCGTGGCCGAGCATGAACGCGGCCACGTTCTCCGGTCCCGAGACCCAGAGTTCGATCGGCGGCATGGACAGAGCCACATCGGTTTTCAGCAGGGTGGTCAGGGTGTCCATATCGTAGGCCTCGAAGGCCTTGACGAAATCGTCGACGAGTTTGCGCTGGTTGTCATCGGTTTCGTCGTAGGTGTCGGTGGCGGTCGGCTGCACCTTCGACATGGTGGCCCTGGCGCGCTGCAGTGCGCTGTTCACCGATGCGGGGGACATGGTGAGCGCCTCGGCCGTCTCGCTGGCCGAGAAGCGCAGCACCTCGCGCATGATCAGGATGGCGCGCTGGGTGGCGGGCAGATGCTGACAGGCGGCGACGAATGCCAGCCGCAGCGTGTCCTTGGCGGAGGCGTGCTCGGCCGGATCCGATCCGAAGGCCAGTGCGTTGGGGATCGGCTCGATCCAGACGTAATCCGGCTGCGGCATGGGCAGCGGCGAATCCGGCCGCGACGGCCCGGACAGATCCATCGGCCTGGCCCGGCGCTGCGGGCCGTCGAGCATATCGAGGCAGACATTGGTGGTGATCTTGTACAGCCAGGACCGTAGGCTGGCCCGACCCTCGAACGAGTCGTACGACTTCCACGCGCGGGTGAAGGTCTCCTGTACCGCGTCCTCCGCTTCGAAGGACGAGCCGAGCATGCGATAGGCGTAGGCACACAGCTCCCGCCGATGTCCCTCGAAGGACTCGAGGACGTCCGGAGTGTGGCCGACGGTGGAGCCGGACGAGTCGTTCATGGGTGTCACCCTGCCACAGCCCACCGACACATTCGAGGTCTAAAGGGCCGCTACCTGCGCAATCAAGATCATCCGGCCGCACGACGCCGGGCAGCGATGAGTTTCGCGCGCTCGCGCCGTCTTCATATAGAAACCGCCGAAGACGACGTTAAGGACCACGCATGCCCAGCAAGATGATCTTCATCAATCTCCCCGTCGCAGACCTGGGCCGGTCCAAGAACTTCTATGAGGCGATCGGCTGGAAGGTGAACCAGGACTTCACCGATGACAACGCCGCCTGCATCGTCATCGACGACAACATCTGCGCCATGCTGCTGACCAAGGACTTCTACTCCACCTTCAGCAAGCGCCCGATCGCCGACACGATCGCGACCACCGGCGGCGCGTACGCGTTATCGCTGGCCAGCGCACAAGAGGTCGACGCACTCACCGATGCCGCCCTGGCCGCGGGCGCCACCGAGGAATTCAACGAGGACCGACGCGCCCAGGAGGCCCAGGTCGGCATGTTCGGCCGCACCTTCATCGATCCGGACGGCCACCAATGGGAGCCCTTCTGGATGGACTACCCAGGCAATTGATCCCCGCCGACGCCGGTCGAACGGTGGCCGGAGTGACCCCGGTACCACCATTCGATTCGCCTCGGCGACAACGGGATTCAGCTGCCGGTGAAGGTGGGCTTGCGCTTCTCGGCGAAGGCCTTCGGGCCCTCCTTGGCATCGGCCGACCGGAAGACCGTCATGCCGAGTTTCGCCTCGATCTGGAAGGCGGCCTCTTCCGGCATCGCCTCGGTCTCCCGGATGGTGCGCAGAATCGCCTGCACCGCGAGGGGGCCGTTGGCCGCGATCTGGGCGGCGAGTTCGAGGGCCTTGTCCAATGCGGTGCCGTCCGGGACCACATGCCCGATCAGCCCGATCTCCTTGGCCTCGGCGGCGGTGATGTGCCTGCCGGTCAGCAGAATGTCGGCGGCGACGGTGTAGGGAATCTGGCGGACCAGCCGAACGGCCGAGCCGCCGAGCGGGAACAGACCCCAACGTGCTTCGGAGACACCGAATTTCGCGCCTTCGGCGGCCACTCGGATATCGGTGCCCTGCAGGATCTCGGTGCCACCGGCGATGGCCGGGCCCTCCACCGCCGCGATCAGCGGTTTGGTGAGTCGGCGGCCCTTGAGCAGCGCCTCCAATTTGGTCGGATCGAAGCTGCTCGCGTTGTCGCCGGGGTGCCTGGCGGTCATCGCCTTGAGGTCCATGCCGGCACAGAACGCACCGCCCGCACCGGTCAGGATCGCGACGCGGATATCGGGATCGTTGTCCACCTGGTCCCAGGCGTCGCGCATGATCGCCATCATCTCGGCCGAAAGGGCATTGCGGGCCTCGGGCCGATTCATGGTGACGATGAGGACGTGATCGCGCTTCTCGACGAGGCAATCTGGCATTGGGAGATTCTCCTGACTTTCCAGGGGGAGGCAGGTCGGCGGAGCCGGCCGGGGTGGGCAAATTCGGCCTTGTCAGAAACAGTAACACGTTCTATTTTTAGCTCTGTGAGCTACAACATAGCGGACCTAGTCGAACACGCCATCGATCTGATGCCCGACCGCGTAGCGCTGGCCGACGACGGCCGCGAGGTGACTTACGCGCAGCTGGAGGAGCGGGCCAACAAGCTCGCCAACTACCTGCTGCAACAGGGTGTCCAACCGGGCGACAAGGTGGGCATCTATTCGCGCAACACGATCGAGGCCGTCGAGGCCATGGTCGCGGTCTTCAAGGCCCGCGCCGTGATGATCAACGTGAACTTCCGATATGTCGAGAACGAGTTGCAGTACATCTTCGACAATTCGGATATGGTCGCGCTGATCCACGAGCGTCGCTACAGCGACCGGGTGGCCGGGGTTCGCCCGAATACCCCCCTGCTGAAGACGGTCATCGTCGTGGACGACGATACGACCGGCACCATCGCGACCGCAGCCGATTCGGTGGAATACGAGACGGCGCTGGCCGAGTCGTCCGGTGAGCGCGACTTCGGCGAGCGCTCCGCCGACGACATCTTCATGCTCTACACCGGCGGCACCACCGGCCTGCCCAAGGGCGTGATGTGGCGGCACGAAGACTGGTGGCGCGTGCTCGGCGGCGGCATCAATTTCATCACCGGCGAATACGTCGAGGACGAATGGCATCAGGCCAAGACCGGTGCGGGTAATCCGCAGATGGTGCGGTTCCCGATTCCGCCGATGATCCACGGCGGCTCGCAGACGGCGACCTTCCACAGCCTGTTCGACGGCGGTAAGGCCGTGATGATTCCGGAGTTCACCGGACACGGCGTGTGGCAGCACATCGACCGGCACAAGATCAACCTCATCTTCATCACCGGTGACGCCATGGCCCGCCCGATGATGGACGCACTCGTCGAGGGCAATCCGGAAACCGGTCAGCCCTACGATCTTTCGAGCCTGTATCTGATCGCCAGCAGTGCGGCGCTGTTCTCGCCGACGCTCAAAGACCAGTTCCTGGAACGGCTGCCGAACCGGATGATCACCGATTCCATCGGGTCTTCCGAAACCGGCTTCGGCGGTCTGTCCGTCGTCGCCAAGGGCGCCAACCACACCGGCGGCCCGCGGGTGAAGATCGATGCCGCCACCCAGGTGCTCGACGATCAGGGCAATCCGGTGGCGCCGGGCTCCGGGCAGGTCGGTTTCCTCGCGCGCAGCGGCCACATCCCGGTGGGCTACTACAAGGACGAGGCCAAGACCAAGGCGACGTTCAAGGAGTTCAACGGAATTCGCTACTCCATCCCCGGCGACTACGCCCGGGTCGAGGAGGACGGCACCGTCACCATGCTCGGCCGCGGTTCGGTGAGCATCAATAGCGGCGGCGAGAAGATCTACCCGGAGGAGGTCGAGGGCGCGCTCAAGATCCACCCCGAGGTCTTCGACGCGCTGGTCGTCGGCGTACCCGACGAGCGCTGGGGACAGCGGGTCGCGGCGGTCGTGCAGTGTCGCGGCGATAAGCGCCCCACCCTCGACGAGCTGCGTCCGGTGCTCATGCAGGAGATCGCGCCCTACAAGCAGCCGCGCAGCGTGTGGTACGTCGATCAGATCAAGCGCAATCCGGCGGGTAAGCCCGATTACCGTTGGGCCAAGGCGCAAACCGAGGAGCGTCCGGCCGACGAGCACGCCGAGGCGGGCAGCAAGTAGCACCGAGTACGCGAACAGCGGGGAGCGAATTGGTAATGCGCTTGGGGTTTTTCGAGGAGACCGCACTCGGCTTCGAGCCGTTGCCGTTCGCCGCGAGTGCCTGGTCGCCCGATATGGTCAACGGTCCCGCGATCTGTGGCCTGCTGGCGCGGGCACTCGAACGCGAACACGGTCTGCCCGGATTCGTGCCCGCCAGGTTGACCGTCGATCTCTTTCGGCCGACGCGCACGAAACCGGTTCAGGTGGTCACCGAACTGGTGCGGGACGGGCGGCGGATCCGGGTGGCGGATGCCGCGCTGATGCAGGACGGCGCGGACGTGGCCAGGGCGACGGCGATCTTCTTGAAGCAGTCGGCACAGCCGCCGGGGGAGTTGTGGACCCGGCGCGATCGACCCGAGCCGCCGCCGGTCGAGATCTCCCCGCCAACGAGCCTGCCGCGTGCGCCGATGTGGGGCAGTGACGCCCACGCCGATGGCTGGTCGCGGCGGATCGGCGAGCATCAGAACGGCAGTCGCAAACGGACCTGGCAGGTGCCGATGCGGCTGATCGAGGGGCAGACACCGTCCGCATTCGTCGGTGCGGCGATGATCGGCGAGGCGACCAGCATGATGACCAATTGGGGCAGTGCCGGAATCGGTTTCATCAATACCGATCTGACGCTGGCACTCGCGCGGCCCGCCGTCGGACCGGAAATCGGCCTCGAAGCCGATTCGCACCTCAGCGCGGATGGCATCGCGGTGGGAACCGCGACGCTGTTCGATCGGCTGGGGTCCTTCGGGACCTGTGTGGTGACCGCGTTGTCGAATGCCGAGCGACAGGTCGATTTCTCCAACGGGATCAATCACGTGAAGGCCGCGAATATGTAGTGGTCATCGGACGAACGGCCCGCCGGGGCGCTGCCCGGCGGGTGCGAATGTGCTGGCATCGGGGTCAGCGGTTGGCGAGTTCCGCGAGGCGGAAGGCCAGCTTGGTGCGGACCGCGGGAATGCGGGTCGCCAGTGTCATGACGGTGTTGCGGATGATCCGGGCCGGAAGCGGGCGCAGGGTCGCCATCTTGGTCATCCGGTCCGTGAAGGCGACGACGCCGAGAGCCACTGGGCGGCGGGTGGTTTCGTAGGTGTCCAGCACGGTATCGGGCGCACCGTTGACGACCCGGGCCAGCAGCGGTCCGAGGAAGGCCGCGTCCTGGATGCCGGTGTTCATACCCTGCCCGCCCGCCGGGCTGTGCACATGCGCGGCGTCTCCGGCCAGCAGGAGGCGGCCCGCACGGTAGTGGTCGGCGACGCGGTGGTGCACCCGGAACCGCGAGCTCCACACCACCTCACGGACTTTCACATCGCCGCCCGGTCCGCGAGTGTCCAGGATGGTCTGGATCTCCTCGGCGGTCGGGTGTTCGGGGGCCTCGGCGACGGTGGCCACGACCCGGTACCGGTTCGGCTCGATATCGTCGGGCAGCGGGGCGACCACCGTCACGCCCTCCGGCGAAAGATGCAGTGCCACTTCTTCACGCGCGATCGGCCAGTCCATCCGGACATCCGCGAGTACGAAGGATTCCGGGTAGGTGGCACCGGTGAACCCGATACCCGCCTGCTCACGCACGACGCTGTGCATACCGTCCGCGCCGACTACATAGTCCGCGCGGATACGGCCGGTGGCGCCGCTTTCATCGGTGTATTCGACTGTGACGCCGTCGTTTTCGTCGGCGACCCGGGTGATCTGGTATGGCCGCTGCACGTCGCCGCCCGCCTTGCGCAACCGCGCGAGCAGTACCGCCTCGGTGGTGTCCTGCGGAACCATCAGCGTGTACGGGTATTCGGTCGGCAGTCCGCCGAACGGCACGGTCGCCAGTGTGCGGCCGCCGTCGAGCACCCGGAAGTTCGGCACCACGATGCCGCGGTCGACGAGTTCCTCGGCGATGCCGAGTTCCTGGAGCACCTCCAGGGTCCGGGCGTGCACGACCGCGGCGCGCGAGGTGTTCGCGCCCTCGGCGAGCCGGTCCAGCAGGACGAAGTCGATACCGGCATCGGCCAGGGTGATCGCGGTGGTCAAACCAGCCGGACCGGCCCCGACGATGACGACGGAAGTGGTCTCCGGCAGCGGGGTGGTGTTCATTGGAACTCCTGAGTCAACATCTGTAGGCCAACGCTTGTTGGCATAACCGTAGCGCGCACCGCTTGCGGAAGTCAACAGTTGTTGGCCTACACTTGTTGGCATGAACGTCGAGCCTGATCAAACCCCTGCGCGCCGCTCCGATGCCACCCGCGCGGCCATCCTGGCGGCCGCCCGCGCGCGCTTCGCCGCCGAGGGTTTCGCCAAGGCGACCATCCGGGCCATCGCCGCCGATGCCGCGATCGATCCGTCGATGGTGATGCGCTATTTCGGCAGTAAGGACGGGCTCTTCGCCGCGGCCGTCGATGTGCGGCTGGATCTGCCGGATCTCGCCGCGGCCGATCCGGATGCCCTCGGCGAGTTGTTGGTTCGCCGATTCCTGGCGATCTGGGAGGACCGGCCCGACAACAAGGTGCTGGTGATCCTGCTGCGCTCATCGATCACCGATGAGGCGGTGAGCCAGCGTTTTCGGCAGATCTTCGCCGAACAGGTGTTGCCCGCGGTGCTGCGCTTCGGCGATCCGGCCGATGCGCAGCGCCGCGGGGGTTTGATCGTCACCCAATTGCTCGGACTCGCGCTGTGCCGCTATGTGCTCGAGCTGCCGCCGGTGGTCGGCCTCACCCACGACCAGATCATCGCGGACATCGCACCGACCCTCCAGCGTTACCTGACTTCCTCGCCGATCCAGCCCCCGCCCAGATAGATTGCCGCCTACCCACTCCGGCTGCTCGCCGTGCTCTAGATATGAGCGCCACCGTCGACGTGAATCGTTGTGCCCGTGATGAATTCGCCGTCATCGGAGGCGACCATCGCGACCACGCCGGCGACCATCTCGGGTGAGCCGAGCAGCGGTCCGATGGCCGGAGCCATCTTGCTCATGAGGCTCGCATCGATATCCGGGGGCACATCCAGCAGGCTGTAGGTCATGGCCGTCTCGATGCCGCCGGGCGAGACGCAGACCGCGCGCAGATTCCGCTTGCTGTACTCCAGCGCCAGCACCCGCGTGAAGGCCTCCAGTCCGCCCTTGCTCGCCGCGTACGCCGCGCGATACGGCGCGGCATAGGACGCGGCATTCGAGCTGATATTGACCACCACCCCGCGCCCGGACTCCAGCAACGCGGGCAGGGCGGTCCTGGTCACCAGGAACGATCCGGTCAGATTGGTACCGAGGACGGTATTCCACAGTTCGGTCGTGGTGTCGTGAGTATGCGACATGCGCACGATCCCAGCGGCGTTCACCAGCACGTCCAGGCCGCCGATCCCGGCCACCAGGCCGGGCACCGTCCGCGCGACGGCCGTCTCGTCCGCGATATCGAGCACCGCGACGGTGAGCCGGTCGCCCAGACCGTGATCCATCGCGAGCTGGGCGGTCTTGGCGAGCCCATCGCCGGTTCTGCTCACGCCCACCACCTCCGCGTCCTCCTCGAGCAGCCGTAAGACGATGGCCCGGCCGATACCGGAACCCGCGCCCGTCACCAGCACGCGGCGTTGCGTGAAACGCTTCATACGCTCTGCACCTGCGCATCCCGCTCGGCCAGCAGCCGCGCTATTTCGGGCAGCCGGTCGAGATCGATCGGCTCGGCGACCAATTCGACCGGGAAGGGGCGAATTGCGGGCTGCGGCAGACCGGGGCCGAGGATCAGGCCACCGCGGATGCCGATGCGATCCATCTCCTGGATCAACGGCTCGTAGCGGGCGGACAGCAAGTTGTTGTGCAGCACGAAATCCCGGATATCGTCGGCGGTGGTCAAACTGCGCTGGCGTACCGGCGAGCAGACCGGGAATTTCGGATCGTGGAAGGTCATTCCGTCGACGTATCCGCGCATGAAATCCGCGGCATGCTGTTGCAGCGGCGAATGGAACGCACCTTTGTACGCGTCCAGGACGAACATTTGGCGGGTATCCGACGATGCCTCGATTTCGGCCAGGATCTCTTGCAGCGCAGTGAGATAACCCGAAATCACGAACGATCGGTGCACGTCATCGATCGGACCGGTATCCACGGCGAGATGCACTCCCGGGCGGCGTTCACCGTAATAGTTCGCCGGATCGTCCCCGATCGGCGTATACATCAGCCCCATCCCCTGTGCGGCAACACCTTCCGGCGATTCCGGCACGAGTCGGCGGTGATGCAGCATGCCGAACAACTCGTGCCGCTCCACGGCTCCGGCCACGCAGGTGCTGATCAGCGCACCCAGGCTCAGTCCGCCGGCGGCCTCCGGTTCGAAACCGCGTGCGGCCAGATCCTCGGCGAGACCGAGTGCGAAGGCGGCCTGGCGCAATGCGCCGAGGCTGTGCCGATCCTCCGGTTCACTCGCCATTTCCGCGGCCAGTTCCCTGGCGCGGAGTCGGTCCACCGATAATCCGGTCACCGCGGCGGCTTCTTCGTAGGCGAGTGCGATGGACGGACACCGCTCGCAGAACTCATCGATGACTTCGGCGGTCAGACTGACCTGTCCACCGAACAGAAAGGAAACCCTCATTGCATGTCCTACCCACGCCGGGGCCGCACAATGGCGACACCCCCACTGCGTATCTGTGAATCACGTTCGACCGGAACGGAATTGGCGGCGTCGCCGTATCGAATACACCAAGTGGGCGCCCCTGTGGGCAAGGGTTTCGCCGAACCAGGCATTGGCCACCCCCTGGCCAGTAGTACCCCTGGTCGGTAGTACTACCGGCCGAGCCGCCCGAGGAATCGCAGCATCAGCTGATCGATTTCACACGCATGCGTGAGATTCGGCGTGTGCGCGGCGCCCTCGATGGTGTGGAATTCCGTGGGACCGCCGAGTCCCTTCGTCAGCAAATCCATGACGTCGTGATCGAAGGCCGGATCGAAGGCGCCGCGGACCAAGAGCGCGGGGCAGGTGATATCGCCGATGAGATCGGAGATGTCGTCCACATTGATCAGACAGTCGGCCGCCGCGGCGACGCGTTCCCGGTCACCGCTCAACCATTTGGCCAGCCATGGTTGATGATCGGTCCGATCACCACCGATGATCAAGCCCGCCACCATCTTCGCGATCACCGTCAACGGACCGGTCCCGATCCAAGCATCGGTGACCTGGCGATAGCCGATCCGCTGCACGTCGCTGTAGGCCTGCGCCGAACAGCCGAGCAGGATCAGCCCGTCCACTCGTGGCGGGCACAGCAAGGCCATCCGCAGCGCGGTGAACCCGCCCTGCCCGACACCGCCGACGACCAGCCGGTCGATGCCGAGCTGGTCGAGCACCGACCAGGCGTCGCGGGCGAGATCCCAGCAGCTGTATGCGCCGCCGTCGTGTTCGGTCAGCCCGTGTCCGCGCGCATCGATCGAGATCACACGATATTTCGGTGCGAGCGCGGCGACCTGGTCGGCGAACATTTCGTGATCCATGAAGAAGGCGTGCCCCAGCACCACCGCGGGCCCGGATCCCCCGCTGTCGACGAAGTGCACTTTCGCGCCAGCGGAGGTTACGAAGGGCATAACCGTGCTCCTGTCAGACTGCGTCCCCCGAAGGGAGCAGCCTAACAAGAACCGGTTATACCAACGGTTTTCACCACATCACGGGCAACTCCTCGACACCGCCGGTGAAGCTGCTGGTGCGCATCGGCACGGCGGCCGGTTCGACGGCCAGGCGCATGGTCGGGAAGCGGGTCACCAATTGGGTGAATACGGTGTGTAATTCGATGCGGGCCAGCGGCGCGCCGATGCAGTGGCGGGCACCATAGCCGAAGGTCACATGGGAGCCGTCCCTTCGGGTCACGTCGACGCGGTCGGGATCGGTGAAGACCGTCGGATCATGGTTGGCCGCGGTCAGATCCAGCAGGACGAGATCGCCGGCGCGGACCTCGTTGCCGTCGATCGCCATATCGGTGCGCGCGTAGCGGGGCATCTGGGTGGCGTCGGCGGTCCGCAGGAGTTCTTCGATCGCGGTCGGCACCAGTTCGGGATCGTCCACCAGGGCCTGCCATTGGTCGAGGTTTTCCAGCAGCCGTTTGGCGCCGACCCCGATCTGCACCACCGTGGTCTCGTGGCCGCCGAACAACAAGCCGAGGCCGAGCGTCGCGATGCCCTGATCGGACAGATCGTCCCGGGCACACAGATGCGACAGCACGTCATCGGCTCGGTCGCGCCGTTTGCGCTGGACCAATGCCATGAAGTACTCGAACAATCCGGCGACACCCTGCTGCACCTTGGTGGCATCGTGCTGTTCGCCGAGTGCCTCGGTCCAGGCGCGGAACTGATCCCGGTCGGCGTAGGGCACACCGAGCAGTTCGCAGATGACCAATAGCGGCAGCGGCAGCGCCACGGCGGTGTGCAGATCGGCGGGCGAGCCCTGCGCGGCCATCTCGTCGAACAGCCGCGTGGTGAGTTCTTCGACCCTGGGCCGCAATTCGCGCATCCGCCGCGGCGAGAAGAACGGCACCACCAACTCGCGCAGTCGGGCCTGATCGGCGGGCTCGGTCTCGAAGTTGCCGAGTGGTCCGCCGAAGAACATCGAATCCGAGGCCCGCGCAGCGGTTTCCGGCGTCGGATGGGCGCGGCCGAGGCGCGGATCGGCGAATAGGGTCCGCACCTGGGCGTAGCTGGTGGCCAACCAACCTTCATGGCCGAGCGCGGTTCGTGTGCGCTGAATGGTGTCCCCGGTGACGGGGCAGCCCATGTGCGCTGATTCCACGGTCACTCCTTACTTGGCTGAGTTCTCGGGCGAGTCATTCGGGCAAGCGCACCCGCAGCAGATTGCCGCTGGCGGTGCCGACCAGGAATTCCGTCGCGCTGCTTCGTGATACGAGGATCGAGGTCATCGGCTCACCCGTCAGGACGGTGCACGTCGAGTGATCCGCCGGGTTGATGCGCACGAGTCGACCCGAGGTGGTGGCGTCGTAGAGCAGGCCGTCCGGGCCGATGGCCAGATCGTCGGGCAGCGGTGGCGCGCCGGATCCGACGGCCAGATCAGCGACGACGGTGGCATGCGACGGATCGTCGAGCGGGATGCGCAGGATGCGGCCGTTCGGGCTGAGATACAGCGTGACGTAGAGCGCGTCGCCGTCGACCAGGATGCCATCGGCACCGAAATGCCTGGCCAGGTTGGACCATTCGGTGTCGACGCTGCCGTCCGGCCGGATCCGGACCACGCCGGTCGAGGTATCGGCGACGAAAAGGTTTCCGGCCGTTTCGAATGCGGCGCCATTGGCCATGCCCAGGCCGGAGGCGAAGTTCTCCGCCTGCGGCGTCTCGGCCGAGGGATCGATGCGGACGACCCCGCCGCCGGTCGAACCGGGTATCAGATTGGTCGGGAAGTTCCCGTACGTCACGTAGATCCGTTGGTCCGGGCCGAGCTTCACGGCACCGGGGTAGGAGACCGCGACCGTGGCGGTGACGCGGCCGGACGGGTCATAGCGCACCACTTCGTTGCGTCGCACCCGCGAGACCCACAGGTCGCCGCGCGCGTCATAGGCCAAACCCTCGGCCCAGTCCTCATCCCGCACGACAGCGGCCGCCACGATCGTCGCCGTGGCGGTCCCACACGAAACGGTCTCGGCCGCAGCCGAAACCGGAATCACGCCGACGACGGCACAGACGATCGCGGCGCCGACCCGTGCCGCGTTCACCATGCGACCGGCAACGAGGTCAGGCCCTTGGTGACAACGTTCTCGCGCACCTGCAACTCGTGGGGATCGACCGTCAGATGCAGTGTCGGGAAGCGGGAGATCAGCTGTCCGAAGGCAACCTGCAGTTCGATGCGGGCCAGCGGTGCGCCTGTGCAGTAGTGCAGGCCGTAGCCGAACGCCAGATGCGCGCCCTCCGAGCGGGTTACGTCGAGTCTGCGCGAATCGGTGAAGACCGCGGGATCGTGATTGGCCGAATCGACGTCCAGCAGCACCAGATCACCCGTCCGGACGGTGACGCCGTCGATCTCCATATCGGTGCGCGCATAGCGGGCGAAGGCGGTGGAGTCGTGCACGCGCAGCAGTTCCTCGATCGCGCCCGGCACCAGCTCCGGCTGGTCGACCAGCTTCTGCCACTGCGCCGGATTCCGCAGCAATTGCACGGTGCACAGGCCGATCTCGACAACCGTGGTTTCATGCCCCGCCAGTAGCAGGCCCATGGCCAGTGTCGCGATGGCGTCGTCGGCAAGGTCTGGCACCTCGCACAGTTTCGCGATCACGCCCTCGCCCGGTTCCCGGCGCAGCCGTTCGACCAGCGACTTGCAGTACAGGAACCATTCGGCCCCGGCCTGTCCCGACTTCGCGCCGTCGCTGGTGTCGAACAGCGCCTCGCTCCAGATCCGGAACTGCGCGCGATCGGCATAGGGCACACCGAGCAGTTCGCTGATGACCAGCAGCGGCAGCGGTTCCGCAAAGGCCCGATGCAGGTCGGCGGGTGAGCCCTTTTCGGCCATCTCGTCGAGCAGCTGCGTGGTGAATGCGGCGACCCGCGGCGTGAGTTCGCGCATCCGCTTGGCCGAGAACAGCGGATTCAGCAGCCCGCGCATGCGTGCGTTATCGGCGGGCTCGGTTTCGAAGTTGCCGAAGGGGCGGCCGAAGAACACCGATTCCGACGACCGTGCCGCGGTCTCCGGTGTCGGATGGGAACGGCCGAGACGCACATCGGTGAACAGCTCCTTCACCTTGTGATAGCCGGTGACCTTCCAGGCCTCGTCGCCCGTCGCGGTGCGGACGCGGCTGATCGAGCTGGGTGCGGCGTGGGTTCCGGTGAAGGGGCATGCGAGGTCCGATGAGTCTGTGGTCATGGCGCACTCCTTGCTAACAAGCTCTTGTACAAGCAAGCTTAAACATAATTGCTTGTACTATTCCACTTGAACAAGGAGGTGATTTCGTGCCCGAAAGCCCAACGCCCGCCGAGGCTTCGGTCGAACCCGTCCGGCGCATGCCGCGCGCCCAGCGACGCGAGCAGATCCTCGCCGCGGCCACCCGCGTGGTCGCCCGCAATGGATTCAGCGGGACGGGCCTGCCCGATATCGCCGCCGAGGCGGGCGTTACGCACGTCATCCTCTACCGGCACTTCGCCTCGAAGGCCGATCTCTACCGGGCCGTGCTGGAACGGGCCTACACCAGGCTCGGCGACGCCGTCGGCACCGAAAAGCTGGACGGCACAAGCATTTCCGCGCTGCTGCGGGCGGCCGCCGCGGATCCCGACGCCTTCCGGCTGCTGTTCCGCCACGCGGTGCGCGAGCCCGAATTCCGCGATGTCATCGATATGGTCCGCAGCTATTCGACGATGATCGCGCAGCGGTATCTCACCCATGCCGTGCCGGAGGGCCCATGGCAGGACTGGGCCGCGCAGGTCATCCCCACCTTCATCCTGGACGCGGTGATCGCCTGGCTCGATGCCGGTCAGCCGGATCTCGGCGATGCCGCCGAGCGGATCAATCGCGCGGCCCGTGCGCTCATCGAGGTCGCCGGCGGCGAATTGCCCCAGAAGGATTGAGCGGCAAGGCATAACGTCATCCATGGGCGGCGACCCGAAGGAGGAACATGGATGAACTACAGGTGCCGACTCTCGCCGAATTCGTGCGGATGCGGCGGCAGCGGCCGACCGCGGCGCATCCGGGCGGCCTGAGCCGACAGCAGCTCGCCGAGGCGATCCACTCCAGCGTCGGCTATCTCGCCAAGATCGAACAGGGCGGCGCGTTCAATCCGAGCCCATCGATTCTCGATGCGCTAGCCGATGTCTTCGGACTGGATCCGGATGAGCGCATCCATCTGTATCACCTTGCGCAGCAGCGGTTCACCGATTCCCGACCGCAGCCCTCCGGCGCGCCGGTTCGCAGGACGCTCGACGCCCTGACACCGCATCTGGCCGCCGCGCTGGATGACGGCTGGCACGTCATCGACTGCAATGCCGCCTTCGACGAGGCCTTTCCCGGCCTGCACCCCAATGGAAACGTACTGCGCTGGATGTTCACCGATCCGCGGGCGCGGCTGGTGATCGAGGAATGGGAACGCGAGGCAGATCTGATGGTCGGGCGTTTTCGCGCCTACGCGGCCCGCGCCGGTGCACGAGCCGATGTCCAGCTGCTGCTACGCGAGCTGGGCACGCACCCCGACTTCCACCGCCTGTGGAATACCGGCCGTGTCTACATCGGCCGCCGCGACCCGACCATCCGGCTCCGAAATCGCAAGACCGGCAAGCCCTTCGAAATCCACGTCCAACGATTCCGCACCACGCCGCCCGAGTCGACGCGACAACTTTTCGTCGGGTTGCTCGCGGACGATGAGGCCGGATAGCCGCACGTCGCCTAGCACCGCTCGCGCAACGACCCGCCTGCCCAGTCGGCCACTGCGACAACAGCTCTCATCTCCGTAGTGCGGCTCGGCGGAGCTGCCGACCGCGCGGCGCAGACCGGCAACGGGCGGATCGCACAGGTTGCGTCGGCGCAGTAATCGGCCCGCCGGTGGCAGGTCCGGCGGGCCGATTCGGGGTGCGGATTCCGACCCTTTCGAGCGACCGGCAAGCAGTCGCTAGCGCCTGGTCAGGCGGGGGTTTCCGCGAGCAGGGAGCCGATGGCTCGGAGGTGGTCGGTGGCGGTGCCGAGGGCGAATTCGTTGTGTTTGGCGGCGGTGAAGTAGTTGTGCACGATGTGGTCGCGGTCGATGCCGACGCCGCCGTGTACGTGAACTACGGTGTGGGCCACTCGGTGTCCGGCATCGGCGGCCCAGAATTTGGCGGTGTGTACCGCTTCGGCGCTGGCCAGATCCTCGGAGACGCGCCATGCGGCCTGGGTGACCGCAAGTCGCAGGCCCTGGACGTCGATGTAGGCGTCGGCGAGGCGCTGGGCGACGGCCTGGAAGCTGCCGACGGCCTTGCCGAATTGTTCACGCTCGCGGGCATAGTCGGCGACCAGCTCGAGTGCGCGTTCCAGGGTGCCCAGTTGCTGGGCGCTCAGGCCGAGCCAGGCGCGGGTCAGGATCCAGTCCAGGATTTCCGCGCCGGAGGCCACCGTGGCAACCAATTCGGCCGGGGTGTCGTGGAATTCGACGCCGAACTCGGCGCTGAAGTCGACCACGCGCTGGGCGGTCAGGTTCACCGTCGCATCGGCGGGATCCACCAGGAAGAGCGCGGGCGCTCCGGAAACCGTGGCGGGGACCAGGATTCGGGCCGCGCGGTCGGCGTAGGGCACCGTGGTCTTGGCGCCGGTGATGCGCCAGCCGCCATCGGCCTCGTGGGCCACCGTGGTCGGCTTGGTGGGCTCCCAGTTGTGTTCTTCGGCGAGCCCGGCGGTGAGGATAACGCTGCCCTCCCCCGCCTGGCGCGCCCAATTCTGTTGGGCGTCCGAGCCGAAACGCGCGAGCGCACCCGCGCCCACCACGATCGACCACAGATACGGGACCGCGGCGACATGCTTGCCCAGTTCGCGCAGCACGGCACTCTGCTCCAGCGCGCCGAAGTCGCCGCCGCCCACCGACTCCGGCAGTGCGGCGGCCAATACGCCGGTCTCGGCGAGCGACTGCCACAGCGGCTCGTCGAAGCGGCCCTCGGCATCGAGTTCGCGGATCCGGTCGGCCGTGACCAACTTGGCGCAGACCTCGGCGGTCAGGCGGGTCAGATCGAGCTGAGCTTCGGTGGGTGTGAAATCCATGGTGTCTACCTCTTTCTGCTCAGCGCGCCGCGGCGGGTTGCTTCAGTGCGGTCATGGCGATGATGTCGCGCTGGACCTCGTTGGTGCCGCCACCGAAGGTGAGGATCAGTGCGGCGCGGTGGAACCGCTCCAACCGTCCGCGCAATTCCGCGCCGGGGGAGTCCTGGCGCAGATAGGCCTGCGGGCCGAGGATTTCCATCAGTAAGCGGTAGGCCTCGGTGGCGAGTTCGGTGCCGTACACCTTGCAGGTCGAGGCATCCCACGGCCGCGGCGCGGCGTCGCCGCCCGCGTCGGCGCGGCTGGCGATCTCCCAGTTCAGCAGCTTCAGATATTCGACCTTGGCCTGCACCTTGGCCAGATTGAGCCGCACCCATTCCTGATCGATGACCCGGGAGCCGTCGCCCGCCTTGGTGTTGCGTGCCCATTCGGTGGTCTGGTTGAGCGCGACCATGAGCGGTCCGGCCGAGGTCAGCGCGACGCGCTCGTGGTTGAGCTGATTGGTGATCAGCGCCCAGCCGCCGTTCTCCTGACCGACGAGCGAACTGGTCGGCACCCGAACGTCCTGGTAGTAGGTGGCGCTGGTGTCCGGTCCGGCCATGGTGTGCACGGGGGTCCAGGAAAAGCCCTCGGCGGTGGTCGGCACGATGAGCATGCTGATGCCCTTGTGCTTCTTGGCAGTCGGATCGGTGCGGACCGCGAGCCAAATATAGTCGGCGTAGGCGATCAGGCTGGTCCACATCTTCTGGCCGTTGATGACGTAGTCGTCGCCGTCGCGCACCGCGGTGGTGCGCAGGCTGGCCAGGTCGGTGCCCGCGCCCGGTTCCGAATAACCGATGGAGAAGTGCAGTTCGCCCGCGGCGATCTTGGGCAGGAAGAACTTCTTCTGCTCCTCGCTGCCGTAATGCATGATCGTCGGCGCCACCGAGTTGATGGTGAGGAACGGCACCGGCGCGCCCGCGATGGCCGCCTCATCGGTGAAGATCAGCTGATCCATGGTCGGGCGATCCTGCCCGCCGAACTCCTTGGGCCAGGCCAGGGTGAGCCAGCCGTCGCGGCCCATTTCCTGGACCACCTCGCGGTAGACGTTGCCGTGGCCGTACTCGCCGGTGGTCGCGCTCAGCGCGGCTCGGCGCTCCGGGGTGATCAGCCGCGCGAAGTAGTCGCGCAGCTCCGCGCGGAGCTCTTCCTGCTGCGGCGTGTACGCAATGCGCATGGCAATACCTCATGCCTTCGTTCGATGTCGGTCAACCGATCATTGCATACGAACTGAAACATGTTCCAGTATTGCTGCTGAATCCGCACAATGGCGGTACCCGATATGACCTGGTGTTGTTAGGCTTCGACCAGAGTCGCGTTTAAGGAGTTCACATGAAGGTCACGGTCGATCTGGATCAGTGCGAGGCCAACGGAATCTGCGTCGGAATCGCCCCCGACGTGTTCGAACTCGATGACGAGGATGTGCTGCACATCGTGGCGGCCGACGTGCCCGCGGATCGGCTCGCCGATGTCGAGGATGCGGTCGCCCAGTGCCCGAAGGCGGCGCTGAAGTTGCAGTAGCCGATGGCTTGCCGTCAGTAGGAACACGTTCTAGAGTCGGCCCCGTGAGTGATGCAGACAACACAGATGTGAGCCTCGCGGGGCGGGTGGCCATCGTTACCGGTGGCGGCGCCGGACTGGGGCGGGCCGAGGCGCTCGCCCTGGCGGGCGCGGGCGCGTCGGTGGTCGTCAACGATCTGTCGGAATCGGATGCGGTGGCCGAAACCCTCGCCGATATCCGCGCGCTCGACGCCAAGGCGGAGTTCGTCGCGGGCAGCATTGCCGAGCGTTCGACCGCCGATGCGCTCATCCGCACCGCCGAAGAGGCCTTCGGCAGCGTCGACATCGTGGTGAACAATGCGGGCATCACCCGCGACCGGATGCTGTTCAACATGTCCGACGAGGACTTCGACGCGGTGGTCGCGGTCCATCTGCGTGGTCATTTCCTGTTGTCCCGCAATGCGGGCGCCTACTGGCGGGCCAAGTCCAAGGCGGCGGGCGCGCCGATCTACGGCAGGCTCGTCAATACCTCCTCCGAGGCCGGACTGCTCGGTCCGGAGGGGCAGGCCAACTACGGCGCCGCCAAGGCCGGCATCACCGCGCTGACGCTGTCCGCCGCGCGCGGACTGTCCCGTTTCGGCGTGCGCGCCAATGCCATTGCGCCGCGGGCGCGCACCGCGATGACCGAGGCGGTCTTCAGTGCCGCGCCGGACGGTGGCGTCGATCCGCTCTCGCCCGACCATGTGGCCCGGTTGGTCGCCTACCTCGCCTCGCCCGCCGCCGACGCGGTCAACGGGCAGCTGTTCGTGGTCTACGGGCCGATGGTCGCGCTGATGGCCGCGCCGGTGGTGGAGCAGCGCTTCGATGCGGCCGGTGACCAATGGAATTCCGACGATCTTGCCGCCACGCTCGGCGGTTACTTCGCCGAGCGCCCTGCCGGGCGTACGTTCTCTGCATCCGCACTTATCGATCTAGACCGTTAGCGACTGCTTGCGGGTCGCTCGAAAGGGTCTGCTAGCAACTGCTCGCAGGTCGGCCCGAAATGGTCGGGTCGCTGAGTGATGGCAGCTGCCTTCGGGTGGCTGACCAGCTGTTGATCACCCGTTCGGCAGTTGGTAGACATGGAAGTCAAGGTGTGTGCCGCCTCAAAAAGGTTAGGTCATCCTGAATTGACACGCGTTGCAAATTCATAGGCCGAATCAAGCAAAAAGAGCTGCTCAAAAGTAGCAAAAGGCTTCCAACGGTCATGTGAACATGTTCTAATCGTTTCCGGCGATGCGGCCGAGCAGGGGCATCGTGCGATGTGCTGTATTAGCAGGATGAGCAAGGAGGATCGCGCATGAACGAGGTCCTTGCCGTGCCATTGCGTGCCGTCGGCGGGTTTTTCGAACTCGTCGCCGACGTCGCGCGGGCCAGCATTAGACGACCGTTCCAAGGGCGCGAGTTCATTGATCAAGCCTGGTTCATCGCACGCGTTTCGATCATTCCGACACTGCTGGTGGCGATTCCGTTCACCGTGCTGGTGAGCTTCACGCTCAACATTCTGCTGCGCGAAATCGGCGCCGCCGATCTCAGCGGTGCGGGTGCGGCATTCGGCGCGGTCACCCAGGTCGGGCCGATTGTCACGGTATTGATCGTCGCTGGCGCTGGCGCCACCGCGATCTGCGCGGATCTCGGTGCGAGAACCATCCGCGAGGAGATCGATGCGATGCGCGTGCTCGGCATCGATCCGGTGCACCGACTGGTGGTGCCGCGGGTGTTGGCCTCGATGTTCGTGGCATTGATGCTGAACGGCCTGGTGTGCACCATCGGCATCGTCGGCGGCTTCCTGTTCTCGGTGCTGCTGCAGGATGTGAATCCGGGTGCGTTCGTCAACGGCATCACCCTGCTCACCCATCTGCCCGAGCTGGTCATCTCCGAAGTGAAGGCCGGATTGTTCGGGCTGATCGCCGGACTGGTGGCCTGTTATCTCGGCCTGAATGTCAAAGGTGGTCCCAAGAGTGTCGGTGATGCGGTGAATCAGACCGTCGTCTTCGCCTTTATGGCCCTGTTCGTGGTAAACGTCGTGGTCACCGCCGTCGGCATCAAGTTCGCGGCGCGGTGACCCGATGGCATTCGTAATCCAGTCCCGCTTCCCGCGTACCGTGCGGCGAGTGCGTCGTTTTTCGGACTCACTCGATTCGGTGGGTAAACATGCGGTCTTCTATGCGCAGACGATCTGGTCCATCCCGCGCGCACTGTTGAGCTATCGGACCGAGACGATTCGATTGATCGCCGAGATCAGCATGGGCACAGGCGCTTTGGCCGTAATCGGCGGCACGGTCGTCATCGTCGGATTTCTCACCCTGTTCACCGGCGGCACCATTGCGGTGCAGGGTTACAGTTCGCTCGGCAATATCGGCGTCGAGGCGCTGACAGGCTTCTTCGCGGCATTCATCAATGTGCGCATCGCGGCGCCGGTGATCTCCGGAATCGGTTTGGCGGCAACGATCGGTGCGGGTTCGACCGCGCAGCTGGGCGCCATGCGGGTGGCCGAGGAGATCGACGCGCTGGAGTCCATGGCGATCCGGCCGGTGCCATATCTGGTCGGCACCAGGGTGCTGGCGGGCATGATCGCGATCGTGCCGCTCTACGCGCTGGCGGTCATCTGCTCGTTCATCGCGAGTCGCTTTGCCACGGTGGTGATCTACGGGCAGTCCGCGGGCGTCTACGACCACTACTTCTCCACATTCCTGATCCCCAGCGACATTCTCTGGTCCTTCGCGCAGGCGATCTTCATGGCCTTGGCGGTCATGATGATTCACACCTACTACGGCTACAACGCCGCGGGCGGACCGGTCGGCGTGGGGATCGCGGTCGGCAATGCGGTGCGGGCCTCGTTGGTCGCGGTGGTCATGGTGACCCTGTTGATCTCGCTGGCCATCTACGGCACCTCCGGCAACTTCCATCTCTCCGGGTAGAGCGGTATGGCAACGATGCAATCGGGAAGCCGCCTCGGCGCGGCACTGCGCGGCGGACTCGGGCTGAAGCTGGCCGGGCTCGGTATGGTGCTCGCGCTGGTCGCGCTGGTGTCCGTCGCGATGGTCATGTTCGTCGGCGGATTCACCAAGACGGTGACCGTCACGGTCGACGCACCGCGCAGCGGTTTGGTGCTGGACCCCGACGCCAAGGTGAAGGTCCGCGGCGTGGAGATCGGCCGCGTCTCCGACATAAAGCAGACCGGCAACGGTGCCGAGATCACGCTGGCGATGGATCCCGAACTGCTGAAGATGGTTCCGTCCAATGCGACCGTGGATATCAAGTCCACCACCGTATTCGGCGCCAAATACATCAATTTCATGGTGCCGGACCAGGCTTCGTCGACTCCGCTGAAACCGGGCGCGACCGTGACGGCCCCGGAGGTGACCGTCGAATTCAATACGCTGTTCCAGCATCTGACCGATGTGCTGCAGAAGATCGAGCCCGAAAAGCTCAATGCCACACTGTCGGCGCTGGGTACCGCGCTGCAGGGGCGCGGCGAGAAGCTCGGTGATCTGCTCGCCCGCAGCGATGCCTACCTGCGCGATATCAATCCGAGTCTGCCCGCGCTGCAACGGGATCTGGTCGCCTCGACCGGCGTCACCAACCTGTACGCCGACACCGTGCCGGATCTGCTGCGCACCACGGATAACGTGACCGTGACGGCCAGGACGATCGTCGAGGAGCAGGAGAACGTCGACGCGATGCTGGCCAATCTCATCGGACTGGCCGATACCACCGGCTCGGTCCTGCGCGAGAACGAACACCCGCTGGTGACGGCGCTGGATCTGCTGCGCCCGACCACCCAGTTGCTCAACGACTACAAGCCCGCGCTGTACTGCCTCGTCGTCGGCCTGGCCAATGTGCTCCCGATCGGTGAGGACATCTTCGGCGGGCGATTCGACGCGGTGCCGCTGAATGCGAGTTTCATGCCCGGCGCCGATGCCTACGAGTACCCACAGGATCTGCCGAAGGTCAATGCCACCGGCGGGCCGCACTGCGAGGGCGTTCTGGACCGGGTGCCCGACAGCCACGCGAACTTCGTGGTCACCGACACCTCCGAGGGCCATGTGTGGACGCCGTCGACGACGACGCACCTGAACGGGCCCAAGGTGTTCCAGATACTGTTCGCCGGATTGCCGGGGGTGGGGCAGCTGTGAACGGCAAATCGCGCGCGACAACCATCAAGCTGACGATCTTCACACTGGTAATGGCGCTGGTCCTGGCCGGGCTGGTGGTGGTGTTCAGCCAGATGCGCTTCGCCAGGGAGAGCGGCTACCACGCGGTGTTCACCAGTTCGTCCGGCATGCTGGACGGCGCCAAGGTGCGCATCGCCGGTGTGCCGGTCGGATCCGTGACCGGGGTGCACGTCGGCAAGGACAATCTCGCGCACGTCGATTTCGACGTGGACAGCAAGTACCGGCTCTACACCAGCACGAAGGCGACCATCCGCTACGAAAACCTGGTCGGTGACCGGTATCTCGAACTGATGGAGGGTCCCGGCACCGCGAAGGTGATGTCGAAGGGCGGCACCATCGGACTCGATCGCACCTCGCCCGCGCTCGATCTCGATATGTTGCTCGGCGGCTTCCGACCGCTGCTGCGCGGTCTGGATCCGGCCCAGGTGAACGATCTGACCGAGGCATTGCTGCAGGTCTTCCAGGGACAGGGCGGCACGCTGGTCGCGCTGTTGAACAGTTCCGGCTCATTCGCCAAAACCCTGGCCGACCGGGATGCGCTGATCGGCAGCGTGATCGAGAATCTGAAGACCGTGCTCACCACCATCGATGAGCGCGATAAGCAGTTCGGCACCACGCTCGACGAATTGCAGCGTCTGGTCAGCGGTTTGGCCGCGGATAAGGATCCGATCGGCGCCGCGCTGCCCCGGATCGCGGGCGCGACCGGAGATCTGACCGATCTGCTGAAGCAGGCACGACCGGACCTGAAGACCACCATCGAGCAGACCGGCACCCTCGCGGCCACCCTCGACGACGGTTCCGACACCATCCAGTGGGTGCTGGATCGGCTGCCCGAGACCTATAAGAAGCTGGTCCGGATCGGTGCGTACGGATCGTTCCTGAACATGTACGTGTGCGGCACGAACTTCCTGGTCGACGGTCCCGACGGCAAGCCGATGCACATCACCTTGCCCGGTATGCAGACAACGGGAAGGTGTGCGAAGAACCGATGAACAAAACCCGCTCACGCACCGTCTCCCTCGGCATCATCGGCATTGTCGTAGCGACCGCGATCTCGCTGTCGGCCCTGCAGGTCGACCGGTTGCCGTTCATCCGCTCCGGCGCGACCTACACCGCGTATTTCGCGGATGCGGGCGGACTGGTGCCCGGTGACCAGGTACAGGTCGCCGGGGTGCGCTCCGGACGGGTCGAGCAGGTGCGGTTGGACGGTGCGAAGGTCTACGTGCGGTTCACCCTGAACGAAACAATCGTGCTGGGAAATAAGACGAGTGCCGCCATCAAGACGAATACGGTGCTCGGCCGCAAGTCGCTCGAGGTGACACCGTCGGGCAGCGGTTCGACCCGGACCGACGACACGATCCCGTTGGACCGCACCACCTCGCCCTATTCGCTCACCGACGCGCTCGGCGATCTGTCGAATACCGTCAAGGGCCTGGATATGGATCAGGTCAACAAGACCCTGGACGCATTGTCGACGACCTTCGCCGATACCCCGGCCCCGCTGCGGTCGGCACTCGACGGCGTCACCCAGCTCTCGCGCAGCCTGAACGCCCGTGACAAGGCGCTCACCGATCTGCTCGGCCGGGCCCAGAATGTCACCAAGGTGCTCGCCGATCGCAGCAATCAGGTCAACGCGCTACTGGTCGACGGCAATGAGCTGCTCGGCGAATTGGATCGGCGGCGCAGCGCGCTCAGCCAGCTGATCGTGTACGTGAACGGGCTGGCCCAGCAGCTGACCGGATTGGTCAACGACAACGAGGCGCAGCTGAAACCCACACTGGACCGGCTGAATTCGGTGCTGGCACTGCTGCAGTCGAATAAGGAAAACCTCTCCAAGGCGCTCGACGGGCTCGGTCCGTTCGCGGCCGCGCTCGGCGAACAGGTCGGCAGCGGACCGTACTTCCAGGCGTATGTCTCGAACGCGAGCACGCGGAGTCTGCAAATGCTGGTCGACGCGCTGGTCTGGCCGGAGCATCTGCCGGATTCCTTCCGCGCCTACCTCACCGATCCCACGTTGCCGTCGATCGAGCCCGGGATTCAGGAGCCGCCGCGATGAACGCACTGCGCAAAATCCGTACCGCGCCGCAGTGGGCGCGGGTGCTCGCCGTCGTCGTCATCGCCGCACTGGTGATCGCCGGGGGCTGGTCGCTGGTGTCGCGAATCGGAAAGACCTCGGTCACCGCGTATTTCCCGTCCACGAACGGTTTGTACGCCGGTGACGAGGTGCGCGTGCTCGGCGTCAAGGTCGGCCGGATCGACTCGATCGATCCTGGCAAGGACAAGGTCCGGGTCGAGATGACACTGGACCGCGGCATCGATATTCCCGACGGCGCCAGGGCGGTCATTATCTCGCCGTCGCTGGTGTCGGCGCGGTTCATCCAGTTGGCGCCGGCATACACCGGTGGGCCGAAATTGCATGACGGCAGCGTGATTCCGATCGAGCACACCGCGGTCCCGGTCGAATGGGATGACATCAAGACCGAATTGTCCAAGCTGGCAACGACTCTCGGACCGGTCGGCGATGACAAGCAGGGCTCGTTCGGGCGATTCGTGAACACCGCCGCCGACAATCTCGCCAATGGCAATGCGCAGGCGCTGCGCGATACGCTGCGCGAGCTGTCGCACACCTTGAGTGTGTTGTCGGACGGGCGCACCGATCTGTTCGGCACCATCCGCAATCTGCAGCAGTTCGTGGACGTGCTGTCCAAGAGCAACGATCAGATCGTGCAATTCGGCGGGCGGCTGGCCTCGGTATCGTCGGTGCTGGCCAATGTCTCCGACGATCTCGGCGCCGGGCTGGACAATCTGGATATCGCCGTCGGCGATGTCAAGCGGTTCATCGAAGAACGCGGCGGTGCGCTGACCGAGGGTGTGCAGCGACTGTCCGAGGTCACCCAGAACCTGGTGGATAAGCGGCCCCAGCTCGAGCAGGTATTGCATGCCGGGCCAACGGCACTGGTGAACTTCTATCAGATCTACGACCCGGCCCAGGGCAGTCTCACCGGTGCCGTCGTCGCGCCGAACTTCGCCAATCCGTTCGCCTTCCTCTGCGGTGCCGTCGAGGCGAACGAGGCCAACGGATCCGACCAGAGCGCCGCCCTGTGCAGGCAGTACCTGGCGCCGATGATCCAGCAGCTCATGATGAATTACCCACCGCTGCTGGCCAATCCGGTCTCCAACCAGACCGCGTTCCCGCACCAGCTCGTCTACAGTCCGCCGAGTCTGGCCGCGAGCGGGCCCAGCGCCTCCAGCGGGCCCGGTGCCACGGTGGCGGAATCGAATCCGGTCACCGTGCCCAACGGCATTGCCGGACTGGCCATTCCGGGAGGAGGGCGATGATGCGACGCCGAGGGATGCGGCTGGCCGGTGCGGCGATCGGTGTGGCCGTCGTGCTGGGAGTCAGTGGCTGTCAGTGGGACGGGCTCAACTCGCTGCCCATGCCGGGTGCGGCGGGCAAGGATCCCAATGCCTATGAGGTCCAGATCCAGATGCCCAATGTCACCACGCTGACCCGTAATTCGCCGGTCCGCGTCAATGACGTGACGGTCGGCACGGTATCGAAGATCGAGGTGGAGGGCTGGCACGCGCTGGTCACCGTCAGCCTGAACCACGATGTGAAGCTGCCCGCCAACGCGGTCGCCCGGATCGGTCAGACCAGTCTGCTCGGCAGCAATCATCTGGAACTCGCCCCGCCGAAAGATGTCGCGGCGCAGGGTGATCTGAAGGACGCCGGGGTGATCCCGCTGGATCGGGCCAGTGTCTATCCGACCACCGAGCAGACGCTGTCGTCGCTGTCGGTGGTGCTCAACGGCGGCGGCATCAGCCAGCTCGAAACCATCACCCACGAACTCAATGCCGCGTTCACCGGCCGTCAGGACGCGATCCGCGACCTGCTTCCGCAGCTGAACCAGCTGACCACCACGCTGGACAGCCAGACCAAGGACATCATCGACGCGATGGGCGGACTGGACCGCTTCGCCGGCACGCTGGCCCAGCAGAAGGATCGGCTGGCCGCGGCCATCGAGCAGATCCATCCGGCATTGACCGTGCTCGCCGATCGCCGCGAGAACATCACGAAAACCATTACCGCCATTGGTGATCTGGGCGAGGTCGTGCAGCGGATCATCGCGCAGGGCGGCGACGACCTGAAGGCGAATCTGGCGAATCTGGCACCGGTGTTGGAGACGCTGGCCAAGACCGGCAACAGCCTGGTGGAAGTCACGAAGCTGCTGTTCACCTTCCCGTTCCCGATGAAGAATCTCGATAACGCGGTCAAGGGCGATTACATGAACCTGATCATGACCGTCGATATCACTGGCAAGCGGCTGGATTCGAACTTCCTGACCGGCACCCCGCTCGGCGGTCGGTTCGGCGGCGTCGAGGGCGCACTCGGCGGGCTGGCCGGTACCGCGGAGGGCAATAGCAATCCGGCGACCGCGCCACTGCAGCCGCCCGCCGCGACCCCCGCTCCGACGCCGAGTATCCCTGGGCTGCCGCCGATTCCGGGTCTGCCCGCGATTCCGGGCCTCACGGTTCCGCCCGCCGGACAGGGCGGTGCGGGCCGATGAAACTGACGCGCTTCGTCCGGATCCAGTTGAGCATCTTCTCGGTGCTGACGGTGATCGGACTGGTCGTGATGGCCAGCACCTATGTGGGTCTGCCCGCCATGTTCGGCATCGGCCGCTACGAGGTGACGGTCAAGCTGGCCGCCACCGGCGGGCTGTATCCGACGGCCAATGTCGCCTACCGCGGCACGAATGTCGGCAAGGTGGAGGAGGTTCGGCTCACCCCGCAAGGCGTGGACGCGAAGCTGTCCATCGATAGCGACTACAAGATCCCCTCCGACGTCGACGCGTGGGTGCGCAGCGTCTCGGCCATCGGCGAACAGTACGTCGATCTGGTTCCGGTCTCGAATCCCACGGGCGGCAACCTTTCCGACGGTTCGGTGGTCCCGATGGATCGCACCAAGCTGCCGGAGGACATCGGTTCGGTGCTGGATCGCTCCGACCGCCTGCTGGCCAGCATCGCCGATACCAAGCTGCGCCAGGTCATCGACGATGCGTTCAAGGCGTTCAACGGCGCCGGGCCGGATCTGCAGAAGTTCATCGACTCCGCATCGCTGCTGGTGCAGGAGGCGCAGGCCAGCGCGGAGCCGACCAAGGATCTGCTGGAGAAGATCGGCCCGCTGCTCGATACCCAGAACCGGTCCGATGCCGCCATCCGGTCCTGGACGCGCGACCTGGCAACGGTCACCGACCAACTGCGCGCCCATGATCCCTCGCTGCGGAATCTGATCGAAAAGACCCCCGGCGCGGCGCAGCAGGTGAGTTCGCTGTTCCAGGATCTGCGCCCGACGCTGCCGATCCTGCTGTCGAACCTGGTCAGCGTCGGTCAGGTCGCGGTGACCTACCACGCCGGTCTGGAACAGGTTCTGGTGGTGTATCCGCCGCTGGCCGCCGCCTTTCTGACCGTCATCCGCGGACCGGTCGAATACGGTGCCGTCGTCGACTTCCACCTGGAACTCAACGATCCGCCCGGCTGCACCACCGGCTTCCTGACACCGGAGCAGCGCCGGTCACCGGCCCGGCTCGACACCCCGGATACGCCGCCCGGTCTGTACTGCAAGGTGGCGCAGAATGCCAGGGAAGCGGTGCGCGGCATCCGCAACACGCCGTGCATGGAGGTGCCGGGCAAGCGGGCGCCCACTCCGGAGCTCTGCCGCGACCCGAACGGCTATGTGCCCGAAGGCAATAACCCGCCGTTCGGCGCGCCGCAGCCGGTGACGCCGTCCGGCGATCCCATCGGTGATCAGGGCTCGACGCACCCGGCGGCGCACAGTACGACATTGGATCCCGGCAGTGGGACGTTCATGGGACCGGACGGACGCACGTACCGTCAGGGGGATATCGGAAAGGACGGATCCGGCACGATACCGTCGAGTTGGCAGGCGATGCTTCAGGAGCAGCAGCAATGATTGAGCGCAGCGAACGAACAATGTCACAGGGTGCTTCGCGCATGCCGCAACCGAGCGTCAGCGAGGTGCGGGCATGAGTGAAACCAGTGTGGTCAAGGGCCGGAACCGGCGACGTGCGGTGCGTTCGGCGGGTCCGCCGCCGGAGGACACCCTCGAGCTCGAGGCCGAAGAGGCCGCGGGTGGCGAGGCGTCCAAGGCGGTCGCGGTCGATGTCACGGTCAAGGCGGCGAAGGCCGAGCCGGTGGCCGAGAGCGCGAGCGAAGCCGCGGATTCCGAACCCGTGACCACACTGGAGATACCCAGTGTGGCCGATGCCGTCGATGCCGACCCGCCGTCCGGCCCGCCGCGGTGGCTCCTGATCGCCGGGGTAGCGGCGGCCGCGCTCGTGGCGATCGCACTGGTCGTCGGCTCCGGCTTCTTCACCTATGAGATGCACAGCGCCGCCGACCGCGATGCGCGGCGCGCGGACTATGTGCAAACCGCCAAGCAGGCGATCCTCAACCTCACCACCATCAAGGACGACACCGCCAAGGCCGATATCGACCGCGTCCTCTCGGTGGCCTCCGGCGAACTCAAGGCCGAATACGCCCAGCGCAAGGATGCCTACGCGAGTGTGGTCGAGCAAGCCAAGGTGAAGGCCACCGGCGAAATCATCGAATCCGCCATCGAGAGCGAGGACGGGGATTCGGCGCGCGTGCTGGTCGCCGCCAAGCAGACCCTGACCAATGCGGGCATGGCGGATCCGCAGACGCGGTACTACCGATTCCGGGTCACCGTCACCCGCGGCGATAACGGGATCACCGCATCACAGGTGGAGTTCGTAGCATGACAGCATCGCGCAGCGATTCGATGAGGGGTGGCGGTCGGGTGACGGGTGGGCACCGACGGATGATTATCGTCGCCTCGGCCGTCGCTCTCGTCATCGTGGCGTTGGCGGCGATCTGCGGGGTCACCGGATACCAGTACTGGAGCGACCGCAAGAGCGAACAGGCGCGCACCCAGGTCGTGCCCGTCGCCCAGCGCACCGTCGAGGCGATGTTCACCTACAACTTCAAGACGGTGGACGCCGAATTGCCCAAGGCGGCCGACAATCTCAGCGCCAGCTTCCGCGACGACTACCTGAAGCTGATCAGGGAGGCCATCGCGCCGGGCGCCAAGGAGAAGGAGCTCAACGTCCAGGCCACCACCCAGGCCAGCGGCGTCGTCTCCGCCGAATCCGCGCACGCGGTGGTGCTGCTGTACCTGAATCAGGTGAGTACGGGCAAGGATTCGCCGCAGGCCAATATCAGCACCAGCCGGGTGAAGGTGAGCCTGGACAAGGACGGCGGGCACTGGCTGGTCTCGGCGGTCACGCCGATCTGATCGGCGCTCAGCCGTTTTCGCGAGGGCGGCTTTCGCGGGGCAGGCGCACGGTGAAGGTGGTGCCTTCGCCCTCGGCGCTTTCGACGCTCACCGTGCCGTTGTGCGCCGCGACGAGTGCCTGCACGATGGACAGGCCGAGGCCGGTGCCGCCGCTGGTGCGGGCGCGGGAGGTGTCGGTGCGGTAGAAGCGTTCGAACACCCGCTCGGCCTCCTCGGGCGGTAAACCCGGACCGGTATCGGCGACCTCCAGCAGCACCTCGTCGTCGGCGGGCGTCAGCCGGACCGTGATGTCGGCGTCCGGGGGCGTGTGCGTGAGGGCGTTGTTCAGCAGGTTGGCCAGTACCTGGCGCAGCCGCGCCTCATCGCCGACCACTTCCAACGTTCCTGTGCCCGACCGGATCTCCAGTTCCACCGAGCGGTGCGGGCCGTCGCCGCCATTGGTCGCGGCGACCGCTCGGGCATTGTGCACGGCGTCGCTGGCGATCGCGAGCAGGTCCACCGGGCCCAGTTCCAGCGGACGCTGAGCATCCAATCGGGCCAGCATCAGCAGATCCTCGACCAATAGCCCCATGCGCTGGGCCTCGCGTTCGATGCGGTCCATGAACATGGCCGGATCCTCGGTCGCGCCCTGGCGATACAGTTCGGCGAAACCGCTGATGGTGGTGAGCGGAGTGCGCAGTTCATGGCTGGCGTCGGCGACGAATTGGCGCATCTTCGCCTCGGAGCGCCGGGCCGCCGCCTCGGAGGCTTCGGTAGCGGCGAAGGCCCGTTGGATCTGGGCGAGCATGCCGTTGAGCGATTGGGACAACCGGTCGACCTCGGTGTTGGTGCCGCGCACCGGAACTCGGCGATGCAGATCACCGGCGGCAATGGCGGCGGCGGTCTTCTCGACCGCGCGCAACGGGCGCAGACTGCGTCTGATCACGAAGTAGGCGAGCACCGCCAGCGCGGCGAGTACCGCGGCGCCGACCATGAGCTGCAACATGATCAGTCGGTTGGCGGTGTCGGTGTTCTCGGTGAGCGGTATCGCGACCGTTGTCGTCGTATCGGATGACACCGCCGTCATGGTCCGCCATTGGACCGCCTCGCCGTTCTTGGAGCCGACGGTTATCGGTCTGGTGAGGAACTTGCTGCCCGGCGGGTCCGTGGTCGGCCGCGCATCGGGCGGTCGCGGCAGGTCCGGCTCGGCCTCCACATTGAACGGTCTGGTCTCGAGGTAGACGCTGCCATTGCCGCCCGGGGTCGGTTCGATGTGGACGTAGAAGGTGCTGGACGGATGCGGCGGATTCGCCGGGGTCGGCGGTCGCGGCCGGGACCACGCCATCACCGCCTCGCGAAGTTGTTGATCGGTGCGGTGCAGCAGCGAATTCTCCAGCGCCGAGGTGACGACCATGCCGGATGCCGACAGGCCGAGCGCGGACAGCAGCACGAGCGCGAGCACCAGGGTCACCCGCAGCGGAATCGCCGAAGAAGCGCGTGCCAGCTTGCGACGGGTCTGTTGGATCCGGGACGTGATCATTTCTCGGACTGGCGGCGATTGGGCGCACGCATCACGTAGCCGACGCCCCGCAAGGTGTGGATCAATCGCTGATCGCCGGTGTCGACCTTCTTGCGCAGATAGGACACATACGTCTCGACCACCCCCACCTCACCCCCGAAGTCGTAGCGCCACACATGATCCAGGATGCGCGGCTTGCTCAACACCGTGCCGGCGTTGACCATGAAATACCGCAGCAGGGTGAATTCGGTGGGAGACAACGCGACCGGCTCGCCCGCCTTCCACACCTCGTGGGTGTCGTCGTCGAGTTCGATGTCCTCGAACCGAATTCGCGAACTCTCGCGCTGCGGGGCGGTGTGGCCGAAGCGGCGCAGTACGACGCGCAGCCGGGCCACCACTTCCTCGAGGCTGAACGGTTTGGTGATGTAGTCGTCGGCGCCGAGGGTGAGACCGGCCACCTTGTCCTGCACGTCGTCGCGTGCGGTGAGGAACAGCACCGGTGCGTCGATGCCGTCGGCGCGCAGCCGGCGCAGCAGCCCGAAGCCGTCCATCCCGGGCATCATCACATCGACGATCAGCGCCTGCGGCCGGAAACTGCGCGCCTTGTCCAACGCCTGCGCCCCGTCGACGGCGGTATCGACCGCGAATCCCTGATAGCGCAGACTCACCGACAGCAGTTCCACGATCATCGGTTCGTCGTCGACCACCAGCACCCGGGCCTCGGGCGTGGTCTCCGCGGGCACACCACTCATTGCTTCATAGTCCGGCAATCGACTGGGAACTGTCTGGACCTCAGCTGGGTGATTCCTGTGAATGGGTCCCGGTCACCGCCGCGGCGACCGGGACTCCGGGTACACATCGTCATCGGTGAGCAGGGCGCTGCCGGCGACCTGGCCCTGGGCCAACGCCTCCAGGAACGCCCGCGCCCAGCGGTCCACATCGTGGGCGAGCACCTGGCGGCGCAGCGAGCGCATCCGGCGGCGGCGGGTGTCGCGGTCGTCCTCCAGCGCGGAGACCACGGCGTCCTCGACGCTATTGAGGTCGTGCGGGTTGCACAGGTAGGCCTGGCGCAATTCCGCTGCGGCGCCGGTGAATTCGCTCAGCACCAGGGCGCCGTTGAGGCCGCTGTGGCAGGCCACGTACTCCTTGGCGACCAGATTCATGCCGTCGCGCAGCGGGGTGACCAGCATGACGTCGGCGGCCACGAAGAAGGCGATGAGCTCGTCACGGGGGATCGGGCGGTGCAGATAGTGCACGACCGGATAGCCAACCCTGGCGAATTCACCGTTGATGCGCCCGACCTGACGCTCGATATCGCCGCGCATCTGGATATAGCTCTCCACCCGTTCACGGCTCGGGGTGGCCAGCTGCACCATGACGGTCTCGGCCGGGTCCAGCCTGCCCTCCAGCAGCAGTTCCTCCAGCGCGGCGAGGCGGATATCGATGCCCTTGGTGTAGTCCAGGCGGTCGACGCCGAGCAGGATATTCTTCGGATTGCCCAGTTCCGCACGGATTTTCGCGGCCCGCTCGCGCACCGAGCGGCGGCGCGAATGCTCGTCGAGTTCGGCCGAGGCGATGGAAATCGGGAATGCGCCGACCCGGACCGTGCGGAAGCCGACCTGCACTACGCCGAGTTTGGAGCGCACACCCACGGTGCCGCGCGAGGTGGGCTGTCCGGCCAGTCTGCGGGCCAAGAAGAGGAAGTTCTGCGCACCGCCGGGCAGGTGGAAGCCGATCAGATCGGCGCCGAGCAGGCCCTCGATGATCTCGGTCCGCCATGGCATCTGCATGAACAGCTCGACCGGCGGGAACGGAATGTGCAGGAAGAACCCGATGGTGAGATCGGGCCGCAGCATCCGCAGCATCTTCGGCACCAGCTGCAGCTGATAGTCCTGCACCCAGACGGTGGCGCCCTCGGCGGCGACCTTCGCGGTGGCCTCGGCGAAGCGCCGGTTCACCGTGACGTAGGCGGCCCACCAGGCGCGGTCGTAGACCGGGCGCACGATCACATCGTGGTAGAGCGGCCAGAGCGTGCCGTTGGAGAAGCCCTCGTAGTAGTCGGCGACCTCCGCCGCGGACAGCGGCACCGGATGCAGCTCCAGGCCGTCCTCGATGATCGGGTCGATATCGACATCCGGAACGCCGGCCCAGCCGACCCAGGACCCCTTGTTATTGCGGAGCACCGGCTCCAGCGCGGTGACCAGACCGCCCGGACTGCGCTTCCACCGGGTGGAGCCGTCGGGCAGTTTCTCGAGATCGACCGGGAGCCGGTTGGCGACGACGACGAAGCCGGAGCCCGCCCCGTTCTCTTCGGCCGTGGCGGGTTCGGATGGTGGCTGTGGAATGGCGTGTTCGGAGTCGTCGGACGGCTGGTCGGTCATCTGGTCCACTCACGCATCCTTTGCGCGTCGCTGTTCCCGCTTGAAGTTATCGGATACTCGACGGCTTCGTTGACGTCGTGTCGGTGGCTACTCGCCCCGTGAATTGGGCCCGATGCCGAGCATCGACAGCAGCATCCGGCATTCGTCGGCATCCTCCGCGTAGGCCGCGACAACTCGCTGCGCCTGACGGGCGGTCTCGTCGGCGAGTGGTTCCAGATCGTCGTCCGCGATGTCGTTCGCGCTGCTCTTCGCGGCCATCTCTTGTCCTCCCGGCTCAGTACGCTCGTACGTGCGAATAGTCAATGGTATCTGGAGCCGGTGGGAGTGCGCCGCACCCGGATACCGGTGACCTCCGACACGTTCTCCGTCCTAGGCGCCGTATGTGCGTTGGAGACCCGGCCCTATACCGTGGAAACTCAGCACCTACTCCACGAAAGGGTCGATATGCCGCTGGCCACGGTGAACGGAATTTCGCTCAACTACCAAGTCAAGGGCGACCGGGCCAGAGGCACGGACGTGAAAGGTGCGGGGCCGCTCGTCGTCATGATCATGGGCACGGGCAGCCCGGGGCGCGTGTGGGAGTTGCATCAGGTCCCGGCGCTGGTCAAGGCCGGGTTTCGGGTCTGCACCTTCGACAACCGCGGCATCAAGCCCTCGTTCGAGGCGGCCGGTGGCATGACCCTCGATCAGTTGGTCGCCGATACCGCCGGACTCATCGAACTGCTCGACGAGGGCCCCGCGCTGGTGGTCGGCACCTCGATGGGCGCACGGGTGGCCCAGGAACTCGCGCTGGCGCGTCCGGAGCTGGTGCGCAAGGCGGTATTCATGGCCGCGCACGGCCGCCTCGACCAGTTCCAGAAGACGCTCTCGCTCGGCGAGCACGAACTCGACGCCAGCGGGGTCCAGTTGCCCGCGAAGTACGAGGCCGCGGTGACCGCGGTGATGAATATGTCGCCCGCGACCATGGCCGACCCGAATGCCGCCCGCGACTGGCTGGACCTGTTCGAATTCACCGGCGGTCCGGTGACGCCGGGCATCCGCGCCCAGCGCCGGATGGACCACGATTTCGACCGGGTGCACGCCTATCGTGGCATCCGAGTGCCGTGCCTGGCCATCGGATTCGCCGATGACCGAATGATTCCGCCCTATTTGTCCAGGGAGGTTGCCGAGGCCATTCCCGGTGCGCGCTACCTGGAAGTTCCTGATGCGGGGCACTATGGCTATCTCGAGCGTCCGGAAGCGGTGAACAAGATCCTGCTCGATTTTTTCGCGGCCTGAGGTAACCGCCTACGCGTAACGTCTGCCTTGCTAGGGTCGACACAACGCTCGGGGAGCTTCCGGCGCTCGAACAGCGCTGGATGAGCCAAGGGCAATCCCGTACACGCGCCAGTATCCAGTGAGGTGAAATTGAGCACCAATCCCTTCGATGACGAAGACGGCCGCTTCTTCGTTCTGGTCAACGATGAGGAACAGCATTCGCTGTGGCCCGCCTTTGCGGAGGTTCCGGCCGGATGGCGAGTCGTTTTCGGTGAGGACAGCCGCGCCGCGTGCGTCGAGTACGTCGAGAAGAACTGGACCGATATGCGTCCGAAGAGCCTGCGTGACGCGATGGCCGCCGATGACGCGGCCCGTCAGGGCGCCCAGTCCTGACCCCCGGTTTTCGATACTGCGCCGGGGCTCACTGCTGAACCGTCACTGCGTGGCACCGTAAGCCGGTGTCACGCAGCTGGCGTGTCCGGTTATGATTGGCACCGCTTCCGCCTCCTTAGCTCAGTGGTAGAGCACCGCTCTTGTAAAGCGAAGGTCGTCAGTTCAATCCTGACAGGGGGCTCGAGTCGAGCGCGTCGGTTACGGCGCGCTCGTTCACGGCTAAGCACTGAAAAGGGTGGTCAGCGCGCATGATTGCGCACCGACCACCCTTTATCTGTTTCAGTCCGGGGCGTTGGCGTTCAGTCCGGGACGTTCGCGCCGTAGCCCAGGTCGCGCAGGGCGGCCTTGATCTTGGTTTGGGCTTCGTCCAGGGATTCGGGGGTGGGGTGGTGGTTGGCGCCCGAGATATCGAAGTTGCCCATGGTGAAGGCCGGGAAGACGTGGACGTGGAGGTGGGGGACTTCCAGTCCGGCGATGAGGAGGCCGGCGCGAGGGGCGTCCCAGGCGTGGCGGACCGCTCGGCCGATCTTCTGGGCTACTGCGTTGAGCCGCGCGAAGGTGTCCGCGTCGACGTCCTGCCACTGGTCGATCTCCTTGCGGGGGACCACCAGCGTGTGCCCTTGCGTCACGGGGGCGATGGTGAGGAAGGCGACGAATTCGTCGTCCTCCCAGACGAATCGGCCCGGCAGCTGGCCCTCGATGATCGCGCTGAAAACAGAAGCCATGCACCGCAGGCTACGCCGAGGGTTCCCGATCGGTGGTTCGGGCGTGCCGCCGCGGCGAAACCGGAGCAGATGGGACCGGATGCCGCGCGGTGGACCGCCGAGAAGTTCCTCGAGCTGCTGGTGACGTGGGTCCGGCAGCGCAGGCCTGCGGTCAGGCGACGTAGTGGGACAGGATGCTCTGCACCTCGTAGATGTCGACCTGGCGGTTGAACCGCTTCTGGACCGGCTCATGGGAACCGGAGATCCAGATGCAGAGTTCGGCGTCGAGGTCGAAGGTGCCAGCGGTTTCCACCGAGAAGTGGGTGATCGCTCGGTAGGGGATGCTGTGGTAGCTCACCTTCTTGCCGGTTACACCCTGCTTGTCGACCAGGATGAGACGGCGGTTGGTGAACAGAATCGCATCGCGGACAAGCAGATACGCGGCGTAGACCTGTTCACCGTTGCCCATCAGTTTCGCGTATTCCCCTTGCGCCCTGCCGGGATCGATCCGCCCGGCATTTCCCATCAGTCCGTCGATCAGACCCATAGTCAGCACGTCCTTTGCGCGGTTTAGGTCGGCTGTTGCATCCCCCTCCCAACAATCATCCACGCCGCTCGCCGCATCGGGGTGAGCTGTAAGGAAATTCGACGGCGAGTCGGCGCGAGTCGATGTACAGGTGATGAACCGCGAGTAGCGGGTCGTCGGACTCCTGGTCAGCCACTATTGGCGACAACCTAAGCTGTTGCCCGTGCGCGTACTCGTTATCGGTTCCGGAGCCCGTGAACATGCCCTCGTCCTGGCCCTGCGCCGGGACCCCGCGGTGACCGCGCTATTCGCGGCGCCGGGCAATGCCGGGATCGCGCAGCACGCGCAGGTCAAGGCGGTCGATCCGTGCTCCGCCGAGGCGGTTGTCGCCCTGGCCACCGAACTGGACGCGGATCTGGTGGTGATCGGGCCCGAGGTGCCGCTGGTGCTCGGCGTCGCCGATGCGGTCCGCGCCGCGGGCATCGCCTGTTTCGGTCCGTCGGCCGCGGCCGCGCGCATCGAGGGTTCCAAGGCCTTCGCCAAGGACGTCATGACGGCCGCGGGGGTCCGCACCGCGCACAGCGAGATCGTGGACAACCCGGCCGAACTCGACGCCGCACTCGATCGATTCGGCCCCACCTGGGTGGTCAAGGACGACGGACTCGCCGCGGGCAAGGGTGTGGTGGTCACGGCCGACCGCCTTGCGGCCCGCGATCACGGTGCCGAACTGCTCGAACAGGGCCATCCGGTGCTGTTGGAATCCTTCCTGGACGGCCCGGAGGTTTCGCTGTTCTGCCTGGTCGACGGTGAAACTGTGGTGCCGCTGCTGCCCGCGCAGGATCACAAGCGCGTCGGCGACGGCGACACCGGGCCGAATACCGGCGGGATGGGCGCGTACACGCCGCTGCCGTGGTTGCCGGAGCAGACGGTTACCGCGATCGTCGAGGATGTCGTCAAGCCCGTCGCCGCCGAGCTGGTGCGGCGCGGCAGCGGCTTTTCCGGACTGCTCTACGCGGGTCTGGCGATCGGCGCGGCCGGTCCCGCCGTCGTCGAATTCAATTGCCGCTTCGGTGATCCGGAGACCCAGGCCGTGCTCGCGCTGCTGGACAGCCCGCTCGGCGAATTGCTGAACGCCACCGCCACCGGCACTCTGGCCGAGGTCGCACCGCCGCGCTGGCGAGACGGCGCGGCCGTCACCGTCGTGATCGCCGCCGAGAACTATCCGGGTCGTCCCCGCGTCGGCGATGTGATCACCGGAGCCGGCGAGGGCACTGCCGAGGACTCGTCCGCGGTGCTGCACGCTGGTACGGCACTGCGCGAGGACGGTGCCCTGGTTTCGGCGGGCGGGCGCGTGCTGAGCATCGTCGGCGTCGGCGCGGATCTGGCCGAGGCCCGCGCGCACGCCTACGACCGGATTGCCTCGATCAAGTTGCCCGGCAGCCACTTCCGCACCGACATCGGCCTCGCGGCGGTCGAGGATCGTATTTCTGTTTAGCGATCCCCCACAGAGCGATCGCGGCCGCGAACACGCAGCGCCGTGGGCGCTGCCAATATTTCAGCCGAAGGTGAGCCCGTGCGCCGCCAACCATTGCTGCGGGTCGACGTGCTGGCCGTTGATGATCACCTCGAAATGCAGGTGCGGACCCGTGGAATCGCCGCGGTTGCCCATGCGGGCGATCTGCATACCCGCGGGCACGCGCTCGCCGACGGATACGAAGAAATCGTACATATGGCCGTAGACGGTGATGCTGCCGTCGTCGTGCCGGATGCGCACCCAGAGTCCGAAGCCCTGCGCGGGGCCCGCGTCGATGACGGTGCCACTGGCGACGGCGTAGATCGGGGTGCCGATCGGGCCCGCGATATCGATGCCGTTGTGGAAGGTGCCCCAGCGCGAGCCGAAGCCGGAGGTGAAGGTGCCGCGCGTCGGCAGCACCATGCCGGTGAGACCGGGAAGTACCGAACCAGCGGTGACGACCGGCGCGCTGCCCGCCATCCACGGCTGATACTCCCCGGAGACCGCCGCGGCGGCCTCGGCCTTTGCGCGTTCCAAGGTCGCGCGGGCGGCCGCCGCGACCACCTCCTGCTCGCGAATGCGCTCGCCATTGGCGATGGCGTTCAGGTAGCGCTTCACCGACGGTGGCGTGGACTGCACCTGCTGCGGATAGGCGAAAACGACGCGTTGTGCCTCGTCCGGGCCGGGTGTGCGATCGGTGCTGCCCCAGGTGAACGATGAGTCGGCCGCGGCGAGGATGGCGGTGGCGGTGACCCCGGCGATCAGGATCCGATGCTTACGCAGTAGCGCGCGATAATCGGGCTGAGGTCGTCCCTCCCACAGTGCGCGCAGATCGGGCGGCGGTTGCCGGCGCAGCCAGAAAAGTCCGTCCTTGCATTCACCGAGCACCGACCGCGCCCGCCCCGGCAGCGCGCGCAGCTCGGCATCACGTCGTTTCCGCAGCTCGGCACGCCAATCGGGCGGAATGACACCGATGCCACCCACCCCAGCTACTCGGTCCAGCCGCGCGCGGCGAGCCTTGTCAAGCATTAACGCCGACCATAACCCGCGCCACGTGCTGGGCACATGCCGAACCACGCGGCCTGTCGCATTTCGGTGCTTGTCGAGTACGACAAAGCCGAGTATCGGCGAGATGGCGAGGTACGGGACGGTCTACCGTACGTCGGGTGTCCAGAGAATCTCGCCGGTCGACCATTCCACCTTTTTACGTGATGGATGTCTGGAAAGCTGCCGCGGAACGGGCCAGGACGCACGGTGACGTGCTGGTGCTGGCGGCCGGGCAGCCGTCCACACCGGCGCCCGCCCCGGTGCTACGCGCGACGAAGGCGGCGATCGAATCCGAATTGCTCGGTTACACAGAGACTTTCGGCATTCTGCCGCTGCGCGAGGCGATCGCCGAACACCATCGCGATACCTACGGATATGCGGTCGACCCCGACGACGTGGTGGTGACGACCGGATCCTCCGGTGCGTTCACCCTCATCTTCCTGGCCGCGTTCGACGCCGGGGATACCGTTGTCGTGGCCCGGCCCGGATATCCGGCCTACCGGAACACCTTGGCCGCACTCGGCTGCCGCGTCATCGAACTCGATTGCGGCGCCGAAACCCGATTCCAGCCGACCGTGGCAATGCTGGAGGCGCTGCCGGAACCGCCCGCGGGCCTGATCGTGGCCAGCCCGGCCAACCCGACCGGCACCATGATCGACCCGGATGAGCTCGCCGCGCTGGCCCGCTGGTGCGATGCGCACGACACCCTGCTGATCTCCGACGAGATCTATCACGGCATCACCTACCAGGGCGTCAGTGTCGGTCGGACGTCATCGGCCTGGGAGACCTCGCGCGAATCGGTGGTTATCGGTTCGGTCTCCAAATACTTTTCGATGACCGGCTGGCGGCTCGGCTGGATGCTGGCGCCGAGCGGATTGCGGCCCGCGCTGCAACGGCTCGCGTCCAATATGACCGTATGTCCGCCCGCGGTCTCGCAATACGCGGCGCTGCATGCGTTCGGCGCCGAGGCCAAGGAAGAACTCGACGGTCACGTGCGGCGCTATGCGGTGAATCGGCAACTGCTGCTCGATGGCCTGCCGAGACTCGGCATCACCGACCTGGCCCCGGCCGACGGCGCCTTCTACGCCTACGCCGATATCGGCCATCTCACCGACGACTCCAGGAAGTGGTGCGCCGACGTACTGGACCACACCGGAGTCGCATTGGCGCCCGGCGTCGACTTCGACACCGCGGCCGGACACCGCACCGTGCGCTTCTCCTTCGCCGGGGCCACCGCGGACATCGAGGCGGCACTCGTTCGGCTCGGTCACTATCTGCGTGGTTGATCACGCTGTCCGCCAACGAGTTTGCACAGTTCGTCACCCAGCGGGTGCGGATACGGTAAAACATTCACTCTCTGCTTTTCCTCTCTGATTTCGCACGGATGAACTGATGATGACTGGCACGATGGCACGGTGATAACCGCGACGACCCCGAAAGGCGAACGGCGTCGCCAGGCTCTGGTAGCGGCCGCCGCAGAGTTGCTACTCGAAGGCGGATTCGATGCGGTCCGGCATCGCTCGGTCGCGACGCGCGCTGACCTTCCGCTGGCGTCGACCACGTACTACTTCGAATCGCTCGATGATCTGATAGCGCGGGCGGTCGAGTTCAGCGGCAATGCGGAATTGGACGCGATGCGCCGCCGGGTCGGCGAGGTGAGTCACCGTCGACGCGGCGCCGAGGCGACCGTCGATCTGGTGCTGGACCTGCTGGTGGGTGCGGACGGGCACGACGAGGGCGCGCGCGGGCAGCTGATCGCCCGCTACGAGCGCTCGGTGGCCTCGGCGCGGCATCCGGAACTGCGGGAAGTGCAGCTACGACTGAGGGCGCAGCTCGACGAATTGCTCGCCGACGTGCTGCGCCGCTCCGATCGGGCGGTCCGGCCGGAGCAGTTGCGCCGGATGGTCGCGGTGGTCGACGGGGCCGTGGTGGCGGCGCTGAGCGAAATGGACCCGGAGCCAAGGCGAATGGCGCGCGGTGCGTTGCTCGAGGTCATCGATATCGTCGCGCCCGCGACGCCGCAGCAAGTCGATAGGTTCCGGACACTAGACTGACTGGACGTGACCCTCGTTCCGAACGTCCTTGCCACCCGATACGCCAGCCCCGAGTTGGTGCATCTCTGGTCGCCCGAGAACAAGATCGTGCTCGAGCGACGGCTGTGGCTGGAGGTGTTGCGGGCGCAGTCCGAACTCGGCATCGACCTGCCCGCGGGCGTCATCGACGATTACGAGCGGGTCATCGACCAGGTGGACCTCGCCTCGATCGCCGAGCGTGAGCGGGTCACCCGCCACGACGTGAAGGCGCGCATCGAGGAATTCAACGCGCTCGCCGGGCACGAACATGTGCACAAGGGCATGACCAGCCGCGACCTCACCGAGAACGTGGAGCAACTGCAGATCCGGCTCTCGCTCGAGCATGTGCACGCGCACGGTGTCGCGGTCGCGGCGCGGTTGGCGGAGCGGGCCGCCGAATATCAGACGCTGGTGATGGCGGGCCGTTCGCACAATGTCGCCGCCCAGGCCACCACGCTCGGCAAGCGGTTCGCCTCCGCGGCCGACGAACTGCTGATCGCGCTGACCCGGTTGCGCGAGCTCATCGACCGCTATCCGCTGCGCGGCATCAAGGGCCCGATGGGTACCGCGCAGGACATGCTCGATCTGCTCGGCGGTGATCCGGCCAAGCTGGCGACGCTGGAGCAGCAGGTCGCGCGGCATCTCGGTTTCGCGAATGTGCTGACCAGTGTCGGCCAGGTGTATCCGCGCTCGCTGGACCACGACGTGCTGTCGGCGCTGGTGCAGGTCGGCGCGGGCCCGTCGTCGTTCGCGCACACCATCCGGCTGATGGCGGGCCACGAGCTGGTCACCGAGGGCTTCCAGCCCGGCCAGGTCGGCAGCTCGGCCATGCCGCACAAGATGAACACCCGCTCCTGCGAGCGCGTCAACGGCCTGCAGGTGGTGCTGCGCGGTTACGCATCGATGGCCGCCGAACTCGCTGGCGCGCAATGGAATGAGGGCGACGTCTTCTGCTCGGTGGTGCGCCGCGTCGCACTCCCGGACGCCTTCTTCGCCATCGACGGCATGATGGAAACCTTCCTCACCGTCCTCGCCGAATTCGGCGCCTACCCCGCCGTCGTCACCCGCGAACTCGATCGCTACCTCCCCTTCCTCGCCACCACCCGCATGCTGATCGCCGCAGTGCGCGCGGGCGTCGGCCGCGAAACCGCCCATGAGGTCATCAAGGAACACGCGGTCGCCGTCGCCCTCGCCATGCGCGAACAGGGCCGCGAACCCGACCTTTTGGACCGCTTGGCCGCCGACTCGCGTTTCCCCCTGGACCGCGCCGAATTGGACGCGGCCCTGGTCGACAAGTCGGCCTTCATCGGCGCCGCCGAGGCCCAAGTCTCGGATGTCGTCGCCGCCGTCCAGAAGCTCGTCGCCCAGTACCCCGATGCCGCCCGCTACACCCCATCCCCGATCCTGTAGCGCCCGGCACCGGAGTTGGTCGCAGATCGGGGACCCGCGATAGTGGTTGCCGTGAATCCGTACACGATCTTTGCCGACATTGTTGCTGGGCGGGCGGAGGCCAGCAGGGTGTTCGAGGACGATGATGTGGTGGCGTTTATGGATATTCGGCCGATGACGCCGGGGCATTTGCTGGTGGTGCCGAAGGTGGCGGCGCGCAGTCTCGCGGAGTTGGATCCGGCGGTCGGGGGGAAGTTGTTCCAGGTGGGACAGAAATTGGCGGGTGCGCTGCGGGCCAGCGAGGTGGGGTGCGATGGAGTCAACTTCTTCTTGGCCGATGGGGTGACCGCCGGTCAAGAGGTATTCCATGTGCACCTGCACGTCATTCCGCGGACGCCGGGTGACGGGTTCGGGCTGCGTGGGCGGCCGACCAGTCCGCGCCGCGCCGACCTGGACTATCTGGCGAGTTCGATCCGTGGCGCGCTCGATCGCTGAGCCCTCGCCTGCGCGCCCTGAACATACGAGTCCGAATCGACTACAGCCCCACCGGAACCCACTCCTGGTATCGAGCAGCGCCAGAGTCGAGGGCAGCAGCGCGCCCCTGATGCCCTGGACCGCCCTGGCGACGATGATCATCGCCGGACCGTCGGCCAGCCCACCGGCCAGCGATGAGACCGCGTAGACGGTCAATGCGAGGACGAATGGTCTCCCTGCGCCGCGGCGATCTGGACGCTCGCTATCCGGGACCGCTCGATGCCGTTCTCACGGGCGCACCCGGTGACGAGGCTCGGCCGGATGAGGTCTCGGCTCGTTCAGGCCCGCAGCACGCGGACGATGGCGACTACCACGGCGATCGCGGCCACGAAGGCCGCGCCGAGAATGACAATGCCGGCGGGCAGGCCGAACAGTTTGACGTCCTCGGTTCGGTAGACGGTCTGGTAGACCTCCGCGTCGGTGGCGTCGGCCGCCAAGGTGAAGTCGGAGCGGATATCCGCGGGGCGATCGATCGAAACCCGCAGTTCGGTCAGGTAGTTGCGGCCATTCGTCATCAGCGGTGCCAGCTCGCGATCCGCCGTCGTCACCCGTCCCGCGAAGTCGACGTTCATGGTCTGGGTGTCGGCATCGGGGTCGGTGCGCCGCAGGCGGTGCTCCGCGAGCGCGTAAAGATGCACGTACTGTGCCTGTTTCGCGGCGCTCGACATGCGCATCGGATAGACAAATCGATCCGAATCGAAGCTCAGGCGCACCGGATCTATTGCACCGTCGAGCGGTCGGGCACTGGTGAGGCGCATCGCGACGAACGACCAACCCTCGCGTAGATACGGCTCGAGGGTGTCGGTCGCCTCGGGACGCATCTCATAGCCGTTGTCGCTCAGCCACTTTCGAATACCAACCAAGTCACCGCCGGACAGGGTGGTCGCCTCCAGCGGACCGAGCTGGACACGGTCGAGAACGGTGGGGCCGGCGCCGGGAGCGCTCGTCGCGCCCTCGCTGGCGCTGTTCCCGGACATCGGGGGGAACCATCGGCGCTGGGTGACGATCCGGGGCGCGGTCAGATTCCGCAACTCGGTGAAGGTCGCCACGTCGCCGCCCGCGACGGTGGCCGGTTTCGGCGTCGGCACGATCAGCGCCGCCCGGTCGGTGCCGGATTGCAGGGAAAGCCGCATCAGCACCGTCTCCCGCCGCCCATCCCAGCCGACCAGCGCCGTCTCCTCGCGCACCGAGGCCGGGTGGCCGGGTGGATTGGCCACCCCGCCGCAGGCGCACGCGGAAGCCGGTGCGAACGCACCGATTCCGGCCGTGGCGAATAGCATCCCCGCACCGGCCAACAGACGAACCGCGATTGTGGCACGCATGGCCGCGAGCCTACTGGGGTTCGCGGCCGTGCAGCCGCATTGTCATGCGCACCGCGCCGCGCTCGGCTCCCAGCGCGGATAGTCGCTGTATCCCGCCGCGTCGCGCCCGTACAGCAGCTCCTCGCGGATCGACGCCAACGGCAGATCGTGCGTAATCCGTTCCACCAGATCGGGATTGGCGATGAACGCGCGTCCGAACGACACCAGATCGGCGCGGCCGTCGCGCAGCACGGCTTCGGCCTCGACCGCGGTGGTCGGCTTGCGGTTCTCGCCGATATTCGCGATGAGCGTGCCGTGCCAGCGGGGCCGCAGATCGGCGAGGGCCGGATAGTCGTCGTTATCGGTCAGATGCAGATAGGCCAGGTCACGGCGGTCCAACTCGGCCACCAGCGCTCGATACAGCGGTGCGGGATCGTCCTCGCGCATATTGAACTGGAGGTTGCCCGGTGACAGGCGAATCGCGGTGCGCCGCGAGCCGACGGCCCCGGCGACCGCGTCGACGATCGCCAGCGGCACCCGCATGCGATTCTCGGATCCGAGCGCACCCCCGGTGGCCAGCGCGAATACTCGGAATCGGCGGTCGACCGCGTCATCCGGATCCAGCAGATGTTCGCCGCCGGCCTGGGCAGCGACACCATCGCGCAGTTGCTGCCGTGCACCCATGACGCCGACGGCACACCGAACGCCACCGCCAACCCGTTCCTCGTCGACCAACTCATGCGGGAGCGCGGGCGCATCGGCCGGGCGCTCGAGGATATGCACCGGGCCTGTGAAGTACTCGACGAGATCATCCGGTCGGCGGGCGGAGAAGTACCGGAACAGTAGGGTGGAGCCCATGGCTCTCGACAGTGGAACCGGAACGATCACCAGCCCCGACGATGAATCGGCGGTGGTGACGGCCCCGATCGCCAAGACGGTGCGCACCGAGCGGGTGCATCACGGCGATGTCTTCATCGACGAGTACGAGTGGCTCCGCGATAAGGACAGCCCGGAGGTCATCGCCTACCTGGAGGCCGAGAACGCCTACACCGACGCGCAGACCCGGCACCTCGGCGGGCTGCGGGACAAGATCTTCGACGAGATCAAGGCGCGCACCCAGGAGACCGACCTGTCGGTGCCGACCCGGATGGGCGAGTACTGGTACTACTCGCGCAGCTTCGAGGGCAAGCAGTACGGCGTGCACTGCCGCTGTCCGATCGATGCCGCGGCCGAGGGGATCGACGCCTGGACCCCGCCGCAACTCGAGGTCGACACCGAGATCCCGGGGGAACAGGTGCTGCTCGACAGCAACCAGCTCGCCGAGGGCCACGACTTCTTCGCGCTCGGCGCCTTCTCCATCAGCCACGACGGCACTCTGCTCGCGTACTCGGTGGACACCAGCGGTGACGAGCGCTACCTGCTGCGGTTCAAGGATCTGCGCACCGGCGAGGTGCTGGCCGACCAGATCGCGGGCACCGCGCCCGGCGCGACCTGGTCGCTGGACGGTACGCACGTCTTCTACCAGACCGTCGACGAATCCTGGCGGCCCGACACCGTGTGGCGGCACCGGCTCGGCACGCCGAAGGCCGATGACGTCAAGGTGTTCCACGAGCCCGACGAGCGCTACTGGGTGAGCATCGGCGCGACCCGCTCGGAGAAGTACCTGATGATCTGGGTCGGCTCCAAGATCACCACCGAGGGCTGGGTGCTCGAATCCGATAATCCGGAAGGGGAATTCCGGGTCATCCTGCCCCGGCGCGAGGGCGTCGAATACTCCGCCGAACACGCCGTTGTCGGTGGCGAGGACCGGTTCCTGATCCTGCACAACGATGTCGTGGACGGGGTGAAGGCGGAGAACTTCGTGCTCGCCGAGGCCCCGGTATCGGATCCGTCGAATATGACGCTGCTGATCGGCCACCGCGATGATGTGCGGCTCGAGGATATCGACCCGTTCGCCAGCCATCTGGTGCTGAGCTACCGCCGCGAAGCCCTGACCCGGGTCGCCATTTGGCCGCTGACCGAGTCCGGCTACGGCGAGCTGCGCGAACTCGAAATCGAACTGGAGCTTTTCGCGGTCGGTTCCGGCGCCAACCCGGAATGGGAGCAGCCGACGCTGCGGATCGGACTGACCTCGTTCATCACGCCGATGCAGGTCTTCGACTATGTGCCCGCGACCGGTGAGTTGCTGCTGCGCAAGGAGCAGCCGGTGCTCGGCGGGTACGACGCGAACGACTATGAGCAGCACCGGGATTGGGCGGTCGCGGCGGACGGCACCCGGATCCCGATTTCGCTGGTGCGCAAGAAGGACCTCCCCGAGGGCCCGAAACCGCTGCTGCTATACGGATACGGCTCCTACGAAGCCAGCATGGATCCGTCGTTCTCGGTGTCGCGGCTCTCGCTGCTCGATCGCGGCATGGTCTTCGCGGTCGCGCATGTGCGCGGTGGCGGGGAAATGGGACGGCTCTGGTACGAGCACGGCAAGACGCTCACCAAGAAGAACACCTTCACCGATTTCGTCTCCTGCGCAAGACATCTCATCGATACCGGCGTCACCTCGGCGGACCGGCTGGTCGCCGACGGCGGCAGTGCGGGCGGTCTGCTGGTGGGCGCGGTGGCGAACCTCGCGCCCGAACTGTTCAAGGGCATGCTGGCCAACGTGCCCTTCGTCGACCCGCTGACCTCGATCCTGGACCCATCGCTGCCGCTCACCGTCATCGAATGGGACGAATGGGGTAATCCATTGGCGGACAAGGATGTCTACGACTACATGAAGTCCTACGCCCCCTACGAGAACATCGAGGCCAAGGACTATCCGGCGATCCTGGCCATCACCAGCCTCAACGACACCCGCGTCCTCTACGTCGAACCCGCCAAGTGGGTCGCCAAACTGCGCGCCACCAAGACCGGTGACGCACCACTGCTGCTCAAGACCGAAATGAGCGCGGGTCACGGCGGCGTCAGCGGCCGCTACGAGAAGTGGAAGGAAGTCGGCTTCGAATACGCCTGGGTCCTCGACACCCTCGGCCTCGCCGACGCATAGGTTCGGTGAGCGGCCGGTTCGCCCGGCCGCTCACGATGCGGGTACCAAGTTCGCCGACAGCTGGCGGCGGTCAGCGCCGCGAAGATCTGATCGAGATAGCTGATCCCTGATGTGAGCGCGATGCCGGTGTGACGGAGTGTTCGTCGGCGGGTCATCCGCCCTGCACGCCGAGTACATCTGCGGCTGGCACCGTGAGGTCATGAACGCTGAGCTGATCGTGTCGATTTCCGGGATCCGGGACACCACGCGGGATGCGGCCATCGAGTTCGCGGCCGAGATGGATCGCCGCGATGTGCGGCTTTCGCTGCTGGTCGCGCCGCGGCTGAAGGGCGGATACCGGCTGGTCGAGGATGCGGCGACGCAGTCCTGGCTGCGCGGGCGCCGGGCCCGCGGCGATGCGATCGTGCTGCACGGCTACGACCAGGCGGCGACCAAGCGGCGCAGGGCCGAATTCGCCACGCTGCCCAGGCATGAGGCACGCCTGCGGCTCACCGCCGCGGACCGGGTGCTGGAACAGGTCGAACTGCGCACCCGGCTCTTCGCGGCCCCGCGCTGGGATGCCTCCGGGGGCGCCATCGAGGCGCTGCCCGAGGTCGGCTTCCGGCTCGCGCTCGGCCTGACCTCGATCCTCGATCTCGAACGCAATATCGCGCAGAAGGCGCGCGTCTACGGCATCGGGGAGGGTTTCCGCGCCGAGCCGTGGTGGTGTCGAGCGCTGGTGCTCGGCGCGGCGCGGACCGCGCGCCGCGGCGGCGTGCTGCGCCTGGCCGTTTCCGCCGCGCAGCTCGGCCGCTCCGGTCCGCGTCAGGCCATGCTCGACGCGGTCGATCTCGCGCTGTTCCACGGCGCGGCCAGCGAGGTGTACCGCTGGGAGCCGTTCACCGCCGCCAGGGCGGCCTGATCGGCACGAGCCGTGTAGGGGGTGTGGTCGGCACCGCCGCACGAGCGGCGCCGCCGCCCGCATTGGCGTAACCGGGCGGCGGCGCACGGCGGAATGGGGCGGCGGCGGAATCGATGCTCCGCCAGAGCTATTCGGCGTGCGGGACTTTCCCTGTCTATCGGGTGGTCACGACTTCGCCCCGACCGCTGTTGCCTTCTCGGTCGGCACGGCCGCGGTCGCGTTGTGCGTGAACCCGCCCGCCTCCGCGCGGGTGAGCGAGGTCGACACCGGATGCTTCGCCAGTTGTTCGAGGCCGCGCACGATATCGGCGAGCAGCAGATCCGCCATGTCGTGGGTGAATCCGTGTCGGATCACCGCGCGCATGATGGTCTCGTTCTGGCGGTCGGCGGGCAGCGGATACGCCGCGATCAGCCAGCCGCGGGTGCGGAGTCGATCGGACAGGTCGTAGAGGTTGAAATCCTGGTCGCCGCGCAGCCGCCAGGACACCGCGGTAATGCCATGATGCGGATTGCCGCCGTGGATCATCTCGAAGGGCCCGAGCCTGGTCAGGCCCTCGGCCAGATACTGGGCGACGTGGTAGATCGCCGACTGCAGCCGGGTATAGCCGGTGCGGCCGAGGCGGATGAAGTCGTAATACTGCGTGATCACCTGGCCGCCGGGTCGGGAGAAGTTGAGGTTGAAGGTGGGCCGGCTGCCGCCGAGGTAGTCCACATTGAAGATCAGCTCGCCGGGCAGGTCGGCGGCTTCGCGCCAGATCGCCCAGCCGGAGCCGAGCGGGGCGAGGCCGGTCTTGTGGCCCGAGGCATTGATCGACTTGACCCGCGGCAGCCGGAAATCCCAGATCAGATCCGGTGCCGTGAATGGTGCGAGGAAGCCGCCGCTGGCGGCGTCGACGTGGATCGGGATATCCAGACCACTGACCGACTGCAGTTGGTCCAGGGCCTTGCTCATGCCCGCGACATCCTCGAACAGTCCGGTGAAGGTCTGGCCGAAGGTGGGCACCACCATGATCGTGTGCTCGTCGCAGTGCGCGACCACATCGTCCGGACGCATGGTGAGCCGATCGCCGCGCAGCGGGATCTGCCGGATCTCCACATCGAAGTAGCGGGCGAATTTCTCCCAGCACACCTGGACCGGACCGCAGACGAAATTGGGTGTGCCGGTGCCGCCGCGCTTGCGCCAGCGGAACTTCGCGGCCAGCCCGCCGAGCATCGCGGCCTCACTGGATCCGGTGGTCGAGGTGCCGTGCGTGCGCGCCGGATCGGGGGCGTGCCACAGATCGGCCACCATCCGCACGCAGCGTCGCTCCAGCTCCGCCGTCTGCGGATACTCGTCCTTGTCGACGATGTTCTTATCGAGGGATTCGGCCATCAATCGGCGCGCCTTGTCATCGACCCAGGTGGTACAGAAGGTGGCCAGGTTCATCCGGGATACGCCGTCGAGCATGAGTTCGTCGTGCACGATCTCGTAGGCGATGTCGGGAAGTATCTCGGGAGCCGGGAACCCGCCCTTGGGCGCGGTCCGGTCCAATGCTGGCATCGCGAATATATCGTCGGATTCCGGGTTGAAAGCCATCTCGCCTCCAGCGCACTCGCAGCAATTGTTTGGCAACAGCTGATACCAGTTACCTGGAACTCGAAACTAGCTGTGTCGCTTAGACATTCAGCGAGACCCTATGGGTGCTAGCTGATTACGCTTCAATATATGGACTATCAGCATGTCACAGAGCAAGTGATGTCCGCTACGAAATCCCGCACCGACGGCAAGGTCGTCGATCCCGCTCGGGTGGAGCGGTCTGCGCTCCCGATTGCTGGAGCGCGGCGATGCCACGCGCATCAGCGAGTCGATGACCGCCCGCGGCATCTACGACGAGGGCGAATTCGCATATCGGACAGGTTTGCCGCGTAAGAGTGGTGTCGGCGCGGCATTGCGGCTGTCCCGGATTAGTGTGCCGTTGCCGTTTGCAATACGACCAAGTGAGGCGCTGGCATGACTTCCGAGGATCCTCGTACCGCCGCCCTGCGCGCACGGGTGGCCGCCCTGATGCCGCAGGCGAAAACCGATCTCGCCCAACTGGTTTCGTTCAAGTCGGTGGCCGATCCGCGACAGTTCCCGGCCGAGGAATGCGAGCGGACCGCGCAATGGGTGGCCGATGCGTTCGCCGCGGCGGGTCTGACAAAGGTGGGCCTGCACGAAACACCTGACGGCAGTAAGGCGGTCATCGCCTCCCGTTCCGCGCCCGAAGGCGCGCCGACCGTACTGCTCTACTGCCACTACGACGTGCAGCCGCCGCTGGACGACGGGGCCTGGCGCACCCCGGCCTGGGAGCTGACGGAGAAGGACGGCCGGTGGTACGGGCGCGGCAGCGCGGACTGCAAGGGCAATATCGTGATGCACCTGACCGCGCTGCGGGCGCTGGGCGCGGACCTGCCGCTGGGGGTAACGCTGGTCGCCGAGGGCTCCGAGGAGCAGGGCACCGGCGGACTCGAACGATTCGTCGAGGCCAACCCGGATCTGTTGCGCGCCGACGCGATTCTGGTCTGTGACAGCGGCAATTTCGCCGCCGGGGTGCCGACCTTCACCGAGACTTTGCGCGGCAGTGTGAATGTCATCGTCACCGTCGAAACCCTCGCCGGGCCCATGCATTCCGGCATGTTCGGCGGTCCGGCCCCCGATGCGCTCGCCGCGCTCATCCACCTGCTCGCATCGCTGCGCGACGAACACGGCAACACCACGGTGGCCGGTCTGCCCAATGACCAACGCTGGCCTGGTGTGCAGTACTCGGAGGACCAATTCCGTGCCGACGCAGGCGTGCTCGGCGGCGTCGAACTCACCGGTGACGGCACTGTCGCCGATATGCTCTGGGCGCGACCGGCTTTGACGGTGGTCGGCATCGATGCGCCGAAGGTGGTCGGTTCATCGGCGGCCATTCAGCCCGCGGCACGGGCCCGGCTCAACCTGCGCATTCCGCCCGGCACCGATCCGGACGGCGCGCTGGAACTGCTGACCGCGCACCTGCGGGCGAATACACCGTGGCGGGCCAAACTCACGGTGGAGACCGAGTCGACCGGCGCGCCGTTCCGGTCGGCCAGCGGCGGTCCGGCACGCACCGCGATGGATGCCGCGCTCACCGCGTCGTACGGCCGGGCGACGACCACACAGGGGCAGGGCGGATCGATCCCGCTGTGCAATGTCTTCGCCGACACCTACCCGCGCGCGGAGATCATGCTGCTCGGGGTCGAGGAACCGAAATGCCTGATCCACGCCCCCAACGAGAGCGTGGACCCCACCGAAATCGAGCACATAGCCCTCGCGGAAGCCCTCTTCCTCACCACGTACGCCGAACAGGGCCGCTAGAGCTGGTCACTCGATCGCCATGCGCTCGCGCAGGACCGCTCTCCTGCATGAGCGCATGGCGATCGGCTGTCCGAATCCCGAGGCTAGAAGTATTGGTGGGTTTCGGGGGTGATGACGGTGAAGTCTGTTCCGGTGGGGCGCATTTCGGATAGGCGGGTGAAGTAGATGCCCTGGGCGTCCGGGTGGATGATGCCGAAGTGGATGGGGAAGGCGGTGCGGGGGCTGACGGCGCGTAGGTAGTCGACGGCTTCGCTGATGCGCATCCATGGGGCGGAGGCGGGGATGGCGAGTACGCCGACCGGGACGGGCGGCACCCACAGGGAGTCGCCGGGGTGGACGAGTTGGGCTGGATCGTCCGGGGTGCCGAGCTGGAAGACGGTGTTGTCGATCACCGGGATTTCCGGATGGATCACCGCATGCCGGCCGCCGCCTCCGGTGATCTGGAGGTCACCGAGGGTGATCACATTGCCCGCGTGCACCGGCTCCCACGGTTCGACGCGCAGTTGCGCGGTCTGTGGATCGCTGAACAGGCGTGCGTCCGGATTGTTGTCGAGCAATGCCTGGATCCGGTTCGGATCGATATGGTCGGGATGCTGGTGGGTGACCGCGATGGCGTCCAGGCCGGTAATGCCCTCGAAGCCGTGCGAGAAGGTGCCCGGATCGAACAGCACCTTCTTACCGTGCAACTCGACGAGGATGCAGGAGTGGCCGAAGTGGGCTATGCGCATGGGGCCATGCTATTTGACGCGACCCCGGCCGTAGCTCGGACAAGCTGGACAACTACGCTGCTCAGGTAACCCCAACACCACCTGAGGAGCAACGCGTGGCACGAGTCGTGGTCGAGGTGATGCCGAAGGCCGAGATCCTGGATCCGCAGGGTCAGGCCATCGCCGGCGCGCTCCCGCGCCTGGGATTCGCCGGAGTGTCGGATGTGCGGCAGGGCAAGCGATTCGAACTCGATGTCGACGACAGTGTCAGCGACGCTGAGCTCGAACAGATCGCCGAGGCGCTGCTCGCCAACACCGTGATCGAGGACTGGAAGGTCGTGCGGGTCTCGGCATGAGCGAGCGCAGCGAGCGAATCGAAAACACAGCCGCCCTTGCGGGCATGACGGAGCCGAGCGTCAGCGAGGCGCAGTCATGACCGCACGGATCGGGGTCATTACTTTTCCCGGCACGCTCGATGATGTCGACGCCGCTCGGGCGGTCAAGCTGGCGGGTGCCGAGGCGGTCAGTCTGTGGCATGCCGATGCCGATCTGAAGCAGGTCGACGCGGTGGTCGTGCCCGGCGGCTTCTCCTACGGCGACTACCTGCGCGCCGGTGCCATCGCCCGGTTCGCGCCGGTGATGGGTGAGGTCGTCAAGGCCGCGGGCAAGGGCCTGCCGGTGCTCGGCATCTGCAACGGTTTCCAGGTGCTGTGCGAGGCCGGTCTGCTGCCCGGCGCGCTGACCCGCAACGAGGGCCTGCACTTCGTCTGCCGCGACGAGTGGCTGCGCGTCGAATCCGCGAATACCGCGTGGACCTCGCGCTTCGAGCCCGGCGCCCAGATCCTCATCCCGGTCAAGAACGCCGAGGGCCGCTACCAGGCCTCCGAGCGGGTGCTCGACGAACTCGAGGGTGAGGGCCGGGTGGTCTTCCGCTACGCCGGTGACAATCCGAACGGCTCGCAGCGCGATATCGCGGGCATCGCCTCGGCCGATGGCCGGATCGTCGGCCTGATGCCGCATCCGGAGCACGCGACCGAGCCGTTGACCGGTCCGAGCGACGACGGCCTCGGACTGTTCCTATCGGTTCTCGACACCCTGGTTTCGTCCTAGCCACCACGCCGTCCCGCCGACGCCGGCACCCAAAAGCGCAGGCGTGTCCTGGATCCCGGCGCTCGCTCGGACGACAGTGATCGACGGTGGTCGAAAGGTCGCTGTGGCCAGCGGCGCAAGCCGCCATTCGACTGCCGTCGGCGGGCGGTCGGCTAGGTGATCTGGGCGATGATGTCGAAATCGACGCCGTCGGCCAGCGCGATGTAGCCGTGCTGCTGGGCCTGGTTTCCGAGGAATACCCGTGTGCCGCCGGGGGTTTCGAGCAGCACGCCCTGATCGAGCGCCGCGTGCACTTCGGGGACATGTAGTGATCCGACCGTCTCGCTGATCGCGCGCAGCGTGTGGATCGCCTCGTAGCTCATATTGCTGAAACTGGTCAGCGCGGGCGCGAAGTCGCCGTGTAGTCGGCGGTAGCGGGCCAGCCGGTCGCGTCCGTCGGCGGTGCGCGGGTCGACGAAGAAGCTCGATGCCACATAGAAGTTGTGATTTGCTTCGGGACCGCCCGCCAGCAGCACGTTCTCGTCGGCGGCTGGGCTGATCCGCAGCAGGGTGTCGGCGCGTCCGGTCGCGGCGAACTGCTTGTTGAAGCGGGAGACGTCCGCGCCGACCATCAGGATGATGACGGCGTCGGCCTGGTCCAGCGCGGGATGGCGCAGGAATTCGCCGAAGTCCGGTGCGCCGAGCGGTACGAACCGCTCCAGCACGATCGCGCTCGGATCGGCCAGGCTGCGGCGCACCGCCTTCGCGGATTCGCGCGGCCAGATGTAGTCGTTGCCGATGATCGCCCAGCGGCGCACGCCGTGTTCGCGCTCCAGCCAGTGCACCGCGGGTAGGGTCTGGCCCGCCGGATGCTCCCCGAGCATCAGCACGCCGGGGCGCTCATTGGTCAGGCCTTCATGGCCGGTCGCGAAGACATACGGCACCCGCCCGGCATTGGCGCGTGCCACCGCCAGCCGCACCGCGGAGGTGTGCCAGCCGGTGATCGCATGCACCATTCCGGTGGCCAGCAGCGCCGAGACCTCCTCGGCGACCGCACGCGGATCCCGGCCGCCATCGATATTCGTGGTACGAATTTCGCGCCCGAGAAATCCTGCGCCAGCATTGATTTCGTCGACGGCCAGAGAAATCGCGGCATCGCACGATGCGGCCACGATACCGCCGGGACCCTGCATCGGCACAATGTTCAGGATCTCGACCGTGCCGTCTGGGCTCTCGCCGAACGCTGACATTCGGTACTCTTCTTCTCGTTCGAGCGAAATTCATGGCAGGCAGGAAACAATGACGACCATTGTAAGCGGATATTCCACGCTGCATGGTGCGCTGCGTGCCGCGGAACGGCGTTGGCTGGATCACCTCGACGCCGCCCTGGGTGCCAGGCAGCTCACCGCCGATCAGTGGTCGATGCTTTCGAATCTGTCCACCGAGTTCGGGGTCACCATGAGTGAGCTCGCGGCCAGGTCACAGCTACCGCCGTCGTCGGCGACCAGACATGCCGACGCCCTCGCCGAACGCGGCCTGATCTTCCGGGTGGCCGCCGAGGACGACCGCCGCCGCATTCTGATCGGTCTGAGTCGGCTCGGTTCTGATCTGGTCGATTCGGTGCGCGCCGAGGAGGTGCGCGCGGAGCAGCAGTTGCGTGCGCGCATCGGGGCGCGCCGTTATGCCGAGCTGATGCGTTTACTGGAACTCGTTTCTTCCGAGTAGTTCTCGCGGTAAGGCCCTAATCGTCGGATGAATTAATCCGGCGAAACGTTCCGAACGGACGGTTCCGTATGTGCTGCCGAGGGGAATGCCGTTCCTTCAGTTGAGTTCGAAATGGAATGTCTGCAATTGCCTCGAAATTCAGCTCGTACTGATCATCGGTGAGGACGGCGACTATCCCGAGGTTTGGCGCGGTTGTGTGATGCAGGGCGCGGAACTCATTGTGCGGCTGCGGAGTCTGCGCGGCCGAGCGGCGGCTCACCATGGCGACGGAGATGACCTGGGTGACAACACCGGTCAGCGGCCGGGCAACCCGATAGCGGCCAGACGCGGTTGGTGACTGGCGTGCATGGAGCATCCGCGAACAGTCCGCTGCGCGGCTCGCTCCGAGCGGTAGTTGACGACGACGGCCGCGCCCTCGACGCCCAACTGTCTCGCGGTGGCGGATGCGGATCCGGGAATCGAGTCGATCGGTTCCGGGGTTCTGCTGGACGCCTGCTTAGGATCGCAGGCATGCCCGTTTCCACTACCGCTGCCACGGCCGCCGGGTTGTGCGCCTTCATCGATGACTCACCCTCGCCCTTCCATGTCTGCCGGACGGTCGCGCAGGAGTTGGACGCCCAAGGCTTCACCCGGCTCGCGGAGTCGACGCCGTGGCCATCGGACGGGCCGAGCCGACACTACGTCGTGCGTGGGGGCTCGCTGGTCGCTTGGGCGACGGCCGATGCGTCGGGCGACACGCCGTTCCGCGTGGTCGGTGCGCATACCGACAGCCCCAACCTGCGGGTGAAGCAGCAGCCGGATCTGGCATCGGCCGGTTGGCAGTTGGTCGGGCTCGAGCCCTACGGCGGCGCGTGGCTGAACTCTTGGCTGGATCGCGAACTCGGCATCTCGGGGCGGCTCAGCGTGCGGGACGGAAATGTGGTGCGCGACCGGCTGGTTCGCATCGATGAACCGATTCTGCGGGTGCCGCAGTTGGCGATTCACCTGTCCGAGGACCGCCGCGGCGTCACCCTGGACCCGCAGCGTCACGTCAACGCGATCTGGGGTGTCGGCGCGCAGCCGCGCTCCTTCCTCGATTTCGTCGCCGAAAACGCGGGGGTCGATTCCGATCACGTGCTCGGCTGGGAGCTGATGACCCATGACCTGGCGCCGAGTCGATTGGTCGGTCGTGACCGTGATCTGGTGAGCGCGCCGCGCCTGGACAATCAGGGCACCTGCTACGCGGGACTGCGCGCCTTCCTTGCGGCGATCGAGGAACCCGGCGCGGCCATTCCGGTGCTGGCGATGTTCGACCACGAGGAGGTCGGCAGTCAGTCCGATCGGGGCGCGCAATCCGATCTGCTGCCGACAGTGCTGGAGCGCATCGTGCTCTCGCGCGGCGGCGGCCGTTCCGAATATCTGGCCGCGCTGGCCGGATCCGTTTGTGCCTCCGGCGATATGGCGCATGCGACGCACCCCAATTACCCGGACCGGCACGAACCCGCGCACCGCATCGAGGTCAATGGCGGTCCGGTGCTCAAGGTCAACCAGAACCTGCGCTACGCCACCGACGCAGTGGGCGCCGGCGCATTCGCCCTGGCCTGTGCCCAGGCCGAGGTCCCGCTGCAGCGCTACGTACATCGCGCCGATCTGCCCTGTGGCTCCACCATCGGCCCGATGACCGCCGCCCGCACCGGCATGCCGACGGTTGACGTCGGCGCCCCGCAACTCGCAATGCACTCAGCGCGCGAACTAATGGGCGCCGAAGACGTCCCGGCCTACGCCGCCGCACTCGCCGCCTTCCTCACCCCCGCCCCCTAGGCCGCTTACCGTCAGGTGCGATCAAGATCAGGTGGCACTGGTGGCGGGGGGTTCTCGGGCGATGCCGCCACAGATTCCACGTGATCACGCGTCCAACTGAGGGGGGTGGGTGGTGGCGTTCGGGTTGGGTGGGCTGCGGTGGGTCCTGTTGTTCTGGACCGACTTCTAGGGGGTGCTGGACCCCGGTTGGTTTGGTGTTCCGTGGTTTTGCCGGTGCAGTGCTGGGCGCGTCGTGTGCCGTACCCGGCTTACCTCCCGCAGTCGGGTGGGCAGGCGGACGGCTTCCAGCTCGGTCGACTGGCTGTGGTTGCGTTCTCGAGCGTTTCGAGGGGAGTCGAATGGTTGTTGGTGTCGGGGTTGCGAGGCACCGTTTGACTACCGTCGATGAGGGGGTGCACCTAGGTTGGTGTGGCGGATTTCTCTCGCGTTGCTGTGGTGGTCGGGTGGTAGGTGATGACGGCTACGACGAAGACCGCCAGGGTGGCGAGTATGTAGCTGCTGCCGATGATTTGTTGCCACCAGGCCCAGCCGAGTTCTAGATCCTTGGAGTGGGGTAGGAGCCATTGTGGGCCGATCAGGAACAGGACGGTGAAGGCGGCGACGGAACCGATGAACCAGCGATTGCGGGTGCCGCGGGCGATGGCGTCGGCGGCGACGAGTATGGCGGGGGCGATCCATACCCAGTGATGCGACCAGGAGACCGGGGAGACCAGCAGTACCGCGGCCGCGTTCACCAGCAGCGCGGACACCTGCTGGCCGGATTCGATCAGTCGGTGCATCCACACGGCCGCGAGGGCAATCGCGATCAGCGACAACGTGATCCAGATCAGCGTCGCCAGCGAATCGGCGACGCCGAGGCGGAAGGCCATGCCCTTGATCGACTGATTGCCCGCGAAGTAGGGCGGGCCGATGCGGCCGGTATCGGCCAGGGTGTGGAACCAGTATTCGGCGGAATCGCTGGGGAACAGCAGGAATCCGAGTCCGACCGCGACGATCGCGGAGACGATCAGCGTGCCCGCCGCCTTCCAATCCCGGCGCAGTAGGAAGTAGAGCAGGTATCCGGCGGGGATCAGCTTCACCGACACCGCGATGCCGATCAGCATGCCGCGCGGCCAGAACGGTTTGCGGACAAGACAATCCATGGTGATCGCGGCCATCAGCACCAGATTGATCTGACCGAAGCCGAAGGTCTGCCGGATCGGTTCGAACATCTGCGCCACCGCGACCGCGCCGATGACCAGCGCGAGTGTGGTCCGCCGCTCCAGGGTCGGGCGCAGCCGCGCGAGCACCAGCCACAGCGTGATGCCGAGGCTGAGCACCGAGGTCGCGGTCACCAGCACCTCGGCCAGCTGCAGCGGCATCAGCGCGAGCGGTGCGAAGAACAGGGCGGCCAGCGGGGGATAGGTGAACGGCAGTCCGATCCCCTCGACCGGGGGCATCGGTCCGTACAACTCGCCGTCGTCGAGCCAGACGCGAGCGCCGTTGCGATAGACCTGGAGATCGATGTAGCCGTTCCACCAGTGCACCACCAGTGAGACGATCGCCGACACGGCGAACAGGGCGATAGCGATCAGCAGCCAGCGCACCTGTGGGTTCGACATCGACAATCGCGGCGAGCCGGATTCGAGCCGGGTGTCCTGCGTGGTGACGGGCTGCTCAGCCTGATCCGCAACCCCCGATCGATCGTTCACCGCCAAAGCGTAGCGGTTGCGAAGTGGCGCAATGCGTGCCGACCCGAGGCATTCACGCCGATCCACACAATGTTCTGCGTCACATTCCGCGCCCGGCGATTCGGCCGGGGCGCGCGGCTGAAAACCGGCGATCCGGACGCCTGGCCGATGCGACCGGCTGCCCATCGAGGGCCACAGCTAAACTTCAGGGCGAATCCCCAGCTTCGCGCTCCGGCCCGAAAGGACCCTGGTACTCCGTGACTCCGCAGGTCGACACCGTAAGCGCAGCCGCAGCGACTCCCGATGCCCCGCAGCCGTACAAGGAGCTCGGTCTCAAGGACGACGAGTACGCGCGGATCAAGGAAATCCTCGGCCGTCGGCCGACCGACGCCGAATTGGCCATGTACTCGGTGATGTGGAGCGAGCACTGCTCCTACAAGTCCTCGAAGGTGCACCTGCGCTACTTCGGCGAGACCACCACCGAGGAGATGAAGTCATCGATGCTCGCGGGCATCGGTGAGAACGCGGGCGTCGTCGATGTCGGTGACGGCTGGGCGGTCACCTTCAAGGTGGAGAGCCACAACCACCCCTCCTATGTGGAGCCGTATCAGGGCGCGGCCACCGGCGTCGGCGGCATCGTGCGCGACATCATGGCCATGGGCGCGCGGCCCATCGCGGTGATGGATCAGCTGCGCTTCGGTGCGGCGGATGCGGCCGATACCCGGCGTGTTGTCGACGGCGTGGTGCGCGGTGTCGGCGGCTACGGGAACTCGCTCGGGCTGCCGAATGTGGGCGGCGAGACCGTCTTCGACGCCTCGTATCAGGGCAACCCATTGGTTAACGCGCTGTGCGCGGGCGTGATGCGGGTCGAGGATCTGCATCTGGCCTTCGCCTCCGGCGCGGGCAACAAGATCATTCTGTTCGGCGCGCGCACGGGTCTGGACGGCATCGGCGGTGTTTCGGTGCTGGCCTCGGACACCTTCTCGGGTGACGAATCCGGTACCGGCCGCAAGAAGCTGCCCAGCGTCCAGGTCGGCGACCCGTTCGCCGAGAAGGTGCTCATCGAGTGCTGTCTCGAGCTGTACGCGGCCAAACTGGTGGTCGGCATCCAGGACCTCGGCGGTGCCGGATTGTCCTGCGCCACTTCCGAACTCGCGGCCGCTGGCGACGGCGGCATGCATATCGACCTGACCAAGGTGCCGCTGCGCGCCAAGGGCATGACCCCGGCCGAGGTGCTCTCCAGCGAATCGCAGGAGCGCATGTGCGCGGTGGTCACGCCGGAGAACGTGGACGCGTTCATGGCCGTCTGCCACAAGTGGGATGTGCTGGCCACGGTCATCGGTGAGGTCACCGAGGGCGACCGGCTGGTCATCAGCTGGCACGGCGAGACCGTCGTCGACGTGCCGCCGCGCACCGTCGCACATCAGGGCCCGGTGTACGAGCGCCCGGTGCAGCGACCGGATTTCCAGGATGCGCTGATCGCCGACACCCCGGACACCCTGCCCCGGCCGAAGACGCCCGAGGAACTGCGCGCCACCCTGCTGCAGATGGTCGCCAGCCCGCAGCTGTGCAGCCGCAGGTGGATCACCGAGCAGTACGACCGCTACGTCCGCGGCAATACCGTGCTCGCCGAACATGCCGACGCGGGTGTCATCCGGATCGACGAGGAGACCGGCCGCGGCATCGCGCTGGCCACCGACGCGTCGGGCCGCTACACCAAGCTCGACCCGTACACCGGTGCGCAGCTCGCGCTGGCCGAGGCCTACCGCAATGTGGCCACCACCGGCGCGACGCCGAAGGCCGTCACCAACTGCCTCAACTTCGGTTCGCCCGAGGATCCGGGCGTGATGTGGCAGTTCCAGCAGGCGGTGCGCGGTCTCGCGGACGGCTGTGTGGCCCTGGGCATTCCGGTCACCGGCGGCAATGTCAGCTTCTACAACCAGACCGGTCAGGACGCCATCCTGCCGACCCCGGTGGTCGGCGTGCTCGGCGTCATCGACGATGTGCACCGGCGCATTCCGACCGGCCTCGGCCTGGAGCCGGGCGAGACGCTGATCCTGCTCGGCGAGACCGCCGACGAATTCGGCGGCTCGATCTGGTCGCAGGTCGCCCACGACCATCTCGGCGGCGTGCCGCCCAAGGTCGACTTCGCCCGCGAGCAACTGCTCGCCGAGGTGCTGACCTCGGGTTCGCGCGACGGCATGATCAGCGCGGCGCACGACCTTTCCGAGGGCGGCCTGATCCAGACCGTGGTCGAGGCCGCGCTGGCGGGTGAAACCGGTTGCCGCATCCTGCTTCCCGAGGGGTCGGATCCGTTCGTGCAGCTATTCTCCGAATCGGCGGGCCGGGTGCTCGTCGCGGTGCCGCGTTCGGAGGAGACCCGCTTCACCAAGATGTGCACCGCGCGCGAATTGCCGTGGGTGCGCATCGGTGTGGTCGATCAGGGTTCGGATTCCGTTGAGGTGCAGGGTCAGTTCTCGATCACCCTGGACGAATTGCGCGCGGCGCACGAGGGCACGCTGCCGAAGCTGTTCGGGGCCAGTGCCATTTGAGCGCGCCGGGGGCTGATGAGGTCTCGGTAGCCATACGCGGGGGCGTCGGCAGGATTGTCGGCGCCGTCGAACGCTTCTTCCATCCCAACTACGTCGGCCTCATCGTGGCCACGGTGTTCTTCGGCTGGTCGCTGACACCGTCGCTGTTGCCACGGGATTGGCTGTTCGAGGGGTTGGTCAGCGGTATCAACGCGGTCATCGGCTACGGCGTCGGCTGTCTGTTCGAGTGGGCGTACCGCAAATGGGTTCGGAAACCACTGCGCCGCAAGGCCGCTCAGCTGCCGCCCGCGGTCACCCGGAGGTGGGCGAGACGGCCGAAGTGGCTGCCCGGCGCGGTCAAGACCGCTATCGCGTTGGCCTGCCTCGGCTTCGGTATCCACCTGCTGGTCGCGTCGGCGCACTGGCAGCGCGAAATCACCACCCTCATGGGCATGGAACCGACGACGACCACCAGTTTCCTGCGCACCGGCGCGCTGAGCACGCTGGTCGGCGCGACCGGCATCGCGGTATTCCGTGCGCTGCGGTGGCTCGTCCGTTCGATCGCGTTCGAGCTGATCAGGCGGGCCCACTATCCGCGCCAGCTGGCCGTCCCGACCGGCGTCCTCGTCGTGGTCGTCGCGGCGGTGCTGCTGTTCAACGGTGTGCTCACCAAAGTCTTTTTCTACGTCGCGAATTCGGCCTTCAGTGTGCGCAACGGCGAGACCTCGTCGAATGCAGTACAGCCGCAACTGCCGCAGCGTTCCGGCAGTCCGAACTCGTTGGCCGCATGGGACACGCTCGGCGCCGAGGGCCGCTGGTTCGTCTCCTTCGTGCCGAGCGCCGCCGATATCGCCCGGGTCACCGGAAAGCCAGCGCTCGAACCGATTCGGGTCTACGCGGGATTGGAGTCGGCCGACGGCCCGCAGGCGCAGGCGGAACTGGTTGCGGCGGAGTTGGAGCGCACCGGCGCATTCGAGCGCAAGGTGCTGGTGGTCGTGACGACGACGGGCACCGGTTGGGTCGATTCGAGCAGCGCCGAATCCATCGAGCTGATGTACAACGGCGATACCGCGATCGCCGCGACCCAGTATTCATATCTGCCGAGTGTGCTGTCATTCCTGTCGGATAAGGACAAGGCCACCCAGATGGGAAAGCTGGTCTTCGACAAGGTTTATGAGCACTGGTCGGCGCGGCCGGAAGGGGCGCGGCCGAAGTTGCTCGTCTACGGCGAGAGCCTGGGTTCACAGGGCTCCGAAGGCGCTTTCACCGGCCTGGCCGATATTCGGTCGCGCACCGATGGCGTGCTGTGGGTCGGACCGCCGAACTCCAACCGGCTGTGGAGCGAATTCACCGACCGCCGCGATCCCGGCGCACCGGAAATACTGCCGACTTACGCCGACGGACTGGTGGTGCGCTTCGCCGACAGTCGCGGCGACCTGTGGAAGCCTGGGGATACCTGGCTGCCGCCGCGCATCGCCTATCTGCAGCACGCGTCCGATCCGGTGGTCTGGTGGTCGGCGGATCTGCTCTTCGCCCAACCGGATTGGCTGCGCGAGCCGCGCGGTCCCGATGTGTCCCCGCGGATGACGTGGTATCCGATCGTCACGTTCTGGCAGGTCGCCGCAGATCTGCCGCATGCTCAGAGCGTCAACGACGGACACGGGCACAACTACGGTGATCTGGTGCTCGACGGGTGGGCCGCGATCGCGCAGCCGCCGGATTGGTCGGCCGATTCGGCGGACCGGATCCGGGATTACCTGGCGATCTCCTCGGCCCGCGAACATCAACTGAAATAAGCAGGGGTGCACCCGCATACTGTTCGGGTGATGATCGCTACGGACCAGTCGACGCCCGTGCCCGATCCCGACCGCCGAGATCCGGGCATCGCGCCGACACGCTGACCGATGCTCGAATCCGCAACCACCCTGGCGAAGCTGCGTGCGCGCGGCGTCGTGGTGGTGCGGCGTGCCGAGGACATCATCGATCTGAACTATGTCGGGCTGGTCTTCGCGACGATCTTCTTCGCGCTCTCGGTGACACCGTCGCTGGTGCCGCGCGACTGGCTGTTCCAGGGCCTGATCAGTGGCATCAATGCCGCGCTCGGTTACGGCCTCGGCTGCGTGCTGGAGTGGCTGTTCCGCCTGTGGGGCCGGCCGCGGCTGGCCAAGCTGCTGCGCGATCGGATTTCGCCGCCGCCGACCTGGGTGCGTTATGCGGTGAAATCCGCGATCCTGTTCACCGCCGCCCTCACCGCGGCCTTCATGTTGGTGCAGTCGGCCCGCTGGCAGCGCGAGATCACCACCCTGATGGGCATGGAGGGCACCACCACCCCGGCCTACCTGCGCACCGGATTGCTCAGCATCGCGGTGTGTGCCGGGCTGGTCGCGGCCTATCGGACGCTGCGCGAGATCATCCGGTTCCTGGCCCGCCAGCTCAATCGCTGGGTGCGGGTGCCGCGCGAGCTCGCGCCGTCGGCCGGATTCCTGGTCCTCGTCGTCCTGACCGTCACCCTGTTCAACGGTGTCGCCTCGCACGCCTTCTTCGCGGTGGCGAACTCCGCGTTCAGCGTGCAGAACGATCACACCTCGCCGGATGCGGTCCAGCCGGTGCGGCCCGAGCGGTCGGGCAGTCCGGCGTCGCTGGCGAGATGGGATTCGCTCGGCTTCGAGGGCCGCTGGTTCGTCTCGCACGGTCCCTCCGCCGCCCGGATCACCTCGATTACCGGTAAGCCCGCGCGCGAGCCGATCCGGGCCTATGTGGGGCTGGAGTCGGCGCAGAGTGGCGAGGCGCGGGCCGAGCTGGCCGTTTCCGAATTGGAGCGCACCGGCGCGTTCAACCGGAAGGTGCTGGTGGTGGTCACCACTACCGGTACCGGCTGGGTGAATGCCATGGCGGCCGGCGCCCTCGAGTACATGTACGGCGGCGATACCGCGATCGTGGCCTCGCAGTATTCGTATCTGCCCAGCGTGCTGTCGTTTCTCGCGGACCGCGGCAAGGCCTCGGATGCGGGTAGGCAGCTGTTCGACGCGGTGTACGAGCATTGGTCGGCGCGGCCGGAGGGTGCGCGGCCGAAGCTGTTCGTCTACGGCGAGAGTCTCGGTTCGCAGGGCTCGGAGGCGGCCTTCAACGGACTCGCCGATCTGCGCTCGAAGGTCGACGGTGCGATGTGGGTCGGCCCGCCGAATTCGAATCGACTGTGGGAGCAGTTCGTTTCGCGCCGCGATCCCGGCTCGCCGGAGGTCGAACCGGTCTACGCCGACGGCTTGGTGGTCCGATTCGCCTCCGACAGCGCCGATCTCGCGCGGCCCTCGACCGAATGGCGCGCCCCGCGCATCGCCTACTTGCAGCACGCATCCGACCCGATCGTCTGGTGGTCCCCGGATCTGATCTTCTCCCAACCTGATTGGCTGTCCGAGCCGCGCGGCTCCGACGTCTCCTCCCAGATGCGCTGGTGGCCGTTCGTCACCTTCTGGCAGGTGACCTGCGATCTGTCCAATGCGCAGGGCGTCACCGACGGGCACGGACATCGGTACGGCAGTCTGGTGCTCGACGGCTGGATCGCTGTCGCGGCGCCGCCGGATTGGACCGTGGAGCAGTCCGACAAGATCCGCGCCCAGATCGAGGCCGCCGAAGACTACGAGCGCGACACCAAATGACGCGCGTCGGTCGGATCGCGAAAACCGCTGCTGCCGTAGGTATTCCGTTGGCATGGCGCAATTGGGTGCTACCACGCTCGAGCCTGGACATGCGCGGCCGCACCGCCGTGAACGCCGGATTCGCGACCGCCTATGCCCTGACCTTCGGCGGCCGACCGCACTGGTTGTCCGCGCGTGGCCTCGGCTACGGACTCGCCTCGGCGGGCGTGGCCACCGCCGGTTACGGTGCGGCCGTCGCGATTCCGGCGATACGCAGCCGGCTGACCCCATACGCCGACCGCAGCCCGGACATTCGGCTCGGCGAGTGGGTCGCCGTGCATATTCCGATCGGCACCGCCTACAGCGAGGAGCTGATCTTCCGCACAACCCTGGACCCCCTGCTGGACAACACCTTCGGATCGAGCCGTGGTGCGTTGCTCGCAGCCGCGACCTTCGGCCTGTGGCACATTCAACCGGCGCGCGCCGCAGGCGACAGCGTCCCGGCGTCGGTCGCCGCAACGGCCGTCGGCGGCCTGGTGTTCGACCTGCTGCGCCGCCGCACCGACAGCGCCACCGCTGCCGCCCTGCTGCATTTCGCCATCAATGCGGGCGGTGCGCTCGCACCGCGCATCGCCGCCCGACTCGCCTCGGTTCGGAGCTGAAGCGGCTCGCCCGGTTCCGGGCGCAGGCGTCGACACCGTCGCGCAGGCCCGCTGGCGATGGCGCTGTCGGAGCCCGGCAGTAATCTCGGCACCGTGGCGGGACGAGGAACGGTGGATCCAGCGGAACTACGAGCGGCGGTCGCGGCGGTCGGCACCTGGCTGCGCGACGATTCGGCACCCGCCCCCGCCAGACCCGAACTCGCCGCCGCGGTCCGCACCACCGCACGCACCCTCGCGGCCTGCGCCCCCGGCCATTCCGTCGAGGTGCGGGTGCCACCCTTCGTGGCCGTCCAGTGCATCGAGGGCCCGCGGCACACCAGGGGCACACCGCCGAATGTCGTCGAGACCGACCCGCGCACCTGGCTCCTGCTGGCCACCGGCCTGCTCGACTTCGCAACAGCAGTCGCGGACGGCACGGTGACCGCCTCCGGCAACCGAGCCGGTGAGGTGGCCCACTGGCTCCCCATCACCCTGGCCAGTGCGGACTGACCGTCCGACGCGCAGGTAGCGGGTCGGCGCGTGTCGAGTACTGCGTAGCGGGGTCCGTCGAGTACGACGAACAGCCCTCGGCAGCGGGCGGGTGGGTGAGCCTCTCAGAATCCCCCACCACGGTGGGTGCCCCTGAAAGATCCCCGAGAAGGGGTGCGCGGATACGCGAGCTAGGGGTGGACGGCGTCGGCGGTCTGAGTGAGCCGGTCCAGCAGCGCGGTTTTGATGCCCGGGCGGGAACCGAAGACGAGCGTGAACGTCGCCTCGCGCAGTGACCGTTCGGCGAGGTTGCCGCGCGTGACGGCCGCGCTCCCGGTGGCCGTGACCAGCGCGGAGGCCGCGCGCACCGCGAGTTCGGAGGCGCGGGCGCGGGCCAGGTAGACATCCGACTGTCCGGTGAGCGCATCGTCGAGCTCGCGTCGAATGCGAGCGGATTCGGCGGCCAGTGCGGTCGTATCGACGCCGAGGCCGGCGAGTTCGCCCAGACAGCGCCGCACGACCCCGAGGGCCAGCGCACCGTTGCGCCAAGCGGCCAGAATGAACGAGGCGTGGAAGCTGCGCAGCGAAATCCGGTTGTCCACAGCGGAATCGGGCACACGCACGCCCTCGAAGGCGAGTGTGACGGTATTGCTCGCATCGGCGGCGATGAGCGGGAGCGGGGTGGCGTGCAGCGCGGGGCCCGGCTCGGCGGGCACCAGCACACTGATCAACGAGCCCTCATCGTCCGCATCCCGCGCCATCACGCCGAGGACGTCCACCAGGCCCCACCCGGTGACGAATGGCGCGGTGCCGTCGAGCAGATAGCCACCGTCGACGCGACGTGCTATCAATCCCGGCTTGTCGTTCGCGCCCGCGTAGCTCACGCCGGAGCGCACCCGCCCGTGCCGCAGCTCCTCGGTAAGTCGTTCCCGCAGTTCGAGATTCGGTGAGGTGGCGATCCGCCGCGCGACCCCGAGGTGCTGCGCCCAGACGAAGGTGGTGGCCAGGCAGCCCGCCACCAGGATCTCTCCGGCCTGGGTGAAGGTGGCGATGTCCATATCGTCGGCCATGGTCGCGCCGTAGAACCCGTACTCGGCTAGCCGGTCGAAATGCGTGCGCGGAATCTCGCCGCTGCGGTCGATGGCGTCGGCCTGTGGTGCGAATACCTCATCGGCCAGATACTGCGCGCGTTCGATCCACGAATTCACATCACCATCTTGGTGCATGCCGCGAACGCCGTCGCATCCACCACGAGGCCTTCCTCAGCCGCGCGCCCGGTCGCGCCGATGCAGCCCCCGGTAGTCGTAGTAGCGCGTGATGAAGAAGCCGAGCACCAGCCCGATCGCGAGCCCGAGCACCGCCATCCACACACCGCGCGCCAGGCCCGCCGCGAAGTTCGCGTCGAAATAGAGAATGGCGCGCACACCGACGAAAACCTGGTGCATCGGCTCGAATTTCGCCAGCCAGCCCAGGTATCTGGGCGTCGCCTCGATCGGCACGGTGCCGCCCGAGGAGGGCAGGCCGAGGATGATGAACAGGATCAGGTTGATCAGCAGACCCGCCGAGCCGACCGCCGCCAGCACCGACAGTCCGGTGATCCCGACCGCGATGATTGCGAGCGCGCTGTATAGGAACAGCGTGAGCGGATGGTCGATCGGCATATCGAGCAGCTTCGCCACACCGAGGAATACGCCCGCGACGATATTCGCGGTGATCACCATCACACCCCACTTGATCAGCAGCGTATTGAACCGGGAGATCGGGGTGGCCGGAAAATGCACGTACCACGGCCCGTATTCGGTGGGTACGAAACCGAGCGCGGCATCGATCATGGTGTGGATCGTCATCGAACCGACGAGGCCGGCGAGTAGGAGCAATAGCGCGTAGAAGAACGCGGTCAGCCCCTGCCCGGTGCCCGAGGGCAGCGGACGGAACGGTGCTGTCACGATCCGCACCGGATCCGCGAGCGCCACCCTGGTCGCACCCGTCAGCTCGGGCGCGGCCCCGCCGCCGGGCGGGGTCAACTGCGCCTTCACCTGTTCGGTCAGCTGCTTACCGACCTGCTCGTTCACCTGGTCCAGCGCCTTGGTGCCGATGGTCGTGACGATCGAGGTGACGAATGCGCCACTGCGCGGATTGGTCTGCAGCGTCAGCGTCGGGCGCTGGATATCACCGGGCACCACGCTGCCGACGCCGAGAATGCCGAGGCGTTTGCTGAAATCGCTGGGGATCAGGATCGTTCCGTAGACCGCACCGGACTGCATTCTCAGTTCGGCCTCGTTGATGCCGAGCACTTGCAGATCGACCTTGTCCGCCGGGATGCCCTGCCGCAGCGCGTCGGTGATCTGGTTGCCGAAGTTCACCCGCTGCTGTTGTCCCGGCGCGCCGATGGTGTCACCGACGTCCTGGTTCACCAGTGCGATCGGAAAGTCGTGCAGGTTCTTCTCCGGATCGACGACATAATCCAGATACATCGTGCCGAGCAGTGCCATGAACAGGGTCAGTACCGCGATCGGGGCCAACCACATGCGCACGGTCAACCGCGTATCCGACCCGCCGGTGCGCGCACTGTCCGAAGTCGTCACGGCTGGCCACGGTAACACCGGGTCGCACCGAAAAACGGCAGCGTCGCTCGGCGATTGCTACGCGGACGTGGTGGCGGTGATCGCCGCGCATCGTTCACCCGTAGAATGAGCAGTGCCCCCAGCCCGCCCGAACAGGGAGCAAACGGTGACCAACGCCGAAATGCCGGTCGAAACTACCCCCGATGAGGTCGAGAACGAACCACGCGAAGAGTGTGGTGTGTTCGGAGTCTGGGCGCCGAGCGAGGACGTGGCCAAGCTCACGTACTACGGCTTGTATGCGCTGCAACACCGTGGCCAGGAAGCCGCGGGCATCGCCGTCTCCGACGGCTCGCAAATTCTGGTCTTCAAGGATCTAGGTCTGGTCAGTCAGGTCTTCGATGAGCAGACCCTGGCCGCGATGCCGGGTCATATCGCCATCGGTCACTGCCGCTACTCCACCACCGGCTCGACCACGTGGGAGAACGCGCAGCCGATCTTCCGCACCACCTCGGTCGGTTCCGGACTTGCGTTGGGCCACAACGGAAATCTGGTGAATACCGCCGAATTGAGCGCCCGCGCACGGGAACTCGGGCTGATCGGCATGCCGCCGATCTCCGGCGGCCGTCCCGCGCCGATCACCGCCACCTCGGACTCCGATGTGATGACCGCGCTGTTGGCACACGCCGCCGCGGATTCGAGCATCGAGCAGGCGGCGATGAAGCTGCTGCCGACGCTGAAGGGCGCATTCTGTCTGACCTTCATGGACGAGCACACCCTCTACGCCGCGCGGGATCCGCACGGTGTTCGCCCGCTGTGCCTCGGTCGGCTCGAGCGTGGCTGGGTCGTTGCCAGTGAGACCGCCGCGCTGGACATCGTCGGCGCGGCCTTCGTCCGGGAGATCGAGCCGGGCGAACTGCTGGCGATCGATGCCGACGGCGTGCGGTCCATGCGCTTCGCCAATCCCGAACCCAAGGGCTGCGTCTTCGAATTCGTCTACCTGGCCCGTCCCGACAGCACCATCTCCGGTCGCTCGGTGCACGCCACCCGCGTGGAGATCGGTCGTCGCCTGGCCAAGGAGCATCCGGTCGAGGCCGATCTGGTGATTCCGGTGCCGGAATCCGGCACGCCCGCCGCGGTCGGTTACGCCCAGGGCTCGGGTGTGCCCTACGGGCAGGGCCTGATGAAGAACGCCTACGTCGGGCGCACCTTCATCCAGCCGAGTCAGACCATCCGTCAGCTCGGCATCCGGCTCAAGCTGAATCCGCTGCGCGAGGTCATCCGCGGTAAGCGGCTCATCGTGGTCGACGACTCGATCGTGCGCGGCAATACCCAGCGCGCGTTGATCCGGATGCTGCGGGAGGCGGGCGCACTGGAGATCCACGTGCGGATCGCCTCGCCGCCGGTGAAGTGGCCGTGCTTCTACGGCATCGACTTCGCCTCGCGCGCGGAGCTGATCGCCAATGGCGCCGGTGCGGATGACAGCTACGAGGACATGGTGGATGCCGTGCGCCGTTCCATCGGCGCGGACACCCTCGGCTACATCTCCACCGAGGGCATGATCGCCGCCACCGAGCAGCCGCGCTCGCGGCTGTGCTGCGCCTGTTTCGACGGTGACTACCCGATCCCGCTGCCCACCGAGGCGGCCATCGGCAAGAACGTGCTCGAGGGCATGCTCACCGGGCAGTCCGAGGCAATGCTGTTGAGCGAGAACGCGAATGCGAGCGCGCTGAGCCGTCCCTGAGAAGTTCGAAGATCACGAACCCCTCGGCACCAGCCGGGGGGTTCGATCTTGTTCGGGCCGAGTCTCGGTCATATCTGTCCGCCCGCGTGCCATGGCCTCCTCGAGACGCCTGAGCACCGATTTCGCGGTGAACCTGGTCATTCGTCCGGTGATCCGGCCTTGCCCGCGCATCGTGCGCAACACCCGCTGACCCCCGGTGATTTTTTCTTTGAAAACGCAACATCCCAGAAATGGATCGTGGGTACGGTGCCCGACATATCGGAAGTTCACCGTGCCGGCCGCGGTCCTGTGATCCAGACACGCGGCGTGGCGCGCTCGAGAAGTGGGGCCTGATGTTGGTTTCAAGGAAGCCTGGGCGCAGGGTTCGGATGCGACGAATCGCGGCCGTCGCGATGGCGGCGCTGGCCGTGTCCGCGATCGCGGGATGCGGTTCGGGGCGCACCGGCGGGGGTGGTGACGGGGCTGGTTTGGTGGCGGGCACCACGGACAAGATCTTCTCGCTCGATCCAGCGGCCGCGTACGACAACGGTTCGCTGCTGGTCGAAACCCAGATCTATTCGTATCTGCTGAATTTCGCGCCCGGCGATGCCACACCGAAGCCGGACGCCGCGGAGAAGTGTGACTTCAGCTCACCGACTGTGTACACCTGCAAGCTCAAGTCGGGGCTGAAGTTCGCCAACGGGAATCCGCTGACCGCCAAGAGCGTCAAGTTCTCCTTCGACCGCATGCTGGGCATCAACGACCCGAACGGTCCCGCCTCGCTGCTGGGCAATCTCGAGAAGACCGAGGTCGTCGACGACCTGACGGTGAACTTCACGTTGAAGGTCGCCAACGATCAGACCTTCCCCGCGATCCTGCCGACCCAGGCCGGTCCGATCGTCGACGAGAAGGTCTTCCCGGCCAACAAGGTGCTGCCGGATGAGGACGTGGTGAAGACCAAGGGCTACTCGGGCCCGTACACGATCGCCAGCTACGACAAGAACAAGCTGGTCGAGTACAAGGCGTTCCCGGACTACAAGGGCATCCTCGGCACACCGAAGACATCGCAGGTCTCCACCAAGTACTACGCGACCTCCGACAATATGAAGCTCGACCTGCAGAGCGGTGCGCTCGATGTCGCGTACCGATCCTTCACGCCGACCGATATCGAATCGCTGCGCAAGGACAGCAAGGTCAAGGTGGCCGACGGGCCCGGCGGCGAGCTGCGCTACATCGTCTTCAATTTGAACACCATGCCGGGCGGTACCCCGGAGCAGAAGTTGGCGGTGCGCAAGGCCATCGCCTCATCGATCGACCGACCCGCGCTGGCCGAGGGCGTCTACAAGAACACCTATCAGCCCGCGTATGGCTTTGTGCCGCAAGGTATGCCGGGTGCGGCCGAGCCGCTGAAGGAGCTCTACGGGGCCAAGCCCAATAAGGATGCGGCGGCGAAGTTCCTCTCCGGTGCGGGCGTCGCGGCACCCGTCGAGCTGAACCTGCAGTACAACCCCGATCACTACGGTTCGAGCAGCTCCGAGGAGTATGCGGCGATCAAATCGCAACTGGAGTCGACCGGACTGTTCAAGGTGAATCTGCAATCCACTGAATGGGTTACCTACCAGAAGGAACGGGCCCGCGACGGTTACCCGCTCTATCACTTCGGCTGGTTCCCGGACTACCCGGATGCCGATGACTACCTGACCCCGTTCTTCGGCCCCAACAACTTCCTGCAGTCGCACTTCGAGGAGCCGAAGATCAACTCGCAGCTCACCGCGGAAACAACCGAGCAGGACAAGACCAAGCGCATCAAGCTGATCGAGGACGTGCAGAAGGATCTCGCGCAGAACTACCTGCCGACCCTGCCGCTGCTGTCCGGTAAGCAGATCGCGGTATCGAATCCGAGCGTCCAGGGTGTGTCGGACACACTCGACGCGTCGTTCAAGTTCCGATACACGGTGCTGAGCAAGTGACATCCGGTGAAGCCGGGTCCGAAACTGCTGTCGCTGAAAAGCCGGCACCGGTTCGGGCCCGGCGCTTCGGGCTGCCGGGAGTCGGGAAGTCGAGTGGGGATTCCCGACAGCTGGCGTTGTTGCGGTACTTGGTGATTCGACTGTTGTTGATCCTGCCGACGGCGTGGATCCTGGTCACCGTCGTGTTCTTCCTGATGCGGGTGATCGGCGATCCGATCAGCGCCGCGATGGGCGGACGGATGACCCAGGAACAGATCGAAGTGCGCAAGGAGGCGGCCGGCTTGAACCGGCCGATCCTGACCCAGTATTGGGAGTACATCTCCGGGCTGATGCACGGGGATTTCGGTCACTCCCAGGACAATCGGCAGATCAGCGAGGTGGTGACGACCTACGGTGCGGCCACCCTGGAACTGGTGTTCTGGGCGCTGCTGGTCGCCTTCGCGGTCGGTGTGCCGCTCGGCAGATACGCTGCGACACACCGTGATTCGACGGCCGACGCCGGGCTGCGGTTATTCGCCATCCTGGCCTACGCGGCGCCGGTCTTCTTCGTCGGTCTGCTGCTGAAGCTGATCTTCGCGGTGAAGCTGGAGTGGCTACCGGTCGCCGGCCGGGCGAGTACTCCCGTCGAGCTGCAACTGCAGCATGTTTCGCCGAAGACCAACATCATGGTGGTCGACGCGATCCTGTACGGGGACAGCAGTTATCTGATCGATGTGCTGAAGCACGCGATATTGCCCGCGGTCGCACTCGGTCTGTTGACGGCGGGCATCTTCCTGCGCCTGGTGCGGGTAAATCTGATCCAGACGCTGCGCAGCGAATTCGTGGACGCCGCACGGGCACGCGGACTTTCGGCGCGGGTGGTGACGGGGCGACATGCCGTGCGCAACGCGATGATTCCGATCATCACGGTGATGGGCATGTATATCGCGATGCTGCTCGGCGGCGCGGTGCTCACCGAGACCACTTTCGAATGGAAGGGGCTGGGTTATCAGCTCGCGGAATACCTGCATCAGCGCGATTTCATCGCGGTGCAGGGGATTGTCGCGTTCCTGGCGCTGGTCGTCGCGGTCATCAGCTTCCTGGTGGATGTCATTGTCGCGCTGATCGACCCGAGAGTGAGGTTCTGATGACCGCTCCGGAATTGGCGAACGAGCCACTGGTGATGCCGCCGGTGCCGCCGACGAAGCGCAGGCGGATTCCCGGATTGCGGCTGTTCACCATGACCGCCGGACTGCAGCGGGTGACGCTCATCGTCGGACTCGGCCTCGTCGCGGTGTTCGTATTCGTGGCGATCTTCGCTCCGCTGATCGCACCGTACGGGCTCGCCCAGAACTCTTCGGACGGTGTCGGTTTCGTCGCACAGCAACCGCCGTCGGGTCAGCATTGGTTCGGCACATCGGTGCGCAGCGAGGATGTGCTGTCCCGGGTGATCTTCGGTGCCCGTACCGCGCTGATCGTGATCGCGATCTCGCTGCTGATGTCACTGGTCGTCGGGGTGCCGCTGGGATTGGTGTCCGGGTACATCGGACGTGCCCTCGACCGGGTGCTCGTACTGTTCATGGACGCCATCTACGCGTTCCCGACCCTGCTGCTCGCGATCGTCGTCTCCATTGTGGTCGCGGGCGGGCAGTCGAGCAGCTTCGGCGGCATGCTCTCGGCCGCCGTTGCGATCACGGCGATCTATGTGCCGCAATACTTTCGGGTGGTTCGCAATGCGACCGTCGCGGTGAAGACCGAGCCGTATGTGGACGCGGCCAGGGTGACCGGTGCGTCCACCACTCGAATCATGTTCCGGCACATCCTCGCCAACGTCACCCAGTCGCTGCCGGTGATCGTCACCCTCAACGCGGGCGATGCCATCCTGACGCTGGCCGCGCTCGGCTTCCTCGGTTTCGGCATCGAGCCGACCCAGGCCGCCGAATGGGGCTACGACCTCAATAAGGCGCTTTCCGATGTCTCCAATGGCATCTGGTGGACGGGCATCTTCCCCGGTACCGCCATCGTGCTGGTGGTGCTCGGGCTGACGCTGGTCGGCGAGAGTCTCAACGAGGTGCTGAATCCGTTGCTGCGTACCCGTCGGGCGCTGAGTCCGGCCACCGTCGCCAGCGACAGCCTGAGCGTTCCCGTCCTCGAAAAAGACGTTCCCGCAGCGGAACTCACCGCCGCCGAACTCGATCTCGTGAACGAGACCGGTGACGACCCGGAAGGAGCAGCACGATGACGGAAGTGGCAGCCGAGAACCGTCCGGCGCTGTCCATCGAATCGCTGTCGGTCACCTTCGCCACCGACGCCGGACCCGTCTACGCGGTCAGCGATGTCTCCTACGAGGTGTTCCCCGGCGAGGTGCTGGCCATCGTCGGGGAGTCCGGCTCGGGCAAATCGGTGAGCTCGCGCACCGCGATCGGACTGCTGCCCAATACCGCGCGGGTCGAGGGCCTGGTCACCCTCGGCGCGGACAAGGTCACCTCGATGAGCGAGCGGCAGCTCACCGCCCTGCGCGGCGGCGCCATCTCGATGATCTTCCAGGAGCCGGGCCGGGCGCTGGACCCGCTGTTCACGGTCGGGTATCAGATCGCCGAGGCGCTGCGGGCCCATGGTGATATGAGCCGCAAGGCCGCGAAGGCCCGCGCCATCGAACTGCTGCGCATGGTCGGACTGCCCGATCCGGAGCATCGGGTGGACTACTACCCGCATCAGCTCTCCGGCGGCCAGAAACAGCGCGTGATGATCGCGATCGCCATCTCCTGCGAGCCGAAGGTGATCATCGCCGACGAACCGACAACCGCACTCGATGTCACCGTGCAGGCCGAAATCCTGGAGCTGCTGCGCGATCTGCGCGACCGCATCGGCAGCGCCATCGTGTTGATCACGCACAACATGGGTGTGGTCGCCGATATCGCCGATCGGGTGGTGGTGATGCGCGACGGCAAGGTGGTCGAGCAGGCGCCGGTGGACGAGCTGTTCGCACGGCCGAAGCAGGAGTACACCCGCAAACTCCTCGCGGCCGTCCCGCATCTGGGCACCGAGCAGTTGGAGCACGGCGTCGTCAAGGAGATCGCCAGCGCGGAGCCGGTGCTCGAGGTGTCCGATCTGGTGGTGCAGTTTCCCGGCCCGTTCGGCCGTCCGCCGTTCCGCGCGGTGGACAACGTGAGCCTGACCATCCGGCCCGGTGAAACCCTCGGCCTGGTCGGCGAATCGGGCTCGGGCAAGTCGACCATCGGCCGCTGTGTCGCCGCATTGCAGCGCCCGACCTCCGGGGTCGTCAAGGTGCGCGGCCAAGACATCGCGGAGCTGTCGCAGCGGCAGTTGCGGCCGATCCGCCGCCGCTTCGGCTTCGTCTTCCAGGACCCGGCCAGTTCGCTGAATCCGCGGCTCACCGTCGGCGAGTGCGTCGCGGAACCGCTCATCGTGCACAAGGCGGGCAGTTCCGAGGCGATCCGTGCCCGGGTACGTCACATGCTCGATGACGTGCAGCTGCCGGCGGGCACCGAGCGCCGCTATCCGCACGAACTCTCCGGCGGCCAGCGCCAGCGCGCCAGCCTGGCCAGGGCACTGGTGCTCGACCCGGATCTGTTGGTCGCCGACGAACCGACCAGCGCGCTGGACGTCTCGGTGCAGGCGGCGGTGCTGGAGCTGTTCGGCAAGTTGCAGCAGGAGTGCGGCTGGGCGTGCCTGTTCATCAGCCACGATCTGGCCGTCGTCGACCAGCTGGCCGACCGGATCGTGGTGCTGCGCGATGGCGCGGTGGTCGAACAGGGTGACCGTGATCGCATTCTGCGCCACCCGGAGCAGGAGTACACCCGGCGTCTGGTTGCCGCGGTCCCGGTGCCCGATCCGGTGCAGCAGCGGCGGCGTCGCGCGCAGAGCGCGGCGCTGTTCGCTACCGAGCCGGCTGAATGATCGCCATCTACCAGGCGGCGGTGGACAATACGAAGGTGCCGACTGATTTCGTAAGCACATGGGTAACTCGTCGGGTGCGTCCAGAACTGGGCCGAATACGTAACCTCCGGCCCGGTGGTCACGTCGCCGCGCACTCGCGACCGGCAGAAGTCTCGGGGAGGCGGGCGAGTCCGTTATCTGACTCCGGTAGCGTGAGCTGGCATCTATCCGCCGATTCGGTTTGGAGCTTTCCCCGAAAATGACTGAACAGACCCCCAGTGGTGCCGGTGCCTCGTACGCCGCGTCGGGCGTGGACATCGAGGCAGGTGACCGCGCAGTCGAGTTGTTCGGACCATTGGCGAAGCGGGCCAGCCGACCCGAGGTCCAGGGTGGGCTCGGCGGCTTCGCCGGGCTGTTCGCGCTGAAGGGCGGCTACCGCGAGCCGCTGCTCGCGGCCTCCACCGACGGGGTCGGCACCAAGATCGCGGTCGCGCAGGCGATGGATAAGCACGACACGGTCGGCCTCGACCTGGTCGCGATGGTCGTGGACGATCTGGTGGTCTGCGGCGCCGAGCCGCTGTTCCTGCAGGACTACATCGCGATCGGCAAGGTCGTGCCGGAGAAGGTGGCCGAGCTGGTCTCCGGTATCGCGGAGGGCTGTGTGCGGGCGGGCTGCGCGCTGCTCGGCGGCGAGACCGCCGAACATCCCGGCTTGATGGATCCCGACGACTACGATCTCTCGGCCACCGGTGTCGGCGTGGTCGAGGCCGATTCGGTGCTGGGTCCGGACCGGGTGCGCCCGGGCGATGTGGTGATCGCCATGGGCTCCTCGGGTCTGCACTCCAACGGCTACAGCCTGGCCCGCAAGGTGCTGCTCGATATCGACCGGATGTCGCTGACCGGGCACGTCGAGGAATTCGGCCGGACCCTCGGCGAGGAGCTGCTCGAGCCCACCAAGATCTACGCCAAGGACTGCCTCGCGCTGATCGCCGAAACCGATGTGCGCACCTTCGCCCACGTCACCGGTGGCGGGCTGGCCGCGAACCTGGCCCGGGTGCTGCCCGCTGGCATGGTGGCCGAACTGGACCGCGGCACCTGGAATCCGGCGCCGGTGTTCAAGATGATCGCCCAGCGCGGCCGGGTCGACCGGATCGAGATGGAGAAGACCTTCAATATGGGTGTCGGCATGGTCGCCGTGGTGGCGCCCGAGGATGTCGACCGGGCCCTGGCCGTGCTGACCGCGCGGCATATCGCCTGCTGGACCCTCGGCACCGTCAAGAAGGCCAAGGACGCCGACGCGGTGCGCGCCGTGCTGGTTGGTGAGCACCCGCGCTTCTGAGAAGTTCTTGTCCCACAACAGAACACACAACAGCGTCCCGCATCGTTCGATGCGGGACGCTGCTGTGTTGCAAGCCCCGAGTGGCTAGTCCGGTAACGCGATGTCAAAGCCTGAAGGGGGAGGCCCGTCGGCCTCCCCCTTCACACGTTTGATTTCGAGTCAGCGGCGCCAGTCGTTGTAGTCGTCGTCCTCGTCCCAACGGGTTGAGGACTCGTCCGCGTCGTGCTCATCGGACAGGACTCCACCACTCCGCTGGGAGGTGGGGCTACCCGAAAGCTCGCGCTGAAGGCTCGCGAAGTCAGTCGGCGCTGAGCTGTACTTCAGCTCGCGTGCGACTTTGGTCTGCTTTGCCTTAGCCCGGCCACGGCCCATGGCTGACCCCCTCGCGTCACTGCGGGGCGGCCTGGGGTTTGTTGGCGGCCCCGTTCGAATTAATACTCTTCCTGACAGACACTTTAGCGTGTGTCCGGCGGTCGCGCTTCCAGGAGTGGGGGAAGAACTCCCGAAGTGGCGTCGTTTGCCCGGTTGTCGCCGTCGGGCCGACCCCTTACACCACCCCGGGGATCGCCCGGATGACCCCGACTCTGGCACCGCCGCCGAGCACCGGCGGCGCCGCGAGTTCGGCGTGCGCATCGGACCACTCGACTCCCATGCGATGCAAAATGGCCAGCGTCAGGGGGATTCGCGCGCGGTCGTGACCGTCGGCGATCTTGTACGCGAAGGCCGTTCCGTCCGGTAGCGCGCCCGCGTGCACACCGTCCGCGCCGATCTTGCAGAACAGGCCGGGGGTCGCCTGCATGGTCAGCAAATCGGGTGCGTTCGTGCCGGAAATCACTCGCGGATGGGTGCGGATCGCGTCGGCGACCCGGCGCTCCGGAGAGCCGGGGTCGGCGGTCGCCATGCTCGCGTAGGCGCGGGCCAGATTCATCAGTGAGACCGGGATGATCGGCAGTCCGCAGCCGTCGATGCCGAGGTCGGTTTCGGGTTCGCCGGTGAGATCGGTAATCGTGGCGATCACCGATTGCTGCAGCGGATGCGCCTCGTCCAGATAACCCTCGGTGGGCCAGCCGTTGATGGCGCAGGTGGCGAGCATGGCCGCGTGCTTACCGGAGCAGTTCATGTACATCCGGCGCGGTTCGGCGGATTCGTGCAGCGCCGCGGCCCGCGCCCGTTCGTCATGCGGCAGGTCGGGCGGGCATTCGAGGGCCTTCTCGTCGAAACCGAACCGGTCGAGCAGGCGCTGCACCAGTGCGAGGTGATCCGGCTCGCCGTAGTGCGAGGCGGTCGCTATCGCCAGTTCCGCATCGTCGAGCGGCTCGAAACCGTTGCGCAGCAGGGTGATCGCCTGCATGGGCTTATTGGTCGAGCGCGGGAAGATGGGTACGTGCACCTCGCCGAGTGTGCGGGCCGGTTCGCCGTCGGCGCCGAGGATAACCACCGAACCGCTGTGCACGCATTCGCGGAAGCCCGAGCGGACGACCTCGACGAGTTCGACAGTCATAGCCGCGCTCCTGTCGGTTCGTCGGTCCGCGGCTCCAGCGCACTTGCGTCATCGACTCGCGACTCAGGCGCTGCGTCATGGACTCGCGGGTCGGGTGCGCTTGCGTCATCGACCCGCGACTCACGCGCGGCGTCATCGACTCGCGGCTCGCGTGTGCTTGCCTGATCGACCTGTGGCTTGCGGGCGCTTGCGTCATCGACTCGCGACTCGCGCGCGGCGTCATCGACTCGCGGCTCGCGCGTGCTTGCATCATCGACCCGCCGCTCGCGGGCTCGGCGGGCATTGGCGTGGCGGCGGCCGTGCCGTTCGATCTGCATCCGCACGTCGTCGGAGATGGTCGGCTCGTGCGCGAGCAGGATCGCGAGCAGATCGGGATCGTCGCCGGTGAACAGGTCGCGGACGGTGATGCCGTGTTCGGGCGTGTGCACGATGCGCACCTCGTCACCCGCGCCGATCGTGCCCTCGGTGAGCACACGCAGGTATGCGCCGGTATCGCTGCGCAGTGTGAAGCGCTTCACCCAATGGGCCGCACCCGACCAGTGCTGGAAGGTGGCGCAGGGCACGCGCGGCGCGCTCACCTCGAGCAGCGTGTCCCCGATCGCCCAGTGCGCGCCGATCACCGCGTCGCTGACGGCGAGCCCACGGATGCGCAGATTCTCGCCGAACCAGCCCGCGGGCAGTTCGCGACCCAGCTCCTCGCCCCAGCGGCTGGCGTCTTCCTCGGCATAGGCGTAGACGGCCTGGTGCACACCGCCGTGATTCTTGGTGTCGCACACGTGATCACCGTCGAGGCCCAGCGCGCCCACGGCGACGCGGTCCGCGGTCGGCCGCTTGTCGATCGCGGTGCGACCCACCTTGGTCGGCACGTCGAGTTCCGCGTGCACGACGCAGACCGCCAGCACCCGGGCGGCGTCATCGGACCGCATCAGCGACCACGCAGCCGGTCGACGGCGAGGCGGCCCGGCTGGGGCTCGTCCTCGGCGGGTACCGAATCCGGATCGATGGCGGCGGCGGTCGGCCCCGCGGTCAGCGGGGTATCCGTAGGGATGGTGCGTTTGATCAAAGCCAGTGCGATGGGCCCGAACTCGTAGTGATCGACGACGGTGCCCAGCCGGCCGACGGCGCGGCCGCCCGCGGTGACGTCTTCGCCGGTGCTCGGGCGTTCGTCGGCGGAGCCGTCCAGATGCAGCAGCACCAGATGGCGCGGCGGCTTGCCGAGGTTGTGCACCCGGGCCACCGTTTCCTGTCCGCGATAGCAGCCCTTGTCCAGATGCACCGCGCCGTGCTCGACCACGCCGCCGATCCAGCGGGCCTCATGCGGGATGGTTCGTTCGTCGGTGTCCAGACCGATCCGGGGCCGCAGCGCCGCGACGCGCAGCGCCTCGAAGGCCCACATGCCGGCGGGTTCGGCGCCCGCGGCGGTGAGCCGGGCCCAGCGGTCGGCCAGTTGGTCGCGCGGGATCACCAGATCGAAGGAATCCGCGGTCGGCCACGGCATTCGGCGCAGGAAACCGCCGTCCGGCAGCGGCACGGCCTCGTAGGTGCCGGGGAGAGCGGCGATGCCGAGGGCCTCGGTCAGCTCGCCGACGCGCGGGCCGAGCAGGCTCAGCACCGCGTGGTCGCCGGCCTCGACCGGCTTGGCATCGGCCCAGAAGACCATCTTCGCCAGGAACTCCAGCAGCGCCGGTCCGCGGTCGGCCTCGGTGTCGATCCACACCGTGCCGTCCAGATCGGTGAGCACGAAGTGGTGCAGCACCCGGCCATTGAGATCGAGGTCGAGACTTTCGGCCGACTGTCCGTCGCCGAGGTTCGCGATGTGCTGGCTGGTAATGGTGTGCAACCAGGTCAGCCGCTCGGCGCCGGTGATCTTCAGGACGAAACGATGCGATCGGTCGACGACCGCGACTCGTTGTGCGGCGGCACGCTGTTCTGTGAAGGGATCCCCGTAATGCCACGCGACGGCGGCATCCGGCGAACCGGCCGCTCCCGCGACGGCGCCCGGGACAGCGAGGATGGGACTGGGTGCGACGACCACGGACACGTTAACCACTCTAAGCGCGAAGCTGGAGTGTTGGCTTGGGCGGGTGTTGCGCGAGGGTCGCAACCACATCGGGGCAGAAGTGTGTCAGGGGGGCTTGCGGAACTCGTTCATGACCTAGGCGCGGTCATCGAACACCGCCTACGCTCGACCCATGGTGGATCGAGTTCTTGTAACACTCGACGGCGCCGTCCAGGATCCGGACGCGCCGTTGTTGTTTGCCGACGACATCGGCGTGCTGCGCGGTGACGGCGTCTTCGAGACGATTTTGGTTCGTGGCGGGACCGCGTGTGCGATCGAATTTCATCTGGGCCGGCTGCGCCGTTCGGCGCAGGCGCTCGATCTACCCGAGCCCGAGCTGGGGAAATGGCGAGACGCGGTCGAGACGGCGACGAAGGAGTGGGGGGCCGAGCGCGAGGGCCTGCTGCGGTTGGTGCTCACCAGAGGCCGCGAAACCGAGCTATCGGCCCCGTCCAGCGTCACCTCGGGTGATCTCGCGGCCGCGGTGCCCGTGCCGACGTCCTATGTGCTGGTGCTGCCGGTACCGGAGCGGGTGCAGAAGGCGCGCACCGAAGGTGTCGCCGTGGTGTCGCTATCGCGCGGCATCTCGGTCGACCTGGCGCAGGCCGCGCCGTGGCAGCTGCTCGGCGCGAAGACGCTCTCCTATGCCACCAATATGGCGGCGCTGCGGTTCGCGCAGCGGATGGGCGCCGATGACGTGATCTTCACCAGCACGGAGAACCGGGTGCTGGAGGGACCGCGCTCGTCGGTCGTGATCGTCAGGGACAACCACCTGATCACTCCGCCCGCGAAGAATGGCGTTCTGCCCGGGACCACTCAGCGCGCGCTGTTCGCCGAGGCCGCGAAGGCCGGGTGGAAGACCAGCTACGACTCGCTGTTCACCGCGGATCTGCTCACCTGCGACAGCATCTGGCTGCTGTCGAGCATCACGCTCGCGGCCCGGGTGAATTCGCTGGACGGACTGCGCATGATGGCGCCGGACAATGCGGCCGAGATCATCGAATTGGTGGAGCGAGGAGTGGAGCGGGCCGGAGCCATCGGCGATTGGTGAGTTCGCCGAGCCGTGATCTTCGTCCTACGACGGCGTGTAGGAGTGCTCGGCGAGCTCGGAAAACGGGTCGTTGAGGGTCGTTCGCCCCGGTGTGTCGGGGCATAAGACTCCTTGACCGACCCTTTACCGAGCGTACTCTTTACTACGTCATGTCGTAGTTCGGCAGGAGGTCGGTTTTGAGCGTCCTGGACTTATCGCGTTGGCAGTTCGGCATCACGACCGTCTACCACTTCATATTCGTTCCATTGACGATCGGTTTGGCTCCCCTTGTGGCGGGCATGCAGACCGCTTGGGTGATTACCGGCAAGGAATACTGGTACCGGCTGACCAAATTCTTCGGGAAGCTGTTCCTGATCAACTTCGCACTCGGTGTCGCGACCGGCATCGTGCAGGAATTCCAGTTCGGTATGAACTGGAGCGAATACTCCCGCTTCGTCGGTGACGTCTTCGGCGCACCGCTCGCGCTCGAGGGACTCGTCGCGTTCTTCCTGGAGTCGACCTTCCTCGGCCTGTGGATCTTCGGCTGGACTCGATTGCCCAAGAAGGTGCATCTGGCGACGATTTGGCTCGTCGCGATCGGCGTCAACGCCTCCGCCTACTTCATCGTCGCGGCCAATTCGTTCATGCAGCATCCGGTCGGCGCCAAATACAACCCCGAGCGCGGGCGCGCCGAACTCACCAGCATCTGGAAGGTGCTCACCAATAACACGTCGCTGGCGGCATTTCCGCACGTGGTGGCCGGAGCATTCCTTACCGCGGGGACTTTCGTGGTCGGCATCTGCGGCTGGTGGATGGTGCGCAATGCGCGCAGCGGTGACGAGACGAAAGTCGCCGAGGCGCGCACGATGTGGCGTTCCGGCGGCCGCGCGGGAATGTGGGTGATCGTGGTGGCCGGAGTCGCGCTGTTCTTCACCGGCGACGTGCAGGGCAAGCTGATGTTCGAACAGCAGCCGATGAAGATGGCCTCGGCGGAATCGCTGTGCAATACCGCGACCGATCCGGACTTCTCGGTGCTGACCATCGGCACCCACAACAACTGCGACAGCGTGACGCACGTGCTCGAGGTGCCGTATGTGCTGCCGTACCTGGCCAAGGGCAAGTTCAGCGATGTCACCCTGGACGGCGTCACCGATCTGCAGCACGCGTACAACGCGAAATTCGGACCCGGCGACTACCGGCCCAACCTGTTCGTCACCTACTGGTCCTTCCGCGCCATGATCGGCCTGTCGGCCGGGGCCATCCTGCTCTGGTTGGTCGGCGTGTGGCTGACCCGCGGCGGCCGGATCACCGATAAGCGCTGGTACTCATGGCTGTGCCTGATCGCCATCCCCACGCCGTTCCTGGCCAATAGCGCGGGCTGGGTCTTCACCGAAATGGGTCGGCAGCCCTGGGTTGTCGCACCGAATCCGACCGGTGACCAGAGCCTGCGGTTGATGGTGCAGCAAGGCGTCTCCGACCATGTCTCGGGCACGGTGATCACCTCGCTGGTGGTGTTCACCCTGCTGTACGGCGCGCTCGCGGTGGTGTGGTTCTACCTGATGCGGCGGTACACGGTCGCCGGACCCGAAGCGCCGAAGACGGTTCCGCCCGGCGGGCCGGACGATACCGGCGCTCCGCATCGCGCCGAAGAACCTGCCGTCGAACAGCTTTCGTTCGCCTACTAGGAGCCGACGATGAATCTGCAACAGTTCTGGTTTCTGCTGATCGGCGTCTTGTTCACCGGCTATTTCGTGCTGGAGGGCTTCGACTTCGGGGTCGGCATGCTGATGCCGATCCTCGGCAAGGGCAGCGATACCCGAAGGCGAGTGGTGCTCAATACGATCGGCCCGGTGTGGGATGGCAACGAGGTCTGGTTGCTGACCGCGGGCGGTGCGATGTTCGCGGCCTTCCCGGAGTGGTACGCGAGCCTGTTCTCCGGCTTCTACCTCGCGCTGCTGCTGGTGCTGGTCGCGCTGATCGTGCGGGTCTGCGCCATCGAATATCGGAGCAAGATCGACGATGCGCGGTGGCGGGCCTGGTGTGATGCCGCGATCGGAATCGGTTCCTGGATACCGGCTCTGGCCTGGGGCTGGGTATTCGCCAATGTGGTGCGCGGGGTGCCGCTGAACGAGAAGAAGCATATGGCCGGTTCGGTGTGGGATCTGCTCGGGCCGTACGCGCTGCTCGGCGGGCTCGCGACGGGGCTGCTGTTCGGCCTGCACGGTGCGGTCTTCCTGGTGCTGAAGACCGGCGGCGAGGTGCGCGACGATGCGGCGAAGACGGTGCGTTTGTTGCTGGCGCCGACCGCCGTTGTGGTCGGTGTGTTCGGTGTGTGGACGCAGCTGGCCTACGGCACCGGATGGACCTGGATTCCGCTGGCGCTGGCGGTGATCGGGCTGGTGCTCGCGGGTGCGGCGAGTTTCGCCGAGCGTGACGGCTGGGCCTTCGTCGGCACCGCGGTCACTACCGCCGCGGCCACCGTGCTGCTGTTCGGGTCGCTGTACCCGAATGTGCTGCCCTCCACGATCAGTGACCTGTTCAACCTGACCATCGACAACGCCTCCTCGACGCCGTACACGCTGAAGGTGATGAGCTGGGCGGCCGTGGTCGTCACGCCGGTGGTGCTCGGCTACCAGGGTTGGACGTATTGGGTGTTCCGCAAACGGATTACCGTCGAGCAGATTCCGGCCCCGATCGGCCTCCCGCTGGAATCCGTCAAGGACTGACCATGGCTCGTCCGCCCGTCGATCCGCGACTGTGGAAGTACGCACGCTCGGCCCGTCGCTATCTGGTGCTGAGTGTGGCGCTGTCCGTGCTGATCACGGGCTCGATCGTGGTCACCGCGGTCGCGGTGGCGAGGGTGCTGGCGGGGGTCGTCACCGACCCGGGTCGGCGCTCCTTCGGAACCTGGACATGCGAGTTGATCGTGCTCGCGGTCGCGATCGGGTGCCGGGTGCTCGCCACCTGGGTGCAGTCCCGGCTCGCGCATCGGGCCGGGGCCGCCGTGGTGGCGGAGCTGGAGACCGCTGTCCTGGCCGCCGGGTCCCGGCTGCCACCGCGCGAACTCGAAACTCGCCGAACCGAACTCGCCGTTGTCGTGAGCACCGGACTGACCGGGCTGCGGGCATATCTCACCGGATATCTGCCCGCACTGCTACTCGCCTGCCTGGTGCCGCCGATCGTGCTGGTGGTCATCGCATTTCACGATCCGATCTCCGGTGTAATCGCGGTGGTCACCCTGCCGCTGATCCCGGTCTTCATGATCCTCATCGGTCTGCTCACCCAGGGCCGCGCGGAAGCCACCCTCGCCGCGACCACCCGGCTGTCCGATCAACTGCTCGACCTCTTCGCCGGTATGCCCACGTTGCGTGCCCTCGGCCGGGAAGGGGTCGCCGCGACGCGGACCAGTTCGATGGAACATCGCGTGCGCGAGCTGGGGGATGCGTTGCGGCAGCGCACAATGCGCGCGCTGCGGATCGCCTTCCTGTCATCGATGGTGCTCGAGCTGCTCGCCACGCTGAGCGTCGCACTGATCGCGGTCTCTATCGGCCTGCGGCTCGTATACGGCGAGATGAGCCTCTACGCCGGGCTGGTGGCGTTGATCCTGGCACCGGAGGTTTACCTGCCACTGCGCATGGTCGGTGAGCGCTTTCATGCGGCGCAGGACGGAATGGCGGCCGCGGATAAGGCTTTCGCGATTCTGGAGCCGGAATCCGCAGCTGGCCAGCGTAGTTTGCCGAGCAAGCGCCCGTATGCCCTGGAAGCTGCGTCCGTGATCGAGATACGCGATCTCGATGTGCGGGCTCGGGATGGGTTCGCGCCTGCTGGGCTCACTGCGGTGATGCGGCCCAACGCGGTGACCGTGCTGACCGGGCCCAATGGGAGCGGGAAATCCACCGCGCTGCAAGCAATCCTGGGGCTGATCACACCCGAGCACGGCTCGGTGACCGTGGACGGCACCGATGTGCGCGAGCTGGATCAGGACGCCTGGTGGTCGCGGGTGGCCTGGCTGCCCCAGCGCCCGGTCCTGGTGCCGGGAACATTGCGCGAGAACCTCGAATTGCTCGGCGCGCGCACGCCCGACACCGTGGCCAAGGGCGCGTCACGAGTCATCGACGAACTCGAAGCCGCCTGCATCGCAACCGGATTCGACGCGGTGCTGGGTGAGCTTCCCGATGGCTGGGACACGGTCGTCGGTCCGGGCGGCATCGGCCTGTCCCTCGGCCAGCGCCAGCGCCTGGCCCTCACCAGAGTGCTCGCCGCCGAGCGCCCCGTCCTCCTCCTGGACGAACCGACCGCCCACCTGGACCCGGCCAGCGAGGCCACGGTCCTCACGGCACTGCACCAGCGCGCCCGCGCGGGCGCGACGGTGATCGTGATCGCCCACCGCCAAACCCTTCTCGCCGCCGCCGATCACATAATCCGAGTCCGATGCACCGAGGCCCAGGCGGTCCCATCATGAACAGTCGATTTCCGCCGAGCGGAAAGAGAGACGCTTCGGCACCCGGCACACCACCGCGCCGCGGCGGCCGCCCGGTGGTAGCGGATCTGCGGCGCATGTGGGCATTGCTAGAGCTGTCGCCGTGGCGGATCGCGGTCGCGATCGGCTGGGGCGTGCTCGCGCTGGGCAGCGGGCTGGGGCTGGCGGCACTGGCGGCGTGGTTGATCGCCCGCGCCTGGGAAATGCCCCCTGTCCTCGACCTGAGCGTCGCCGTCGTCACCGTGCGCGCCCTCGGCATCTCCCGCGGCCTGGCCCGATACCTGGAACGCCTGGCCACCCACGACGTCGCCCTGCGCGCGATGACAACGGCCCGCACGACCGTCTACCGAACCCTCGCCCACTCCGATGTCTGGATGCGTCGCGCATTGCGGGGCGGGCCCTCGCGCGAATCGGCCGAGACGGTCGGCGTCTCGGCCGCAATCGCCGACGGCTATGTCCGCGCTGGCGGCGCAGGGCGTGCAGAGTCCGGTAACCCTGTGCATGAACCCGGCACCGGTGTCTCGATCGCCGATTCGGCGCGTGTGGCCGGTGGGTCGGTTCGGCGTGCAGCGGTCGGTGCTGGGGGAGGGCGGCTGCAAGTCGGTGCGGCGGATTCGGCGCGAGCGGATGGTGCGGCGTTGCGGCGCGGGGATCTGCTGGTTCGAATCGGCAGTGATATCGACGATCTCGGCGCGGTGGTGGTGCGGGTCTTCGTGCCGGTCGCGGTCGCGATCGTGTTGTCGGTGGCGGCGATCGGGGTACTGGCCACCATTTCGGTTGGGGCGGCGGCGATTCTGGCCGTATCGCTCGCTGTTGCCGGGATCGTCGCGCCGTCGCTGTCGGGGTGGGCCGCGCGGGAGGCCGAGCGGGCGGTGCGGGTCGACCGGGCCGAATTCACCGCGCAGGCGCTCACCGTCCTCGACCACGCGGCCGAACTGCGCGTTGCGGGCAGGCTGGATGCCGCGCTGACGGCAGCGGACCGCGCGGGGCGACGTGCGGTCGCCGCGGAGGATTCCGCGGCCGCACACGGCGCCTGGGCGGCCGCGGCGACGCCGCTCTCGATCGGAGCGAGCGTCCTAGGTGCCCTCCTGGTCGGCATCGCCAGCTACGGCCCGGCCGGCGGCAACCCGGGCGCGATGACCCCGATGGCCCTCACCGTCCTTGTCCTGCTCCCCCTTTCGGCCTTCGAGGCCGTTGCCCCCCTCCCCGCCGCGGCCCGGTCCCTGACCACCGCTCGCGCCGCCCTCCACCGCCTGCTGCAGCTCGAAACCAGCACCCGAAACCCGATGGCGCAGCAGCGGTCCGACCAGCCGTTCGCCGACTCCGCCACGCACCACCGCAGCCGCTCGCTACGCGATCATTCGCCGGGCAATGCGGCCGGCCGAGCTGGCGGATATGGTCGCGCCGACTGGTCGTCGGGCGGCGTACCGCGCGCATCCGATCGCCTGGGTATCGATGCCGATTTCCGCGACGCACGAGATCTATCGCCGGACAACGTGCCCGAGCGGCCCGATGGGATGCGGATTGCCATTGTCGGACCGAGCGGTGCGGGTAAGACCACGCTGCTCATGGCGTGGGCGGGGCTGTTCGGTACGCCTGAGCCCGGCGTGACATTCTTTGCCGAGGATGCGCATACCTTCGGCACCTCCGTGCTCGAGAACCTGCGTGTCGCGCGCGGGGATGTCACAGTCGAAGAGGCCGAGAAGGCTTTGCGTGCAGTCGGTCTCGGGGACTGGCTGGAATCGCTGCCGGAAGGTGTGCACACGGATCTGGTCGGCGGTGCGGCGGCGGTTTCGGGTGGGCAGCGGCGGCGGATTCTGCTCGCTCGCGCACTCATATCGCCCGCGCGAGTGCTGCTGCTCGATGAGCCGACCGAACATCTCGAGGCCGAGGCGGGCGCCCTACTGTTGCGCGAGCTACTCGATATCGACAGCGGGCTGGTCGAACCCGATCGAATTGTTGTTGTCGTCACCCATCAGCTGCCGCCGGAGCATCGCGCCGACGTGGTGCTGCGCGTCTCTGCATCAGGCCAGGTCACGACCGAATTTCCGGTTCGGGTCCGGCCTGCGGAGCGTCCCGATTCCGCTGCCAGGGAAATTCCGTTGCCGACCCACTGACTCCTGACTAGATTCGTTGGTACACAAGGAAGGAGGTGGTTCGAAGAATGTATGTTCAAAGGACTTGTGAGGTGGCTGTCCGCTAGCGCCACCGCTGCAACGGATCTTCGTTCGCGCGAGTGCTGAGCGAATTCCAGGCAGCCACCCGGCCCCCGAGCTACCGGTCTAGTCCGACCGGGACCCATGCAGGCTTCGCCGCCTGCGGGGTATGGCTCGGGGGCCGTTCCTTTTTCGGCGCCTTTCCTCGGGGCGGTAGAGTCCGGCGACCGGGTTCGACACGAGGGGAGCCGATGCCAACGGAGGGTCTCGCGGCAGTGGTTGGTCGCCGCATCAGGGCGGTGCGCCGCATGTTCTACGTACAGGGCAGTGATGTCGACCGCACCGAAGGCCCCATCGAATTGACCTTCGATGACGGTTCGGTGCTGCTACTGGACGCCGGAACCGATGGCGAGGAACTCCTCGTCGCATCGACCCCGTGGCGCGACCCCTTCGCCGGCCTCACCGAACCCGAATACATCGACTACGTAGCCGAATCCGGGAAGTACACCGCCTTCGACGTCGGCTCCGAACCCCCGTACTCACAGCTGATCGGCTCTCACATCGCCGCCGTCTCCGAATCCCGCCTGCACGACGACCGCCTGCGCGCCGCCGTCCTCGAGGTGAACGGCTCGAAACTCGCCGTCGAAACCCTCGCCGACGAACTCCTGGTCACCTGGGACCCAACCTGATTCGTCCGCACCCAAGTCCGAGCCACACGCGGAGGCCGTCTCTCCGGACTCCGAGGAGCGTGACCGTGAGACCAAGCCGATCAAATACGCCAAGGCCGGGATTCCGCATTATTGGCGAATCGAGCGTCGTAATGATGACGCTGTCGTCTACGCCTACGAACTCGACCCCGCCACAAGTTCTTACGGCTTGGTCGGCGTCTTCCACGACCGCTTGAAGATCAGCGTTCCGTTCCCGATCGACATCGACCTGACATCGATCGGGTGGCGCCGCTAACCGATGTAGCGCTGCAAACGGGCCGACAGGCGGGGCTCCAACGGGCCGTCGGCGACCACGCGCTCCTCGACATAGGCCAGGTCGCCGCCCTCGACAATGCCGTACAGGCGCTTGGCTCCGCCGACGACGATGCCGGACTGGCTGCGGATGACGACATCGGTGGCCAACTCCCAGGAGGACTGGGTCAGCGCGGTGCCGTAGAAGAGTTCGACGATGCCGGTGCTGTGGGTCAGCAGCAGTTCGATGACCTCGTCATCGCCGTCGATGCCGACGCGCCAGAATCCGCTCTCGCGCAGATCCGGACCGCCGTAGGAGCCGTCGGATTCGATGACCCAGGATCGGGAGTCCCAGGATAGGTAGTCGCCACCGTCGTGGGAGACGATGATCTGCTGGCCGAAGCGGTAGTCGCCGCGGCTCGGATCGTTGCCCTCACCCTCGCCGCGCCACACGCCGACCATCGGCAGCAGTGCGAGCATCGACGAACTCAGATCCGGGCCGAGTCGCAGATTCGCGGTGTCCTCGGGCAGCGGCAGGTCCGGTAGCACCGGAATATTGCGCGCGCCAGTCCATTTCGCGCGTTCGGCCGCCTCGGCCACGGCCTCGTCGCCGCTGCGGCGAGCCGACGGCTCGGCAGGACCGTTGCCGTTCAGTTGTTCACTCGCTCGCTCGGCCGGGTTGGAACCTTCGCTCGCGAGTTCACTCATGATTCGGTGAACAACCGATAGAAGACGTACAGGCCGAACCAGCCGATGAGAACGGCCACGGCCACCAGCAGAATCTCGAATAAGAGGACCACATTTGGAGTCTAACGACTTGCGCTGCGCCCAGCACAACGGCCCCGTTGCTTCCCGGTATCCGGGAAGCAACGGGGCCGTCGGGGGTATTCGTTACTTGGCGACGGCCACGTCGACGGCGTGGATGCCCGCGCCCTCCGGACGGACCTCGGCCGAGCCGTTGCCCGACGAGGACAGCGCCCGCACGGTCCACGCGCCCGGTGCCGCGAAGAAGCGGAAATCGCCGGTGCCCGAGGCGACGACCTCGGCGGTGAAGTCACCGTTGCCGTCCAGCAGGCGCACGAACGCGCCGCCGACGGGCTGGCCATCGGTGCTCAACACGCGGCCGGTGATGACCGTTTCCTTCTCGACATCGACTCCGGCCGGAATGGCCTGTCCCTGGGTAGGTGCTGCGCACATGTGATTAAGCTCCCAACTCGATAGGTGCACCGACGAGCGAGCCGTATTCGGTCCAGCTGCCGTCGTAGTTCTTGACATTCTGGTGGCCCAGCAGCTCCTGCAGCACGAACCAGGTGTGCGAGGAACGCTCGCCGATGCGGCAGTAGGCGATGGTGTCCTTGGACCCGTCCAGCCCGGCCTCGCCGTAGATCTCGGTCAGCTCGGCATCGGACTTGAAGGTGCCGTCCTCGTTCGCGGCCTTGCTCCACGGCACGTTGATGGCGCCGGGGATGTGGCCGGGACGCTGGCTCTGCTCCTGCGGCAAGTGCGCGGGAGCCAGGATCTTGCCGGAGAACTCGTCAGGGGAGCGCACGTCGACCAGGTTCTTGGCGCCGATGGAGGCGATGACCTCGTCGCGGAAGGCGCGGATGGACAGGTCGGGGGCGGCGGCCTTGTACTGGGTGGCGGGGCGGTTCACCGCGTCGCGGGAAAGCGGACGACCGTCGAGCTCCCACTTCTTGCGGCCACCGTCGAGCAGCTTGACGTTGTTGTGGCCGTACAGCTTGAAGTACCAGTAGGCGTACGCGGCGAACCAGTTGTTGTTGCCGCCGTAGAGCACGACCTCGTCGTCATTGGCGATACCGCGCGCCGAGAGCAGATCGGAGAACTGCTCCTGGTTCACGAAGTCGCGACGAACCTGATCCTGCAGGTCCTTCTTCCAGTCGAGCCGAACGGCACCCTCGATGTGGCCGCCGTCGTAGGCGGAGGTGTCCTCGTCTACCTCGACGAAGACGACGCCGGGGGCGTTGAGGTTCTCTTCGGCCCAGTCAACGGAGACCAGGACATCGGAGCGAGCCATGTTGTTCCTTTCGGGGTGGTGACTTGCAGTGTCAGTTCGAAGCCGGGGCTGGGGAGGTCCGGCGGAACCGGGCTACCAGCGGATAGATCTGGCAACCCAGGCAGATCGCGAACGCCGCATTCAAGAACGCCGCGAACAGGGCGAAGCCGGCGAACACCGCGCCGACGACGGTGGAGCCGGCCAGGAAACCCAGCAGGCTGACGGCACTGAAGACCAGGCCGAGTAATTGGGCGAACCGCAGCGGGGCCACGGGTTCGGTTTCGACGGTCCGACCGATGCGCGGCGCGACGAACGTCGCGAAGATCCGGCCGTAGGGGTGCCGCTGCGGTCCGTAGGCCGCGCCGATCGCGAAGACCACCGCCTGCGCGGTGATGAGCAACGCGGCGAGCGGCGTCGAAACGGTGGCGGCGAGCAGGACCAGAGCGAGCACGCCGGTGGTGACCCACGCGGCGAAGCGCGGTCCGCGGACGTCTACGACGGAAATTCCGGGCTCAGCGGTTATGTTCCGGGAATTGGTGGACATTGTGCATACTCCTGCGCTGAAAGGTGCTGTTGGCGGGAAAATTGCCAGTTCGCCGGGGGATCGAAAGATCACTCGCACAACGAACGCAGGTCGGCATCAGGAATTCTGACGGAGCCGACCGCTCAGTCACACAGGCAGCAACAACCACCGAGGCGACACAGATCAACTGTGCGGCGTCGGGTGAGCATCAGCTCGTGGTTGGATTGCACGCAGAGCAGTTTACCTGGTTCTGACGGGGAATTGGGCCCGGGGTTCGTCACACTCGCTATAAACCCTTGTCACGCCCCGTTTTTTCGCCGTCAGCCGCATTCCACCGGAAGAGTTATCCCACGGTGAGCGGCGCGAGCGCGGTCCGCAGGTCGGTGGACTTGGGAACGCCGGAGATCCGGAACCGTTCCCGCCCTTCGATATCGAAGACGAAGGTGGTCGGCAGCGAGAGCACGTTCAGTTCCTTGGCCAGCGCGGGCTCGGCATCGATATCGATCTCGATGTCCAGCGGCGGGCGCGGCGATCCGGCCAGTTCCTCGGTAACCCCGGCGACGACCCGTCGCACCGCGACGCACGGTCCGCACCAGTCGGCGGAGAAGTGCAGCACCGCGGGACCGGAGCTGTCGACGCCGACCGAGGCCAGCAGTTCGGTGCGCGCCGATTCGGCCGGCGCCGCGGTGTCGCTCGCGCGCAGCTTGCCATTGCGTCGCTGCAACAGCACGCCGACCGCCACCGCGGCCAGCACCACCGCCAGCAGAATTGTGATTTCAATCATGGTCGCCGCAATCTGTCCAGGTCGATCGTCACGTTCTCGGCCTTGGCCTCGACGACGATCTGCCCGCCCTGCGCGGACACCTTCGTCGGCCGCAGGCCGAACGGCAGTTCATTGGTATCGATGGTCCGGGTGAACTGCTCGAGCACCTTGGGGCGCTCGCTGTCGGTGATGACCGCGGTTGTCGTGGCATCACCGGTACCACGGTAGATGCCCGTCGCGATGATCTTGATCTGGTCCCCGTCGACCCGAAGGTCGGCCGTCACGCTCACATTGTCACCGCTGAGCGGTGCACCGGGCTTGTTCGGTGTCTTGCCCGGCATGGTGCCGGTGAGCAGGAGCTGACCCCCGGTGGTCATTCCGGATCCGCCCGATCCGCCCGTTCCGTCGGATTTGTCGCCCGGTGCCGAATGCACCTGTAGGTCGGGGATTTTGAACAGGCGACCGAGTTCGGTCGGCTCCAGCCGCATCTGCCCCTCGACCCGATCCACCGGCACCGCGCGCACGTTCCCATCGGTGAGATCGCCGACCGAAAGGTGCGCTCCGGTCAGCATTGCGCCGACCGAAATCTCACCGGGGATATCGGGCCGCATGATGTGCGCGCGGATTTCCACATTCTGGTATCGGCCGTCCACGGCCTGGGTGAGAAATGGGAACCCGTAGATGATCACGTCGGGATCCGCACTGAGATCGGCGCCGACGCGCAGGGCGCGCGACACGCGGTACTCGGAGTAGGCGGCCACGCCGAAATCGATGACCACCGCCAGTCCCGCGAGACACAGCAGCCCGATAATCAGCTTGCGCATGCAGGCAACAGTACTTGGCGGTGCTTTTCGGGTATCAAATGTCTCGGTCGAGGTGCCACACTAAGCCCGGATGGCGAGGTCATCGGTGTTCACGCGCTAATCTTGCATCCGATTACCTGTGATCACGACGTGGCCCCGGCGGTGTGGCTGATGTCCGGAGCAACGAGATGGGAGGAGGGCTTGTGGAGCTGCTCCTGCTGACCTCCGACCCCAACCCAGAGTCGGTACTGCCCGCACTGTCGCTCTTGGCGCACCACGTGCGCCCGGCGCCGACAGAGGTGGCGTCCCTGCTGGAGGCGGGGACCGCGGACGTCGCACTTGTCGACGCCCGCACCGATCTGGCGGCGGCCCGCGGTCTGTGCCGACTGCTCGGCAGCACCGGCTCGTCGGTGCCTGTTGTCGCTGTCCTCACCGAGGGTGGGCTGGTCGCGGTCAATGCCGACTGGGGTCTGGACGACATCCTGCTGCCCGGCACCGGACCGGCCGAGCTGGACGCCCGGCTGCGGCTACTCGTCGGCCGAAATGGCGGTGTGGCGAGTCCGGAGAACACCGGCAAGATCACCCTCGGCGAGCTGGTGATCGATGAGGGCACGTATACCGCGAGGCTGCGCGGTCGCCCCCTGGATCTCACCTATAAGGAATTCGAACTCCTCAAATACCTCGCGCAGCACGCAGGCCGAGTCTTCACCCGGGCACAATTGCTACAAGAGGTCTGGGGCTACGACTTCTTCGGTGGCACCCGCACAGTCGACGTACACGTCCGACGCCTACGCGCCAAACTAGGCAGCGAATACGAATCCTTGATCGGCACCGTCCGCAACGTCGGCTACAAGGCCGTCCGCCCCTCCCGCACCACCCCCAAGGGCGAACCCCCCACCTTCCCCGACGAAGACACCGACGACTCCCCACCCCTCTCCGTCAACAACGGCTCCCTCCAATAGGTCATCAAGATCAGGTGGAACTCATGGCGGCATCGGCCGAGTAACCCCCGCCACCAGTGCCACCTGATCTTGATGACCTGGAATGGGGAGGTGGGCGCGCGCGTTCGGAGCGGTGACGAGGGTTGGGATGACTAGGGAGATGTGACGGATGGGTGAGACGGCGCTGGTGTGGAGTGAGCGGGTCGATGTCGAGGCTGCGCGTGCGGTGCGGGAACTGGTCGAGCGGGTGGGTGCGGCCGATGGTGTTGCTCCGGTCTCCGAACAAGTTGTGCTCTCGTTGGGTGCGGCCGGTGCCGAGCATCTAGTGGCGGTGCGTGACGATGTCATCGTCGGTTACGCGAATCTTGTTCCGGCGCATGGCGAACATCCCGCAATGGTCGAAGTCGCGGTCGATCCCGTAGTTCGCGGCAATGGCATCGGAACGGAAATGGTTTCCGCCGCACTCGGAAAGGGCGGACCCGGAGCTCGCGTGTGGGCGCACGGCAATCTTCCCGCGGCAAAAGCGCTCGCGGCCCGGCTCGGACTGCTCACCGCACGCGAGTTGTGGCAGATGCGGCGGTCATTGGCAACGCCGGAGCTACCCGAGTTGGTCGTGCCCGAAGATATCGTGCTGCGGACCTACGCGGGCCCCGCTGATGACGCCGAGCTATTGCGCGTCAACAACGCGGCCTTCGCCTGGCATCCGGAACAGAGCGGCTGGACCGAACGCGATATCGAGGTGCGGCGCAACGAGTCCTGGTTCGACCCGAAAGGTCTGTTCATCGCGGCCGATCCCGCCGATCCGGACCGGATTCTCGGATTCCATTGGACCAAGGTGCATTACGGGGAGAACCCCCTCGGCGAGGTCTATGTGGTCGGCATCGACCCGGCCGCACAGGGTAGGGGGCTCGGCCGCTTGCTCACCCTCGCGGGCCTGCGCTACCTGCGGGAAAAGGATCTGGCCGAGGTGCTGCTCTACACCGAGGCGGACAACACCGCGGCCGTGCGCACCTACACCCGACTCGGTTTCGCCCCAGCGCATATCGACGTCGCGTATTCGGCCGGTGCCTGAATAGCAAGCGGCTCACCGGGGTTACTCGAGTAACACTGGGGCAAATGTCACACCTGACGGAGCCAATCGCGCCGGGGTGTTCACCCGCCGTTCACCCAGCCTGGTCCAACTGTCAACCGAACGACCTTACGTTACATACAGGCGGCGCCGTTGCCGCCTGGTGCGCAAGTTCCCCGCGAACGGCACCACGAAACCCGCCCAGGCCGGTGAGGGACTGGGCGTGTCGAACGCGATTCCCGGAGGAATAGTGAACTTCAAGCGCAGCAGCGCCATGATCGGTGTGCTGGCCGCAATCGCCATGCCCCTGGCCGCCTGTGGCAGTGATGACAACTCGACCAGCGGCGACAACAGCAACGTCGCCAAGGTCGACGTCGCCTGCGGTGGCAAGAAGGCCCTCAAGGCCAGCGGCTCCTCGGCCCAGAAGAACGCCATGGAGCGCTTCATCGCCGCCTACGAGGGCAACTGCAGCGGCCAGACCCTGAACTACACCTCGAGCGGTTCGGGCGCCGGTGTCAACGAATTCCTCGGCGGCCAGACCGATTTCGCCGGTTCCGACTCGCCGCTGAGCGAGAAGAAGGGTGAGCCCGCCAAGGCGCAGGAGCGCTGCGGTGCCCCCGCCTGGAACTTGCCGACCGTCTTCGGCCCCATCGCGGTCACCTACAACATCGACGGCGTCGCCGACCTCGCGCTCGACGGCCCGACCCTGGCCAAGATCTTCAGCGGCGCCATCACCTCATGGGATGCCCCCGAGGTCAAGGCGCTGAACCCGAAGGCCACCCTGCCGTCCGGCCCCATCGCGGTGATCTTCCGCTCCGACGAGTCGGGCACCACCGACAACTTCCAGCTCTACCTGGACGCCGCTTCTGACGGCGCGTGGGGCAAGGGTGCGGGCAAGACCTTCAACGGCGGTGTCGGTGAGGGTGCCAAGGGCAACGAGGGCACCTCGGCCGCCATCAAGAGCACCAAGAACTCGATCACCTACAACGAGTGGTCCTTCGCCAAGGCACAGAACCTGTCGATCGCGCAGATCATCACCTCGGCCTCCAAGGATCCGGTCAAGCTGACCCCGGAGTCCGCGGCCAAGGCCGTCGACAGCGTGAAGATCAAGGGTGAGGGCAACGACCTGGTGCTCGACACCTCGTCGTTCTACAAGCCGACCGCGGCGGGCGCCTACCCGATCATCCTGCCGACCTACGAGATCGTCTGCTCGAAGTACGCCGACGCCGATACCGCCAAGGCGGTCAAGGCATTCCTGACCTCGGCCGTGAACAACGGCCAGAAGGGTCTGGACACGGCGGGTTACGTCTCGATCCCGGACAAGTTCAAGACCAAGCTGACCACCGCGATCAACGCCATCAACTGATAGCCGCCACGCCATGACCGTGCACCCTGAGGTGACCGCCGCGGGCCAGTCGGACTCGACTGGCCCGCGGGCGGCTGGAGATACTGCCCCTATGTCGAGTGAACCGAGCACCGAACCGGCCGCACCGAAGGACCCGGCTGCCGCGCAGGCCCGGAAGGGCCACCGCCAAGGGGCCGAGGTCATCTTCCGGTCGCTAGCGACCGCGGCGGGTGCGACGGTCGTGGCGGCCATCGCGCTGATCGCGCTATTTCTGCTGATCCGCGCCTGGCCCTCGATCATGGCGAACGAGGCGAACTTCTTCACCAGCACCGAGTTCAGCACCACCAATGCCGACCACCTGCGGTTCGGCATTCGGGACCTGCTCATGGTCACGGTGTTGAGCTCGATTCTGGCGTTGGTGATCGCGGTGCCCATCGGTGTGGGCATCGCGCTGTTCCTGACCCACTATTCGCCGAAGCCGATGGCGCGTCCGTTCGCGATGCTCGTCGATCTGCTGGCGGCGGTGCCCTCGATCGTGTTCGGTCTGTGGGGCTTCCTGGTGCTCGCGCCGCGGCTCGAACCCGTCGAGACATTCCTCAACGACAAGCTCGGCTGGTTCTTCCTGTTCTCCGACGGCAATGTGTCGATCTCCGGTGGCGGCACCATCTTCACCGCGGGCGTGGTGCTCGCGGTGATGATCCTGCCGATCATCACCTCGGTCTCGCGCGAGGTCTTCAACCTGACGCCCGTCTCGCATATCGAGGCCGCGCAGGCGCTCGGCGCGACCAAATGGGAGATGGTGCGGATGACGGTGCTGCCCTACGGCCGCAGCGGTGTGATCGCCGGATCCATGCTCGGCCTCGGCCGTGCGCTCGGTGAGACGATCGCGGTGCTGGTCATCCTGCGCACCTCGGCGCAGGCCGGACACTGGTCGCTGTTCGACGGCGGCTACACCTTCGCCTCCAAAATCGCCGCCGCCGCTTCGGAATTCAGTCAGCCACTGCCGACCGGCGCGTATATCGCGGCTGGCTTCGTGCTGTTCGCGCTGACCTTCATCGTCAATGCGCTGGCGCGGCTCGTATCCGGTGGAAGGGTGAACGGCTGATGACCACAACGACGACTCTCGACAAGCCGGTCAAGGCGCCCACCTTCCGGCATGTCAGCACGGCCCGCCGGGTCAAGAACAACATCGCGACCGCGGTGGTCTGGGTCTGCTTCGCCATCGCGCTCGTGCCGCTGGTCTGGGTGCTGTTCATGGTGGTGTCGAAGGGACTCGAGTCCGTCGTCTCGCCGGACTGGTGGCAGAAGTCGCAGAAGGGCATCCTCCCGGATCAGTCCGGCGGCGGGGTGTACCACGCGATCTACGGCACCATCGTGCAGACCCTGGTCGCCGCGGTCCTCGCGGTGCCGCTCGGCATCATGGCCGCCGTGTACCTGGTCGAATACGGCCGTGGCCTGCTGGCCAAGGTGACCACCTTCATGGTGGACATCCTCGCGGGTGTGCCGTCCATCGTCGCGGCGCTGTTCATCTTCGCGCTCTGGATCGCGACCTTCGGCTTCCCGCAGAGCTCCTTCGCGGTATCGCTGGCCCTGGTGCTGCTGATGCTGCCGGTGGTGATCCGCAGCACCGAGGAAATGCTGAAGCTGGTGCCCGACGAGTTGCGTGAGGCGTCCTACGCACTGGGTATTCCGAAGTGGAAGACCATTGTTCGGATCGTCGTGCCGACCGCGGCGCCCGGCATGATCAGCGGCATCCTGCTCTCGCTGGCCCGCGTCATGGGTGAGACGGCTCCGGTGCTGGTGCTGGTCGGCTACAGCAAGTCGATCAATACCAATCTCTTCGACGGCAATATGGCCTCGCTGCCGCTGTTGATCTACCAAGAGCTGGCGAATCCGGAGCCAGCGGGCCGGGCGCGAGTGTGGGGTGCGGCGCTGACGCTGATCCTGCTGATCGCCCTGCTCTACGCGGCGGCCGCGGTCGTCAACAAGCTGCTCACGCGGAAACGATAGAAGCGAACGGATATTCAGATGGCCAAGCGGATCGACGTCAAAGACCTGAACATCTACTACGGCAAATTCCACGCGGTTGCCGATGTCAAGCTATCGGTATTGCCGCGCAGCGTGACCGCCTTCATCGGCCCGTCCGGTTGCGGTAAGTCCACCGTGCTTCGTTCGCTCAACCGGATGCACGAGGTGACCCCGAACGCCCGCGTCGAGGGCGCGGTGCTGCTCGACGGCGAGGACATCTACGGCTCGCAGGTCGACCCGGTCGGCGTGCGCCGCACCATCGGTATGGTGTTCCAGCGCCCGAATCCGTTCCCCACCATGTCGATTCGCGACAATGTGGTGGCCGGTCTGAAGCTGCAGGGCGTACGGAACAAGAAGGAACTCGACGAGGTCGCCGAGCGCTCGTTGCGCGGCGCCAACCTCTGGAACGAGGTCAAGGACCGCCTCGACAAGCCGGGCGGCGGCCTCTCCGGCGGTCAGCAGCAGCGTCTGTGCATCGCGCGCGCCATCGCGGTATCACCCGATGTGCTGCTGATGGACGAGCCGTGTTCGGCGCTGGACCCGATCTCCACCCTGGCGATCGAGGACCTGATCACCGAGCTGAAGAAGGAATTCACCATCGTCATCGTCACGCACAATATGCAGCAGGCCGCGCGCGTGAGTGACCAGACCGGCTTCTTCAACCTGGAGGCGCAGGGCAAGCCGGGCAAGCTGATCGAGATCGATGACACCGAGAAGATCTTCTCCAACCCGGGGCAGAAGGCGACGGAGGATTACATCTCCGGCCGCTTCGGATAAGAGCGCAACAGCAAAGGCCCGCACCGAGGTGCGGGCCTTTTCGCTATGTCCAGCAATGTTATTCGGAGTGCCGGGACCCAGAAATCTGCCGGCCCGGCGGTACGCTGCGTGTCGTCTCCTGTTGTCCGGCAAGATGTCTCGCCGGGAAGTGCTACGCCTCGGCGTCAGGGTCCGGCGGCAGCACGCCGGTGACCAGGAAGATCACCCGACGCCCGATCTCGACGGCGTGGTCGGCGAAACGCTCGTAGTAGCGGCCGAGCAGCGTCACGTCGACGGCCGCGGCGACGCCGTATTTCCAGTCGCGGTCCATCAGCAGCGTGAACAGGTGACGGTGCAGATCGTCCATCGCCTCGTCGTCCTCGTTGAGCTGGGCGGCGCGTTCGGGATCGCGGGTGTCGAGCACCTCCTTGGCGCCCGCGCCCATATTCACCGCGATGCGGCCCATCTCGGCGAAGTAGCCGTTCACCGACTCGGGTAGCGCGTGGTTGGGGTGGCGCCTGCGGGTCACCTTGGCGACGTGCAGCGCCAGCGCGCCCATCCGGTTCACATCCTGGACGATCTGGATCGCGCTCACTACCTGCCGCAGATCGCCCGCCACCGGCGCCTGCAGCGCAAGTAGGGCAAACGCCTTCTCCTCGGCGTCGGTGATCATTTCGGCGATCCGTTCGTCCTCGCTGATCACCGACTCAGCCAGGGTGAGATCGGCCTGGAGCAGAGACTGGGTGGCTCGCTCCATCGCCGAACCCGCCAGACCGGCCATCTCACCCAGCAGGTGGGCAAGATCGGCCATTTGCTCGTTGTAGATGACACGCATGAAAGCTGACATTAGTGCCCAGTGCTGACCTAGTCACCAACAGAGGGTTAATGGGCGGTGCCGAACATTAGCGACGATGTTGCCCCAGTTCGGGGCGGTGCCTACTTGCAGGTGTCGTCGGCGGCGTTCACGTGCTCCAGATCCGAGGGCAGTGTGACCGGTGCCGCACTCGACACGGTGACCGAGACATTCGAGATCGGATCGCCGACCGGCGTCGGAGCACGCACCGTGCCCGTGTAGTCGGCGCCGATCACAACCTCGACGATGCCGCCGAGATCCTTCGCCTCCTCCATGGTCGCTCCCGGCAGGGAGCTGGCCACGGTGGCCGCCTCGGCCTCGTGGCCGGGCCCGAAGCGGACCTTGGTGGCGACCTCGGAATTCCCGCCGGAGTAATTGCCGGTGTTGTAGATCTGGAAGCCCTGGTTGCCGAGTTTGGCCGCCGCCTTATTGGCCGCGCCCCCTGTCTCCGAACCATTGGAGACCAGCAGCGACACCGTGCTCGGATCGACCGCGGACAGCTTCGGCGGCGCCGGTTGGGACGACGGGATCGATCCGGGGGCCGGAGTCGATTTCTTCTCGCCGGGCAGTGGCTGGTCATCGATGATGGCGCGGAAGATCGCCTTGATATCCGAATCGCGGGGGATCTCGTTGCCGTAGGAGGTGGTGCCCGCGGTCGGGATGGTCAGGAAGGTGACCGCGCCCGCGTCGACCTTCTGCAGCGAACGGCCCAGCGTCAGCAGGTCGGTGGGCTGGACCTTGTCGACGAAGGTGTGGCTGGTGAAGGCGGAGATGAAACCGTTCAACTTGCCCGGATCGAACAGCACCCGGCTCGACAGCGCGCCGCGCAGCAGCGAGGCCAGGAACCGCTGCTGGCGGTTGATCCGGTCGTAGTCGCTGCGTTCCTCGCCGTACACATGCCGTGCCCGCACGTAGTCCAGTGCCGTACTGCCGTTGATCTGCTGTTTGCCCGGCTTCTCCAGGACGGTGCCGAGGATGCCGTCGACAATCGGCTTGGTCGTGCAGACCTCCACGCCGCCGACCTGGTCGACCATGGCCTCGAACCCGGCGAAGTCGATGCCGATGAAGTGGCCGATGCTGAGGCCGGACATTTTCCGGATCACATTGACCAGACATTTCGGCCCGCCGAGGGCGTAGACGGCATTGAGCTTGTCACCGATGGCCGACGGGAAGACCTCGTTGGTGTATGTGCCCTTGTCGTTATCCCAGCCGTTGCACTGTGGCCGACTGATATCGAGATCGCGGGGGAAGGACACCACGACGACCCGCGAGCGGTTCTTCGGGATATTCACCAGCATTACCGTGTCGGAACGGGCGCCCTCGGCATCGTCGGTAGAGCCCGCGCCCACCTGTCCGTTGACGCCGGCACGGGTGTCCGTGCCGACGAGCAGGTAGTTCTCGTCGCCGAGCTGTGCGCCCGAGTCGACCACGTCTTCGGGATGGTCGTCGAGTGCGGAGACCTGGGTGAAGCCGTTGGCGGTCGAGCGCAGATAACTCCAGCCGCCGCCGGTGACCAGCAGTGCGATCACCGCGCAGATCGTCACGGCGGCCCGGCCCGCGAGTAGCAGCCGCCTGTTGCGACGCTGCCGACTCGCGGCGAGCCGGGACAGACCGACGCGGGTGGATGCGGCCGCGGGCTTCGGGGTGTCCGTGGTCGGCCAGCCGGTGCCGCGCTTCTTGGCGGGCGGGGCGTCCTCCAGCGGGGGAATGACATCGGTGACGACCTCGGGCGGCTCCTTCGCACCGGATGCCGTCGCGGTGCGTCTTTTCGCGGTGCCCGCGATGTCGTCGACGACCGGGGAGGCCGGGGATCGGCGGGTGCTGCCGGATGTACGAGGTGGTGCGTCGGCCTTGGCGGCTGGGGTGCTCGACGTGCGGGGCGGTGCGTCGGCTTTGCGCCCGGCTGGGGTGCTGGATGTGCGGGGCGGTGCGTCGGCCTTGCGCCCGGCGGGGATGCCCGATGTGCGGGGTGGTGCGTCGGCTTTTCGCCCGGCGGGGTTGCTCGACGTGCGAGGTAGTGCGTCAGCTTTTCGCCCGGCGGGGTTGCTCGACGTGCGGGGTGGTGCGTCGGCCTTGCGCCCGGCGGGGTTGCCCGATGTGCGGGGCGGTGCATCGGCCTGGCGGGCTGGTGCGGCGCTCGATTTGCGCGGCGGGATGTCGGCTTGTCGTGTGGGCTCCGCAGACCGGGACGAGGCGGATTCCGGGGGTTTCGGGGCGGCGGTCTCGGAGCGCCGGTTCGCGTGGGTGGCCGGTGCATCTGGTGGCGCCGCGGCCCCCCGCCTGCGTCCGGAGCGTTCGTTGTCGACCTTCTGAACTAGGTCCTGAACCGTGAGCGGTGCCGAGCCGGATTCGGGGTCGTTATGTCGGGCTCTGCGGGACGCTCGTGCACCGTCCCGTTCGGTGTAATCCGCCGTGGGATAGCGCTCCCACGGGGCGCGACCTCCGGGCCGTGGCGACTGCCCGTGCCGATCGTCACCCACCAACGAACCTCGCTTTTCGTCTCCGCTGCCGTTTCGGCCGCTTTCGACCGGCATGACCGATTCCGCCAATGATAACGATTCCGCCACGGTGAGCCAGCCCGGTGCGAAATCGGCCGGCCGCGGTGTTGTTTCGCCGCGGCGTGCGCGCTGGTGAGAGGGTTTTTGACGATCACGTGACGGTTGCGATCGCGTGGATAGCACCGTGTCGACTGCGTGCGGGTCGCACGAGACGATCCCGTGTCGGTTGCTTGCGGGTCTGTTGGGACGATCCCGTGTCAATGTTTGCGGGTCTGTTGGGACGATCCCGTGTCGGTTGCTTGTGGGTCCGTTGGAGCGATCCCGTGTCGGTTGCTTGCGGGTTCGTTGGGACGATCCCGTGTCAATGTTTGCGGGTCTGTTGGGACGATCCCGTGTCGGTTGCTTGTGGGTCCGTTGGAGCGATCCCGTAGCGACTGCTTGCAGGCCGCTCGAAAAGATCAGCCGCCGCTGTGCATCAGATCGGCGCCCTCGGGGACGGCCGGATCGTCCGGATCGTCGAGCCAGCCGTGTGGCAGCGCCACCTTGCCCGGCGAGCCTTGTCGGCCGCGCGGACCTTCGGCGTCGCGGGGGAATGGCGCGGTCGGGTCGAGCTCGCCGATGAGGTCCTGCAATTGGGTGAGGCTCGACACCGTCGCGAAGGAGCGGCGCAGGTCCGCGCCGACCGGGAAGCCCATCAGATACCAGGCCATATGCTTGCGCAGATCACGCATGGCCTTGTCCTCGCCGAGGTGTTCGGCGAGCAGCGCGCCGTGCCGGTACAGCACCTCGCCGACCCGGCCGAGATTCGGCGCCTCGGGCAGTGCCTGGCCGCGCAGCGCCGCCTGCAGTTCGGCGAACAGCCACGGCCGGCCGAGGCAGCCGCGGCCGACAACGACTCCGTCGCAGCCGGTTTCGTCCATCATGCGCACCGCGTCGGCGGCGGAGAAGATATCGCCGTTGCCGAGCACGGGAATCGTTGTGACGGCTTCCTTGAGCCGGGCGATGGCCGTCCAGTCGGCCTGACCCGAATACCGCTGTGCGGCGGTGCGGGCGTGCAGCGCGACGGCCTTGGCGCCCTCGGCCTCGGCGATGCGGCCCGCGTCCAAGTAGGTGAGGTGGTCCTCGTCGATGCCGATGCGGAACTTCACCGTCACCGGGACGCCCGCCGGTTCGGCGCCGGAAACCATCGCCTGGACGATCTTGCTGAACAGCGCGCGCTTGTACGGCAGCGCCGCACCGCCGCCCAATCGAGTGACCTTCGGCACAGGACAGCCGAGATTGAGGTCGATGTGATCGGCCCAGCCCTCGCCGACGATGATCCGCACGGCCTCGCCGAGCGTGGCCGGATCCACGCCGTACAACTGCATGGAGCGTGGGTGCTCGTCCTCGTCGAAGGACATCATGTGCAGCGTCTTCTCATTGCGCTCCACCACCGCCCGGGCGGTGATCATCTCGCAGACATAGATCGAGGTGGAGCTGCCGAACTCCCGGCACAATTTCCGGAACGCCAGATTCGTGATGCCCGCCATCGGCGCGAGCACCACCGCCGGATCGACCGGATACGGCCCGATCCGCAGCGTGCTCTGGGCCTCAGCAGTAATCGTCACGCCCACCAGTGTCTCATCAGCCAACGCGGCTGCCCCAAGCCGTATGAGCTGACGTGCGCTGATTCACCTTTTCCGGGCTGTGGCCGACGCCCAGCAACATAGTCGGGCGGCAGAGTTTCGGTATCCCCGGCGAATTCAGCCGCGAACGCATCCTGCAATCCTCGACACTCTGATCGCCACGATTGTCGACGTGAATCAGACTGCACGGTAGAGGATTTCGAATTACTCGCCGCGGAGCCTGCGGTGGTAGATCTCGCGCACGGCCGGGTCCGGCTGCGCGTAAGCCGTTGTCGCACCGGTGAATTTGGCGACGCCCAACTGTGCCCGGTAGGGCAGCAACTGCGCCGATTTGATGATGGCCGCGAGGCGGCGCGGCACGGTCACCAGCGGTTTGCCCTGCTGCACCGATTTCACGATGGCCTGCGCGACATCCTCCGGATCCACGGTGGTCAGCGGCGTAATCCAGGCCGGCATATTGGCGCCGGCCGACAGTTCGGTGCGGACGATGCCCGGCAGCACCGCGCCGACGTGCACGCCGTGCTCCTTCATCTCGAGATGCAGTGCCGAGGTGAACCCGACAACCGCGTGTTTGGTCGCGCAATAGGTGGCCAGGCCCGGAAAGCCCTGTGTCCCGGCCAAAGACGCGATATTGATCAGATGTCCGCTGCCGCGGTCCATGAACCGCTTGACGGCCAGCCGCGAACCGTGGATCACGCCCGTGAGATTGATATTGATGATCCGCTCGGTCATCGCCTCGTCCTCGTCGGCGAACAATCCGGTCGGCATGATGCCCGCGTTGTTGACCAATACGTCCAGCGGACCCAGCTCACTGTCCACGCTGTCGAGGAATGCCGCGAAGGAAGCCTTATCCGTGACGTTCAGCGGCAGGCCGACGATCTTGGCATCCGGATCGGCCCCCAACTCCGCCGCCGTCTTGGCGACGAGTTCGACATCGATATCGCCGATCGCGACCGCCGCGCCCGCCGCGAGAAATGCCTCGGCGGTCGCGCGTCCGATGCCGCGCGCCCCTCCGGTGATAGCGACAACCTTGCCGGTGAGCGCCCCGTCGCCCTTCGATGTGCTGGACATGTCCTCGGCCTCCTACGGTCCTATGAGCTTTGGCCGGTCGGGCGCCGTCGGCGGCCGATCACACCGCCGGTTCGGCGGCAATACCAGTGTCGAGGTTTCCCGCCGGATCGTCGGCGGATTCGGAATAGGGCTCGAGATGTCCGGCCCCGCGCGCCGAGGGCGGTACGGCCTTCTCAGACGCCCTCAGTAGCCTGTTACTCACGGGTATCGCCCGTGACCACCAGACTCATCGGAGAGGGCGAATGACGGAACGGATCGAGGGCACCGAATCAGGCGCGGACGGCGACTCCGGCGTGGCGCCGGGGCAGACGTCCGATACGAAGGCCGATAAGTCCGGCCAGCGGAGCGACCGGCAGTCGGGAACGGTATCGATTCGCGTCTCCACCGTGGTTTCGGGCGCGGTAATCGCCGCATTGGTGATCGCGGTCGGCGTGCTGGCGGGATTACTCTGGTCCGCCCGCGGTGATCTCGCGGATCAAAAGGATCAGACCGCCGCGGACAAGAAGGCCGAACAGGTCGCCACCGAATACGCGGTCGGCGCGGCAACGGTCAATTACCAGGACATCCCGTCCTGGGTGGCGAAGTTGAAGGCGAATACCGTCCCGCAGCTGGCCAATAAGTTCGATGCGACCGCACCCAAACTCGAACAGATTCTGGTCCCGTTGAAGTGGACCTCGACGGCCACCCCGATTACCGCAAAGGTGATGTCGGATCAGGGCGGAATCTACAAGGTCGATGTGTTCGTGAATGTGAGTTCGACGAATGCGCAGAGCCCCGAGGGTGCGCAGACGACGGTGACTTACAACGTCACGCTGGATAAGAACACCGATTGGAAGATCACCGATGTCGGCGGTGTCGACGGCGCGCTTCCGCTGAAGTAGCCAGGCCGGTGAAGTAGCCGCGACCGCATCGGGTAGCCATCGATGAAGTAGGACGCGATCGAAATACGGTTACCGACGAAAAACGCGCCGCCGCCGGACAATCCGGCGGCGGCGCGTTGCGTTCGGTGCGCGGTTCGAGATCAGCCGGCGATCCCGGCGAGCTCGCGCTTCTTCGCCTCGCGGGCGAGCATGCGGTCGCGCTGCTCTTCGAACTTGAGCACATCCTGGCCCAGCTTCTCCAGGAACAGGCCGAGGCGCTCGCGCACGGCCTCACCGCGCGCGGTGAAGTCGGTGCGCTCGAAGATGTTCCACTTCTTGAGCACCGGCTGGACCACCTCTTCGAGGTGCTGGCGCAGGTCGTAGATGCCGTGCTTGGCCATCAGCACGCCGTTGCGGCGGAAATTGGGCATGCCGGCGCCGGGCATCTGGAAGTTCTCCAGGATCAGTGTGATCGCCTCGAGGGCCTGGTCGGGGGTCAGATCCAGGGCCGCGCCGCACATGTTGCGGTAGAAGATCATGTGCAGGTTCTCGTCGGCGGCGACGCGCTGCAGCATGCGGTCGGCGATCGGGTCGTCACAGACCCTGCCGGTATTGCGGTGGCTGACCCGGGTGGCCAGCTCCTGGAAGGTCACGTACGCAACCGAGTGCAGGAAGCCCGCATCGGCCTCGGTGGGGGAGGCGAACCCGTTGGTCATGTGGATCATGCGCGCCTCTTCGAGCGCGACCGGATCGACGCCACGGGTGACCACGAGGTAGTCGCGCATGACGATGCCGTGGCGGTTCTCCTCGGCGGTCCAGCGGCCCACCCAGGTGCCCCAGGCGCCGTCCTGGGAGAAGTTCTCGGCGATCTCGCGGTGATAGGAGGGCAGGTTGTCCTCGGTGAGCAGATTGGTGATCATGGCCGCCTTCGCGACCTCGTTCAGCCGGGACTGCTCCGGGTCCCAGTCCACCCCGCCGAGTGCCGCGAAGTTGCGCCCCTCATCCCACGGGACATAGTCGTGCGGATGCCATTCCTTTGCCAGGGAGAGGTGCCGGTTGACGTTTTCTTCGGCAACCGGCTCCAACTCCGTGAGCAGCTCGAGTTGAGTCAGATCCCTTGCCATATACAAGCCCTTCATGTGTGCGTGCGCTCTTGCTGGTCAGTCCCCCGGGTAGACCGTGTGCCGATGCGGCCATACCTTACGGCACCGTAGGTGTGATGCGAAACGCATCCGGCTGGCAAATGACAGCTCGTGATAGAGGTCATACGCCGTCGTCGGCGTTCGACAACCATCCCGAGTGTAGGGGGTCGACCCGCGGCGAGTGGTTTATCGCTACGGGCCGGGAGTCGTTAGCCCGGCGTGCTCGAACGTACAAAGATGCCGGCCGCCGCCGGGACGTTCTTCGGCGTTTGCCCCCGAAAAGGCCGACGAGCGCACCGCCGGGGTTCTTGGCCAACGCTTCTACGATCGTGCCGCCGCTGCCGCCGCCGCCGCGTGCCGCTGCCGCTGCCGCTGAGTATGTCGCCAATGCAGCCTGACCGGGTCTGCGAGGCCGCAGCGCCGGTCACCGCCCATCTGCCCGGTCAGGTAGGCCATCACGATCGGGGCCGGCATCGGCAGGGCCCTCGCCTGCGACCAGTTCGCCGTGCGGGTCCAGAGCGCCGACGGAAGGCAATGCCCTCGGGCTCGGTCGCCTCGGCCCACACTCCGCTGAGCAGCGTCGGCAATGCGGCCTTTACCGCATTTGTGGCGGTGGCCTGGTCGACACCCGACTTGTCGGCGATCTGTGCGAGGGGAACCTGGGAGAGCAAATCATCGAACGAAGTCATCGGCTCCACCTGTTGTGCAGGGATGCCCCCGGTGTGCGGGGACGCGCCGCGGCAAGGAAAGCCCACGCGAAATGTGCTGTTTCGCGGGTGCGCGTCGCGCGCGCCGAGGGACCGAAAAAAGACTCAGACGTCCGGTATCAAACCGGACGCCTGAGAAGGTGCCCCCAGTAGGGCTCGAACCTACGACCTGCGGATTAAAAGTCCGTAGCTCTACCAACTGAGCTATAGGGGCGCGGAGGGACAGTGTAGTTGGCCGAGCGCGGATCGGGTAACCGGGGGCGGTGTGCGTCCGGTGCGGCGCGGATCGGTTCGCTCGGGGTTGCCGGGTGCCGGACCCGAGTCGCGCTCTCGCAGCGGGTAACACGATGCGTGCGGGCAGCGATGCTGCCGGTAAACATTTGGTACCCAGCTTTGTTCATTCCGACCGCGCCGGGCTACCATCCAATCATGTTGCGTACCAATGTCTTTGGATTTGCGGGGGGTGTATGGCCGGCGTGCGGGGGGACGCAGCGAGGTGACTGGCCGGTGTCGCGCGGTCGGCGCCGCGGTGACCGGGCCGCTGGTCGACTCGGGTGAACAGTGCTGCGTCGCTGTCGAATTCGGAAATCCGAAGGACGATTGCGTGATGTTAGCTGTAACAGATATCCCGATGTTTCGGCGCCGCGAGTCTTCGGTTTGCCGCGTGTCGGATGGTCTTTCCGGGTACGGTGACGACTTGGTGAATTACGGAAGAATCGCCGACTTACGCGGCGATCCGGAATTCGGCTTATCGTTGTTGTGCCCGAACGTGTCGCGACCGGTACGGCCGATCGTGACTTCCTACGAGTCGACGCAGGGGGAGGCAGATCCGAGACGAAGTAATGCCCAGGTGCGCACCCCCTGCGGCGCACCTGGGCAGGAAAACTATACCAGCTGGTGTTTTTCGGGAATTTCGCAAGTTTTCGTACCGAAAGTTTGAAACCGGGCGAAATCCCGGTTTGAAGTATTGATAAAACTCATAACTTCGCGCCAAGGGTCCGTTCCTTTGGGGGGCAGCGTTTGGCGGCGAGTAGGCTTCGGAGGCGTTTCGAGCATGGCACGGCAGCAAGAGCGGGCCCGCCGGACACGCGCGGCGATTATCAGGTCCGCCGCCGTTGAGTTCGGGAAGAGCGGCTATGCCGCTGCATCGCTCAACCGCATATTGGAAGGTTCACGCGCCACCAAGGGCGCCATGTACTTTCATTTCGATTCCAAGGAAGATCTCGCTCGCGCGGTACTCGAGACCGCGGTCGACCGGTACCGCACATCGGCCGAGCGTTGGCTTGCCAGAACGGATCTCGGTCCGCTCGACGTCCTGCACGGGATGGTCGACGAGGTGGCATTGCGACTCGAGCACGACATCATCGTGCAGGCCGAATTCCGGTTGATCATCGAGCCGGACTTCTATCGCGACGTGCAGACCGGCGGCGGTCGGATCCTCGGCCGCGCGACCAGAGCGCTCGCGGTCCGCGCCATCGATCAGGGGCAGCTGCGCGCCGACGCCGACCCGGACCGGTTCACCCGCACCCTCTCGGCCGCGCTGGCGGGCCAGCGCTACATGATCGACATCCTCGGCAACGGGGTCGATCTGCGCGCCCGGTTCCAGGAGGCGCTCGAGGTCGTGGTCGAGGCGATGTCCACCCAGGAGTGGGTTGAGAAATTCCGCAACGATGGCTGGCGCGCCCAGGCTCGGCTCGAAGAGCTCGGTTTGGGAGCCTGAACAGCCGATTTGGGAATCGTGGCTGATCTGTCATAAGCTATCCCAGCTCCCAACGGACAGCCGTTGAAGCCGGTCCGGAGAAATCCGGGGCGAGCCCCCTTCGTCTAGCGGCCTAGGACGCCGCCCTTTCAAGGCGGTAGCGCGGGTTCGAATCCCGTAGGGGGTACGGTCTAAGGATCGTTGGAAGCAACGCAAGGCCCTGTGGCGCAGTTGGTTAGCGCGCCGCCCTGTCACGGCGGAGGTCGCGGGTTCGAGTCCCGTCAGGGTCGCAAAATAAGCGCCGGAGCAATCCGGCGTTTCGCGTATGGCATTCACCACGGGTGCCTGCGGCCAGGTAGCTCAGTTGGTACGAGCGTCCGCCTGAAAAGCGGAAGGTCGCCGGTTCGATCCCGGCCCTGGCCACTCGTAGCGAGGAGCCCCTGTCCCCACACAGTGCGGACAGGGGCTCCTCGTCTTTTTGCGTTTCCGGGGTGCGTGCGGAGGGCGGAAAAGGGGGGTCGGATGATCATGGTGGTGGAATGCTGGGGGGATGGCGGAGAAGTGGTACTACTGCTTGAAGCATCAGCGGGCCGAGAGTGGGAAGCAGTGCTGGTTCCGGGATCGGATGGGGCCGTATCCGGATCAGCGAACGGCTGAGCGGGCGTTGGAGATCGTGCATGCGCGCAATGCTCGGGAGGATGCTCGGGATCGGGATTGGCGCGACGGGCAGAAGTGAGCACGTGTCAGGGGCGGTGGGGGGCAACTGAATTCGCGGTGCGTGCGGGTCGGCGGGCGGGGTGCTCGGGTGGCGCGCGGTGTGATCTGCGAGGTAGTCGGCACGGCGCGGGAGAACGGGTGGCCGCGCGAGCGCGTATGCGCTCAGGAGCTCTTTAGGTCGATCAAGTACGGTTCTTTGCAATCAGACGAATGCTCCGGGTCCTGTCGTGGGTCTGCGGGCTGGAACAGGTGAGCAGGGAGGGCGACCCTTGAGGGTTACCGTTGTTGTGCCGACCTACAACGAGCGGGAAAATCTGCCGGTTGCGGTGGAGCGGCTGACGGCGCTGCCGGTGCCCGACCTGCACGTGCTCGTGGTGGATGACAGTTCGCCGGATGGCACCGGTGAGATCGCCGATAAGTTGGCGGCGGAGCTGCCGAACGTTGTCGGCGTGCTGCACCGGACCGAGAAGGACGGATTGGGCCGCGCCTACGTTGCCGGGATCACCCGGGCACTGGACGAAGGCGCCGACGTGGTGATCCAGATGGACGCCGACCTATCGCATCCGGCCGAGGTCATTCCGGCGATGCTGGACAAGCTGAACACCACCGATGCCGGTGTCGTGCTCGGTTCCCGGTACGTGCCCGGCGGGTCCACCGCCGAGGAGTGGAAGTGGTACCGCAAGGCGCTGTCCGCGTGGGCCAACTTCTACGTGAACCTGATCCTGCGCCTGGGTGTGAAGGACGCGACCGCCGGATTCAAGGCGTGGAAGGCCGATACGCTGCGCGCCATCGACGTGGCCTCGATTCGCAGCAACGGATATTCGTTCCAGGTCGAGATGAACCATCGGGCCGTCAAGAAGGGCATCGCGATCGCGGAGGTGCCGATCCGATTCGAGGAGCGCACCCTGGGCGCCTCCAAGATGAGCCTCAAGGTGCAGCTGGAATCGGCCCTGATGCCGTGGAAGCTGCTGTTCGGCCGCTCGGTCTGATCGCGTCGCGGACGACCGGGCACCTCGTCTATCGACCGGGCAGCCGGTGTAAAGGGTCTGCGCGGCGTGCCCGGTCCGACCGCTCGTCCCGGGACGCCCTCAGCGGTCCGGTGCTGGCCAGTTCAGCAGGGTGTCGAGGTAGAGCCGCCGGACGGCTTCGACCTTGTCGTCCAAATCGTTCGGATCCCAGCCGCTGACGTCGATCGGGTCGAGGATGGCGACATCCACGGTGCCCTTGCGTGCGATCATCGAGTTGCGCCAGTTGATTTCGCCCGCATTGCGGATCACCACCGGGATCACCGGCACCCCGGCCTGGATCGCGATGTGGAAGGCGCCCTTCTTGAACGGGCCGACGCCCGGCGTATACGACCGGGTGCCCTCGGGCGAGACCGCGATCGATAAGCCATCGCGCAACGTATGCACCACCGGCGCCAGGGCCGCCTTGGCCTGCGTGGTGTTCGAGCGATCGATGAAGGTGACCCCGACGAACCGCATCAGCGGACCGAAGATCGGATTCTTCGTCAGCTCCTTCTTGCCGATGCCGGTGACTCCGCCCGCCAGCACATTGGGCACGATGATGACGTCGAATTGGCTCTGATGGTTGAACAGGAAGACGGCGGGCCGCGGCGCACGGGCGTTTTCCGCTCCGGTGATCCGCAGCCGGATCCCGGTCGCCCGGAGCGTCGCACCGGTGCCATAGGCCATCAGCGCGTCGGCCATCTTCCGGCGCTGGCGGGTATGTGACTTGGTCAGCACGCCGAACACCGCTCCGGCCAGCAGTCCGGCGAATCCGGCGATGGTGCGCAGATAGTCGCTCGGGCGCGGGGGTTGCCGGGGACGGAAGTCCATGGTCGGCCAATGCTGATCGGCGGCAGTGACACCGAGCTTGTGATCGGGATTGACCGCCACCGGATGCCCTACCACCGACAGCAGCGGCAGATCGGCGATGCTGTCGGCGTAGACGTAGCTGCGAGTGATATCCAGGCCGTGGGCCGCGGCGAATTCCCGAACCGCATCGGCTTTGCCATTGCGCCACAGAGTTTTTCCATCGGCATAACCGGTGAGCACGCCCTCGGTCGTCGCCATGCGGGTGTACAGCACATGCTCGATACCGAGTGCGGCCGCGGCGGGCTCGACCTGGAATCTGGTCAGCGCGGTGATGAGCACCAGGGTATGGCCCGCGGCCTCGTGCGTCCTGATCAACTGCCACGCTTCGGGATACAGATGTCCGTAGATGGTGCGTCGGAACAGCCGCTCGCCCAACTGCTCCAGTTCGGCTTCCGGCCGGTCGGCCAGCGAGTGCGTGGCCTGTTGCAGAAACCGCCCGTATTCGCCGTCGGTGAGCCCGTTGCGGATGCTGCCGAGCAGCGTGCCCGCCGCGGTTCGGGCTCCCACGCGCCGGAATACCCGCCGCCACCACGGCGGTCGTGCGAAGCCGTCCACCACGGTGCCGCCGAAGTCGAAGACCGCGGCGACCTGCGGTCCCTGCGGTCCGGATCGGATCGCGGCGACCGCGCTCGCTAGATCCGCCGGAATCGCTGGGAACTGCGACTCCGCGGTACTCGATGCCCCCATCAGGCCCCCAGTACCGGCCGATTGGACGGGTCGAGCGCGGCGGCCTGTGCGATCAGGGCGGCGATGGTCCGCAGCTGGTCGGCGAATTCGACTCTGCGCTTGGTCAATTCGGCCCTCGGCTTGGCCGAATCATGGCTCACCCTGGTCAGCAGGCCGCGGTTGTCGGCGAGTTTCAGTGCGCTGGTGAACAATTCGGTGGATACCGACTCCGGGCTGTGCAGCCGCTGCTGCAACATCATCTGCTTGCCGACCGCGACGCATTCGTCGATGAATTCCTTGCGATCGATCTCCTCGGCGCTGTCGCGGGCCGCCAGCCGCTCGGCCACCACCAGCTGCGCGTCGACGAACGAGCGCAGCGCACGGTGGGCCATCATGAATCCGGAGGCGGTGAGCTTGTGCAGAACGTCCTCGCCGAGGGTGTCCTCGGCGGTGCGGGTGTGCCAATCCGGGTCGACCAGCAGCATCTCTGCGGTCATCTGCGCCGAGAATTCCGCCCGTTCCGGGAAGAAGAATTCGAACTTCAGCAGGTCGCGCAACTCGAAGGCCTCGTCCCATCCGGCCCGCAGCTGATCCGGCGCCCGCGTCTCCAACCCTGCCAGGATGGATAGTTCGAGGATGGCGCGGTTGATGAACCAGTGCACCGCGCTATTGCGATAGAACGCGGCTTCCAGATGCGCACCCGCTTCGATCGAGTACACCGGTTCCAGTCCACCGCGATACACCGTCACCACCTTGGCCAGCGAGAGCTGCTCGAGCACGACCGCGAGGCTCTGCTCATCACGCAACGCCGCCAACTCGCCGCGCGGCAGATCGCGCTTCTCGATGTAGCGCAGCACCGGGGCCAGCACGGTGCGCACCTCGCCGAGGGTGAGCGCGCGCTCGTGCACACCGAGCAGTGCCAGCGTGACCAGCGCGTTGACGGTGATCGGAGTGACCGCGTTGATGCCAACGGCGACCTCGAAGGCCAACCGCTGCACCGCCTTTCGCTCCAGCTCGGCGACCTCGGCCGACTCCGCCGCAACGCTCGGCTCGGTTTCGGACCGCTCGGTGGGGTGCAACGGAATGACAACCGCCGGCGGCCAGAGCGGATCACCGAACGCCCCGAGACGGTCGCGCGCCGACAACGGCGCACCGAAGCGCACGTAGACGTGTCCGGCCGAATGCTGTTGGCTGCGAACGTAACGCGCCAGCCAGGCCAGTCCCTCCGGCTTCTTCTTCCCGCCCACCTGTTCGGTGGCGATGGCGCCGAGTTCGTTGAGCCGCTCATAGGTGATCGACACCGGGACGAGCATGACATCGTCGATCCGATTCGAACGGACCGCGGAGGCAAGGTAATTCAGCAGTCCGTAGCGCGGCGGGCGCAGCTTTCCGGTGCGCGTGCGGCCGCCCTCGAAGTACCACTCCAGATTGAATCGCTTGGCCAGCAGATAGGCGAAGTACTCCTCGACCACCGCCTTGTAGACCTCGTCGTCACCGAAGCTGCGGCGAATGAATACGGTGCCGGTGCGTCGGGCGATCGGTCCCATCGGCCAGAAGCTCAGATTCGCGCCGCCGATCACATGATTGGGCGGAAAGTCGTTGCGGGCCAGCACATCACCGAGGACGAACGCGTCGACATAGGACCGGTGCGAAGGCAGGAAGACCAGCGGATAGTGGCGGTTGAGCGCGCGCAGTCCGTCCAGACCGGAGTCGTCGGAGTCCACCTTCCAGGTCGAGGCGTGGATCGGGCGCATCGCCTGGGTGAACAGATCCGAGACCAACCTGCTCTGCGCGGCCACGAGTTCGCGCAGCGCCTTCTCCGCCCGCCGGTACACCTCGTGCGGACTGGCGCCGATCTGATCGGCGATGAGTTCGAGCCTGCGCAGGAATTCGGGGGAGTCCAGGATCTCCTCGGCCACCAGCCGGGGCACCTTGTACCGGTCGCCGATGACGGAGCGTTCGGCGCGTTCCAGCGCGACCACCGCGGCGCGCATGATGGCGCGGGCGAACGGTTCGGCGGAGCCCTTGACGAGCAGGGCCGCCGCCTCCGGATTATTGGCGCGCAGCTCGCTGAGCAGGGCGGGCTGACCGGTGAGCACCACATGCCGGTCGGGCGAGCCGACCAACCGGCGTTGCGCCAGGCGATTCGGCTGGCGTGGATTGGTCAGCAGGGCCAGGTCGGCGAAGGTGATGCGGCGGACCCCGTCGCGCTCCGGCGGTAGCCACAGCACCCGGATCGGCACCACGAGCGGATCGTCGCGCCGCCCGACCAGCCGCGCGCCGATCGCGCCCGCGTCCAGATCCAACTGGGTGATGGGTGCGTCGACGCCGAGGTCGTGTTTGATCCCGCCGTCGGCGAGCCAGGCGCCGACGAGTTCGCGTTCCACTCCGGAGCCCGCGTCGATGAGCGCCACCACCGACTTGGGTGCCGTGGCTCGAGCCGGAGCGGGCGAATCCCCGCGCTGATCGATCATGCTGTTCCTCCGCAACTGCCGATCCCCCTATTGAAGCCCGCCACGGGATTCCGCGCAGGAACTCCGGCGGGCGAGTTGCGTTGCGGCATCCGACACGATGCTTTCGATCGCGACCGATGGTGATCGCCGTAGCGACTGCTTGCAGGTCGCTCGAAAGGGGCCGCTAGCGACTGCTTGCAGGTCGCTCGAAAGGATCAGCCTAGGCTGCGTGCATGGATTGGGCGTTACGCGCGTGCGGCTGGCACGGCCATTACACCTACGCGCCGGACGAGCAGGATCTGGCGGATCGTTTGCATGTGGAGACCGTGGCGGGGGTCGCGTGGCGGTGTCTGCGCTGCGGCACCTTCGTGCCGGGCGAACCGGTCGGCTCCGGCCCCGCCGATCACGCACCGGAGGTGCCGCGCGGGCGACTGCTGCGGGACCGGTGGCTGATGCGGGCGCTGGCGATCGAGCGGTTGGCGCGCGGACTGCTATTGGTGGTGGCCGCGCTCGCCGTCTTCAAATTCCGCTCCTCGCGCGAGACCATGCGCGCGGACTTCGACCGGGACCTGCCGCTGCTGCGGCCGCTGGCCGATCAGATCGGGTGGGATATCGACCGATCCAAGATCGTGCATCTGATCGATCAGGCGTTCTCGCTGTCGAATACGACGCTGCTGTGGGTGGGTATCGGCATTCTGTGCTACGCGACGCTGCAGGCGATCGAGGCGGTCGGGCTGTGGTTGGTCAAGCGCTGGGGTGAGTATTTCGCGGTCGTCGCGACCAGCATCTTCCTGCCGCTGGAAATCTACGAGTTGACCGAGAAGATCACCGTGCTGCGCATCGGCGCGCTGTTGATCAATATCGCCGCGGTGGTCTGGCTGATCTACAGCAAGCGGCTGTTCGGACTGCGCGGCGGCGGGGCCGCGTACCACGCGGAGCACAGCACGGAGAGTCTGTTGAGCGTCGAGCGGTCGGCGCTCGCGGTGCCTGCGGAGTAACCGTTTTCGCGTTCGTCGCTGTGGTTGTCGGCACAGTAGCGGTTTACCGAGGTAATGCTAACCTTACTTTCCTGAGTTAGGTCAGCGTAACTTTTGGAGGACCGTTGTCGACCACGGAGCGCTTGCGCGTTGAGTATGTGACCGATCCGGCGGCAGCGATGTCCCGGCTGGCCGCGGCCGAGCGCTTCGGCGAATACGTGATGTACGAGCGGCCCGGCGAATGGGTTTTCGCCGCGGATCCGCTCGGCAGCGTCGAACTCGACGCGAACGAGTTGCGCGTGGTCTGGGACGGGCGCGGTACCGCCGGTGCGTGGGAGGGCAGTCCGGCCGGCGTCATCGACCGCGCGCTCGGCACGCTGCCGCTGGGTGGGCGACAGGCCTACGGCTGGATCGGATTCGAGTTCTGCGCATGGGCATTGGACGCGACCGCACATCTGCATCCGCGAACGGCACTGGCCCATTTGATGATTCCGCGCATCGAGGTGCGCGTCGGCGCGTTCGGCGTCCGGATCACCGGCGCGACACCCGCCGAGGCCGATGAGATTCACGAGCTCATCGCCGCCTCGCAGGACACCGAACTGCCGCGGGCGCATCCGGTCGACGTGCGCCTCGATCCGACCGGTTATCGCGATCGGGTCGCCGAGGCGGTCGCGGAGATCGGTTCCGGCCGTTACCAGAAGGTCATTCTGTCCAGGAAGGTCGATCTGCCGTTCGCGGTCGATGTGCCCGCGACCTACCGGCTCGGCCGCCTCAACAACACCCCGGCGCGATCATTCCTGCTGCGCCTCGGTGGGCTCGAGGCGGCGGGATTCAGTCCGGAACTGGTCGCCGCCGTTGACGAGGACCGGGTGGTCACCACCGAGCCGCTGGCCGGGACTCGCGCCTTCGGGCTCGGTGCGGCCATCGATATGGCGGCGCGCGCCGACCTCGTCACCGATCCCAAAGAGATCGTGGAGCACGCGATTTCGGTCCAGACCTCCTTTGCCGAGATCACCGAGGTGGCCGACCCGGGTACGCCGGCGGTCTCCGATTTCATGGCGGTGCGCGAACGCGGCAGTGTGCAGCATCTGGCCTCGACGGTTCGGGGACGCCTCGCCGCGGACCGTTCCAGTTGGGATGCGCTGGAAGTGCTCTTCCCGTCGGTCACCGCCTCCGGAATTCCGAAGCGGGAGGGCGTGGATTCGGTATTCCGGCTCGACGGCGCGCCGCGCGGTCTGTATTCCGGGGCCGTGGTGACGATTTCGCCGTCCGGTGCGATGGAGGCCACTTTGGTGCTGCGCGCGGTCTATCAGACCACCGAGGGCGCCTGGCTGCGTGCGGGCGCCGGCATCGTCGGGCAGTCGCGGCCGGACCGGGAATTCGAGGAGACCTGCGAAAAGTTGGGCAGCATCGCGCCCTACATCGTCAAGGCGTAAGAGCGGACCCATCAAGATCGAGGTGCGCTCCGAATATCTGCTGGGGCAACCCGGTTATCGGCGACATCCGGGTATAGATCGGGGGCGGCGTAATTCGGACTCACGCCACCCCCGATCGTCCGGTCAGCCGTGGCTGGCGCGCAGGGCCTTCTTATCGACCTTCCCGACGGCGGTGATCGGGAGCGAGTCGGCGCGGCGCAGGATGTCCGGGAGCTTGTAGGTGGCCAGGCCTCGGTCGGTCAGGAACGACTTGAGCTGCGCGAGAGTCGGCATATCGCCGTCGACAACCAGGACGGCGCACACCTTTTCGCCGAGCGCGGCGTCGGGCAGGCCGACGGCGGCGGCGTGCCGCACGGACGGGTAGGCGAGCAGGTGTTCCTCGAGTTCGTCGCAGGAGACGTTCTCGCCGCCGCGGTTGATGACGTCCTTGATGCGGCCGGAGACGATCAGATGTCCGCTGGGGAGGCGGCGGACGAGGTCGCCGGAGCGGTAGTAGCCGTCGGGGGTGAAGGCGCGGGCGTTGTGTTCGGGGGCGCGGTAGTAGCCGCGGATTGTGTAGGGGCCTTTGGTGAGTAGTTCGCCTTCGTCGCCCGGGGCGACATCGTTGCCGTCGGCATCGACGACGCGGATCTCGTCGGCGGGGGAGAGCGGGCGGCCCTGGGTGGTGCAGACGAGGTCGTAGGCGTCGTCGAGGCGGGTGTAGTTGAGCAGGCCCTCGGCCATGCCGAATACCTGCTGAAGTCGAACGCCCAGCGCTGGTTCCACCTCGCGGGCGTTCACCTCGGCCAGCCGGGCGCCGCCGACCTGAAGTAGTCGCAGCGAGCCGAGCTCGGCGTCCTCCCATTCGGTTGCCGCGCACCAGAGTTGGGCCAGCGGTGGCACGACCGCGGTGACCGTGACCTGATGGCGTGCGATCGCGGCGAAGGCGCTCTCCGGACTCGGATCGGTGGTGAACGCGACGGCTCCGCCCACCGCCACGGTGCCGAGGATGCCGGGGCAGGCGAGCGGGAAGTTGTGCGCGGCGGGCAATGTCGCGAGGTAGACGTCGTCCTCGGTCAGTCCGCAGATCTCGGCGCTCGCGGTGGCGTTGTAGGCGTAGTCGTCGTGGGTGCGTGCGATCAGCTTCGGCAGGCCGGTGGTGCCGCCGGAGACCAGCATCAGCGCGATATCGCTCGGGTCGATATCGGGGAGCGCACCGCCGTCGCGGGGAATCGAATTCAGCTCGGTGAAGGTTCCCGGATCGCCGAGCACCAGAATATGGCGCAGGGTGGGCACGGCCGCGCGGACGGTTTCGGCCAGTTCGCGGTAGTCGAAGTCGCCGAGCCGGTCGGCCACGATGTAGGCGACCGCCTCGGAAAGTTCGGCCAGATGCTCGATTTCGGCGCGGCGGTGGGCGGGCAGGGTCAATACGGGAATGATGCCGGCGCGTAGCAATCCGAACAGGACGGTCAGGAATTCCGGCACATTCGGCAGTTGCACGACCACCCGGTCGCCCGGCTCGATCCCGAGTGCGAGCAGGCCGTGCGCCATTCGGTCGGCCTCGGCGTCCACCCACGCGTAGCCGCGCGCGCCACTGGCATCGAGCAATGCGGTTCGGTGCGGGTGCTGGGTCGCCGTCGCGCGCAACAGGTCGCCGAGCGGTCGGCCGGTCCAGTAACCGGCCGCGCGATAGGCCTCGGCATCGGCGGTCGGAAAGGGGACGTAGCCGTCGCGATGGGTGGGCGAGGTGGATGTCGAAGTCACGGGCTGCCTCACAGTGATCTACCGCATGATTAGGGTCTCGTAACATAGGTTAGGCAACCCTATATCAGTGCGATAGGCTACCGCCGAGCAGTCTCGATCCGCCGGATGCGGCGGCGACCAAGGAGTGACAGCGCCAGATGGAGCCAGCACAGCGACCGGGGAACGGGGCGGGGACGACAATCGACCGCGAGGAAATCCGCGCCGCGATCGCGAAGCAGCTCGACATATCCGTCGAGACGATCGCCGACGGCGATGATCTGATCCAGTTGGGGCTGGACTCCATCCGCACCATGAAACTCGCGGGTGGCTGGCGTAAGCGGGGTATCGATATCAACTTCGCGCTGTTGGCGGCGAATCCGACGGTCGACGGGTGGCATGAGCTGCTCGGCGGATCCGCGGGAGCTCAGCGGGGCGATGCGGGGGATGTGCGGTCGGGCGATGCGGGTGCGGCGGGGGATCGGGCCGAGGACGAAACTCCCTTTGCGCTCGCGCCGATGCAGCACGCCTATTGGATCGGGCGCTCCGAGTCCCACGAACTCGGTGGCGTCGCGGCACATCTGTATGTCGAATTCGACGGTGCGGGAGTCGATCCCGCACGGCTCGAGCGGGCCGTCGATGCGCTAGTGCGGCGGCATCCGATGCTGCGCACGCGATTCCTCCCGGATGGCACACAGCAGACCATGGCTCGGCCGCGTCGCTCGGTGTGGACCTGCACCGATCTTCGTGATCTACCGTCGGATGAGGTGGAGCGCAGGCTGGAGCAGCTGCGGGACAACAGAACTCATCAGCGGATGGCGGTCGAGGACGGTCAGGTCATCGATATCGCCTTGACGCTATTGGCGGACGGCCGGACCCGGCTGCACCTCGATGTCGACATGCTCGCGGCCGATGCGATGAGCTACCGCATTCTGATCAGCGATCTGGCTCGGCTCTATCACGGCGAATCGCTACCGCCGCAGACCTATACATTCCGGCGCTACCTCGCGGAGAACCCGAGCGGGACCGGCGCCGAACACGAGCGGGATCGGCAGTGGTGGCAGCAGCGGCTGCCCGAACTGCCCGGCGCGCCGGAACTGCCACAGGCGTCGGCGGTTTCGGGAGCGAGCCGTACCGTGCGGCACCACCGCTGGCTCGCACCCGAGGCGAAGACGCGGGTATTCGAGGCCGCGCACGCCCGCGGCATCACACCGGCGATGGCACTGGCGTCGGTCTTCGCCGAAACCATTGGCGGCTGGTCGGCGCAGCGTCGGTTCCTGCTGAATCTGCCGCTGTTCCACCGGGAACCGGTGCATCCGGAGATCGACGGGGTGGTCGGCGACTTCACCTCCTCGGTGCTGCTCGAGGTCGATGTGACCGAACCGGCGACCGTCACCGAACGCGCGCGGGCGCTGCAGGCGAATCTGCATGCGGCGGGTGCGCATACCGCCTACTCGGGACTGGAGGTGCTGCGCGACCTCGGGCGGCAGCGCGGCGAACCGGTCCTCGCGCCGATTGTCTACACCAGCGCGCTGAATCTCGGTGAATTGTTCGCCGACACGGTGACCGAGACCTTCGGCGATCCGGTCTGGATCATCTCGCAGGGCCCGCAGGTGCTGCTCGACGCGCAGATCACCGAGGTGCACGGTGGACTGCTGCTGAACTGGGATGTCCGCGAATCCGCCTTTCCCGCGGGCGTGATCGAGGCGATGTTCGCGCGCTACATCGACGCCATCATGCGGCTGGCCGGGGACCTCGGATCGGGCGAGATGTCGTCGGCCGGATGGGATGCCGAGGCAGCGCTGCGGATTCCCTTGGAGCAGGCGGAAACCCGTGCCCGGGTCAACGCCACCGCCGGACCCGTCAGCGGACGGCTGTTGCACACCGGCTTTTTCGCCAATGCCGCGACGAATCCCGATGCACCCGCGCTGATCTGGGAACCGGGCGGCGTCGCCTCCTATGGCAAGCTCGCCGCCGAGGCGCTTGCCGTCGCCGGTGCGCTGCGCGATGCCGGTGTGCTGCCCGGTGATTCGGTCGCGGTACAGCTGCCGAAGGGGCCGGACCAGGTGGTGGCGACCCTCGGTGTGCTGGCCGCGGGCGCGGTCTACGTACCGATCGGCTTCGACCAACCCGCGGCCCGGCGCGCGGAGATCCTGCGCACCGGTAATGCCGTCGCCGCCCTGACCGTCGGCGATGACGAGATCCCGCAGATCCGTACCCTCGCATTGGCCGAAGCCCGCGCCTATTCGAAACCATTGGCGCGCCCCATCTTCGGCGATCCGGAAGCCATCGCCTACGTCCTGTTCACCTCCGGTTCGACCGGTAAGCCCAAGGGCGTGCAGGTGCCGCACCGCGCGGCCATGAACACCATCGACGACCTGAACGAACGCTTCGAGCTCGACGCCGCCGATCGCGTACTCGCCCTCTCGGCACTGGAGTTCGACCTATCGGTGTACGACATCTTCGGCCTGCTCAGCGCGGGCGGCGCGGTGGTCGCGGTCGATGACGCGCAGCGCGGTGAACCGGCGACCTGGGTGGAACTGATTCGCCGCCACCAGGTTTCGGTGCTCAACTGCGTGCCCAGCTTGCTCGACATGCTGCTCACCGCGGCCGCCGGTGCGCCGCTCGGGTCGCTGCGGATGGTCATCCTCGGCGGTGATCGGGTCGATATCGCCCTGCCCGGCCGCCTCGATGCCGTGGCACCCGCCGCGCGCTTCGCCGGGCTCGGCGGCGCCACCGAAACCGCCATCCACTCCACCATCTGCGAGGTCGTCGACGGCGCGGTGCCCGCGGCATGGACCGCCGTCCCCTACGGCACGCCGCTGCGCAATGTGCGGTGCCGCGTCGTCGGCCCCACCGGCCACGACTGCCCCGACTGGGTGACCGGTGAACTGTGGATCGGCGGCGACGGCGTCGCGGCGGGCTATCGCGGCGATCCGGAACGCACCGCCGAACGCTTCGTCGTGCACGACGGTATGCGCTGGTACCGCACCGGCGACCTGGCCCGCTACCTGCCCGATGGCGCACTGGAATTCCTCGGCCGCGCCGATCACCAGGTCAAGATCCGCGGCTACCGGGTGGAACTCGGTGAGGTCGAGAGCGCGCTGCGCCAGGTTCCGGGCGTCCGTCACGCCATTGCCGCCGTAGTCGGCTCCGCCGCGCCGAAACTCGTGGCCGCCCTTGTCCCCGAGGCGAATACCGAGCTCGTCCCGGAGGCGGTACGCGCGGCCGTGGCGGAGCTGTTGCCCGCCTACATGATTCCGACGCGCCTGGAAGTTCTCGCGGAACTGCCGCTGACCTCGAATGCCAAACCGGACCGCAAGGCCGTGCGCGCGGTACTCGAACGCGCCGATGACGCAGTCGAATTCGTCGATCCGCGCACCGACCTGGAACGCGCACTCGCCGATATCGTCGGCACGGTCCTGGACACCGCACGGGTCGGGGCCACGGACGACTTCTTCGCCCTCGGCGGTGACTCCGTCCTCGGCACGGCGGTGATCGCCCGCGTCCGCGAGTGGCTGGACGCACCGGACGCGATCGTCGCCGACCTCTTCACCGCCCGCACGGTGGCGGGCCTGGCCGCGCGCCTGCTCGACCGCGAGGCCGACAAGGGCGCTGCCGGGAGGCTGGAGGCCGTCGCCGAGATGTATCTGGAGGTGGCCGCGATGAGCGACGACGAGGTGCTGGCCCAGGTTTGACGGTGGCGGCTCGCGGGCGGGTCGAAGCGGATGAGCCGCACCCCGTCCAGGACTAGACTTCCCGGTATGAGCAGGTGGGATACTTCCGACATTCCCGACCAGAGCGGCCGCACGATCATCGTCACCGGCGCGAATAGTGGGCTGGGGGCGGCGACCGCGCGGGCGCTGGCGGGGGCCGGTGCGCAGGTGATCCTGGCCTGTCGGAATGTGGCCAAGGCTGAGCGGGTGGCCGGGGAGATCGGGGAGCGGGCCTCGGTGCGCAAACTCGATCTCGCGGACCTGGCCTCGGTACGGGAGTTCGCCGATGGGGTGGACCGGCTCGATGTGCTGATCAATAACGCCGGAGTGATGGCAGTGCCGGAGCGGCGCACCGCCGACGGTTTCGAAATGCAGATCGGCACAAACCATCTCGGACATTTCGCGCTGACCGGGCTACTGCTGGACAAGATTTCGGATCGGGTGGTCACCGTGTCCAGCGGTGCGCATCGGGTCGGGAAGATCGATCTCGACGACCTGAACTGGGAGCGCCGCAAGTACCAGCGCTGGCCCGCCTATGGTCAGGCCAAGCTGGCCAACCTGATGTTCGCCTACGAATTGCAGCGCAAGCTCACCGCGGCGGGTTCGTCCAAGATCTCGGTGGCCGCCCATCCCGGTTATGCCGCAACGGATCTCCAGTCACACACCGAATCCATCCTGGACTCGATCATGGCGCTGGGCAACCGGCTGCTGGCGCAGAGCGCCGAAATGGGTGCGCTGCCCGAGATTTACGCGGCCACCGAGCAGGTCGAGCCGGGCGCGTTCTATGGTCCGGACGGCTGGGGCGGCATGCGCGGCTACCCGGGGCCCTCCGGTTCGACTGCGGCGTCCAAGGACGAGGAGGTCGCGCGCGGCCTGTGGGAGCTGTCGGAGAAGCTGACCGGCGTCACATACAACTTCGGGAAATAAGCGACGGACGTCCAGGAAGCACGACGCCCAGCCGAATCCGTTTGCCAGCGCCGTGAACACCCGTGACTCACATCACATTCGGTGATGTCACACCTCGCCTCACCGCGTCGTCGTCTCTGTGAACCCAACCGAATGGAAAGGCACAGATCATGGAACAGCGCTTCAACTTCCACGCCAACCCGGTCGGCGGCAGCTTCGTCAAGCGCCTCAACACCGCGGGCAAGGTCGTCGACGGATCCGGCCTGCCCGCCGCCACCTACGAACTGGTCAAGATCCGCGCCAGCCAGATCAACGGCTGCGGCTACTGCACCGATATGCACACCAAGGACGCCGCACACGCGGGCGAAACCTCGGTGCGGCTCAACCTCGTCGCCGCCTGGCACGAGGCCACCGTCTTCACCGATGCCGAGCGCGCCGCCCTCGCCCTCACCGAGGAGGCCACCCGGATCGGCGACGGCCGCAGCGTCAGCGACGAGACCTGGGCGCAGGTGCGCAAGCACTACGACGACGACCAGACCGCGGCCCTCATCGCCGCCATCGCCATGATCAACGCGTGGAACCGGATGAACGTCATCGCCCGGACTCCGGCCGGTGATTACGTCCCCGGTCAGTGGGGGTGAACCCCTCTGCTACAGTGGCCGACGTGCAGCGCGTCTATTTCTGGTTTAGCAACCCGGCCCTGGGTGGGCCGGTCTGCGGCAACCACACGCGCTGACTTCACCTCCACCCCGAGCCGGATGATGACCGGCTCGACGGGTTCGACATCCCGTGGGTCGGCCTTGAAGTAAAGGAACCCACCAACGATGACTACCGCAGCCGACGTCGACGCGCGGCATTCCGATCTGGATGATCAACGCACCCTCAGCGTGAGCCCATTGCGCTCACCTGCGGAGGTGCGTCAGGTCCACCGGATCACCGATCCGCTGGCCGACGTGGTCCGTGCCGGTCGCAAAGCCACCGTCGATGTGCTCAACGGCACCGACGATCGCCTGATGGTGATCGTCGGGCCGTGTTCGGTGCACGATCCCGCCGCCGCGCTGGACTACGCCCGTCGTCTCGCCGCCAAGTCGGCCGAGTTGAACGACCGGCTGCATGTGGTGATGCGGGTGTACTTCGAGAAGCCGCGCACCACCCTGGGCTGGAAGGGGCTGATCAACGATCCGCACCTGGACGGTTCCTTCGACGTCAACACCGGCCTGGGCATCGGCCGCAAGGTGCTGGTCGATATCACCGCGCTCGGCCTGCCGGTGGCCTGTGAATTCCTCGACCCGATCACCCCGCAGTACATCGCGGATCTGGTCTCCTACGGCGCCATCGGCGCGCGCACCGCGGCCAGTCAGGTGCACCGCCAGCTGAGCAGTGCGCTGTCCATGCCGGTCGGCATCAAGAACGGCACCGACGGCGATGTGCAGGTGGCCGTCGACGGTGTCCGCGCCGCCGCCGCGAGCCACGTGTTCCCCGGCACCGACCTCGACGGTCGCTCGGCGCTGATCCGCACCACCGGCAATCCGGACTGCCATGTGATCCTGCGCGGCGGCAGCAACGGCCCGAACTACGACGCCGCCTCGGTCGCCGAGGCCTGCATCCGGTTGGAGAAGGCTTCGCTGCCGCAGCGGATCGTGGTCGACGCCAGCCACGGCAATAGCAATAAGGATCACAACAAGCAGGTCGACGTGGTCACCGATATCGCGGGCCGGCTGGCTGCGGGTGAACCGGGCGTGGTCGGGGTGATGCTGGAGAGCTTCCTGGTCGCGGGCCGCCAGGATCTGACCCTCGGGCACGCCGACGCGCTGACCTACGGCCAGTCCATCACCGATGCCTGCATCGATTGGGATACCACGGCCGCCCAGCTCGACCGCCTCGCCGATGCCGTGCGGCAGCGCCGCAACCGCTGATATCCAAGCCTGCCGCCCCGGTGAAAGCCGGGGCGCGGCTACGGATTTCGGCGCGGTTTGGCGACGATGCCGAGAATATCGCCGGAGGACACGGTGGCGCCGTCGAAGCCCGCGGTGGCCAGATAGTCGATGAGGTGTCCTGGCGCCGGTTTGGGGCTGGCGCTGGTGTGCCCGCCTGGTTGGCCGTATCCATAGAACAGGTACAGCGTGCCGTCGGGCGCGAGCACCTGCCGGATCAGGGCCAGTTCGGCGGTGGGGCGTTTGGTCCAGAACATGTTCACGTTGACCGCGACGACCTTGTCGAATCCGCCGGTGGCCGGTTCGATCTCGGCGAGCACCCGGCCGCGGTCGAGCTTGTCCAATCCGGCGTGCAGCAGGTGGACCTTGCCGCAATCGATCAGGGCGGCATGGCGTTTCGCCGCGCGGGCGATCGCCGTTGCCGAGCGGTCGACGCCGACGATCCGGCCGCGGTCCAGCCGCGCGGCCAGGTATGCGATCGAATCACTGGAGCCGGGACCGATCTCCAGGATCCGGTCGTCGGGCCGCACGTGCATGGTTTCGGCGATCCAGTCGAATCGGGTATCAGCCGGCATATCCGCAATCTACGACGGTTGCGGTGGGGTGGTCGGTGGTTCGGTCAGATCCCGGGCGGCCAATCCGTGGCCGGGCCGCGCGGATCCGTCGCCAGCCGCCCCGCGAGCCAGGTGTCGCGGCGGACGCCGCGTTGTGTGCTGCCGAGCCGCGCCATGCCCTCGTAGTGAAACCCGTTGCGGCGGATCACCGCGGCCGAGGCGTGGTTACCCACGAACGCGCGCCAGCCGATCCGCGCGAGAGACAATCCGTCCGGATCGAAACCGAATTCGCACACCAGGGCGATCGCACGCGACATCAGCCCGCGTCCGCGTTGTGCGGGCATCAGCCAGAAGCCGATCTCCGATGCCGATTCGTCGCGTGCTTCCAGGCTGATCATGCCGACGACCGGACCGTCGGCGCGCTGCCGCAGCGCCCAGGTAGGGCTGCGGGCGGCCCAGCCCGGCCCGACAATCTCGTTGACGAAGGCCTCGGCGTTCTCCCGGTCATACGGCACCGGAATCGTCACCCACTCGGCGATGGTCGGCTCCTGGCAGCATTCGACGATATCGTCGATATCGGCCTCGGTCGGCCGCGACAGCCAGACTGTTCCGTCGGATAGCGGATGATCCTCCATGGGAGCATCGTGTCATGCGACTCCCGGTCGGCTCATTCGGATTTCGCATGACGGCCGGTCCGGCCCGAGGTCAAGCGGCGATCTCACAGACCGTAGAATCGGCCCGATGGTTTCCGCTCTTCTCGCCGACCTGTTCGAATCGCATCGGGCGCATCTGCTCTCGGTCGCATACCGGCTGACGGGCAGCGCGGGCGACGCCGAGGACGCGGTGCAGGAGAGTTGGCTGCGGCTGGCGGGTACGCATCAATCCGAGATCGAGGATCTGCGGGCCTGGCTGACCACCGTGGTCGGCCGAATCTGCCTGGACCGCTTGCGCAGTGCCGCGGTGCGTCGGGAAAGCTATGTGGGGCAGTGGCTTCCGGAACCCATTGTGACCGGCATTACGCCGTCGAGCACGCCGGATCCGTTGGATGCGGTGGTTCGCAAACAGGAATGCAGCCTCGCCGCCATGGTGGTGTTGGAAAGTCTGACGCCGCCACAGCGCGTGGCATTCGTACTGCACGACGGACTTTCGGTGCCCTTCGACGAAATCGCGGAAATCCTGGGCGTTTCGGTGGAGGCGGCGCGTCAGCTGGCGGTGCGGGCCAGGAAGTCCGTCGCACAGGCCCCGCCGCCCACGCCGGATGTCGAACACGCGGCCGCGGTGCGGAAGTTCGTGGATGCGCTGGCCGCCGGTGATATCGGCGCGGTAACCGCTGCGCTGCATCCGGATGCGGTGATGATCGGCGATGCCAATGGCGCCACATCCACTGCGGTCAATGTCATCGGCGGCGCGGATAAGGTCGCCCGCTTCCTGCTCGGACTGATACGCAAGCACGGGATGGATGGCTCGTCGGAGCCGACGCTGGAATACGAATTCGCCACGGTCAATGGGCAATTGGGTTTGGTAGTGCATCGGGTCGCCCCGGGGTACGGTCGCCTCGACGGTCCGGCCCGCGTCGTCGGATTCGCCGTTCGCGACGGATTGGTCTGCGGCGCCTACGATCTCGCGAATCCGGAAAAGCTGTCCCGGGTCCGCCTCGGCTGAGGCGGTGCCAGGCCGTGCCCTCATCGCCAGGCCTGACACCGCCGGTGGGCTACGGCGTGGAGGAGCCCAGGAACCAGTTCCCGGTGGACGATCCGGTGCCGCTATTGCCGGTCGATGAGCCGTTGAACCAGTCGCCGGTGGAGGAGCCGAATCCGGAGATCAGCTCGTGTGCGACATTTCGGAGGAAACCCAGTACGGTTCCGGCGACCTCCGACGTGGCCGGATTCAGTACCAGGTCCAGATACGAGGCCATCAGCGCCCCTTTCGAGCTACCGCCTTGTGAGCGGTTTGTGAGGTAGAACACGGCGAGGCTAGCCGCCGTTGGGAAAACGCACAACCATGCAGGTAGAGAGCCTAATTCAAAAGTGAAACATAGCCGTTCGCTATCTAATGGCAACAATAGCGATCGCTGAGCTACGCTCCGGATATGTCCTCGCAATCCGCGACCGTCGCTCGCCTGCGCCCTTTTGCCTCCACGATCTTCGCGGAGATGACCGAATTAGCCGTCCGCCACGACGCGGTCAATCTGGGGCAGGGATTTCCGGACACCGACGGTCCCGCTGGCATGCTCGAGGTCGCGCGCCAGGCCATCGCCGACGGACTGAACCAGTACCCGCCCGGGCGCGGCATGCCGATCCTGCGCCACGCCATCGCCGCCGACCGGGCACGCCGCTACGGCACCCACTACGACCCGGACACCCAGGTGCTGGTCACCGTCGGGGCCACGGAGGCGATCAGCGCCGCCGTGCTCGGGCTGGTGGAACCCGGCCGGGAGGTCGTGCTGATCGAGCCCTATTACGACTCCTACGCGGCCGCGGTCGCACTGGCCGGGGCGCGGCGGCGCACGGCCCACCTCGTCGCCGACGGTGACCGCTTCGTCCTCGACCTGGACAGCCTGCGCGCGGCCATTACGCCCGCGACCAAGATGTTGATCGTCAATTCACCGCACAACCCGACCGGTACCGTACTCGACCGCGCCGATCTGACGGCGATCGCCGAAATCGCCTGCGAGCACGACCTATTGGTGCTCACCGACGAGGTCTACGAACATCTCGTCTACGACGGCAACGAGCACATCAGCCTCGCCACCCTGCCCGGTATGGCCGAGCGCACCATCGTGGTGTCCAGCGCGGCAAAGACTTTCAACGTCACCGGCTGGAAGACCGGCTGGGCCTGTGGCCCTGCGGATCTCATAGACGGTGTGCTCGCGGCCAAACAGTTCATGACCTTCGTGGCGGGCGGGCCGTTCCAACCTGCCGTCGCGCACGCGCTGAACAATGAACTCGGCTGGGTCGCCGGACTGCGAGACGCGCTATCGGATAAGCGACTCCGGCTCGCTGCCGCGCTCAAGGACACCGGTTTCGGGGTGCGGGAGAGCGCGGGTGGCTATTTCATCTGCGCGGATATCACGCCGATGGGCGCGACCGACGGCCTGGCCTTCTGCCGGGAGCTCCCGTCTCGCCTCGGCGTCGCGGCCGTGCCGATCAGCGTCTTCGCCGATCACGCGCAGGCGTGGAATCACCTGGTGCGCTTCACATTCTGCAAACGCGACGAAACCCTCGACGAGGGCGTGCGCCGACTCCGCGCGGGTGTGCGGGTCGGCTGAGCTGGCTCAGTCGGTGGTTTCTCTGGGATGGGTGATGTGCCTGGCCTGGGGCGCGCGCCATTGGAAGCGACGCGCGAGGAGTCGAACCACAATCGCGACGAGCGCGGCGAGAAAGCCGGTCCAGGCGCGATAGGCGCCGAAGTGTAGAAGCGCGGCGGTGGTTATCGAGCCGAAAAGGGCGGGCACCGCGTACAACTCCTGATCCGGACGCAGCACGCTGGGCACCTGTCCGCTGAGCACGTCCCGGATCACACCGCCGCCGATGGCGGTAACCATGCCGAGCAGTGCGGCGGTCGGGGCGCCGGTGCCGTGGGTGTAGGCGACCACGGTTCCCGTGACACAGAACAGGCCGAGGCCCACCGTATCGGCGATCTCGAGTGGGCCCCTGGTCAGCCTGCTCGGCGGATGCCGGAAGAAGATGACAAGCGTGGTCAGTAGGGAGGCGCACAGGAACGTCAGGTCGGTGAACGCGGCGGGCGGGGTGCGGCCGATGAGCAGATCACGGATGACGCCGCCACCGAGCGCGGTGCTGCACGCGAGCACCGCCATCCCGAAGATATCGAGGTTCTTGCGGACGGCGAGCAGCGCACCGGAGGTCGCGAACGCGACGACTCCCAGCAGCTCGCCGGTCCGCTGGGCGGCGGTCACCGCCGAGTCGAGCTGCGTCGCCATGACATCCAGACCGGCACCCATCCATCCGCTCCCTTCCACGTGCACTCCTGCTGGAGCAGGGTTGCACGACGGGGTGCTATGAACTCCGCCACACCCTTGACGCCGCCGCGACGCCTCAGGAGGTCACACCTGTCAGGCGGGCATCGGGCGGGCGCGGTCGGCGGCGACCAGCACGGCGATCCCGCCGAGCATCGTGCCCGTGACGTAGCGCTGGATTCGCAGCCACAGCGGCCGACCGGTCAGGAAGGCGGCGATCCCGCCCGCCCCGAGCACGATCAGCGCGTCCACCGACAACCCCACCGCGATCTGCACCGACCCGAGGCACAGGCTCTGCAACCACACCCGCCCGTGCTCGGGCGCGACGAACTGCGGAATCAGCGCCATGTACATGATCGCGATCTTCGGATTCAGCAGATTGGTGACCAGTCCCATGGTGAACAACCGCCGGGTCGGATCCGATGGCAGTTCGGCGGGCGCGAATACCGAGGTCCCACCGGGCCGTACCGCCTGCCAGGCCAGCCACAGCAGATATCCCGCCCCCGCTAGTTTCACGGCCAGATACAGCCCCGGGACCACCGCGAACACCGCGGTGATCCCCGCCGTGGCCGCCGCCAGATATACCGCGAACCCGGCCGCCACACCCCCGAGCGAGACCAATCCGGCCCGCCGACCTTGTGAAACGCTGCGCGAAACCAGATACATCATGTTCGGCCCCGGCGTCAGCACCATTCCCAGCGCAGCCGCCGCCACTCCCAGAATCGCCGCGTTATCGATCATGGCCCGATCCTCACCCGCCGACCCCGTCCCCGTCGCGGTCCAGTCGAGCGCCGCTGGCCTGGCGCCGTCGGAACAAAACCGGCGGCCCAGACGCTGTAGTACCGAGGCCGATGTGAGCACCGCACCCGTCGGCATGGCCCGCTACCCGCCGGATTGTCGGTGGTGTCGGGAACAATGGGCCGAAGTCGCACGCGCGATCGGATCCCGATCGCGGTATACGAGGAGAGATCGTGAGCGAGCGTAGCGAGGGAACCATAGGCACAGCACCTGCGGTCGCGGCGGAGCCGAGCCCTAGCGAGGCGGAGCTGTGACCGACGGTCCGCTGATCGTTCAGAGTGACAAGACGCTGCTGCTCGAGGTCGACCACGAGTTGGCCGGGGTGGCGCGGCAGGCGATCGCGCCGTTCGCGGAGTTGGAGCGGGCGCCGGAGCATGTGCACACCTATCGGGTGACGCCGTTGGCGCTGTGGAATGCGCGCGCCGCGGGGCATGACGCCGAGCAGGTGGTGGACGCGCTGGTCAGCTACTCGCGGTATGCGGTGCCGCAGCCACTGCTGGTCGACGTTGTGGACACCATGGCCAGGTATGGCCGTTTGCAGCTGGTTAAGCATCCCGCGCACGGGTTGACGCTGGTCAGTCTGGATCGGGCGGTGCTCGAAGAGGTGCTGCGACACAAGAAGATCGCCCCGATGCTCGGTGCCCGCCTCGACGAGGACACCGTCGTCGTGCATCCGTCCGAGCGCGGCCGGATCAAGCAGATGCTGCTCAAGATCGGCTGGCCCGCCGAGGATCTGGCTGGCTATGTCGACGGCGAAGCGCATCCGATCGAGCTGGATTACACCGGCGGCCAGTGGCATCTGCGTGACTATCAGGAGATGGCCGCCGATTCCTTCTGGGCCGGTGGTTCCGGTGTGGTCGTGCTGCCGTGTGGTGCGGGCAAGACCATGGTCGGCGCCGCCGCGATGGCCAAGGCGCAGGCGACGACATTGATCCTGGTCACCAATACCGTGGCCGGACGGCAGTGGCGGCGCGAACTGCTGGCGCGAACCTCGTTGACCGAGGACGAGATCGGCGAATACTCCGGTGAGCGCAAGGAGATCCGTCCGGTCACCATTGCCACCTATCAGGTGATCACCCGCCGCACCAAGGGCGAGTACAAGCATCTCGAACTCTTCGACAGCCGCGACTGGGGCCTGGTCATCTACGACGAGGTGCACCTGCTGCCCGCACCGGTTTTCCGGATGACCGCCGATCTGCAATCGCGACGCAGGCTCGGACTCACCGCGACCCTGGTGCGCGAGGACGGCCGCGAGGGCGATGTGTTCTCGCTGATCGGACCGAAGCGCTACGACGCCCCGTGGAAGGACATCGAGGCCCAGGGCTGGATCGCCCCCGCCGAATGCATCGAGGTCCGGGTCACCCTGACCGATGCCGAGCGGATGGCCTACGCCACCGCCGAGCCCGAGGAGCGCTACAAGCTCTGCTCGACCGCGCGCACGAAAATCCCTGTGGTGGAATCGATTCTGGCCCAGCACAAGGATGCGCCGGCCTTGGTGATCGGCGCCTACCTGGATCAACTGGACGAACTCGGCGTCGATCTCAACGCGCCGGTCATTCAGGGTTCGACGAAAACCAAAGAGCGCGAAGAACTTTTCGACGCCTTCCGGCGCGGTGAGATTCCGGTGCTGGTGGTGAGCAAGGTCGCGAACTTTTCCATCGATTTGCCCGAAGCGTCTGTCGCGGTGCAGGTTTCGGGAACATTCGGTTCGCGCCAGGAGGAAGCGCAACGACTCGGTCGGCTATTGCGGCCGAAACAGGATGGGGGCCAAGCCCACTTCTATTCGGTCGTCGCACGTGACACCCTGGACGCCGAATACGCCGCGCACCGGCAGCGTTTCCTCGCCGAACAGGGGTACGCCTATCGCATAACGGATGCCGATGACTTGCTGGGGCCCGCCATCGGATAAGCGGAGGACTTATCTCCGATACGTGTGCTAGGAATGATGCCGTGCGACGCTTCGAATTCGCGGTGGACCGTAACCACGCGCATGCGGTCAACGAAGTCTTCGCCGACTTGCGTCGACTGCGCGTCATGGCGATCGCGGCCGCCGTCATCGCCGCGACCGGCACCGCGTACCTGATCTGGCTCAACCACCCGTGGGCCTATCTGCTGGCGATCGCATTCGCGCTCGGCGCGGTGGTCGCGCTGTGGGTGGCGTTCTGGACGCCGCACCTTTCCAGCATCGACAAGCTCTACGCCGACGGTGAGCTGGTCCCCGCCGTTGTCTCCGAGACCCATCCGAGCGGGGTGGTACTGCTCGCCCTGGTCGACGTCTCGAAACCGGAGACGCCAGATCCGCGCTACGCCCTGGTGATCAGGAAGGTTCGTGACCTGCCCGGACACGAGAAGCGCGCGGGCGAGCGGGTGCCGTCGGTCGCGGTGCGCACCGATCGGGCGCCGCGCCAGGTCGGCGAGCGCTGGCAGTCGGTCAGCGCCATGCCGATCGCCTGGGGCACCCGGGACGGCACCGTCATCGAGCGCGCCCGCGCGGCCATCAGCGAGGCCGAATGGCGGTTGCTCACCGACAATCTCGCGCTCGCCGACAAGGTGCGGCGCACCTCCGCCAAACGGTTGCTGCTCGACCCGGACCAGCTCCCCGGCGAACTGGGCTCCTGAACATCCGAATTCCCTTGCGCCGCCCAATAGACTCGGTAGATGGTTCCGGCGTCAAATCTGCTGGCATTTATCGCCGCATCGATTGTCATCATCGTCATCCCCGGCCCGGGTGTGCTGTTCACCATCGGCCGCGCGCTCGCGCTCGGCCGCCGCGCCGCCCTGGTCTCGGTAGTCGGCCATTCAGCAGGCGTTTTCGTCGCACTGCTGCTGGTCTCGGTCGGGCTCGGCACCCTGCTCGCGGCCTCGGCGCTCGCGCTCACCGTGGTGAAGTTCGCGGGCGCGCTGTATCTGATGTACCTCGGAATCCAGGCGATTCGAGAGCGCAAGGTTCTGCGGGAGGCGCTGAACGCCAAGATCGACCCCGCCGATTCCCGGGTCTTTCGGCAGAGCGTCTTGGTGGGGCTGACCAACCCGAAGGCGATCGTCTTCTTCTCGGCGGTACTGCCGCACTTCGCCGATCCGGCGGCGGGCTCGCTGCCATTGCAGTTCCTCATTCTCGGCACCATCTTCTTGGTGATCGCGCTGATCTCCGATAGCGCGTGGGGTCTGCTCGCCGCATCGGCACGCACCTGGTTCGCCCGCTCGCCGCAACGCCTCGAGGCGGTCGGCGGCGCGGGTGGCGCGATGATCTTCGGCCTCGGCGCGTCGGTGGCGCTCAGCGGTAGCGTCGACTGAAGCGACTACGATCCACCGAGGTCGGTGGGCCGGAAAGGGGTGGTCGTCGAATGAGGTGGTCCGGCTTATTGTGTGCGGCGGTGGTCGGCGCGGTGGTCGCCGCTCCGATTCCGGCGACTGCCGATCCGCTGGTCGGCGCGCCCGGACTGGGTGACCCGTACTACCCGCTGGACGGCAACGGCGGTTACGACGCCCGCCATTACGAGGTCACCATCGACTACGACCCGCCGAGTCACCAGCTCACCGGCACCACCCGGATCGACGCCACCGCCACCCAGGCGCTGCGGATGTTCAACCTCGACTTCGACGGACCGGACGTGGGCATGGTCTCGGTGAACAACCTGCCCGCCGCCTTCGACCGCAACGGCGAGCACGAACTGACCGTGACGCCACTGCTGCCGCTGCTGCCCGGGCTGCCGTTCACCGTGACCGTCGACTACGCGGGCCGGGCCGGGAATACCGATGGCAACGGCTGGACCTACGCACCCAGTGGCGGCGCCTTCGTCGCGGGTGAACCGCATTCGGCCACCACCTGGTACCCGCTCAACGACACTCCGCTGGACAAGGCCACCTTCACGCTGCACGCGTCGGTGCCCGCGGAATGGGAGGTGGTGTCCAACGGTGTGCGGACACAGAACGAGGTCACCGGTGCGAAGCGCAACGTCACCTGGGAGACGCATCAACCGGTGCTCGGTTATCTGACCACCATCGCGATCGATCACTACGACTACCTCGAGCAGCGCCGAGCCAATGGCACCCCGCTGATCAGCGCCTTCGTCCCCGATGCGGAGCGCAACAGGGAAACCGAGCAGCGCCTGCCCGAGATTCTCGACTTCGAAGAGGCGCTCTACGGCCCCTACCCGTTCGACGCCGCGGGCGGCATCTACGTCGACGCGGACCTGGAGTTCTCGCTGGAGACCCAGACCCGTCCGATCTACGCGCCATGGACCGACCTGCGGATCGTGGTGCACGAAATAGCGCACCAGTGGTGGGGCGATTCGGTATCGGTGCGGCAATGGTCCGATATCTGCCTGAACGAATGCTTCGCCAGCTATACCGCCGATTATCTGTGGCCGGAGCGAATGGAAGGCCGAGATGTCGACGCCGACTACCGCGCAACCATTCAGAAATACCGTGACCGGTCGGAGTTCTGGGATATCCCGTTGCAAAATCCGGGTGTCGGAAATGAATTCACCTGCGTCTACTATCGTGGCTCGCTGTTCCTGCACGCCTTGCGCAAACAGCTGGGTGACGACGTATTCTTCGCCGCCGTCCGGGAATTCAATGCCGCACACGCCTACGGCAATGCCTCGATGCCGGAGTTCCGCACGTTCATGCAGTCGAAATCCCACACCGATCTGACCGGTTTCTTCGACGCCTGGCTGAACCGCACCACCGTGCCCTCGGATGAATACCTCTTTCCCGGCACGCTGCGCAGCTGACGATCACTCACTCCTCGACCCGCTCGCGGGCCCGCCGCACCCAGCGTTCGACCCGATCGAGTTGCTTCTGAGCCGCACGCAACTGCTCCTGCGCGCCGCGTTCGGCGGTGCGGGCGAACTGCTTCTGCTGCTCGGCGTGCTCGAGTTCGGTGCGCAGCGCTTCGATGCGAGATTCGCTCTCGGCCAAGCGGTTCGCCGCCGCTTCGGCCTCATCCTGCGCCGAATCCTTTGCCACACGGGCGGATTCGAGGGCTTCGAGCGCATCGTCGAGTTCCCGGCGCGCGTTGTCCGCCGCCGGTTTCGTCACGGATTCCGTTGTGTCCGTTGCGTCGACGGCGGTCAGTACGGCTCCGCTCGGTCCGAAACCTGCATAACTCGCCGAGGTCGTCAACGTCCCGGTATGCACCTGCTCGGCCACGGTGTCATCGGCCAGCGCCGCCGTCAGCGTCTGGCCCACCTCGCGCAATACCCCCTCGCCGACCGGATGCCCGCGATCGGCGGCCAGCGCACCGGCGCGTTTGGCAAGTGCGTTCACCGCCTGTTGCCGCTGTGCGGTCAAGGTGCGCAGCTGATCGCCGGACAATTCTCGCTGCGCCGCGCGCAAAGCCGCGCCCAGTCGCAGCAGTGCGTCGAGATCGTCGGGCGCCGCGCGGGCCAGCAGATTCACCGTCCACGCGACCACCGTCGGCTTGCGTAGTTTGCCGATGGCGCCCGCGAGTTCTCTATCGCCCGCATCCTTGGCCTCGGCGACGCGTGCCGCCCTGGCGGCTATGAACTCACCAGGGTCGAGTCCGTACAGGTCGACGGCGACCTCTTCGAGCCTCATACTTTCCAAGCGTAACGACCGGGTCTCCGGAAGCGACAGAATGCACATATTGGACAAACGTCCAGGTAGTGGTAGCGCGAAAGGCATTGATAGTGAACAGTTTAGGGCTCACCGTCCTCGTCACCCTGATCCCGAAATACGTTGGTCTCGCGCTGCAGGGGCTGACCGGACTGTACGGGCTGTACTGAGCCGCGGCTCGGGTTGGTCGGTCGTCCGAACTGCTGATGCGGTTCGGACGACCGTGACGGTATTCTCACCGCGTTCACGACTACCGTGAACGCGTTCGGTGAGAGAGGGTTTCACGTTGAAGATCCCAGGAATGAGGCTGCTGGCACGTCTTGTGCTCGCCCTCCTGGCGGTGGGCGCATTGGTGGCCGCGGTGACCGGTTGTTCGGCGCTCGACAATGCAAGCAAGTCCGACACCGCCAAGGCGAAGGTCGGTGAATGCATCAATGTCACCGACAGTTCATCGACGGCCACCAAATCCGAGCCGGTCGACTGCTCCTCGGCCAAGGCGGTCTACAAGGTATTCCAGACCGCGGACAACAAGCTCGACTGCGCTGCCGAATACACCACCTACACCGAGGACCTGGTGAGCGGCGGCAAGGCCTACATGTGCCTGGCGCCGAACTTCAAGCAGGGCAGCTGCTATGCCGATGTCGGCTCCAACCCCTACAAGTACGTGGACTGCTCCTCGTCCGAGGCCACATTCAAGGTGGTCAAGCGCATCGACGGCCAGGCCGACGAGCTGCTGTGCGATGCCGACGCGACCAGCTTCGTGACCGTGCCTGATCCGAAGGTCACCTTCTGCCTCGGCGCGGCCAAGGGCTGATTACTCCAGTAGGGCGACCGACGCGATCCGGTGCAGGGTGAAATGCCGGACCGCGCCGGTCACCGGGTCCAGCGCGTCGAGCTGGCCGTTGCCGACCTTCAGCGGTTCGACAACGCGCTGCGACGCGACGCCCTGGGCGTCGACATAACCGATATTGACCGACCGCCGCACCCGCGCCGCCAGTTGCAGCAGCGCCAGGGTCGCGGCGGTACTGGTTCGGGTGCCGTCGGTGCGCACCGCCTGCCCCTTGCGGGCGCTGGCGGCCCGCTCGCCCGCGCGCAGCTCCGCGACGAGCAGTTCCAATTGCTCGGTGCTCGGCGGCGTCGGCCGATACGGCTGCCTGGCATGCGGGCGGACCGCGATTCGGGCGCCGCGCGGGCGCAGATCGACGATGGTGCCCGCCGAATCCTCACCGGCCGGTGCGAATCCGGCCGCGCGCAGCCGTTCGAGCAGTTCGCCGAGCGGGGCCTGCGCGATGGCGACGGTCGGCGCGATGGACCGCAGCGCCAGTTCGCTCGCCACCGGCGAGGCCAGCACCTGAGCCAGCAGCGTGGGATCGTCACTGCGCACGAACGACTGCGCCATTCCGGCGCGTAGCTGGCCGTGCCTGCGCGCCACGTCATCGATCAGATAGGTCAGCGACTGGGGGATCGGCGTGCGGGAGTGGGTGGTGAACAGCGTATGCAGTTCCGCCGCCGTCATCCCGGCGTCCAGCGCGCGCCGCACCGACGTATCGCTGATCCGGTAAACCGTTGCCGCACCGGCGGATTCGACATCGGCGACGAGCGCGACCCGGCTCTGCAACTCGGGGGTCAGCGGGCCGGGTGCGATAACCGTCAGATCCGCCTGGACCAGCACATGATCGACCGGTTCCGGCAGGGCCGACTCCATCTCGGCCTCGGCATCGGATGCGCTGGTCGGCGCACCGTGCAGCAGCGCCCTGGCCGGTGAGCCGAGCGCGCCGCGCCCGACGAATCCCAGCGTCGCGGCCTCCTGCAGCGTGTGCTCGACCGCCTCGGCGCGAAAGTGCCTGCGCCACCGCGGTTGTCGCCAGGCCAGGATGCGGCCGATATCGGCGGGATCCAGCGCGTTGCCGGTCGGATATTCGGCGAGCAGATTCAGCATGATGCGCCGGTCGCGCGGTGCGTGCGGAGTGCGCAGTTCGATCGACAGTGCCGCGAGCGGTTTGTCGTTGGCGTCGCGCATGCCGATCATCCACGGCATCCGGTCCAGCTCCAGCCAGGCAAGTGCCAGCGCCACCCAGCGGCGCGCGGGCGGTGCGTCCCGCCAGCCGTCGGCGGCCGGGGTCGGCGCCCAGAAGTCGTCGGTGGAGTCGAATTCCGGCGGCGGGTCCGGCATCCCCTTCTCGATGAGCTTGGCCGCCGCGAGCAGTTCGACGAGCAGTCCGGCGCGCGGTTCGTCGATACCGGTCTGCTTGGCGATGCGGCGCAACTCCCGCACGCCGAGCCCACCCGCGCGCAAGGCGGGCGCGGGCACCTGGCCGAGTGCCTCCAGAATGTCGGCGCAGTGCCGCAGCAGCTCGCCCACTTCGCCCGCCGCGACCGCGTTCACATCGGTGGGACTCTGCTTCGTCGGTGTCGGCTGCGGGGGTTCGAGGGCATGCGGATGGGTCACCGGTTCCCGGCGCAGCACCTGGCCGACGGTGACCGGGAGTTCGACCGTCTCGTCATCGATCCAGCGCAACAGCCGGTGACCGAGCAGTTGCTGGATCGGGCGGTCGGCGGGTGTGCCCGGCGCGGCGTCCCTGGTGCGCCCGCGCGGGCCGGTTGCGGCCAGTTTGTCCAGCAGTGCGCGTTCGGTGGGGGAGACCGCCGCCAGGGCGGCCACCACCTCGGGCTCGGTGAGTGCGTCCGGAATCTCGGTGGCGGAGCCGAGCGGCCAGGGCAGCGCCTCGGCGGCGGCCGGGATCAGATGCAGGTCGTCACCGTCGTTCCACACCAGCGCACGATCGGACAAGCGGGTCAGTGCGGCATCGATCGCGGCGACCTTCACCCGATCTTTCAACTGCAAGCGCAGCGCCTTGCGACTCATCGGCGTGCCGCCGGACCCCGTCGACCGGTGCACCGCAAGGGTTTCCACGATCGCGAATTCGAGTGTGTCGAGGTCGTCGGTGGCGCGCATTACCGACGCGCGCTGTTCGGCGCGGGCCGCGAGCACCGCCATCGAGGAGGGCAGTGGCACGGCCAGATCGGGCCGGAGTTCGAGCAGAGCCACCAGCTGCGCATCGCTACGGGCCGCGAGCCAGCCCGTTATTGAATCGGTCGCAGTCATCGGATCCAGCCTACGGTGCAGGAGATCTGTCTGCCCGGTCTGCCTCGGCGCATGGTGTTCGCGGCGCCGGATGAGCGAGGCACGGCCGGCGCGTTAGCATGTGGACGTGGTGAACAAATCGAAGAAACCCTATGTCGACAACGGCTGGCCCTCGATAGAGGACGGTGGCCATGCGGTCACCGAACTGTCGTCGACCCGTTCCGGTGGGCTTTCGCCGTTCGGCGAGGACACCGAGTTTCCGGTCCCGGCCGATCAACTGCCGTACATGCACCCGAATACGGTGATCAACCGCTGAGCAGTCGAACGGAAAACCCGCGGATACGAGAAGGTCCCCGCATCACCATTGATGCGGGGACCTTCTTCGTACGGTCTGCTTTATGACGACTCAGGAGGGCAGCAGGTCCTTGTTCGCCTCGTAGAAGTTCACGACGCTCGGGTCGAGCTGAGTGCCCTTGGCGGCGTTGAAGAAATCGAGGGCTTCCTTCGGGATCTGCACGCCCTGGCCCTGTACGACGGCGACGGCGCGGTCGATCGCGTCGAAGACCTGCTGGCTCGGGTCGGCGACGGCCTGCTCGGGGGCGGCCGGGACCGGGTTCCAGCGGGGGGTCTCGGCGGAGGGGGCGGTGCGCGGGGTGGAGCCGCTGCTCAGGCCGAGCGAGGCCGAGCAAGAGGGCCAAGCGCCCCAGCCCTGGCTGGCGAGTACCTTCTCGGCGACCGCGATCTGCTGTTCGCGGCTGGCCTGGTTGGCCGTCGCGGCGTATTCGCCGCCGCCGTGCGCGGTCCAAGTGCCGGGGGAGAACTGCAGTCCGCCCTGGAAACCGTTGCCGGTGTTGATGCCCCAGTTGCCGCCGGCCTCGCACTGCGCGAGTCGATCCCAGTCGGAGTCGGGTGCCGCGCTGGCGTTTCCAGCGAGAGCCACACCAGCGGTGCCGATGATCGCGCCGGTGACGGCGACCTTGGCCACGGTGCGCCCGGTGGAGGTTGGCTTGCGATGGCGTCCACTCATATCGGGTTCTTCTGCCTCTCGTACGCATCTGCAAGTGGTCCGGACTGAGAGGTCGTCCGTCCCGCCCTCACCCCTGATTCCGTTGGGGTCCGGTACCCGCGGGGCGAGGTTCGATGCGGCGGGCCGGTGGTTGCCGGTTGTCCCGGCTGGGTAAGACCGTACGACGATCCCGGCGAAAAATCACTATTTGGTAACCGGCGGGTCCGATCGGGTCTCGGACCGGTATCGGTTGCGGCGGTGTCGCTTCCGCGCAGCTGAGAGACGGTGCGGCTGGGCCGGTAGCGGGCGTGTCCTGCTCCGTGACCGCGCCGTGATGTGACGAGGATCACATCAGAGATTCGGTAACGATTAGCAGGGGTAACCGGTTCACCGCGACCGTCGGCCGGACCACAGCGCGAAGCCGACCGAGCACAGGAAGCCGAGCGGCGCCAGCATCGCCGTCAGATACAGCCACAGAGCCGGGTCGGAGTCGCTGAAGATCGGGGTCAGAAATATGGCGACGATCGCCAGTAATCCGATCGCGAACAGGCCGAGTGCGACATACAGCAACCAGTCGCTGGCACGGCGCGGCGAGCGGCTCGGGGGCGGTGGCGCGGATGGGTTCGTCACTGCTCGACCGTAAAACTGATGTGCTTGCGTTATTCGCACCGGGGTAGACTCGATGCAATCGCGTCCTGCACAGCTGTGGGGCGCGTTCTTTTCGCAAACTGACAGGATCCGTCCGCGGCGTTTCGCCGGACGGGGCCTGGGCAGACGGATTTGCTCGGGCCGATGGGGTCCGGGTTTCGATGATGAACGGGTGAGCGCAGTGCCGACCGGCAGGGTGAAGTGGTACGACGTCGAAAAGGGCTTCGGCTTCCTTTCCCAGGACGAGGGTGAGGACGTCTACGTCCGTTCGTCCGCGCTGCCGGATGGTGTGGAGGGCCTCAAGCCCGGTCAGCGCGTCGAATTCGGGATGGCCGCGGGTCGTCGTGGGCCGCAGGCGCTGAGCCTGAAGGTGCTCGAATCGCCGCCCTCGGTCCGGGAGGGCCGGGACCGCGATCGTGCGGCGCACAAGGAACCGGCCGCGCGCAAGCACACGCCGGACGAACTGCACGGGATGGTCGAGGACATGATCACCCTGCTGGAGGCCAAGGTGCAGCCGGATCTGCGCAAGGGCAAGTACCCGGATCGCAAGACCGCGCAGCGCATTTCGGAAGTGGTGCGGGCGGTCGCGCGCGAACTCGATCACTGACGTTCGCGGACAATGAATTTCGCGCGCTGCCCGGTTGACCGGGCAGCGCGCGAGTCGTTTTCAGGCTGACCCTTTCGAGCGACCTGCGAGCAGTCGCTGCTGACCCTTTCGAGCGACCTGCAAGCAGTCGCTGCTGACCCTTTCGAGCGACCTGCAAGCAGTCGCTACGACGAGGTACTGATCGACCAGGCCGCATGCGGGACGTAGAACTCCCGGCCCGTCTCGTCGCGCGCGAGGATGGGCAGCTGCAATTCGACGCCGACGAGCCGCAGGTCGTCCTCCGGCTTCGAATCGATCGTTACCGCGAGCGCGCCCGCGGGAAAGTCGTTGCGGCTCACCACCCGATCCACCTTCTCGCCGGTGGGCAGGGCGTAGACCAGCTGGGCCAGCCAGGGCGCGTCGGCGATCTTCTTCGGCAGCGACAGCTGCAGCGGATATCCGGCCGGGACATCGAGAACGACGGTCTCGCCGTATTTGCACTGCTCCAGCTTCACCGTGCAGTACAGGAACGGCTCGACCGTGACGGTCTTGCCATGGGCATACGCGGTGACGGTCGGGTCGGGGTGGCCGGCGTTGCGGACGAGCACCGTCAGAACGCCGACGAATGCGACGGTGAACACCAGTAGGGCCGCCGCGGCTAGCGCGACGACGGTGCGGGTACTTGGCTTGTTCACCAGATCGGGTCTCCTGTGCCTCGTTGCATGTGCTTAGTGTCGCCACCGCGCTCCCTACCGCGTTGCGCGGCTCGGTCGGCGTCGGCGTGTCGGTGCGTCGCGACTGCCTGCTCCGCGTGTTCGGGGCGGTGTCCGCCCAGACCGGGCAGCAGGGAATGGCCGCGATCGCTTATGAAGGTCTGCAGCAGTCCGAACAGCAGGATCGCGGAGATGAACGCGAAACCCTGCCAGTAGGTGGTCGGCATCAGCACGCCGGCCGCGCCGCCGAGGACCCAGCTGAGCTGCAAAACGGTTTCGGACCGGCCGAAGCCGGACGCGATCGATTCCGGCGGCAGATCGTCCTGGATGGAGGCATCCAGCGACACCTTCGCCAGCGCGCTCGCGGCCGCCGCGACCAGGGTCGCCAACGCGGCCCCGAGCAGGTTGTTCAGGAAGACCGCCAGCAGCGCGACCGCGCAGCAGGCGGCGGTGCAGCCCAGCACGATCAGTGACGGCTTGCCGAGTCTGATCCGGGCGCCGGTCGCGTTGCCGACGAAATTGCCGACCGCCGCGGCGACGCCGACCACGCCGAGCATGGCCGCCTGCTGCCAGCCGCCGTGTTCGGTGGCCTTGGCGACGAAGGCCACATAGAACGTCAGGAAGCCGGTCAGCACGCGGATGGCGCTATTGCCCCACAGTCCGGTGACGACCGCGCGGCCGAGTGGCTGCCTGCGCTTGCGCGGCGGAATCGTGGCTTCGGTTGTCGGATCGAGCAATTCGGTCTTGGCGTGGTAGCTCAGGGTCGCCGGGACTTCGCCCTCGGTGACCTCGACCCAGCGCGGGATGCGCAGGCTCAGGAAGGTGCCGGCGACCGCGATCGCGGTGGCGAAGACCAGTGCGCCATTGGAGTCGGCGATGGCGGCGGCGAGTGCGGCGATCGCGCCCGCGCCGATGGTGCCGCCGACCAGACCGAAGACGGTGAGCCGAGAGTTGGTGCGCACCAAGTCGATTTCCGGTGGCAGCACGCGTGGCGTCACCGCGCTCTTGAGCACGGAGAACGATTTACTGCCGATCATCATGCACAGGGCGAGCGGATACAGCGCCCAGCTGTTGAAGGCCAGGATCAGCACCACCGCGACCACCGCGCGCAGGGCGAAGGAGGTGGCCAGCGCGAGCCTGCGGCCGCGCTGCAGGCGGTCGAGCATGGGGCCGATGAGCGGGGCGATCACCGCGAACGGGGCGATGGTGATCAGGAGATACAGCGCGACCTTCGTCTTGCTCTCCGCGGTCGCGCTGGCGAAGAACAGGGTGTTGGCCAGTGCCACCGCGATCGCGGCGTCGAGGGCGAAGTTCGCCATGGTGGCGTAGGTCAGCGCGGTGAGGCCGGACTTGTCGGCGCCATCGGCCTTGGCGGCGCGCTGGAAGGTGGCTACGCCGCGGGAGGTCAGTTCCCGACCGCGCATGGCGGCGACGCGGGTGACGGTCAGTTTGCGTGGGATCCGCTGTGGCTCGGCATCGCCGGGTGGTGTTTCGGGCTCCGGTGGCGGGTCTGCCGGTTTCGGGGCGGGCAGTGGCCTGGTGGCGGGTGGTTCGCGGCGTTGCGGTTCGGGGGGCAGGGGAGGAAGTGATGACCGACGGGGTGGCGGGTAGCGGTCATAGCCGGGGTGACGCTGAATCGGTGGGGACTCCTCGCCATCCCACGGACCACGGTCGGGACCGGAGGGATCGCGGGGAGTAGTCACGCCATCAATTCTGTCGTACATCGGCGAGTTGGGTTCACTTGCCGCACCAAGCCGTCCGGAAAGGTGACCCGGCTCGCTCACTCCGGAACGAATCTGACCTCGAATATGGTCGGCCAGTATTTGCCGGTGATCAGGAAGTGGTCGGTGCCAGGGAGTTGCGCGATGCCGTTGAGCACATCGGCGCCCGCGCGGACGGTGGCCGGGAGCAGTCCGCTGGCGTCGATGACCGCGAGGACCTCGCCGGTTTCGGGATCGATGCGCAGGATCTCGTCGGTGGGATAGGAATTGGCGTAGACCGAACCGTCGGCGGCGCAATCGAGTTCGTTGAGGTGGACCCGGTTCCGGCTGGTCAGGGTGACGGTGCCGGTGGCGGCGAAGGTGACCGGGTCGCGGAAGGTGAGGGTGTCGGACCCGTTGCTCATCACCAGTTTGCCCGCGCGGGTGCACATACCCCAGCCCTCACCGTCGTAGGACGCTCGGGATCGTTCGGCCAGTGTCGCCGGGTCGCGGGCGATCGCGACCCGGTCCTGCCAGGTGAGCTGCCACAAGGTGGCACCCGCTCTGGTGACGCCTTCGCCGAAGTAGGGCGCGGGCAGTTCGGCACTGCTCAGTTCGTCACCGGTATTCAGATCGGTGGCGCGCACGCTCGACGCGCCCGGCATGCCGGTGCCCTCGTAGAGCACCGTGCCGTCGACCTCGAGACCCTCGGTAAACGCCCTCGGATCGTGCGGACGGGTGCCGACCACCTCGATGCGTAGTCGCGGCGGATCGTCGTGGGAGCCGCCACACCCGGTGATTCCGAGCAGGCTGACCAGGACAACGACGGCCAGCGAACGCCGATTGCGCTCCATACGGCAAAATGTAGGCCGTGAGCGCAGTTTCTGTTTCGCAGTCCGGCGTGCGGCCGATCCTTGCCGAGGCCGTCGACGTGGCCCGCCGTGCGCTCCTGGAGCTGGAACCCAGCGGCGTCGGCGCGCATATCGGTGTCACCGCCGAGGACGACACCGCGGCGACCCATCGATTCGAGGCCACCCTGTCCGGCTACCGCGGCTGGCAGTGGGCGGTCGTGGTGGCGGCTCCGCCCGGCGCGACGTATGCGACGGTGAGCGAGTCGGCGCTGCTGCCTGGGCCGGACGCGCTGGTCGCGCCCGATTTCATCCCTTGGGAGCAGCGCATCCGCCCCGGCGATCTGGCGCCCGGCGACCTGCTCGCCCCGGCCGTCAACGATCCGCGCCTGGTGCCCGGCTACGTCGCCAGTGGCGATCCGGCCGTCGACGAGGTCGCCCAGGAAATCGGCCTCGGCCGCACCAAGGTGCTCAGCCGCGAGGGCCGCGAAGAGGCCGCCGAACGCTGGTACTCCGAATTCGGCCCCGAAACCGATATGGCCAAGGCCGCCCCCTCCACCTGCGGCCGCTGCGGCTTCTACCTCCCGCTGGCGGGTTCGCTACGCGCCGCCTTCGGCGTCTGCGGCAACGCCATGGGCGCGGACGGGCGAGTAGTCCACGTCGAATACGGCTGCGGCGCGCACTCCGACGTAGAGGTCCCCACCGGCGGCGGGTCGCCGTTGTACGAGGCGTACGACGATGCCGCGTTCGATGTGATTCCGGCGGAGGCAGTGCGGAAGCCGGAGAGTGCTGGCGCGGCCGCCGAAGCTGCTGCGGAGGCTGTGGTCGAGTCTGCGCCTGCTGAAGCTTCTGTGGAGGCTTTGGTCGAGTCTGTGCCCGGCGACGCTGCTGCGGAGGCTGTGGTCGAGTCTGTGCCTGCCGAGCCTTCTGGGGAAGCTGTGGTCGAGTCTGTGCCCGGCGAGCCTTCTGTGGAGGCTGTGGTCGAGTCTGTGCCTGCCGAGCCTTCTGGGGAAGNTCGAGTCTGTGCCCGGCGAGCCTTCTGTGGAGGCCGTGGTCGAGTCTGTGCCTGCCGAGCCTTCTGGGGAAGCTGTGGTCGAGTCTGTGCCCGGCGAGCCTTCTGTGGAGGCCGTGGTCGAGTCTGCGCCTGCCGAGCCTTCTGGGGAAGCTGTGGTCGAGTCTGCGCCTGCTGGAGCTGCTGCGGAGGCCGTGGTCGAGACCGCGCCCGCCGAAACCTCCGCCGAAGTAGCGGCCGACAGTTCACCCACTGGACCTGTCATCGAGACACCGCAGGGAACCGAGGCGACCAGCGAGTCCGTCGTCGAGACTGCGCCGGATCAGACCGTGTCAACAACGATCGAGCCCGGCGCACCCTCCGCATCGGCCGATGTTGTGGCCGAACCGAGCACCGCCGTCGAGCCCGGTGTCGACACCGCGTCGGGCGAGGTCGCGACCGAGTCGAATACGGCAGTCGAGCAGGATGCCGTGCCGACGACGACCGATGCTGAGGCTGCCCCGGATGCGACATCGGCTGCCACGGCTGAGCCGATCGAATCGGCGGATCGGTCGGCGGGTGATATCGCCGCAGAGGCGATCTCGGTCGAGCCGGATCGATCGGCAGCGAGTGATGTTGTGGCCGAGGTGACCTCGGCCGAGCCAGGTGCCGCGACCGGATCGGTTGATGCCGTCGAGTCACCCACTGCGGTCGAGCCCAGCGCCGACGCTTTGTCGGGTGTGGCCGAGGCAGAGCCGAGCGTTTCGGTTGAGGCGAATGTCGTTGTCCCAGACGTGGACAGCATCGGTACTACATCCGAATCCGATGCGACCGCAGGCGGTGCGTCGGAGTGGAGCAGCGCGGTCGCCCAGAGCGGCGTGGGCCGTGATGTCGTCGGCGAGCCGAGTGCGGCGGTTGAGTCCACCACTTCCGATGCGGGTAGCGAGTCGATCGGCGACGCTGTGTCCGGTCCGGATGCGCTCAACGATTCTTCGACAGAGTCGGCCGCCGGCGTGGAACCGGGTGCTCGCGTCGGTGGCGAGGCCGAGGCAAACGGTGGATCCGCCGCCCTGACTGATGCTGCTGCCGAAGGCGATGAAGCTGCTGTGGCGCAACCGGGATCGAGTGCGGAGGCGGAGGGCGTCGGTGGCGAGGGCGCGGATGGCGAAGCTTCTGGTGCTGACGGCGGGGCCTCGGGTGCTGGGTCTGGTCCGGGGGCTGCGGTGCGGCCGGAGTTCGGGTCATCACTGCAGGGGTGAGCGCCGGGGGCGGGGTGTCCGATCCGTTCGATACGGCGGGGCTGCGGGCGGGGGTTCTCGCGGCGTGGCGTGATTCGCCGACTCGGTTGCGGGAGGATGCCGCGACCGAGGCGGATCTGGTGCGGGCGGGGTACCGGGATCGGCTGCTGACCGAGCTGGCGCAGAATGCCGCGGACGCGGCCGCCAAGGCCGGTGTGCCGGGACGGCTGGTGGTGCGGCTGATCGATGACGTCGTGCACATTTCGAATACCGGTGCGCCGCTGGATATTTCCGGCGTACACGCCCTCACCGCACTGCGCGCCTCCGGCAAAGCGGACCCGGCAACGAGCGTCGGCCGCTTCGGCGTCGGCTTCACCGCGGTGCGCACGGTAAGCGACGAGATCGAGGTGCGATCGACCACCGGCTCCCTCCGCTTCTCCCGCGAGCTCACCTGGAAAGCCCTACGCGACAACGCGATCACCGTCCCCGGCCCAGCCGACACCTTCACCCCACCCGTCCTGCGCCTGGCCTGGCCGATCGAATCCGCCCCGCAACCCGGCGCGGACACCGAAATCGTGCTGACCCTGCGCCCCGACATCGACCCCCAATCCCTACTCGCCGAAATGCGCGCCGAAGCCGTAGACCTCCTACTGGAACTGCCTGCCCTGCAGAGCATCCGAATCGGCGACGACGAGATAACCAGCACGATCATCGATCTCAACCACGCCAACCCGCACAAACCCGCACGTATCGCCGCCGAGCGCGGCGATACCGGCCCGGCTCTGAGCAGCGGCGATTCATATGAGCCTGGGCGTGCTGGCCTGCGTGCTGCCGCTGGTGTCAACATCGGCGATCTGAGCGGCGGCGAGTCCGGGCGTGGTGGTCTGCGCGACAACGAAGGTGGCGACACCGGTGCGGATTTCAGCCGCGGCACTGCGGATCCGAATCGGTTATCGGATGTGCGCGGCGTCGATGGCGTCAATACTGCTGGAGATCTGAGCGGCGAACCGGTTCGGCCTGAGCGTGCTGCCGACGGCGGCGATACCGGCGGGGATCTGAGCGGCGGCGAGCTCGGGCGTGGTGGTCTGCGCGATATCGAAGGTGGCGACACCGGAGCGGACTCCAGCCGCAGCAATAGGGAAGTCGAATTCGGTGGCGCCGGTGCGGATCTGAGCGGACCTGCGGGGCAAGGGCTTTGGGAGTTGCGCATCGACGGGCCCGGATCGGAGCGGCGGGTTTGGTGGGAGTACCGCGCGGCCCGGGCGCGCTGGCTGCTGCCGCTGCGCGATGGCAGGCCGGTGCCCGCAGCGCACGATGTGTTGCGCGCACCCACCAGATCCGATGAGGAGCTGTCGCTACCTGCCCTACTCATCGCCGACATCCCCATGCAGCCGGATCGTCGACGCGTCCTGCCCGGTGCACATGTTGCCGAATTAGCCAAGGGCTATGCCGATTTCGCCCGCGCACTCCCACCCCGTGACCGCCTCGTCCTGATCCCCACGCCGGGCTTCGCCCGCAGCGAGGTCGATGGTCTGCTGCGCGAAGCCCTGGTCCGCGAACTGCAAAACCGCCCGTGGCTCCCGGTCGTGACCACCCGTCGATCGCCCACAAAAGGCGCATTCCAGGATGCGACAGCGGTGCCAACGCGCGCGAGCGTATTCACCGGTCTGAGCGGGGAATTGGCCGAGTTACTCGATGACGTGGTCGGGCCGTTGGTGGTGCCCGAGTTGTCGGGGCGCGGGCACAGCGAGGCGCTGGGTGTGCTCGACGTGCATCGGCTGGGTTTGGCTCGGCTGGCGGAGCTGTCGGGTGGGCTGGAGCGGTCGCCGAAGTGGTGGCAGTCGTTGTATGCGGCATTGGAGCCGTTTGTTGTCGATCCATTGGCGGCCGAGGAGCTGGGGGCGCTTGCGGTGCCGCTGGCCGATGGAAGGCTGGTAACCGGCCCGCGCACAGTGGTTCTGGATGATCAGCTCGAGATGGCGATACCGGTGCACTGGGCGCGGCTGGTGCATCCGGAGGCGGTGCACCCGCTGCTCGCGCGCCTCGGTGCGCGTTCGGCGAGCGCCGAGGATCTGTTGACCGATCCGGGATTACGCGCCGAGCTGGAGGATCAGCCGGGCGATCCGGACACTGTCGACGCCGTACTGCGCCTCGCCGCATACGCCGATCCGTCCGCGCTCCCGTCCTGGCTCGGGCTCCTCGAATTGCCGGACAGCACTGGGGAATTACTGCCCGCGGACGAATTGCTGCTCCCCGAGGCGCCACTCACCGCATTGCTGGTGACGGACTCACCCTTCGGCACCGTCGCACCGGATCTGGTGGACCGCTATGGCGCCGATGCGCTGCGAGCCGTCGGCGTCGGCTGGGATTTCAGCATCGTCGTCGAAACCGATCCCACCGGTCCGGACCATCATCTGGACGACGAGGAGCGCTGGTGGTCCGGCCTGTCCGAGGATCCGCCGGAACTGGCCGCCGTCCGCGACCTGGACCTGGTCGATGAATCATCCTGGCCGGAGGCATTGCGGCAGTTGGCATCCAGCCCGCGCACCCGTCGTCTGCTCACCGACCCCGAGGGCTACACGGCCTGGTGGCTGCGCCGGCACGCCCGCATCAACGGCACCCCACTCGGCCTGCTCCGCCACCCTGGCGAACCCGAATTCGCCGATCTACTTCCCGCATTCGAGCTTCCCGATCCGGATGCCGACGCCCTGCGCGCGGTCCTGGCGAACCCGACTGCCATCACTCAGGAGCTGGCCGCCGCCCTGCTCGACGCCCTCGCCGATCCATCGAAAACCCCTGCACCCGAGGTGGTTTCCCGAACCCACGCCCGCCTGGCCGCCGCCGTGGCCGCGGATCACCTCGACCTGACCGAACTCGATCTACCCGACCGCGTACGCGCCCTGTCCTCGGCTGTGGTCGATCCGAACGACGCCTGGGTGCTCGACCAGCCATGGTTCGGCCTCGCCCTGCCTCCGGACCGCTTGGTGGCAGGCGATCTCGCCACCGCACCAGCCCTCGCGACCCTACTCGACCTGCCCCTGGTCTCGGACGTATTCACCGCCGAGGTGACCAGCCGTGGCCGTCGCACCACCTGGTCCGCCGAACCACTGGGAATCGTTGTCCGCCAACTGTTCACCATGCCGGACCAGGAAGGCGACCTGGTGCTGCACGACGATCTCCGGATCCGCCTGCACGGCCCCCTGGAACTAACCGTCTCCGTCCCTTGGTGGCGCGACGGCACAACCACCCACATCCGAATCCCCGGCCACTCGGCCTGACGCCCAGCCGGGGAAAGGTTGCGGATCCAGACCAGAACGCGCGAATCATCGTGCACCCGAGCGCGTTCGGAGCTCCGCCCGAGCTACACCGCGTAGTTGGCGACCATCTCGCTGAGCAGATCCAGCTGCCCGCGCACACTTTCACTGTCGTTGTCGACCAACCAGCGCAGTACGACACCGTCGATCACATTGAGGGTGAAGCGGCTCAGTGTCGGCACCGGTACGGACCAACGGCAACCGGTGGCATCGCGCGCGTGGTCGAGGATGTCGGCGACGGTGGTGTCGTTGAATGCGTACTGCTCGCGCGCGATGGCGAGTTTCGCCGGGGTCGATTCCCCTTCGCGTAGCGCATATGTGGTGGTTTCGTAGGTGAGTAGTTGTCGTTCCGGTGTGGCTTCAATGTTGAGCCACATCAGTTCGAGTCCCGCGCGCACCAATTTTTGAAGCGCTTCTTTTCCACTTCCGACGTCTTGCCAAACTGTTTCATTGGCATCGACAGAATCGCGTAATTCCATCGATAGCGCCTTGACCAGCTCGGTCATCAGCGCGTCCTTGTTTTCGAAACAGTAATGCACCACACCGAGCGAAACACCGGCTGCCTGAGCGACATCGCGCGTGGTCACGCCCGCGACGCCCTTTTTCTCGGCAAGGCCGATGGCTGCCTCGATAAGGTGGGCCCGTCGTTCTTCGACGCTCAATCGGGAGGACACCCAAGGGAGTTAAGTCTCCAACTCCGTCGCAGTCAATTCGCAGGGCCGAAAATCTCGACTGGACGAGCGTCCAGTTGTGTGGTTCGCTTCACCACGGGATCGAAGGGAGACGCGCATGCCGCTGTCACGCAGAACGGTGCTGGCCCGAACCGCGGCGGGTTCCGCCGCGCTCGCGACAGCCGCGGCCGCGGTGCCAGGTGTGACCGCGGCGCCGGCCGCCGCGGCCCCCGAATCGAGTGGCTACCTCATCGGACTCGGCCTTTCCGACATCACCGGCCCGGCCGCTGAATGCGGAATGATGGGCTATTCGCAGCTCGAGCAGCAGACCGCGGGCATACATCTGCGCCCGCGGGCCCGCGCATTCGTCATCGACAGCGGTACCAGCCGAATCGTGTTCGCGGTCGCGGAGAACGGCATGATTTTCCAGTCCGTACACCGCGGCGTCATGCTCGAACTCGCCAGTCGCTTCGGTGACCTATACAGCGAGCAGAACGTCGTGCTCACCTCGACGCATTCGCATGCGACCTGTGGCGGCTCCAGCAACGATTACGCGTACAACCTGTCCATCCTCGGATTTCAGCAGCAGGTCTACGACGCCGAGGTGAACGGCATTGTGGAGGCGATCGCGGCCGCGCATGCCGATCTCGGACCGGGCACGCTATCGCTCGGACGCGCCGAACTGCACGACGCCAGCGTCAATCGGTCGCGGGTTGCCTTCGAGCGCAATCCTGATACGGATAAACAGCACTTTCCGAATGCCATCGACCCCGCGGTCACCGCCTTGTCATTCGTCAAGGGTGGCAAACAGGTCGGCGCCATCACCTGGTTCGCCACCCACAACACCTCGATGACCAACCAGAACCGGTTGATCAGCGCGGATAACAAGGGTTACGCCTCGTTCTCCTATGAGCACACCGAACACGGCGTCCGATATCTGGACGGCCCAGCCGATTTCGTGGCCGCCTTCGCCCAGACCAATGCGGGTGATATGTCCCCGAATCTGAATCTGCGCCCCGGCTCGGGCCCGACCGAGGACGAGTTCGACAACACCCGCATCATCGGCGAGCGGCAGTATCGCGCCTCGAAAACCGCACTGGCGGGTGCGCGGCCGATCAGCGGCCCGGTCGACTCGATGCTCTGTTATATCGACCTTGCCGATACCGCCGTCGACGGCAGGTTCACCCCGGACGGTCAGCCGCGCCACACCGCACCCGCCGCCGCGGGTGTTTCGCTCATCGCGGGCAGCACCGAGGACGGGCCTGGTCTGCCGGGCATCCCGATCCCGGAGGGTGTGCGCAACCCGTTCATCGATGCGCTCGGCGATCCGCGCCAGCCCGCACCGTCCTGGCTCGCCGATGCCCAGGCGCCCAAGGCGATCGTGGCGCCGCTCGGGCTGCTGCCGCCGGTCCCGTGGGTGCCGAATGTTGTGCCCATTCAGATCGTTCGGATCGGCGAGCTCTACTTGGCCTGCGGCGGTGGGGAATTCACCATCGTGGCCGGACTGCGTATCCGCCGCGCCGTCGCCGCCGCGCTCGGTGTAGCGCTGGACCAGGTGCTCATGCAGGGGTACGCGAACGCGTACCACGAATACGTCACCACCCCGGAGGAATACGACTCCCAGCAGTACGAGGGTGGCTCGACCCTATTCGGCCGCTACACATTGCCCGCCTACCAGCAGGAGTTCACCCGGCTGGCAACGGCTTTCGCCGCCCGCCAGCAGGTTCCCCGCGGACCCGCACCCCGCGACGTCTCCAATCTGCAGCCGAACTTCCAACCCGCCCCGGGCCCGGATGCCCCACCCCCGGGTCGCGGCTTCGGTGACCTCCTGACCCAACCCGCCGCCACCTACGCGCCCGGCTCCCGAGCCGCCGCCGAATTCGTCTCCGCCCACCCGAAACACAACCCCCGCCGCAACGGCACCTTCCTGGAAGTGCAGCGCCGCAACGGATCCGGCGACTGGGAGCGCATTGCCAACGAGGGCGAATGGGCGGTGCGCTTCTACTGGAGCAAACACGGCACGGCCGAATCCGTGGCCCGCTTCACCTGGGACATCCCGGCCGACGCGACCCCGGGGCGCTATCGCATGCAGCATTTCGCCGACAGCCTGGGCGCTGACGGTGTCTTGCGGCCCTTCACCGGCACCACCAACGAGTTCGACGTGGGCTGACCGAATTGTGGTGGCTCAGAGTCCGGTCTGCGCGCCCTTGTCCCCGCGGCGAGCGCCGCGGCGCTGGATCGCGAAGATGGTGTAGCCGAGCAAGCCCACCGCCAGGCCCATCAGACACACCGGGCGTGCCGATTCCCAGCGGTCGCTGGTCCACACCACGATGGTGGCGATCAGCCACAGGGCGCTGCCGACCGCGAGGACCGGCCGTGGATCGGTGAAGCGCGGCGGTATCTGCGGGACATTCTGGGTCACAGTCATAGCGTAGCTGCGGGAACAGGCGGTCACCGGCCAGCGTGTCCCGTATCGTTCTGCTCTGTGACAACGCCATCGGATGTTCGAGCTCTCGCAGGTGAGCTGTCGCTCGCGGTGGTGCGCTTGACGCGACATCTGCGGGGACGGCGCGCCGACGCGCAGATTTCGCTGACGCAGCTCTCCGCACTTGCCACCCTGCATCGGGAAGGTGCGATGACACCGGGCGCCCTGGCCGCCAAGGAACGTGTGCAGCCGCCGTCGATGACGCGGGTGATCGCCTCGCTGACCGATCTGGAACTGGTGGAGCGCAAACCGCACCCGACCGACGGCCGCCAGATCATCGTCTCGCTCTCGGACGCGGGCCGGGCGTTGATCGCCGATGAGACCAGCGCCCGCGAGGCCTGGATGACCGAACAGCTGTCCACCTTGACCAACGATCAGCTGGTGGTGCTGACCCGCGCCGTCGGCATCATGAAGCAGCTGGTCGCGGACTCGGAGTAGGCCGAAGCCGTCAGCGAGGTACGTACCCGCCGCGCGTGTACTGCGCGCCGAACGGCTGGTCGCTGTCGACGATCTCGCGCCCGAGCGGGAACAGCGAGACCGGGATGAGCTTGAGGTTCGCCCAGCCGAAGGGGATGCCGATGATCGAGATGAACAGCGGGATGCTGGTGAACAGGTGTCCGAGCGCCAACCACCAACCGGCGACGAGGAACCAGATGATGTTGCCGATCATCGAGCCGACACCGGCGGAAGGCTTTTCGACCGTGGTCCGCCCGAACGGCCACAGCACGTAGGCCGCGATCCGGAACGACGCGATACCCCACGGGATCGTGATGATCAGGACGCAGCAGATGATGCCTGCCAGGATGTAGCCGAGCGCCATCCAGAACCCGACGAACACGAGCCAGAGGATATTGAGCACCAGCTGAATCGGCTTCATGGGTCCAGCATGCCAGTTCACCTCCCGTCCGGGAATCACTCCCGAGTACGACGTGGGCTCAGGGACAACCCCGATCAGAAGAACCAGCCCAGCACCGCCTCCCGTTCCGCGCCGAACGCCTCGTCGAGTGCGCGCAGCTGCCCGGCATCCTTGGCTTGCAGCCGGTTGGCCGCCGCGAAGACCCGCGCCGGGTACGCGCCGAGGTACATGCTGGCGAGCACGTCGATGCCGAGTTCGAAGTCGGCCGTCCCGGTGGTCGGCGCGCATTCGGCGACACCGTCGCGCACCGTGAGTTCGAAGGTGCCGCCCGCGTTGCGGAACGGATCTTGCACCGCGAGTACGACATTCAGATCGCGCAGGTAGGAGCGTGCCGTCAAGGCGGCGGGAATATCCATGAGACGCAACCACAATGCGTCGTAGCGCGCCTTCGTGCGCACCAGCCGCAGATCGGTGAGCAGATACGGGAGCGGATCGTTATCGGTGAGCGCGGCCTCGACGTGGCTACAGAGCTCGAGCCCGAATAGCGCCCGCCACAAAGCGATATGCGCCTCGGGGGTCACCGCGCGCATCTCCTCGACCACCGCGGCCTTGCCATGCTCGCGGCGGTGGTACCGATACAGCGCATATCCGTCCGGGTGCAGGAACGCGAAAAGGTCGGTGCCACCGTCGCGGAAGGCGGGGGGATCGGCGAGGTCCATTTTCCAGCGGGCCTCGGGACGTCGCTGTGCGCCGGGCACCAGGCGACGCCACCGGTCGTAGATCGCGCGTATCGGCTCGCCCGCGTCGGCCATGGTACTGAGCACCACACCGCCCGGATCGGGTGCGGACGGCAGGAATTCGGCGAACCGCCGATCGATCGACACCGCGTTCTCGCGAATCGTCGGTCCATATCCGAACCGGCCGTAGATGGCGCCCTGACTCGCGGTGAAAATGGTCAACGCGAGCCCGTCTGCTTCGGTGCGCCGATGTTGCTCGGTGTACATGGCCCGCAGAATCCCGCGCCGCCGGTGGGTCGGCGCGACCCCGACCGCGGCGATGCCGCAGGCCTCGACCGTGCGCTCGCCGGGCACCGTCAGCGTCATCCGGGTGGACCTGGCATGCCCGACGACGCGCCCGTCATCGATGGCGACGATCGCCTCCTCGGTCGGAAAGACTTGCTTGCGCAGGTCCGCATGCGCCGGCTCGGTGCGCCCGCCGAACAAAGTGTCGCCGAGCAATCGGATGTCCGCCACATCGTCGTCGGTGGCCGACCGAATGGTGATGCCGGGTATCAGCGTCATCCCTCGACCATCGCACGGTGCCCCACCCACCCGCACTCGATTTACCGGCTGCACAGAGGTACCGAACACCTCGCAGACCGACTTGCCACACGCCCCGCCGAGGTTTGCTCGAAGCTCAGCGCAGGCTCGAGCGGGATCGGCCCGGTCGCCCACACATACCCTGAGGAACTGCGGAACCGCGGACCTCGCCCTCCCTGGCGGCGGTCTCGGCGGCCGTGCCGTAGCCGTGCCGCATGAGCGACGTGCTGGCGAAGGCGGAAATGTCCGCGTGGTCAGCTGGGAATCAGCGGCGGTCTTGGCGGTCGAGCTGTAGCTGTGTGGCGTACTGGCGAGGGCGGAAATGTCTGCCTGATGAGCTCGGCATCGGCGGCGGGTTCGGGGGGCCGAGCTGTGGCTGTGTTGCATGTGTGGCGTGCTGGTGAAGGCGGAAATGTCTGCCTGGTCAGCTCGGCATCGGCGGCGGTCTTGGCGGTCGAGCTGTGGCTGTGTCGCATGTGTGGCGTGCTGGCGAG